>CAWHLD010000017.1:0-408205 GCA_963830075.1 uncultured Rubrobacteraceae bacterium | reverse complement strand
GCGTAACCGCGACATTAGATGAATAGAATTCGGCACTTGTCCCATCGGGGCAGGACCGCCGGAGGGATAGGTACTACCGCCGAGTACTCACACGAACTTACCGAACGCGTACGCCGCCACCAGCGAGGCAGTGAGGAAGGACGCCACCCAGCCCCACGTGCGCCGCCTCATCCTGCGTCGGGCGCTCTCGGAAGCGACGACCACGCTCGCCAAGGCCCACAATAGCGCGCCCCCGACCAACGCCGCCCACGGATCGCCCATGGGAGGAGTCGGTCGGGCTATCGGCCCCGTCCTGCCCATGTTCCGTGCCGCCAGGGCCAGGCAGACCAACGTCATCCCGACCCGCACCCACCAGAAGCCCACCGAGTCCTTCTCCCGTGACAGCTTGCCCCTGCTCGCACATCCTACATGTCCCGGTCCGCGAGTCGCGGCCGCCGCGGAGTTCACGCTGCACAAGATCACGGCCGTGCGAACTTCCTGGAACGCCGTACACGCGAAGTTCGGCCTAGCCCCGGTCCTAACGACCCAGGAGCGCCACAGAGGGGCATTATCAGGACAGCTAGCCCCATCCCCGTCGCCGCCCGCTAGGCAGGCTCCGCACAGCGCACCGCCCTGTTTAGGCTCCGCAACGAGGATCGCATCGGCGACGAGGTGATGCACCGAATAGAGCGCGATCTCGACCTCAAAGAGTCGCGCCTGGAGAGCTGAGGCACAGCGGCCTAACGAACGAGTTCGGCCCGGAGATCCTCCACGTCCCAGCTCGCGGTCCTCGCCCCCGCCTCGTAGGCGCCCTCCATAAACTCCAGCAGAGTAGTTTTAGGCGAGTCGGCCTTGCGCAGATCGTCGTACATCAGCAGCGCCATACCGCCTTCGGGAGCCCAGAACGCCGCTTCCGGACGTAGAGGCTGCCCGGCCAATCCGTCCGGTTCGGGGGCCGCGTAGGAGTAGAAGGCTGGGGCGGGAGTATTGCGGTCTCCGGGCCAGAAGCCGAAAGATATGACCTCGTGGGAGTAGGCCTCGCGCGTGACCGAGTCCGCGCCTTCCCGCTCGGGGGCGCGTCTCCCGGAGAAGCGAGTGACGGCGAGATCGAAGCCGTGCCAGAAAAGATGGACCGGGCTAGTCTTGCCGTTGAAGCGTCCCGAGAACTCCCGGAAAACGCGGTCTACCCAAGTCAGTATCCTGCGGTAGCGGTCCACGTACTCCTCGTCGTAGGAGGCGTTCTCGGTGTCTACCTCGAAGTGCCTGTCGTTGTATTCGAGATCGAAGGGGCTGGGTTTGTTCAGGTCAACGTCTATGCCAAGGGTTTCGAAGATGGAGACCAGCTTGCCGTAGAACGCGGCCACGGAGAGCCCGTCTCGAAGCGGGAAGGAAGCTCGGTCCCCGGCGCCGGTGACCACCTTTAGCTCGTGAGCAATGAGGTCGAAAGTAATCTCGAACGGAAGTTCGCCACTGAACATGTGGCGAGCGCTGAGACCGCGAGGATCGACGTAGAACGTTACGTGCCACCAGTGGTTCCTGAAGGGTGAATGCTCAAGGCGCACCTTGCCAACGATCTGGGCGTAGCGGTGGAGCGTCTCTTTGGTGTCCTTCCAATCCTCCAGTGGTAGGGGCGGCAGCGCAATCGGCGAGTAGGGTCCATCGATCCTCTCGGACATCCGATCCTCCTCTGGTTCAACCGGCTCTCGCGGTCCTCGATCGCACCCTAGCATACGTTGTGGTTCATGCGTACTTCGTAGAAGACCCCAGCCTGTTGAAAAACTCCCTCTTTGCCTGCTCCGACCCCGGATCGTGCCCCAAACACACCGTACTTGAGGCTTTTGGAGCTACTGGAGCCCGATTCGTACTCACTTTCAGCTCAGCGCCGACTTTTACAACAGGCTGACCCCTTCCACGCACTCCGGTGAATAGCTCTCCTCGGATGCGGAACCCTTCGGTCGGTGCCATCATGCGGGGCGTGGGGGAGTGGAGTTACTGGGATCAGGCTTCGCCTTTGGCCCAGTTGGGCATCACAGAACAACCCGGACTCTTCTTGTCTCTTGAGGACTTAGAAGTCCTCAACACGACCCGGTTCTCACAGCCACCCGATGCGCTTGAAGACCACGTAGAGCACGATGCAGCTCGCTACCATGACGAGCAGCACGACCGGATACCCAAACCTCAAGTCGAGCTCCGGCATGTAGCGGAAGTTCATCCCGTAGATGCTCCCGATTACGGTAGGCACGGCGATTATGGCGGCCCAGGCGCTGATCCTGCGCGACTGGTCAGCCTGCTTGACGCTCGCCAAAGTGAGGTTAGCGTTGAACAGGTTCTGTAGGAGCCCTGCGAACTCCGAGACCCTCGAGTTTACCCAGCGGGCGCGGCTTCGTGCGCTGCCCAGGCGCTTTACGAGTTCCGACCGCGATCCTGGCTCCTCATCGTGCAAGCCGGGATCTGCCAGGCCCTCCAAGACGGCCTCTAGGTGTGCGCTCACCCTCAGGAACCTGGCTACCTCCCTCGAGAGCTCGTAGAGCCTGTTGGTCATCCTGCCGTCGCCTTCGAAGACGAGGTCCTCCAAGCCAGCTAGGTCGTCTCCGAGCCCATCGACCACCGAAACGTAGTCGTCGAGCACCCGACGGAGGAGCGCGCGCAGGATGGCCCCCGCGCCCAGATGCGAGAGGTCCGAGCTCCCTTCGAGGCTCTGCTCCACGTCGCGGAAGTTCGGGCCCTCTCCGCGCAAGACGGTGATCGCGAGCCCCTCCTCAAGGAGGACGGCGAGCTCGCCGATCTCCACGGTGCCCGAGTCGTAAAGATACCGGGCGGGGCTAACCATCAGGCTCAACCTACGCCCCTCATACTTCACAACGATTCCCTTGTGGGTTTCGGCGTCCTCCCGCGCCAGCTCTTGCCACCCAAACTGCTGCGCCACGGAGTCCAACTCCTCCTTGCTCGGCTCGAGGAGCGAGACCCATACCACAGCCCGATGGTCCTGGATGGCCCCGTGGACCTCACTCAGCGAGTAGTTTGCTTCGGCCTTTTTGCCGTTCTCGTAGACGGCGACACTGGTGCTCATGCTAGCCGTACCCACTTTCTTTGCCGTTCCAGACGTCGGGGCCAACACCGATGTGTAGTGCGCCCGTGAAGACTAGCAGTGCTGCGGGCATCGGCTGGAAGGTGGAACGTCACTCGGTTAGATTCGCAGGCTGTTGATGAACTTCTTAGAACTCCGTACACGCGAAGTTCGCGGCAGACTTGGAATGGGAACAGGTAACGTTCCTGCCGACTCAACTACCCTGACGGGGGTTACGGTGAGGTTTGGACGCCTGGCTGAAGTGTCAACTGCGAGACGACTGGGCAGACTTCCAAGTAGCGCGTTCAGACGCTCCTGGCGTTCAGGCTCAGGTATTTCGGGTAGGGAATCGAGGCCGAGTGGGGTGCGGCGGCCCCGATCATGGCCGCGTTGTCAGTGCACAGCTCGGGTGGGGGGATGACGAGTTTGGTTCCGGCCTTTGCGCATACTTCTTCGAGGGTCCGGCGGAGAGAGGCGTTGGCCGCGACCCCACCAGCCACGACGACGGTGGGCGCATCGTGGGCATCTGCAGCGCGGAGTAACTTGCGGGAGAGGGCCTCGACGACGGCGGCCTCGTAGCCCGCCGCCAGGTGCGGCAGCTCTTCCCGGAGTTGTTCCTGGTCCATCGCCTTCAGCTTGTACAGGAGGCTCGTCTTGAGACCGGAGAAGCTGAAATCGAGGTTGTTCTTATCTTTGAGCCCGACGGGGAAATCGTGGCGGCCAGAGTCTCCTTCGTGCGCGACCCTGGAGATCTCCGGTCCGCCGGGGAAGCCGAGGCCGAGCATCCTGGCGCCCTTGTCCAGGGCCTCCCCCGCGGCGTCGTCGAGAGTCTCGCCGAGTAGGTTCATAGTGCGGTCGGAGTCCACCGCGTAGAGAGCCGTATGCCCGCCGGAGGCGATCAGGGCCACGAAAGGTGGCTCCAGTCCTGGGTCCGCCAGGTATGCGGCGGCGACATGTCCTTCCAGGTGGTTTACGGGGACGAGCGGGAGCGCCCGGGCGTAGGCAAGGCCCTTCGCCGCGGCTACGCCGACGAGGAGGGCGCCGATCAAACCAGGCCGCGTCGTGACCGCCACGCGGCTGACGTCGTCGAGAGAAACTTCAGCGTCCGAGAGGGCCTTCTCTACCACCCCGTCGAGGCGTTCGAGGTGGGCTCGGGAGGCGACCTCTGGGACGACGCCACCGTAGCGCGCGTGCTCGGTCTGCGTGTGGACTACGTTCGAGAGGGCACGCTGCCCGTCGGGTTCGACAACGGCGGCGCAGGTGTCGTCGCAGGAAGTCTCTATCGCCAGGATCACGGCGCCGTTTATAGCACTTTGGGCGGCTTGATCTCGGGGCTAAGTCGTGACCTGTGGCCAGGATGTCTTCGTGAAGACACTCCCCCTGCCCTCAAGGCCCCTCACCCCGGCGAATTCGAAGCGTTCGTCTGAGGCGGTTGCGTAGGAGTCTTCCTCGGTGTCGAGCAGCCTCAGCAGTACCCTCGCGACGCCCTCGTCGGCGGCCTTGCCGATCTCCGAAACCAGAACCCGTCTAGCCTCGGCGGGAGGTAGCGCAGGCGCGCTCGGTCCGTCGAGGATCAGCGAAGCGTAAAGGGATGAGACGGACAAGATCCTGGCTTCCAGCGGGGCCCACGCGCCCTTGAGCCTGTCTGGATAGCCCGTGCCGTCGGGCCTCTCGTGGTGCCACCTGACCCAGCGGGCCGCCTCCCCGAGCCCGGGCAGGCCGGAGAGGACCTCCTCGCCGGCGGCGGGATGTGCCTCGAGGTGCATCCTGCCCAGCGAGTTCAACCTCTCTGCGGGGACCAGGAGCACGTCGTCGGGGACCCAAAGGAGGCCAACGTCCATAAGGAGCGCGGCCAGGCGTACCTCGCGGGAGCGTCCCTCGTCTAGCCCGCAATCTCTGGCGATGTCAGCCGCGTAGACGGCCGAGGCGGCGGCGTGGGCCGCCGCGTACCCGTCGCGCTGCCCGAGCCCGCCGACGAGTCGCGAGGCGATCTCCAGGTTCGAGTCGCGAAGGGCCTCCCTCAGCGCCTCGTTCTCGGACGCGAGCCTAAGCGCCTTCTTGCGGTAATCCCTCACCACGTTGGCCGCGGCCAGGGACAGGGCGACGCCGGCGAGGATGGTGATCGCCGCGAGCGGCCCGTAGGAGACTACAGCCAGCGCGGTGGCAAGCGTCGCCGCGACGGCCAGGGCATCCGATGGAAGGCCAGGCACCACGATCTCCCCAATGACCTCGCGTGTCGTGAGGCCGTACTTCAGGCGCATAAGTATCGGGCCTATCACGGCGTCGAGGCCAAAGAATGCGAGCCCGGCCGCCAGGGTCCCGAGGATGAGCGGGGCTGAGAAGCGGGGGTCTCCCAGGAGTGGGCTTGTGAAGAACAGCGCGAACGCGAGGGAGCCTACAAGTATCTGCAGGAGGTGGATCGCCCCCATAAAGGCCGTCCTGGAGGGATCTCGGTGAACCGCCGAAGGTATGGCCGCGAGAAGGGCGCAGGCCGGGCCGCCCAGGATGAGGGCAGCAAAGATCGGCACGCTACCCGCGTCGAAGGATGCCCGCCCCACGCCGAAGCGCACCGGCAAAAAGCGCGCACCGGCGCTGAACGCCCCAAGCGCAAGTCCCACCAGCAGCATGGTGTAGTCCAGGGAGAGCCCAATGAAGATAGTCCACAGCGCCAGAGCAACCGCGGAGAGCAGGATCACGCCCGCGACGTAGGCGCGGGCGGCATCGGGTTGCTTGCGGGGGGTGCTCGGCGCGCTAACGGCCGGTCACCACCGCGAAGATAGTCTTTAGTGCTCGTATCATCCCGAGCATTGTATAGCAAAGGACGGTTGGGGGCCACACGACCCTCAAACCTCGGCGCGTCCTTCAGGTTTTTTCACGGACGTGTACTACCAGCACCTACGGGTCATTATCGGGTCACCCCCTCGTGTGGGCCGCTGCAACGTCTTGGTGTGTATTTTGCACCATTCGTGACGCATGTACAGGAGGGTTTGTTGACAGGCCCCAACGCACCTGGAAGCAAACGCACGGCGCCTCTGGCGAAAAGCCCTGCATACTGCGGGTTCTGGCTGCTTCTAGCGGGCGGATTTGGGGGTGGGGAAGCTCCTAAACCTCCGCTACACTGCTGTCAAGGGTCCGCTCTCCCCTCTGGGGACGCGTAGCCCATGAACCCGGTCGGTTCTCCCCATCCTCCCCCGACCGGGCTTTTCTTTTACCTAAGCCACGTTCGGGTGTAGATACAGCGTTTACGTCCGTGGCGAATGCGTAGAGTCGGGCTGCGAAAAGTCGCGAGCAAAGAAAGGTTCGGGGGGCGGGGACTCTAACATCCTCCCCGGCCGTCCTTTGTTCGGACTGCGGTCACTACGCGGGACCACGTTATACTTGTGGTATGCGGACTTTCTCACTCTTGTTCGCGGGCATAGCGCTGGTGATGCTGGTCATGTTTGCGATCTACGTATTTCGCGGCCCGGTCGACCCCTTGATCGCGGGCGGCCTCTTCGTGTCTTTTCTAGCCTGCCTGGTGCCTGCGCTCCTGATGTTGAAACCGTTCGAGCCACCCGAGGCGCTGCGACGTCGCAGGGAGGAAGCCCGCAGGCAGCGTGAAGAGCGCCAGAAGTCTACCGACGATCCAGGTTCAGGGTCATGAGGAGCGCATCCTCGTCACCGTAGTAGCGTGGCCTGCGTCCCGTTTCCCTGAAGCCGAGCGACTCGTAGAGGGCCACCGCGGCCTCGTTGGTCGGGCGTACCTCGAGGTGCACGTAGCCGGCGTTTGGGTAGGCTGCGAGCGCCGCGCCGATCATGGCGCGGGCGTGTCCGCAACGACGGTACTCCGGCCTGACGGCGATAGTGGTGATGTGGAGCTCGCCGAGGACGTTGCGCACCCCGATGTGGCCCGAGATCTCACCCCGCTCCTCGATCACCAAATAGAGGCCGTGGGGACTTGTGAGCTCTCCGCGCCAGATTGCCGCGCTCCACGGTCGTGGGAGACATAGGGCGTCTATGGCCATGACCGAGGGGAGGTCTCCGTCCTCCATCCGGCGCAGGTGCGCCTCGCTCAAGAGCGGCTCCAGGGGTTGAGGTCGCGGCGGACCTCGGCGTCAGGCTCGCGGACGTAGATCGGGACGAGATCTTCGGGGCTCACGGGGGTGAGGTGTGCCGACACGACGTGCCCGGCCGCCGTGACCCTATGGAGCGGCGAGCCGTCTGAGGGGATATGCCCGAGCTTCGACAGGTCTCGACGGTAGCGTTTGGCGCCGTCGCCAACAAGGACCGGCTCTCCCACCACCGACAGCTCCTCCGGCCTGACACAGTAGATGCCGGTGGTGGGACCGGCATCGGAGAACCTGCGGGCGAACACCTGACCCCTCCTGGCGTCAAGCACGGCGAATACGTCGGCCGAACACGAGAGCGCGGGGGCGGCGAGTGCATCCAGGGTGGAGTTCTTCGAGAGCGCGACGCCGGTGCCTGCAGCGAGCGCCTGGGCCGTCGCCGCCGCAATGCGGATGCCAGTGAAGGTTCCTGGTCCCACCCCGGCGAGAACGAGTCCTACAGAGCCAAGTTCATGCCCCGCCAGGTCGATGGCATCGTCTATGGCGGAGAGCAAAGTTTCGGAGGCCCCGCGTCCGGTGGTGGAGACCTCGGCGAGGATCTCGCGTCCGGTAGTCGAGACCTCGGCGAGGGCCACGGTGGTCACGGGGGTCGAGGCGTCGAGGGCAAGGACCAACACGACTACAAGCGCTCCACGATGGGTCCTTCGAGGATCACCCCGCGCGTCGTAGGAGTCTCGTGGAAAATTTGTACGACGGAGGGGTTCTCGATCGCATCCAGCGCCGGGGCCGCCCATTCCATAAACGTTAAGGCCTCGGGTTCGATGTAGTCGTCGAGCTCCAGTACGTCGCGGTCTTCGATCCCTTCGAGCCTGTAGAGATCCAGGTGGTTCACGAGAATGCTTCGCCCGTCCTTTGCCCCCTCGTAGCCGCGGGCCAGCTGATAGGTAGGACTTGTCACCCGGTCGGTGACGCCCAGGGAGCGTACGGCCGCACGCACGAAGGTGGTTTTGCCGGCGCCGACCTCACCAGAGAGCACGACTACGTCGCCAGGAACGAGCACTTGCGCCACCCTGGATGCCAGCCCTTCGAGCGCGGCCTCCTCCAGGCCTTCGAACTCCATGCGGGATCTCTGGACCCTACCAGAGCCCCGGCTGGACGGGTTCCCGCTCGGGGGAGCGGGTAACGTTCAGCGTCTCGTAGGTCGATGGTCGCTCGGCCTCGAGAAGCTCCGGCAGGCGGGAGAAATCCGAGATAAAGAGATCCCGCTCGGCCGGGGTGTAGAGCGCCCGTTGCAGGGAGAGAGTCGGGAACACGTAGCGGCCGTCGAGCGGGATCGCGCGCCCCCTGATACGCGAGACGGCCTCTTTTTTTCCCGTGAGTATCCGGCTGGGCAGGTCCCCGAGGGCGACGACGACCTTGGGGTCGACGGCCGCGAGCTGGGAGACGAGGTAGGGACGGCAGGAGCTGATCTCGGAAGGTTTCGGCGACCGCGGTAGAGCGCCCGGCGGGCGGCACTTGACGAGCGTGGTCAGGTAGACCATCTCACGCCCGAGACCGAGAGACTCGAGCAGCCGGTCCAGGAGCATCCCCGAGGCTCCCATAAAGGGTTTACCCGCTTTGTCTTCGTTGAAGCCGGGCGCTTCACCGACTATGAACAGCCTGGCGTTCAGGGGTCCCTCGCCGAAGACGACCTGCGTCCTCGAGTGGCAGAGCCCGCACTTCGTACAGTCCAGGGCCTCCTTCTGGGCTTCCGCGAATTCCAAACCTCTAGAACTCCTCGCTCTCAGGGAGATAGAAGCTTAGCAACAGGTAGAGTACAAAAGCCACCAGCGTGGTCGGACCGGGGATGATCACGGCCAGGACCACCGTAACGAGTCGCACCACGTTGGAGTTCCAACCGTAAGCGTGGGCCGCGCCGCCGCACACGCCACGGATCCATCGGTCCCTCGTCGACCTCTCGAAGTTCAAGATTCAAACCTCCCAGCTTCCACGTCCTCGGCGCGATTCTACACGACCGTACGGGGGGACGAGTTTAGCGCCGGCGGCGGGACTTCTTGCGGCTCGTGTTGGGGTTGGGACGCCCCTTGAGCGCAGAGGCCTCGGAGTCACCCTCGCCCTGGGCGGGCTTTCCAGAATTCTTCTGTTTGGCGGCCCCGGCCGCGCGCCTATCTCTGCTGCGCTCCAGGAGCGCGTAGATAAACGTGAAGATAAAGAAGAATATCGCCGCGTTCACGATCAGGCTGATAACTTGAGCCCTCGTGTCCAGGTTGAAGTTGCTGTCTGGGAAAGCGCGGCTCAGGATGTAGAGCAGGCCGAGGTAGATCGCTATGACGATCGCCGACCTCCGGGCGGCTGACTTGAACTTAAGACCCTCGAACATGCTCATAGCTCCTCTCGACGCGGCGGGGATTTATCCCCGTGGTGATCTCGTAGTTTATCGTGCCAGCACGCAAACCGAGTTCTTCGGCTCCTATGCGCTCCCCGCCCTGGGCACCGAGGAGCACGACCTCGTCCCCCTCCTCGACCTCGCCGCCGACCCCGAACACGCAGGCATCCATCGTAACCCTCCCAAGCAAAGGGCTTCTGAGGCCCCGGATCAGGGCCTCAGCCCACCCCGAGAGCGCCCGCCTGTAACCCTCCGCGTACCCGATGGGCACGGTCGCCGCGAACATCGGCTCCTCGACCCTGTACGTCAGCCCGTAAGACACCCCTTCACCGGGGGCGAGACACCGAATCCCCGCAACATAGCTCTTGAGGGTCATCGCGGGCCGCAGATCCTCGGCCGTGGGATCTCCCTCGTCTCCCGCCGGGTGTAGCCCGTACAGCGCGATTCCGGGACGGACACAATCGTAGTGCGAATCGGGATGCCAGAGGGTGGCCGCCGAGTTCGCGGCGTGCACCAGGACGCCCCCGAAGGGCTGCGCGGCAAGGACGGACTCGAAGCGTTCGATCTGGCATCCCGTCGCCACCTCGTCCGAGTCGGCCGAGGCGAGATGCGTGTAGACGCCCGCGAGCTGAGGGCCGAGTATCTTGCGCGCCTCCCCCACCTCGGAAGGCTCGACGCCCCAGCGGTTCATCCCCGTATTCACCTTCATGTGGGCCTCGAGGCCGGGGTGGGAAGCGATGCGCCTCGCGCTCGCTATGGAGTGCGCCGTCACGGCCAGGCGGAGCTCGGCGGCTAGCGGGAGCCTGTCGGGAAGGAGGTCGGTGAAGACCAATGTCGGGACGTCGAGGCCGGCGCACCGCAGCTCAGCCCCCTCCTCGACGCTGACGACGGCGAGGGAGTCAGCCCCGGCTTCTATGCAGGCGCGGGCCACCTCGACGGCGCCGTGTCCGTAGGCGTCGGCCTTTACGACGGCCATGAGGCGCGAGTTTGGTGCCCTGCGCCTGAGGGTGCCCACGTTGTGGCGCACGGCACCAAGGTCAACCTCGGCCCAGGTACGGGCCCCAGTTCCGGCAACCATGGTGCCCACGGAATTCCCTTACCGGCTGGGGTTCAGTATATGCAGGGTCAAGATATCCATCCGGGTGATGACGCCGCGGAGCACATCTTCTTCGGCGACGGGCAGTATCTTGACCCCTTTCTCGGCCATGATAGTGGAGGCCTCAGCCAGCGAGGCATCCGGGAGGATCGTGATCAGGCTCTCCGTCATGACCTCGTCGACGGTCACCCCGGCACTCTTTAGCGCCTCGTTACGGTACTCGTCCCAGCTCCCCAAGGGGATCATACCGCCAAGGATATCGAGGTAGCCCGGGGCTTTGATGTCGGCGTCGCGGAAGATGAGATCCCCTTCCGTGACTATGCCGACCAACTTTCCATCGTCGACGACGGGGGCGCCCGAGATGCCGGCCTCTGCGAAGAGCTTTATGGTACCTTCCACCGTCTCGTCGGGCCCTAGCGTGGGCCACTCCTGGTGCGCGATCTCGGCCACCTTCAGCTCTCGAATGTCCTGCTGTTCCACGCTTACCCCTCTGATCGTCGTTCCCGCTCGCCCGTCTATTGTAAACGGCCCGGCGCACCCAGGCTTAGGGCTTCCACTCTCTCTTTACGGCCCAGATTCCTATGGCCCGCTGTGTGTCGAGGTCGAACTCGACGAGCGCGGCGTTGAGGACGACGGGACCTTGGGTGGCGACCGAGATCCCGCGCCACTTTCCCATGAACAGGGCGAGGAAGTCTTCCCGCCCGAAGCCGATGATACTCTCCTTACAGCCTGTCATGCCTACATCTGTCACGTAAGCCGTTCCACCCGGAAGGATCGAAAGGTCCGACGTGGGCACGTGCGTATGCGTCCCGAGCACGGCCTGCACTTTCCCATCGAGATGGTAAGCGAGCGCGAGCTTCTCGCTCGTGGCCTCCGCGTGGGAATCGACGAGGACGAGGTCGGCGCCACGCTCGTTCAACTCCGTCACGGCCCGGTCCGCGGCCTGAAAGGGCGATACCTTCGTCCTCTCGACGAACACCCTCCCGAGCACGTTGGTGACGCCCACGGTCACACCGCCGGCCTCGAAGAGGCCCCACCCCGACCCCGGGTCTTTATCGCCGAAGTTGGCTGGACGCACAACCCTTTCTTCCTCGAGGAACTCCCTGTACCCCTCGGCATCGAAGGCGTGGTTTCCGAGGGTGAGAAAATCTGTAACGGAGAGCAGGGCGGAGCCGCTCTCGCGGGTGATACCACGCCCCGTTGGTGCCGAGTTCTCGGCGTTGGCCACGACGGCGTCGAGCCTCAGCTCTCCGCGCAACCCTGGGATCAGGTCGACGACCGCGGCGCATCCGGAGGGCCCGACGATGTCTCCTACGAAGAGCAGCCTGAAGGTCAGAGTAGCTCTCCCACGGCCCGCGGTAGATACCCGAGGAGGTCGGTGGCAACGAGGCTCTCTGAGGGCCAGCCCGTCTCCTCGAGCCAGAGCTCCACCGCGCGCCCGTGCGCCCAGGCGCCGGCTCTCGCCGCCTCGTAGGTGTCCATGCCGCGCGAGAGTAGGCCCCCGATCACACCGGACAACACATCCCCCGTCCCCGCCGTGGCGAGCGCGACATCCCCCGTGGAGTTGACGGCGACCCTCTCGCCTTCCACAACGAGCGTGCCCGAGCCCTTGAGCAGCACGCAGCAGTCGTGCTTATCGGCGGCGTTTCTGGCCGAGTCGAGCCTGCGGGCCGACACCTCCTTCGCCCCCGTTCCCAGCAGACGCCCCAACTCGCCAGCGTGGGGCGTGATGACGGTTGGATCGCTCCTCCCTGAGATAACGTTAGTATCGCCGACGTTGGTGATGGCGTCGGCGTCGAGCAGCACGGGGACCTCGACCTCGCGCAGGATGCCCTCGACGAGGCGCCTGCCCTCATCCCCCGTACCCGTTCCAGGTCCCATCACGAGGGCGGTTGCCCTCTGTACATGCTCCAGGATCTCCTCCAGGGCGTTTGATCCCATATAGCCGTCGTCTTCTTCCGCGACGCCGTACACGAGCGCCTCGGTCAGCGCGAGATCGACGGCGGGAGCGACACTTTCCGAGGTGGCGAGGAACACGATACCGCACCCTGTTCGTTGCGCGCCTTTGACGACCATCACGGGAGCGCCCGTCATGCCGCGGGAGCCCGCCACGACGAGCACGGCGCCGGCCGAGTACTTGTGGGCCGGCTCCGCGGTGCGCGGTATCTTGCCTCTGAGCGAGGCCGCATCGGTCCATGCTAGAGTGGGATCTACGTCCGCCTCCGGCGGGATGCCTATGTCAACGGCGACGACCTCGCCAGAGTGTTCGCGGCCGGGGGATATCACACATCCAGCCTTCGCCGCGTGCGCGCAGACCGTAAGGTCGGCGGATACCGCAACCCCTTGAACCTCGCCCGTGGCCCCGTCGACGCCGGAGGGGACGTCCACGGCCAGTACAGAAGCCGCGGACGAGTTGATCTGCCCGATGATCCCGGCCTCCTTCTCCCGCACCTTCCCGGAGAACCCCGTACCCAGCAGGGCGTCGACGACGAGGTCGGCATCCTCCAGCTCCGCGTCGAGGTTTTCGGCGCCGACGAGCCTCACGTCCAGGGTCCGCAGCGTCCCGAGGTTGGTCGCCGGGTCTCCTTCGTACTCGCTTTTCGTCGCCAGGACAGCGACGTCGACGCCAGAGCGGTGCAGCTCGCGGGCGATGACGAAGCCGTCGCCGCCATTGTTGCCGCCGCCCGAGGCGACGAGGGCGCGGCTTGGGGCGAAGCGTTCGAGGGCGAGGCGGGCCATTTGTGCTCCGGCGCGCTCCATCAGGACGGTGCCTGGGATGCCGAGTTCCTGGGCGGCATTGTCGGCGCGGGACATTTCTTCTGCGGTGTAGAGCTTCACCCGGAGATCTGCTCCCGGCGCACGACGCAGACGGCGACGGCGGAGAGCTCGGAGTGGGTTATCGAGATGTGGAGGTCCTCTTCGCGGACGCCGACCGCGTCGGCGAACTTCTTGATCTTGCCGAAGATACGCACCGTCGGGGCCCGGCCACGCTCGCGCATCACCTCGACGCCGTTCCATTGGATCAGGCCGCACCCCAACGCCTTGGTCACGGCCTCTTTGGCGGCCCAGCGTCCGGCGTAGTGGCGCTCGGCGAAGCGGTACTTCTCGCAGTAGGCGATTTCCGCCTCGGTAAACAGGCGCCGCCTTATCTTCGGCGTGCGCTCGAGGGCGAACTGCATCCTCTCGACGTCGACGACGTCGACCCCTATGCCTGGTACGACGAATCCTTCCACAGGGCGTATGTTACGGCAGATCGGGCTCCGGCAAAAGGGCTATAGTATGGAGATGGATACGGCGACAGACGCTGTCATCATCGGGAACCCCAACTCGGGGCGCGCCGGTGACGAAGGTTATCTGGAGCATTTCGCCAAGATCCTGCGCTCCGGGGGCCTGACGGTGGAGGTGCTGAACACCGAACACCCCAACCACGCCACCGAGCTCACTTCCCTCGCCGGGAACCGGCTTATCGTCGCCGCAGGGGGCGACGGGACGGTGAACGAAGTGCTGAACGGTCTCTCCCCCGAGTCCACGCTCGCCATCCTGCCGCTAGGCACGGCGAACGTGCTGGCGCGGGAGCTCGGACTGCCACTCGACGCGGAGCAGGCCTGCAGGCGCATTCTGGACGGCGAGCGCTCCAGGATCGACCTCGGCGTCGCCACGAACGATGAGGGGGTCGAGCGCCGCTTTACGTGCATGGCCGGCATCGGCTTCGATGCCAAGGTCGTAGACGCCGTTACCCCGCGCCTCAAGCGCTTCTTGCGGGGTCTGGCCTTCCCGATAACGGCGTTCAGGGTCCTCTTCGGGAACAAGTTTCCTCCGCTAGAGATAAGCCACGCGGGCGAGGTCGACGTCGCGAGGTTCGCCATAGTCGCCAACGGCCACTTCTACGGAGGAGACTTCAGGGTGTCGGGTCCCGGTCTGCTGACGAGCGGAGAGCTCGAGACCATCCTGGTCGAGCGCGTGAGCGCCCTTTTGAGGCCAGACGTCTTCGCCGGGATCATGGCTCGAAAGCCACTGAACCGTACGATGAAGTCCTTTACCTCCACAGGAGTCTACGCCAGGGCCCCTGGCGCTGAGGTGCCCGTTCAACTCGACGGCGAGCTCTGGGGCCAGTTGCCCATGTCTTTCCGCATCGAACCCGCCGCTTTGAATGTCGTTCGTTAGCTACGCTCGGGCAGGGCCAGCCTCAGCCCCAAGGAGATCAGCACGCCGCCCGTGAGCCAACCGAGCCAGCTCGCGACCTTCGGCCGTCCCCTGAGCCACTTTCCCAGGTCACCCGAAAAGATAGCAAGGACGCTGAATACCATCCAGGTAAGCAGCGCGAAAGCCAGGCCAAGCCCTAGAAGCTGGAACGTCACACCGGTGGATGGGCCAGCGAACTGCGGCAAGTAAGCCAGGAAAAAGACGGCTATCTTGGGGTTCAAGACGTTCGAGGTTACGGCCTGTACAAAAACGCTCCTCAACCCTATCGGCGAGGTCTTCTCCGAGAGCACCAAGCGTTCCCTACCCAGCAGCGCCCTGGCTCCCAGGTAGATCAGGTACGCCGCACCCACGTACTTGACCACCGAGAAGGCTACGGCGGACCGCGCCAGAAGGGCTGACAGCCCCGCCGCCGCGAAGAGCGAGTGGCATACCAGACCCGTGCTCGCACCGGCAGCCGAGACCAGCGCAGCTTTGCGCCCCAGCGTGATGCCGCGGGTCAACACCAGGATGTTGTCTGGACCCGGCGCTAAGATCACGACCAGCGAGGCCGCCAAAAACAGGATAAGGTGCGTTTGTTGCAGGTTGCCCCCTCGCTTTCGCGGAGTATCTTCACGGCTGACAGCAGATCATCGCGTACTTGATCACCGAGAGTCTACAACGAGCACGGCAGCCCCCCGCACCCTGCCGCCGCGCAGAGCTTCTAGCGCTTGGTTGGCTCTTTCGAGAGGAAAAGACACGACCTCGGTACGGACGGGAACTTCCGGGGCGAGCGCGAGAAACTCGCTCCCGTCTCGCCGCGTCAGGTTGGCCACCGAGCGCACCGAGCGCTCGCCCCAGAGGATCTCGTAGGGAAAGGTCGGGATGTCGCTCATGTGTATGCCGGCGCAGACGACGGTACCGCCCCTGGCAACGACCCTCAGGGCCTCGGGGACGAGGGCGCCAACCGGGGCGAAGACGATCGCCGCATCTAGCTCCTCGGGAGGTGCTTCTGTCGAGCTTCCCGCCCACTCGGCGCCGAGTTCCCTCGCAAACCCTTGCGCTTCCTCGTCGTTCGGGCTGGTGAAGGCGAAGACGCGCCGGCCCTCGTGCGATGCGACCTGGGCCACGATGTGCGCCGAGGCACCGAAACCGTAGAGACCGAGCCTCTCGGCGTCACCGGCGAAGCGCAGGGAGCGGTGACCGATCAGGCCGGCGCATAACAGCGGTGCGGCCTGCAGATCAGGATAGCCGTCGGGGATCGGAAAGCAGAACCGGGCGTCGGCGACCGAGTACTCAGCGTAGCCGCCGTCGATCTGGTACCCGGTGAACCCGGCGTTCTCACAAAGGTTCTCGCGCCCGGAGAGGCAGTAGCGGCACGCGCCGTCGGTCCACCCCAACCATGGCACCCCGACCCGATCTCCCGCATCGAACCGACCGACGCCATCACCGATCTTCTCCACGGTACCGACGATCTGGTGGCCTGGGATCAGGGGCAGTTTGGGATCGGGCAACTCCCCGTCCACGACGTGCAAATCCGTCCTGCACACGGCACAGGCTCGTACGCGCAGGAGGACCTGCCCCGCCTCGGGCTCTGGTACGGCCACCTCCGCGGCCCTGAGCGACCCGCCGGGAACGTCCAGGATCATCGCACGCACAAACGCACCTCCTACTCCGCAGGGTACGAACGTTCCAGAATACAGCCTCTGTACGTACCCACCAGTGCAGCTTACCGTGGGCCGGAAGCACCGGCACGGGCTTTTCTCCTACTGCGGCGTAGAATGACCGCGGAGATGGTTGTTCGGGAGCATGACGTGGTCTTCGTCGGCGGTGGCCTGGCCGCACTCCTGCTCTGCTGCGAGAGCTCGGAACGATGCTACCCGAAAGGGTGGCGGTCGTCGATCCCCATCCACCGTGGGAGCGTCCGCCCGTCCACTGGAGCTACTGGAGCCATAGACCAACACCATATGATCGGTTCGCCGTGGGAGAGTGGCGGAAGGCCAGGGTGGCGGACATGCCGCCCGAGTCCATCGCACCGTTCGTTTTGCGGATGGTACGCTCCACCGAAGTTTTCGCACATCTCGACGGTCTGCTCGAGCCGGCCAGGGTCGAGTGGCTACGCACCAGGGCACTCTCGATCACTAGCCGTACCGACGGACTCTACGAGATCGCTACGGAAGAAGGCGTCCTGAGAGCCCGCTGGGTTTTCGACAGCGCAACTGACGTCTCGCCCGTCTTTCCATCTCCGGGCGCACCGCACGCGTTGGAGAGCGGCACGGGCATACGAGTTTCCGCCGACAGGCCGGTTTTCGACGCCACGACGGCGAACCTTCTCGACCCGCTCGACGCGAGCACATTCGCCTACATGCTGCCGTTGAGCCCCGTGGAGGCGCTACTCGAGTCGGCCTGTTTTGGCCCTCTCGCGTTAGAGGAGGACCAGACGGCCTTGCTTAGGTACCTTCGGACGCGCTATCCGGATGTTCGATTCACGGTCTCCCACGCGGAGTTTGGTTGCATCCCGCTGGGATTCGCGCCCCGGAAAACTGCGGGGCCACGGCACATCTTGCTAGGCACGAAGCGAGGCCTGATCAAACCCAGCGCGGGCTATGGGATAGTGCGTATCGCCGAGGAGAGCAAATTTTTGGCCCGCCTCTGGCGAGAGGGCCGTCCGCTTCCACCGAGCCGCCGGAGTGCCTTGAGGTGGCGGCTGCTCGATACGGGCTTTCTGCAGCTCGCCGCGCACGACCCCCGTCTGCCATTGGACTTGCTGCGCCGCGTCATGGGCGCGATGCCGCTCGCCCAATCGCTGCGCTTTATCGACGAAGAGCTGACGTATCGGCAGTTGTTGCCGCTCCTCCTGTCGGCCCTTCCCGTCGTGCTCCGCGGGCAGTGAGCGTCGTGAACGCGTGTGTCATGAGCTCCTTCGGCTACCTCTCAGGGTGCCCAGGATCGGAGAGCCCGCGCCGATCAGGAACCCCAGGTCGTACCAGTTTCCGCTCCTCGCGGCGTTGTAGAACGGGAAGTCCTCCCACACGCCGAAGATGTGCAAGATCAGGATGACCCAGGCCGTAAGGCCGTTCCAGAACCCCCAGAGCAAGTCTGCCCACCACACGATGAACCTCCTATACGGTGAATCGCCTGACCTGAAGAGGTACAGCGCTGTTCAGGTCAGGGCCACTCTTGCTACTCGACCGTGACGCTCTTGGCGAGGTTGCGTGGCTTGTCTACGTCGAGACCGCGGTCCCTGGCGACGTGGTAGGCGAGGAGCTGAAGCGGCACGCTACAAACAAAGGGAGCCAGGATCTCGGGCACGTCAGGGACGGGGAGCACTACCCTGGCCACGCGTTCTGCGGCCCTGTCTCCCTCGGTCGAGACGGCGATAACGTTCGCGCCCCTGGCGACGGTTTCCTCGACGTTTGAGAGTGTCTTCTCGCGTACGAGTCCCTCCCCCAAGATCGCCACGACGGGGCAGTACTCGTCGACGAGCGCTATCGGACCATGCTTCATCTCGCCAGCCGGATACCCTTCTGAGGGAAGGTAGGAGATCTCCTTGAGCTTCAGCGCCCCCTCAAGCGCCACCGGATACGAGATGCCACGCCCCAGGAAGAGCGAGCACCTGGCGTCTTCGAAGACGCAGGCTGCCTCCTCGGCCCTGTTCCCGAGCACTTCGAGCGTCTCCTCTACTTTCTCGGGCGCCAGACTGAGGCCGCGACCGACTTCCCGCAACTCCTCCTCAGCGACGACCCCGCGAACGCCGGCAAGTTCCAGCGCAAAAAGGTCGAGGACGGCGACCTGGGCCACGAAGGCTTTGGTGCTGGCGACGCAGATCTCCGGCCCCGCTTTCGTGAGCAAGACAGCATCGGCTTCGCGCGTGATGAGCGAGCCCCGGGTGTTGGTGACCGCGAGCACCTTCGCCCCGAACTCTCGCGCCGCCCCTACGGCCGCCAAAGTGTCCGTGGTCTCCCCACTCTGGCTGATGGCGACGACGAGGGTCTTCTCGTCTCCGATGGGGTCCGCGTAGCGGTACTCGCTGGCGATCGCGACCTCGACCGGTATCCTGGCGAGTTTCTCTATAGCGTGCCTGCCGAGCAGACCGGCATGGTAGGCCGTGCCGCAGGCGACGATCACCACCCTGTCTATCCTAACGAGGTCGAGATCCATCTCCGAGAGGTCGACGACACCGTCGGCGTCGATGCGGCCTAGCAGGGTCGCGCCAAGAGCGGCGGGCTGCTCGTGGATCTCCTTGAGCATAAAGTCCTCGTAACCGCCAAGCTCGACGGCCTCGGCGTCCCAATCCACCTCGAAGCTCTCACGCTCTATAACTTCACCTGAAGGACCAAAGACCTCGACCGAGGAGTCGGTTATCTCGGCGATCTCGCCGTTCTCTATAACGAGGAATTCGTGCGTCTCTCCGAGCAAAGCCTGCACCGCGCTTGCCAGGAAATTCTCCCCTCTCCCAAGCCCGACGACGAGCGGGCTCTGATGCCTGCCTGCGACGATCCTTCCGGGCTCCTGGGCACTTACCGCGGCGACGGCGAAGGAGCCTTCGAGACGTTGGGTCGCCGCCGCCAGCGCCCCGCGCAACGTCTCCCCTGCCTCGACCTTCTCAGCGACTAGATGGGCCATCACCTCCGTGTCCGTCTCCGACCGGAAGACGAAGCCCCGCCCCTGCAATTCCTCCTTGAGCTCCGCGAAGTTCTCGATGATGCCGTTGTGTACAACGGCGACGCTCCCTTCTCCGCCGAGATGGGGATGCGCGTTGACCTCGCTCGGACGCCCGTGGGTCGCCCAGCGGGTGTGTCCCACCCCGGTCCGCGCCGGAGAGAGGTCCCCGTTGCGTTCGGCGAGGGCACGGGAGAGGTTCTCGAGCCGCCCGACCTCCCTGATCTGCTCTATCCGGCCTTCCCTTTGGAGGGCCAGCCCAGCCGAGTCGTACCCACGATACTCCAGGTGCCCGAGACCCTCCATGAGGACCTCCAAACACCGCTCCCTACCGACGTAACCCACGATGCCGCACACGGGATTACCTCCCTCTGTTCGTCCGAGGATGGGATCCGGGAGACAGAGAGAGGGGACAGGGCGAAAGTTAACCCTGTCCGGGCCCGAACGGTGCTTTGTCCCCGGCGTCACCGCCGGAATTTGTCACCGTTCTGTCGACCGCCCGAAGCCGAGACGCACCCGCCGAATACTTCGATGAACGTCTTCCTCGTCGACTCTCGTAATGAGAGTCCTGGCGCTTGTATATTCTCTCTACCCCGCAAGCTGCGACGATCCCATCGAGCCTACTGGTCAATTACCGCGTCGTGTTCTTCCCCGGCCCAACCTCCCCATCCTCTCCGGAACGACCCGCTAACTTTAACAGGTTGCGCGGCGAAAGAGAAACGCTCGAGCTCTACAAGAAGTTCAAATCTACGACACCGAAGGTGGCGAGCAGCAAGACGATAATGGGCTGGTGGACTAGGTAGATGAACAGCGAGTTCTTCCCGAGTGGTTGTAGCGGCCTGGCGAGTGCCGGCGCCTTGTTCGGCAGCCTCGCCGGCCGGAGGCCGTCGGCGTACACGACGTTTCCGAAGAACAGCCCGATCAGGACGACGCCGAACCAGGGCAAGAGGGGTCTGTAATCTGGCATTATCAAGCCCTCGGGCACGACGCCGAAAGGCAACATCCAGTAGCTTTCGCTTGTGAGATCCTGGGCCAGCACATACTGGCCTACGGCGAAGATGAGAACGCCGAGCACGAGGTTGGTGAACCGGAGCCTTAGGAATGGGTAGGCGAGGACGATGGAGACCCCGATTAGGTGCAGTATCCCGAACGCCACGACGCCCATACCGAGGATCAGGAACACGCCGGTCAGTATCATCCCGTAAGCGAGGATCCTCAGCCCCCTCGCCAGGTACTTCCCGAAGAGCCTCCATCCCGTGAGGCTGGTCCTCGCCCGGCTTATGGCGAGCGAGACGCCGACGAGAAACAGGAAGAGGCCGGCCGTAGCGTCGGCGAAGAGCGCCCAGCCCCCCGAGGTGGCCTGGATGTCGTAGCCGCCGAGGGCGTCCAGGTCGTAGGCTGAGTGGTAGACGACCATCATGATGATGGCGACGCCGCGGGCGGCGTCAACCTCCCAGAACCTGCCCGGCTGCTGCTCCTTGCTACACTCCGTACCCGGCTCCTCTCGGGTTTTGCCGGATCATACCCCACCCCGGCTCCCGCTGACCGCGACGCATGGGTTAGGATTGGACTGTGAGAGATGACTTCACCATCAGGCCCGGGCGTAGGGAGGACGCGGCCGAAGCGGCGCGGCTTTGGATGCGCAGCGCACAAGAACACACCTCCCACGACCGTGTCTACGAGACCTCGCCCGATGCCGAGAAGACGATGCGCCGCTTTCTGGCCGACGTGGCAAACAGCAGCTACTCTTTCCTCTTCGTGGCCGTGACAGAAGACCGGACCGTCGGCTTTATCTCTGGAGAGCTACGGCAGGGCTCCCCCACCTTCCTCCCGAAGACGTGGGCCTCCGTTGACGACGTCTTCGTCGAGCCCGGACACCGTAACCTCGGCATGGGCCACGCCCTCTTGCAGAGCGTCCAGGCGTGGGCGCAGGAGAGGGACGCCGACGGGATCTCCCTCCAGGTGGCCGCCGCCAACACGCGGGGCCGCAAGTTCTACGAAGACCTGGGGTTCAGGGAGATCTCGGTGTACGAAGTGCTCGAGTTCTAGAGCTTTCGGCCTTCAGCAGTCAGCCCTAACTTCTCTAAAGTCGATGGCCAACGAGCGGGAAAGAACGCTTACGCCTCTCTGCGGCTCGTAGCCCAGGGCCGTGTAGAAAGACTCGGCTTCGCCGTCGTCGACCTGCACTTCAACGTAAGAGATGTCGCGCTCGGTGCAACGCTTTTCCGCTGCTTCGAGAAGGGTGCGGCCCACCCCCTGTCGCCTGGCTTCCGGGCGAACGTGGAGGTCTTCGATGCTGGCGAAGGGATAGCCTGCGGAGACGTTGAGACGGTAGGCGAGCACGAGCACGCCAAGTATCTGGCCTTTCTCTCGGGCGGCGAGTATCTCTATGTCTTCGTTTTCGATGGCGTTGCGCAGGAGGTCTGTGAAAACTCTGGGCACGGGTTCGCCGTCTCTGAGAGATTCTTCGAGGAGTTCCAGGGGTTCGGCGAGATTGGTCGCGGGGGTGATCTCGACCCGGCTCAACGTCCGGCGGTGCTTGTGGTGATCCTGGCCGCCGCTTCGATGGCGGCGTCTATCTCCTCGTCGCCGACGTCGAGGTGGGTGCACAGGCGGACGAAGCCCGGTTTGCCGGGGGTGGCCAGCACGCCTTCGCGGGCGAGGGCTTGCAAACAAGCGAGAGGTTGTTCAACGGCTACGAGAACGAGGTTGGTCTCCGGTTCCCTGGCTCTGTAGCCGGCATCCCGCAGTCCCGCGGCGAGGGTACTGGCGCGGGCGTGGTCTTCGGTGAGCCTGTCTACGTGGTTCTCGAAGGCGTAGAGCGAGGCGGCGGCGATAATGCCGGCCTGCCGCATCCCGCCGCCGAAGGCCTTGCGTGCCCGGCGGGCCTCTCTGATGGTCTGCTCGTCCCCGGCGAGCAGGGAGCCGACGGGGGCTCCCAGGCCCTTGGAGGAGCATACGGAGACTGTATCGGCGTGTGCGCACCATTCTCTTGCCGGTAGGCCGGTGGCGGCCTGCGCGTTGAACAACCTGGCGCCATCGAGGTGAACCTTGAGGCCGAGCTCCTTCGCCGTCGTTGCGGCCGCGGCGAAGTCTTCGAGAGGGAAGACCTTGCCGCCTGAGGTATTGTGGGTGTTCTCCAGGCAGAGCAGCCTCGACCTCGGGAAGTGGACGTCCTCTGGCCTGACGGAGGCCCTCACGGTTTCGGGGTCGAGGACTCCGTTCTCTCCGGTGAGAGTACGGAGTTGGACGCCCGAGAGCATCGCGGGGGCTCCGGCCTCGTAGACGAAGATGTGGGAGCCCTCATGCAGGAGCACCTCATCTCCGCGGTTCGTGTTGACGTGGATCCCTATCTGGTTGGTCATCGTCCCCGAAGGCGCGTACAGGGCCGCCTCCTTGCCAAGCAATTCGGCGACGTACTCCTCGAGCCTCTTTACCGTCGGGTCCTCCCCAAAGACGTCGTCGCCCACGGGCGCCCCCAGCATCGTTCGCCGCATCTCCTCCGTCGGGCGGGTCACGGTGTCGCTACGAAGATCTATCAACGGTTACCTCCATCGCTCCTTCTAGACTCCCCGAGCACCCTTTTCGTGGTGGAGAAGCTGACCTTGGCCACATCGGCAAGACCGTCCTCCCCCATTTCCGCGACTATCCGCCGTCCGGCATCCTCGACGTGTGTCGCGCCGAGCGGCAACCTGAACCCAACCTGCTCAGAGAGGTGTTCGATCCCCTCGAGTTGCCGCGCCCGCGCCATTATTGACGCGGCGGCTACGGCCGCGTCGTCCTCGGCCCTGGGACGCACCTCGAGCCGCACGCCTCCTGGAACGAAAGGCTTCAGGTAGGCGTGGGCGGCCCCGGCAAACTCGTCCACGATCACAACCTCGACCTCGTTCGCAAGTTCACCTATGATCGAAGCATCGAGCTCGCCGAGCAGCTTGTTGACGTTCCCCGCGGCGTTCCTTCGGGTCTCGTACTCCCTGGGCGCGAGCGAGATGACGTGGACGTTGTCCCGACCGACGACTTCGAGGATGAGATCCGAAACCCTCTTTATGCCTGGGGCCCTGATCTCTTTGGAGTCCCGAACCTCCGCCTGTTGTAGCTCTTTCGCCACCGCTCTGTCGGTGATCCTGACACCGGCGACGACCAGGGGACCGAAGTAGTCGCCTTTTCCAGACTCGTCGATGCCAAGCCTCGGGGTGCCGTCGAGGACTGGCCTCGCCCCAGCGGAGCGCGCCGGAGACCGGCTGCCGGTCTTCGGGTGTGAGGTTCGCCAGCTCTCGAGCAGATCCCTCAGCCCTGAAGCTCGACCTCCGGTAGATACTTTACCCGTGTGATAGACGTTCAGTTTCGCGGTCTCGCCGTAACGGGCGAGGTCATACTGCGTGCCGTGGTCAATGGTCTTACTAGCTACTATCTCGACGCCCTCCCGGTAGAGGAGGAGGCGAAGTTCAGTTGGGATAAGGGCGGGCGAGGCGGGGCTCAACGGACTTCGAAGCCTTTGAGCTCGCCGCCGGATCCCTCGAAGTCGGTGTCGACGTTCTCGACCGAGGCTTGCTGAGGTCCCTCTTCGCACCAGCCGATCATCTCCCTGACGCGTTCGGGCTGGCCTTCGAAGATTGCTTCGACCCTTCCATCCGGCAGGTTCTTTACCCAACCGGCCAGGCCAAGTTCTTCGGCCTTCTGCCTCGTCGAATCGCGGAAGAAGACGCCCTGCACCTGGCCGGATATGCGGACGTGAGCGCGTTGCTGGTCGTATCTCTGCACCCCTTTTGCCTCCCTCCAGAGCCTTCAGTCTCTCCATCTTCAGGGCGGGTTCACACGATATGCTAGCCTAGAGCGGCCATGAAAGCAGAAAAGCAAACCGTTGGTGTAGGGACGGAGCGCGCGGGTGGCCCTGACCGGGTGCTCCTGACCATCGTCGTACCGACACGCGACGAGGCCGAGAACATTCCGAAGCTCGTGCGCGGATTGCGCGAGAGCCTCTCTGGCCTGGATTACCGGGTGGTCTTCGTGGACGACTCGGCGGACGGGACGCCCGGTGTGATCCAGGACCTCGCCGGGGAGGATGGGCGCGTGCGGCTGATACGTCGAGAAGGCGATGAGCGGCGCGGCGGCCTCTCTACGGCGGTGACTACGGGGATGGATCTGTTTTCCGGCGCGAGCGAGTACACGTGCGTGATGGACGCGGACTTGCAGCACCCGCCCGAGAAGGTACGCGAGATGCTCGAGACCGCCCGCCGTACGGACGCCGACGTCGTAGTGGCGAGCCGCTACGCGCCAGGCGGCAGCTACGCCGGGCTCTCTGGCAGGGTACGGCGAGCCGTGTCGGTAGGTACCAAGTACCTGGCCCAGCTCATCTTCAGGGAGGCGCGCAAGACCAGCGACCCGATGACGGGCTTCTTCCTCGTCAAGAACGAGGCGATCTCGGGCCTCCAGTTCAGGCCGACGGGGTTCAAGGTCCTGCTCGAGATCCTCGTGTGCGCCCCCGAGCTCAAGGTGGTCGAGGCGCCCTTCGACTTCCAGGCCCGCAATGCGGGGGTTTCCAAGGCGACCATGCGCCAGGGTTTCGACTACCTGGCCCATATACTGAGCCTGTTCTGGTACGTTCCATCGGCGGGACGTTTCTGGAAGTTCGCCCTCGTCGGCGCCTCGGGCGTTCTCGTCAACATGGTCACGCTCATCGTGCTCGCCGAGTACTTCCACGCGCACAAGGTCATAGCCTGGATGTTCGCCGTCGGACTCTCCATCCTTAGCAACTTTCTCCTCAACAACGCGTTCACCTGGAGGGACATCAGGCACTCGAGTAGGATCCACTTCTTCCTGCGCGGCGTCCTCGCCTATCCCGTGGCGGTTATGGGCATTGGGGCCAATTTCGCCGTCTGGTACCCGCTGGTGAAGTACGTCTCGGACGAATTTCCGTACTACGCCCTCTTCAACCTGCTCGGCATAATCGCGGGGACCAGCGTAAACTTCATCCTCTCCTCGCGCCTCGTATTCCGTCCTTCGATTCCCCGTACCCTCGACCCTGGGGCCCCACCCGGGCAGATCTCAGAGGGGATAAGACGCGAGCTTAGGGCCGACAGGGTAGGCTTGATCCGCATCCCCGATCTCACGCCGCTTGGAGAAGAGTCGCCCCAGGGTCTCTCTTCCTCGGACCGGAGCGTGATAGACCTCGTCGTCGGAACTACCCACCCTACTCTTACCGTCACTGGCCCGAGACGCCTCCCCCAGGCCCGCACCAACGCCCGCTGGACGAACTCCCTGGCAGTCCCGATCCTCGACGAAGAACACGCCATCGGCGTCGTCTTCGTGACCAGAAACTCGACCGAACCTTTTACGGAAGAGGACCTCCACTGGCTGACCGCCTATACCGCCACAGCCGCCAGGATGTTCGAGTAGGAACGTCACGCCCTGATTCCGCAACGGAAGCATCGCGCGAGATGTCCTGCGAAAAGGCGCCCCGGTAAAAGTACCGGAGCGCCCCGATCGGCCCCTCCCCATAAGAGACCTCTGATCGGACTCCATCACCCCTCCCCGACGATGAAGTCCTACGCGATCCCCGCAGCTGAACCCAAGCTTTAAACCGAGCCCCGGGTGGCAGGAATCGCATGAACAAGAACCTAGCAGCCCGATACACCCCCCGCAAGCTTCTACAATCCTTATACCTAAGCCAGAAGTGTACGTCTTGTACCTTGAGGCACGACATATTTGTAGACTTCTGAGATCCGGCACAACATGTTGTGCCTCGACCAAATACTCAATCTTCTGCACAGCTTGTCTAAACCATCAGTAGAAGGTCAGGTAAGTATAAGGTTGAGATATACTCATCGGCTCAGGGAGCGGCCTTCATAGTTTGGGGGACGAGGCGGGGCATTGTGTGGCGGTGGTCTCTTGGGAGCGGTGTGAGGTGCTATCGACGGCCGCGTCTGGCATCAGAGCGATTTATACTAGCGGCATGAGGCCCATATGCTTTCTATCCGACTTCGGACTCGCCGACGACTTTGTGGGCACGTGCAAGGGTGTGATGCTGAGGATCGCGCCCGGCTTATCTATAGTGGATCTATCACATAAGGTACCCGATTTCGGGGTTGAGACGGGGGCGGAGATCCTGCAACATGCAGCCCGTTACATGCCGGCTGACACGGTCTATCTAGCGGTCGTGGATCCCGGGGTCGGAACTGGGCGACTAGGACTCGCGATCCGGACGGACAGCGGGGCATTGCTGGTTGGGCCTGACAACGGGCTCCTCATCTGGGCTGCTGAATCTTTGGGTGGGATTTCCGGAGCCGTCGCGCTCACCGAGGAGCGATTCCACCTGTATCCCGTTTCCAGCACCTTTCACGGTCGCGACGTCTTCGCCCCTGTGGCGGCGCATCTTGCGGACGGGGTAGGTTTGTCGGAACTCGGGGAGGCCATCGACCCATCGTCGCTGACGCATCTCGGCCCGGGGAGCACGCTCTCAGACGAGCGAGGGAGCCGCGTGGCCCGCATCCTCTCCATCGACCGCTTCGGCAACGCCAGGCTCTCGGTCACGAGTGAGGAGTCGGGGCTCGAGTACGGCGATGCCCCAACCGTAGACGCGGGCGACGGCGAGATGTCGGTTCGCTACGTCGAGACTTTTGGTTCCGCCAAGGAGGGCGAGCTGGTTCTCGTGCCCGACTCGCACTGGCGCCTGAGCCTGGCCATAAACATGGGCAGCGCGTCCCACGCCCTCGCGCTCAAGGTCGGAGGCCAGGTGTGTATCGTGCCTGTGGTGGATCACGATGACTGAACCCACTAACCCGAGGTCCGGTCCGCCGGCGAACAGGGAACAGGCATCTCTCTCGCACGAGGAGCGAAACATGATGCTGCGGGCTGCCGCGTTGCGTCCGATCAACATCGCGATACTCGTGATCGGGGTTGGTACGTTCGTAACTATCCTGGCGGCCACCGCCGCGGCATGGTGGTTGCTCCCGTTAACGCTCGGGACTTACATTTCCCTGGTCTTGCTGGCCGCCAGAGACCCCATCTTCCAGCGCAGGGTCATTGGTAGAGACGGTGTGGCAGCGACATCACCGAACGCCAACCGGGCTAACGACGTCTCCCCCGAGCGGCGAGCCCGCTGGCTTCCTCGCGGGGAGACCCGTAAGAAGGTGGAGGACGCCCTCGCTGTCTACCGCAAGGTCGTTGCCGCCATAGAAGACTCAGATGAGGTAACCAGGGCCGTTCTCGAGGATGCAGTCCCCAGGCTGCAAGCGGCGGCGGATCGGCTGGTGGACGTCGCCCGGAGTCGGGAAAAGGCCGACGAAGTCGCGCGTGAGCTCAAGCAGAATACCGCCCTATCAGTGGGAACAGCCAGGCGGGAGAACCTGCGCGAGCTCGAAGCGAGAATATCGGCTGCGGACGCCGAGATCTCCGGCACCGCAGAAGAGCTCCTCGACCTCAAGGCGAAGGTCGTCAGGATCTCCATCGACAGCGAGAACCCTGCCCGCGCGCGAGACCTCAACGCTTCGCTCGACGGCCTCAACGCGAGGCTCGAAGCCCTGAGCGAGGTCATGGCACCGCAGGGAGAGCCACCAAGTTAGAGCGGTTCGCAGAGCGAGTGGCCATTCACAAATCAAGTCATCAGGCTACATGTTTGAGGAAACGACTGGAGAAACCCGATGCCAAAGGGATTAACGCCCTGATTTCTAGGCGCTTCACCCAATCTGAGAATCGCTGTAGGCATAGGGGGTCAGGATTTGCGGCGTGTCATCACAAGGAACACGCATGATACGAGCATCTACCGTACCGAGCTCTCCGCGCAGTATACCGGAAGGGATCTAGCACTTGGCTGCCACAGCCTGGTTCCCCCGCGGAGCGCTCTCAGAAAATCGGGTGCTCAGGTGCAGAACTTCTTCGGGTGCGCGCGGGATCCAGCAGAGGGCGTGCCTCGGCTAGGCCGAGCTCGCGTGCCAGCCCCGGTCCTCGGTATTCTCTTCGACGGCCTCGGGCTGGGGTGATCTGCGCACCGGAACGCCGCCCAACTCTTGCCTGGATTCCTCAACGGAAACCAGCGAGTCCTGGAACCAGTTCTCCAACTGTCCCATGACACGGTCCCGATACACCTCGGAGCCGCCCGAAACTTCCTCAGCGTAGCGCTCCGCACCGCCGATGACCTCCCCGGCACGACGTTGCGAGCGCTGGAGGAGTTCCGTCTCGGGGACCATCGCGTTCGCACGGTGATGTGCTTCCTCGACTATGCGCTGGGCCTCCTCCTCGGCCGCCGCGACTGTGGCCCCGCGCTCCCGGCGAAGCGACTCGGCCTCAGCCAGCTCGGGGGGCAACGATCCCCTCAACTCGTCCAGCATCACAAGCAGATCAGACCGGTCAATGACGGCCCTCCCTTTGCTCATCGGTACGCTGGATGCATCCTGAACTATCGCCTCCAGTTCGTCCAAAACCCCACTTATGTACTGCATGTCTTCTCTCATGGCCACAACCCTAGCACGCTCTCATAGGCTACGCTAGCCTTTCTGAAAGTATTTTTCGATGCTTTACCTTAACTTTAGATCTAATTTTATCTTAAGGTTAAGTGTAACTGTGTTACAAGAAAGTAAAGCTCCCTGCCGCCGTCTGGAAAGCCCTGTTTTCGGCTATATTGGTGCGGTTCTGCGAGTTATCCACAGGAGGTTTCGTCGGGGATCGAGGTTCAACCAAGTTATAGGCACGGTGGTTGGCGCCTTATCGGCCCGCTCGGGCTTCGCCTGCGCCAGTCAGCACTTCAGCAGGACATCTTGGAGCGCCGCCACGGGCCTCGAAGCCAAACCATCCCTGGCAGTGGTGACGCATGTGCTGCCGGGAGAGGCCGGAGCGGCAGAAGTTGACCCTGGTAGAGCGAGGGGCGTAAGGCCCGAATTGCGTTGAAGTGTTGACTAGCTCTAATTCTGCCGGTTCGCCACGCCGGCTGCGACGGCGGCTATGACCATCGCTATCAGCGGGAGCAGGTTGAAATCACCCGCCAGGAGGTTTGGGGAGAGCACTACGAGGAATGGCACGGCCGCAGAAACCACGGAGATCACGATCGCCACAGGACCGCCGTTGCGTCCTCCGGCGCGGTTGATCAGGGTCCCCGCCCCGTAGCCTGCTGCGGCCGATAGCAGCAGGATAAAGGGTAGCTGGAAGAGCACGTACGCTACGGGGATGCCCAGGGCCGCGACCCCCAGGCCTGCGAGGAGGCTCCTGAAGACCTGGTTGCTCTTCATAACACCGGCTCGCGCGCCCCTTGGCAGCCTTGCGTCGTCAGGACATTTTATCCCGACGTCGGTGGTCACCATGCACTCGGTGCAGATGGGCCGTCCGCACGTGGCGCACGACACTCGGGTCTCTCTTTTCGGATGCCTGTAACAGTGCATCGGTTCAGTCACCGGCGACCCTGCCTTCCGCTCCGCGCGAGCTCGTTCCGGGGCATCAAGACCAGCTCTCTCTTGTAGCTCTGGTGAACCTCGGCGATGAGCCGTTCGTGTTCCAGTTCCTTCCGCTCCAACTCTTCGCGTAGGACCCGGACTCCTGCTTCCAACCTCGCAACCTGGCGCTCGAGGTCGAGGACCTTCTTCACGCCTGCGAGGTTCATCCCCATCTCCTGGGTCAGCGTCTGTATGTAGCGTCCGAGATCCACGTCCTCCTGGGAATATAGCCTGGTGTTCTTTATGCTCTTACGGGGGCGGAGCAGACCCTTCTGCTCGTACATCCTTAGCGTCTGAGGGTGAACCCCGATAAGCTCTGAGGCGATCCCGATCATGTAAACCGGACGTTTTCTGAGGCTCACGACGATCCCACCTTTTTGAAGAGGTCTTCCCTGACGTCTTCGTCGCGTTCATCGGCGAGAGCCTCGAGTATCTCACGTTCCCGCCGCTTGAGCTTCTTGGGCACGACCACCCCTACCCGCACGATGAGGTCCCCTTTATCCCCCCCGTCCGTCTTGGCCTTCGGCGCGCCCGCGCCCCGCACCTTGAACTGCTTGCCGTCCTGCGTGCCCGCGGGCAACTTCAACTTCACGGTACCGCCGCCCGGCCTGGGAACCTCGATCCTGCCCCGAGGGCCGCCTCGACGAAGCTTACAGGCACCTCGACGACGAAGTCGTCGCCACGCCGCCTGAAGACCGGGTGCTCTTCCACCCGAGTCACAACGTAGAGGTCTCCCGCAGGGCCGCCTCTCCTGCCCGCGTTTCCCCTGCCCGGTATCCTGACCTTCATCTTTTCTCTCGCCCCTGCAGGTATCCTGACCTTGACCTGCCTGGTCCTGCGCACCCGGCCGTTACCCCCGCAGACCTTACAAGGCTTCTCGATGATTCTACCCTCACCCCTACACCTGGAACACGGCGTCGAAAGCGCGAAAAATCCCTGGTCCCGGCTCTGTACGCCCCTGCCATCACACTCAGGACAAGTCCGAGGCGACGTCCCTGGGGCCGCCCCTACGCCCCCGCACTCGCCGCACGCCTCCTCCACGGGAACCCCGACCCGCGTCGTTACACCGTTCAACGCATCCTTGAAACTCAACCTCACGTTTACGGTTATGTTCTCACCTTTTGCCGGGGATCTCTCGGTGGTGCTGGTCGAACGTCCAAAGACATCCCCCAGGTTCCCGAAGCCGCCCAGCAGGTCGGAGAAGTCTTCGAAGTCCGCCCCTCCAGTCCTACCCTGTCCGGGTCCGGCGCCGAAGAACGTTCGCGGCCCCTCGTCATACTCCCTTCTCTTCTCGGGTTTCGATAGGACCTCGTAGGCGTGTTGTATCTCTTTGAAACGGTCTTCGGCATGCTTGTCGCCGGGGTTGGCGTCGGGGTGGTACTTGCGCGCTAGCCTACGGTAGGAGCGCCGAATCTCATCTTGCGAGGCCTCCTTGGATACCTCTAGAACTTTGTAGAGATCCAGCTTCTCCATATCCTAAACCTGTTTCGCAACTACGACTTTCGCGGGCCGGATCGGCTTACCGTTGAGTAGGTAGCCCCTCTGGAAGGTCTGGATAACGGTCCCTTCCTCGTGTTCTTCGGAGGGTTGGCCCATGACGGCGTCGTGCACGTTTGGGTCGAAGGGCTGGCCGTCCGAGGCGACGGGCAGCAGGCCTTCGTTGGCGAGCACCTCGGCGAGCTGGCCGCGGGTGGCCTGAACGCCCTCCCTGATATCTCCCCCGGCTTCGAGGGCTCGGTCGAGGTTGTCCAGGACGGGGAGCAGTTCCCGCACCAGCCGCTCGGAGGCCATCGAGAGCACGCGGGTGCGGTCCCTCTCCTGGCGTTTGCGCGAGTTCTCGAACTCGGCTTTGAGGCGGCGCAAGGCATCCAGGTACTCATCCCGCTCCCTGCGTGCGGCCTCAAGCTCCTCCGAGAGCATCAGGACTCCGTCCACTTCTGGCACGGGCTCCTCCACGAGGGCGGGGTCCTCGGGAGACGTTTGGTCTTCCTGTGCCGCTTCGGGCGTGACTTCGTCCCTGGGTTCAGGGTCGCGCTTGTTCTCCTCGCTGCTCAAAATCGTCTAGCCCTCCTATGGCTACCGCGCGAACGGCCGGGGCGGGATCTTTTCTCCCGCCCCGGCCGCCGGGCCTTGCTCTCCCTACTTACGCTCCTCGGTGTCCTCATCATCGTCAACGACCTCGGCGTCCTCCACCAGGTCATCGGTATCCGTGGCCCCGGCGGAGCTCGCCTCCTGCTCCTGCTGCGCCTGGCTGTAGAGAACCTCGGAGAGCTTGTGGGAGGCGGTCATCAAGGTCTCCTGCTTGCGCTTGATCTCCTCGACGTCGCCGCCGGCGAGCGCCTCCTTCGTCTCCTTTAGGGCCTGCTCTATCTCCAGCTTGGTGTTCGGATCGACCTTGCCGTCCACGTCTTTGAGCGAGCGCTCGATGGAGTACACCAGGTTGTCCGCGTTGTTGCGGACGTCGGCCTCCTCGCGACGGCGCTGGTCCTCATCGGCGTGCGACTCGGCGTCGCGCATCATCTGCTGGATCTCCGAGTCAGAAAGCCCGCCTGAGGCCGTTATAGTGATCCTCTGCTCCTTGCCAGTTCCCAGGTCCTTCGCCCCGACGTTGACGATGCCATTGGCGTCGATATCGAATGCGACCTCGATCTGGGGTACGCCTCTGGGTGCTGGCGGGATGCCAACCAGCTGGAAGTTGCCGATGATCTTGTTGTAGGCCGCTATCTCCCGCTCGCCCTGGTAGACCTTGATCTCCACCGACCCCTGATTGTCGTCGGCGGTGGTAAACACCTCGCTCTTGCGTGTGGGTATGGTGGTGTTCCGCTCGATGAGCTTGGTGAACACCCCGCCCTTGGTCTCGATGCCCAAAGAGAGCGGCGTGACGTCGAGGAGCAGCACGTCCTTGACCTCACCGGCGAGCACGCCGGCCTGAATGGCGGCCCCCACGGCCACGACCTCGTCGGGGTTTATGCCCTTGTTGGGCTCCTTGCCAGTGTTCTCCTTGACCTGTTCCTGGACCGCGGGTATCCGCGTCGAGCCGCCGACGAGTATCACCTGGTCGACCTGGCCAGGCTGCAACCCGGCATCCTCCATCGCCTGCCGCACGGGACCACCGGTCGCCTCGACGAGGTCGGCAGTCAGGTTGTTGAACTGCGCCCTGCTCAAGGTCAGGTCCATGTGCTTCGGGCCGTTCTGGTCCGCCGTGATGAAGGGGAGGTTGATCGAGGTACTCGTCGTCGACGAGAGCTCCCTCTTGGCCTTCTCGGCGGCCTCGATGAGGCGCTGGGTGGCCATCTTGTCTTTCGACAGGTCTATGCCTTCGGCCTTCTTGAACTCGGCGACCATCCACTCGACCACCTTGGCGTCGAAGTCGTCGCCACCGAGGTGGTTGTTGCCGCTCGTGGCCTTGACCTCGAAGACACCCTCGCCGAGCTCGAGGATGGAGACGTCGAATGTGCCGCCGCCAAGGTCGAAGATGAGGATGGTCTGGTCTTCTTCCTTGTCCATGCCGTAGGCCAGCGACGCCGCCGTCGGCTCGTTGATGATCCGCTTCACATTCAGGCCGGCGATCCTGCCCGCGTCCTTGGTCGCCTGGCGCTGGGCATCCTCGAAGTACGCGGGCACCGTGATGACAGCCTCGGTGACCTCTTCGCCCAGGTACTCCTCGGCATCCCTTTTGAGCTTCTGCAAGGTCATCGCGGAGATCTCCGGCGGAGAATACTCTTTGTCGTCGACCCCGATCCTGATGTCCCCACCGGGTCCCGACTTTACCTCGTAACCGACGCGGCCTGCCTCGGTCTTTACGTCGTTGTAGCGCCGTCCCATAAATCGCTTGATCGAGTAGACCGTGCGCTCCGGGTTCGTAACAGCCTGCCTCCTCGCTAGCTGCCCGACCAGCCGCTCCCCACTCCTCCTGTCAAACGCCACGACCGAGGGCGTCGTTCGCTCCCCCTCGGAGTTGGTGATTACCGCCGGCTCACCACCCTCGAGTACCGCCACACAACTGTTCGTCGTGCCCAAGTCTATGCCAATGCTCTTGGCCATGCGCTTACCTCCAGCGAAATGAATATATCTAAAGCGTCGTGAGTATAAAATCTTAGTGCCGCACTTACAAGTTCTTGGGTTCCATCTCTACCACGAAGTAGGAACGGTACTCGCGGCTAGTATAAGGTAGGATATGGCGATTACCGGGGCTTTGGACTCCGGGGCATATTGGGAGGTTTTGGGAGTCGTATTGGACGAAACTATCTTGCTGGTCGACGACGACGCGGCGCTACTTGAGGTCACGTCAATCGTGCTGGCGTCTGAGGGTTACAGGGTATTAACGGCTGAGGACGGGGTCGAGGCGCTCCGGATACTCGGTCGAGAGGGTTTGGATCTCGTGGTGCTCGACATCATGTTGCCGAGGATGAGTGGGTTCGAGGTCTTGAAGAAGATGCGGGAGCACAGCGACGTCCCTGTCGTGTTGCTTACGGCCAAGAGCCAGTCCGTAGACAAGGTGGTTGGGCTCGAGCTAGGTGCCGACGACTACATCACCAAGCCCTTCGATACCAAAGAGCTGCTCGCAAGGATCAAAGCTATCCTCAGGCGTTTCGGGCGGGACGGCAGGGGCAGGGAAGGGTTGCTCAGGCTGGGTTCGCTGGAATTGGACCCAAATGCATACACGGTCAGCCGTTCCGGGGAGATGTTGGATCTCACGCCGACGGAGTTCAAGATACTCGCCCTTCTCATGCGCCGTCCTGGGCAGGCCTTCACGCGGGCCCAGATCTCCGAGGCCGTCTCCACGGGGTCGCATTACCTGGCGAGCCGATATATAGACGTCCACATCAGCAGGCTCAGGGCCAAGATCGAGCGCGACCCTTCGAGGCCGGAGATCATACAGACCGTCCCGAGCGTCGGATACAGGGCCGCCAGGCCGTAGGAGCACCATGGTGGGGTATGGGCGCAGCCAAGCGAGACGATAGAAGAGTTCCACCGGCCATGAGCTTCAGGGCCAGGATCTTCGTGGCGCTCGTCGGAATCTCCTCCGTAACCAGCCTGATCATCGGCATAGTCCTCTACTATTTCGCCCAGGACAGGCTGGTCCACGCGGAGAACACGCTGCTCAAGCAGCGCTCACAGACGGCCAACACGGGGGCGCAGGACTTCCTCGAAGGCCTTCGTGACCCCGAGGACAAGACGCTTCCGCCGTCGAAGACCTACGCTGAGGAGCTCGTCCAATCGGTCGCCGACCCGACGGGCCTCGAGGTGATATTTGTGGGACAGGACGCCGAACCCCTCGCCGCCCGCGACGGTCTCGGAAACCCGTTCGATCCCAACGAGGCCTTCGGGGGGCTCGGGCTTGACAGGGCGCGACTCGAACAGGCCGCTGATTCACCGGGAGGGGAGGGCAGGCTCGTGTGGAGCGAGGGGCGTTCGGGGTATGTGGCCGTATGGCCGCTAACGGCCTCAGACGGCACCGTGAAGGGGGTCTTGATCTACGACGTTCCACGCGACGAGCTCGGGGAGACGCTTGCCTACCTGCGCTACGGTGTCCTCGGGGCAATACTGACGAGCATCCTCCTGGCCGGGGCGGCGAGCCTGCTTCTCACGCGTCAGGTCACGCGTCCGCTCTCCGAGACCCGTGACGCCGCCATTAGGGTCGCCTCGGGCGATTACGCGACGACCGTGCCCGTCAATAGCAGGGACGAGCTCGGTGAGGTAGCCCGTTCGTTCAACTACATGGCCGAGGAAATTGAGCACTATGTCGGGGAGATACAGGAGCAAAAAAGCCGCCTCGAGGCCGTCCTACAGGCCTCTCCCGAGGCGCTCGTCGCGACGGACCCCGACGAGAAGGTCACGATGGTCAACCCGGCGGCGGCCAAGATGCTCGGCATCAGGGCCTCGGACAGGGGACGGCCCATGCAGGAGATCGGGGTTCCGGCCGGGGTACTCAAGTGCGTGCGCGAGGCGGCCGTCAACGGGGTCGCGGTCAGGGAGGTGGAGTTTGGCGAAAGGGCCTTCTGGGCCTACGCCGCCCAGATGGACCGGGGCGAGGATGCCCTTGGCAACGGCGGCGGGAACGTCGGCATCATCCTGGCCGTCAGGGACATAACCGAGCACCGCTCGCTGGAGAAGGCCAAGACGGCCTTTGTCTCTGACTTCTCCCACGAGCTCAGGACCCCCCTGACCACCATCCAGAGCGCGGTCGGCCTGCTCGAGCGGGCACGCGATCGGCTCGACCCGCTGGAGCTCCGGGCCTTGGAGTTGGCCGACCAGGAGCTGGGGCGCATAAGGGGAATGGTCGAGGAGCTGATGACCCTAGCCCAGATGGATTCCTGGAAGTACCAGCTCGAGGTGGGTCCTGCCAACCTCAGTACGGTAGTACAGACAGCCATCGAGGCTGTGGGGGCCAAGGCACAGCGGTTCGGCATCAGAGTGCACTTCGACGACGCGGGCGAGCATCGGTTCGTCTGCGACGTCCAGAAGCTATACCAGGTCTTCCTCAACTTGCTGGACAACGCGATCAAGTACTCTGACCCTGGCGCCAGGGTCGACGTCGATATCGAGGAGGACGCCTCGTCGCTGACCGTGCGCGTTAGCGATACGGGCCTTGGCATCCCGGAAGAAGATATCGGCCAGCTCTTCGATCGCTTCTACAGGGTGGACAAGGACCGTTCCCGCGCGACCGGCGGAAGCGGCCTGGGGCTGGCCATAAGCAGGCAAATAATAGAGATGCACGGCGGCAGCATCTCTGTGAGGAGCGAGGTCGGCGTTGGCTCCGTCTTCGAGGTAAGTCTCCCGAGGACGACCGTCTCCCGCTCCGCAAGCCATGCCCTCTAGGTCGGCCCGGCTAGTCACGGTCCTCTGTGTAGGGGCCGTCCTCCTGGTGGGATGCGCCAACGAGGAGTCATCCATCGCGCCCCTGGCCCCGACGTCGGGCCGGGTGGACCCTGGGCTCGGCCCGGGGACGCGGGCCCTTAGCTCTGGACCTGGCTACAAGGGCTCTCCGAGCTGGAGCCCGAACGGTGACAGGATCGCGTTCGTCAAAGACGGCTACGTGGCTGACAGGCCGACCGGATCGGGACAGTTGAGGCGGCGAACCACGACAGATTTCGTCGCCAGGGAAATAGAGTGGACCTCGGACGATACCCTGATGATGCTGGGCGCGACCCCGGTATCCACTCCCGATCGAAACACGCCTGGTTCCCTGTATAGGGCGGGTTCAGGGGAGGACCCGCTGCAACTGCAGACGGTCACGACCGGGGTGCTGGCGATGAGCCGGGGCCCGGATGGGGAAGGTTTGGTCTACGCTTTTCGTGACGGACCTCGCGAGAGCGGGCTCGCGCTCACGCGCGACAACGGGAAGATCCACCGTCTCTACGCTGGCGCCGTCGAGGGCCGCGTTGCGGCCCTCTCCCTGTCGAAAGGCGGCGATGAGGCTGTCCTGGCGGTGCAAACCCCTGGAGCCCCCGAAACTTCCGGGTTGCGTATCTTCGACCTTCGGAATAGGGAAGGACGAGAGATAACGCGGCTGGACGGCAGGCAGGAGATCCTCGGCACGCCCCAGTGGACGGACCATGGCATCTACTTCGTCGCCGGGAAAGAGAACACCTCCGTGGATGCTGACGGCTCGGAGCCGCTCTACGACCTCTACCGCGCGCCGTCAGATGGTGGCGCACCCGTCCCCGCGCCGGGCGTGGGGGAAGATTTTGTGGCTTCGAGCATCCGCGTCTCTCCCGAGGGCGAACGGCTGGCCATTGTAGGACGGCTCAACCCCAAGTCGCCCCCCAACCTGTACGTGCTCGATCTCCTTGGGAAGAACCTTGAGACCGTGACGAGCAACGAAGACATGGAGATAAAAACCGGGCCCGACGACCTGGCCTGGACTCCTGACGGAGAGGGGGTTGTGATCGTCGCCCGCGGCATCCCCTCTACGGAACCCGAGGTGCGCGCCGACCCCGCCGATAGGCTCTTAAAGGACTTCTACAACCTCTACGAGATACCGGTGTCCGGGGGAGAAACGCGATGAAGGACGTAGTGTTCTGGCTCTCCGGCGCCGCCCTGGCCTTCCTGATCACAGCCGGAGCCTTCCTGCTCCTGGCGAACCTCGCGACGGTCCCCTCCGAGAGGAGCTTGGCGCCGGAACCGCCGTCAAAAGGCTCGGGCCCCACCATGGACCTGGCACTGGACCCGGAACGGCTCGCATCTCTAAAGCCGCGTCCTGACCAGAGCCTCTACCTCGCGGTGAAGAACGAGGGCACCGGGCGGCTGTCGAACGTGAACGTGACCCTGATCGTCTCCTCCGAGAACACCGCCCTCTCGGGTTCTCGCTACTACCGGCGGACGGTGGATAAGGTAGCTTCCGGCGGCACGGCCAACGTCCTCTTCGAGTTCGACCTTTCAGCCCCGAAGCAGAGAGCCGGGCAGTTCTCCCAGGAACCGGCCCGTAACATCCTTGAGTTCAGGGCCACAACCCCCGAGGGTATCTCGACGGCCAGGACGGTGATCCTGCCGCCCTGAGATTCTACCGGCCGTTCTGCTCCCCGGCCGAGCGTGCCAGCGTGCCGGGTACCGGGGACTGTATGCCCGGCAGCTTCACGCGCCCGACGAGCGACCGCGCCAACTCCCCTACCTCGACGGCGCTCTTGAGATCGATGTGGGCCAGCGTGTAGTAGCTCCTCCGGTAGTAGACCCGCCGCAACGGCTGCCAGCCGCTCTCCAGCAGAAACGAGGTTGGGATGTGGTTTGACACCCCGCGGTCGCTGGCGATAGCCTGCACCCTCCCGAAGCCCCGCTGCCTGAGATCCCTAAGCATCCTGACCAGCAGTCGGCGGCGCGTGCGCGCATCTCCGCCCGCGTAAGCCAGCAGCACAGCTTCATCGTCGATCGCAAGAGAGTAACGGGCCGCACCAGCCAGATGCTCCGGCGGGGCGTAGACCACGAACCCCTGGACCTCGCCGCCACGACGCACCGTGTAGCCAGCCGTCCCCCAGGAGCCGTTTAGCTCGCCGAACCACTCCTCGACCGAGTACTCGTCGTCGGTCCAGTGCGAGATCACGGCGTCGAGACCATCAACACCGGCCGCGTCTGTGGCCGAGATCTCGCCGACCATGGGCACGAAAGACGTTGGCTTCATCGCTCCTGGCCCGGGTCGCCGCCTTCTTGTCCCCGCAACCGCTCTCTGGTCTCCCTCACCTTCCGGCGGAGCGCCTCGGACCTCTCGGCGTCAGCCTCGGCGTCACCGACCACGTCCTTTGAGACATCCCTGAGGTAAGGCCTCGGCGGTGCTGCTTCCTCGGGAGTAGAACCGCCGAGGTCGACGACCTCGGGGCTCTGACGGGACCCTTCTCGGACCTCGGCCAGGCGGTCCCTCATCTGCTCTTGCGCCCCGAAGTAGGTCTCGCGGCCCCTCTCGCGGGCCTCCCCTGCCTTGTTGGAGAGGGCGCCGCGCAGCTCGCGCCCGCTGCGGGGGGCAAGAAGAATGCCTACCAGGGCGCCAACCGCGCCGCCGAGCACGAAGGTTCTCAGTCGCTGCTTGTCCAGCACCTTTGTCTCCTTCTGGGCCTTTCGGGTTATTCTAACCGCTTTTCGTGCGGGTGACGGGGACCCCGTGCCTCGGCGTGCCAGCGTCAAGAAGCATCGCCGGGGCGCGGCGCCCTGCCCGGTCGGCTATCCCAGAGACCCTGTTGGTGATGATCTCGACGACCGCGTCCGAGGTGTTCTCTATAGAGACGTTCTCGACCGCCTGCACGCCGGCCCTCTCAGAGCTCTCGACGATGTAGTCGTGGATCTGGCGTATCTCCTGGAAGTAGCGGATGTATTCTTCGGCCGGACGGCGCATCGACGTACCCATGGCCCTGATGTAGAAACGCGCGCGGTGCACGTGCTCGTCGGAGAGGTAGACCACGAGCGTGCAGACGTTCGGGTGGTCGCGATAACGATTCAAGATGATCTCGGGTACGAGGTGAACCCCCTCTACGACGAGGTTGGTCCCCTCTTTGAGGCCCCTGTCGACGATGGCCTCGACGCCGACGGAGACCTGGGACGCCTGCTGCCTGAAACCGTAGAGGACCAGCTCATCTTCCTCGACGGGCACCCTCAAATCCTCGCGCTTTATCTCGTAGGAGCTCTTGTGGAGCAGGGGAAGGAGGTCGGGGCTTATGGCGCGCCGCAAGACCTCCCTGATGGAATCCGTGCCGACCACACTCTGGATGTTCAGGCGCCTGGCCACGTCGGCGGCGAGCGTGCTCGTCCCTACCCCCGTAGCCCCGCCGATCAAAACTACAATCGGCTCGGTCGACTCCCGCAATACGCGCCACTTGTCCAGCCTGTCGACGACGAACGCGTCCTTCTTGACCAGCTTGTCCCTGACGCGGGCGAGGACCTCTTCTTCCTCGACCGTAAAGAGTTGCTCGGCCAACAGTTCGGCGCGAACCTCGCTCGCTATCTGGTGCGCGAGCTCGGCGCGGGCCCCGGCCTGGGCCAGCGTCTGCGCCAAAATTCCGCGGGAGAACGGCGTCTCCCTTCCCCCCTTGACGATCGTGATCTCCCGCTCGTCCATTGCACCCTCCTAGAGCGCCGACGAATCCTAATCGCCGAGGATGCGGAGGCCCTCGTACTTTCTCCCTCTCCGCTTCCTGATGCGGTTGAAGAAGAATAGCAGAAAGCCAACCAACAGAAGCGGCAGATAGGGCACGAAGAGTCCGACCAACCCGCCCAGAATCGCCACCGCGTCCTCGATGGCGCTCAAAAACCACGTCGAGACGCCAGCCGATGAAGCCCTGAAAGGTGGGCGCAGGATTACCTTGAGCGCTGCGACCAGGGTGGCTATCGTCCCGCCGAAAACGAGCCCGGGCACGGCGCTGGTGTCGAGGAGCGCCCCAGGATCGAACATCGTCTCGAAGAGGGCCGCGCCGGCCGCCGCCCTGACGACTATCATCGCGTAGCTGAACGCAGGGTCGAGCGCCTTGACCTTGTCGAGCAGGATCTCGACGACCGCCAGCGCCGAGAACACCCCGACCACGGTCCAGTCACTCTGCAATCCGAGGAGGTCCGGCGGTGCGATAAAACCCAGCCGGGCGAACAGGCAGTAAAGCGCGAGCGGCACGAAAGCCCTCACGCCCGCTACCGACGCGAGACCTATGCCGAGACCCAACCAGATAACACTCTCCACGGCCGGCATTATAGCGCGGACCGAATGGTTCTGGTCGATGTCGAAAAACCTTGTGCGTGAGAGAATTGCCGCGCCACGGCCCGCTCGAATCGGAACTGCGCTCTGAGCTATACTCGCTGGACTTCAGGACGTGTCGCCCGTAACAATTCGGAGGACTCATGACCGTGACGATGGACAAGATAGTGGCCTTCTGCAAGCGTAGGGGCTTCGTGTACCCGAGCTCGGAGATCTACGGCGGCCTCCGTTCATCCTACGACTACGGGCCTCTAGGCGTCGAGATGAAGCGGAACATCAAGGAGGAGTGGTGGCGCCGCATGGTCCACATGCGCGAGGATATGGTCGGCCTCGACTCGGCCATCATCATGCACCCCAAAGTGTGGGAGGCCTCGGGGCACACGGCGACGTTCAACGACATGCTCGTCGAGAGCCGCACCAGCAAGCGCCGCTACAGGGCAGACCACCTGATCGAGGACGCCACAGGCATCGACGCCGAGGGCCTTAGCCCAGAACAACTGACCACGATCATCGAGGAAGACGACCGGGTCAAAGATCCCATGGACGGCGGACGCGACTTCGCGCCCGTAAGGCCATTCAACCTGATGTTCGAAACCTACATGGGGCCAGTAAAGACCCCCGAGAACCTCGCATACTTACGCCCCGAGACGGCACAGGGGATCTTCGTGAACTTCAAGAACGTGCTCCAGACGAGCAGGGTCAAGGTGCCATTTGGGATAGCGCAGCAGGGCAAGTCTTTTCGGAATGAGATCACACCTGGCAACTTCATCTTCCGCACCCGCGAGTTCGAGCAGATGGAGATGGAGTTCTTCGTCGAACCAGGCACCGACGAGGCGTGGCACGAGTACTGGATCGAAGAGCGTTTCAACTGGTACCTGAACCTCGGCCTGAAAGAAGAGAACCTCCGCCGCTACGAACACCCCGAAGAGAAGCTCTCCCACTACTCCAAGCGCACCGTGGACTTAGAGTACGACTACGCTTCCGTCGGCTGGTCCGAACTGGAGGGAATAGCCAACCGCACGGACTACGACCTCAAGCAGCACGCAAAGTTCTCGGGCGAGAAACTGGAGTACATAGACCAGGCGACCAATAACCGCTACGTACCTTACGTCATAGAACCAGCGGTAGGCCCCGACAGGATCATGCTCGCCTTTCTCGTCGACGCCTATACCGAGGAAGAGGTGAACGGCGAAGAACGCACCGTGCTCAAGCTACACCCGCGCATAGCCCCGACGAAGGCCGCCGTCTTCCCGCTCTCCAAGAAAGAACCCGTCTCGACCATCGCCCGCGAGCTCTACGACGACCTCAAGGGCGACTATCGCCTGTTCTACGACGACTCTGGCTCCATCGGCCGCCGCTACAGGCGCCAGGACGAGGCAGGTACACCCTTCTGCGTAACCGTCGACTTCGACACCATCGAGGACAAACAGGTTACGATCCGCGATAGGGACACCCTCGAGCAAGAGCGCGTGCCCATCGCCGCGGTACGCGAGAGGCTGAAGGCTCTGATCTCGGGTTAGTCCACGCTACAAGGCTTGCGGCAATAGCGTCATGTTTCCCTCCCGTGCCACAACGCCGAAGTGCCTGAGATCCAGGGTCAGCACGCGTCCACCGTTGCGTTCCGCGCAAGAGATAACGCTGGCGTCTGCAAACCCGAGCGGTAGATCATCGTAGCGGCCGACGAGCTCACGGATGCGAGGCAAATCTTCCTCGCCGCATTCCAGGTTCAGGCCTCCGGATTCGAGATCCTTTACCACACTATCGAGTACCCTGGCACCGAGTCGCTCCTCGACCATGTGGGCGATCTCCGCGAGTATCCCGGCCGGAACCAGGTGGGGTCCTCGATCCTCAAAGAGCGCGGTCTTGACCCGGTCGTGATCTCTGTCCGCACGGTTGAGGAGGGCGAAAATACCCGAGGTGTCTAGCGTGATCAGGGCTTTCCCCACTCGGCACGCAACCAGTCCTCAGACTCGGCACCAATGAGTTCCCTGTCTTCGCCAATACCTACAGAACGTAGCCGTGGTCGCTCCCTTCTGGCCAGGTAGTCCTCCAGGGCGCTCCTCAGAACCTCCGCCTGCGGCCTATTCTCCGAACGGGCCGCCTCCTTGAGAGCCCGCCGCAGGTGAGTAGGTAGATATACGGTTGTCTTTTCCATGGTTGTGGGTGTAGCACCAAATACCATACGCCATACAAAGGCTGAGCGGTTTCGCGACTTGCCGCGGTGAGCTAGTTGCTACAGCGCGGGGCTACTCTTGCCTGGTCAGCGAAGCCCCGCGCGGAACAGAGGTTCTACGTCGTTAGATGAGCGGTTACTCCTCCGGTATCTCGTCGTAAACCATCGCCAGGTCCATCCCCTGGGCGCGGCGCAGGAGGCGGAAGCCGACGTACATGGCGAACGCTATTGCGTACAGGATCAGCATGTAGATCAGGGACTGCCCGTTGTTGACGCCGTAGAGGTCATTGAAGAACCACTGGTAGATGCAGAAGATCAAGAACCCACCGAAGGCCGCCGCACACGACCGTGATCATAGGAAGACCCAGGATGCGGTACCTCGCTATCGGGGAGGCGTTGTAGATGTCGGGTTTGAGCCACGGCATCAACGCCGCCGAGACCGTCGAGCCGAGGAAGGTTATGGCGATGACGAGCACCGCGTCGAGCACGTAGGTCGCGAAGTTCTCCCCGAAGGCGTAAGCGTAGCTGACGGGGATGGACGGTATGAGCATGAGCAGCAGTGCCGCGTAGGGGACGCCGTTGTTGGTGGTGCGGGAGACCCACTCGGGGAGCACCCGGTCGAAGGCGGTAGCGAACACGACGCGGGTCGAAGAGAGGAACACCGACCCCGTCCACCCGAAGAACCAGAGGGATAGCACGGCCACAAGTAGGATCTGCAATATGGGATTTCCGAGTAGCATTGCGGCGAGCATGCCAGGGTAGGGCCACACCGAGACCGGTCCGGTTCCGGCCCAGAAAGCGCTGTTGGCCGCGTAATAGAAGTCCCACCCGAAGGTCTTGGCGAAGAGGAGGAGCAGGATCACGGCGAAGATAGAGGTGAAGATCAGGGCCCCTGCCATCGCGTAGATGTTCTTCCGGAAGTCCGAGGCGCCCCTGACCTCGCCGTAGAGCGTCGCGCCCCAGTTGGAGTAAAGGTTGAAGAAGGCCAGGAAAGGTATCAGGAGCAAGGTCGGGTACACAGCGTTGCCGACCGGGAGGCCGCCGGCTTTCTCCCCGGCGTTGATTGTCGCCTGGTAGGCGTTGCCGCCAGCGCCGAAGAGGTCCTGGGCCCCCGAGTTGTAGGCCGCGATGAAGTCAGACTTCGAGCTGAAGAGCAGGATCAGGATCATCACAGCGAGCCCGATGAGGCCGCCGTAGAAGCAGAACTTCTGGATGCGGGCGTAGGCCCTCATACCGAGCGAGACGTAGATCGAGGCCACGACAGCGACAATCATCGACGCCGTAAAGAGCCCCGACGCCCCTGAGAAGAACGCGACCGTGCCATCCAGGCCCAGCAGGGCGGCCAGGGGCACGAACACCTCTTTGTTCAGTAGGTCGGCGTAGATCGGCACCCAATGCCACAGGATGAACCACCACCCTGTCACCGCCAGCACGAAGCCGACGCTGCCACCGAGGACGCGGCTGGTCCACACGTAGTCGCCGCCCGCACGCGGCATCACCGCGATCAGGGACGCGTAGGTGACGGTCTGGAACACGAGGTAGAGGCCGGCAAGCACGATCGCCAGGATCAGGGAGCCGTCGGGGACGAAGGGAGCGTAAGAGAAAGCCAGGAGACCGAGCGTGATCAGGTTGATCGAGAACGCCGCGTAGATGAATCCGTCCCACACCGACCAGCCCCGCAAGAGCCCGGTAGCTTTGCGTTGGAAGAGGTCGTCGGACCCCGCCGCGGGTGCATTGTTCGCCATCTAACTCCCTTTCTATCCGGTGGTCAGTACGAACCGTTTGACCTTCTTGCCGCCGTCCAGGTTCACGACCGCGCCGAGCAACTGGCCCTGCTCGTAGGAGCTACCAGGGTTGATACACAGCGTGTTCCCGATACGAGTGTTCCCCTTTGCCTCGTGGATGTGCCCGTGCAGCGACAGTGTCGGCTGCCCTTCCTCTATCGCCTCTCTCACCGCCTTCGAGCCAACCGGGACGATCGCGCGTCCGCCGTGCTTGGGGCGCATGTTTTCGTCTATCTCGGGGGCGTCGTCGAGGCCGGAGCCGTAGGGTGGACAGTGGAAGTTGTAGATAGTCTTCTCCGGCGGGGCGGTGATCTGTTCCGTCATCTTCTTCAAGCGGGCCGCGAGTTCGTCTTCGTCTTCTTCACGGTAGGTGTCCCAGGGCGTACGGTTAGACCACCCCGTCGAGACCATCTGGAAGTCGCCGAACTCGACGACGGCGCCCTCGGCGAGCCGCACGCGCTTGGCCGAGGAGATGATCTCATCGACCTCGAATTGGTCGTCGTTGCCGGGGGAGACGAAGCACTCGATGTCGGTGCCCTCGAACCGCTCGTCGGCCATCTGCATCCAGCGCTCCACGGTCCCTAGCATCTCTTTGTGAAAGAGCTCGTCCCTGAGCTCCTCGGAGGAGGTGAGCTCGGACATCTGGTCGGGGTCGGTGCGGAAGGGGTAGTAGCCGCGCCGCATGACCGACTCCTCGAACTCTTTTACGTCGTCCTCGCTCTCGAAATCTCGCCGGTTCTCGAGCAGGGTCGCGTGCCAGCGGTCGGGGCCTTCCTGAACGATGGGCACGAGCGCCTTGCCCGTCATGTCGCCGCCGAGGATCATGATGTTAGCCTCGTAGTGCCTGCCCGAGTTCAAGAACTTGCGCCAGCAAGTCTCCGAGCCGTGGATGTCTGTGGCGAAGTAGATTCTCGTATCCGGTTCTCGTGAGAAGAGCTTAGAGATCATGGTCCCCCCTCCACCTCCTCAGGCAGTTCGTACCAGCGTTTGCGATCGCCTATCTTCGCGCGCATCTTCCAGCCGAAACCCTTCGGCTCCTCCTCGATACGCTCGAGTAGAGCTTCAATGCACTCCTCGATGCGTTCTTTGCCCTCGTCCGTGAGGTCGTAACGCTGTATATGGCCTTCCAGGTCTTTGAGGTTGGCCGTGAAGGTGCGCCAGAGCCCCCAGTCAGCGGCGCACAGCTTCGCGATGTGGGCTGCGTTGACGCTATCCCCGTCTTCTTCGCCGACGGGATGGTCGTGCAGGAGGGCGAGGGCGTCGCGCACATCCTTTTCGTTCAGCTCGATGATCTGGAGCTTCGTGAGCAGGAGCTCGGCGAGCGGGACGGTAAGTGGCTCCAGGGTCATGCGTTTGCCGAAGGGGATCTCGTGGCTCATCCTGAAGGTGCCGATGAGGATGTCTACCTGCCTGTCGTGCTGTTCGTCGAAGTACAGCAGGCGCTCGCGGCCATACATCGTGTTGAACCGTGTCTGCGGCACGTAGCCCAGGGACTCGAAGAACTTCTGCGTCTTGGAAGATTTGCCTTTAGGGGTGATCCAATCGAGGTCAGCGTATTCGCGCTCGAAGGCCGGCTCTAGTCCGTCCTTTGAACGCACCTTGATCGCGACCCCTCCGAGCAATCGCAGCGCCACGCTCTCGCGCTCGGCCTCTTCGGCGACGCGAACGGCCTCCTCGACCATATCTGCCCTAATGTCGTCGGTACTCTTCTCCTGGCTCGTCACTACTGTCTACTCCTCCTGGGCGTTCTTTGCGGCTTCGATCCAGGGCCTTACCAGCTCCCTGTTCTCTTTTTCTTCGAGCCACCGGCGGACGCCCGTCTCCGGGTTGCCGGCGTTGTTTATGGAGATCTCGAGGCTACCGACCTGGTCCTCATCCAGCCTCATGGCGTTGATGAGGGCGTAGGCCTCGGGCTCGTCATCAGCGAGTCCTCTTCTCATCACCGAATGAAGCTTCTGGGGGGCGTCCACCGAACCCATCGCGTTCTTGGGGTCGGAGAGGTAGCGGAAGTGGTACTCCTGGTTCATCCAGTGCGGGGACCAGGCGAGGAACACGATAGGCTCCTGCATGCGGTACGCTTGCTCGAGCTCGGCGAGCATCGCCGGCGTGGAGGCCTCAACGAGGCTGGAGTTCAGATCGTAGCGCGGGATGACGTCGGTTTCGATCTTCTCCATCAACACGGCGCCGGGTTGTATGCCCGTGATCATGCCCGTCCCCGAATGGTCGAGGTCGGTTATGGAACTTACGCCACGCATGTAGTCGGGGACGGCGATCCCGTACCTGGTCTCGTCCACATACCAGGGCTTTTTGGAGAGCTCGATCCGATCCTGCCCCGCGTCTACGAACTGCTGATGGTTCGGCATCCAGGCGTCCTGGAAGGCGTCGGTCTCGCCTTCGATGAGGGCCTGGTAGGCCGGCCCGACGTCGTCGGCGAGCTTGAGCTCGACGTTATGGTAGCCGAGGTCCTCTTCGAGGAGTACCTTGGTCAGGGTGGAGTTGGCCACGTTCTCGTCCCAGTCCAGATACCCGAGGGTGAGGCCTCCGCCACCACCAAACCCGCAGCCCACGCCAAGTACCCCAACGGCCAGCAAGAGCAAAGAGGTCTTCAGCAGCGCCAGGTAAGGCTCGAGATTCCCCGTCGTACCCGGCGGGTCGTCCGTCCCTTCCGGACGATGGCCCCTCTCTAAACTGTAATCAGCCTCCGCGGCCGCTCCTTCGCTATCCTGCAACGTAATAGATCGCACACCCCGTCGCTTGCACCTCTCCCACAGCGAAAACTAAAATGCATGCAATCCTTGCGCCGTACCCACCCTACCAGGGTACGAATACGGCTGAATCATACGTCGTTGGCGCCGCCCATTCAACTGAAGACACCCCTGGAGAAAGAGGATGGACGTTTTCGGACGCATCCGCCATAGTAGCGCGGTCCAGTAGCGTAGAAGCGGTGTAGGGGCCTGCACACGCGACCCGGTGGTAAGCGTGGCCAGCCCAGGTTACACTGTTGGCGCTTTGCGCCTGTAGCTCAGGGGATAGAGCAGCGGTTTCCTAAACCGCGGGTCGGAGGTTCAAATCCTTCCAGGCGCGCTCGTTTTTTGCCTGCAAACGAACGGAAAGAGAAAGAGACCCCGTTTCCCGCCGGGGGCCCACTACACCAATTACTACACCAACGCCGTAAACTCCGCGACCTATAGGGTAGTTAGCCTCGCAGGAGCGCCATCTGTTCCCACCCGAAGTATCCCGCGAACTTCTGACTTACGAGGTTCTGAGACCTTCGTAAGTCAGAACTCCCCTAGGGGAAATCTTTCGGTGGGCGAAGATAGCCTACCCGAGCGTACCGTAAGCTTGAGCCATGAACGAGGAAGTGAGCCCACAGAGGGACTCGCGGGCGCAACCGCAGCCGGAGCCACAGGCGCAACCCGTCGTCCTAGCCGTTCGGAGGTAGTCATGGTAGGCCTTGTCGTGATGTTGCGTCGGTTCTTGCGCGCCATCAGGGACGCTTGGAGGAGTGACGAAGCGTTCCGCGTTCTGCTCGCCCTTGTGGTCTCCCTATTGGTGAGTGGGACGGTCTTCTTCACCCTCGTGGAGAACTGGAGCGTGTTGGACTCCTTCTACTTCAGCGTCACCACGCTTACCACCGTCGGCTTCGGAGACCCCGCTCCCGCCACGGCGGCCGGGAAGATCTTCACCGTCCTCTACATCTTCGTGGGCCTAGGCGTCATCGGCGGGTTCATCAACGTCTTGGCGAAGCACACTTTCGCCAGACAGAGGAGACGAGGGAGTGCCAGCGAAGATCAGGAGGTCAGCGCACCTACCACAGATACATGAGAACCCCGCTCCTTATTCGCCGGAGTGCGTGGAAGACGAGTTTTCGGACGTACGTTTGCATCTTCGTGCATAGCCTCAGTCCAACGCCCAAGCGACCTCAAATCTCCCATAGAGGAAACACCCTATTGGGTGAAGTTCATCCTGTGAGCTTGTTCTCCTTTTCTCCAGTTCGATGACCCCGAAGCCCCTCAGCCGCCGAAGACTAGCGTGCAACTTCCGGGTCTGAGGCAGCTATGTCAGTGTCGGGCAATCCCATCAGGCTCGCCAACCACTTCGTCTCGGGGAAGCTCCCGAGCATGACAGCCACGAAGAGGGTAAGCGGCAAGGCCAGAAACGCACCAGGACCGCCTAGCAGCCACGCCCAGAAGACGAACGACAGAAACACAACGGTCGGCGAGAGGTCAAGACCCCGGCCCATAAGGACCGGAGAGAGCACATTCTCTGCCAACACGTTGACGACTACAACCGCCACGATGACGACTATCGCCCGACCGATCCCGAACTCTGCCAGGGCCAAGAGTACGGCCGGGGCGACCGCTAGGACGAGGCCGACGTAGGGCACGAAGCTTAGGAAGAAGGTCAGAACTCCCCACAGGATCGGAAAGTCCACCCCCAACAGCCACAGCAGTAAGGTGATGCCTAAGGCGGTGACGAGGTTGACGATGGCACGCAGGCCGAACTGAAGCACCACGCTCTGGCCGATCACGGTCAACCTTGCGACCTGAGGATTGTCGTAGGCGACGCTCGTGCGCAGCCGGTCCATCATGGCTGAGCCTTCGGAGAGAAGGAATAGCATGATCATCAAGATGAGGAACATGCTGCTTAGGAAGCCACTGATCCCTGAGAGGACCGCACCGATGGCCCCGACCAAGGCGCTGCTGTTCACCGCCTCGGAGAGATCGACGCCCGAAAGCCCTAGGCGATCGAGCAGCCTTTGGAGATCGGCTAACTGCCCGTTTAACTGCTGCGCGTAGAACGAAATTTGCCCTGTAAATTTGCTGATCGACGCGCTCAACAAGACGAAGAGGCCCACGATGATGATCAAGAGGCCCACGAACGTAAGCAGGAGAGCCACGCCGGTAGGGAGCCGCCGCAGCAACCAGCCATAGACCGGAGCGAAGAGAAGGGCGAATACGACAGCGAAAAGGATCGGGTTCAAGACGGGTGCGGACAAGCGCACCCCGACCAGCACGACGACGGCCGCGGCCAAAATGAACAGCACCCGAGCGAACGAGGCCCGTTGTGGTATCGAGGCCATGATTAACTTTCTTTCTTTCCTCGCCGGATTACGCTGGAGCGGGCCGTAGTGCTTGCCCTAGCGCACCCGCCGGGGCTGCTGCGTTGCCGCCGCTTCCCTACGCATCCTGAACGCCTGAAGCACCGCTCCAACACCCCCGATGAGCATGAAGATCGCCAAGATTAGCGTCAGCGCCGCCACCCCGATCAGGGGGTTGATCACCAAGAAAAGACCAAAGAGGATGCCTAGCACCGACAAGGCCCCCATGCCCCATCCCCCCCCTTGGAAAGCGACTACCAGGCCCGCAGCGCCCTGAAGCATAGCCAAAAACCCAACCAAGATGACCAACCACGTAGAGGCAAGGGTCGTGCTCCACAGAGGGTTGCTGAGTATCGCCAGGCCAGCTATGAGGCACAGGATACCTGCGGCCAGCTTCCAGCCCCAAGAAGAGGAATCCAAAAAGATGCCTATGATGCGGAAGATGCCCGCTATGACCAGGTAGATGCCAAGCAGCCACACCAGGAAAACCAGCGAGGCTCCCGGTGCCACCAACAGGATCAACCCGAAGAGGGCGACGACGATCCCTTCCACCAGGACCAGCCCCCAAGGCAGGGCTCCACCTCTTGCGCCAGCGTTACTACTCACCTTCCACCTCCCGCTTGCCTACACTGAGTATTCCCCATTATGGGCACGAAGCACTGATCGCTGCCAGTTTTGCCCCAACAGAGCTTATCCTTTCACCCTTATTCACCCGAGTGCGTGGAGAGACTGTCTGGAAACTCCGAGAGCGCTCCATTTCGTGGTCCCTTGAGCCTGCAGAACGGTGCGAAAAGGCACCCTTTTGGGCGCTCCGCGCTACCAAGAAACGTGCCATTCGACCCGTCCAGGTACTTTCCAGACAGTCTCTAGAAGGAGCGTTCTACGAACTTCGGGTGTACGGAGTTCTAGGAAGTTCGCTACCGCAAGCAACGCCCAAGTAACAGCAAAGATAGTACCTCGGGGGGGATGCGCCGCCCGTAGCAAAGCTCGTACTATGCCCGTGTTGGCTATAACCGCGGCGGGGTCCTGCAGGGGCTCGCCGTCCACAGGAGGGGGTAAGGGTGAGACGACTGATCCTACTAATGGCGGCGATGGGTACGGCGGTGCTGATGGTGAGCGGGGTCGCCTACGCGCTGACCGTGCAGTGCGACGGGGCGGGGGACCAGGACCCCAACCCCGGCCGATGCGTGGGTACTCAGGAAGACGATCAGATCACCGGCACCGACCAGCGGGACGTTATCTTCGCCCTCAACGGCTTCGACGACGTGCGGGCCGGGGCCGGCGAGGACGAGCTCAACGGCGGCATCCTCGGCGACTACTTGTTGGGCGACGAGGACGACGACACCTACTACGGTGGCAAGGGCGCCGACAATCTCTCGGAGTTCGGCAACTCCCCCGAAGGCGACTCGGGCCGCGACCTGATGGAGGGCGGCAAGGGTCCCGATTACATGGAGGGCAGCAGGGGCAACGACATCCTCCTGGGCGGGGAAGGCGATGAGAGCGACTCCGGCTCGACGAGGAGCGTCGAGATGTACGGCGACCAGGGCAACGACGACCTCTACGGCGGGCCCGGCGACGACGGCATGCAAGGCGAACAGGGCAGGGACGAGCTCTACGGCCAGGAGGGCGACGACTTCCTCGACGCGGCCGACGACGAGACGGTGGACGATCCGGATCTGGTCGACGGCGGCGACAACTTCGACGTCTGCGTGGTGAACGAAAACGACATCGTCGAGAACTGCGAGCGCACGGAGACCGTGGACAACCCCACCCCGGTGACCGCGGCGAGCACCAGGGAGGATTCGACGAGCAACAGGTAGCCCAACTTAGATAGAGCTCTTAAAAGAGGGCCGGGGCTCTTTGCGGTCTCGGCCCTTCTTCATGTCGCTATGCACCCAAGTGCGTGGAAGGTAGATTCTGGGAAGTCGGCATACGGGATCTTGCACCTACGACGCCCGAGTGACCTCCGGGGTGCGGCATCGGCCTCTCGGATGCTACGGGCCGAACACGAGATGTTGTGGGGCCGGATAAAGATGCGAAACCGCGCATGAGATCCGGCTAGACACTGCGCAAAAAGAACTCAACTACGAGCAGATTTCTGCCGAGCTAGATCCGTATACCTACGTGGGGTTGTGATGAGGTTTGCAACGCGGCTATCCGAGCGCGGCGTCCATAGCGCCGGCGACGGCGTCTCCCATATCGGGGAGTATGTGCGAGTGGACGTTGAGGGTAAGGCTTATGTCGGCGTGGCCCAAAAGCTCCTGGACGTACTTCGGGTTGACGCCCTGCCTCAAGAGGAGCGTGGCGCACGTGTGCCTGAGATCGTGGAAGCGTATCGTCGCGGGCAGTCCGGCGCGCTGCAGCGTGGCCTGGAATGCGCGGTTGAGGTTGCCGCCCAACGTGGGCGTACCGATGCCGGACGGGAAGAGGAGTCCGTAATCCTGCCAGAGCGCGCCGTGCTCCATCCTTTCCTCGAGCTGGCGCCTTCACTGAATTACGGATTCGGGTCCCTGCCTAAAGGCGTGGATGACTACAGACACAACGATGCCATGCTACTGGGGGCCTTCCCCCTCGACCGGTCCCGGACGGATAACGCGACCCTCGCCTACGCTGAGGACCCGGACAGCCATGGCCGTGGGACCCACGAGCCGCCTTACGAGATGTTCGCGCGCGCCCGGATGCTGGTGTGTCGGCTGATGCGCCTTGCCTTCGAGGAGGACGCCGATTGGCTGGTGGAAACGCTGGAGGCCGAGCGAGAGGAGACCGCAGCACAGGCGGCCTACGCGCTGGCGCTGGAGAGAGGGGCGGGCCTCCGGTCAGTGCCCCCCGGCGAGTAGAGGAGGAGAGTTGTTCATCGAGCTTCACCGGGTCTGGGTCCCGGAGCACGAGGACGACGGTGATGGTGACGAGGATCGCTCCGGAGCGATCCTCGGTAGATCAGCTTTGTCGCATATCCTACTACCCTCTGCCAGCGGCCTAGCCTCGGTATGGTAGCGTGGCTGCATGCCCCGCGCTGATAGACTTACTGGCCACTCCCCGTGGGCTCCTGCGCGTGGTCGGATACTCGAGGCCGGAGGGGTAGCGTGAGCATGGTAGATCCAGAATAGACTTCCGCATTCGCCTCCTGCGAGAGGATGCGAAGGAACTCACCGAACTCTTCGAGGATCCTAGCGAGATCACGGAAGGCGAGATCGACTCCTGGGTCTACGACTTGTCCAACGAGCTGGCCCACGCGAGCCGACTCGAAGCCCACTACCGCGCCGGCGAGATGACGGCCGAGCAGGGCCGGCGCTACCTTCACCTCAAGGACGAGCTCCGGATGCTCGCGCCGGACATACGGCGGATACTAGAGATACGGGTGCCGTCCGACGTTCTGGAGTAACCATCCGTTCCCGGCGGTGGGAGTAGCAGGGTACGGGAAGGCCGGGAAGGAGGCCTTTAACTTGCAGGTGGCCGACTGGGTTCCCGTAGATCTCGCTCGTTTCGTGCTGACGACGCACGCCGAAGTGCACGAACAGAACCAAGAAGGCGCCGCGGGGATTCTGCATTACGACGCTGGCCCACCCACTACTTGACTACCTCATAGGCCCCGGCCGGAGCGGACCGAAGAGGGCGAGTACCACGCCCAGGAGCGTGCCTCCAACAGAGAACACCCCGAGCGCAATCGTGTCGGGACTCATCCCCCGAACACCCTCCTCCACCACGGCTTCTGTGTGGCTACCTGAGACTGCCCTTACGCCTGCCTTCGCTCCCGAACCTCTTCCACTAACTCCCGCCCAGCATCGGTGAACCTGAAAACCGAACCGTATTTGGAGTGAAACTCCTCTCCTGTGTCGTGCGGGTTCTCAGGCTCCTCAGCTCTCTCCAGCATGTTCTTGTCGACCAGCCACTTGATCGCGGCGTCGCGGCGAACCCGATTGAGTCCTGCCTGCTCCGCGTCGGCCCAGCTCGGCGAGAACGGTCTATCCATCCCATACGGGCTGACCATCCTAGCTTCTAAATGGTTGGCGCTGAACGCCCTTAGTAAGACCGTCGCGTCCTGTACAGTCTGATCGTCCTGCATGGTCCTCCTATCCTCCTAACATCCTACGCTACCACGGGCACCTCTGTGGTACCTGTGCGCCCGCAGGATGCGCATTGCCCTGGGAGCTGTCTCATGGAGGGTATGGTAGCAGTGGCAGGCGTAACTGCTCATCGGCGGTAAGCGGTATCAGGCTCGAAAAGCTCTATCGTCTCCGTGCGATCTCCCAAGCCAGCAACGCAGTATATAGCCCACGACTATCATGTTCCTCAACGTGATGCTCGCCTCCGCCCTGCTCGCGGCCTCTTGGGACTACGCTACGGAGCAGAAGATTTAGGCGGAGTCCGTCGTGTGGGAGATGGAGCGGGAGAGCGCTCCATTGTAGTCAGCGCCAATCGACAGCGCAGGGCCGGGGCATCCTTAGGGGTGTCCTAGCCTGGCGGGCAAACGGCGTATCTTCGAAACACCCCCGCCCGTATACTACCCTCGTGATGTCCACCCCACGAAGGAGGTTGCGTCCATGTTGTCGATTGCTCTGAAAGGCATGCAAGGAAGAAGGCTGGTGGTATTCTGCGTGGGCGCTCTACTCGCCCTGCTGATCGCGGTCCCCGCGGCGCACGCCTCCTACAACAGGGACTGGGGCATCGTCAGTTGCGGGAAAGGCAAGCATCCCCACCTGGTGGTCAGAGCCAAGGGAAACCCCGTTACCGTCAACGCCCACAACGGTGACGGAAAACCGGTGATACGCGCCGAATACAGGACCTACTCAAACCCGATCACCAGGATCTTTTCCCCACAGGGCAGATTTGCGGGCCGCTACATGGAATGGGTCGTCTTCGTGCGCTCAGGTACCGGTGAATACGTGAGCCGAAAAGGGACATACGGTTACTGCTCTTAAGCAACTGGGCCGGTAAGTTCAGTCAAAATCCACCCTCCCCACGTCGGGCTGGGATCCTACGGGGTCCCGGCCTTCGCTGTGCCCCGGTCCAACCCTTAAGCCCTCTCCCTACAGTTCTTGCCTCATGTATTTACCGGCCCCGCTTAGCGCATTAGAGACGTGAAGTCTTATGGGGAGGGAATGGGGGACAAGCATGTCCGAGACACCATCTAGGTACTGTAGCAACTGCGGACATGAACTGGGCTCAGAAGATCAGTTCTGCCCAATCTGTTGAACGCCGGTACATCTAGCGGCGAATGTGCCTACGCCTGACGCTGACGTATCCGTGCCACCACCGCTTCAACAATAGGCAGGGCAGCAGGCGCCTCCACAGCAGCAAGCCGCTCCACTTCCGCGGCGCTCCACGACGAGCAAGGTTCTCATCGGCTGCGTTGGACTAGTCGTCTTGTCGGTATTGTTCGTCGGGTGCTTGACAGTACTGGCGGTGGGAGGCGGTAATAATGGCGGAGGCCAACAGGCCCAGGATCCCTCGCAAGATTCGGGCCAAGGCGAAGGTCAGGCTCCCGCGAGCATCGGCGAGGAGGTGGTCGTTGGTGACACCGCCTACACCGTGACAAACGCGCAGCAAGAAACCAGGCTGGAGGACCCGAGTGGCTTCGAACGCCCGATGACGGGTAACTTCCTCGTTGTCGACTTCACGGTCGAGAACCGTGGCGATGAGCCCGTGTCGGTTTCGGATATTGGTCTTTACGTTTATGATGAGCAGGGCCGCCAATTCGAAACCGAAGCTGACGTCCCGCTTGGTTACATCCCCGAAAATAAAGACCTCTTCTTGCTCGACAGGATCAACCCGGGTTTGAACCAGGATGTGCGGGTTGTCTTTTCGGTCCCGCCAGATTCGCAAGGTTACGAAATGGAGGTCTCCTCGGGATTGTTCGCCACCGAGACCCGGCGGATCTCTCTCGGATTCTTGAAGTCGCGAGGGCCGGGGTATCCTACGTTCTATACTCCGGCCCCTTCGAAAATGGAGAGAACGTCAATGCGGATAAGTTACGACCCGCATACCGATGCCGTTTACGTCGACCTCGTGGACAAGCCGAGCGTCGACTCTAGGGAGGTCGCGCCAGAGACGGTGCTGGACTTCGACGCCGAGGGCAACGTCGTAGGTATCGACATCTACGGCAACGCGAAGGCGAGGGTGGGCCTGGCGATCCTTGCAACCGAAGGGTTCGAGTTCCAGGAAGTCCGTCTGGAGAGCTGGACCGGGAAGGACGAGCAGCAATGAACTGGACCAAAGGTACGACCACGGAATTCCGGTGCGAGTGCAAGACACACTACATGGTCGTAGAAAAATTCGATGAGGAAACGGTGTGGTTGGGTTTCTACGCCCTACACCAACGCCGGAAACCGTGCCGTAGACGAAGTGTCCCGCGAACTCCCGATGTTCGGGGTCCAAGAAGCTTCCCAATGCTTTTGGACCGAAGCTTGTCGGCCTGCTAAACTCTACACAACGTATCAACGAACGTTGGAAGGTTTATATGACCAACGAACGCTGCGACCTCATCTGCATCGACGCCCCGAGGGCCGAGTCGATCCGCGAGAAGTTGCTGGTCGAAGAAGCTGCCCAGGAGGCTGCAGACCGCGCACGCTCCCTCTCCGACCCCACACGGCTGACGCTAGCGGCTGCCTTAGCCGAGGGAGAGGAGTTGTGCGTGTGCGACCTCTCCTGGATCGCCGGGCGTTCGCAGAACCTCGTCTCCCACCACTTGAGGACCCTTCGCTCCCTCGGTATGGTCCGCTCCAGGCGCGACGGCAAGCTGGTCATGTACTCCCTCACCGATGCTGGGCGCTCGCTACTTGGCGTGGTGCTTGGCGAGGCAGAGAGCGTGGGGGCAAGAGGGTGAGCCGCCCGAAGAAAGAGCTGCCGGTCCTGGGGCAGATGCCTCAGGAACTGGAAGCGGCGCACGCCGAGGCCGATGGCTGCACAGACGGTTGCTGCTCGGGTGCCGAGGATGTAGAAGCATCCGAGGCTACCCCCGAGGCGCCGAAGGGGGGCGCCACGACCGGCGTTCTGGAGAGGACCGTAGTGCGTGTCGAGGGGATGGACTGCGCGAGCTGCGCGGCCACCGTGGAGAAGCGCGTCTCGGCGCTGCGCGGCGTGTCGAAGGCCACCGTGAACTTCGCCGCAGGACGCCTGGACGCCGAGCACGACCCCGGGCTCTCGCTCGAAGATCTCGAGGATGCCGTCAAGGCCGCAGGCTACGGGGTGGCCAAGACGGAGGAGGCCGAGAGGACGCCCTTCTGGCGCACCCAGCGGTCGTTGCTGACGGCCGCCGCGGCCCTGCTGTTCCTCACTGGCCTCGCGCTCTCCGTAACCGGGGCACCCGAGGTTGCGCGGGTGGTGGCCTATCTCACAGCCATCATCGTAGGCGGCCTGCCGATCTTCCGGGCTGCTGTGGCGGGGCTGAGGGCACGGCACATGGACATGAACGTGCTCATGAGCGCCGCCACGGTGGGCGCGGTGGCGATCGGGCAGTGGGCGGAGGCCGCCTCGGTGGTGGTCCTCTTCGCCGCGGGCAACGCCCTGCAGGTCTACGCCATAGACAGGACGCGTGGGGCCGTAAGGGCACTGGCGCGCCTAGCCCCTAACGAGGTCCTCATCAAGAGGGGCGGCACCGAGGTCGTCGTCCCGGCGGGCGAGGTCGAAGTCGGCGATACGGTGGTTGTGAGGCCCGGCGAGAGGCTGGCTGTGGACGGCAGGGTAGCCGAGGGCTCCTCGGCTGTGGACGAGGCACCGGTGACAGGCGAGAGCGTGCCTGTGGAGAAGGGGGTGGGCGACAACGTGTACTCCGGCTCCCTCAACGGCCAGGGCGGGCTGCTCGTCGAGGCTAGCAGGCGGGCCGGGGACTCGACGCTGCAGAGGATCGCGCGCCTGGTGGAAGAAGCCCAGGCCAAGAAGGCCCCCGCCGAACAGTTCGTGGACCGCTTCTCACGCGTGTACACACCCGTGGTGGTGGCCGCGGCGGTCGTGCTCGCGGTCGTGCCGCCTCTCCTCGGCGGAGGGTTTGGCGAGTGGTTCTACCGGGCGCTGGCTCTCCTGATCATCGCCTGCCCGTGCGCCCTGGTGATCTCCACCCCGGTAACCGTGGTCTCCGGCATCGGAGCCGCTTCCAGGCGCGGGATACTCGTCAAGGGCGGGGCAGCGCTGGAGGCGGCGGGGAGGCTCAAGGCCCTGGCTTTCGACAAGACCGGGACGCTCACCGAGGGGCGCCCGATCGTCTCGCGTACCGTGGCGCTGAACGGCAAGGGTGAGGCGGAGGTTCTGGCGCTGGCAGCGGCGCTGGAGAGGCGCTCGGAGCACCCCCTGGCCTATGCCATCCTGAGCGCCGCCGATGGGATCGAGCCGCACCCGGTCTCCGGCTTCCGGTCGATCGCAGGCAGGGGCGCCGAGGGAGAGGTGGACGGCAAACGCTACCTGATCGGGAGCCCCCGACTGTTTGACGAGAGGGAGATAGCCCTCGACGGGGCCAGGGGGGCGCTCGAAGCGGTCGAGCGGGCTGGAGAGACGCCGGTCGTCCTGGGCGACGAAGGAGGTCCCGTAGCGGTTTTCGGTCTGGCCGACTCCCTGCGCCCCGACGCGAAGGCTACCGTCGAGGCTCTTCGCGGATCTGGGGTGGGAAAGCTCGTGATGCTCACGGGGGACGCCGAGGCGCCCGCCCGTCGCGTGGCCGAAGAGCTGGGCATCGGCTACAAGGCCAGGCTCCTACCCGAACAGAAGATCGAGGCGGTGCGCGAGCTCGTCTCCGAGCATGGGGACGCCGGCATGGTCGGAGATGGCGTCAACGACGCCCCGGCTTTGGCCGCATCCTCGGTCGGCTTTGCTATGGGTGCTGCGGGAACAGACGTTGCCCTCGAGACCGCCGATATCGCACTGATGCAGGACGATCTGCCCAAGCTGGCCGAAGCGGTGCGGCTCTCGCGGGCGGCCGAGGGGATCATCAAGCAGAACGTCGTCGTCTCGATCGCCATAAAGGGCCTGTTCGTGGTGCTTGCCCCCTTTGGGTTGGTGGCGCTGTGGCTCGCGGTTCTGGCGGACATGGGAACCTCGATCGCCGTCACCCTCAACGGCCTGCGGCTCTTCCGCGAGGGGAACCACAAGGGGACCCGCTAGACACAAGTCCCTGCGATGCAGCGCCTCCCGCAGGGGCGCCTGTCGGTGTTTACGGTATTCTCGAGCGTGGTCGGGGCTGTCGTCGCTGTGGGCATCGCCGTGGGCTCCGTCGCCTTCGTAGGCTTCGGGGCAGACTCGGTCATCGAGGTGGTCTCGGCGGTGGCCCTCACGTCAGCTTCTCCGAGGAAGGCGCTCTACCTCAAATCCTTCCAGGTGCGCTCGGGGTGCACGTCGTAGGTTGCCTGAAGTTTCGGAGGAAGGATTGGTACTTTGCCTGATCTCCGAGGGCTGCTACTTCGAGACGGTTCTGGTAGAGAACCGTGTTCAGTCTACGCGGCCGAAGCGTTCGGCGAGGCTGGCATGAAGGCGGGCGGTACCGATGCGGGACGAGATACGATCGCTGTCGGTAGCCAGCTCCGGGTAGTGCTCCTCGAGCATGTCGAGCCTCTGGGTTGTCCTATCTATGGCATCGTAGGCCCGGCGCAGCTTGTCCTCCCACTCCCGCGTACCGGCTCCGTCGCGCATACTGTGGATGCGCTCGGCGAGCCGTACGTAGCCCTCGTAGTGCTCCAGATACCTGTCGTAGCACTTCTGGAAGAACCTTGCTGGGGACTTGTTCCAGCCGCGCCTCGGCACGTCGTCGTCGGGATGCGGCACCTGGACCCCGAGGAGCGGCGCACCGTCATTGGGACGTGATGCGGCTGCGGCCGACTCCGGTGTACTCTCCTTCGCATGCTCTCGATCCTCCCCAGTGTGACCGCGCCTGGCTTCTGTCAGACGAGGGCTGCCGGGGGACACTTCGCTCTGTTGCCGTCCTGAAGGATACCCAATCATCTCGGGTACCTGCTCACGTTGCTGCGCTTCCCGCTCCCGGCTCTCCTCCAGGGCGCGGCCTTGCCGCTCCACGACCTTGAGCAGGAACTCCTCGCCCTCTTGTAGTAGCTCGAGGCGTTTTTCGGCCAGGTCGACGTAGCGTCGTGCCGTTTGCAAGAAGAGGACGGCGACCGTAAGGAACCCCACGCCTATAGTCAGTCCGGCCCCGATGCTAAGGTACACCAACGCTGTGCTCATCCCTCTTGTCTCCTCTTAAAGCCGCCCAGGCTAGGTGCGAGGCACTCACCCGCAAGCGCATTAAAGCGTACGAGCGACAGGATAACAAACAGCAACTACCACAACATCTTGTACGCGAGCTTTTCGCGCAGCTCATCTGGGGACGTGCTTCTCCGAATCCCTGAGCCTAGATCAGGGTCATCAGAATTTGGGTGTCGGCCCGCGTCCACGAATACAGGTACTATGTTGTCACCTGACATCGAGAGAGGGGACTTGGCATGGCCTATTTCGAGGGACAGCTCAAGCAGGCGAGTACAGAAGCAGGGGAGGAGCATACAGGCTACGTCCTCGAGACCGAGATAGATATGTCCGCCATACCGGATACCGACGAACTGGTGGGAGATCAGATCGCCGTGACCGGTGACGTGGAGATCGTGGATTTTCCCGACCGGGGTAAGATCCTGGTCTTCAAGGCCACCTCGATAGCGGTTCTCGAAGAGGAGGAAGACGAAGGAGAGACGATAGAAGATCTCTCCTAGGCATCGACTCGCTGGCTGAGGTGTTCGACCTCGCCCTCGAACACCTCTACGGTGCCTCGTTGAGTAGCGAGCAACAAGGCACCCTCGGGGCTCAGGTCCACGGCCCTGCCTTCGATGGTCTCGCCGGAGCGCCGGACGCGTACTTTCTCTCCCAGGGTGCAGTTCAGGGCTCGCCACTCGTCGAGTACGGCCCCAAAGTTTCCGATCCTCCCAAGCTCGGCATCGAGGTTCGAGAGCAGAGCGCAGAGCAGGTCGAGTAAATAAACGTCCCGACCCAGCTCGCGACGAATCGTCGTCACCCGTCGAACCTGAACACCGAGGTCAGCCGGGTCGAGGTTGGCGTTCATGCCCACCCCGAGGATGACGTAGTCCAGGCGTCTGTGTTCCATCGAACCCGCGGCATGTCCCGCGCTCGACTCGGCGAGGATGCCGCAGATCTTCTTTCCGCCCACGAGCAGGTCGTTTGGCCACTTGATGCGGGCCTCGACCCCGATCTCCCAGAGCGCCCTGGCAACCCCGACGGCCGCGGTCTGGGTTACGCGAGAAGCGAGGCTCGCGTCAAAATCCGGGCGCAACACGAGAGACATCCAGAGTCCACCCTCAGGAGATCCCCAGTGGCGGCCGAGCCGTCCCCGTCCTCCCGTCTGGACCCCGGCCACAACGAGCGTTCCGCGGGGAGTTCCAGCGCGGGCCAGCCCGCGGGCACGCTCCTGTGTAGAGGCCAGCGCGTCGTGTACCTCGACCACGCGGGCGAGCGGGCTGCGAAGTCCTTCGATCGCTTGCTTAGACAGTCCGTTCACCCGAACCCCAACTCTTCTAGCGTCGCCATCTCCGCGAGCATCCGGGCCGCGGCCTGCACGAGGGGCACGGCGAGCAGGCCTCCCGTGCCTTCGCCAAGGCGCATTTCCAACTCCAGGAGCGGTTCCAATTCCAGATACTCCAGGACGATTCGGGCCCCCGGCTCGGCCGAACGGTGGCCAGCGATGATGTATCCCACCGAGTAAGGGGCCAAGGCGCTGGCCACGAGCGCGGCTGAGTTCGAAACGACGCCGTCGAGGATGACCGGGATGCCATAGACGGCCCCGATCAGGATGACACCCACTATGGCGGCGTGCTCGAGGCCACCAACCTTCGCCAAAATCCCAAGCGGGTCTGAGGGGTCAGGGGCGTGCAGGTTCAACGCCGCTTCCACTGCACTAACCTTGAGCTTGAGGGTTTCATCATCGATACCGGCACCGCGGCCCACGGTCTCCTCCGGCGAGCGTCCTGTGAAAGCCGAGATGAGGCATGCGGCGGGCGTAGTGTTGCCTATGCCCATGTCGCCCGTTACGAGAAGGTCCACCCCACCGCTCTCTATGAGCTCCTCCGCCACACCTGCGCCGGCCATGACCGACCTCGCGGCCTCTTCCCTGCTCATCGCCGGCCCACGGCTCAGGTCGTCGGTCCCGCGCCGGACCTTCGCGGTCCGCAGTAGAGGATGGCCCTCAAGCTCTCCTGCGACCCCGACGTCGAGCACGCTGACCCTCGCCCCCACCGTCCTCGCGATGGCGCTCACCGCGGCCCCCCCATCGCAGAAGTTCCCCACCATCGCCGCCGTGATCTCCTGCGGCCAGGGCGAGACGCCGCGCTCCAGGACACCATGGTCTCCGGCACAGATCACTACCGCAGGGTTCTCTGGGATAGGCGGAGGGCACGCACCCTCCATCCCCGCAAGCCGCGCTCCGAGCTCCTCCAGCCGCCCCAGGCTACCGGGCGGCTTGGCGAGCGCGAGGTGGCGTCTCCGTGTTTCTTCCGCTGCTTCCTTGTCGAGCGAGGGTATCTCCGATGCGAGCTCCCGCACGCGTTCTTCGAGGGCCACGGCTAATGATGGTGGCCGTGCGCATGGTGCCCCGGCTCGTCAGGATGGTAATGGGGCGTCGCGGCGGCCCCAACCTTCTCCCCGAAACCAGGCAGCGCAACGCGATGGACGCACACGTCACAGTTCATGCGGATGTCCCCTTCCACGGCCTCGGCATAACGCTCGACCACAAGGTCAGCCACGCGCTGGTCAGGTCCGAAGTATCCAGCGTAGCGCACTTCGACACCGGGGTTGGCCTCGGCGAAGGCTTCGCTCTGCCCGCGGATGCGTTCTTCGAGAACGCCGGTGAACAGAAAGTAGGAGAAAACCACGATGCGTTTCGCGCCAAGCTTGCGACAGCGCTCCAGCCCGGACGCTACGTTGGGCGGCGTCATGCTCACGTAGGCGCTCTCGACAGACGGATAGTGGCGGCCCTCATAGAACAGGCGGGCTATTTTCGGAAGGTCCGAGTTGGCGTCGGGGTCCGAGGAGCCGCGCCCGACGACGAGGACCACCGTCTCTTCCTTCTCACTTTCGGAGACGACGGCGGAGACGCGCTCGTCCATCAGCTCTAGGAGCTCCGGCCTTATGCCGAAGGCGCGACCGTAGCCGAAGGAAATTTCTGGATGGTTCATCTTCTCGCGAACCAGTGTCGCTGGGATGTCGTCTTTCGCGTGGCCCGCAGCAAGGAGCATCAGAGGTACGGCCGCGACGTTTCTGGCTCCCCTCTCTGCGAGGCGGTCCACGCACTCGGAGACCGGGGGCCTGGAGAGCTCGATAAAGCCTCCTTCGACCGTCAGGGAAGGGTTTCGCCGGCGCACGAGGTCGATCAGGTCGTGAAACTCGCGCGCCCCGCGTGGGTCGCGGCTGCCGTGGCCAACGATCAGGAGCGCGGGGTCGGATTCGTGTTTTTGGGAGCCGTTCCGATTCAAGATGTTCACCGGCTGCTTCATGGTTTCTCCTCGTAGTAGATCAGGGCGTTCAACGCCGCAGCCGCGACCGCGGAACCGCCTTTCGGTCCCCGGTTCGCGACGGCAGGCAGGCCACTTTTCAATAGCGCGTCTTTCGATTCGGCGGCACCGACGAATCCGACGGGAAGCCCGACGATGAGCGAGGGAGCTACGCTGAGTTCGAGCAACTCGAAGAGCGCCGTTGGCGCGTTCCCGACGACCCAGACAGCGCCTGTGTCAACCTCCCGGGCGGCGAGCCTGAAGCCGGCCGCAGAGCGCGTGATGCCGAGGCTCTCGGATAGCTCGTGGGTGCGAGGATCGGAGACCAGGCATCGCGTCCGGCGGCCGGTGATCCCTGCCGCCACCATCCCCACGTCGGTAACGACGGGCGTTTCTCGTCGCAACGCCCTCATTCCGCCTTCGAGCGCCGTCTCGTCGAGGCTCAGGCTCTCCGCGTACTCCAGGTCGGCGGAGGCATGAACGACCCGTTCCGCGACGGCACGGGAGAGTGGCCCGAGGTGCGAGAGGTCCACCAACCCGCGCAAGATGCGGTAGCTCTCTGTCTCTATGGGATGGACCCGTCTCATTCGCCCTCCAGCAGTACCTCGATGCAGGCCGATACCGGGCAGACCTCGGCGCACTCGGCGCATCCCGAGCAACGGTCTTCGAGAACGAGGAGGGGCACTTCGTGATCTCTGGGAGCGGGGCGTATGGCTTTCTCGGGGCAGGTCTTTATGCACGCGCCGCAACCGGCGCAGGCGTCGGTGACGGCGAATACTGACCTCATTACCGGTATCCCCTCGGGGTGACCATGCGGCCCGCCACGACTTTCGTCTGGGAGCTCCCGACGACGACGGTGGTAAGCATGTCCACGTCTTCCGGGCGTAGAGAGGCGAGGTCCGAAAGGAGGATCTGCTGCATCGGGCGGTACGCGTCCTTTACGATGCCGACGGGCGTGTCTGGAGGTCGATGCGCCAGAAGCATCTCCTTCACTTTCCCGAGTTGCCAGTCGCGGCCCTTCGAGCGCGGGTTGTAGAGCGAGAGCACGAAGTCCCCCTCGGCGGCGGCCCTGACTCTGTCCTGAATCACCTCCCACGGCGTGAGCAAGTCAGAGAGGCTGACCGAACAGTGGTCGTGCCCGAGTGGCGAGCCGAGTAAAGACGCCGCTGCCTGCGCCGCGGTGATACCGGGTACGACCACGACATCGACGTCATCGCCCGCTATCTCCAGCACAGGAGACGCCATCGCGTACACGCCGACGTCGCCGCTCGACACGAGCGCGACGCTACCGCCCGCTCGAGCCTCCGAGAGCGCGAGTTCCGCACGCTCCATCTCGTTGCCCAGAGGCGGCGTGAGCACCCGTGTTCCAGGCCGCAGCAGATGCCTGACACGGTCCACGTACTGATCCAACCCGACGACGAGCTCCGAAGCCGCTAGTGCCTCACGGGCGAGCGGCGGAATGAGAACGTCCTCGCCGGGCCCGAGGCTCACCAGCGCCAACCGTCCCCTTGCAGGCAGGCGCCCGATGGCGACCGTGACGTTCGTAGACTTCCGCTTCTCCAGTACCAGCTCCGCACCCGAGGAGACCACCGCCGCCTCGGCTACACTCGGCGTCCCGACGGCTTGCTGGACCACCTCAGATGGGTTCGGCGCTTCAATCGTGGACAACACCTCAGCCGGATGGAAGTGGACAGGTATGTCCATCCTCTCTGCGGCCTCGAGTAGCCCCACCTCGTCGCGCTTCATATCGATGCTGGCGAAGGCGGCGACGCTCTGGTGGGACAGGCCGGACTCCTCCAGAGAAGCCCCGAGCAGGTCGAGTATCTCGTCCGCGTTTGCCCCACGACTGCAACCGACGCCGGCGACGAGCGAGGGCGGACGATAGACGACAGCGGGACGGGGCGTCTCCGCGTGCTGATCGGAGATCAGGATCAGGGGCGCCTTCCGCTCGTCCGTCCGGACGACGTTCGCGGGCAGCGGCCCGAGCGGCCAGCGTATCTCCGAAACTAGATGGACCTTTTCTCCGGAGACCAATGCGGCACCTACCGCCGCAATATCCGAGCCTTCTTCTAAGCGGAAGCCGAGGTTCTTTCCGAGGGAGTCGAGAGCGGGAACGCCGACCGTGTCGCTCGCGGTTGTGACGACCGGCACAGCACCAAGGGCATCCCCGACTCTCGCGGCGAGGGCGTTGGCTCCGCCATCATGACCGCCGCAGAGGGCGACGGCGAAGTTGGCGGCCTCGTCAACGGTGACTACGCCAGGGTCGCGATGCTTGCTCTCCAACAGGGGAGCGATGAGGCGGACGGCGGCGCCTGTCGCGAGGAAGAGCACCATAGCGTCGCACTCGTTCCAGGCACGCTCAAGCGCTTCCTTCGCCTTGCCCTCGTAGGGGCGCGCGTCGGGCCAGGCGTCCGTCAGGTGGGCGGCGTTGCGGCGGCCGCTGGCGGTGACTGCGATGAGCCCGATCACGCCCTGCTCCCGGAGACGACGAAAACGTTGCTCTCGGGAGCGAGGCGATGCAGCCCTCCGACACCCTTCAACCGAGAAGTCTGCAGGAACGTAGTCTCGACCTCGAGGCCGCAGTCTTCGAGGATCTGCGCTGCCGGTACGACCCTTTCGATCCCGACGAGCGCGAGCACTATAGAACGATGCGCCTTGACGCCGCAGAGCTTCACGATCTCCTGAAAGCCGCCGCCTGTCCCGCCAACGAAAATTGCATCCGGCTTGGGAAGGTCGTGTAAAGCGCCAGGAGCCTCGCTCTCGATGAGCTGTACGTGGACTTTGTGGCGTTCGGCGTTGCGGCCGATGCGGCCGCAGCTCTCGGGGTCGCGCTCGACGGCGATCGCTGCAGCGCCGAGGAGGGCGCACTCGATGGCTACCGAGCCGCTTCCGGCGCCGACGTCCCAGATCATATCCCCCGGTCCAGGACCGAGGTGCGAGAGTACGTAGGCGCGGGTCGCGGATTTGGTGATCATGCCTGATCTATGCTCGAACGCGTCTTCGGGTAGCGCCCAACGCCCAGGGCTGTGTTGGCCTGAGGAGATCCAACCTTTCCCTTCGGCGACCCTTGTTTGGTCGAGCACGAGAACGACGTTGGGGTCTTCCCACTCTATTCCAGTGACCGTCTCTGCATCTCCTTGGAAGACCCGCTCGTCTGGCTCCCCGAGCTTCTCCGCGACGACGAAACGGCGGTTGAGGCCGTCGAGCCTTCGTGCAAGCTCGGCAGGCCCAAAGTCCGGAGCGGTAAGAACCGCGACCTTGGGGTGGGCGCGGCAGGCGTTTAAGGCGCGGCGGGGGTCGCGGCCATGGGCGCTGACCGTGATGGCATCGTCCCAGGAGAGCCCAGCCCAGGCGAAAGCCAGCGCGACCGAGGAGAGACCGGGAATAACCCGCAAGTTCTCCCGCCCGAGACGCGCGCCGAGAAGCCGAACGATGCCGAAGAAGCCAGGGTCCCCCGACGCCAGCACGACCACGGGACCCTCCGTGCCTTCGATCCTCCCTATAGCCTCTGACAGGTCTCCCTTCAAGACCACGGCACGCTCACGCTCCACGCCGACCATCTCCAGGTGCCGTTCGCCCCCAACGATGAGATCGGCGCCCCAAAGCAAGCGTTCTGCTTCCTCGTCGGGCGGCCTTCCATCGAGGCCGATGACGGTGATGCGAGCCTGGCTCACGCCGGGTTCCAGGTCGTAAGCGTCAGGGCGCCGGGGCTGGCTCCCGCCGGGTCGAGGGTATCGAAATCGACGAGTATGACGTGAACCTCTAGCTTATCTTGAGCGTACTCCGCAAGGTTCTCGGCTGCCTGCCGGCAGAGGAGGTCGGCGGCGCCCGTCAAGCCGGACGATCTCCAGAGCTCGTAGGCGTGACGTGCCGTGTTGGCGTTCTTGATTTCTTCGATCAACGCTGGAGAGCCGCCAGCTTTCGCTGTGATCTCCGCCAGCAGGTCGTTGTCTACTTTGGAGCGGGTCCAGTGGGTCATCATAACGCCGGCGGCGAGCTTGGAGATCTTACCCACCATCCCGACGAAGAAGCAGGTCTCCAGATTGTTCTCGACAGCCCTCTTTATAGCCTGCCCCGTGAAGTCCCCGACCTCCACGAAGTTGACCTCTTCGAGGTCGGGAAGCAGGCGCATCGCCGCCTTCTCGGTGAGGCCTCCGGTGGAGAGGACGAAGGTCTTGTGGCCCTGCGCACCCATAACGTTGACTGCCTGCACCACGCTCGCGGCCCACGCGGCAGTAGAGAAAGGCCGCACGATACCCGTGGTACCCAGGATAGAGACACCGCCGACGATGCCTAGACGGGCGTTGGTCGTCTTCTCGGCCATCTTCTCGCCGTCGGGGACGCTGATGACGACCCTGACGCCGCGAACGTCGGGATCGAGGACTTCCTTTACGGAGTAGGAGATCATACGCCGCGGCACGTCGTTTATGGCCGGACCCCCGACCGCGAGCCCGAGCCCCGGCTTCGTAACGACGCCAACGCCCTCCCCCCTGTCGAGCTCTAACCCCGCCTCTTCCCGCCAGGAGACGCGGGCGGTGAGGTGCGCGCCGTCGGTAACGTCCGGGTCGTCGCCGGCGTCCTTGACGACCACTGCTTCGGCCCAGGGACCTCCCAGCTCGCACCGCTCGACCTCGAACTCGACGCGCCGCTCGGCACCTTTTTTGGGTAGCTTTACGTCGACCCGTGACTGCGTCTCGCCGCATACGAGCGCGTTCGCGGCGGCCTTGGCGGCGGCGGCGGCGCAAGTACCCGTCGTCCAGCCGGTCCTGAGGCTCTCGCCTTTGACTTTCTCCATGCTCGGGGGCATGGACGGCTCGCGGAGCTTACGGGGAGGCATCGACCCCCTTCTTCTGGGCCTTACGAAACATGTGCGAGAACTCGGGGCTGTAGAGGTGGGAGCGCTTCCCGCCGGCCGCTAGCCCGGGCCCGACCAGAATCAGGGCCTGCCTAGTGAAGCCGGCCTCCCTGATCCTGTCGGCTAGGTCTCGGAGGCGGCACTCGACGACCTCTTCGTCGGGCCAGCTCGCCCTGTAGACGACGGCGCAAGGGGTCTCGGGCGCGTAACCGCCGGAGAGTAGTTCTTCCTGAAGGGCGCGCGGCTTCGCGGCGGAGAGGAAGACCGCCATCGTCGTCCCGTGTTTGGCGAAACTCTCTATATCCTCGCCTTCCGGCATAGGGGTCCGACTCGCACGGCGCGTCAGGATCACGGATTGCGAGACCTCGGGCACCGTCAACTCGCGCCCGATGGCCGCCGCCGCGGCGCCAAGAGAGGAGACGCCTGGGACTATCTCCCAGTCGAGGTCGACCTCTTCGCAGACCTCGATCTGCTCCATCACAGCCCCGTAGATGCTTGGATCCCCGGAATGAACGCGGGCCACACTCAAGCCTTCGTTCACGGCCCGCTCGTAGAGACCACGCACGCCTTCGAGCGGTATGGTCGTCGACTCGAAGATCTCGGCTCCGGCGCGGGCGTACTTTAGGACACCTTCGTGGACCAGGCTGCGGGCCCAGACCACAATGTCGGCCTCGCCGATGAGCCTGGCTCCCCTTAGAGTCAGGAGATCCGGGGCCCCAGGCCCCGCCCCGATAAACCACACCTTACCCAAACTCCGAGCCTCCTCCGGTAAAGACTACGGTGGACAGATAAGTCCCCTCCCGCCCGACCATCTCCCGCACAGCCACTACTTCCTCCCCCTCGATCCCAAGCCTGGCACCGTACACGGCATGGTCGAGCCTCCCTGTATCCTCTGCGACCCTGAGCACCTCCCCGAGACGACTCCCGCCCTTGTAGCACACCACCGTCTCGAAGCCGCCGAGCGCCTCCCTCAAAGGCTCCTCCCCGGCAGTGAACGGCAGTAGCGCGAGCCGTCCGTCGCCTTCGAGGAGAACCGTACCGCTCCGCGAGGCCAGGTCCTGCATCGCCGTGATCCCCGGCACTGTGTCTACCTCTACCTGAGGTTCTATCTCTCTGACGGCACGCGCCAGGTACGTAAAGGTCGAATACACGTTGGGGTCCCCGATGGTGGCGAAGGCGCATGTCTTGCTATTTCGTAGGTGCCTCGCGACCTCCGTCGCCGCGTTGGTCCAGTTGCGCGCCCGCGCCTCCGCATCGTCCGAGAGTGCGAAGAGGAGGCGTGTGATCCTCGATTCGTCCAGATACTCTCGCACCGTCGCCTCGGCCCGTCCGACCTCACCGGTATCGGCGACGGGCACGAAGACCAGATCCGCCTCCCGCAGAACGCGCAGTCCCTTGACCGTCAACAACTCGGGGTCCCCAGGCCCAACGCCAACCCCGACCAGCCGTCCGCTCATACCCCGACCTCCACGGACTTCCGCGCGGACCGCACGAACCTTTGCGGAAGCTCCGGCGTCGCGGCCCAGTGCGTATGCAAGTAGCTCGCGTGCACGTTACCCGCCACGAACCCTTCTGGACCGCGGCCGATCAGGGCCCAGGCCGGCGTCTGACCGGCTCCAGGCTCGACGACGGAGTAGTGGAACTCGTGACCCCGTGCCTTGGTGCCTGCCTCCACGATCGGCGAGCCAGTCACCGCGCGGGCTTCCCTGTAGCCGAGGGTGAGCTTCTCCGTCATCCTGGCCGTGGCATCAAGCACGCCGCACATCGGATGCCCGTCGAGCTCATGCACCAGGTACAACAGCCCGCCGCACTCGGCGACGACCGGACGTCCGCTGTTCGCGAAGTCGCTGACGCTCTCGCGCATACCGACGTTGGCGGAGAGTGCTTCGGCGTACGTCTCCGGGAAGCCGCCGCCAAGGTAGAGGGCATCTGTACCGGCGGGCAACCTTTCGTCGGTTGTCGGGTCGAAGGCGACGACTTCGGCGCCGGCGGCCTCCATCAGTTCGAGGTTCTCCCTGTACAGGAAGCTGAACGATGGCCCAGTGGCGACGGCCACCCTGACGCTACCAGGGAGATCCAGGCCCGCAAACTCAGGGCTCCAGGGCTCAGCGTTTGGGGATCCAGCGGTGCGCGCAAGCCTTACTATCCCGTCGAGATCTAGAGATCTGGATACCACGGTTCCTAGAGTGTCGAGCGCACGTTCAGCCTCTTCGCGGCGCTCTGAAACGGGGACGAGGCCGAGGTGCCTGTCCGGCGTCTGTATCTTCTGGTCGCGACGAAGGACACCGAGAATAGGGATGCCCGCGGGTTTCAGGGCATCGCGTAGCATCTTCTCGTGTACGGTGGAGCCGACGCGGTTGAGGATGACGCCCGACACTCTCAACTCCGGGTCGAAGGTCGTGTAACCGTGGACCATGGCGGCGACGGAGCGGGCCATCGCCCTCGCGTCGACGACGAGCACGACGGGGGCGTCGAGCAGCTTGGCGACGTGGGCGGTCGAGGCGAGTTCGCCATCACCGCTCTTGCCGTCGAAGAGGCCCATGACGCCTTCGATCACGGCTACTTCGGCATTCCGCACTCCATGGGCGAAGAGCGGACCTATGAGGCCGGGTCCCGAGAGATAAGCGTCGAGGTTGCGTCCGGGACGGCCCGCGGCGAGCGTATGGTACGAGGGATCGATAAAATCGGGGCCCACCTTGAAGGGGGCGACCCGAAAGCCCGCGGAAGAAAGCGCGGCCATCAGGCCCGTGGCGGCCGTGGTCTTGCCCACGCCAGAGTGGGTACCCGCGATGACTATGCGGGGGGTGTTTACCACTCGATGCCTTTCTGGCCCCTGTAGCCTTCGTCGAAGGGGTGTTTCACCTTGTTCACCTCGCTGACGAGGTCGGAGATCTCGACCAATTCAGGAGGCGCGTCGCGGCCGGTGATGATGACGTGCTGGAAGCCTGGACGGTTCTTTAGGACCTCCACGACCTCGTTCGTGTCGACCCAGCCGAACTTCATCGGGTAGGTAAACTCGTCGAGGAGCAGCATGTCGTAGGTTTCGTCGGCTAAGCGCCTTTTGACCTCCTCCCATCCCTCGCGTGCCTTATCCGCGCTCTCCACGATGTCTTTCGAGGTCCAGGTCCAGCCGTCGCCCATCTTGAACCAGTCGATGTTGCCAAGCTCCAACGCGGCCTGGTGTTCGCCAACCTTCCACTTGCCGCTCTTCACGAACTGGTAGACGCCTATTTTGTAGCCGCGCGCCCAGCCCCTGAGCATGACCCCGAAGGAGGCCGTGGACTTGCCCTTGCCGTGGCCCGTGTTCACGATAAGTAGCGGCCTCTCCCTGTTCGACCGCTTTCTCAGGCGCCTCTCTCTAGGTTCTCTAGTTTCCTGGGCCTCGCTCATGCCACCCTCCTCCTCTCGATGAGATCCACCAGCGAATCCGCGCGCAGCTCTTCGAGGCGCAGGCACAGGGCCCCCAACGCCGCCGCCACCTCGCCAGCCATCCCGAGCCTGACGTATCCTTCTTCCGTGTCGACCACGAAAGACGTCGCACCCAGAGTGCGCAACCTCGCTGCCGCCGCCATCGGGTCTGCCCCGGCCGTCGACCTCCCGTCGGTCAGGAGGACGAGCAGCGGCCTGCGTTCCCCGTCGCGCAAGCCCTCTCGCTTTAGCACCTCGGCGGCACGCTCGATGCCGGCAGACAAAGGCGTACGGCCTCCCGTCGGTAGGTCCTGTAGGCGCCTGGCTGCCAACTCGACGCTCGATGTTGGGGGCAGAAGTATCCGGGCGTCTTCACCGCGTAAGGAGATTAGGGCCACTTTGTCGCGGCGCTGGTAGGCGTCGTTTAGTAGGGAAAGTACGGCCCCCTTCACGGCGGACATGCGTTTACGGGCCGCCATCGAGCCGCTCGCGTCGACGAGGAAGAGGATCAGGTTCCCTTCTCGTCCTTCTCTAACGTTGTGCCGCAAGTCGTTGGTACTGACCTCGATGCCTGGTCCCACACGACCCCGCGCCCTCTGGTGCGGCGCGGCCGCCCTTATGGTGGCGGCGAGCGCGAGATCTCTCGAATGCTCTGCGCCCTCCTCGTCACCAACAGGAAGCCCGGCCTCGCCCGTGATTCGGCTCCTGCGCCCTAGAGGTCCACCCCTGCCTTTCTCGGGGGCCTCGAGCCGTACGGGCTCGAACGGTTCGGACGCCGCGTGGCTCCGCTCTCCGGCCCCCACTCGCGACTCTGATGGCTCCGAACTTTGCGCATTCGCGGAACCCTCGCCGCCGTTCTGGCTCTCGGCCGGCGGGGGCTTGCCGCCTTCGGGTCCGTCCGGCGGGTCTGGCCTATCTTTGGAGAGTGCGTTCTCGATCTCTTCTGGGTCTATGCCGGGTTGCTCGAAGGGGCCGCGCCTGCGGCGGTGCGAGAGGGCGAGCAGGGCGGCCCGCTTCACGTCGTCTAGCACCACCTCGTCCCTCGCCTCCCAGGCGGCGAGCGCGCGGGCGGTCTTCGCGGTAACAAGGTCGCCGCGGAGGCCGTCGACGCCAAGCTCGGCGCACAGGGTCGAGATACCGAACAGGATCTCCTCGTCCAGATTGACCCCGGGAAGATATCCACTGGCCGATACCACGCAGGCAGCGAGCTTAGAGTCCGCGTCCGACCATTCTTCCGAAAACGCCTCTGGGGCCGCCTCGTAGCGTAGCCTGCGCCTGACGACCTTGACCCTATCTTTCGGGTCAGGGCTCCCTGAGACCTCCACGGTGATGCCGAAGCGGTCGAGGAGTTGCGGGCGGAGGTCGCCCTCCTCGGGGTTCATCGTGCCGACCAGGATAAAGCGCGACGGGTGACGCACGCTGATCCCCTCGCGCTCGACATGGTTGACGCCCATCGCGGCCACATCCAGGAGCAAATCCACCAGGTGATCCGAGAGCAAATTGACCTCGTCTACGTACAAAATGCCCCGGTGAGCCCCCGCGAGTAACCCAGGCTCGAAAGCCTTCCTCCCCTCAGAGAGCGCCTTCTCGATGTCTAGCGTCCCGGCCAGCCGGTCGGTACTCGCCCCCACAGGCAACTCGACGAGCCGTACAGGCCTCCTCTCAGTGGACGAGCCCATCGGGTGCAGCCCCGCCGGGCATTCGGGGTTCGGGGCTGCCGGGTCGCAGGAGTAGGGGCAACCTGAGACGACCTCGATCCTGGGCATAAGCCTGGCCAGCGCCCGTACCGCGGTGGACTTGGCCGTACCCTTTTCCCCACGCACGAGCACGCCCCCGACCTCCGGCGAGACGGCGTTAACGAGCAGGGCCGTCTTCAAGTCGTCCTGGCCGACGATGGCGGAGAAGGGATAGGGATGCGGGTAGCCGCTCACGTGACCCCTTCCTCCAGCATCCCCTCGTTCTCCAGGTAAGCCTGCTTGAGGGCTTCGAGGGCTTCGGGGTCTGGCTCGGACCAGAGGCCGCGCTGCGCAGCCTCGAGGAGACGTTCAGAGATGGCGCGCAATGCCCAGGGGTTGGACTGCTGCATGAACTCGCGTACTTCCTCGTCGAGGACGTACTTCCTGGTTACGTCGCTGTACATCCAGTCCTCGACAACACCGGCGGTGGCGTCGTAGCCGAAGAGGTAGTCGACGGTGGCCGAGAGCTCGAAGGCGCCCTTGTAGCCGTGACGCTGCATGGCATTTATCCACTTCGGGTTGGCTACGCGGCTGCGGAAGACGCGTCGGGCCTCTTCGGAGAGGTCCCTGGTCTTTACCCTGGACGGGTCCGCAGAGTCCCCGATGTACGCCTTCGGGTCACGGCCAGTAAGGGCGCGGACGGCGGCGATCATGCCGCCGTGGTACTGGAAGTAGTCGTCTGAGTCGAAGAGGTCGTGCTCGCGGTTGTCTATGTTCTTGACTGCAACCTCCGTCCTGCGCAAATTGGACTCCATTGCCTCCCGCGCTTCTACACCATCTAACCCTCTCCCGTATGCATAGCCTCCCCAGACGGCGTAGACTTCGGCGAGATCCTCGTCGGTGCGCCAGTTTCGGGCGTCGATCAGGGGTAGCAGGCCGGCCCCGTAGGCGCCTGGTTTCGAGCCGAAGATACGCGTGGTCGAGCGGCGTTCGTCGGCGCCATGTGTCTTTTCCTCGTTCGCGTGCTTTTTGATGAAGTTCATCTCGTCGGGCTCGTCGAGGGCGGCGACGGTAGTGAAGGCGTCGTCGAGGAGGGAGATCAGGTTCGGAAAAGCGTCTCTGAAGAAGCCACTGATCCTGACGGTAACGTCGATCCTCGGCCGTCCGAGTTCTGGTAGGGGGATCACCTCCAGCCCCGTTACGCGCCGCGACTCTTCGTTCCAGACTGGCCTCACGCCTAGCAGGGCCAGGATCTCCGCAACGTCGTCGCCCTGGGTCCGCATGGCCGCCGTGCCCCAGACCACGATGCCGATGCTCTCCGGATATCGGCCTTCTTCTTCGAGGTAGCGCCGCAAGAGATCTTCGGCGAGCCCCTGCCCCACCTCCCACGAGAGCCTGGAGGGTAGCGCTTTAGGGTCGACGGAGTAGAAGTTGCGTCCCGTCGGCAGCACGTTTACGAGCCCGCGCGTCGGGGAGCCGGAAGGCCCTGCTGGCACGTACCCGCCCCCGAGGCCCGAGAGCAAGTTCCCCATCTCTTCTGGCGTCCGCATGAGGCGCGGCACGACCTCGTCTGCGGCGAAGCGCAGGGAGCGAACGACGCCGGCGTCCACGAAGCCGAGAACATTTTCGCAGACCGCGGGTGCCGCCCCAGCGTCCCAGCCGTGGGTTTCGAGTGCGAGGAGCAGGGCCTGCTGCGCTTCTTCGAGCCTTTCGAGCAGGTCCGAGGCCGTCGAGACCGTCTCGGGGAAGCGCCCGGCGAGCGCCTTCGGGGCTTCGGCCTTTATGCCGCCGTTCTCTGCGAGGGATCTCTCGTCGAGGCTGTAGGCGGCTCCTACCGCGCGGCGCAGGCCGGGGACTTCGCCGGCGCCGAGGCGCAGGACCTGGGCCACCAGTTGGCGCAGGGGCTCATCTTTGGGGGTCTCGCCGAGGATGTGGAGGCCGCCACGGATGGGGAGGTCTTTGATCTCACACAGATATCCGTCGACGTGGGTGAGGAAGTCCGAGAACTCCTCAGGCTGCTCCTCGACGCCGAGGTCGCGGTGGAGCTCCGCGTTGCGCAGGGTCTCCCAGATGCGGACCCGGATCGCTGGGAGCTTCGAGGGGTCCAACGTCTCCACCTGGTAGTACTCGTCCAGGAGTTGCTCCAGCTTGGCGAGGTCGTCGTAGGTCTCGGCGCGGGTCATCGGGGGGATCAGATGGTCTACGACGGTGGCATGGGCCCTTCTTTTCGCCTGCGTCCCCTCCCCAGGGTCGTTGACGACGAAGGGATAGAACAGCGGCACGTCGCGCAGGGCCGCATCGGGGGCGCACGAGGGTGAGAGGCCGAGGGACTTGCCTGGCAACCACTCCAGGGTGCCGTGTTTGCCGAGGTGGACGATGGCATCGGCGCCGAACTCTTCGATCATCCACCAGTAAGCCGCGAGGTAGTGGTGGGTCGGGGGGAGGTCAGGGTCGTGGTAGATCGCGATCGGGTTCTCCCCAAACCCCCTCGGCGGTTGGATCCCTATGAAGACGTTCCCGAAAGTAAGTCCAGCCACCACGAAGTCTCCGCCGTCAACATAGAGCTCGCCGGGCGGCGGCCCCCAGTGCTCCCCGACCCGATTCCGCAAAGCCTCGGGCAGCCGGGCGAACCACCCTGCGTACCGCTCCGTGCTCAATCGACCCGCAGCGTCCCCGAGCTGTTCCTCGGTCAGGAACTCCAGGTCGTGGCCTCCCGCGGTGATAAGCGAGTGGATGAGCTCATCACCGTCATCGGGTGCGTCGTGGATCGCGTAGCCGGCATTACGCATCGCGTCGAGCAGCTTGATCGCGCTCCGCGGCGTGTCGAGCCCGACGGCATTGCCGACCCGAGAGTGTTTGGTCGGGTAGTTGGAGAGCAGAACAGCGACCCTTTTCTCCGGGTTCGGGATGCGCCCGAGTCCGGCGAAGCGCGCCGCGAGGCCGGCGAGGCGCGTGGTGCGCTCCGGGTCTGCCCTGTACAGGGTGAGCGGTGCACCGACGGGCGAGCCAACGCCCTGGCGTTCCTTGAAAGAGAACGGGACCCCTATAATGCGTCCGTCGAACTCGGGGATCGCCACCTGCCAGGCCGTGTCCAGGGGAGAGAGGCCGGCGTCCGAGTCGAGCCAGGCCTCGCGCGTGGAGGTCGTGCAGATCCCCTGCACAACGGGCACGCCAAGCTCTTCGAGTGCCGGGACCTCCCATTCCAACCATTCTTCGGGTGAGCCCGAACGGTGGGCATCTGCGGCGTTTGACCCGCCGCCTGCGAGTACGGTGGTGACGAGGCAATCTACCCTACCATTGAGTATTTCCAGGGCAGGGACCTCGCCGTTTGTGCCGGCCCGAAGCGAGTAGCAGTAGACCGGCAGGGCGTTGGCCCCGGCCCCCTCCAGCGCGCGGACGAGATCGTCCACGAAAGCGGTATTTCCGCTCATCCAGTGCGCGCGGTAGAAGATCACGCCAACCGTAGGCCGCGCCGGATCGTGACATGCGAGCAGATCTTCGACCGGGGAGCCTTCGGGCAACCCAGGATGGTGGACCCCGATCTCGGGCAGCGGGTGGGCCGGCTCGAACCCGTGGCCCTCCATGAGAACGGTGTCGGCCACGAAGCGGAGCAGGTTCTCCATGTTGCGTACCCCGCCGTGACGCATGTACTCGAAAGCCTCCAGAACGGTCCCTGAAGGCACGGTCGAGAGCGCCGTAAGCTCCGCGTCCGGCTCGGCCTCCCCACCGAAAGCCAGCAGGGGAACCCCAAGCTGCGCGCAGCGCCGCCCAAGTTCCGCGAAACCATCGGACCACGCCCTCCGCCCACCGAGCAGCCGCACCAACACGACCCTGGCCTCGGGCAGCTCGTTCTCGAAAAACGACGCAGAATCTTCCAGCGTTGCAGGGTTGGCGCACCTTACCTCGGGGAAGCCGTCGGGCAGGCGTTCCGAGGCCCTGGCCGCGGCCAGGATCTCCGTGTCCGCCGTTGTAAGCAGCAGGAGCCGTCCGGCTCCTGCTGCACCGTCAGCTGTCAGCGCGTCAGCCATCAGCCCTTGCTCCCCCGCTCGTCGCCCGGTATCGTGATCGCAAGCGGAGAGAGAGCCGGCACTTCGTCTTCCAGACGCAACGCTTTGGCGTCTGTCTCAACACCGTCTACGACCTCCAGAGAGCTAACAGCCGAAAGCCGAGAGCTGACGATAGGCAGCCCGGGGGGCTGCCCGTCGTCTATTAGCCTCATCAGGGCTTCACGGTCTACGTGATCCGCTACGAGGTCCCCAAGCTTCTGGAGTTGCGTCTCGCGGGCTGCGGCGAAGGACTCTCCGCCTGGTGTCCAATCGAGGTTGCGTTCCTGGGCCACCCACACGAGGAGGGCGCGCCGGAAAGCGTCCGACTCGAGGACGCCGTGCCAGGAGGTGCCTAACGTCGCCCCGACCCGGCAGCCTTCCGTGCTCTCGCCTGACTCGAAGAGAGGTTCGCCGCCGCTCCGCCTGACTCTTCCGTGGTGGATTTCATACCCTGACGCGTCCGCGTTCCCGAAGCCAGTGGCACGTCCCCCTGGACGACCCAGGATTTTGTCCCGTTCGAAGGAGGTCTCGACCGGCAGAAGCCCGAGCCCTCTGGCTTCTTGTACTTTACTTTCCACGCCGTCTTCGATGCGCCCGCCGAGCATCTGGTAGCCGCCGCAAATGCCGAGAACGGGCAGGCCACGCCTGGACCGCTCTTCAAAAGCGCGGTCCAGGCCGCGGGAGCGGAGCAGCTTCAGGTCATCGACCGTCGCTTTCGTCCCGGGGATGACGGCGAGATCGGCATCCAGCATCTCTTCCGCCGAAGTCGTGAAGCGCACGGAGATACCCGGTTCGTGGGACAGGGCGTCGAAGTCCGTGAAGTTGCTGATGCGGCTGAGGCGCGCGACGGCTACGCTCAAAACGTCGCGGCCGTGCGGGGGTTTCACGGGGCGGGGCGCATCGAGGGCGAGTGAGTCTTCCCCATCGAGGCCGAGGCCGGGGATCCAGGGCAGCGTACCGAGGAACGGGCGGCCTGTGAGAGCGGTCAATCGCTGCAGGCCGGGTGCCAGGACGGCCGGGTCTCCCCTGAACTTGTTGACGAGGAAGCCGGAGATGAGCGACTGGTCTTCGGGAGAGAGGAGCGCGAGCGTCCCGTAGAGGCTCGCGAAGAGGCCGCCGCGGTCGATATCCCCGACGATGAGGACGGAAAGCTCGGCGGCACGCGCCAGGCCCATGTTGGCCAGGTCATTCTGGCGAAGGTTGATCTCCGCCGGGCTACCAGCCCCCTCGCAGATTACGACGTCGAAGCGGTGCCGCAAATCTTCCAGCGACTCGAGCACCACGGGCATCAAGCCCTTCTTCATTCCCCCGTAGCTCATGGCGCTCGCCGTCGCCCAGGGCTTGCCGCGCACGACGACCTGCGTGGTCCTTTCGGCTGAAGGTTTCAGCAGGATCGGGTTCATCGCCGCCTCGGGCTCGACCATCGCGGCGGCGGCCTGGGAGGCCTGGGCGCGTCCGATCTCAGCCCCCTCCCGCGTGACGAACGAGTTGAGCGCCATGTTCTGGGCCTTGAAAGGCGCAACCTTCACGCCCTCACAAGCTAGCCAGCGGCAGATACCGGCCACTACCACGCTCTTGCCCGCGTCGGAGTGGGTCCCCGCGACGAGCAATGCGCCGTTCAAAGCCGCTCTTTGCGGCTCGCCCGCTCGCACAGGGCGCCGAACACGACGCCGAGTCCCGTCCACAGGACGAGCTGTGTCCCAAGGGATGAAATCCTGAAGCTCCACAGCAGCCCGGCGGGGAAGCCGCCCGGGTCAGCGCTCGCTGGCAGCGAGACGAACAGCAGCGCCACGACGGCCACCAGTCCAAGCCCCACGGTGACTTGCCGCGCGGGTTGGCTCATGCCCCGTCCCTTGAGCAATCTCGACGCGTGCCAGGCCGCCAGAACCGAGAGCAGGCAGAGCGCGACCATCGCGAAATAGGCCGCGGTGCGCGCGCCTATCGTTGCGGGATCCCCCACGGTTGGGGGATTGGGTGGATATTTGAGGAAAGGGATCAAGACTGCACCGGCGAAGATCGCGGCCGCCAGCGACAGGCTACGACCCCAGTCGCTCTCGGCGTTCAGGCGCCCCCTAAAGTACGCGAAGGCAAGCCCGAACAGCCCCCCGACGAACGTCCCCGACAGCCCCGTGGCGAAAAAGAGGCCTACCTTCTGGGTCGTGCGGCTGAAGGTCTCTTCGCCCTCTCCGTGCGCGTGGCCTCCGTCCTCGTGGGCATGGGCCGATTCGAGTTCTATCGCCCGGTCGAGCAGAGGCTCCCCTACGACGAAAGCGAAGGCTCCGGCGAGGAGGCCGGCCAGCAACCCGGCCGCCAGACCACGGCGCAGGTAAAGCGCGATCACCTGTCGGTCCTCCTCAGTGGCAGGGAACGCCTAGCAGGTGACGCCCATCGTGGGCGAACTCGTGCAGGTAGTCGAAGGGGCCCGCTGCACTACCCAGCAGCGGTAAGAGCAGGTCTGTGCTCGCCGAGAGCAGCATGAAGAGCGCGAGCAGCAACAGTGCCAGGGCCAGCAGGCTCCACAGCGGCGGGGTGGAGGGATGGCTCCGACCCAGGATCTTCTCCATAGATGCCTCCTTCTCGGGGTCCTCGCCCCGGTTTGGCCTTGCGGGCGAAAGGCCAGTCTCCTGACTCTCGGATCCCTGCTCCCCCGGCCTTCCCGCAGCCTTCCGGCGGTGGCGTCTTCGGGTTCGCTCCCCGGTTACAGTGGCGGGACCGTGCCGGACTCGCACCGGCTTCCTGGACCCCTTCGCCCCCTGTTTGTCCAGAGGCAGCATAGCCGGGCTACGGGCACGCGTCAACAGCTTCCGGCGATGGGGGGTCGTGTATCTACGCGGCGTGGTATAACCCGTCCGGCCCATGCAAAGCCTTCTGGACTTCATCGGCTCCATCCCGAAAGACCCCCAGGGTGTGCTGGATTTCGTGACGAGCCTGCTCATAGCTCACGGCTACCTCGTCATAATCTTTGGGGCGGCCCTGGACAACTTCGGCCTCCCCGCTTCAGGAGACGTCGTTCTGCTGGCTGGCGGGCTCTTCGCACACAGCGGGCAGCTCTCGCTCCCGCTCGTCATGCTAAGCGGCTTCGTGGGCGCCTTCCTCTCGGACAACTCCGTGTACTGGATCGGGCGCGTCGGCGGGCGGCCCCTGATCTACCGTATTCTCAAGATGCGGTTTCTGAACTTCCTGATCAACGAGAAAAGCCTCGACAGGGCCGAACGCTACTTCGATGCCCACGGTAGGAAGACGGTCTTCGTCGGGCGCTTCGGTCCGGGGCTGCGCAGCATGACCCCGCTTTTCGCCGGGGTTACCAGGATGAGATACCACAGGTTTCTCCCTTACAACCTGGCTGCTGGAGTCGTATGGGCCGTGGCCTACTCCCTCGTCGGGTACGTCTTCGGCCAGTACTGGGACGAGTTGATCGCCGTCGTGAAATCCTTCGGCTACGGCGTTGTAGGCCTGGTAATCCTCGTCCTTCTCGCCTACCTGCTTAGACGTCGCTGGACCAGGCGGCAGAATTAGTAGAGCGCACCAGGGTAAGCCTCCAGGCCCTAACCCGCCGGTGACTCTCCTTGAGGGTCTGTGCTTAGCGTCTCGAAGGCCGTCAGGGCGAGCATGACCAGCGCGACCGTCGCGGTGAACGAGAGGGGTGAGAGCAGCGAGCCGAGGGCGGTAACGGGTACGAGTAGCGCGACCGCCCCGAGCCGCGCGAACATCACGCGGTCGTTCGTGGTGCCCTCGTTCACCCGGTCGACGAAGGCGATGCCGAGCAGGAAAAGGCCGACGCCACCCACCAGCACCGCCCTGGCCCCCAGGCCGTAACCTTCTGAGGAGGGTGCTCCCGCAGCCAGGGCGTACTGCGGGGCGGCGGACTCAATGGCGAGCTGGACGCCCACGCCGAAGGCGGCTATGCCTGCGTATACAGCGAAGTGCCCGTAGCCCCAGTAGAACGCCGGGCGCGGCCCGAGTTCGATCCCCGAAGAACCCACGTAATCGAAGTACAGCCACCAGATGCAAGCCGCGGCGACGAAACCAACGACCGCGGTCAGCACCGCCGCAGGGGCCCAGGCCGTGCCGGCCGTTCCCGAGGCCACCGCCAGCACCGACTCACCGAGCACGATCAGGGTAAATAGCCCGTAGCGCTCGGCGATGTGACGCGGGTGGAAGGTGACCCTCGGATTGTCCAGTGTCATAACGGCGAGTATGGGACCAAGGAGCTCCACGCAGAGCCCGACCGCCCAGACCACGTATCGCAGGGGCGGGGGCACGAGGAGCGATGAAAGCCAGATGGCTGCTCCGAGAAGATTACCGGCGGCGTAGAAGGACACGAAGCGGCGCATGGCGCCGGGAACGTGCCGACCGGCCCTTATAAAGAGGCCTGCTGCGAGGAGCCGCATCAAAGCGTAGGCCAGCACGAAGCTGACCGCGGCGGCCGCATCCACGCCGATACGCCCAACGGAGGCGGCGAGCCCGAGTATAGACAGCATCGCGACGAACAGCGTCACCCGGTAGGGCACATCATCGTTATCGAAAGAGGTCGCGTACCAGGTGAAGATCATCCACGACCACCACACCGGTACGAATAGCCCGAGGAACCGCAGCATCCCGCCCAAATTCGGCTCGTCGTGCAGCCCGCGCGCCAGCGCCGCGACCGCCACCACAAAGCACAGGTCGAAGAAGAGCTCAAGCCAGGTCGGCGTTCGCTCCTCGGACCTCTGTTCGCTCGTGAGGTTGCGCATCTCCTGCGGACGCACGAAGCGCGAGGACGGCCGCTCTTCGGCCGAATCTCTCCCTGAGACCGGTTTCGGGGCCGTGCTCATGTTGACGTTTCCGTCGCGAAGACGACCACGATCACGGTCTCGTCAGCCAGGGGAACATTCGTCCGTATTTGTCGCCCACCTGTGGCCCCGCGTTATTCTCCCTCGGATCGATGACGCAACTATGGGCACCAACCCTGATGCTCCTGGACATCAAACCTCCAGCCGGAATCGTCCGACCCACCCTACATCCGGCGCCGGGGCCGCGCATCACCCGAACGGCTAGTCTTCCGACGGCCGTCGAGGTTCATCGTAGCTTTGACGTCGCATCCGGCATCGACCACCGTCCAAAAAGCCGAAGTTATGGTTCACGGTTAAAGATACCGCGCTCATCCACCTGTAAGCCTGGCGACAGTCTCGCGTGCTTCGTGCAGATGAAACTCTTCTCCGTACAGGGCACCCTCGCGACGGGGTGGCTCCATCCATACAACGTCGCCGGTCAGGGAGCCGACGTAGACGGGGTCGAAGCCGGAGTCCTCTATGAGAGAGGAGATCACGCGGTTCGCTTCCTCGTCGTCGCCCGCGTAGAACATCACCACGCGGTCCGGTCCCGTTCTTCCCGCGGCCTCGGCCTGGAATCCTGAGGTCATGGTGTTGTAAGCCTTGACGAGCCTGACGCCCTCTGCCCTTCGGGCATTATACGAGGCGGCGCTCAGGCCATCGGGCAATCCGAGGACCCCAAAGTTCCCGGCTTCGTCTCTCCCAAACTGGTTGGTGGTATCGATGAGTATCTTGCCTTCGAGCGGTCCTGCGGCCTCCAGGGCCTCATCGACAAGGGCCCACGGTACCGAGAGCATTATCACCTCGCCAAACTGGGCCGCCTCGGCCGGTGTGCCGGTGCGGGCACCGCCGCCGGCACTTTCTGCCAGCGCCTCGAGCTTCGCGTAGTCTCGTGAGAAACTGAAGAGGACCCCGTGTCCCGCGCGGGCAAAGAGTTTACCGGCATTGCCGCCGATCCTGCCCGACCCGATGATCCCTACCCTCACTCCAACCCCTCCCGTCATCCGCCCACACAGTTCAATACATATTCTCTTCTAATACTATACATTGATGCCAAGTAAATTAATCTGGGGTGAACGGTGTAGACTTGATGTCTGGTATTTGAGATTTCAGGGTTCGTGGGTGGATGAAGCGGAAGAAACGGCGTGGGCGGCCCCGGTCGCCAGAGGTAGACCAGAGCATCCTGGGAGCCGCGATGAAGGTCATGGCGCGGGGCGGGTACGCGAGCATGTCCATCGAGGAGGTTGCGGCTGAGGCTGGGGTGAGCAGGCCGACGATCTACCTCCGTTATCCTGGCAAGGCCGAGCTTGCGACGGCGGCGCTCGTATCTTACCGGGACCGGGGGAGGCCCGAAGAGACAGGCGACACGCGCGACGATCTCGTCGCCAGGTTGAGGCACTTCAGGCTGGGTATCGAGCGGCCGTTCGGGATGGCCATGATCGGCAGCGTGCTGGCCGAGGAGCACGCCACGCCTGAGCTACTCTCGCTCTTCCGTAAGCGAGTGGTCGAGCCCAGGCGCGACGAGGTGCGAGAGGTGCTCGAGCACGCACGGGAACGCGGCGAGTTGAGGGAAGAGGCGGAGGTCGAGGCCGCCGTGAATATGCTGATCGGGTCCTACTACGCCCAGTATCTTGCGGGGGATCCCTTTCCTGACAGCTGGCCCGAAGCTGTGGTCGACACGGTCCTCGACGGCCTCGCTCTTCGGCGCTGAGGCACCGCGGTGAACCCCGCGCGGAGGTTGGGGCGGTTAGCCCGACAGTAACGCTACCTGGTCGCACCACCACGGCGAGTGATCAGCGATCAGCTGCCAGCGGTTTGTGGAGGAATCGACCTTACGCAGACCGCTGTCAGTACTTCGCGAACCTCGCGAAGGTACGATCTGGCAAATTCTCCGAAACTCGCTGGTGTCATGTAGTGCCGCGGCCAACTGTCCGCTATCCTGAAACGCCTAGCCAGTTCGAGAGGTGGCAACGAATACTATGAAACCGTACGTACTCGACGATGCCTCGGCGTTCGAGTATCAACGGCTCGACCTGATGTCCAAGATCCTAGACCCCTGGACCCGGGGGTACTTCACCGCCCTCGGGGTCGGCGAGGGTTGGCAGTGCCTGGAGCTAGGCAGCGGCAACGGTAGCGTCGTGGAGTGGCTATCTGAGACGGTCGGCCCCTCGGGGAACGTGACGGCCATCGACATCAACCCGGTGCTCCTCGAGTTGATCCCCGCACAGAACCTGAGCGTGCGGCAGATGGATATACGCACATCGGGGGAGTTGCCAGCGAACGCATACGATCTGGTAAGCTGCCGCGCCTTGTTGCACCAGATCTCGGAGTACGCTCCAACGGTGCTCGCGCGGATGGTCGCCGCCCTCAAACCGGGTGGATGGCTGTTGGTGCAAGAGCCGGATTTCCACCTCGCGCCGACCACGCAGCCAGAGGTATGGGCAAAGACCTGGAAGGCCCTGATCGGGTGGGGTCACGCCAACGGGATCGACTGGCTAATCGGCCGCGAGTTGCCGAGCATGGTCAGTAACCTGGGTCTCGGGCAACCACAGGCCAAGACCGACGTGCAAAACATCCGCGGCCGGGATCGCGGGGCGCTGTATTTCCAGTTGTTTTTCGCCGAGGTGCACGATCGCGTGGTTGGCAGCGGGCAACTCGACGCGGCAACGCTGGACGCTGCTTCGGCGTTGCTCGACGACCCGAACTACTGGACCCAGTGCTGGATGATGACAGCGGTATGGGCGCGCAAGCCGCCAGCCTGAGTGCATAAGAGGCCCGCCGACCTCGTGGAATAAACCTTCGAGCTGGCGTGTGAGATCCATCCCCATCATCGTTTCCTCCTCGACATCACGTAACGCATGTATCACGTGCAGGTGCATACCGGGTCTAGAACCCCAAAACCATTCTGTGGACTTCCGCAGCGCGGGCTTGCCTGTTCCCGCTGGTAAACTCACTGGCGGTTGGAGAGGCTCGAACGAGGGGTGGTGATGGCGGAGTCGGGTATCTCCGGGAGGGAGGATCTCGAGCGGCGTAACCACGAGCTCTCGGTGCTCAATGAGATCGCGCGCGAGCTCAACCGCTCCGTCGAACTCGGCGAGGCTCTCGGGTTTACGCTCTCGCAGGTCGCAGATTTGTTGGGACTACGGACGGCCTGGATCTGGCTTATGGACGACTCGTCCCCAAAGCCATACCTCGCCGCGGCCCGCAACCTCCCCCCCGCCCTCGCGGACGATCCGCGCCGCATGGACGGCTCCGGCTACTGTTACTGCCTGGACACGTACAAGAGAGGTGACCTCGAAGGCGCGGCCAACGTCAATGTCCTTACCTGCAGCCGCCTCGACGGCCTCGTCGACGGCACCGGCGGCCTGCGCTATCACGCAAGTATTCCATTGTATGCCGGGGAGAAGAAGCTCGGCGTCATGAACGTCGCGAGCCCGCAGTGGCGAGAGCTATCGCCCGAGGACCTGCAACTCCTCTCCACCATAGGTGACCTGCTCGCCATCGCCGTCGAGCGGGCGCGGCTCTTCGACCGCAGCGCCAGGCTGGGCGCCGTCGAGGAACGTAACCGCCTGGCGCGTGAGATCCACGACACCCTCGCCCAGGGGCTTACCGCCACCGGGCTCCAGCTGGAGTCCGCGGATGCCTTACTCGACGACGAGACCGGAGTCGAGCGCGCCCGCGAACCACTCCGCCGCGCCCTCTCGCTCACGCGCTCCAACCTCGACGAGGCCAGGCGCTCGGTCCTCGACCTCAGGGCCGCCCCGCTCGAAGGTCGCTCTTTGCCCGAGGCATTAAAGACCCTCGTCGACCGCTGGGAAGCCGAGACGGACATAGCCACGCGGTTCGGGAGCGTCAACGGTAGCCGCCCGCTCCCGCCGCGGGTCGAGGTCGCCCTGTACCGCGTCTGCCAGGAGGCCCTGACCAACGTCGCGCGCCACGCCCGCGCGAACCGCGTAACGGTCCAGTTCGTGGCCACACCCGATGCGGTGCGGCTCCTCGTGCGGGACGACGGCCGCGGCTTCGACCCCGCACGCGTCACAGACGACCGGCACGGCATCGTCGGCATGCAGGAGAGGGTAGGGATGATCGGCGGTTCTATGGAGTTGCAGGGCGGCAAGGACGAAGGCACGAGCGTCGAGGTTACGGTGCCGCTGGGAGGGCAGCGTGGCGGATAAGGTCAGGCTCCTCGTCGCCGACGACCACCCGATGCTGCGCGAAGGCCTCGTCGCCGTGCTCAGCACCCAGCCAGACTTCGAGGTTGTCGGCGAGGCCGCCGACGGGGACGAGGTAGTAAGCCTCGCCGCGAGCCTGGACCCCGACGTGATCCTGCTAGATCTAGAGATGCCCGGAACCGACGGCGTCGAGGCACTAGAAAGGCTACGCGACGCGGGTTCGCGTGCACGAACCGTCGTCTTCACCGCCTACGACACGGACGCTCGAATACTTGGCTCCCTGCGTGCTGGCGCCCGGGGCTACCTGCTCAAAGGCGCGTCGAGACAGGAGATCTTCGGCGCCATCCGCACCGTCCAGGCCGGTGGGTCCCTCCTCGAACCGGCCGTCGCGGATAGGCTGCTGGGGCGCATAGACCGCGAGGAAAACCTACCCCAGAATCGGCGACTCACGCCAAGGGAGCTCGAGGTGCTCGCGCTTGTGGCACGCGGATTGAAGAACGCCGAGATAGCAGCCCGCCTCTTTATCTCCGAACGGACGGTCAAGTTCCATGTCGGATCCATCCTCGCCAAACTCGAAGCCCAGAACCGCACCGAGGCGGCTAGGATCGCCGTCCGCCGCGGCCTCGTGGAAGCTCCCTGACCAGCGGCATCAAGCAAACCTGCTCGGCAGAGATCTGCTTGTAGTCGGGTTCTCTCTAGCGAGGAACCTCGTCGGACCCGATGCACGGTTTCGCATCTTTATACGACACCACAGCATATAGTATTGGTCGTATTGAGCCCCGGAGGCGGATACCGCGTCTAAATGGCACTTGGGTGTGGATCTATGCGAAATCCTGTAAGCCAACGTCCGAGAATTTACCTTCCACGCACTTCGGTGAATAAGGCAAAAAGAAGGGCCGGAAGGTCGACAGTTAGCTTTATCACCCCAGGATCATGGCCCTGCAAGGGCCACCCCGATGAGATGAAACCGGCTATTTACATACGCCGCCGGTCCAGACGAGGGGACATCCCCAGTTACCACTCTCGGTGCCACCGCCGGCCACCGACTCGAGCTCTCGATCCGAAAGTTCTACGCCCTCAGTGCCTGCAATCGGGGTGCTTGGAAGTACCAGGTAGATGGTGTCTTGAGTCTCTTCCACGGTCACCACCCGCACCTCATCGGGCAGCCGCGTCCCTAGCTCCTGCTCCACGGCCCCCTTCGGGTCCTCTATAAGCCTCCGCCTGAAAGACTCGTCCTGCAGGCTCTTCTCAATCAGCCTGCGCTCCATCTCCTGGCGATCCGTCGCTTCGCTCATGCGTGCCTCCCCTTTTGTTCTCGACCGAACCCGCTTCTTCTTGCGTGTTGTCCCCGGTATATAAGGTGCGAGGGCCAGTATCCCATGCTAGCCACCGCCGTGCACAGCTCGTGCGGTTGCCCTATATACAAACCTCTCCGCGCCTGACACACTAGCGGAGAGTGGTGTAAAGAGGGGGATGTCCAAGAAGAAGCATGCCCCAGGTCCTAGGCAAAAGGAGGTAGCGCTTTATGCGGCGCGTCTTTTCGGTCCTTGCAGTAACCGCACTTATGGTAGCGATGATGGTGGCTTCCGCCATGCCGGCTTTCGCGGCGAGCGGTAACGCTAGCTGCGTAGGGCAGGCGGCGTCGTCCCTCAACAGCTTTAGACCTGGGTTAGGCGGCGCTGCTATCAGGCAGCTAGCGCATTTTGGCTTGGTCGCCGATCAAGCCCGAGCCAACAAGGAGGACTGCCCGCTCATCGTGATCCCGACGCGATAGCTATCACCCGTAAGAATGGCGAGAGGGACGGGGCCTAACGCCCCGGTTCTTCTCTTGCCCTTATGCACCGGACTTCTGAGAACTCCGTAAAGCGGAAGTCCGTGGCATATTTGGACTGGGAAGCTACCCCAGGGCTTCGTATTACGGGAAGAGCGTCTGCCCCAGGTGCACGAAGTGGCTTTGGGAGTGTAGTCCTCGCGGTTCCTCACCTAAGGCTGCATTTTCATCCACAGGAGCGATACGCCTTGAAACAGGAACGCCGCGAGCGCGGCGCCCGCGAAAGCGACGAGAATCCCGTTGCTTTCCACGGTCCCTGCCACCACCAGGAAGAAAGCCGCGAAAGCGAACGAGCCGACCACCGTGCCGCGAACCGAGCCCGCCGCGGCGGTCCCTCCCTGCTGAAGATGGGTGAAGACCGCCAGGACCCCGGCGAAGACCGGCAACGGCGCCAGCAGCCCGCTGAGGCGAGGACCAAGTACACCGGCCGCACCCGTCAGTAGCACCACTAAGGCGGTGGCCACCAGGATCCTGGCCGGCAGGTCCCAGCCGGGAGGCGTGGGCGCTCCTTCACCTCCGGCAGGCTGGGGGGGCAGCAGGCGCAGCACGAGACCGAGGACCCCGACCACCACGACGAAGGAGAGTGCCAGAGGCAAACCGACCGGCCACAGCAGAAGCGTCATCCCGAAGAACGCTGCGAGACTCGATAGCACGGTCGGTAGCCAGCTCCAGCGCGGTGCCAGAAGCCCATAAGCGAGGCAGAAGGCGGCGACCGAGCTCAGGCCGACGAGCGTCCCCTCGGCGGCGTCGGAGGCGAAGCCTGTGCCCCGTTCGACGGCCAGAAAGAGAACAATAGGGGCGGAGGTGAGGGGCAGCCCGACCAACCACCCGCCGACCGCCGCGCCATAGCGCCGGCCCGCCAGGCTCGCCGAACCTATCAGCAAGGGCGTCAGGATCAGCTTTAGCCAGAGAGTATCCATGCCCCCAACCAACACCTTTCACTAGCGGTCGACCGGCGCGCTCGATCCTGTGGCTCGTAAACTTATGCACGCGGTGCTCCCTCTGCGCCCGCATGCGTCCTCGCTGCCAAGAATCGCCACCAGCTGATGGCCGCCTGGACGAGCGCTAGCGTCACCAGGACCACGAACAGCGCCGGGTAGCCCAGGCTCGCTATGATCCAACCGGCGATCAGGGGAAAGCCGAGGATCGCCGCCTGGAACAGGAGCCCGGCCAGCGGCAGCACCCGTGGCCGCAGGGTCTCTTCGGAGACGTTGACCGCCTGCGCCTGCACGCCCGGTAGCGCCAGCCCGTATCCCAGGCCGACGAAGCCAGAAGCCATCGCGTAGAGCAGAGCGTTCGATCCAACGACGAAGAAGGCGGCAACGGAGAGCGCCATCACGCTCACGGAAGCGGCGATCATCAGCCTCGCCTCATAGCGGGAAGCCAGGGGAGCCAACCCGAAGCGGGAGGCGATTACCGCCACCGTGTAGGTGACGTAGAAAACCGAGTAGTCGAGCCCACGAGCAGAGGCAAACGTGGTCTGGAACTGCGTGAGGGAGGTGAACAGGCAGGCGAAGAGCAGGATCATGACCAGCGAGAAGGCGGCCTCGGAACGCAAGATGCCTCCGACGGCACTACGAAAGGTCGTTTCTGCCTCCTCGCTACCTCCCGCGGCCCGCTCGGTGCCAAGGCCACCAGGAGCCAAGAAGCCCACCGCGAGGGTGAGCGCCACGGCGAAAAGGCACAATGAGCCAGCAACGGCAAACGTTCCCCTGAAACCGAGCTCGGTCTCGATCATGAAGCGTGCCAGGACCGGGCCGGCCCCGATCCCGACCTGCTGGGTGCCTGTGAGGTATCCGAAATACTTGGTCCTCCCCGCGTCGGTGACCATCTCGCTCAGGACCATCGGGGTCGCGGTGTAAACTACAGCCCAGGCGGTGCCTAGTAAGACACCGATCCCTACGAGCGGCGTCCAACTCCCTTCGACCAGCGAGATCCCTGCCACCCCAACCGCGTAGAGAGCTACGGCGAGCGCGACCACCACGTGCGGCCTCATGACTTCCGGGAAGCGGATCAAAAGCCCTATGCACAACACGGCAGGAACCATCGCCGAAGAGAGGATCACCCCGAAGTTCGCCTCGTTGCCTCCCAACTCCCTCACGTATAGCGGTAGCAGCAACACCATCCCGTAGGCCGTCGAAATCCCCAGAGTCCCGATCAACAGCGAAACAACCGCAGGCGAGCCCACGCCGCACCGCAATCCCCCACTTCCGTGCGCCTCACCTCGATTCCTCGACAAACCAACATCTCCTCGTGTCGCCCCGACAATCGTTCGAGGCGATCGTACCGTCGTGTTAGTATCGTGTCCAACGAAAACATCAGATGCAATGTATCGACAAACGAGATACTAGAGGGGTAGAACGGTGGAGTTGAGGCAGATAGAGACGTTTCGGGTGGTAGCGGAGGAGCTTTCCTTCTCGCGGGCTGCGGCACGGTTGGGATATGTGCAGTCGAGCGTAAGCGCCCAGGTGGCTTCGCTGGAGCGGGATCTCGGGCCTCCGCTTTTCGACCGTCTGGGAAGGAGGATCGCGCTGACCGACGCTGGCAGGGTCATGCTCCGGTACGCTGGCGGGTTGCTGGATCTTGCCGAGGAGGCCAGGGAGGCGGTCGCGGATGCGGGGGTGGGTTCTGGCGAGGTCGCCGGAACGCTCACGGTAAGCGCCCCCGAGACCCTGCTCACGTACCGGGTGCCGAGGCTTCTGGCCCTCTTCCACGAGCGGCATCCGAAGGTGAGGTTGTCCGTAAAGCCGAGTGCCGTCGGGAGGCTCATGGGAAGCATGCGCCGGGCTGTCGAGGAAGGCAGCGTGGACATAGCGTTCGTCATGGACGGACCCGTGGAGGTGGCCGGCCTCTCCGTCGAATCCCTGGTCGAGGAGAGCGTGAGCGTAATTGCTCCCCCCAGGCATGCGCTGGCCTCGGCCACCTCTGTGACCCCGAAGGACCTCTCCGGCGAGACCGTACTCTTGCCTGAGGCCCCAGAATCAGGGGGCTGCGCTTACCGGGGACAGTTCGAGCGACAGCTAGGAGCAGCGGGAGTGGTGCCGCCGGAGAAGATGGAGTTCATGAGCATAGAGGCCGTAAAGCAGTGTGTGGCGGCGGGCATGGGCGTTTCCGTCCTGATCAGCGCGGCGGTGGACGCGGAGCTCGGGGACGGCAGGCTCACAGCGCTGCCGTGGAAGGAAAAGTTCGAGGTCTTCACCCAGATCGTCTGGCACAGGGAACGATGGCAATCTCCAGCACTCAGGGCGTTCCTCGCCACGGCTCGGGAGGCTTTCCCTGGAAAGTTCCAGCCCTCCCCTTGAGCAGCCACTAAACGCCTGTACCAAAGTACAGGACGAAAACCGTTCCTCCTGACGTTTCCCGGCATCGGCCGGGGCGATACATTGTATTCAACCAAGACCGGGAGGAATACGACATGACCGAACAACCACCACAACGCACGGCGCTCATCACAGGCGCTTCGCGTGGGCTCGGCCTGGCTCTAGCGCGCGCCCTGGCCGAAGACGGCTGGACCCTGATCATCGACGCCAGAGGCGAGAAGGACCTCGACCGCGCCCGTACTGAGTTGTCCGAACGTACTCGAGTAAGCGCCATCCCCGGAGACGTTTCCGACCCGGGGCATCGGGATGCTTTGGTGGACGCGGTACGCGAGGCCGGCGGCCTGGACGCGCTCGTCAACAACGCGAGCATCCTCGGCCCGAGCCCGCAGCCAGATCTTCTCGACTATCCACTCGACGCGCTAGTGGACGTCTACGAAACCAACGTGGTCTCACCCCTCGCGCTCGCCCAGGCACTCAAGGACGAGTTCAAGGAGGGCGCGCGCATCATCAACTTGACGAGCGATGCCGCCGTCGAGCCGTACGAGGGCTGGGGTGGGTACGGGTCGAGCAAAGCCGCGCTAGAACAGCTTTCGAACATCCTCGCGGCCGAGAACCCTGGCTTGCGCGTCTACCGCGTGGATCCCGGGGATATGCGAACCCAAATGCACCAGGAAGCTTTCCCGGACGAGGACATCAGCGACCGCCCACTCCCTGAAGAGAGCGTTCCAGGATTCGTACAACTACTGACCGCAGACCTGCCCAGCGGACGCTACGAGGCTCGCGCGATTGCCGCGAGTACGACACGTGAACGCTAAAGGACTGGTCTGGCTCGGTACAAGGACCCGTAACTTCGAGGATACGGTCAGGTTCTTCGGGGATGCGCTGGGCCTTCGGGTGGCACACCAGGAACCGGACTTTGCGGTCTTCAGGCTACCTAACGGGGACACCGTCGAGGTATTTGGCCCTGACGACAAGGAGCACGAACACTTCGACGCCGGCCCCGTAGCCGGTTTCCTGGTCGACGACGTCGCAGAGGCACGCGCGGATCTCGAAGCGGCCGGGGTCGAGTTCATCGGTCCCGCCCACGTAGCCGGCGACGGCGGGTCATGGGCCCACTTCAGGGGACCCGATGGCAACGTCTACGAGATCACCACACCCGCGCCGGGGTGACATAGAGCTTGACTGGATCCAGCACCAAGGAGAACACTTTGATCGAAACCATCACAGACGAACTGGAAGCCACAAACACCATGCACGTCCCACTACACTTCGAGCTGCCCACAGAGCTAGAGGCTGGCGAGCCCCCGGAGGCGCGAGGACTTCGCCGTGACGAGGTACGCCTGATGGTCTCCTACCTCGATGACGACACCGTCGTTCACTCCAGCTTTACCGATCTACCGCGGTTCCTGCAACCCGGCGACATCCTCGTCGTCAACACCAGCGGTACGATGAACGCCGCGCTCCCCGCCAGCTACACAGACGGAACGCCCCTCACGGTGCACCTCTCGACCCACCTGCCTGCGGACCTGTGGGTCGTCGAGCTGAGGTCGGCTTCAGGCGATGAACCTGTACTCGACGGTAAGTCTGGAGAGAAGCTTGCGCTACCGGAAGGAGCGAGCATCGTTCTCCAGACGCCCTATCTGGCGGAGAACAGGGGGCAGGGTGAGGGGCCGAACCGGCTTTGGATCTCCACCCTGAACTTGCCCCTGGGCCTCGATGAGTACCTGGACCGGCACGGATCGCCCATAAGGTACCGTTACGTCAGGGAGAGTTGGCCGACGAGCTATTATCAGACGGTCTACGCCACGGAGGTGGGTAGCGCCGAGATGCCTTCGGCGGGGAGGGCCTTCACCCCAGAGCTCATCACGCGACTCGTCGCGAACGGGGTCCAGGTGTTGCCGCTCGTACTACATACAGGCGTGGCCAGCCTCGAAGACGACGAGCCGCCGTACGAGGAGTTTTACCGCGTGCCGGCGGAGACTGCGGGTGCGATCAACGCGGCCCGCGCATCGGGACGCAGGGTGGTGGCCGTCGGGACGACCGTGGTGCGCGCCCTTGAGACGGTCACAGACGAGTACGGCGTGATCCATCCCGGCGAGGGCTGGACCGACGTCTTTATCACGCCGGAACGTGGCGTGCGGTCAGTCGACGCGATGCTGACGGGCCTGCACGAACCGCGCTCGACCCACCTGTCCATGCTCGAGGCGCTCGCCGGACACGCGTCAGCGTACCCCCTCCTCACCACAGGCCGGAGTCATCTCGAGGTCGCTTACACCGAGGCCCTGAACAGTGGCTACCTCTGGCACGAGTTCGGCGACCTGCACCTGATCCTACCCAGCCACAAGAGTGGAGGTCCGCCAGCATAAACCTACTGTGAAACCTTATAGTGCTTGCAGTTACCGATCCCAAAGGAGAACACAGAGAAAATGGCTTACGAGCTGCCACAACTGCCCTACGGCTACGATGCACTCGAACCAACCATCGACGAACAGACCATGCACCTTCACCACGAAAAACACCACAATACCTACGTAACCAACCTCAACTCAGCCCTCGATAAGCACCCAGAGGCAGACCCCGGCAACCTCGAAGAGCTCCTCGCCTCCATAGACTCCCTCCCAGAAGATATCCAGACTGCCGTACGCAACAACGGTGGTGGCCACTCAAACCACTCCATGTTCTGGCAGATCATGGGTCCTTCCGGCCAGGGTGGAGGAGAGCCACAAGGAGAGCTAGCACAAGCTATAGACTCAGAATTCGGCTCGTTATGAGTTTCAAGGAGCAGTGGGCTTCTGTGGGTGCTCCTGGCAGCGTGTTTGGGAGTGGATGGGTGTGGCTAATATCCTCACCTGAGGGCTCGCTCTCTATAGAGAAGAGTGCCAACCAGGACTCTCCGCTGATGGAGGGCAAGACGCCTGTAATAGGATTGGATGTGTGGGAGCACGCCTACTACCTGAAGTACCAGAACCGCCGACCTGAGTACATTGGGGCGTGGTGGGATGTGGTCAACTGGGACGAGGCCGAGAGGCGCTACCAGACGATAAAAGATGTCGGGTAACAGAAATCTATCAGGCTTCAGGTAATGTGGGACGGGCTCCGTTGCAGCAACGGAGCCCGCCCCAAGTCTGACGACGAAGGTTTCTCGCGCAGCCACACGATTGTCACGCTGCCCAAAACCTGCAGCCTGAAGCCTTTCATGCACACGCGACCACTGCCTTGCCTGGTCTCCAGCCCTTGGGATCTGTACAAAGCCAGGCAGTAGCCTCGCGCTCCGTGCGTTGGTCTGCGACCCTCATATCCATGCGCCAGGTAAAGATGCGACGGTTTTTGCAGTTGACGGCTCCCTGGCCCGAGGCTATGCTTGCGGGTCCGCCGAGGGTCGGTTCGAGGTCCGTGGCGGTCCGGTTGAGCACGAAGACGAAGCCGACGTTGCCTTCTCTACCCAGCAAACCCGTCTGCCCCAGGCTTATCTTCAGCAGCCGCAGTTGCTCGCTTTCCTTGTGTCTCTCGGCGAAGTAGCTGAGCAGCTCCGCTTGATCGTAGGTAACGAAGCCGCCGACTATCTTGCCGCTGGGTTTGATTTCACCGACGGTGTACCAGGACCACGGATCGTAGGCCCCATCCGAGAAATCCGGAGGACTCGGGCCTTCCGAAAGGAAGAAGATGCGCGACAGGGTCGCCTGATCCCCGCTGTTGAAAGCTTCGACGAAGGAGATCACCAGGTCCGCAACCTGCCTGGGGTGGCAGCTGTCGGGGAGCGTAGCGTCGTCGCTGGTAACGATAACCCGCGTGGGCTGCTGGTATGCCACGGGCTCGCGCAAATTGTTCTCGCGATGCTTCTCCGCCTTGTTCTGGTCCTCCCCGCAGCCTATCAACCAAAACAGGAGTGCCAGGATAGGTAGAATCGTCGTCTTCATCGAGAAGCCCGAGATCGCCCTGCTTTCCGCCACCGCACCTCGTCTACCTCATTCTATACCCGGGATCCAAGGTACGCCCGGCGAGGCAACACCACTCGTTCAGGTAGGGGCGTTCGCGAACGGCCCTACAATGAGATCAAACCGTGTCTCGCGCCCTGGCTGACGGCCTCTGCGCGGTTGCTTACCCCGAGCTTGGAGTAGAGTGACGAGATGTGGAATTTGACCGTGTGCTCGCTGATATGTAGCTCGCGCGCGATCATCTTGTTGGACAGGCCACCTGCGAGCAGACCGAGAACCTCGCCCTCGCGGGCGGTCAGCGGCTCCGAGAGCTCTTCGACGGCCGCCGCGGGTTCGTCGAGCAGCCGCTCGGCCAGGGCCTTCGGCAATACGGTCAGGCCCTGCGCCACGGCGGCGACGGCGGCCCCGAGTTCCTCGGAAGGGGCGTCCGGTGACACGACGCCCCACCCCCTGAGAGACATGGTACGCAGCCTCGACGTCGCGTCCTCATCGTCCGAGAGCAAGAGCAGCGACTGCGTGCCGTCCTCGGAGGCGGAGAGCGCGGTCTCCTCGAGCAAACCCTCCTCGGCGACGAGCAACACGTCGGCCCCGGAGAGTTGTGGCTCGGGGACGGGTTCGCCGGAGACGCTAGCCTCCCCGACAACGAGCACATCGACGGCCTCGAGCATCGAACGAAGCCCGGCGCGCAGGGTGGGCGTCGGGGCTACGACGAACACCCGCGTCGGGGTCATGCAGCGCGTCCCGACTCCGCCAGCCTTACTTCCATTACCACGATTCTACCGCCGCGCATAAAGCGCAACGTGACGACGTCACCGGCCTTCGCCAGCGTCTCTAACAGGGTCTCTGCAACTTCGAGCGGTTCGTCCGCGATAGAGAGCAAGACGTCGCCGACCATCAGGCCGGACCGGTCGGCGGCGCCACCGTTCTCTACGCCCGCGACCACGAGCCCTGACGTCCCGGCTTGCTCGCGCTGAGATGCTGGCAACTCGACCGGTAAGACAGCGATTCCCAGTCGTGGACGGCGTTCGGAGCCGACCCAGGCGCCAGCCGTGTTGCTCGGTATAGAGAGCGCCATGCTGCCGAAGACCATCGCGTTGATGGCGATGACCTCGCCGCCGGCGTTGAGGAGCGGCCCCCCCGAATTTCCCGGTGCGAGGGTTACGTCCGAGCGCACGTATCGCGCAGTGGAACCGCCTGCGGAATCGTGTCCGCGAAGCTCGCCCACCCCGCTGACGATTCCTGCGCTCACGGCGCCGACCCGTCCCCAGGGGTGGCCGATAGCGTAGACCAGCTCACCCACGCGCAGGGCGTCTGAGTCCCCGACTGGTGCAGACGGAAGATCCAGGGCTTCGTCCAACCTGATCAGCGCGAGGTCCAGGTTCCTGCTGCTCTTGACTACGTCGGCGTCGAACGTCCTGCCGTCGCGGAGGGCCACCGTTGTGTTACGGCGTCCCCCTGCGACCACGTGATGGTTGGTAAGGACGAGGCCGTCGGGGCGCCAGACTACTCCGGCCCCGATGCCCCGCCCGCCGCTGCGCACCTGCACAACGCTCCTCTGGGCGGCCTCGATCATGCTCGCGCCTGCGAGGACCGCTGTGGAGCCTCCAGAGAATTCGGCCATGACCAGGCTCCTAGCTGCGCTCGCCCACGGTGATCTCGACCTCGGCGAGCTCGCCGCCGCGCACGAGCTTGACGGGCACGGGCCTGCCGACCCTCTCTCCGGCGAGCAGCACGAGCAGGTCGTCTGTGTCCTCGACGGGCTGGCCGTCCAGCGTCGCGAGTATGTCGCCCACGATGAGGCCGCCGCGTCCCGCCGGGCTACCTTCCTCGACGCCGACGACGAGCAGCCCGCCCCTCTGCGTGAGCCCGAGACGCTCCCCGTCAGGGAGGCGCACCGGCTGGCTCAGGATGCCGAGGTACCCGCGTTTTAGAGTGCCCCGCTCCGAGAGCGTGCCGGCGGTGCGCCAGGCGACGTCGGCCGGTATGGCGAACGCGGCGCCGCGTCCCCAGCTGGAGACCATGATGCCGAGCACCTGGCCCCGTGCGTCGATCAGCGGTCCCCCCGAGAAACCGGGGTAGGGCGTCGCGTCCGTCTGTATAAAGCGCTCCAGCCTCGGTCCCCGACGGCTGCGCACGGGTCCCCCGACCGAGCTCACGACGCCGAGCGTGGCCCTGGGTCCGTTGCCGTGGGAGCGGCTGCCGACGGCGAGTGAGATCTGACCTACCCGCGCCTCGCCTTCAGCAGGCGTAGCCGGCTCGACGTCAAGGCCGTCCACGCGCAACACCGCGAGGTCCGTGGAGTGGTCCCTACCTGCGAAACGCGCGGACAACGTTCTCCCGTCGGCGGTCTCGACCGTCAGGTCCTCCTCGCGCTCGAGCACGTGGCTCGCCGTCAGCACCATGTCTTGCGCGAAGACCACGCCGCTCCCCGAACGACGCCTTCGTCCGTTCACACGCACCACCGCGGCGGCGACGCTCTCTACCGCGTCGGCCATACCGTCGGATAGCGCGCCAAGGGTATCTTTCTGTTCCATGATCTACTCCTGATCCAGTTGATGTGTACGCGTACTGTATCTCTGACCCTACAGACAGGCATCACCCGTCCGGCTAGTCTTTGCCTGGAAGATCGGCTAGTGCGAACTCGGCATCAGGATTTGCACTGGACGGTCATCTTTGCCCTGGATGCCCGCGGTTCGACGGGCAACTCCGCTTCGGAGGCGCCTGGGTAGAATACAGCGGGCCGACTCTATCCTTCGAACCAGGGGTCACAGACCGGGAAGGAAAGCACATCAGGATCGTCATAACCGCAGCCGGTTCGAGGGGGGATGTGCAACCTTGCGTCGCCCTCGGGCTCGAACTGAAGAGGGCCGGCCATCAGGTGACCGTGGCAAGCTGGGCACCGTTTCGGGATCTCGTCGAGGGTAGGGGCGATTCGCGAATCGCCCCTACCCTCGCATTCCACCCGGTCGCAGGACCGGACCCTGACCGGCTTGTAAAGGCCCTGGTAGAAGCCGGAGGAAACCCCCTTATGTATGCTGGACGATTTCGTGAGCTGCTGCGTCCCCACGTCGTCCAGGGGTTCAACGATTGCCTCTCCGCCTGCCGGAGCGCCGATGCCATCATCTACACGCCGTTAGGATTCACAGGCTATTCGGTGGCCGAGCAGCTAGGCCTTCCCGCGGTCGGGAGCGTGGTACAGCCGCTGTTCGTGCGCACAGGCCGTTTCCCTAGCGCCATGCTCGGGCGGCCTCCAGGTGGCTCTGCATTGGTCGGTGTACCGGGCCTGGGCAAACTGTACAACCACCTCACGCACCTCACCGTCGAGCAGATCTACTGGCGGACCGTAAAACCACTGGTGGACGAGCTGCGAGAACAAGTAGAACTCCCTCCGGTGTCGCCATTACTCGGCCCTCTTGGGCGACTGCACAGGGAGCGCAGCCCGCTGCTCCTGGGATGGAGTCCACATATCCTGCCCAGCGGCTCGGACCGCGAGGCCTGGATGCGCACCACGGGTTACTGGTTTTTGGACCAGGGGAGGGAATGGCGACCTCCCGAGGTGCTGCGGGCGTTTCTGGAAGCCGGAGAGCCCCCTGTATCGCTTTGCCTGGGCAGCATGGGCGGCATCGAGTCCGCCCGTATCGGGCGGATCGTCGCTTTGACGGTCGAGGCACTGGAGCGCACAGGAAGAAGAGGACTCTTGCTAACGAATGGTGACGCCGTCGGGTTACCGCACAGCACCATAAAGATAGCCGGAGATGTGCCTTACGGATGGCTTTTCAGGCGAGTCGCGGTGGCCGTGCATCATGGCGGAGCGGGAACCACGGCCGAGGCATTGAGGGCCGGTATTCCGTCCGTGGTCATCCCTGTGGTCCCGGATCAGGCATTCTGGGGCTGGCGGGTGGCCGCCCTCGGGGCTGGACCTGACCCGATCCCACCGCGACGGCTCACCGCCGAACGCCTGGCATCGGCCATCCTCGAGGCCGCGACCGACGTCGAGATGCGCAAGCGAGTAGAAGTGTTGGGGGAGAAGATCTCGGCTGAGGACGGGGTCGGCAGGGCCGTCAAAGCTTTCGAGGAGTTCGTCAGGAAGAGCAGCTAGCGCGATTGCACCGCGCTAATCGTAGCCGTCGCTGGTGCGATCGCCCTGCTCACGACACGTTCACGCTTCGTCTTGCTGGCTCGCGGCCCGCCTCTCTGCGGCCGCCTTCGCCCTGTCGTAGTTCCGGGCCAGGATCTCGACTACGGACGAGGCATCTTCCCCGTTTTCCATCGGGTAGCTTATGTAACCCCTCGATCCGGCCCTATGAGGTCTCGCTCTGCCTCCGGCGAGAAGTTCCTCGCGCATCTTTGGTGTGACGGGCAGGTCTGCTATGCGGTCCGTGTGCACGTGCCCGATCTCACGCCTGCCGTAGCGGAACGCGATGGCCCCGAACCTTCCGGGCTCGGAGGTTGTCCCTGGCCAGCCGAGCACGTTTCGCTCTACCTCGGTAAGCAGCTCGTCCTTCATCTGCATGCTCCTCTCGCGAGTCTTTTCTGCGGGTCACGTTCGTACCTTTATGCTAGAACGCTTACGAGGTTACCGCCTCGTACGGAGGTACGGTTTTCGACCTGTACCACGGTATAGGGCGCGGATAACTGGACCCCAGGCAGGGTCTCAGACCAGCTTTACCAGGGTACGGGGCTCCGGTCCCGGAAGAATCCGCCCGTGGGGCCGTTGTTGGGGAGCGTCGCCGCCCACACTAGGGCTTCTGCGCCCTCTTCGACCGACCGTGTGGCGCCGGAGCCGCCCATGTCGGTCTGGACCCATCCGGGGTTGACCGCGTTGACGAGGATGCCGCCCCCGCGCAACTCGGAGGCCAGGATGCGTGTCAGGGCATGAAGCGCGGTCTTGGAGACGCGATAGCCAGGGGAGCCGCCACCCATGTCTTCGAGGGCGGCGAGGCCCGTCGACACGTTGACGATGCGCCCGTAGCCGTTGCGCCGCATCAGGGGGACGGCCATCTCGCACAGGCGCCACGCCCCGAACAGGTTCGCCTCCAGCGCCTCCTTCACCCGGTCTAGGTCGGCGTCCGCGCCGCGCTGGCCTTCGTCGTTGGAGATGGCGGCGTTGTTCACCAGGACGTCGAGCCGCCCGAACTCCTCCTCGACGGAACGCGAGAGCCGCTCGACGCTCTCGGGATTCGCCACGTCGAGTTGGCGCACCATCACGCTGTCAGGGAGCCCCGAGGCGGCGGACCTGCCCTGTTCAGCGTCGCGGGAACCCATGACTACCGTGAATCCCCGGTCGGCGAGCTGCCGGCAGACCTCCAAACCTATCCCCCTGTTTCCCCCGCTTACAAGCGCGATCCGCCCATTCTCCATGTTGCGACCTCCAGTTCTTCGTTTTCACCCTCAAAGATACTAAATACTACTCACCGAGAAGCTCGAACGCTGCCGCGACAGCCTCCTCTGGCGACCCGGCCACCGTCACGTACTCCCCAAGGCCCCAGCTATGTAATGCCACAACCGGGCGTCCGACCTTGAGCGCGAGCCCGATCTCCGAGAGCGTCCCGTACTCGCCGCCGACGGCGATGACGACGTCCCCCGAACACACCACCGTCAGGTTCCTCGCTTGACCAACACCCGTCGCCACGGAGTACGTGAGGTAGCCGTTCTGCCTCCTCCTGTCCTCGTCAGGCAAGATCCCGATGGCCGCGCCACCGGCCTCTGTTGCCCCGCGGGCAGCGGCCTCCATCACGCCCGAGAGCCCGCCGCAGACGACGGCACCTCCCCCCTCAACGACCAGCCTTCCGACCTCCTGTGCCATCTCGTACAATTCCCCGCTGGTCTCACCCGAGCCGACAACGGAAACGTAGCGTACGTTCGTCACAGGGTCGGGTAGCGGCTGGTCTGTCCGAGCAGGTAGCGGAGGAGGCTGACTGCCCCTTCCTTGCTCAGGGGCTCGTTCCAGTTGCCGCACTTGGGGGATTGTATACACGCGGGGCATCCCTTCTCGCACGGGCAACGGACTATTACCCCTAGAGTGTCGCGGGCGAGGGATTCGAAGGCGTCGTAGCCGCGCCTGGAGATGCCGACCCCGCCGGGATATCCGTCGTAGACGAAGATCGTGGGGAGACGGCTCTGGCGGTGTACCGGCGTGGAGAGGCCGCCGATGTCGGCGCGGTCGCACATCGCGAACAGGGGAAGCAGCCCGATCATGCCGTGTTCTCCGGCGTGCAAAGCGCCCCCGAAGCTCTCGAAGCTCGGCCTCGCTTCCCTCGGCAGCGGGGGCAGCGTAACCCACAGCGCCTGCGTCTCCAGCATTACGTCCGGCAGGTCGAGCGGGTACACCCCGACCTCTTTATCGTCGGCCACCCTGACCTTCTTGAAGTAGGTCACGGAGTCGGTCGTCCTTACCATGCCCCAGTGGAGCACGGCCCCGTTCGCGAGGTCCCGCTGCTCGATCTCCTCCAGAACCTCTACGTCGGTCTCGACGCGCGGCCTGGTGTAGAAGCGGTTCGGGACGCGGCGGGCAAGGGCCCGATGGTTCCTGAGGTCGAGGCTCTCCACCTCGTAGGCGTTCCCGCGGTGGAGGTACGTCGCGCCGGGGTGCAACTCGCTCGGGGCGCGGGTCGCCTCGGCGGTCCCGATCAACTCTCCTTCAACATCCGCTATTAACACCGTCTCCGACGATGCGGAGCGAAGCGAGATGTTGCGCGCCGGGTTGTCACCGCCAACATACACCAGCCGGCCACCGCTCGAAGCGAGGGCCCTTGCTTCCATCATCGCTTTCGCCACGCTCCTGTAGGCTGGCCCGAAGTACTCCTCGTCCTCGGCGTCAAGCGGCGCCTCGTGGGCGGCTGCGAGGAGGTGCGGTCCGAGTATGTAGGGGTTCTCCATCGTCACCCTGGCGGCCTCGACGCGGCGGCCGAGAACCCGCGGCGGGTTCTCGAAGAGGAACTGGTCGAGCGAGTCGCGGCCGGGGATGTACACGGCGAGGGCTGGGTCTTTGCCGCGTCCTGCGCGTCCCCACTGCTGCCAGATCGAGGCGACGCTGCCAGGGTACCCGCAGCAGACCACGGCGTCTAAAGCCCCTACGTCCACCCCGAGCTCCAGCGCGTTCGTGGAGACGACGCCGAGCAGGTCGCCCCGAAAGAGCCTACCTTCGATCTCCCGCCTCTCCCGCGGGGTATAGCCCGCGCGGTAGGGCGAGATCCTACGCGCCCCATCCACGCCGAGCCTGTCCGCAGCGTAGCGGTAAATTAGCTCCGCGGCCTTTCTCGTCCTGGCAAACGCAATGGTCCTTACGCCCTGGCCGACGAGGTTGGCGAACACGAGGGCACCCTCGGTCAGGAGGCTCTTCCTCTCCCCCTTCTCCTTGTCCAGCAGGGGAGGATTCCTGAAGACGACCCGCCGCTCTCCCGTCGAGGCGCCGTCGTTGTCCACGAGGGCGAAGGGTAGGCCGGTGAGGCTCTCGGCGAGCTCCTGAGGGTTGGCGATCGTGGCGCTCGTGAGGACGAATTTCGGGTCGCCGCCGTGCAGCTTCGCCGCACGTCTCAGTCGCCTGAGAACCGCTGCGACGTGCGAACCGAACACGCCGCGCAGCACGTGCGCCTCATCGACGGCGATGATCTCCAGGTTTCTCAGGAAGTCGGCCCAGGCCTCGTGGTTGGGCAGGATGCCGATGTTCAGCATGTCCGGGTTGGTGAGCAGGATGTTCGACCGGCGCCTGATGTCCGCACGCAGGGCGTGCGGCGTATCCCCATCATAGGTCGCGGGATGCACGCCGCGCAGCCCGAAGGCCTTTATCTTGCCGAGCTGGTCCTGGGCCAACGCCTTCGTCGGGTAGAGGAAGATCGCACGCCGGCTCGTCCTGTCGAGTGCATTCTGAAAGGCCGGAATCTTGTAGCATAGCGACTTCCCACTAGCCGTCGCCGTCGCCACCACCACGTTCTCGCCGAGCCGGACCCGCTCGTAAGCCTCCAACTGGTGCGAATACAACCTCGAAGCGCCCATCTTGCGCAAGGCATCAGCGAGCTCGGGGGGGAGATCCGGTATCTTCACCAGCGTCGCCTCCCGAGACGGCAAGCTCGCGACGGTATCCCCGAGCGACTCGACCGCCCGCCGGCTCATCCCGGCCAGAGAATTTTGGGCCCGCGTCTCAGTCATGTAACTTCTGCAAAGCTATCGGCACAAACCAGGAAACCTGAAGCCTCGGTTTGCGGTGCAAACCGCTCTACAACTCGCGTCTTCCGGCGAAGGCCCGTCCCAGGGTAACTTCGTCGGCGTACTCGAGGTCCCCGCCGACGGGGAGGCCGCTAGCCAGGGCCGTCACCCTGACCGGCAGGTCCTTCACCTCTTGCGCGATGAACAGAGCGGTCGCCTCGCCGGTCGTGTTGGGGTTGGTCGCGATGACGAGCTCGGTGGTGCCTTCGCTGCCGACGCGTTCGATGAGCTCGGCTATACGCAGGTCTTCGGGTTCGATCCCATCTAGCGGAGAGAGGGCGCCACCGAGAACGTGGTAGAGGCCGCGGTACTCGTTGGTGCGCTCTATCGGGCCGATATCGTAAGGGTCTTCGACCACACAGATCACCGACTGGTCTCGACGGGTGTCGAGGCAGATCTCACACTTTTCTGCCTCGGTCAGGTTGAAGCAGCGCCTGCAAGGCTTGATCTTCTCTTTGACCTCCCGCAGCGCTTCGGCGAGCCCGGTGGCATCCTCTTTCTTGCCCCTGATGACGTGGAATGCTATGCGCTGGGCGCTCCTGGGCCCGATAGAGGGCAGCTTGGAGAGCTCCGTGATCAGTCGCTCTACCGGCCTCGCGTAGGTCGCCAAAGAACCCTTAGAGGCCGGGCATGTTCAGGCCGAGATCCCCAAGCCCGCCGGTGATCCCACCCAGCTTCTTGTTGGCCATCTCCTGGGAGCTGGTCATCGCCTCGTTGACGGCGGCGAGCACCATGTCCTGCAACATCTCGACGTCCTCTGGGTCAACGACCTCGGGGTCTATCTCGACGGAGACGAGCTCCATCCCACCGGTCATCGTCGCCTTTACGGCCCCGCCCCCAGCACTCGCCGTTATGGTCTCGTTCGCGAGCTCCTCCTGAGCCTGCTGCATCTGCTGCTGCATCTGCTGCACCTGCTGCATCATCTTGTTGACGTTCTGTCGTTTTCCCACAAACTCTCCCTGGCTCCGGGTCTACTGACCACATAAGTGTAAGTGATTTATTGCGTTTGGCCATGGCCTTCGGAACACGAGCCTCCTGTAGAGCTCGCGCCTCAGTGGGACGTGAGGGCATCGAGGTAGTGCGCGACCCTCACGACCTCAGAAAGTGGCGTGAGAGCAGGACGTGCATGGGCACAGAACTTCACACTTCGACCCATTTTCGCCCGTTGAGTACGAAAAGGCGTTGCTCTGTCCATGTATCCGGGTAAACAGATGAACGGACGGCGTTCCGAACATGGGCATACTTTACCGGTAAAGCCCACCTCACCGGGGCGATCCCAGGTTCCATGGACCACGAGAACAAACGGCGCTCCAATATGCGCCAGAAGCGGAGAGTAGATGTCGAGAGGGGACCACAAGGCACGCTATCCGCGCCTTTCGGACGGGGACCTAATGCTGCTGGTGGGGGCGATGCCGGTGCCTTCGCGGCTCTCTACGACCGCCATTCCCGCAGCGTCTACTCGCTCGCCCACAAGCTTCTCCGCGAGAAGCAGGCCGCAGAGGACCTGACCCAGGACGCCTTCATCAAGGTCTGGCGCTCGGCGTAGAGGTACGGGCCACAGAGGTGCGGCGTCAGAACCTGGATCCTCTCGGTGGTCCGCAACCAGGGCATAGACCATCTGCGTGCCCGCGCAAGCCGCCGCAGAACGCAGGAGAAGCTGGAGGCATCAGCACCCAGGTACGAGCCCAGCGAGGCTTTCGCCCAAACCTGGCACGACTTTCGCCTGGGTCTGGTCCGCGAAGCACTCGATGCTCTACCGCACGTCCAACAGCAGGTCCTCGAACTCGCCCACTTCTCCGGTCTGACGCACGTGGAGATAGCAGAGAGCCTCGGCTTACCGCCCGGCACCGTGAAGGGACGAATGAGGCTCGGGCTGAAAAAGCTGCGCAACAACACCGAGCTACTGGAAGTGGCGTCCGGGTAGCCGCCGCCGTCGTAACGGGGGAGCTTCCGGCTCCCGGAGAAGCGCGAAGATATCCAACTTAGAGCGTCTATCCCAGGCGCTCGTTATCGCCATCTCAATAAAGCACATCGTAAACCTATCGGAGGGTACCCTACTTGATTCGCCGAGACAGATTATCTTCAGCCGATGCACTGGGTGAGATCCCGGCTGCTCGGCATGAGCCGCCAGTGGTGGATCGACAAGCACAACGAGCACCACGGTCACCCCAACCAGTTGGACGTAGACCCCGACGTGGACATCCCGCTGCTCGCCTTCGAAGAAGATCAGGCCCTCGAGAAGCGAGGGCTCGCCCGGTTCATTGTGAAATACCAGGCTGCACTGATCCTCCCGCTTTCGCTGGTGCAGTCTGACAGCATGCTCCGCAGCAGCATCGAGTTTCTCGCCGCGAAGTAGGCCAAGAGCACGATGGTCGAGGCGCTGATGATCTGCGCGCACTTCACGCTGTACTTCGGCCTGCTGTTCTCATTGCTGGAACCGTTGCAGGCGCTGCTCTTCATCGCCGTCCATCGTGGGCTATTCGGCACCTACATGGTCTCGATCTTCACACCCAACCACAAAGCCATGCCCCTCCTCGAACGCGACAGCGATGTTGACTTCCTGCGCCGGCAGGTACTGACGAGCCGCAACGTCGTAGCCCACCCTATCACCGACTTCTGTTACGGTGGCCTCAACTACCAGATCGAACACCACCTGTTCCCGAGGATGCCGCGCAACAAGCTCAGAGAAGCGCAGCCGATCATCAGAGGCTTTTGCCGGGATCACTCCATCGCATACCACGAGACCAGCGTGCTACAGTCCTACAAAGAGATCCTGCAGCACCTCCACGAGGTCGGCGCTCCGCTTCGAGAAGCAAGTAAAGCGAGGTGAGTCAAGGCATCAGGCATCGGGCTTCAGGTCTTTTTATGCTGAAGCCCTACCCCTGTAACCTGTAAATACTCGCCTATCTGGACGGGGCTCGACCGAACTTCGCCTTGACGGGGTTCACTGATGCGCGCAAGGACATGTTACAATTGTATCCAAGGCGTGAACTTTACGCACCTGTGCAAGATCGCTTCCTGCCCTCCTTCTAGACCTGGGCCAGCTACCGTCCAGAACCACACGATCTGGACGGTGGGTACGCTGATGGAACGGTTGTTGCTCGTCGAGCACAACAGCTTGTTCCGCGATGGCCTGGCACTACTGCTCGCATGGCGAACGGGCTTGAGTAGTATCTATGCGGGCTCACTGGCCGAGGCAAAGGGTGTCCTGGAGGCGAACCAGAAGCCAGCTTGCATCATAGTCGACCTCGATCTGCCAGATGGGGGAGGGCCCGAACTGCTCAAGGAACTTGATGGGCTGCCGGTGCTGGCGCTAATCGGGAGTCGAAACCTGCAACGCCAGGCGGAGGCGATGGGACTGGGGGCGGACGAGGTGCTACGCACGTCAGGTTCGGTCGAGAAGATAGCCGTTGCCGTGGAACGACTTATCAGCCGCTAGATCTATTGCCACTGGCACCGTAGCAACTAAGGAGGCCGACGCCCCCCCTCTCTCACGCCGACCCCAAAAAGACGGACCGACTAGTCGGTGCATGAATAGGCCTGCCCATCTTGCACTAAATGATACCGCGTTGCTACGCCTTTAGCACAATAGGTGCACAAGGAGGTACCGAGGCGTGGCAAAGTACCGGGCATGGCGGTTTGAGGGTCGGGTGAAGAATTCAACCCGCGCCTATACAATTACGGGGTAGGTACCACGACCTGAGGACACTTACGATGAACAAAGAGGAACAGGTAGAGCTACTCACTGGAGTGGACATCTTCGAGTCTCTCCCGAAAGAGGAGGTAAGGGAAATCCTCGATGACCTCCTCAAGCGCAATGCGGAGATCAACCTCCGACCAGGAGAAGTCTTCTACACTCCGAGGCAGCCCGACGGCAAGCTCTTCATACTCAAACAGGGCCGGGTCCGTATCTACAAGATGGAAGCCTCAAGGGAATTCACCCTCGAAGTGGTGGACGCGGGTACTGTCTTCGGGGAGGTGGCCTTCACCCCCCACGTCCTTAGAGATGCCTACGCCGAGGCCATGGAGCCCTCCATCTTGCTGGCCATGGAGCGTGCCGATGTGGAGCGCCTGATACAGGAGAAGCCCCAGGTGGGATTGCGGATGATTAGCCTACTCTCGGAGAGGTTGCACTACTACGAGACCCGTATGGAGGACGTGGCCCTAAAGGGAGTGCCAGCAAGGCTTGCGAGCCTCATCCTCTTCCTCGTCGAGAGCGAGGGGGTGCAGAGGGTGGGAGAGATCAGCATACCAAACCGCTACACCCACGAGCACATTGGCACCATGATCGGGGCGAACAGGGAGGCGGTGACAAGAGCTTTCGGGAGGCTTCAGGACGAGGGAGCGGTACAGATAAGGCGACGCCTCATCTACGTCGATGACGTCGAAGCCCTCGAGAAAGCAGCCGGACGCCTCTTGGATGAAGATGGGGAGAGCCTCTCTTAGTAGGACTCCCCGTTAGCACCTCCGCGGTTCCAAAGGGTGTGTCTCTGCTCTTGACCAGGTCCAGATCGGTGCGAGCCCGCTGCCTGGCAGACGTCGCCTCCATACGCTGAACCTCAAGGAGCCCTACGATATCCTCCCTCTCGCGCCGTCTTGCCTCCCTCGACCACAGGTCTATGTGAAAGAGCATCCCGCCCCAGCACTCTATCTGCCCTTCCAGCTTGGCCTCCAGGGCGTGCCTCTCGCACAGGAGGAGGCCATCGACCTCCTCCTCAGCGGATCCCGAGCAGGACGAAGAGGACTTGCCTGGAAGGTGATCTATCTGGCAGTAGTACCGCTCTCCTGCGTCGCGCCATACTTCTTTGTTCTCTCTCATGAGAAGCACCTCCATTGCTCACTGCACCCGGTATCCCCCGTTTTCGTGGGGCCGAGCCCAAAAGAGAAGGCGACTCGAAGAAGCGTCCACACACTCATGACGCTAACGGATATCAAGCGATCTCAAACGATCGCTGTTTACTGTAAGTATCTAGTGTAACAAGTACCCTCAGGGGTGTCAGTGTCGCGGGGCACGTTGTGTCTCATGACACCCCTGAGAGTACTCGAGGCCGAGGGTATGCCAGCCTGGGATGTGGGACACCGGGCCAGAAGATGAAGGAGGGGGGCTCGCTCTGACTGGCTCGGTATGACCGGAGCACCATACACTGCACGAGCGGCCCGGGCCGTGCGTTCGGGCACTTGGTGCCGGAGCGCACAGACTTTCGAGCGCCTTTCTAGCTTAATAATGACCCGGATCATGAAGAGGAACGGGAGCGCCAAGAGCATGACACCCGAACAAGCACGACCCGGTATGCGGGTTAGGGTCATGGAAAACCACAGGGTCGAAGAGCGCCGAGGTCTTATGGGTAAGGTCGTGGCTCGTTACGGTGGAGAGGAGTATGTAGCCGTAGACGTGCGCCTGGCCGACGGCCAGTACAGGCTGTTCTGGCCGAGGGATCTGGAGGAGATCTCATCCCCGCATGCCTGGTGGCGCATCCTGCTCGGTGGGGCCGCTGCGGGTTTCCGGACGCCTACGAAATGGTAGGAACAGTCCCTTCGGGAAGGGAGAAGAGCATGCAACAAGATCAGACAGTCTCACAGATGGCAGAGGAAGCCCTTATGCGCCAGGCGAAGGCCCTGGCCCATCGGAGCGGACAGTCCCTGGAAGATGCCAGACAAGCGGTAGCCGATACCGAAGCCGGTCGGCAGCTGAAGGGTTTGGCAAACGGTGAGCATCGCCATGAAAAAGCCCAGCGCTGGCAGGCGAGTGTGTTTTGGGATAGGGCCGAGGAGAGATTTATGCACCACTTTGCCTCAGAGGCTCTCTCGCGCTTTGCAGCCGAACGCCACTACTCGTGGATAGAGAGCTACATGGAGTGGTTGGAAGGCAAGGAGGAGCGTGTGCAGTACCACGCGCTGCTTGAGGAGGAACTCGCAAGCCTCAGGGGATGAACCTCCTCCGATCTCGCTCCTATGGCGGTTCTCGAAAAGGATGAGCCGCTGAGGAGGAGGCTTCTTTAGAGGCATCAGGTTACAGGCTTCAGCAAAAAAGACCTGATGCCTCTAGCCTGATGCCTTGATTCGTCAGCTCGTCGGCTCGACTGACAACGCCATGCTACGGATCACCAACAAGAGCACCGGCGCCACGGCGCTAACCTTGCAGGTCGAGCCCGGTCACGCTCCTATGAGGGTCAACTCCGGCACCGCGGTGGCCAACCTCAACGCAGACCAGGTGGACGGCCAGGACGTCACTCAGTTGGGCGTCAACGGCTTGCAGAGGGTCGAAAGGGAAAGCGCCGAGAACTCTGTCTATTCCAAGTAGGCGACGGCGTCATGTCCGACGGGCAAGGTCCTGGTCGGTACCTGCTTCGATATATTCGGCGGCAAGAGCGGCAACTCCCCTAACCAGGAGACCAACGTGATGATGGATTTCGTCATTCCTGGTAGCACCTCCGTCACCGCGGCAGCCTACGAGGACGAACCGACGGGCGCCAACTGGAGCGTGAAAGCCATTGCGATCTGCGCCACGGCTGGCACTTCCTAGGATCGGGCATGCCAGGGGCGGAGTATCCATCGGGGCACCCCGGTCCCTTATCGCGAGGAACGTCTCGAGGGTCTAGCCGGCCGGGAAACCGATCGGCAACCGCCTCGACGGTTGGGTACTAACCCCGATGGGTAAAAACACGAATAGATACACACGCCTCAGAGAAGGATGATCAACATGGCCGGCATAGGCAAGAAGATCAAAGGGGCGGCTACGAAGGCCGCCACGGAGAAGGTATCCGGTGACAAGAAGGGCAACCAGGGCTCGAAAAGCAGCGTGGAAAAGGCCGAGAAGGCCCTCAAGAACCGCCTGAAGTAGAAGTGACTGTTATCCGGGGTCCTACGGGATCCCAGATCTTCCCTAGCCCGAACGCCGCGTTTCGATCTTGCATTTGTCCAGGAGCGCGATGGCCTTTCTGTAAAGCTCCTTCTCGGTACGAGCGTATCGACCGCCCTTAAAGTCTTTGTTCTTGTAGTTTCTGGTCTCCTGCATGACTATGAGACTACACGTTGCGGTCCGCCAACAGGTAACAGAAGTGCAACACCCCGGCAAGCATTCGGTAACACGAGAGAAAACCGGGGTATCCTTCGGGGCGTCCCGGCCCTCCCGTTGCGCCTACAGGCTCGCCACGTTGCCCATGAAGACACGGCTCAACCTGCAGGATTTCAATCCTGTAGCCATATCCCCTGTTGCCTGAAGCCCTTCCTACCCGCGTTCGTTCTCGTCGAACAGATCGAACTCGCGCGCGATCTCGAAGACCTCACGCTCGTTCTGGATCACACTGTCGTCTCCCCGCGCTTCCGACGCGGAACCGTTTGGACTTCTGGCCTCCGGCGGGTTCGATTCTGCCTCCGGCGCGCGCCTTTGGACCGGGGCCGGTTCTTCATCAGCGGCGGGCGCTTCTCCTCCCGCGGCCCTGATCTCGAGGCGCGGCTTTGAGCCAAGGCGTTCCTCGAGCACTGCACCAAGCTTCTCGAGGTGCCCTGGGTCTCTCGCCATCCCGACGTGGAAGCTCTGCTCCTCGGGGTAGAGGAGCCGCAGTACTTTCCCGTCGAAGCTCTCGACCCGCGCCTCACCGTAAACTGCGGCCGTCAGTGCCTGCCGGCGGTCCTTGAGCTCGCCCATGATCCCCTGCCACTCCGAGGCGAGGTCCACGCCCGCTTCGCCCTGGTCAGCAGGTTCTTCCGGAATAGTAGATTCTTCCAGAACGGAAGCCTCTCCAGAAGGCGCTTCAGTCTCCATAACCTCCTGCTCCGGCTCAGCGGGACGAGGCTCTTCAGGCGAGTCCTCCGTGGTATCCTCTGCCGCCTTGGACCGTGGGGGGTTCGTGGCGATACTTCCGTTCTCTACGGCCTTCTCCAGCGTCTCGAGGCGACCGAGTAGGGTCGTCAGGTCGGGTTCTGTATAGTCGCGGGCCAGCTTGAGGAAGACGATCTCGAGTTCCAGCTTCGGGTCTCCGCCGCGCCTTATACGACCCAGGGAGTCGTCCAACGATTCGACGAGCCGCACGACCTCGGCGGTGGGGACGGCGTTCGCCTGCTCTTCGAGTGGGGCCCGCTCGTCGGCGCCAACTTCGGCGAGCGCGACCTCAGGAGCGTAAGGGAGGAGCATCAGGTTGCGGAGGTGGGAGAGGAGTTCGGAGACGAACTGGCCCAGATCCTTCCCTTCGGCAGCGAGACGGTCGACGATGCGCAGGGCGTCGGCGGCCCTCCGTTCGTGGAGGGCGTAAGTGGTTTCGATCAAGGCCTCTGGTCCTACGCCGCCGAGCAGCTCACGCACCATGGAGGCCGTGATCCCACCTTCCGCAAAAGACGAGAGCTGGTCCAGAAGGCCCTCAGCGTCCCTGAAGGAACCCCTCCCCTCGCGCGCGATGACGGTAAGGGCCGCGGGCTCGACCTCGATGCCTTCGGCTTCGGAGATCTCCCCTAGCTTCGCCACCAGCGTCTCGACGCTCGGGCGACGGAAGTCGAAACTCTGACAGCGGCTGATAATGGTCGGCAAGACCTTGTGCTTCTCGGTCGTGGCGAGGACGAAGACGACGTGCTCGGGTGGCTCTTCGAGCATCTTGAGGAGGGCGTTGAAGGCCTCCGTGGTCAGCATGTGGACCTCGTCGATGATGTAGACCCTCATCCGCCCGGCGGCGGGCGCGAGGTTCACCTTGTCTCTGAGGTCCCGGATCTCATCTATACCGCGGTTCGAGGCCGCATCCATCTCCAGCACATCTATGGAAGAATTGCTCATGATGGCCCGGCAACTCGCGCACGTGCCGTCGGGCTCGGGCGTCGGCCCCTTCTCGCAGTTGAGGCCCATCGCCAGGACCTTCGCCGTGCTCGTCTTGCCCGTTCCGCGCGGCCCGCTGAAAAGATAGGCGTGCGAGACGCGGTCGGTCTCGATGGCGCGCCGGATCGTGCGCACCACGGGCTCCTGCCCAACGATCCCACTTAAGGCCCGCGGACGCCACTTGCGGTAGAGCGTGGTGTGTTTCATGCGGAGAAACGTCGGTTCGTCTGAGTCACGCGCCTAGTATACCGGACGCCCCGGCTCGAACCATCGGATTTTGAAGGCTTCAGGTTATGGTGGACTAACGTGGGTCCGAAAGCGACCGTTCGGCTCCAGACATGAACGGGTGGTAAGCGCAGAGCATCGCCACAGCGAAACTAGCTGATGCCTGGAACCTAAAATGCCGCGCACCCCGCCGTCGACGTAACAGCATCCGGCGAACTTCCGGCCGCCGACTCCGGTCTGGCTACCCCGTTGCACATGAGGTTACCCGCTTAGTGCTGCTACCTTCCGGTCCTGACACGGTTCACGGGGCCCCATTGCCCGGGACCAGGCCATCAACGCCGACCGCACCGGTTTCAACCGAACCCGGTTCGCGCCTCGGGCGGGGAATTAGGCCCTGCTAGGCGATCGCAGGTACAGGGCATCGCCATCTCCCCGCTTAGCGCGGCCCGCGGATTGTATCAGCTTGTCAGCTTGTCAGCACGCTCGGGCTAGAGCCATCGCTCATCAGCCTTCAACAAGTCGTCCCAAGGCGCCGCCACCAGCGTAGAACCCGACCACCGCAGGCAGCGATTCATCGTGCGTGACAGGTCGAGGCCAGGGCGGCAGAAGCCGACCGCTTACTAGCGGAGCCCGAAGGGCGGAGTGCGCTGGAGAGCTAAAGCCTAGCTAACCCTCTCCTCTTCCCTCTCATTGGCGGCGAGGACCTTCTCGACCAGGTTGGGGGGAACTTCCTCGTAGTGGCCTGACTCGACGTGGAAGTTGGCTCGTCCGCCGGTTATGGAGCGGAGGTCGCGGGCGTAGGTGAGCATCTCGATCTGGGGCACCTCTGCCTGTATGACCTGGCGCTCGCCGCGCTGCTCGACGCCCATAGGCCTCCCGCGACGGCTAGAGAGGTCGCCCATAACGTCTCCTACCAGCTCGGACGGTACTAGCACCTCGACCTTTACGTAAGGTTCGAGAAGCACGGGTTTAGCGTTCTCGATGGCGCTCTTGAAGGCCATGGATCCCGCGACCTTGAAGGCGTTCTCGGAGGAGTCTACGGTATGGAAGGCGCCGTCATGCAGGCGTACCTTCACGTCGACGACGGGGTAGCCCGCGATGTTACCGCCGGTCATCGCCTCGATGATGCCTTTCTCAACAGCCGGTATGAACTGGCGCGGGATGGCGCCGCCAACGATGGCGTTCTCGAACTCGAAGCCGGAGCCGCGGGGCAGCGGGGAGAGCTCTATCCGCGCGTCGCCGAACTGGCCCCTGCCACCGGTCTGCTTCTTGTAGCGGCCCTGGGCCTGGGCCGAACCCGTGATCGTCTCCATAAACGGCACCCTCGGCGGCCTCGCCTCGACCTCGACCCCGTAGCGATGCTCGATGCGCTCCAGCGCGAGCTCGACGTGCATCTGGGCGAGACCTGCGAGGATGTCCTCCCCAGTCGCCTCGGTGCGCTCCAACTTCAGGGAGGGGTCCTCATCGACGATGCGCCTTATAGCGTCGAAAACCTTCTCTTCCTCGCCGCGTGCCTTGGCACCGACCGCAAACGCAGCCGTCGGCTCGGGGAGTTCGACGGGCTCGAAGAGCATCGGCTTCTCGGGCTTGCATAGGGTGTCGAAGGTCGCGGTGTCGCGGAGCTTGGCGACGGCGATGATGTCCCCGGCTACCGCCTCGGCCTCGGGGTCGCGCTCCTTGCCGACGAGGTGCGAGATGCCCCCCAACCTCTCCGAAGAATCCGTGCGCGGGTTGATCAGCGCCTCGTCCGAGCGGCAACGGCCGCTCACGACACGCAACACGCTCAGGCGTCCGGCGTAGGGGTCGACGTAGGTCTTGAAAGCGTAGGCGGCAAACGGTCCATCCGGGTCGCAGGGGACTTCTTCGCCCTCGGCCGTGATCCAGCGCGCAAGGTCAGATGGGCTCGGGGCGCTACCGGCGATCACGTCGAGCAGGCGGTCGATGCCGATCATGCGCTCCGCGCTCGCGGCAAGGACGGGGATGATGAGGCCTTCGGCGATCCCTTTGCGAATCCCGTCGAACGCCTCCTCGGTCGTTATCTCTTCGCCTTCGAGGTACTTCTCCAGTAGCGTGTCGTCGCTCTCGGCGATAGCCTCGAATAGCTGCGTCTTCGCCGTGTCGACCTCGTCCTCCATGCCGTCGGGGATCTCTTCTTTCTGCTCCCCGCCTATGAAGGAGGTTCCGCTGAGGAGCCCGTAGATTCCTTTGAGATCGTTCTCGCGTCCGATGGGCAGGTTCAGCGGGACGACGGCCTGTCCGAATCGTTCCCTGAGTTCGTCCACCACGGTCCCGAAGTCCGAGCGTTCGCGGTCGAGGTGGTTCACGATGATGATATGGGGGATGCCCTCCTTCTCACCGCGGCGCCACACGCGCTCGGTGACGACCTGGACCGGGTCCTGGGCGTGGACCACCAGGATCGCGCAGTCCGCCACCCTCTGGGCGATAAAAGCGTCCCCGACAAAGCCCCCGTCTCCCGGGGTATCGAGCACATTGACCTGGCGCCCCTTCCACCCGAGGTGGGCGACGCTCATGCCCAGCGTCATGCCACGCTCGGTCTCCTCATCCGTGTAATCTAGGACGCCGCTCGCTGGGCCTTCACGTCCCGAAGACAGCCCGATCATACCCTCGGCGATCGACGTCTTACCGCTTCCGCGGTGCCCGATCAGGCACACGTTCCTGATGGTCTCCGTCTCTACAGCCACGGATTCCTCCTTTCGTAAGGTCCACCCCCTGCGCCCGTCCCCGCGGGCGGGGCATCTAGCTTATCGCAGAGAGGTCCTCGGCGCAGGCCCGATCAGGTCCCATCGCGCCCTCGTCGGCGGCCGCGAAAGTGCTAGACTCAGGACCCGAACGACGGGGAACACCGTCGCGAAAACTTCTCTGGAGAACCGACCTGAACGCTACGTTCGAGAGAAACCAGTCCGCGGTCGCAACCAGGGCGTTGCGGGGGATCTCCGTCTCTTTCGGGCTCGTGCTGCTCGGGTTGTTCGTCAACCTCTTCACCAGGGAAGAGGTATACACCAGCATCGAGTACGGCTTCCCGCTGCTGGCGCTCTTCGGCGCGGCCGGCTGCATCGGCCAGCTTACGGTCAGCATCTCCCGGCGCTCGGGCGTTCTGGCCTCGGCTTGCTGTATCCCAATCAATGTACTGCGGGCGACGTTCGTCCGGGACCGCGTTCCGGGACACGCCAGCGGCCTTCCCGTCCTGATGGCGCTCCTTTTCGGGCCCTTCTTCGTTCTCCTCGCCGGCCTCGGCGGCTGGGTGTAAGGCGCATCTGCGCCCCTCTCGGGGCTCCGCGCCGCATGATACCCAGCTAGAGACAAAGGAAACGCCGATACATGCTCGAGTTCTTGAGGACCATTCTGTCCCCGCTATACAACCTAATGGGGGTCACGCTACAGACCTTCCACGATTGGGGGGCCCCGTGGTGGCTCTCTATCGTCATGCTCACCATCGTAGTGCGCACGTTGCTCTTCCCCCTCACCTACCGCCAGGTCAAGAGCATGCGCAAGTTGCAGGACCTCAAACCGGAAATGGACAGAATCCGGACCGAGTACAAAGACGACGTCCAGAGGCAGCGGGAGGAGATAACGAAGCTCTACCAGGAGCGCCAAGTCAACCCGTTAGGGGGATGCCTGCCCATCCTCATACAGCTTCCGATCTTTCTCGTTCTGTACTACACGATCAGGCACTTCGACACGCTCGAGAGCTTCAGGACCGGCGGCCTCCTGTGGTTCCAGAACCTGACACAGCCGGATCACCTGTTTATCCTCCCCGTCCTGTACGTCCTGACCATGATGGCCGCGCAAGAGATCACGATAAGAAACACCGCCCCGCAGCAGAAACAACTCATGAGGTTCTTGCCCATAATCTTCGGCTTCTTCCTCGCCCGCTTTCCCGCTGGTCTGTTCGTCTACTGGATCACCTCCAACCTCATCACCCTCGCCCAGAACTACACGATCTACTACGTCCTCCCACACAAGAAAGCCGAAACCGAAGTGGAGAAATTGCCCACCGAAGCCACAAACAAGTCCGCACCCACCCCAAAGAAGGAACAGGAAAACCCGCCCCTCCCCCAGGCGCAGCATAACGGCCACAACCAACACAAGAGCAACCGCACCAAGAAAAGGAAGAAGAAGGTCGCAAGAAGAAAATAACGTAGGGGCGCTTCGCGAAGCGCCTTGACCCTCCTACAGCACCGCCTCCAAAAACCGCCTGGTTCTCGGATCCTTCGCCCCGCCGACGATTTCGGCGGGCGGGCCCACTTCGATCAGATCCCCCTCGTGCATGAAGGCCATGCGGTCGGCGACCTCGCGGGCGAAGCCCATCTCGTGGGTAACGACCACCATCGTCGTGCGCGATACCAGGGCGAGGTCCTTCATCACCGCCAGGACCTCCCCGATCAGCTCCGGATCGAGCGCCGAGGTCGGCTCGTCGAAGAGCATGACATCCGGCTGCATCGTGAGGGCCCGCGCGATAGCGACCCGTTGCTTCTGGCCACCGGAGAGTTGGATCGGGTGCTGGTCCCGCTTCTCCGCGACGCCGACCTTCTCCAGAAAACGCATCCCGAGCTCCTCGGCCTCCTGTCGCGGCATCTTCTTGACGGTGACGGGGGCCTCGACGACGTTCTCGATCACGCTCAGGTTCGGGAACAGGTTGAACTCCTGGAAGACCATGCCGGTGCGCGAGCGGATCTCGCGCATCGTCCTGCGCCTGTGGCGGTTGATGGGCCCGGCCTCGTAGGCGATGCCGGCGACCTCGACGCTTCCGCTCGTCGGCTGCTCCAGGAAGTTGATGCATCGCAGCAACGTGCTCTTCCCCGAACCCGAGCGGCCGAAGATCACCACGCACTCCCCCGGCGCGACGTCGAGATCTACGCCTTTGAGGACCTCGTGGTCCCCGAACGACTTGTGGATCTCGCGCAGCTTGACAACCTGGCTGGTGTCCGAGTTAGTGTCCATGCGGACCTCCGTCCCTCACGTAGCCCCTCTCTAGCCGCTTCTCGAGGCGTCGCTGGAAGTAGGAGAAGATGCTCGTGAGGATCCAGTAGATTACGGCCGCCACGACCAGCATCTCCAGGTTCTGGAAGTACTGGCGGCCGATCTTCGAAGCCCTGAAGAACAGCTCCTGGACGCCGACGAGGCCGACCAAGGAGGAGTCTTTTATCATGGCGATGAACTCGTTGCCGGTCGGCGGTATGATCACCCTCACGGCCTGCGGGAGCACTATGCGGCGCATCGTCTGCGCCCGCGTCATACCCAACGCCTGCGCCGCCTCGACCTGCCCGTGTCCGACCGACTGTATGCCGGCGCGGAAGATCTCCGCCATGTACGCCCCGTAGTTGACGCCGAGGGCGAGCACGCCCGAGGTGACTATTCCCAGAATGAACACGCTCTGCAGCGGACCCGGCGCGTACTGGGCCAGCTGCGGGAGGCCGAGGTAGACAAAGAAGATTTGAACCAAAAGCGGCGTGCCACGGATAAAGGACACGTAGAAGCCGCTCACCCCGTTGAACACCGGGTTTTTGGAGAGGCGTCCCAGCGCCCCGAGCAACGCGAGCGGAATAGACAGCGCGATGCCGAGGACGGAGATCAGGATGGTAAGCGGCACACCCGCGAGTAGGAAGGGCAGCCACTCGATCATGAACGGGACGTTGAACTGGAAGGCCGCGAAGAGGAGTGCGAGCACGGCGAAGATGAGCGCCCACACCAGGGCCAGCTTGACGCGGAAGGAGACGCGGGCGGACCGCACCTCCAGGGCGTTCCTTATGTTGTTCAGGGTCGAGATGGTCGCCTCAGGAGATCAGGTGTCCTGCTTCACCGTGAGGTCTGTGCCGTCGTACCACTTCTTCGACAGCTTGGTGAGCGTCCCATCCTCGTGCATCTCCTCGACGATCCTGCTCACCTCGTCGACGAGCGGCTTGGGGTCGCCAGGGGCCCCTTTATCTATGGCGACGGCGAGCGGCTCGTAGTAGAGAGGGTCGCCGACGATCTTTATCGGGGTGCCGGAGTCGACCGCCTGCTGGAGGGTGGTAAGCGAGGAACTCGCCGCGTCCAGCCTGACGCCATCACCGATGGCCAGGTCCTGGATGGCCGATGAGTCGGTGTCGTAGGTCTGTATCTGCGGGTCGTCCACGACGAACTCGTATTCCCCGGGGACGTTGAGCGAGCCGTCGAGGTACTGCTCGTAGGTGCAGGCACTACACACCCCGATCCTCTTACCGTCGAGGTCGGTCTCGAGGTTGGTAATGTCGGAGTTGCTCTCGTGCACCGCCACGGCGGCCGGCGTGTAGTAGTAAGGCGGCGAGAAGTAGAGTACCTCGGATCGGTCAGGGGTGATGGTCATCGAGCCCACGCTGATGTCCCAACGCCCGTTCCAGCTACCCGCGGTGAGAACGTCCCAGGAGGGGGTCACCCACTGCACCTCGACGCCCATCCGCTTCGCGATCTCCTCGGTCACGTCGATGTCGAAGCCCTCGAACTCACCCTGGTCGTTCAGGAAGGACTGCGGCGGGTAGGCCGGATCCGTCGCGGCCCTGATCGTACCCCGGTCCTCGATCTCCTGCAGGAGGTTTCCGCCGTCTCCGCCCCCGGAGCCGCCCCCGGAGCCGCCGCAGGCGCTGACCAACAGCAAGGCTACAAGGGCGGTAGCCAGCGACGCTAGCCTGCCCAGATTCCTCTTTCGATCCATGCTCGTTCTCCCCATTTCCAAACTACCCCTCCGGGTTGCACTATAGCGCTTTAGCGGCGCGAATACGAGGCCAGCCGCTCCTTGAGTCGCTTCTTCCTGTCAGCGCTCTTGTGGTCCTTGATCACCACCTTCGACGCGTTGAGCCCGGGGATGCCCATGACCCCGCCACCGGGGTGGGTGCCTGACCCGCAGAGGTAGAGGCCGTCCACGGGCGTCTTGTATCCGGCGAGCTCCGGGGTGGGTCGGAAAGAGAAAAGCTGGTCCAGGGACATCTCCCCATGGAAGATGTTGCCCCCGATCAGGCCGAAACGCTGCTCCAGATCGTAGGGCGTGAGGACCTGGCGTTCGATCACCGAGTTCTTGAAGTTGGGGGCGTACTCGTTGATCGTGTCGACGACCCTGTCGCCGAGGGCCTCCCTGGCGCCGTCGTCCCAACTGCCTTCCCTCGGCTCGTAGGGGGCATACTGCACGAAGCAGGTCATGATGTGCTTTCCTTCAGGCGCTATCGTCGGGTCTTTGGTGGTCGGGATCACCGCGTCTATCATCGGTCCCTCCGAAAAGCGTCCGTACTTGGCGTCGTCCCACGCCCTCTCCAGGTACTCGAGGGAAGGGCTGATCATGATCTCCGGGTGCTGAGGACCCAACTCTTTGCCTGGCATCGCGATGAGGTCCGGAAGCTCAGAGAGCGCGAGGTTGACCTTGGCCGAAGGACTCCGATTTCGGAAAGTGTTCAGCTCCGCGACCATCTCGTCCGGGAGGTGCTCCGCGCCGAGGAGCGAGAGCAGCGTGGTCTGTGGGTGGGCGCCGGAGATGACGGTCCCTGCCTCTATCCGCGTGCCGTCCGCCAGCGTGACACCGGTCGTCCGGTCGCCGGTGACGTCTATGGCCGCAACCTCCGCGTCCGTGCGGATCTCTGCTCCAGCGGCCCGCGCCGACGCGGCTATGGCCTCGGAGACGCCGCCCATCCCGCCGCGCACGAAGCCCCAGCCGCCGGTGACGCCGTCGGTCTCGCCCATCCTATGGTGCAAGAGCACGTAGGCGGAGCCGGGGCTCATGGGCCCACCCCACATGCCGATGACGCCCCCTGGTGCAAGGGTGCCCTTGATGCGTTCGTCGACGAAGAAGCGGTCGAGGAAGTCAGCGCAGCTCATCGTCATCAGGTCGACGAGCCGCGTGATGCTCTTGCGGTTGCCGAACGCGTAGCGCCCGAGATAGAGCGCCTCGGCCATGTCAGCTAGAGAACGGACGCCGGGATCCGGCGGCTTTCTGTAAAGGAGGGGGCGTACGAGCTCGGCCAGCTCGGAGAGCTCGCGGTTGTAATCCAGGTACGCTTTACCATCTCTGGCGTTGATCTTGCCAATCTCCTCCGCAGCCAGCGCCGGGTCGTCCCAGAGCAGGTAGCCCGAGCCGTCTGGGAAAGGTGCGAAGTAGGCCGGGTCGAGCGGGTACACGTGGTAGCCGAACTTCTGGAGATCCAGGTCTCGCACGACCCTGGGCGAGAACAGGCTAACCACGTAAGACGCTGTCGAGACCTTGTAGCCGGGCCACACCTCTTCGGAGACCGCGGCCCCCCCGACCAGGTGGCGCCGCTCGAGCACCACTGTCTTCATGCCTGCGCGCGCGAGGTACGCCGCGCACACGAGCCCATTGTGCCCCCCGCCGACCACCACAGCGTCGTATCGCATTCCGTCCGACAACGCTCCACCCCGATTCCGCTTCCTGTACAATTGCGGCATTCTAGCAGCTAAGGCCGTCCACCCGGAAAGAGGGGAGGCTCCCCAGGTGACACCAATAGACCGCGCGCTTCTCGCGCCTTCGCTCGCCCCCTTCGGCCGCAGCAGCACGCTACCCGCCGGGGCTTACACCGATGAGACCATCCTCGCGTGGGAGCAGGAGCACTTCTTCGACCGGGGCTGGGTTTGCGTCGGACGTTCCGAAGATCATGCGGACCAGGGCGGCAGGCGCGTCGTGGAGTGGCACGGTTGGGTGTTCGCAAACGCCAGCGGTGACGCCCCCGCTTTCGAAGAGCATGTGGGCAACCTTGAAGATTTGATCCGGAACTACGGTTGTGAAAGTCTAACCGTGGCCGCCCGTCACGACTACCAGATAGCCGCGAACTGGAAGATCCTGGCCGAAAACTACCACGAGTGCTACCACTGCTCCTCGATACATCCCGAGCTCTGCGAGGTCAGCCCGCCGACCAGCGGCGGTGACAACCTGGAGCCAGAGGGGGCCTGGATCGGCGGCCCCATGGTCCTCTACGAGGGCGTTGAGACTATGTCGCTGGACGGCAAGAGCCACGCCCCCAAACTGCCCAACCTGGCCGAAGGGGAGGACCGTACGGTCCATTACTTCCAGCTCTTCCCCAACCTCCTCATAAGCCCCCACCCCGACTACGTGATGACCCACCGCCTCGTGCCCCTCGCCCCGAACCGTACCCACGTCGAATGCGAGTGGCTCTTTTCCCGCGAGGCCGTAGAGACCGAAGGATTCGACCCCTCCTACGCGAGCGAATTCTGGGATATCACCAACCGCCAGGACTGGCGCGCCTGCGAGTCGGTCCAGCGGGGCGTCTCCTCGCGTGGTTACCGGCGAGGCCCCCTCTCCCCGCGCGAGGACGCCGTCTACCAATTCATCACGATGGTCGCCAACGGCTATCTTCAAGGCGGGGCCGCCCGCCCCGCGAGCCGCGTCCCGGCGTAGGGGCGAATCGCCCCTACGCCAATAAATCGCTCCTACACCATTAACAACACCGGGTTCTCGAGGGTCTTTTGGACCTCGGCCATGTACATGGCGCCGTCGCGGCCGTTGGCTATGCGATGGTCGGCCGAGAGGGTGAGCTTCATCATGCTCGCCGGGACGACCTCGCCGTTCTCGTCGTAGTCGGGACGTTTCGCTATGCTGGAGACGGCGATGATAGCCGCCTGTGGCGGGTTGATTATCGCGGTGAAACTCTCGATGCCGAACATGCCCATGTTCGAGACGGTTATGGTACCGCCCTGGTACTCGTCCGGCTGGAGCTTGCCGTCGCGCGCCCTGGTGGCGAGGTCTTTAGACTCCCCACTAATGGCGGCGAGGCCCTTGCTACCGATGTCCCTTATGACCGGTGTGATCAGGCCCTGATCCAGGGCCACGGCCATGGCCATGTCTACTTTCTCGTGCAACTCGACCCCGCGGGTGGTGTACAGGGCGTTGAGATTAGGATAGCTCCTTAAAGCAACCGCGCACGCCTTCATTACGAAGTCGTTGACGGAGAGTTTGATCCCTTCGTCTTCGAGCTGTGCGTTGAGCTGCTTTCTCAGGGCCATCGCGGCGTCCATCCTGACCTCTACGGTTGCGTAGAAGTGCGGGACGTGCTGCTTGGCCTCTGTCATCCGCTCGCCGATGACCTTCATCATCCGCGTCGGCTCGACGAGCTGCGTCCCAGGCTCCTCGGTCGGCTCGGGCAGTCGGGCCGGCTGGAAGCCCTGCATCTCGGCCTGCTCTTGCTGCGGCTGCTCGGGCGCCGCCACGTCGCCTTCCTGCGCCCCGTCTTCGTCCCTCTGGGCGGTCCCGCTCTCCATGGCGGCCCGCACGTCGCGCTCGACGATACGTCCGGCGGGACCGGAGCCGTCGACCTTCGAGAGGTCGAGGTCGTTCTCGTTGGCAAGCCTTCGGACTATGGGAGAGGCCCTGAAGTGCCCGTCGGCCCTGCCGTCGGCCTGGCCGTCGGCCTCTTCGGTCTCCTCCTCTGGGGCTTCTGTCTCGGTGGCCGTGGCCTGGGCCCCGCCGCCGTCTTCCTCACCGCCCTCTTCGGCCTCTCCTCGGCCTCTCCGCCGCCCTCGCTACGTTCGGGGACCTCTTCGCCCTCGCCCTGGATAAACGCTATCGCTTCGCCGACGGGCACTTCCTGACCCTCGCCGGCGATCAGCTGCGCGAGCGTTCCCTCGTCCTCGGCCTCGAGCTCCATCGTGACCTTGTCGGTCTCGATCTCGGCTATGGCGTCCCCCTCGGAGACGTCGTCGCCCTCGCTCTTGAGCCACTTGAGGAGAGTGCCCTCCTCCATCGCGTCGCCCATCTTGGGCATAATGACTTCAGGCACCTTACTTCTCCTCCTCGTACAGAACCCGGCGTGCCGCGTTGGTAACCTGCTTCTCGCTCGGGAAGGCCAATAGCTCAAGGTTGCGCGCGTAAGGCCCTGGGACCTCGGCGCCACTCACACGCTCGACCGGAGCATCTAGCGAGTCGAAGGCCCGGTCCTGGATGATCGCCGCAACCTCGCTCGCCACCCCGAACCACCGCCACTGCTCCTGCACGGCCACCGCCCTGTGCGTCTTCTCCACAGACTCGACGATGGTGTCCTCGTCGAAGGGCCTCAAGGATCTCAGGTCTATAACCTCGGCCTCGAACCCTTCTTCGGAGAGCGTGTCCGCCGCCCTCAGGCACAGGTTGACCTGCCGGCCGTAGGCGATGAGCGTGACGTCAGAGCCCTCGCGGGCGATGCGGGCCTTACCGAAAGGCACGGCGTTGTCGCCGTCTTCCACCTCGCCTTTTGTGCCGTACAGGGCGCCGGCCTCCAGGAAGATCACGGGGTTGGGGTCCCGGATCGCCGTTATCATCATGCCTTTGACGTCGTTGGGGGTCACGGGCGCGACGACTTTCAGACCCGGAAAGTGGCCGTAGAAGCTTTCGAGTGAGTGGGTGTGCTGGGCCGAGAGCTGGACGCCGCCGCCGTTGGGACCACGGATGACGAGTGGAACCTCTACCTGTCCGCCCGAGAAATAGCGCACCTTGGCGGCGTTCTGGATGATCTGGTCCGCGGCGAGGAACGAGAAGTTCCAGGTCATCATCTCGACCACGGGGCGCATCCCCATCATCGCCATGCCGATCGCGGCCCCTGTGAACCCGTTCTCGGAGATGGGCACGTCCATAATGCGTTTGGGCCCGTACTCATCGTAGAGGCCGTCGGTAATTAGGTGGGTGCCGCCGTATACGCCTATGTCCTCGCCCATGAGGATGACCGACTCGTCGTTGTCGAGCTCGTGGACCATCGCCTCTCTCAGGGCCTCGCGGTAAGTCTTCGTCTCCGCCACGGCCTACGCCTCCCCCGTATACTCATCTTCGCCGGAGTACACGTCCGTGTAGAGCTCTTCCTCCGGCGGCTCATCGCTCTCGTCGGCGAACTTCACGGCCTCTTGTATCCGCTCTTTGGCCTCGCCCTTTATCTCCTCGATCTTGTCTTCGTCTAGCACGTCGTTCTCGATCAGCTTGTGCTCGACCATCCCGATTGGGTCGCGCTCGCGCCACTCAGAGATCTCTTCTTTGGTCCTGTACTTCTCGAAGAAGTCGGCGGCGCCGTGCGGGGCCGTCCTGTACGTGAGCGCCTCGACCGCGTAAGGTTTGCCCGTCTCCCTTACCTGCTCCACGATTCTCTCCGCGACCTCGGCGACGGCCTCGACGTCCATGCCGTCGACCTTCTCGTGCTCGATGCCGTAGGCGTCGAATTTGGCGCCGAGGTCTGTCATCGCCGTCGTGCGTTCTACGCTTGTCCCCATCCCGTACTGGTTGTTCTCGACGATGAACAGACAAGGGCACTCGCCGTCCTTGCCCCACAGCCCCGCGAGGTTGGCGGCCTCGTGGAAGGCACCCTGGCTCATCGCACCGTCCCCCAGATAGAGCTGGCATATGTGGTCGGTCTCCTGGAAGCGCATGGCGTAGGCGACACCCACCCCAAGAGGAATGTGCCCGCCGACGATGCCGTAGCCGCCCATGAGGCCGCGCTCGACGTCGAAGAGATGCATGGAGCCGCCCTTGCCCTTTACAAGGCCGGTTCCCTTGCCGTAGAGCTCGGCCATGATCTCGTTTGGGTCACTACCTAGAAGTAGCGCGTGCGCGTGGTCGCGGTAGGCGGTGATGATCCTGTCGCCCTCCTTGAAGGCCTCCAGGAAGCCCGTCGCCACGGCTTCTTGCCCAATGTAGACGTGGAGGTAGCCACCGATCTTTCCCTGCCTGAAACCCTTCTGGCACGCCTCTTCGAAGGCCCGGATCAGGGCCATCTCACGGTACAAATCTACGAGGCGCTCCGAGCTGGTAGCTATGGCACCACCGTCCTCGCGGGACTCTACGTCCCCATTTTCCGAGTGCTCGTTATCTGCCGACATCAACGGCCCCTTCCCTCTCAGAGGTACAACAAGAGACAGAATACCAAAACCCCGGGTTCGGCATGTAATCCCGCCGCTTCTCTACACTCCCTTATACCCTATCCTTAAGTTTCTTCTAACCACTCCCGAACGGCCTTGAACGCCCGCGCCCTGTGGGAGTCCGCGTTCTTGCCCTCTCCCATCTCGGCGTAAGTCGCCTGAGACCACCCTGGGACGAACACGGGATCGTAGCCGAACCCGCCCCCGCCCCGCGGCTCCTGCGCCACCGTCCCCCGCACCTCGCCCCTGAAGGTGTGTACTGTTCCATCCACCGCCGCGAGGGCGACGACGCACACGGCCCTCGCCGAGCGGTCGTCATCTTCGGACAGCATTCTGAGCAGGCCCTCGTTTCCGACGCTACTCATGAGCCACTTCGTCAGCGCCCCCGGAAACCCGCCCCAGGCATCGACCATCAGCCCCGAATCTTCGACGATGACCGGGGAGGTCCGTATCGCCGAGTGCCGCGCGGGCCGCGCGGGCTTTCTCGGCAGCGACCTCGGCGGGGTCGATGGCCTGTATCTCCGGCAGGTCGAGATCCACGCTCTCCAGCGCGACACCCAAAATCTCCTGTACCTCACGGCGCTTGTGCTCGTTAGTCGTTACGAAGATGGCTTTCATGTCTCCCCTGCAAATGCCGACATACTATGGAAAGGATACAGCCAACGGCGCGCAGGGACTCTGGTAGGGCAGCGTCAGCAGACCAGGGTTAGCCGTCATGTGGAGATGATGCTACCCTGGCCCTATGATCGACTGGTCGACCTGTCCCGCTGTCGAGTGGAACCCCGAACTGCTCAGTGGAACCTGGGTATAATGTGGCACGCGCGTCCCGATCTCCGGCTGTTCGAGAACCTCGAAGACGGCGCGCAAGTTGATCAATTCGTCCAGTGGTTCCCCGGCGTTTCGCTGGAGCAAGCCAGCACCGTGCCCGAACACGCGGCGCGAAGCGCGCTGGCCCCCGCTTGAGCGCGCGTACTGTTTGACCAGGGCACGCCCGTCCTCTTGAGGGGCCTGTTGGGAGAGCACGACATTTCGACCGCATACGAGCGCGGCTGGTCACCCTGGAGAACGGCGACCCGCTCGACGTTGCCGAAAAAGAAGGGTTCGAGGTTCTCGTCACAACCGACGGGAACCTAGCAGTACCAGCAGGACCTTGGGACGGCGGAGTATCGCGATCGGCGTTCTGGGCTACCCTCCAGCCGCTGGCCCGTGAGCGCCATCTCCCCGAAGACGGTTTCCTGCCTCCACCACTGCGAGGGTGAACTCACGGCCCTCAGGGGTGCTCCTGAATATCCTGACCCTGCCACTCTGCAGAAGGAAGAGCCTCTCCGAGCGGTCCTGCGGTCCGAAGAAGATCTCGCCGCTCTGCAGGTGGCGATCAGGAAGCTGACCGTTTAGGTTCTCTATCTCCTCTTCCGTGAGCGGTTCGAAGATATCCACAAGCGAGAGGAGCCTGATCCTCTCGGCGTTCGTGTCCGGCAATGCTAAAATCCTCCGCTGTGCCTTCGTAATTGAGTGCCGAATTTCATTGTGTATTACTTCTTCGCTATTGTAGTGGACCCTAGCCCATACTGCATCTTTCGGGCCATCGGGTCGGAACACACCCAGGCGAGCCACCAGCCTCTGCATAGAGCATCCCTGTAGCGCTGCCACTATGGATGATGCCCCGAGAATGGCGCATGTCACATGAATTTAACCTATGCTTGCTGTACCCGGTGCCGCCGGACACAAAGTGCCACAGGCTACATAAAAAGGTGTAGAACCCTGCTACAAATACGGCTAGCGAATGGGAAAGCGGGTGGGACCGGGCCCCGCAGAAGTCTCCGGTGAACGGGGTCGGTCTCAACCGGTGAACGACGAGGGGGCAATCTTCTTGGAATCGCATGAGGCGCGTGTAGGCACTTCGGTGGGAGTGCTGGACGGATGGAAACGAACGGGGAAAGTACGCGTCGGCACGATAGAGAGGACCTACGGGCATCCCAACCACCTGGCGGTAGACGTGCGATTCGAGGACGGAAGCGTCGAGCTTTACTGGTACCACGAACTACGAGCGGCACAGCGGCAGTCTTTGACTTGAGACGCCTGGACGATGGTGGGGCGTGGTGGGATGGACGAGAGCAAGAGAGTCGACCCCAAAGGATAGATAAACAGGAGGCCAGAGGTCATGCAAGCCAACGAAGCTCGTAGAGGCACCGTGGTGCGGGTTAGGGAAGGCCACTGGAAGAGCCAGTTTGCCGGTATGATCGGCACCGTGCAGAACTGCTGGGGAAACTCCGAACATGCCGCCATTGACGTTCGATTGGAGGACGGGCGTTCGGAGTTGTTCTGGCTTACCGACCTGTCCATGGGGGACGGGGAGATCGCCGTATAGTCGTTTGGCCCTTGCTGGTGCAGCATGAGAAAATAGACGGACATTTCGGGTTCCGCTTGCCATTCGGCTATTACCTGGACCGCGATGCAGACCTGTTGATGCTACGCAGGTCCGACGGTTCTTTAGTGGCTGCCTTCAGTGCCTTCGGCGCAGACCTCTTTGAAGTAGAGCTGACGGCGTGGGAAGACGCCGATTAGAGTAGAGCGCGGCCTGTGCGTGAATGGCACTTCCGCATCGTAGGATCGTTGGCAACCGAGAGAAACCAACCCTAGTCCAGGAGGGGAAAGGACTAGGGTCAAGTCACTTCGAACCTACCATTCCGAAACACGAAGATACGTATGTCGAGGCACATAGTGGCCTGCGACACCGTCACTTTCCGGTCTTTTGATCCATCCCTGCCACAGCCCTGTGCGCCCGTCCTGGGGGAGGCATGGCGGTGGACCCGCTACGGACGGATCTACGGTCGAGTTTATGGGTTCGTTCTATGTAGGAGCGATTCTTTGTGATACAGTCGCCTACTATGCAGGAGGTAAGGGTGGAGAGCCTCGAAAAACTGGAGGCGCAAGGGGGCCAGATGCGGCTCTCGGCCAACGCGGGCTCGCTCCGCATAATCTTCCCGCAGGAGGTCTGGCAGGATCTCCTCTCGGATGCCCCGACCTTCGAAGAGCCAACATACGAAGAACTCGAAGAGCTTGACCGCATAAAGGAACAGCTCGAACGCTACGCTGGTGAGGAGTCGTTCGGAGTGCTCAGGCAGATGCCGTGTGGCGACTCCGGCCTGTACTACGACCTCGTGCTGCGGTCTTCAGGGCTCTTCTCTATGACGACCGGATACTACTTCGCCCCCGTCGTGGGGTCCGAGCTTGTGGCGAGGATCTGGGCCGGACTCGAAAACGATGATACTGTGGAGCAGGCCTACGCCATTGGGGCGGTGGCGGATGATGCCGCTCTCGCCTCGGGCGATGAGAAGCTGAAGGTACTCTCCGTCCGGGGCCGCTCGTGCAGCACCAGCCATTTCGAGATGCCGCCAGAGCTGTGGCAGGTACTCTCGGGTGGGCTCGGTTGGAGAGACGTTCAGACCACTGCTACAGGGAGATAACCTTTGCCGCTCGTAGACCTCGACCGATTCGACTTCCTCTACGCAAACCGGGTCAAGGGCATGAAGTCAGCCGCGACCCGCGACCTGATGGCGACCCTCTCGCGGCCAGGCATCATCTCGCTGGCCGGCGGCTTCCCCGACACCAGGGCGTTCGGGGAGGAGGCTTTTCGGGAGATCTCGCGCAACATCGCCTCCGACGCTGCGCAGGCGCTGCAGTACGGGCCGACTGCGGGCCTCGAGGCCGTAAAGGACGTCATAGTCGAGGTCATGGGCGCCGAAGGCACGCCCGCACGGCAGGAGGACGTCTTCGTCACCACCGGCGCCCAGCAGGGGCTCGACCTCATCGCCAAGGTCTTTCTGGATGAGGGCGACGCCGTGTTGTGCGAAGGTCCCACTTACGCTGGGGCGCTCAACGCGTTCGCCGCGTACAGGCCGCGCATCGCCCACGTCCCGATGGACCGGGCCGGCATCATCCCCGTCGCTGCCCGCGAGACCTTGAAAAAAGCCAGGAAGCAGGGCCTGCACGTCAAGTTCGTCTACACCGTGCCCAACTTCCAGAACCCTGCGGGCGTTACCATGATCGCCGAGCGGCGCAGGGAGCTTCTGGAGATGGCGCGCGAGTTCGACCTGGTGATCGTCGAGGACAACCCCTACGGGATGCTCCGGTTCGAGGGTGAGCCGCTCCCCTCGCTGGCGGCGCTGGAGCAAGAGGAAGGCGATCTGGACAGGGTCGTGTACCTGGGTACGTTCTCCAAGATCTTCGCCCCTGGCGTCAGGCTAGGGTGGGTCCACGCGCAGCAGGGGATACTGCACAAGATCAACGTCGGCAAGCAGGGGGCCGACCTTTGCTCCTCGAACCTGTCGCAGATGATGATCTCCTCCTACTTCCAGAACGCCGACTGGCGTGCATACGTAGGACGCCTGACCGTGATGTACAAAGAGCGCCGCGACGCGATGCTCGACGCCTTGGCCGAGTTCATGCCGAAGGAGGTCCACTGGACCCACCCAGAAGGCGGTCTCTTCGTGTGGGCCACCCTCCCCTCGTACCTGGACGCGACCGCGATGCTCCCCCGCGCCATAGCCAGGAACGTCGCCTACGTACCTGGCGAGGGGTTCTACGGTGGCGCCCCTGGCACGGGCAAGAACAACATGAGGTTGAACTTCTCGTTCGTGGAGCCCGACCGGATAAGGCGCGGCATAGAGTTGCTCTCCGAGGTGATCCGGGAGCGCATGGAGCTCAGGAGCGACCTGGAACGCGGCTCGCACAGGAGCGTCGCGAGCGGTACGCGCTCGACCGTCGGCACGGACGGTTAGGGGCGTCGTGGCGCGCCTGGCTGTTTTGCGCGGCGGACACTCGATGGAGCGTGACGTCTCCTTCGTTACGGGGCGGCGCGTCCAGCACGCGCTCGAACGACTCGGCCACGAGGTCCATCCACTAGACATCGAGGATTCGACCACGGGTGCATTGATTGAGATCTCACCCGACGCGGCCTTCGTATGCCTGCACGGCCCAGGCGGTGAAGACGGCACCGTACAGGCGCTCCTGGAGACTTTGGGCATCCCGTATACGGGGAGTGGGCCGCTGTCGAGCATTCGCTGCATGGACAAGGACTACGCGAAGCGCGCCCTCCGCGCGGCGGGAATACAGAGCCCTCCTTCCCGCACGTTCCTGAGAAAGGCGATGAACGAGATGGGGGCTTCGGGGGCGCTCGACGTCGCGGCCGAGGATCTTGGCTACCCGCTCGTCGTCAAGCCGGCCCGGGAGGGTTCGAGCTTTGGGCTCACGCGGGTCGAGGAGCCCGGGGGGTTATTCGATGCGGTCTACGAAGCGCTCGGCTACGACGCCAAGATCTTGCTAGAGAGCTGGATTACCGGTACGGAGATCTCCATCCCCATCATCGAGCCCGCCGGCGAAGACCCGAGGGCGCTTGGACTGGTCGAGATAAGGCCGCGCGAAGGCGCCTACAACTTCGAGGCCAAGTACACCCCGGGCGCGACTGACTTCGCCATCCCGGCAGAGATACCACCGGAAGACGCCTCACGCGTGGAACAGACGGCGCTCGAGGCGTACAGGATTCTTGGGTGTTCAGGGTTTGCCCGCGTGGATACGATCTTCGCCGACGGCACACCCTGGGTCCTCGACGTAAAGACTATCCCGGGCTTCACCGAGACCTCGACCTTCCCGCTCGCCGCCGAGGCCGCAGGCATCACCTTCGAGAAACTCGTCGAGACCATCCTCGACGCGGCGCTCTATACAGAGGCTGCGGCAAAACTATAGCAAGGCGGCGGCTCTAGCCGCCGCAGAGGCAACAGCGCTCCTCAGCAAGGTGGACCATCCGGCCCGATACCTGAAGCCTGACGCCTGATGCCTGTAGCCTGCAAAGCCAGCTGTGCGGCCCTACCGGTCAGGTGCGTGACGGGGGCACCGAGCGAGATCGCATCGTCAGCCCCCGCGTCGAGCGCCCTTGCGAGCGGGCCCGAGCTACCTTCCCCGCCGAACGCCAACACTGGCACACCGAGCCCACGCACGTGTTCGATCAGGCCCTCGTCGGACGTATCCACGTTGACGACGACCAGGGCAAGCTCACCGTTCAGATCAGCCAGCATCCCGCGCGCCCTTACCGGCGAGTCTGCCTGCAAGGTCCGAAGCCCGGTCCAATGCTCGAGCAACAGCGCGAACGTCTGACGGATCAACGATATGCCGCTGATGAGTAGTACACATTTCTCTCGCGTAACGATGCTCTCCCCCAGTGTTTGCCTCTCATCATTTTCGTACGACGCAGGAGGGCAGGCGGATCACAAAAAGCCGATAGGCGTGGTTGAGCGCCAGGGAGAGACCGAACGCCGTCAACTTCCCAGCGCCAGGCAATCCGATCACGGGAATCTTCAAAGATAACCCATTTGAGGGATACGCCGCCCTCGACTCCTTGTCATCATAGAAGTGTCGGCACAGACAACTCTCGCCAGAGGAGGGAAGGTGCAGTAGTTAAGTAGCCACAGCAATGCGGATCAGTGCAAAATCTCGAAGGAGAGGAGAAGGCGTCTTGGCAAATACGAACCTGTTCAGGATGACGACGTTGGTGGTGGCGGGGGCGGTGGCCATGGTCGTCGCTTTGGTCGCGTTCACTATCTCGGCACAGGCGGCTACCCAGACCGGCACGAGAACGTTCACGAACGACAGGCTAGTTAGTATACCCTTGGACAGGATCTCTGGAGGAACCGGAGGGCAGGCCAGCCCCTACCCCTCCGGAATTCGGGTCACGGGCTTCAAGAGGGTCACCGACGTCAACGTAGTCCTACGCAGCGTAGGCCACACCGACCCCGACGACATGGACGTCCTGCTCGTGGGGCCAAAGGGGCAGAAGGCCATCCTTTGGTCCGATGCCGGCGACGGCAACGACATAATAGGCATCAACGTCAAGCTCGACGACGAAGCGCCAATCTTCTTGCCTGACAGCGGCCAGATCACGCAGGGCAGCTACATGACCTCCAACTACGAGTTCGGCGTCGACAACTGGCCCAGCGTCACCCAGAACAACAACAGGCTGCTCTCGAAGTTCGACGGCACGGATCCCGCTGGCGGGTGGAAACTCTACGTTTACGACGACGTCACACAGCCGGACACAGGCGACAGGAACGGCACAGGCACCTTCGCTGGCGGTTGGTCGCTCCAGATCAAAGGCGTCTGCACCCGAGCGAACGCAGACAACCAGTGCAGGTAAAGAATTATTGTAGAGCTTTCTGATAACCGACAAAAGTAGCCGGGGTTCCCTCCGCTTCACGGGGAGAGCCCCGGCTCTCGTGTATCTCTCGCCCACAAAACCTTTACGCACCCAACAACAAATAAGTTCCGAAGCTAGTGCAACTGAAGATGGTCGGAACTGCGAAAAGGCGAGGTCGGAAGATGCCATTCGAGGTAGCGCCATACACGACCGTGACCCAACCTTTCGAACCGGGCGCATTGGGCATGCCTCTCTCCATGCTGTCAAATACACTGTCTCGTGTTGCGACGGGGTAGGGTGCTCGGGTCTTTCTCGGCCCACCTCGCCCAAGTATGGACCCCTGAGTCTCCTGCGAATCGCCGAGGCCGCGATCACTCGTCCCCTACTTCTGCAGACTTCGCCAAGACTTGACCCGAGACATAGTACTGTGTAAAAGTAACGGTCGACCGTTATTTTTGTAAGGAGTATGCGTGAGCCCGAGGCTTTCCAGTGAGATCAGGCGAGAGCGAACCGAGGGTATACTCGCGGCGGCGGCGCGTCTCTTTGTCGAGCGGGGGTACGACCGGGCGACGTTGAGGGAGGTCGCTGGGGAGGCGGGGGTCTCGACCGGGGCGGTCTACGCGTACTTCCGGACGAAGGAGGATCTGCTACTCGAGATCTGCCGTCGGCAGGCTGAGGCGCAGGAGGTGGCGTTGCGGGAGGCACTGGGATCGTTCTCGTCTGAGAAGGGGGGCTTCGAGACGGCCTTCACGGCGGCGCTGGCGCCTTTCCTATCGGTGCCGGAAGAGGAGGCGCGTTGGCGGGAGAAGGTCAACCTCCTGTTCTGGTACGAGTCGGTCAGGGAGCCAAACCTCGGGGCGCTCATGCGTGGGGCGATTGGCTCCTGGCGGGACATGGTCGCTGGGAGGGTGCGCGGGGAGCAGAAGGCCGGTCGGCTGCGCGGGGACCTCGACCCGGAGGCGTTGGCCGCGATCCTTTTCGCGCTGCCTTTCGGGCTGCAGCTCTATGAGTTGCTCTGCGGAGAAGGCGTCGATCGGGAAGCCTTCGTGCGGAACGCGGGTGCGGTCTTGCAGCTCGGTACCAGACCGTCCGGGCCAAGGGAAGGGTCAGAGGCGTGAGCGGCGCGGCCAGGACCGTCGGTCTGCCGATCCTCCCCGCGTCGGTCGCCGTCCTGCGTGGCGGATCAAGTACCGCAAGAGGGGTGCCTTGTGGACGGGGCAGGGCGGCGTGAGCGCGGATTCTGGCGGTACGCCGACAACTTGGCGCAATCGGGAGGACGCCTCATTCGTCGCGTGGGTCACCGCGCTGCTCGCGGTCTTCGGGTGGCTCGCAGGTCGTGGGACGCTACCGTGGTTCAGGCGGGGCGAAGAATCGCTCTCGGGTTCCTTCTCGGCCTGGGGTCGTAAGCTTCTTGGGGCCTGGATAGGCTCGCTCGCGCTGTTTACCCTGGTCCTACCGCTCGTCTCCGCGTTCGTGTGGCGCCGGCAAGCGGGCGTCAGGCGCGCGATGGTGCCCTACGCGCTTGTACTCCTGGTTCAGATCGCCACCGAGGCAACTTTCTCGCGGCTGTTCTTCCCGAACATCGTTGCAGTCGTCGGCCTCTCCTACACCCCGTACCGCCTGCGGCAGCTCCTGCGTGCCCGCAAGACGCTGAAGGCACCCGGTGTCTCGACTTTCGGCCGGCGCGCCGCGCGCGTGCTGGCGACGGTCGGGCTCGTCCTGTGGACGGCCAACCTCGCCTTCCTCCTCCTTGGCGCTCTGCCGAGGGTCGTACAGACAGGAGGCGGGGCGTCGATGGGTCCAGCGGAGAAAGCACTGTACCGCTTGCTCAACCCGGCTGTACGGCGGCTGCTGAGGTCCCCGGCGCACGGTCTGCTCGGCGACAGGGTAATGCTCTTGATCCTCTCCGGCCGTAAGAGCGGCGCGCGCTACGCCGTGCCGGTGGGCTACGTCATGGAGGGCGATAACATCGTCTGTTTTACCGGCAAGAGCTGGAGCAACTGGTGGAAGAACTTCGTGGGCGGCGCCCTGGCGGTCGTACGGTTGCGCGGGCTCGAGTTCCAGTGCCGGGCGAAGATCGTGCAAGACCAAGAAGCCGTGGAGCGAGGGCTCGGCGCCTTCCTGCGCAAGTACCCGAGCACGGCTAGACGCTACGGGGTGGGCCTGGATCCCGGGGGGAATCCCGAGCCTGGGGACGTCGCAGCGGCCGCGCGGGGCGACGAACCGGTCATGGTCCGTGTTCGGGCGGATCGAGCAGGGTCGGACCGGAAAGCGGGCGGCGAGGGACATCAACCGAGCAGTGGATCGATGAGATGGAAAATAGATGAGATCCACCCCTCATAACAGGATCCTCACGGCGAATACAACAGCGGCCCCGGCGAAGATGAGGAACGCGAGCCCAGCCAGGCGGGAGAGAGCGCGGTCCTCGAAGTGGACGCCGGCGACGAAGTAGTAGAAGGACGCCACCGCGAAGAGGAGCGCCGCCACGAGATCTACCACCTCCCACGTCCCGGTGCTCACTTCGGCCAATCCTTCTTCTCCTTCCTCTCCTCTTCCTCGCTCGGATGGTTGCGGCGCCAGGATTCCCGTAGCTCGTCGGATCGGCGCTCCTTTTCTTCCCGCCTGCGCTCGTCTTCTTCCCGCGAAAGCCTGTCACGTTCCTCGTCCCGCCTGTGCCTGTCCGTCATGCTCCGCTGCTCCCTTCGTCTATTCCCAGGATGGTGCGTACATCCTCGGAAGCGCCTACCAGAATATCCTCCAGGTCTCCCAACGTATCCTCTGTGGGCACGTCGTCGTCAAGCGCCTGACGAAGAACCTCCAGGGCCTCCCGCTGCCCGTCCATCAGCCGCTCCACCGCCCCCCTCAATCGCTCGTTTTCTGTCTCGTTCACGCCGCGCCTCCCTTCGTACTCTTGCCTCCGCTGAGATCGAAGGCAAACGATCTTTCGTCGGAAGATCGCGCCGTTCATTATGCACAGCGTCGTACAGGAGCGTGAAGGCGGGATGCCCTCCGCGCCTCGTTGGGCTGTTCGAGATCATCGCCGATGGCAGCCCGACCTTGGGGTGGCGACTTTCCACGGTGGTCTCTTTGACCCCGAGCCCGGGGGCTTCGCTGTGGCCACGCGGGGTAACGAGGCGGTGATGATCCGCGCTCGGGCGGATCGATTGGCGGCGGGGTAGGTTTCAGCCCTCGTGAACAAGACCAACGCTGACGGCGCTGGTAAGCTAACCAGGCGCACATCGCTGGAGGTACCCTTGATCCGACCCATAGCGAACGATGATTCCACGGCGGTGATCGGCCTGGCTGTGGCGTCCGGGCTTTTCCCCGCGGACGAAACCGGGCCGCTGGACAAGATGCTGGCGAACTACTTCGCTGGCAATGCCGATGCCGGCCACGCGTGTGTCATAGACGAGGAGGGAGGCGGGCCGCTCGGGGTCGCATACTACGCGCCGACGCCGGCGGCGGACCGGACATGGTACCTGACCATGATCGCCGTGCGGCCCGACCGCCAGGGGCAAGGCCGTGGGGCGGCTCTCATGCGGCACGTGGAAGGCGCGCTGCGGGCGGACGGCCAAAGGCTGCTGCTGGTCGAGACCTCGGGGCTGCCGGACTTCGAGCTCACGCGCAGGTTCTACGCGAAGTTGGGCTACGGGGAGGAGGCGCGCGTCCGGGACTTCTACGCGGCGGGCGACGACATGGTCCTGTTCCGCAAAGTCCTGAACGCGGACTAGGAGACGGTCAGGAACGATGGGCCACATGCCGGCCACCGAAGGGTGAGGCGCCCAGACACCACCAAGCGCCGTCGAGTTGCGGCGGATCGAGAACGGTTGATGTAAGAAGAGCGGCCGGGCTCGAATAAGGAGGGGGGATGATAGCGGCCCGGCCACCCTTGTATACGGAGAGACGCGCCGAGGGTTTCATCTAACGCCACAGGGCTATAGTTCTCGAACAGAGCACGTGTCCTCGCCCCTTGCGTAAGGCGAGGATGCTTTGACTATACTTGCTCCATGCAGCCAGCACAGCCTATGGGACAACCCCACCGCAACCAGGGCCTGTTCTCGGATCACTACCTGAACGTAACGCTGCCGGCGCGGCCCGACTGGAATGCTCTGGCAGACGAAGCCCATAACACGATGGAGGCAATATCTCGTCTCCTCGACGCCTACACGCCGAGCGAGAACGAAGCGCAGGTCGAGGAAGACCTGGTCCGCCCCATACTGCGGCTCCTCGGCCACACCTTCGAGGTGCAGCCGGCGCTCACGACACCGGAAGGCACCAAACGTCCCGATTATGTCCTGTACACGGACGCCCGATCCGTGGCCGCGAACAAGGACAGGACGCTGACCGATGAGTTGCTTAAAGGACATGCGTTCGCGGTCGCCGACGCCAAATACTGGGAGCGGCCGCTCGACGTTTCGCTCAAGAGCAGGAATCGTGACGCCTTCTCCAACAAGAACCCCACTTACCAGATCTCCTTCTACATGCAACACGCGGGGACGGAGTGGGGCATCCTGACCAACGGGCGGCTCTGGAGGCTCTACCACCGCGATACGGCCCACAAGCTCGACCGCTTCTACGAGGTGGACCTGCCTACGCTAGTAGAGTCCTCGAACTCGGAAAACTTCCTGTACTTCTACGCCTTCTTCCGGCGGGCCGCGTTCGACGACGGGCCTCTAGGCGTCGCGGCGCTGCTCGGGGAGAGCGCGGATTATGCGCGGAGCGTCGGCGACTCGCTCAAAATCCAGGTCTATGAGGCTTTGAGGCACCTGGCGCAGGGCTTTCTCGATCATCCGGGGAACGGACTCTCGGCGGAGCCCGGCACGCTGCGCGGGATCTACGACAGCTCCCTGATCCTACTCTACAGGCTTCTCTTCGTCCTCTACGCCGAATCGCGAGACCTGCTGCCAGTGCACGAGAACGGGATGTACCGCGACTCCTACAGCCTGCACGCTATAAAGCACCGCGTCGCCGGCGATCTCGACGCAGACCGGACCCTGCTCCCGACGAGCGCGAGGCTCTGGCAGGACCTGAAGGACCTTTTCGCCATCGTCGAGGGCGGCAGCCCGCAGCTAGGGGTGGCGACCTTCGACGGCGGCCTCTTCGACCCGGAACGCCACCCTTTCCTCGAAGCGAACGCCGTCGGTGACCGGCACCTGCAAGCGGCCGTCGACATGCTCTCGCGCGTGGACGGCCAGTTTGTCGACTACCGCGACCTCGCGGAGCGCCACCTCGGTACGATCTACGAAGGCTTGCTCGAATACCACCTCGAAGCCCTGCCCGAGTCCGAAAAAGGCTGGACGGTCGATCTCCTGAACGACCGGGGCGAACGCAAGGCGACAGGCAGCTACTACACCCCCGACTACGTCGTGAAGTACATCGTCGAGGCGACGGTGGACCCCGTGTTGCGCGAGGCCGTCGAGGGCGCGAAGGACGACAGGGAGCGAGTACGGGCCGTTCTCGGTCTCAACGTCCTGGACCCTTCGATGGGCAGCGGCCACTTCCTGGTCGAGGTGACGGAGAGGATCTCACGTTTCCTCGTCGAGCTTGGCGTCGCGCCGGACGAACCGGCCACAGGCGGCGAGGCCGAACTGGCCTACTGGAAGCGGCGTGTCGCCCAGTCCTGCGTCTACGGCGTAGACGCCAACCCGCTCGCCGTCGACCTCGCCAAGCTGAGCCTCTGGCTCGCCACCGTCGCCAAGGACCGCCCTCTCTCCTTCCTCGACCACCACCTGAGGGCCGGAAATTCCCTAGTCGGGGCACGCATCGCCGGGCTCGGACCAGGTGGCGGTAAGAAGAAAAAGAAGACCAGGGCAGATGACGCGGCGCAGCTCTCCATGCTGGAAGACGACGCCTTCTTGCGCAGCGTGAGCAACGCGGTGGGTTCGATCTGGCTGATCGAAGAGTCCCCAGCCGACACGCTCGAAGACGTGCGCGAACAGGAGCGGCTCTACTCCCGCCTGCGCAAAGACCTCGTCCGCCGCTACGCCCGCCTCGCCGACCTCGCCACAGCGACCAACTTCGGCGTCGATGTAGACCCCTCGCTCTGGAAACCCCTCACCGACTACGCCACCGGCCGCGCCCCCTACGCCCCACCCCAGTTCGCGCGCTGGCTCGAACAATCCGAAACGCTCGCCGCGGAAAACCGCTTCTTCCACTGGGAGCTAGAATTCCCCGACGTCTTCTTCGACCGGCAGGGACGTCCGCTCGGAGACGATGCTGGCTTCGACGCCGTCGTCGGCAACCCGCCGTACGTCAGACAGGAATCACTAGGAGACCTCAAGCCCTACCTGGCCGGCGCCTACCCCGAGGTCTACCACGGAGTCGCCGACCTCTACGTGTACTTCTACGAGCAGGGGCTACGGCAGCTCCGGCGCGGCGGCAGGATGAGCTACATCGTCACCAACAAGTGGCTGCGTGCCGGCTATGGTGAGCCTCTGCGCGGCTTTTTCGCTTCGGAGGGCGTGCTGGAGGAGATCGTAGACTTCGGGCACGCCCCGATTTTCGAGGATGCCGACGTGTTCCCCTGCATAGTCGTTCTGAAGAAGCCGGAGCGAGAAGATTCAGGCGCCGAGCGGAGCGTGCGCGTCGTCGAGTTCCCCCGCGAGGCGCTCGACGCCGATATCGCAGCCTACGTGGAAGAGAATGCCCACACCGTCCCTAGAAAGCGCTTCGGGAAGAGCGCCTGGAGCCTTGAGACCAGCGCCGTCGACGATCTGATGGAGAAGATCCGGCACAACGGCATCCCCCTCACCGAGTTCGCAGGGGTCAAGCCGTATCGCGGCATGCTGACCGGCCTGAACGAAGCGTTCCTGATCGACACCACGACGAAAGAGCGGCTCGTGCGCGAAGACCCGCGCTCGGCGGAGTTCATAAAGCCCTACCTGCGCGGCCAGGACATAAAACGCTGGTCCCCCGGATGGAACGGATTGTGGATCATCGTCCTCAAGTCTAGCGGTGACCATTCCTGGCCATGGTCCGGCGCCGACGATGCTGAAGAAGTCTTCCGCAAGGCATACCCTTCACTCCACACCCACATGAAGCCGCTGGAGGCGAAGCTCCGCAAGCGGCAAGATCAAGGACATTACTGGTGGGAACTTCTGGCGTGCGCTTATTATGACGCCTTTGAGAAACCGAAAATCATGTACCAAATGATAGCTTTTCACTCGCGAATCGCCATGGATGGTGCCGGATACGTACGCCAACAATGCAGTCGGTATCCTGCCTACGCCGGACTCTTGGCTACTTGCGTGCCTCAACTCTCCTGTCAATTGGTACTTCACTTATCGTTACGTACCGCACAAGAAAGATGAAGCGTTGCTATGGACATTGTCTCCGTAGAAAAGTTGCCGATCGCTCCGCCCACGGACGAGGCGCGGGATGAGGCTGAGGAGGCGGTGGGACGTGTGATCTCACTCACCCGCTCAGGCCAGGAGGCGCGGCGCGACACCCTGGACTGGCTGCGCATCGAGTTCGGCGTCGAGAAGCCCGGCCAGAAGCTCACGGACTTCGCCACCCTCGGCCCCGATGCTTTCGTCGAGGAGGTCCGCAAGCGCCGCCCGAAAGGCGAGGGACGCCTCACGCCCGGCTCTCTTCGTGAGCTTAAAGACGGCTACGCTGAGATGGCAGATCCCGTACAGAGGGCGAACACCGAGGCCCGCGGCCTCGAACGCAGGCTCTCCGACCTCATAAACGGAGCCTACGGCCTCACGCCTGAAGAAGTGGAGCTCCTGTGGAAGACCGCCCCGCCCAGGATGCCCCGTTTCGGGTAGTGGTAGAGTAGCGAGGCGCGAGTATGGAGGTAACGGACTACTTCAGGCGAAACGTGTTGGAGAATTCAGACCGCTCTGGCATCACCCAGCGGATGTGTGAGCGTGTGGTCGATTCAGCCGAGCACATTGTAAGGCAACGAAACGGACGCTTCGCGTTCTGGGGCCGGCCGGAGGGAAGAGACCTGTACCTGAGGGTGGTCGTGACGGGAGACCGGAGGGCCATGCACAATGCCTTTTTCGACACCGGCTTTACCCGTCAGCAGAGAAGGAGGGAGCATGAAGGTTAGTTACTATCCCGACACCGACAGCATGTTCGTCAAGCTAAAGCCCGGCCTTGAAGCGGAGGGCTCTGAGGTCGCCCCCGGAATCGTGTTCCACTACACAACTGAAGGCGAGGTCACGGCCATAGACATCGACACCAACGCCAGCAAGCTGGTGGACCTATCACTGTTGGAAGTCGAGGGACTGCCGATCCGGGCAACGCAGGGGAGCATGCAAGAGAGCAGGGCTGGCTGAAGACCATGGAGCGTCGGTTCTGGGTGCCGTCCAGCTCCGGCTTCGCAGACCACCCCTACGGCCTCATCGATAAAGAAGTGGAGCTCCTGTGGAAGACCGCCCCGCCCAGGATGCCCCGTTTCGTGTAGTGGTACAGCAGTGTCAGGCGGCTTGAAGACGACGGGGCATCCCTCGGGCGCACACGCCTGTGCCGAGAGGGCGCTCGAAGCAGCGGAGAGTCTCAGCGCGAATTCGGTAACCGTAGTCGATGCACCGGGTCAGGGTCTTTCGGGGTCTCGGCCCTTACTGTGAGTAGGGTATTGGAAGACCAGTTTGGCTCGTGCCCTTCATGTGGGTCGGCGGAGGGGTAGGGACCGTCCGCCTGGCGCCGCCTCGATGGTTGGGTGCCTAACCGATGGGTAAGGCGTGAAGAGATACACAGCCTCAGAGAAAGGTGGCCAACATGGCCGGCGTAGGCAAGAAGATCGAAGGGGCGGCGAAGAAAGCCGCCAAGGACAAGGTATCCGGTGACAAGAAGGGCAAGGGCCACCGGTGGCTCGAAAAGCGGCGTGGGCAAGGCCGAGAAGGCCCTCAAGAACCGCCTGAAGTAGAAGGGACCGTTATCGGGCCGGGGTCGGTTGCCGACCCCGGCCCTTTACTATCTACCTCAACTGCAAAGTGGCGACCTTGTCGGCGCTAAGCATCGTGAACCAGGGGTTCCCGTCGGGGGCTACCGTGATCCCGAAGGGTTCGCTGCCTTTAACGGCCTTCGATTGGGCCGTGATGACGCCGGTGGGCGTGATCCGGGCGATGTTTCCTGCTGTGGAGCGGGTGAACCACATCGAGCCGTCGGCGGCAGGGGCGATGTCCTCGGGGCCACCGTCTACCTGGAACAACTCAACGGCGTCGGTGGTTGGATCGATCCGCCCCACCGCTTGTGAGAACCGCTCGGTGAACCACACTGCCCCGTCGCTCGCGATGTTGATCTCGCGGGGGAAGCCCTCGACATCGATCTCGGTGACGGCCCCGGTGGTCGGGTCGAGTCGTCCGATCTGGCCGTTCGCATCAGTGAACCACACGATGCCGTTCGCAGCCACGGCGACGTCCAGAGGGACCGTGTTTGGCGCCGGGAACTCAGTGAAGGCATCGGTAGGGATATCGTAGCGCCATACGCTGCGGTTGTTGAAGTCGGCGAACCAGATGTCGTCGCCGTGGGCGTCGAGCCCGTTGCCGTTGGGGGAGAACACGGCGGGTATATCCGGGAGCACCGTGCCGTCCGTAGTGATCCGCCCCAGCGACGCGTCGTTCTTGGTGAAGTAGAGTATCCCGTCAGAACCCTGCACGATATCGGTCGGGAAGCAAAAGTCGCACACCCGGAACTCGCGGACCTGGCCTGTCGGCGTGATCCGGCCGACGTTGTGCCCCTGTGCGTTCTGGTCGTTGATGAAGGACTCGGTAAACCAGAAGTTCCCGTCCGACGCTTGCGTGATGTGCTGAGGACTGCTACCGGCGGTCGGAACCTTGAACTGCGTAAGCTTCCCAACCGGCGCGGCCTGGGCCGCCGAGATCATCACGCCGAGCGCTATGGCAAGGCTTGCTACCAGCGCGAACACAAGCGTGAACAAGCGCAAGGTAGACGGGCGTAGGTAGGTAATCATTCTTGCTCCTATTCTGGCGGGACATCGTCCGCCCCACCCTACTCTCGCAACATCGCAGACTTACCTACGCAGCGATCGTTCGGATCGGATGTCCTCTCCGGCAAAAGCCCCATAGCCCCGATCCTGCAGGGCTACAGCCAGCGCCTGCCGGAGAGGTAGATCGCACCCACCAACGCAAGGGCGCTCGACACCAAGGACGGCCTGCAGCGCATACCCCTCTCCCGACAGCTGCGGCTTGCCCGTCCGTACAAAGACGCTAATTTTCCGCTGTACGTCCCGCGTAACCATCTGGAGACGAACGCCTTGCTGGTCGCGGCCTTCGCCGGGGTGCTCGAAGGGATGGAGCCGGGGTGGGCTTCCGTTGTGGAGGGAGCTCGCGGATTGGGTGATCCGGACGCCATTTCATTCTGGAGCAGGGTACCGATAGAGGCCGTCCTGGCGGATCGGGGCACGCGCCTCTAGCCACTCCTGCGCGTCGACCGGGCCGGGGCATCCTTCGGGCGTCCCGGCCCGATGGCGTCACCGTTTCAGACCAACGATCAGCAGCTCTGGCTTTCTATAAACTCGTCTTCGGGGTCGTCCGTTACTATCACGCCGCTGGAGCCCGGGTTGACGCAGATGAGGTCCTGTTCCCCGTCTCCCGCGAAGATGCGTTTGTTTTGGCCGGTGCCGGCGATTATCCTATCGTTCCCGGGACCGCCGGTGAGGCGATCGCGTCCCTCCTGTCCGTCGGTGGTGTCGTCCCCCAAACCGCCGCGGATGGTGTCGTCCCCTGGACCGCCGTATAGGGTGTCTGCTCCCGGGCCACCGTAGATGGTGTCTGCTCCCGCCGAGCCGTGCATGACGTCCACTCCCGAAGCGCCGTACATGGTGTCGTCGCCACGGTCGCCGGTCTCGCTATCGTTGCCCCCGTAGCCGCGGAGCACGTCCGGGCCGCCCTTGCCCTTGATGCTATCGTCCCCGCCGAAGCCCTTGATGGTGTCGCTCTGCGGGGTGCCGATCAACAAGTCGGCCCTGTTGGTGCCGTTGATCGTCGCCGCCAGCGCCACCCCGCTCGCAAGCATTAACGCGAGCGCCATCAATGCCCCGCTAATCATTGCCTTACGCATATCTCTCCCCTTCCTGGATGAAGCTTCAGCCTATAGGCACGAAAAGTAGTATGGGTGTGGCGATCGGCAGGCGCAACCTCCGTACTGCGCTTACCTCGTGTATTTACCCGCCCTCCCCGCGCATTACATCGGTGGACCCGGTTGCTCCTCCTTCTTCCCTGCGCCGGGTCTGTGTCAGCAAAAGGGCCTGGCCTACTTCATCACATTCTTGCGGCTTTCCTTTCCTTCGGGCCGGGCCCCTCGCGCGTTTGTCAGCCTCTTACGCGCGGCCTACGCCGCTTTACGTATTTTCCGGCCCGCCGGGGCGCATTAGTTAGTGAGAAGGGGGCACTTGGCGGCCACTCCAGAACGCTTGCACAACAACTCGCGTCACGGCCGCCAGGTGTGTCATCGTTGGGCCGGACCCGCTTCTTCCCCTTTACCTACCGCGACCGGCCCTTTCGCTTGGCCCGTGGCGACGAAACGGGGCCGGCCGCCTCCCCCTCCAGATGCAGCGGCCGACCCGAAGCCGGGCATGATAGCAAAGGAACTAGACCCTTTCATCGTGAAAGATCACCCATTTGGGGTATGCGCTCTGGCTTCCCCGGTAGTAGAATCGGCCCATCGTGAAGCCGGGCGCGCCCCTTATTCCCCCCTCCAAGGGACAGCGGCCCGGCTTCTCTCTTGTCCGCGCCCCAACGCCTTGCCACGTGGCGTGCGGCCTTTTGGGTGGACCGTTGGGTACATGGGTAAAGGAGGTCTTAGGAGAGTATCAGATAGCCAGGAGGTGAGGGCGTGCCGGCGTACTTGGTCGAATACGGCATGGTGGACCCCGACCGGACCCATCCGCGCATGTCCGAAGCAATAAAGCAGAAGTACCCCTACTGGCGCGTACTGGAGTACACCTGGATCGTCGAGGCCTCAGGGCCAGCCGCGCGGATCTACGACCACCTCGAGGCGAACATCGGCCCGGATGACAAGCTGTTCGTGTGCCTGCTGGACGGCGACGCGGCCCTGAGCGACAATTTCTCCGACGAGGGGACGGCTTGGCTGGAGCGAATCTTGTAAGCCTCGTTCGATGCAAGCCCCCGCCTGTCCGGGTACTTGGGCCTTGGAGCGCGGCCCGCGTCGCGCCTCCTTCCTAATCCAAACAGCGCTTAATCGTCGTCCTCTTCTTCTTCGTCGTCGTCATCTTCGCCGCCGCACCCCGCCGCTACCAGTAGCGACGATGCTACCGTCACGAAACACAGCTTGAAGAATCCTCGACGGCTCAGGTACGCCATTCCGCTTCCCACGCCCAATCCTCCCTTCGTCACATACCACCCATTCTAACCGCTCGGCGTCCCGTTCTCCGGCCAGCAGTTCGCGGAAGCGTATCTCTCATTTGTACTCCCGAACGGTTACCAACAAGGACCCCTCGCTCCCGGAATCGTGTTCCACTACACATCTGAGGGTGAGGTCACGGCCATAGACATCGACACCAACGCCAGCAAGCTGGTGGACCTATCACTGTTGGAAGTCGAGGGACTGCCGATCCGGGCAACGCAGGGGAGCATGCAAGAGAGCAGGGCTGGCTGAAGACCATGGAGTGTCGGTTCTGGGTGCCGTCCAGCTCCGGCTTCGCAGACCAGCCCTACGGCCTCACCGACGAAGAAAAGGACCTCAGGCACACAGGGAGTTCCCAGGCGTAAATCAGGCCGGTGGCCTAATCGGTCCCGGACCTTCCCTGGTCCTGACGCTGCGGGTCGATCTTACACTTGTCCAGAAGCTCGATGGCCTTCTTGTAAAGCTCGTCCTCGGTACGAGCGTACCGACCGCCCTTGAAGCCTTTGTTCTTGTTGTGTCTGATTTCCTGCATATCCATAAGACTACCCGTTGCTGTCCGTCGGCAGGTTACAGGACTGCAACACTCCGGCAAGCATTCGGTAACGCGGTAGAAAACCGGGGTCCTACTAGGATTCGGCCTTCGCGCCTCCGGAAAACCTTACGGCTAAATCCCCTACCGCTCCGGCGCGGTGTCCCCCACCGCGTATCGAAGGGGTATGGGAAAGCGAGGAGGACACCAAAGTACCGATACGGTGGGGTAGAGTCCCGCCGGTAAAGTGCTCGACGCGGATGCCGAGTATGGAGTCGACTGATTATTTGAGGCGCAATGTATTGGAGGACCTGGATCGCTCGGACATAACGATCGGGATGTGCGAGCAGGTCGTTGCGGCCGCGGAGTATACTCACCGGCAGGACGATGGTTTGTGGCAGATGTGGGGTTTCGTGCCTGAACTCGGGCGCTACGTTCGGGTCGTAACCAGTGCGGATCGGGAGATGCTGATAAACGCCTTCAAGGATCGAAACTTCACCCGCCGTCGCAAACGGGAAGGAAGCTGAGAAGATGCAGATCTACTACTCACCCGAGACAGTCAGCCTAAACATCAAGCTGCTAACCGGACCTGCGAGGGTGGTCGGCGAGGTCATGGGCGAGGACTTGAACGAGAACGTGATTCTCCACCGCGACGACGCTGGCACGCTCTACGAGATCGAGGTCGTAGGCAGCGCCAGCGCGGTGTTTGAACTATCCCGCCTCGAAGTCGAGGGACTTCCGGTCGCTATCTCACCGGCGGTCGGGCAACAGAGCAAGGCCATCTGAGATATGGGCGACGAGCAACCGAGACTGTACACTGAGCTGGCCGGCTGGTGGCAGCTAGTCTCGCCGACCGAAGACTACGCCGAAGAGGCCGCGTTTTTCAAGCAGCTCTTCCAGGCCGGAGGCGCACGAGATTTGCTCGAGCTTGGCTGCGGCGGCGGTAACGTCGCGTGGTTCCTCAAAGAGGACTTTGATCTCACGCTGACGGATATTTCGGGCGCGATGCTGGCTGAGAGCGAGAAGCAGAACCCGGGGCTAAGCACATCGAGGGTGACATGCGCACGTTGCGCCTCGGCAGGACGTTCGACGGAGTCCTGATCCACGACGCCATCATGTACATGACCAGCGAGGAAGACCTGCGCGCGGCCCTGCTGACCGCTTATGAGCACTGCAAGCCCGGAGGTACGGCGGTGATCGTACCCGACTACGTGGCCGAAACCTTCAGGCCCTCGACCGCGCACGAGGGCGTTGACAGGGGCGAGAGAAGCGTCAGGTACATGGAGTGGACCTGGGACGCGGACCCGACCGACACCGAAGTCAACTACGAGTTCATCCTGGCCCTCAGAGAAGGCGACGAGCTGCGCACGGTCCTGGACCGTCAGATCGTCGGCGTCTTCCCGCGCGCAACCTGGCTGGGACTGCTGAGAGACGTCGGATTCGACCCCGAGATCGTCGATGACCCAACGGGCGAAGGCGAACGCACCGAGGTCTTCGTGTGCCACAAAAGCCCTGGCAACTGATTGCCAACGTATGTCGTTAGGGTCATCTGATCCGGCGCGGGCTTACGGCACAGCGACGTAGACACGTCGCCACGGTTGGTCGTCGAGCAGGCGCCAGCGATGTCCTCCGCCCGATGTGTCCTCTGCCAGTAAGATATCGCCGGGTTCGACCACTTGCCTCGCGCCGCTACGCGTCTCGAACTCGAGCCGCCCACTCAAGGTGATCACATACTGCCGGTGCGGGGCGTTGTGCCAGTCGAGGCTGGCACCCGCGGCGGTCTCTTCGAAGCTAATGGACTGTGCCGGTTCGCTCTGAGATATGGCGTTGATAGCTTCCGTCTCGTTCCATTCGATCTCGCCCACGGAAAAATGAGACTGGTCGTCATCGCCGGTGAAGAGGCGAACTTGCCTGATCGCCATACCTGACTAATCCTTCTGCGGCTCATCGAGCCACTTGCGGCGTAAATCGTCGAACTGCCCACGCTCCTTGATACGTGCCAGGCTCTCGTTCACGGCGGCGCACAATCCTACGTTGGTCCTGGCGAAGGCGATGCCGAGCTTCTCGTGGGTGGGTATCTGCTGGATCACGGCGAGCCCAGGACGATCTTTCGCGAGCCAGGAGACCACGGGGAAGAGCTTGATAAACGCTCCAATGCGTCCGGCGGACAGGTCGTCGAGCGCGGTGAGGATTCCATGGTAGGGATAGTATTTGATGTCCCCTATTGCGCCCTCTGCCAACAGCTTCCTGGCTACGATGTCCGAGGTATTGCCGACCTGGATGCCGACGACTCGGCCGCTTAGATCGTCGACGGATTTGATCTGCGGGTTCCGCTCAGCGTTCACGACCAGGCCCTGGTCGAACTCGAGGTAAGGGTCGGAGAACAGCGCCACCTTCTCGCGCTCGGGTGTTATCGTGGTTCCCGATATAACGGCGTCGTAGTTCCCGTCGGCGAGGCCGTCGAAGATCCCATTGAAATCGTCGCCGGCGTACTCTACCTGGTCCCAGGCCAACCTGAGATCGTCGCAGATCAAACGCATCAGTTCGGGGTCAAAACCGTTTTTCTGCCCTCGATAGTAACCTCGAACGGCGGATCCGGGAAAGCCGACGCGACCCGGAGTACTCCAGGCTCGAGCGTGAGTTCCGTCATGTTCGTCCTCCGGTTGCCTGACGCGTAATCATGCTCCTGGCACGCGCCAATAAACGGCGGCCTTTTCACCCTCGCGCACGAACTCATCGAGCACAGCGAGCGCCGTTGCGCCTGGCGCTGCCTGCGTTCGGGCTTGCTCAGGCGCCTGCCGTTCTCCTTCTTCGGGACGGCAGGAACGAGGCCCCAGTTGGAGTTTATGGGCTGGAGGGTCCCCTCTTTGGTCGTGATGTAGTGCGCTAGAGCGCCCATCATCGTGCCGTGGGGCATGGTTATGGTGTCCTCCCCCCGCACAAGCCTGGCCGCGTTCGTCCCTGCTATGTGGCCCATCGCCGAGCTCTCGACGTAGCCTTCGACGCCGGTGAGCTGACCGGCGAAGAACAGGGGCTTTGTGCTGAGGCGCTCTCTGATCCGCATGTTGGCTTCGAGCATGTGGTTGGAGGGAGGTAGGTGTTTCGGTGCATGACGCCCATGCGGGCGAAGTCGGCGTTTGCGAGGCCTGGAATAGTCCGAAATACGCGTCGCTGCTCGCCCCACTTCAGGCGCGTCTGGAAACCTACGATGTTGTAGAGGTGACCCTCGGCGTCGTCCTGACGAAGTTGCACGACGGCGTAGGGGTTCTCGCCCGTGCTGGGGTCAGGGAGCCCACGGGCTTCATCGGGCCGAAGCTAAGAGTCTCCTTGCCGCGCCGGGCTATGGTCTCGACGGGGAGGCAGCCCTCGAAGTACAGGTCCTCTTCGAAGTCCTTTATGGGGCTTAGCTCCGCTGTCGACAGCTCCTCGACGAAGGCGTAGTACTGCTCTTTGGTCATCGGGCAGTTCAGGTATGCAGCCTCGCCCTTGCCGTAGCGGGAGGCGCGGTAAATTACCGACTCGTCCAGCGACTCGCGGTGGATGATGGGCGAGGCCGCGTCGTAGAAGTAGAGCCTCTCCCCGGAGAGGTCCTCTATCTTCTCGGCCAGCGCGTCCGAGGTCAGTGGGCCGGTCGCCACGACCGTCGGACCCTCGGGGATGTCGGTGGCCTCCCTGCGGACCACCTCGATGTTGGGGTGGGAGCGCACGGTATCCGTAACGGCGCGCGGGAAATCTTCGCGGGCGACCCCGAGGGCGCCGCCGGCGGGCACGGAGTTGGCATCGGCGCACCCCAGGATCACCGACCCGAGGCGCCGCAGCTCTTCTTTGAGGAGCCCTGAGCTGTCTCAGAGAGATGATTGCCCAGCGAATTCGAGCAGACCAGCTCGGCGAAGTGCTGTGTGCGGTGGGCCGGGGTCTCCTTTACGGGGCGCATCTCCCACAGCTGTACCGAACAGCCGAGCTCGGCCGCCTGCCAGGCCGCCTCGCTCCCCGCGAGTCCGGCTCCTAGAATAGTTACGTCGGGCATTACCGAGGTCCTCCGCTCATGGCCTTTGCGAAGCCCTATTCTACGCCAAACACGCAGGGTACCAAGCCCCCGTGGGGAAGGTCGCTCGGTGGTTAGGACGCAGGGGCGCTTCGCGAAGCGCCCCTACGAGCACCCTACACTTCGGCGGCCATCAGGAGGACGTCGCCTGTGTGTTGGATCAGGGCGTGCGGCACGACAGGAGCCCGGCCTACTTCCCGAAAACCCTCGCGTTGGTAGAGCTTTACCGCCCCAGTGTTCCGCTCGAAGACGAGCAGGCTCAGGGCGTCAAAAGACCTTTCTTGCGCTTGTTTCCTCGCGATAGAGAGCATCTTCGTTCCCAGGCCCCTTCCGCGGAACTCATCGAACACGGCCAATGAGCTGATGTACAGGGTGCCGGGGATCTCCAGACTCTCGTAGGGCTCCAGCACGGGATCTGTCGGCTCGTAGGTCTCCTCTGGGCCCGCCTCGACAGGATAGGCGCACAACTGGCCGATCACCGCTCCTTCCAGCTCGGCGACGACACAATTCTTGTAGGAGAAGTTGCCCTCCTCACGGGCGTAGCGGAGCGTACCGATCTCGATCGGCGCCAGCCCGGGATACTCCGGGGCGAGCGTGCTCCACACGTAATCCACCACGCCATCGGAGGAGATCCTGAAAAGCTCGGCGATCTTGCGGCTATCCTCGCTGGTCGCCACCCTGTACGTCACCCCTGGTTCCATCGCCACCACCGCTCACCTTCTCGGACACATACATCTGTCCCATTTTACAGCGCCTTTCCGAGCAGCCGACCCATGTGAGGGTAGAGCAAACGTCGTGTAGATCCTGGCGCTTACGTAAGGTAAGCGCGCTCAGTGACTCTGACCTCTCGATAGAAGCATGCTCCAGCCCACGAATCGGGGACTCCGGACTTGATCCGCACCCATCGGGCCATCTTGGCGAATCCTAGTTGGACGGGGCGCGGGGCTGTTTCTACGGCTGACGTATTTTCTGGCGGACGCGGGCGCATACAACTTACATATAGCCACCTACGAAAAGGCAAACCCGTCGCGAGGCGGGCGCGCAAAGCCACGGGTCTCTCGTGAGAAGGGAGACGGCCGGGCTGCCGAAAGGGGAGAGGCTGACACAAACCTAAAGTGTCTCATTAGCGCAAGTCAACCCAAATACCGCCAAACGAACGCATGCTTCGGGGTGTCGAGCACACCGAACAAGCGCGTATACCTTAGGGAGAAAACCAGTGATTTTTCGTAACTATCGACTACCGGCCGTGCTCTGGGCCGGCCTCATGCTTGGCGTGATGCTGGTCCTTGGCATCGGCGCAACCCAAGGCGAGGCCGCAACCCTCTTGAAGGGTTCCTTTAGGGGCCAGGCCTACGCCACCTTCGCCAACGCTGAGGCCGGGCCTGTGGCGACACAGCTTGGTAGATCGGCGTTCCAGCCCTGCCCCTGCAACGGCACCGGCGGGAAAACGCTCTCGAACACCGTAGATTCGGTGGCCACAGCGGACAACGGCAGGACGCTCAGGGCCAACGCCACGCTCTCCACCGTCTTCACCGAGAAGACCGCTACCTCGGCCAGGGTCAAGAATACCTCCAAGGTCACCGGCCTCAACGCCCTCGACGGCCTGGTCAGGGCCGACGCGATAAAGGCTGTCGCCAACACCTCGGCCAACGCCACCACGATGAGAAGCACGCCCAACGGGTCCGAGTTCGTGAACCTCAGGATAGCCGGTCAGCCCATCAGGGCGGATGTGGCAGCCAACACCAGGGTGAACCTGGACGGCATTGGATACGTTCTGCTCAAGAGCGTCAAGAAGGATGGCAACGGGGAGAGCCTGAGCAAGATCACCGTCGACATGTTAACCATAGTGGTCACCGAGAACAACAGCTTCGATCTGCCGGTGGGCAGCCGCATAGTCGTCGCCCACGCCGTAAGCGGTTACTCCAGAACGGAACCTAATGTGATCGTGGGAGGCCAGGCCTACGCGGCCACCGCGCTGACTACCACAGACGCCTTCAAGAACCGCGTCGGCAAGGCGGCCTTCGTGGTGATCGGGTGCGAGGGCACCAACGGCAAGACCCGCACCAACAACGTCAATACCCTGGATGTGGGGAACGTGCTCTCCTCTGGTACCGGCGTGACCACAGCCTTCGGGGGACCGACCTCGACGGGCACCGTGGCGAAGACGACGGCCCGCGTTGAGGACCTAGAGCTCCTGAACACCACGACCTTCCCTGACGGCCTGATCACGGCCGACGCCATAACGGCGGTCGCCAAGGATACCTTCAGGAACGGTCAGCGCTTTAGCTCGACGCAGGGCTCGCGGTTCGTCAATTTGAATGTCGCCGGCGTAGCGGTCCCGCTGGACGTGGAGCCCAACACCCGGATCGAACTTCCGGGCATAGGCTACGTGATCGTCAACGAGCAGAAGCTGCCCGCAGCGGGCTCCACGGCGAGAACCCAGGTCAACGGGTTGCACGTCTTCGTCAAGCGGAGCAATACCCTCGGGGTGCCGGTGGGGACCGAGATCATCGTCGCCCACGCCGACAGCACGGCCGTGCGCTTCTAGCCAAGCCGCCGACACTCGATAGAAGGAAGGGCCGTGCCGAAGCGGCCCTTTCTTCTTACTTTTATTTGCCTGATTGCGTGGAGGACACCAGCTTGTTGAAGAGTCTTGCCCTACGAGCGCCGCGAGCAATACTCCGAGAGACCTCGCTCGCCCGAGGTCATCACGCTGTCGTGGCTGTGACGGTACACGCGCTCGGCTACGTATCCCAGGAGGTTGAGAGCCGGGTTGGTGACACGCACGTACCAGCTGAACGTTAGGCGGGTGCCGTCCTGGTGCTCGTAGAAAAGGGTCTCCAGAACGCCGCTCAAGTCTCCCTCGACGGTCTCCCTGAGCCTCTTTTCAGGTTCCACGTCGGTGTAGAGGCAGTGGATGCGGAAGGGTGGGGCGAGGCGTGCGACTTCGGGGGCCTGGTGCACCCGGAAAGAGACGGTGCTGCCGACCCTGAGGTCGTCATCCCCGCTGTCGTCGGCGAGCTCCATGTCTGGCCACCACTCGCGTACCGCCTCGCGGGAGGTCATGGCCCCGTAGACGACGGGCAGTGGCGCGGGGATCGTCCATTCCGTGCGCCAGTCGTAAGTCTTGACGGCGCGGGACCCGATCCAGACACCCCCCAGAGCCCCGAGGGCCAGGGCGGCGCCCGTGCTGGTCTTCATCAGGTGGCGCTCCTCTCGAAAGGGACGGGGTCCATCGACTAAACCAACCCGGTCTGGCCAATGGCGCCGAGCAGGATCGCGAGCCCTACGCACGAGATTGCCGCGGCGCTCACGATGGGCAAAAAGCGTGGTATGCGTGCCTCGAACGTGTACCGCTCGAACACCCGCCTCGCGTAGACCATCAGCAGCCCGATGCCGGTCAGTACGACGGCCAATCCTACGCTGAACAATACGACGAGCACCATACCAAACCCAAGCCTGCCGAGCGAGATCGCGCCTAGCAGAAGGACGAGCGCCGCCGGACACGGCACGAGACCACCGCTGACGCCGATGGCGATCAGGCTGCGCAAACCAACCTTCGAACCATCCGCCCCTGGTGGCAAGTGGCTGTGCGTGTGGCCGCCATGCGTGTGCTCGTGGTGGCCGTGCGAGTGTTCGGAGTGAACGTGCTCGTGGGGGTGTTCGTGAATGCTATGCGAGTGTGTAGCGTGGACGAGCGCATGAGAGTGCTCGTGAACGCCAGGCGAATAGGAGTGGGTAAAGTCCGCGTACTCCGAACTCATATTCCGAGCTTTCTCGCTGGCTCCGAACAGGGTGCGTGAGCGGTTGTAGAGGAGCGAGAGGCCAATTGCGAGTACCAGGAGCCCGGAAACGACGCTCAGCCAGGGGAATAGGGTCTCGGGCAGGATATAGCGAGACAGGTAGATGGCCACCCCTCCGAGCGCGAACACTCCAATCGTATGGGTCAGTGTCACGGTCAACCCGAGGAAGGCAGCGTGCCTGGCCGTTCCCCGGTCCCCGATCAGGTACGCCGCGACGACGGTCTTGCCGTGGCCCGGCGTAAGGGCGTGTACGGCACCCCACGAGAGCGCGGCGAGCAGCGAGATGAGGATCACAGCCGGAGAAGTGCTGTCGAGGGAGATGAGCGAGTTTAGCCAGGTATATAGCCTGCCAAAGTAGCCGTTCGACCCAAAGCTGTAGTCGCTCGTACCGAGGTTGCCGGCCGCCCCGCCGGCGTCGCCGGCAGCAACGGACCCCTCAGGGACGAGCGTGAAGGTCGCCTCGCGGACATCCAGGGGGGTCGAGAGCTTATCTTGCGGGTACTTGCGAAGTCCGTCCGACACGCTGGATGACGGAGCCGTAGAGTCCTTTGTAGCGACCCCCTGGCCGCCACGGACGACGATCTCACGCCAGCCCAGATGACCCCTGTAGGTGAGATCCGTGTAACGGGCGGCACCGTCGTCCTCCCAGTTTTTCGGAAGGTCGGCCAGCAGGTTGGCCTCGACGCGCAGGACCGGCAACCCACCCTGCCCTGGCCTGTACGCCGCCGAACTATCGAGTATTCGTAAGGGGAGCTCTTCTCCTCCCACATTCAGATCCAGGTTCTCTACGAGGGTGGGCAGCTTCGCGTCCAGGTAGGCCCTGGCCTCCGCGTCGGAGAGGTTTCCGTCCCCGTTCGGGTCGAGCTTCTCCTTCTGCTGGAAGCTCGGGATCTCGGCGAAGTCAAGCACGTAATCGAGGTGCGCCTTGTCATCGGCGAACTCGAGGCGGCTGTAATGGTTGATCGTGAAGTTGCCCAGAGGGTGCGCCTGCGCTTCGCGCGGAACCAGCGGGGCGAGCACGGCGAACGCGAGGCACGTCAGGAGCCATCCCCATCGGGCCATCAGTTTGCTCCCCCGGCCTTCAAGGACTTCAAACTTTCGGCGGCTTCGTCGCTGTAGAGCAGTGAGAAATCCGGGTTCAGGTCAACGGCCTGCTGCAGGTATTTTTGCGCCTGCTCGTCCTGGCCGAGCGACTTCGAGATCATGCCGGCGTGGAAGAGCTTGAGCGGGTCGCGGGTTCCGAGCTTCAAGGCCTCGGAAGAGTACTTCTGCGCCTCCTTGTAATTCCCCGTCTTGTATAGCGTCCAGGCAAGGGCATCTGCGGCGTGGATGCTGGGCCGCGCGTCGTAGGCTGCGCGAGCCTTTTCGAGTGACGTGTCGAGGTTCATGTCATGGTCGGCGTTGAAGAGCGCGATCTCCAGGTCGGTGTTGACCCCGTTGGCCCGCAAGAGTTTGTCTATATTCTGGACCAACTCGTACTGCGTTTCGGCCTGCTTGGTGTCGCCCATCTCCGCGTAGACGTCGCCGAGGGCGATGGCGTACTCGGCGAGAGGCATGCGGTTGAAGGCCTGGTTGTAGAGCGCAGCCGCCCGTTCTAGGTCTCCCTCTGCGGCGGCGACCCTCGCCTGGCCGGCGAGCGCGGGGGCGTAATCATCGACGGTTTCGTTCGATAGTCCGTAGGCTTTCTGTGCCTCCTGTAGGTTGCCCGAGGTGAACCAGAGGTTACCGAGTTGCACGTGCGCCCACGCCACGTTCTCCGGTGTCCCGCTTCCCGCCTGCAGCGCGAACTCCATCGCCTCTATCGCGCCCTCGGGATCGCCGTAGAGCTCGCGGGCGTACGCCACGCGGGAGTAAGAGTCGAAGTCTGGCCTGCTGTCGACCATTTCCTGGTAGGACTGGATCGCCTCGTCGTACATGCCGAGCTCGATCTGGGCGTCGCCCACGATGCCGTGGTAGCGGGCGCTCTGGGGGTCAAGGGCCTGCGCCTGCGCCCCGTACCCGAGCGCCGCCTGGAAGTCGTGGCGCGCGAGCGCGAGGGTCCCCCTAGCGGCGAACAACTCCGCGGACTGGCCGTTCAGTTTCTGGGCCTCGTCGAGCAAACCTTCCGCCTTGGTGTACAGGGTCGGGTCGCCCGTCTCCCTGACCATCTGGATGTAGGCGTTGGCCAGGCTTATGTGCGCACCGTAGTCATTGGGATTCTCCCTGATCTGTTTCTGGAGGGAACCGACGAGGCTGTCCGTCGAAGTGCCCGCGGTCTGGCGGAAATCGAAGGGCAGCTGGACGTGCTGTTGCGCGGGGCTCTCGTTACGCATCAAGGCCAGCGCCGCCAGCACGGCCAGGGCGGCGAACACGGGGATCACGGCCCATAGGGTTCGGCTCCTCCGGATTACCGTCATCTACCTTCCTCCTGTGTAATATCGTTAGGTCCGGGTGGGGAGGACGGGCCTCCCCACCACAAATTTGTACTTGCTCGTTACTCCGTTTCCGCGTAGCTCTGCGGGTCAGCCACGTACGGGAACGCATTGCGGAACGGCACGTCGTTCCTGTTGACACCGTCGCCGAGCGTTCTGCCCGGATCTCCGGGTTCGTTGAACTCGGGCGTTAATGGAGTTGCTCCGGCGAGGGCCTGAAGCTCGATGTCTACGACGTCGTCTGCCAGCCGGCGCCCGTTCGGGAAGCCAGCGTTGTCCCCGCGGAGAACCCCGAGCCGTTTCGGGTTTTCCGACGGCTCTATGGCCGTGTTCAGCCTGAGCTGGGATGAAGGAACTACGCCGTTCGGCTTGTTCAGACCTTCAATGCCGGTCAGGAAAATCGGCACGAGGTCTTTATTGCGCGGCGGATTCGGCACGTCGACACCGAGGATGCTCTCGATGAGACGGGCTGGTTCGGGATCCTGGACGTATTTTAGGAACTGGCCGTCGAACCGTGGCTTTGAAGCGTTCCAGCGGTTCTTGTCCCTGAGCGGGATGACCAGCTCGTTGACAAGTGGCATGTCCAGGCGTGAGAGCTGCACCCATGGTCCCTGGGAGGAGCTCGGGTTGGTTTGGGTCGAGTCCGGATTCCCTATAGGACGGAGGACGGTCGTGGTCTGGCGGTATGCCGTGGTCCTGACGCCTATCGTGGCGCGGTTGCCGGTCGTCAGTTTGTCGATGGGCACCTGAATGGCGATGGTGTGCACGTTCAGGTCGGCGAGGTAATCCTCGCCCTCGATCCCCTGCAAGAGGTCGAAGATACCACCGAGGTCGGCGAAGAACGGGTCGTCACGCGGCCCTGCGAAGACCTTGATGCCACCACCGATGTCGTACCTGGCCTGGTCGGCCACTTTGCGGTAGCCCTCGGGGTAGGATACGGGGCCAACGTTGGCCGGAGCGACCTGCAGGTCGCTCTCGAGGACCTTACCTTCGCGGAGCGGGTTCGCGTGATCCTGGTCCCTAAGCGTCGAGACGGAATAGAACTGCTCCTGGTTCAGGTTCTCGTCATCCAACGAGGTGACCTCACCTGTGTTGTACAGGAAGGTGTCGCGGTTGTTGGTCTTGTTGTTGAAGCGGAACTGGAAGGAGAGGTCGTCTCTGGCATCAGCGTCGTTGTCGATGTTGATCTCATAGAGGACGTCCTTGCCGAACCTGTAGAAGTTCGGTCCTGCCGCCGCCACCTCCAACGGTATGTAGTTTGCGATGAGCGTGACGGTGTTGGGCCTATCGGGGCTGCGGAACGCGTAGAGATCGGTGGCGTCGGCCTGCGGATCACCGCCGATGAACGGCGCTTCTCTGTGCGATGAAGCGTCCGCAGACTCCGTAGAGCCGAAGACGCCTAGCGCCACAGCCGAGATCGCCAGCGCAACCAGTATTAGCACCAGTTGCCACTTGCTCGCTCGTAGCGTAGATTGCTGCACACTTCCTCCTCTCACTGTGTGCTGGGTGCCGCGCTGCCGGCGCGGATACGGTTTGAGAACTGACACCTCACACCCCGGGCGGTCCTCGCCCGCGCGGGTGGGGACGCTCCCCCCGCGCCGACGCATTTCCGTTAGTAATTCGTCCCATCTGTCGTTCTCTAGAGTGGATACGCCACGACCCCCAGGTCGCCCGGTAATGGCTTCAGACGCTCGAATCCCCCTCCGAGTAGGCCCCCGGCGTCGCAACTAGCGGGCTGCAAATGGAGAGAGCCATGATGCGCGCGCGAGCCACCCCGGCGGCGAATGGTCGGGCGTACGGCGATGGGGACCGTGGTTGGCAGCATGCCCCGGAGGCCGGCGAGTTCGCGAGAGATGCCATCGAACCAACCGTCCGTGATCCCCACATCCTCTCCCTTCTCTATGACCGGCTGCCACAGCCAGCCTCCGTTGTCCGGCGATGCGTATACGATTGTGCCGCGGCGTCGGATCACAAAAGTTACAAGACTAGAGCGCTTCGCAGGGGCTCCTGAGCCTCCTACGAAGGTGGCTTCAGGAGATTGAAGGGGAGATCAAGTGTTATGCGAGCGGACGTGCTCTCGCTGGTAGGTGTAGGGGCGTTATCTCACTTGGCAGCGGGCTCGTTGGGGCTTTTCCCTGTGGCCTGATGCCTGATGCCGCGGTATGCAGAGGGCGCGTGCGCCCTCTGCATACCGCCTCAGTGATGGTTCATTACGAAGCCGTGTGGCAGCTCCAGGTCGTGCGCCGCGAGGAGATCGGTACTGGCGAGGATCTCGTCTGTCGGGCCGTCGGCCACTATGCGTCCACCGTCCAGGATCACAGCCCGCCCGCAGATCTCGTGGGCGTATGGCAGGTCGTGGGTGGTCATGATGATGGTCTGCGTGAGGCCAGCGAGGAGCTCTCCGAACTCACGCCTGCCCCGCGGATCGAGGCTGCTCGACGGCTCGTCGAGCACGAGAACCTCGGGGTCCATGCTCAAGACCGCGGCCGTTGCGGCCCGCTTTTTCTGCCCGAAGGAGAGGTTATGCGGAGAGCGGTCGCCCATCCCGGTCATTCCGACAGCGCCGAGGGCGCGCCCGACCCGGGCCTGGATATCATCATCCGATAGGCCCAGGTTCGACGGCCCGAAGGCCACATCAGCCTCAACCGTTGGCATAAACAGCATGTCGTCGGGGTCCTGGAAGACCACGCCAACCCTCCGCCGCACCTCCTTGATGTCCCTGGCTCTGCCTGGGCCTTTGCCATCGACGGCCAGGCCGCAGACGAAGACCGCCCCGCTTGTGGGCTCGAGAATGCCGTTGAGTTGCAGGCAGAGGGTAGACTTTCCGGCGCCGTTCGGACCTAGGATCGCGACCCTCTCGCCTGCTTCGATCCTGAGCGAGATCCCATGCAGCGCCCGGCGGCCATCAGGGTAGGAGTAGCTCAGGTCCGCGAGCTCTATGGCAGGTGGAACCTGGGCGGCGACTTCTTCCCGCACGACGGCCCGGTCTTCTGAGGAGGTCCCGCTCACGCCGGTATTACGCCAGCACCAGGACGACCACGACCAGCGAGGTGGCTATGGCCGTCAGGAACAAAACATCAGCCCTATCCGTCTGGAGGCGGCCAGTCACCGTCTCCGGCATGCTACCGTCGTAGAGGCGCCCCATCATCGCAAGGTAGACGCGCTCCCCACGCTGCAGGGAGCGCAAGAACAGGGTGGCGATCAGGGGCCCGGTGGAAGCCGCCTGCCAGAACCAGCTGGCCGAGTAACCGCGCGCCGCCCTCGCCGTCTGCATGCGCGAGACCTCTCCGGCGAGCACGTGCAGGTAGCGCCACATGAACGCCACGATGGTGAGGATGAGACGCGGAACCTTTAGCTTCTCGAAGCCCCGAAGCAGGCTCGGGAAGGGCGTCGTGGAGCTCAGGATCACCATAGCGAGCACCGAGATGCTCACCTTGAGGGCGACCGTGGCCCCGAGCGCGACCCCGTCCTCGGCCGTGAAAGGCAGAACCGCAGCGGCAAGGAGGAAAGGCACCTCTATGGTCATGCGCCTGAGCACGTAGATAGGGTGCAGCCGCGCGGCGGCGGCCACGATGAGGAGGATAATTGCCAGGGCGCCGAACGCGGCCCAGGCACCCGTCGGCAGCGTCACCGCGACGAATACTAGCCCGATCAGGCCGAGTATCTTGGCCCTCGGGTCGAGGCGGTGGACCGGCGAATCCTTCGCCGCGACCGCCTCGATCGCGCCAAGACCCCCGCCGTGATGCCCGCCGCCCACCCTCTCACTCTACCCTGGAACCGGCCGCGCCAGAGGAGGGTCCGCCGTAGAGACGTAGTAGCATGACGAGACCAGCACCGACGGCGAAGGTGGCGATCACCCCGACGAGCCCCGAGAGCCAGGTGACCTCGTAGTCAAGCAGGACGCTGGGCGCTATCTCGAAAACGGGTTCGCCTTCTTGCTTTATCAGGCAGGCTTCTTTGTCGGGGGCGTCCCTGCACGCGCTGTTGATGATCGCACGCTGCAGGGCGTCCGGGGTGCTCGCGGCGAAGTTGGAGGCGACCATACCGATTAGGAGGGCTATAACCAAAGCGACGAGCACGAAAGGGACGACGGATCTATTCCCCGAAGAAGTCATCACGCAGCCTCCCCTTGACCCGTCACGGGTGCGCGCTCGGGCAGCCTATCCTTGTTGGCAAGGAGATCCGGCCTCGTAGAGAGCACGGCAGCAACGACGCTGGTCGAGATTACGGCCTCGAGTACGCCGACGAGGACGTGGATCCCGATCATGATCGGGAACGCCGCCAACGGCAACGGCCCGCCAATAGCTATGAACACCGCTGCCAGCGCGCTCGCAGCCACGATCGACAACCAGGAGGTGACGGCCACGGATCCGAGGTAGGCCGTGCGTGTGCGCGGCAGCACCCCCGTCAGGACACTGAAAAAGTAGTATCCCCCGACCGCGGGCAACACCCCCATACATAAAATGTTCGCACCCAGGGCCGTGATACCGCCATCGGCGAAGCCTATGGCCTGCACGAGGTACACCACGCTCACGACCAGCGTACCAACCCAGGGCCCGAGCATGATCCCAGCCATCGCCCCCCCGAGCAAGTGCGCGCTGGTGCCGCCGGCCACGGGAATGGTGACCATCTGCGAGGCGAAGATGAAAGCCGCCGTCAGGCCTACTACGGGTATGCGCTTCTCGTCGAGCTCCCCGCGAGACTTCTTCAAGGCGTAGGCGACCGCACCGGCGCCAACGGCCCCCGTCGCCAACGCGGTCGCCGGGTACATCAGACCATCGGGAATATGCATCCTTCTACCTCCTTGGGGGCCAAACGTCGCGTGGCCTGGGTTGCCGCCCTCGTCCCTTTCCTCTCTCGCTTAGGCTCCAGCCGGAGGCTCTCCTTTCTCCCGCCCGAGACACTCGGCACATTTACCCCTGGCGACCACGTGTAGTTCGCGCACCTCAAAGCCCTCAGAACCATAGGCAAGCGCCGCGAGCATCCCGCGGTTGACCTCGGGCGAAGCCTCAAGGTGAGAGATCTTCCCGCAGCGCTCGCAGACCAGGTGCGGGTGCGCGCTCGTCCTCGCCTCGAACAGCGCGGGCCCCCCAGAGAGCCGGCTCTCCACCACCAGGTCAGCCTCACCCAAAGCGTCCAACGCCCTGTATACCGTCGAGAGTTCCATGCCAGGAAGTACGTTCCTCGCCCGCCCCCAGATCTCCTCAGCACTCAAATGAGCCCCTGACTCGGCCAGAACCCGCCACACGTGCGCCCTCTGCGGGGTGACACGCATTCCCCGTTCTCTCAGCGGCTTGGCAGAGATATCCATGCAGATGCGAATTATTAGCAGAAACCGAAAGTTCGCGCAAGCTCACCAATGGCGGTAAGAGTGCCACGTAGACCAGACCTATTCTCAAACCCCTGTGCAGGTAGAGGGATACGGTTCGGCAGGATCTTGATCGAAGGCAGGTTCTCTTACGTGGGGTCTACCCGGATCTCATGCAAGGTGTCGCATCTTTATCCGGTACCGCAATATCTCGTGTTCGGCCCGCAGCCTCGCGAAGGAGGACATCACGCCCCGCTGGGCACTCGGGCTTCGATCTATGCACGATCCCGTATACCAACGCCCCGGAATCCCCCTTCCACGCACCAGGGTGAATAGAGGCAGTAGGAAGGGCCGAAGCACGATGCTCCGGCCCTTCCTGCTACGCTTGCCCCTCTTAGCCCTTGGTGGTGAAGGTCCATGCCTTCTGCTGGTTACCCGCCGTCGTCGGTTTCTGGTCCAGCGTATTGCCGGCCAGATCCCTGGCACCGATCGTGACCACCGCCTTGTACTTGGTCCCGGCTGCGAGGTTGTTGTTGGGGTCGAGTACGGCCTTCTGGCTTGCCGCGTTGTAGGCGACCGCGGCCCCTACGTTGTTCGTCGAGTCGGCCTTCGAGAGCTTGAATGTCGTCCTGTTGATGGTGGCCGCGCCTCCCGGTTGACTGCCTGCTACCAATCTTCAGGAGTTACGAGCCGTCCCTTGTGTCTCCTTCCCGTGCGGTGTAGTCGGTTGAGGTGTCAGAGCCCGCCCCGCCGCTGAAGGAGTCGGCGCCCGCACCGCCCGTGAGCGTGTCGACGTCGTTGCCGCCTTCGAGCCGGTCGTTGCCTTGACCTCCGCGCAGGATGTCGTTGCCTTCATCACCCCGCAGCGTGTCGTTACCGTTACCGCCATCCAGGGTGTCGTCGCCAGCGCCACCGTTGATCACACCGCCAGCGTTGCCGCCGCAGACCAGGTCGTTGGCATTGCCCGCGTTGATGGTGTCGTCGCCGTTTAGCCCGAAGACCATGTCGGAGCCGGGAGTGCCGTTGATCGTCTCCTTCTTGTCCGTGCCTACGATGACCGTGATCTTGCTCTCCGTGCTCTTAGCCTTCCCGTCGCTCGCTGTGACGGTGATGGTGGAGCTGCCGGTCTTCTTGGCAGCAGGGGTGATACTCACCGTGCGGTTGGCGCCGCTTCCGCTGAACTTGATGTTGGCGGCTGGCACGAGGGCCTGGTTCGAAGAGGTGGCGCTCAGGGTCAGGCCGCCCACCGTAGAATCTACGTCAGCGAGCGAGAGGTTCATGGTGCCGCTGACGCTGGTCGTGCTGGTGGAGCAGGAGCCGCCAGAGGTGAGCGCAACAGCGGGGGGGTCATTGACCGGGGTTACGGTGACGTTGACCGTGGCGAAGTCCGCCCCGCCGTTGCCGTCGGAGACGGTGTAGGTGAAGGAGTCGGGACCGCTGTAGTCGGCGTCGGGCACGTACTTGATGGTGCCGTCGGCGTTCTTGGTGGCCGTAGCGTGGCCGGCCGCGCCAACGCTGGAGACACTGAGCTGGGCGTTGGTGTTGTCCACGTCTGTGTCGTTAGCGAGCACGTCTATATTGGTAGCCGTGTCCTCGTTGGTTGTAGCCGAGTCGTTGACGGCATCCGGTGCGTCGTTTACGGCTTTGACCGTGATGTCAACCGTTGCCGTGTTGGAGTCATCGGTGCCGTCATTAGCCTTGAAGGTGAAGCTATCGGTGCCGTTGTAGTTGTTATTCGGCGTGTAGGTCTGGTTAGCACCCGAGCCGGTGAGGGTGCCGTGGGCCGGATCACTCATGATGGCGTAGCCCAGGGCGTCGCCCTCGACGTCAGAGGCGCCGAGCGAAACTTCCACGGCAGTGTCCTCATTTGTGGTGACCGATTGGTCCTTGGCAACCGGTGCGTCATTGACCGCACTGACGGTCACGTTGACCGTGGCCGTCTCTATGGAGCACTTGCTCGGGCCACCGTTGTCGCACACCCGGTAGGTGAAGGTAGCGTCCCCGTTGAAGTTGGCCTCTGGCGTGAAGGTGATGTTGCCGTCGGTGCCGAGGTCAACCGTGCCGTGGGTGCCGTCAAAGACCTCGGTGACGGTCAGGGTCTGGGCAGACTCGTCGGATGCGCCCTCATCGTCGTTGGTCACCAGGTCGCTGGAGGGGAAGGTCAGTGGCGTGTCCTCGGCGGTGGTCTTGGTGTCGTCCCCGGCAACAGGAGCGTCGTTCACAGCGGTCACCGTGATGCTAACCGTGGCCGAGTTGGAGTCTAGGCCGGCGTCCTTGGCCTCGTAGGTGAACGAATCGCTGCCGTTGAAGTCGGCGTTGGGAGTGTAGGTGTACGAGCCGTCGGCGTTGAACGTTAGCGTGCCGTGGGTTGGCTCAGTCACCTTCGTGGCCGTGATGTTAGCGCTATCCACGTCTGTGTCGTTGGTGAGCATGTTGCCGTTTCCGGCGGTGTCCTCGTTGGTTGTAAGCGAGTCGTCCTTGGCGACCGGGGCGTCGTTCACGCAGGTGACGGTCACGGCGACCTTGGCGGTCGACCCGCCGTTGAGGGTGTAGTCGAAGTCGTCCGTGGGCGAGCCGCCGTTGCAGTAGTCGGCGTTCGGCTTGTAGGTGAGGTCGGCGCCGCCGTTCGTGACGGTCACGGTCCCGTAGGCCGGCTGCGTCACCGACTGGACGCTCTTGGCGCCACCGTCGACGTCGGTGTCGTTGGAGCGCACGTCGATCGTCGTCGCGGCGTCATCCTCGGCGACGGTCCTGTTGTCGTCGACCGCAACCGGGTCGTCGTCGGCCGCGGTGACGGTGATCGTGAAGGTCTGCGCCGCGCTGGTGTCCACACCGCCGTCGGCGGTGCCACCGCTGTCCCTGGCCGTCACCGTGACCGTAGCCGTCCCGTTGGCATTGGCGGCCGGCGTGTAGGTGAGCGTGCCGTCAGAAGAGACCTGAGGCTGATCCGAGAACAATGCGTCGTTGTTGGTGGTGGCCGTGAAGCTCACCGTCTGAGTCGACTCGTTGGAAGGACCGCCCGAGATAGCAGTGGCCCATCCGGTAACTGTCTGCTCTGAGGCGTCCTCGTCTACTGTCTGGTCTGCGCCCTTGGTGAAGCTCGGCGCGACGTTGACCGCGACCTCTAGCTCGAAGGCGCCCACGTCGTCGGCTGCCCCCTGCTGACGGGAGACGCCGCGCTGATCGGTTGCGAGGGTCGTGCTGCCCCTGTTTATTGCCAGGGAGCCCGTGAGGAGAGCGTGGGTCTGGGTGGGGCCGCCGTTGTCTTGCAGCGGACCGAGCTTGGGATCTGTAACGCCTCTCTGGTCGCCCGTCTTGTTGAAGGCACCGATGGCGGTACCGGCGGTGCGGTAGGCGGTGTCGTACTCCAGTGAGGAGTCGCCTATGATGTTGTACCCCTGTGAGGTGAACGAGTTATGAGGATGCAATCCACCTGAGACAAAGTCCACGTCTCCATCATGTCGGAAGATACATGCTGACGCTACAGAACAGTTCGATGAGTTATCGGAGATGATGGAGTTGGCGACCACAGTCTCTGTTGCGGTGTCCCCGTAGCTCGCCACACCCGCGCCCCCACCGGAGCTCTGATATAGAGAGGACGCGTAGTTTTGGGTGATGGTGCTGCTCGTTATGGTGGTTTGGCCATGATCGTTGTATATGCCGCCACCTGAGAAAGTCGCGGTGTTACCCGAGATGGTGCTGTTCTCTATTGTCGTGGTTGAGGTGCCACTGAGGTTGGTGAAGCTAAAGATGCCGCCGCCAGTGGTGGCCGTGTTTCCGCTCACGGTAGATTCGATGACGGCGAGGTTGCCACCCTGTACATAGATACCGCCGCCGTCATTGTCGCAGCATCCGCCGACATAGCCGCCGCTCACCGTCAGCCGCTTCACGGTAACGTTTCCTTCTCGCACATTGAATACCCTAGAAGCGTTGTTGCCGCTCACCGTCACGCTCTCGCCGGTGCCGTCCAACGTGGTCTTATGCGTTGTTGCGAAGAAGATCTGACCCTGAGTCAACGTTATGGTGTGCGGCCCCGCGTCAGGTACATCGAACGTTATGGTGTCGGCAGCGGCGTTCGAGTTCGCAAGCCTCACCGCCTCCCGCAACGAACAGTTCGAGTCGCAGACAGCGGCGTCGGCGTAGGGTGTGTCTTCGGTTGTCGTGACGACAAAGCTATCCGCCAGCGCCGGGCTTGCCATCGCCAGCATCGCAATTAATACGAAGATGGCCGCGACAACCGCCGCCACCAAGTTCCTCCGCGCCCAAGAGATTCTCGCTCCGCTCATGCCCATCTTCCCTTCTCCTTGAGATTTGGAAGGGAGAGAGCCTACACCGCCCCGCCTGGTGTGCTGAATCGTTGCACCGGTAGCATGTTCACTATCTGGGTGAAGCGCATCCCCCAAATGAGCTATCTTTATATGCCAGGTGGCCATTTCTGCGGCCGAACTTCCATGAGAAGGCACATTTTGTCGAGGCCGACGTGCCGGCCTCGTCGCGGCCAAGCCTAACGGCTCCTGCCCTTCGCGCTATGCCTCCATCCGCTGTGAATACGCTACAGGTGGTTGCGGGCGACGCTCACGGTGGGCCTGACCCAGCCTCAAGCCGAGCCGACAGGACCATAAAACGGGGACCACTTAGCCGCTGGGAACGGCTTCACTTGACTTTAAGAGCAAGGGCCGGACTCCGTCATGCGGCATATATCCTCACCAGCAGCTACGCCGGTCAGCAGGTCGCCGTGCTCGCTGACGAAAGTGGTCTAGGAGGCCTCTATTGCTAGAGACGATCCCGATAATTTCGGACTAGGCGCATGTACTTCGTCCAGTTCCAGTAGCGGCCAGGATCGGTATGGCAATCGGTCCCGCCGCCGGAGCCGGAGCAGCCTGGTACCTGATTATGGCCGATTATGTGCGTGCGGTCTACGGGGATCTTGTGCTTCTTGCAGCACCACGCAGAGAGCCTCGCCGAAGCGTGGTACATCCTCCTGGTAAAGGAGTTCGGGTTGTTTGCGTAACCCGCGTGCTCGATGCCGATGCTGTGCTTGTTCGTGTTCCACCAACCGGCGTGCCAGGCGATGTCCCCGTCGCGCACACACTGCGCCACCCCGCCTCTCCTGCCGACCACGTAGTGCGCCGACGACCCGGCCGCACAGTTCTCGAACCAGCCTATGGTGCCTGAGTAGGAACCCTCTGCCACGTGGATGACGATCTTGCTTATATCGAAGGAGGCCTCCCGATCGGAGTTGGTGTAGTTGCACGAGGCGGCTGGATGCCACACAGCCCGCGGGTAGTTGGTGGCGGCGCTCTGGGCGGTGTAGACCTGGGGTACTTCGACATCTTGTGGCGGGAGCTCGAGGCGCTCCCCGGTCGAGATCGTCAGTGAGGCCCCGCTCTCGAGCACACCATAGACTTGGCTGGCGTACAGGTCCGTGCCCGCGTACTCGGCAAGCGGTTCCTGCCATCCATCCAGGCTCTTCGACCTGGTCTTTCCGACAAGGTCAGAAAGGAGGGCCGCGCCGCCCTCGATGTTGGCAGAGCGATCTTGCTTGAGCAGGTCTTCGGAGAGACCGGTTAGCTTCGCCGCTTTACCCAGGGTATTCCTGGACGGGTTTTGGGCCAGCTGCATCATCCCGTAGTCGCCCCGGCCTTCGGTATCTCCCTTTCTGTATGCGCTGGTAGACGGCGCCGGCATCTCCCAGAGGGTGTTGTAGTAACCCATCGCCAGGAGCAACTCGACCGGAACCATGTACTTTCTGGCGGCGGTCTCGAACTGTTCCTTCAGCGAAGAGTCTGTCTGCGCCAGAACTCTGCCGCCCGCCGTTCCGAGCAGGGCAGCGCCTGCGAGTCCAGCTCCACCCAATCTCAGGAAATCTCGGCGGTCTATAGTAGCGAACCGATACTCAGATTCCATGTTCCCCTCCACATGTGCTTTCTCGAGTGCCGAAGTCGCCGCGCTAGCAAGCATGAGGTAGTAGGCGCATCTGCCAGGTGGCTACTTCTTCTAAGGACGAACTTCGTAGAGAATCCCTTCCGAGGCTGTATAAAAAGGCCTCACACGCGGATCAATCGCCTCGTCGTGAGGCGAATCATGGCAGCATATACGAACGCTTCGCCGCTTGCACATAACTTCTCGTAGTCTATGTGGGGCTCTACGTAGTTCCATTCGTCGGAGATATCCGTTGGGTAAGGTATTCTCATGCGTTCTAGAGTGGTGAAATACCATCTGAGGACCACTTTTCATACAGCCTCGTAATACCTTCTCCCGGAACTTCGCGTGACGGCGGTCTCCGAAGTTGGCGAAGGTAGTTGAAATAAGTACTGCAAATGAATGATACGCCTGGCGCCGATGGTTGCTATAGTCCCCGCATGCGTGCACTCTGGTGCCGCGAGAAAGGCAAACCCGCCGCGAGGCGGGGGCGCAAAGCCTTAGGACCTGCGACGAGAGGGCAGGCAGCCGGGTTGCCGAACGGCGAGGAGATGTGGAGTCTCTCTGGCGCGTCGCCCCGAGCACCTCGTCCCCGCCCGCAGAAGAAGAGGAAGGGGAAAGGGGTGCCACGCAGATGTGGGCTTCCCCCGGCAAGACGGACACTTTAGAGTGGGGACGATTGAGTCCTCGGAAAGGGGGTCCACAACATGCCGGGACCAACACCGCACTATCCACCGGAGTTCAAGCGCGAAGCCGTAGAGCTCTACCGCTCGTCCGAGAGGTCCATACCGAAGGTCGCCCAGGAACTAGGCATAGCCGACGAGTCCTTGAGGAGGTGGATCCGACAGCACGAGATCGACGCGGGAGAGCGTGAGGGTCTTTCCACCGAAGAACGCGAGGAACTGCGCCGCCTGCGCCGCGAGAACAGGGTGCTAAAGCAAGAGAAAGAGATCTTGAGAAAAGCGACGGCCTTCTTCGCCAGGGAAGACGGGATCCGGTGAGCTGCTACCAACTCATCGATGCGGAGAAGGCGAATTTCCCGGTCCGTGTTTTGTGCAGGGTCCTGGGCGTCTCCATCAGCGGCTACTACTACTGGAAAGGCAGGCCACCCTCCAAAAGGAGCAGCCAGGACGCCGCCCTCACCGAGAAGATCCGCGAGATCCATCGCAGAAGTAGGCAGACCTATGGCTCCCCGAGGGTGCACGCCGAGCTGAGGGCACTGGGGAGCCGCTGCTCTCGCAAGCGGGTCGAGAGGCTCATGCGCCAAGCAGGTCTACGAGGCTGCATGCGCGGCCGCACGAGGGGAACCACCCGCCGGGGCAAGAGATCCGCCGCCGAGGACCTCCTGAAGAGGGACTTTGTGGCCACGCAGGTAGACAAGGTCTGGGTTGCGGACATCACCTACGTCCCCACGCAGGAAGGCTTCCTCTATCTGGCTTTCATCCTCGATGTCCATTCCCGTAGGATCGTTGGGTGGGCTATGGAAAGCCATCTGAGAACGGAGCTCGTCGTGGATGCCTTGCGGATGGCGGTGTGGAGAAGGAAGCCTGCCCCCGGACTGGTCCATCATTCCGACCAGGGAGCGCAGTACACCGCGCTCTCCTTCTCCCAGAGGCTTAAGGAGGTGGGCATCACTCCTTCGATGGGAAGGACCGGGAGCGCCCTAGACAACGCTATGGCCGAGAGCTTCGTTTCTACGCTGAAGGCGGAGGTGGTCAACAGGCTGGAGTTCCCGAGCCGGCAGGCTGCAAAGACGGCGATCTTCGAGTATCTGGAAACGTTCTACAACACCCGCCGTCTACACTCATCTCTTGGCTACAGGAGTCCCGCGGAGTTCGAGGAGGATAGAATGGAAGAAGCTAGGGTCGCCTAAGGTAAACTTGTCCGTGCTAGCGGGGGAATTTCAGACGGAGCTTTAGCGATCCGAAGGACCACCCCGGCTCTATTGGGGCTGTTCTCGGTGGTCACCTTGTTCGCGCATCGCCAGATGAGGCAAGCAGCGGGCGCCCTGCGGCGTCAGGCTGCATGGTACCGCAAGGCTCATCCGACCTTCGCCGATACGCCCGCGTTGGTGCGAAAAGAGTTGTGAGCCGAGGAGCAGACTTTTGCGGGTCGCCCGCACAGACCGACACGGTTTGCTACGCAGCGTGAATGGCTAAAGCCGAGCTCCACGCAATACGGTGAATACCCGGAGAGGACGGCAGGCAACCCTACGACAGCGCCTCGACGCTGTCGCCGTTTCGGATCGTGCCGACCGACAGTACGTCGGCACGCAGCCCGCCCCTGTGCACGAGGCCGCGCAGCACTCCGGGCCGCGTTAGCCGTTCGAGGTGCGAACACGGCTCGCACCTCCGCTGGCCGAAGCACTCGACCTCCCCCACCCTGAAGCGCCGTCCGATCAGGTCGTCCAGCCTGATGCCCCTCACGACGATGTTGCGCCGCGCCTCGATGGACGGTAGCTCTACGCCCTTGGTGGACAACTCCTCCAGCGCTTCTGCCTCGACGAGCGTGAGATCGTAGCCGCTTTCTTTCGGGTTGGAGAAGGTCCCGGCCTGACGCTCGTAGCGGTCGCCCAGGAGGCCACGTCCCTCGACCGCCTCCGCCGAGGACACCGCCCGCATGGGACCTTCGGCCTCGGAGGCCAGCGCGATCAGCTCTACCGTGCCGACACTATCGGTCCCCGACCCGGGTTCGGTCCCCCTTCGCGGGTCGTGCTCCACGAGCACCAAGGCGGCACCCACGGCCGCGTCCTTCTCCTCCTCGTCCAATGGGTCGTAGACGATGCCGGGGGGGTCGCCGAAGAAGACCGCCCAGGTCGATGAGTCACTCCGAAGGCCGAGGAAGTGTCCCGGCCACTCGAAGGTCTCGGGAGAGGCGACGGGCACGAGGCCGAGGTTCCTCGAGGCAAGCCACGGACCTATGCTGGCCTCCCGTTTCTTCGGCACCTCGGAGACGTCGATGTCGAGCATGTGCGCGACGCACACCCTCAGCGACATTTCTTTGCGGTTATCCACAGAAGCCAAGGTGCCACTTCCTTTCACGAGCCACTCGCTACACGTACGGTTCTTCGGCGCCCGCATTCGCGCAGTCTACCGCTTTGCGGGCCCCAGGGCCCGTGCGAGGTCTTCCGTAAGGTCGTCCGGGTTTAACGCATCGGGATGCGTCACTCGGATCAATAAGGGCAAGAAGAGGAGGTGACCAGGACAAGACAGCACCGGTTCTCATGGTGCATTGCTTCCCCGATCGCGCACGCCACTATTTTCAGAGGTCGCTGAGCTTGCTCGTCTCGAACCTCTTCAGCACCAGCTCGAAGGCCTCGGGGCCAACTTGGGCGGCGCCGGAGAAGGGATGGTCCATGGCGGCTATGGTGAACAGCACCAGCGCGATCACCCCAGCTAGCGATCCTACCATCAGCGCGTGCGCCGCTGTGTTCTGCAAGCCGAAGAGGTAAGCGAAGCCCACCGCCACGATCCCCCCAACAATCAGAACGACCCAAAGGACGGTTGGTAGGCTCTCCTCAGCCATGACCAAGCGCATCCTCCTGGCGTCTCCCAGCCGCTGAACCTGGTCGAGCCCTTCTGCGTAGAGCTCCTGTCCCGCCACCGTGCGAGGCTCGACCTCCTGGAGGCTCGCCCTGATGTCGTCGTTGAGGTTCCACGCACGTGAACTCCCTTGAGAACGCTCCAGGGAAGGCGTTCGCCCCTGCTCCATCAGGGGCCACTCCTCGTGGGCGACCGCTTCGGCGTAGGATCTGGCGAGCTCCTGTATGCGGACACCTTCGGGCTCCGGGAGCCGATGAGCGAGCAAGAAGATCTCGGCCAGCGCGTTTGCCTCAGTCTCCACCATGATGCGGGCACGCCCGAATTCTTCCCACGTCGCGATGACCACGAGCGCCAGCAACACAGCGTAGATGACACCCACCACGGCGTAGATGAAGCCTGCCACCTCGTTGTTCTCCTGGCGGATCGTCGTGGGCACCAGGAGCTGGACCACCGCCAGGCCGAGGACCGCGGCCAAGCAAGCCCCAAAAACCACCATAAGGCCATAAACTACGCTCATCGCCACAGGACCATCCCCTTGATCGCAGGCGGACCCCAAGATACATCCTGGAGGGTGTAGGAGCAAATAGGTTTCTGCGGAAGCCTGGAGGACCGAAACCACTGCATCAGCAGATAAGTCGGGCATCCGAGAACTCTAGCTCATGTACTTCGGAGAACGCACCAGCCCGTTGAAAAAGCCGGCATCTAGCCGATTGCGACCAGGAATCGGACTCCCAAAGCTCCAAAAACCGGCCTATTTGGCGCCTGATCTGGGCCAGTAGCGGGCATCGAGGGAGTTTGTCAACGGGCTGGCACCTTCTACGAGGTTGGGTGAATAAGGGGCATGAAGAAGGGCCGGAACCACTAACGGCCCGGCCCTCTGTTCCCGTCTACCCCGCTTCAGAACCTCTCAATGCCGCGCTTGGCATCTCCTTCCCTCGCGTTAAAGTCCTTCGCCGTGTCGGTGCCAGAGGCTCCCACGAAGCGGTCGGTTCCGCCCCCGCCCGATAGCTCATCGTTGTTGTAGCCGCCCCACGTGGTGTCATCGCCCAACCCGCCGCGGAGGGCGTCCCTGCCGTTGCCCCCGCACACGAGGTCGTTCGCTCCACAGCCGCTGGCGGTATCGATGCCCTTCCTGGCGAAGATCGTGTCGGCATTTGCGGTGCCCGTGAGGGTGTCCTCCGCCTTCATGCCGGATATGTGACCACGATCGTGATCCGAGGGCTCTGCGAATCCCCGTCGCTCACCCTCACCTTCAGCATAGAGGTGCCGCTACCCTTCAGGGAGGTGACCGTCAGGGGGCGGGCAAGCGACGGGGTCGCCGTCGGCGGGAGGACCCGCGTCTCTGGCCTGGCTGCCGCCCAGCAGCGCGTGGGTCTGGGTGGGCCCGCCGTTATCGGAGAGGGCTCCGAGGCCGGGAACGGCAACGCCCGTCTGGTTGACGGCTCCGGTTGCGTTGCCGTCGCCGATTAGGTTGTAGCCTCTCGAGACGAAGGAGTTGGTGGGGGTGCTGAAGTCGTTGACGAAGTCCACATGTGCCTTGGCCCACCTTCCCCAAAAGGGCGGGGGGATCAGCCCCACCTCAAGTTGTACAAGTAAGCCATATTGGCAAGCACCGGCTATCCGACGCACCCCCAGATGAGTGGTGTTTGAAGTGTCTTGGCCAACTCCTTAGAACGCCGTCAAGAACCTGTCTGATAAATAGCTTTGGCACCCCCTTAGGGGGTGCCTTGGGAGGTACGAGACGTGGCAAACTAGCGCTTCCGGCCGTGTTATGGCACCTCTCATAGAACCGAAACGAGGCCCTTCTGGAATTATCAGACCCGGATCAACCGGTGGTCGACGAACCGATAGCGTCGTTGATCTTCGTGACCACCTCGGCCGGATCTTCGACCTCTACGATCAGGCGTTCGTTGGTTTCGTCCTTCAGCTGGATCACGATGGTCTTGTCTCGGTGGCCATGCACGTCGTAGAACCGGACCCCTGGTATGTGGACCCCTGGTACTCGCCAGCCCCTCCACAATGTGTGCTCTATCTCCGGGTCTGCTTCGACGCCCCGCACGTGCTCTAGGGGGATGCGTAGGTCGCTCAAGAACGTCATGGATAGTTCTTTACCTCTGACGCTTACCACCAAGTGATCCCCGTGGACTTCGACGTGGGTGGGCACTTCGTCGGTTTGGGCTACTCGTTCCATAGCCTCGTGAGCCCTCGCATTCGCCCTAGCTGCCTCTTCGCGCAGCTTGGGCAACGCTGCCAGTGCCTCCTCATGAGTCATGTCCTTTATGGCCTTGTTCGCTTCCGCTGACATAGTTCTCCTCCTTATCGTTCCTTTCCATAGTAAAGGATGCCAGACGGCGATGCCTGTTGCACCCCGAAGCTCTATTCACCCAACTTCCGCTAAGGCTTCTTCTGCGAACTTCGGACGTACGGAGTTCTCAGGACTTGCTTCCAGACACTTAGATGAGCATGGGCAACGAAGAGAGAGCCCCGGCTCTCTCTCACCGCTGCATCTCAATCGCTCTGTGTCTCTCTAGCCTACCTCCCCTTGTAGGCGACGACCTCACCCGCTGTGACTTGCGGCGGGTTCGGGGCCAACTGACCTAGGTCCTCTGCCACAAACTCCCCCGCCCTGAAGGTCGACTGCTCCTCTGCCTCCTTGTGCTCGAAGACGCTGGTAGAGACCATAACCCCGTCCCCGGCCTCGACGCAGTAGTAAGCCACAAAACCCGGCATCTCGCTGATGATGGGCACGTATCTCTCCTGAACCAGCTGCGCCACCTTTTGCGAGTCGCTCACGCCATCGTAGCGCCGCACCGCAACGTACATAGCTTTTGCCTACCTCCTTATGTAGAGGGCGGGCTGAATAGGCCCACCCAAAGTTCTACAACGCTGCCACGCTAGCAGGCATCGGCACCAGGCGCATCACCCAGATGAGTGATGTTCGACACTTTCTCGGCGAACCGCTTCCTAGGACGCCGAAGCCAGGGCTTTGGCCGACGCGCTAAGCTTCGACATCCTCCAGCTCGGGGACGACACCGAGTTGGCGCAGCATGCCGAGTTGGTCGAGGCTATCCCAGCTCTCCACGACCTTACCGTCGTCCGAAAAGCGGAAGATGCCGATGCCTGTGATCGTTATGCGCTTGCCGGTCGCAGGGATGCCCCTGAACTCGCCCGTGTGGGTGACGCGCAGGGTCCAGCGGGTCATCACCCTGTCATCTTCCCCAATCATGTCCTCCACGATGTTCTCGATGCCCGAGAAGGCGGACCGATACTCCATGACGAACTTCTTGACGTCTTCGGGGCCACGCTCCAGGGTTGTGCCGTCGGACTGGTGGGAGAGGTACTTTCCGGCGAAAACCTCGTCCGCGATTTCCAGGTTCTCGTCCTTCCAAACCTCCTCGACGTAGCGCCGAAAGGTATCTTTATTGCTCTGGACGGACATCGTACTCCTTCCTTTCGATGGTCTGTTGGCCTCGAGTTCCGCGATGAAGGCGGCGAGATCGGCCGCGACTCGCCCCGGTTCCTCCCAGTAAAAGGCGTGTCCGGCATCCTCATATACAAGGAGCCGCGAGCCCGAGATCGCCGTCGCGAGAGAATCCTGATCGCTGCGCGGAAGAATCGCATCCCGATCTCCCCACACGACCAGGGTGGGGGCCTCGATCTCGTGGAGGTCCTCCAGGGAATCGTCTTCCAGGAGTCCCTCAAAGGTATCTCTCCACACCCTGGCCGGGGCCTTGAGGTTCTCTCGTACCATGGTTTCAAAGACCGCCCGCGGCACCGGCTGGGCAAGCGTGCCCTCCGCAAACTCACGCACGAGGTCGGGATCGATAGGATCATCCAGCTTCGAGATCGTCGAGTCCCACATCTCCTGCACGCCCGGTTTGTCTCGCAGGTTGGCGGGCGAGCCCAGGAACACGAGCCCCATGGTGCGCCCGGGGTGATCAATCGCGAAGCGCCTGGCGATGAAGCCGCCACTGGAAGCGCCCACGACGACGGCTCTAGGGAGCTGGAGCGCGTCCATGAAAGCTACCAGGTCCGCCGCGAAATCGCGGGGATGGTAGCCACTCGCTGGACGGCCTGCGTCCCCGTGGCCCCTCTGCGTCAGGGCGAAGGCGTGAACGGACCCCGGCAGATTGGAGAGTACGAGCTCGAAGGATCGCCAGGAGTCCGCGATGGCGTGCAGAAGCAAGACAGGGGCGCCCGATGGGTCTCCCTGCTCGACGTAGGGGAGCCGTACCCGGTTGGGAAGCTCAACGGACTGGATAACGAGCTGCCCTTCGGACGGGGCACGGCCCAGGGTCGCTCGGCCTGCTCTCCCTCGCCTCATCGCTATTCACGCCGCTCACGTCGTCGGCATTATGTTCTGGTTGAGCCGGAAGAGGTTGGTTGGATCCCAGCGACGTTTGAGCGCCCTGAGCCGCTCGTACTTCTCGGCTCCATAAGCCTGGCGGACCCGTTCTTCGCCCTCCTCCATGAGGAAGTTGACGTACACGCTCGTATGATACGGCTCTAGTGCCGTCCAGAAGTTCCTAACCCACTCCCGCTCTACTTCGAAGCCCTCTGCCGACTCGGTGATGCCAGCAATGTTGAACGTATGCCCGGCGCTGCGTCCGCCGAAGGCTGTCTCGTCCTCGCCCACGCGTGACACCGCCCCTCCGAGCTGCCAGATCACGAAAGTACTGAGCGGGGACTTGATCCGCAAGGCGTGATCGACTGTGATGTCGATAACCTCGTCTGTGAGCCCCGCGACGTCGCAGGCGCGCAGGTAGTACCACCACCCGTGCGGAAACGACGGATCGAACATCGCCTGGTGGGTGAGGAAGGGTTTGGGCACGCACAAATCGAGCACCGGAGATCCGAACTCTTTGAGCGGCTTCATGACCCTCTCCCCCTCCTCGACCGCTCCCGCGTAGCAACACACGACACTCACGACCAGCTTGCCGTGCAATTCTCGGGGGACGAAGGGAAGTGGTGGCGCTTTCCTGTGGGCCACGATCGTCATGAGCTCGTCCGGTGCCTCCGCGATCCACTCGCGGTAGAAACGCAGGACGTTTGGTGACTCCTCTATGGGCCAGAAGATAGGTCCGGCGAGCACGATCGGACCCACCGGGTTGAGACGGAACTCGAACTCGGTGACGATGCCGAAATTGCCGCCGCCTCCGCGCAGCCCCCAGAAGAGGTCGGGGTTCTCTGACGCACTCGCCTTGACAAGTTCTCCCTCGGCAGTGACCAGATCCACGGATAGAAGCTGGTCGATGGTAAGCCCGTACTTACGCATCAGCCAGTTGATCCCGCCGCCCAAAGCAAGCCCTGAAAGCCCGGTGTGCGTTACGATGCCGGACGGGACGGCCAGCCCGAACTCCTGTGTTTCCCGGTCGAGCTCTCCGAGGAGCACGCCGGCCTGCGCCCTCACCGTGCGCGCTTCCGGATCGACGCGGATGCCCTTCATCAACGAGAGGTCGATGACGATCCCGCCATCACAGACCGAGAGACCGGGGAAGCTGTGCCCACCACCACGCACGGCGAGCAGAAGGCCATTGTCTTTCGCGAACTTCACTGCCGCGATGACGTCGGCCACGCCAGCGCACCGCGCGACCAGGGCCGGGGAACGATCGATCGACCCGTTCCACACCTTGCGAGCATCCTCGTAGGTGGCTTCACCCGGACGAACGAGCTCGCCTCGTAGCCTCCCCTCAAGGTCCTGGATTGGCCCGTTCCTCAGGACCGGGCTTTTGTCTTCAGTTAATGTCACCTTCTTTTCCTCCTCTTGGAGTATGCGCCGGGTCAATGTCCATCGCGTCCAGGTACTCACGTAACGCGTTCTGGAAGCACCAGTGTTTTCCACGGGCTTCGAGCCGCGTGACGATCACATCGAGGAGCGCGTCCTCCAGCTTGTCGGTTGTCCGAGATGGGTCCAGCGCGGCCGTCCGGGTTTCCGCCATCTCTACCCCATCACTTCGCTTCGTAGTTTCGTGGATATCGCTCACTTTCTTGCCAGGTCACCGCACGCGACGCTGGTCGGCATCTCCCCGGAACCGGAGGACTCGGCATGCACGTTCATGTAGAATTCTCCGCCGGAGAAAAGTTGGGCGACCTTGATTCCCTGTATGATGGTGTTGCTCGACCCAACTCGATCCGCACTCGGTATGACAGGCGTCAGGGGATACTCGATCCCACCTGCCTCATCGTGGTGGCCGTTGGCATGATTCTCTCCCCCTCCGGCTGGCTCTCCGGCGCAGGTGCCAGGATGGATGTGGGCGAGATACATCGCCCCCTGGTTGGGCAAGCTTTCGACGCTGAGCTTGACTTCGACCCCGCCCGGGGTGTCGGTAAAGGTGGCTGCGCCGTTTACGCCGGAGTGATTGTCCGAAGCTAATGGGATCTGGGCCGAGGAGTCGAAGGATTGGAACGCCGACGCCGTCCCGAGCGTCACGCCGAGACCCAGCAACAGGACGCCGAGCGGGACACCGATCCTGCGTCCCCAGCTCATGTTCTTCTCGACGGCCATCACCCCTCCCAACACCAGCATCCAGCCGAAGCTCCCGACGCCCCCGACCAGGAACATCAAGAGCATCAACGACCAGCAGCATCCGACGCAGAACAGCCCGTGGTGCGCCCCCAATCGGAACGACCGGGACCGCTCGTGGCTGCCCCGCCAGTACTGCGTCACGAAGCTCAGGGGGGAGCGGCACTTCTCCAGGCACTTATGCTTCAGGGGCGTGAACTGGTAGATGCCGGCCAGCAGAGAAACGCCGGCTCCCAAGGCCCAGGCGTTGACCTCCAGCCAAGCGCTCTCTTCGACGAGCAGGCGCAGGGCCGAACCACCGAAGTAGACGAGGACGCCGCACAGGGTCCAGACGACCAGGTAGCCGGCGATGAGCAACGTGACGAGCCACGCGCGATCCCGTCGTTGGCGTACGACGGTCCGGAACAGTGTGATCAGGGGTAGGCTGGTCGGAAGCATCATAGCCATAACCATCACACTCCAGCCGGCGACGAAGACGATCATGAAGACGCCGCCGCTCTCGAAAGCATCCAATCCGCCGCTATGATGGTTGTAGAATAGCCCGTCAGGAGGTCGCCCCAGAACCCAGAGCGCAAGCCAGGCCAGGGAGATCAGGGCAACCATCAGTATCAAGAAGATTCTGTTATGGTCCTCGCGCGGTGCGGCCCACATGCAGTCTCAATTCCCCTCGGGTACTCGATTCGGGGAGCGGGAGCACCTCCGGCTCCCGCTTCCCGGCCGCTATCTTTAAGCCGCTTCGAAGCTGAAGGTACCCTGGATGGCGTTGTTGCCTTCGAGGTTTACATCAGGCAACCCGTAACCAGATGAATTGCGCCGATAACTGGCTGCCTTGCTCACGTAGGCCGGCGACCCGGGGATCGTGGAGAAGACGGTGTCGACCAGCGTGGTCGGTTTCTCCGTAGACCCCATGTAGGAGGCCATGTCCGCCTCGACTACCGGGGCTATGCCAGGGCCGATCTTGAGCGACCCCTTGCCCCCTTCGACGTCGAAAATGATCGGTGCTCGTTCCACGGCGATCACCTCGCTGACCAGTTGCGCCAGATCGGCCATCGGTCCGCCGAGCTTGCCGGTAAAGACGTCCAGGAGCGCCTCGTGCTGCTCGACGGAGGCCTTGTCATCTACAAAGATGACCGCCCTCCAGTTGCCGTCGAGAACGTTGCCGGGGATATGGGGCACGATAGCCAGGGTGAGGCCTGAGACGTCGACGCCGTTTACCATCCCCTTGTCGACGTGGTAGGCGTTTACCGAATCGCAGGTGCCGTTGTCCGGAGCCTCACCGATCCAGCACGGACAAAGCACGTTGCAGTCGCATACCTCCAGCAAGCGACCTTCGAGCTGGTAAGCCACTCTCTCCTTCCTTTCCAACAGTCTCTTCTTTCTGGGGCGATCTCTCTACTCGATAGGGTTCCTCCTCGCTGATTCCGGTCAACCGGACATCCTTCGCCATTTGCCCTTCTACTCGTCCCAGGCCTCGATGTTGGTCTGGCGCACGATCATGCCGTCCCGCAAATCAAGCGTCGTCGCGGTGAGCACCTTGAGCCCGTCCGGATACTCGCACGCCTCGTTGAACGCGACGCGGTCATCGCCAACGATCTCATCCTCGATGTGGTGGGTCATCGCCCTTCCGCAAACGTCGCGCAGCAGCTCGGAGATCTCCACCTTGCCGCTCAGCACCATCGGTGAGCTCGGCGTGGCGTTCTTGTTGACCATGCGTAACTCGGCATCGTCGGCGTAGAAGGCTACGAGCGTGTCGTAGTCGCTCCGCTCTATAGCCTGGCGCATAGCCTCGAAGTCGAGGCTTGGGGCCATCTGTTCGGTCATGAAGTAACTTCCTCCTTTACGTCTCGAGGGTCGGATCGTCCCGGCCTACGGCCGAACGCATTCGTGTTAGCATCACCTCCTTGCTTGCACCCCACGTAGCGAGCACAGCCTTATACCAGACGACGGAGTCGTCTTCATCCCCCAAATGGGTGATTTTTGCCTTGGCAAGCGGGCCGGGTTTGATCGAGGCGCGCTTGATCTGTCTCTTTGGCAGAACTCCATGCTTAATTTACGCTGGTGATGGTGGTGTCCGAGAACACTATCTTCTCTATGCGGAATTGTCGGGAGGACAGATAGTTGGAGATCTGCCCCTGGCTGGTGAGGTTACCCAGGTAGATGATCAGGGCGTCGTCCGAGAACTCGAAGGTGGCTTCGTCTAAGGGAACGTGGCTGAGATCGAGGGTGTCCGGGCTACCTCCGTAGTCCGTTATGTTGCTGAAACCGAAGCCGCTGTAGGTGTCGTTGCTCGCGGGTGGCGGTCCGGGGCCCAGGTACTGGCTGGAGGAGCAGACACCCCAGTCGACTTGGATGTCGTCGTTGACGTTGTACCCGGGTCCGGGCTTCAGCGTATTCGTCTCCTTGCCGCCGAAGATCTCGTCGCTCCCGCTCGTGCCTACGAGGATATCGCTGCCCGATGAGGTGCTGCTCTTGGCCGTGCCCTTGCAGGGGCTGGCGGCCTCCGTGGTGCCGGACGTGCACTGCTTCGTCACCGTCAGTGCCGCCCCGCCGGCCAAGGCCAACACAGCCACCATGATCATGAGCGTAGCCACGTGTTTCATAGATCCATCGCTCCTGCTCGTCGTCGACAAGCCTACCCCCGGAAAGTAGCGGCGGATATAGTAGAAACCTGCCGTTCTTGCTGTAGGCCGATGGCACGCCGCAGCCGTAAAGATCACCCATTTGGGGGATACGGGGGGCCCGCGAAGCGTTGTACCCTGGTAGCAATAGTAGCTATCGCGGGCAGACCGGAGGACGAACCCGGAAGACCGTAGTTACGGAGGGACCGCCATGACCGTCGCCAGCGTCATCGACGCCAGGGCCTTCTCGGAGATCGAACGCCTGTGCCAGATGGAGCTTGCCCCTGAAGAGTTTTCGCCGAGGTTGGCCGAGAGCCTGAGGAGGGCCGTGCCGTTCGACGGGTACGCCGTGGTCACGCTCGATCCCTTGAGCGGTCTGGCGACGAACTTCCACTTCAGCGAGGAGATGGGTTCCGCGGACGACGCCAGGTTTTTCCTGGAGAACATCTACTTCGAGGACGAGGTGCTCGACTACGGTTGGATGGCAAGGAATCGCATAGCGGCCATGACGCTAGCGGAGGCGACGGGCGGCAAGCTGGAGCGCGCCCTACGCTACCGGGAGTACAACGGTCCGAAGGGTTTCGGGCCCGGGGTGCGCGCCGTCCTGACCGTGCACGGCAAGCCCTGGGGTGGTTTGTGCCTCGTACGTGGAAAAGACGTCGAGGACTTCAGCGAGCGCGAGGTCGAGTTCCTGCGCCGGATCTCACCCCACCTCGGAGCCGGTATGCGCGCGGCCACACTCCGTTTCGAATCCGGCAGGGAGACCGCCAACGGCGACGCGGGGATCCTGTCTGGCTCTCCCGCTACGCAGGCGGTTGGGGTGTTGAACCTGGATTACGCGGGCCGTGTAACGCGTTACACCGCTGCCGCCGAGCGCCTGTTGTGGGAGCTAAGTGCCCCGGAAACCGGTCGGCGGGACGAGCAACACCTCCCGATGGCGGTGTGGGCGGTGGTTGGAGCACTGCGGCGGATGGACAGATCGAGGCAGGATCGGGGCCACCCCGAGATCCCGTACCTGCGCGTTCGGGCGCGTTCTGGCAGGTGGCTGACGCTGCAAGCGTCCCTGACCGAACCTAGAGACGGCGGCCCGGTCGAGACCGTAGTTGTCATCAGCCCGGCGAGGCCGGTAGAGATGGTGCAGCTTCACACCACCGCTTACGGCCTGAGCGCCCGCGAGAAGGAGGTCGTTGACCTCATCGTGCGCGGGTTTTCGACCAGGCAGATCTCACGGTCCCTCTACATATCGGAGTCGACGGTGCAGGGCCACCTATCGCACGTATTCGAGAAGGTCGGCGTGAAGAGCAGGCGCGAGCTCCTCAAACGCCTCTTCCTGGACAACCTGCAGATGCCTGCATAAAGCTGAGAAACCCTGTGCTAAGTCAGAGGATGCCCCTGTCCGGATTATCTGGTCCGTAACGTCGCCAACTCCTTCTCGGAATTACTTTGTACCGGCTACCCAGATGGCCTCGTTCGTGGTGCGGACCCGGCCCCTCGTATCCACGAAATGCCTGTACGCCTCGGTCACCTTCCTGGACGTCAAGGCCCGCGATGATGTCCTTTCCCGCGATCGCGCCCTCCCTAGCGTCGACGAAGTCCGCTGCAATCGCCACACCTGCTGCCAGCACCAACGTCGTCGCTATTAGTAGAAGTAGCGCCCGCCCTCTGAACCTTCCTTTACCTTCGCTCGGGTGGGGTAGGTGGGAAGAATCCCTGCCATCTCCCCACCGTAAGCCGATCGGTCAAAAACGGGTAACGGACTCGCACTCGCTAACGAAGTCTTCCTCATCGGCGGAGTAAACCGTATCGGTACCGTCACCGCAGTAAATGTAATCCAAGGTCCCGTCGCGCGCCCATATTTTGTCGTCGCCGGGCTCGTTGCCTTGGAGCCCCATGCTGTCCGAACCTTGGTCGCCGACGAACCTGTCATGGCCGGACATACCCCACAGGGCATCGTGGCCATCTCCACCGATCAGGTAATCGTCGCCCTCGAAGCCCATCAAGCCGTCACCGTCTCCCTCGCCATAGAGGTAATCGTTGAAGCCGCCGCCGGTAATCTCGTCGTGGTCGTCCCCGCCGTAGAGGCGATCGTTGCCAGACTGGCCGGACATCTTATCTTCGCCGGAGCCCCCGTACATATAGTCGTTGCCTATCTTGCCGTTTAGGCGGTCATCACCACTGCCAGCATAAACGGTGTTGCCACCGTCGTAGGTGTCGATAGTCCTCACTATGTCGTTGCCGCTGTAAGCCCGGATCACGTCTTCCCCCTCCCTAGGGAGGATCTTGTCGATCCCTGAGGTGCCGTAGATCCGATCGTCGTCGTTGGTGCCGATGCAGGAAGGAGCACCCACCGTACAATAGACAGTGGCCGCCCAAGCCACCCCGCTACTAACCACCAGCGTCGCTGCCATCGTCATCAGCAGAAGAACCGCTTTCCTTCTCATCTCTTCACTCCTTTCCCTCTACCCTTCTTCCGTTTCGCTTGCTGTACGCTTCGCACTTCTCGTTCTTCGGTCGATTACGGGATCCACACTAATTTTCGCTACCGTGGCGCTTCGCCCAGATTAGTTGTGGGTCCCGTCGGTAGCAATACGACTTTCATCGTATTTTCGAGTTTTCTAGAGTAGAATGTTGCAAGAAAGGGTGAGAGCAGAACATGAAGCGATTGCCGAGTCGGGACGTCGAGTCACTCGTCTCTGTTCTGCTTGAGAAAGTCTACGCCTACTGCGACGTCGAGGGTTTGAAAGCCCGGCTGATATCGACCCTGCTCGGTTCTATTCCACCGAAGACGGCCGCCCCGGAAGCACCCGGTGTTCGGGGCAACGGCACGGCAGGTGGAGATAGGATCTGGTTCTCGCAAGAAGATCTAAGGCGTCTGGGGCTTACCCGTAGGGAGACGGAAGTCCTTGGCCTGGTGGCTTCGGGCAAAGCCAACCAGGAGATTGCCGACCTTCTCTATATAAGCCCCCTGACGGTAAGAAAACACCTGGAACACATCTACGAGAAGCTAGGGGTCGAGAGCCGCACCGGTGCGGTGGCGCGGGTGCTGGAGTTCTCCCTGTTCCTCGACCACAAGTCAGGATAACCGCTCACCAGGCCGTGGCGCCGCCGTCCACGACGATGGTCTGGCCCGTTAGGTAGGCGGCCGCGGGCGAGGCGAGGAAGATCACGACTCCCTTCAGGTCATCGGGGTTGCCGAAACGGTGCAGTGGGATGCCGTCAAGCATCCTCTCTCCGAATTTCTCTATGAGGCCCCCGCTCATGTGGGTCGGGAACCAGCCTGGGGCTATAGCGTTGACGGTGATACCGTGGGGGGCCCAAGAGGTCGCAAGGTCGCGGGTCATGGAGATGATGGCGCCCTTGGACGAGTTGTAGCCAACGGTCTGCATGTAGTCGGGATGGCCGCCGACGAGGCCGGCAACGGAGGAGATATTGACGATCGTGCCGCCAGACTCGCGTTCGATCATGCGCCGTCCCGCCGCCTGGGACATGAGGAACGTCCCCCGCACGTTGACCCTGAGCACCTGGTCGAAGCGATCGAGCGGCATCTCCGCCGGCGGAGCCCCCCACGTTGCCCCGCTGTTGTTGACGACCACGTCCAGGCTCCCGAAAGCCTCCTCGGCCGCCGCCACGACCTTCTCGACATCCTCAGGGTCCGTTACGTCGCACTCGACGGCGAGAGCCCTTCCTCCTCCCGCCTCTATCTCCTGCTTAACCTCTTCGAGTGGCTCTATCTTGCGCGAGCACAGTACGACGGCGGCACCGGCGTCGGAGAGGGCCTCGGCCATGTAGCGGCCGAGCCCGCGTCCACCACCCGTCACGACCGCGGTCTTGCCGTCGAGCCGGAAGAGATCTAGTGCGTCCACAACACTACCCTCCCTGGGTCTGGTTCTTCGCGCCAGCTTTCGCGAGCTCTTCTTCTACGAGGACGCGCCTGAGAAGCTTGCCGACGGTGCTTTTTGGCAGGTCCTCGCGGAATTCGACCGCTTTCGGGGCCTTGTAAGCGGCGAGGCGCTCCTTGCAGAAGGCGATCATCTCTTCCTCCGTTACCAGGGCGCCCGACCTCTTCACGACGAAAGCCTTGACGGACTCGCCGCGGTACTCGTCGGGGATACCTATCGCGACGGCCTCGGCCACGTCGGGGTGCTCGAAGAGGACCTCCTCGACCTCGCGCGGGTAGACGTTGTATCCGGAGGCCACGATCATATCCTTCTTCCGGTCAACGATGTAGAAGTAGCCGTCCTCATCCATCTTCGCGACGTCGCCGGTGTGGAGCCAACCGTCCCTCAATGTACTGGCCGTCTCCTCGGGCATGTTGAGGTAGCCCTTCATCACCTGCGGCCCCTTGACGATCAACTCCCCAGACTCGCCGATAGGCATCTCCTGCTCTCCGGTCTCCACGTCGACTATCCTGGAGTCCGTGGACGGAATGGGGATGCCGATGCTGCCCTCCCGTCCCTCACCCAGGAAAGGCGGGTTGTTGTGCGTCACGGGGGAGGCTTCGGAGAGGCCGTAGCCTTCGAAGAGGGGCTTGCCTGCCCTCTCCTCGAAAGAACGCTTGAGGTTCACGGGGAGGGCGGAGCCGCCTGAGTTGAAGATCTTCACGTCGTGCAGGTGATGTTTGCGCAGGTTCGCGTCGCTCGCGAGGAGCGCCATGTACATCGTGGGGACGCCGCTGAACATCGTCGGCCGGTCATTCTCGAAGACGGCGAGCGCCTCCTCGACCTCGAAGCGGGGTAGCAGTATCTGCTCGCAGCCGAGCTTGATGCCGAAGAGCATCACGCACGTCAGGCCGTAGATGTGGAAGAAGGGCAGCGCGCCCACGCACTTGCGGCCGGTGAACATGTCAGGGTTCTGGACGAAAACGTCGATGGCCTGCTGCACGTTCGCGACCAGGTTGCGGTGGGTTAGCATCGCACCCTTCGAGACCCCCGTCGTGCCCCCCGTGTACTGCAAAGCGGCCACGTCCTCGGCTGGATCTATCTCCACGTCTGGTGCTGGTTCGGCGTCCGTCGACAGTAAGTCACCGAAGGAAACATGCCCGGCGTCGAGGCCTTCCGGTTCGTCCCCGAAATCCACGACGATGACGTTCTTCAATTTCGTGTTGGGCAGCACGGCCCTTTCGCGCTCGTACACGGGCGCGTAGACGACGATGGTTTCCGCGCCAGAGTCGTCGAGGATGTGTGAGATCTCACGCTCCACATACATGGGGTTGATCTGGGTGACTATAGCCCCGAGCTTTACGGTGGCGAAGAAGGAGATGACGTATTGCGGGCAGTTAGGGAGCATGAGCGCGACCCGGTCCCCCTTCGAGACCCCGCTAGCCGCGAGCGAGGCCGCCATTTTCTCCACCAGCGCCTGCAGCCGCCCGAATTCGAAGGTCGTATCGTAGAAGCTCAGCGCGGTCTTACCGCGATGCTCCTCGGCCGCGTGCGTGAACAGGTCGTGCAGTGAGCCCTCGAACACCTGCGACTCCGGCTCGACGTTCCCGCGCTCGTAGACCTCTAGCCACGGTTTCTCCGTGCGGAACATATCTCCTCCTCACAAGCCGCCGCGCGGCGGCACCTTTCCCAGATATCTAACCCGAAATGATACCGGGCAAACCCGGTCCACGCCCGTTGCGGTGTGTGACCGTGCACGTGTGGCCATTCATATAGGGGCGTTTCGCGCCCCCAACACGCGAACCGCCCTACGTCGAAACGCGCCTACCGCGGCGGATCAGGTAGGCGGACCGCCCGGAGGTTGTATGACGCCGAGTTGTAGCATGGCTGGGAGGTCCTCGCGCGTAGCCCAGTGCTCGGCGAGTTTGCCGTCAGCGACACGGTACCAGTGGCTCTGGCGGGCCGTAAAATGTTTGCCCGTCGGCGGCACCACGCCGTTCGACGGTCCGAGGCTCGTGCCTTCGGAGAGCACCCTCACGGCCACGGTATCCCCTTCGGCTACCATCGCCTCGACCGTCATGTGCATGTCGGGGAACTGCGCCAGCAACCACTCCGCGCTCGCGCGCATCGCCTGCGGCCCGTTAACTCTTCCTGGTTCATCCTGTGCAAAGGGTGCGACCGCATGCTCGACGAAGTCTTCGGCCATGATCTCCTCACAGACCGAGAAGTTCTGCCGGTTGAAAGTCTCCTCGAAGTGGCGCCGAACGAGCTCCTTGTTGGCCTCCGACATAGTTCATCCTCCAGATAAGCGCGGCGGCTTCATGTATCTCATCTCACATGATACCGGCCAATCGCGTGCCGCGCCCCTACGCCGACCATCGCATACCGAACCGGGTGGTCAGACGATGGGATCTCCGTGCTTCTCGAAGATACGGAAGGTGCCGGTGCCCAGCGCGACAAGGTTTTCGTCGCCATCGCGGACCTTGGCCTCGACGGTGGCGATTCGGCGGGTGCGGTGAACGACCTCTGCGGAGCAGGTGATCCTACCCTCCCTCACTGCCCCGAGGAAGTGGACGTCGAGCCCGATGGTCGCGGTCCTGAGGCCGACGAGCGCGGCGACGGAGAGCCCCATCGCGTTGTCTATGAGCGAGGCGTAGACCCCGCCGTGCAACGTCCCGTTGCCGTTGAGGTGTACATCTTCCACGTCTATGTGGCAGACGGCCCTACCTGGCTCGACCTCCTCGACCTTGCTCCCTATATGCCGCGAGAACGTTACCCTCTCGTCGAAATACAGTGCGAGGCGGGTTAGTTGCTCTTTGCTCAAGGTCCCTACATCGTCGCTCATCCAATGCTCCCTTCGCAGGTTGGTCTTATCGTGTAGTCCACCGACAGCGTACAGATACTTCTCTGGATCGCCAAGCCCGTGTTCCACGCAAGCGGGTTGGACGACTGTCGTCCCTACGACCCGGCATGCCCTGCGTCGGGAACTCGTCGTTCGCCGCCCTCGTTCGTAGCCAGCTCGGCGAGGGTAACGGCGAAGATAGCGTAGATCAGGGGTTTGCCGAAGAGGCCGAACCCGCCCAGGGCGGCCTGCCCGGTAAAGAAGTCTACCTGGGCGATGTCGTGGGTGGCCACGGACCAGTTGAGCACGGCGATGCTGAAAAGCACGTAACCGAGGTAGAGCAGGATGCGGCTCACCCGGGGCAGGCCGGGGGAATCGTTGTTGGCCCAGAAGCCTATAGTGAGGGCGTCCCAGGCGAGGCCTACAGCTATCATCCCGATCCCGGTGAACCCGAGAACCGGGCTGAACGGGTCCTCGATAAACCCCGTCTGCCGCATGAGCAGGGTGATGATGACCAGGAGCAAGAGCCGCCTGGTCCTATCCTCCGTGAGCGTCCCGCGCACGAGCCAGAACAGGGCGACGGAGCCGAAGATCACGACCCACCAGAAGTCTACGGGCTCGAGCCCGCTCCAACCGAAGTAGTCCAGGGCCCCTCCAGGGTTCGTGAGTTGTATCCAGAGCGCGTTGGTCCCGACGATACCCACGTACAGGGCGAGCGTCCGCCTTCCCCTCCGGGCGAGAAGGAAGGCGGCAACTATCGCCACGGTGGCGAGGAGCGTCTCCCAGTTGGTGTCCTGGGCGATGAGCCGGCCGATGAACTCCAGCGTCCCGTCCAGGTTCTCTATCTCCCCGAACCCTAGCCCGAGGATCACGAGGCCGAAGAGCCCAACAACCAGCGTGATGACGATCTCGACGGCCTGCAGGCCCATGTAGGCCGCTATGAGCGGCAGCGCGACCCTCTTGGCGACCTCCAGAAGCCGCCCGACGGTGACGGTCTCACCCCCGAGGCGCCGGACTGTACACCAGACGGCCCAGACGGAGAGGGGAACGACGAGCGCCCCCGCATAAGCGGCCGCCTGATCCACGAACGAGCTCTTCCCGATCCTGTCGAGGGTTTCGAGCACCACCGACCCGAGCCTCCAGGCCAGTAGGATGAAAAGTACCGCGTACAACGCCCGCCGGCCCGCCCAGGCGTCGGTCAGGCCCGAGGTCCAGCTCGCCGTCTTGTGCACGAACTCGGCGATATCCACCCCGATAAACAGCAGGAGCGGGATGACGAGCAAATCGAAGGTGTAGATCATCGTCGGCACGTTGGCCAGGACGCCTGGGACGCCTGTGGTGCGCCAGGCCTCTATCGCGTAGACCTGGGAGACCCCGAAGGTCAGCGAGACACAGACGAGCAAGACCCCGAATTCCGGTGCGGGCGCCGCCTTGGACCGTCTCCTTAGGAGGAAGTAGAGTGGCACGAAGAGCAGCGCCCCCCACGAGAACAAGGCAGCGGGGACGCTGTGCGCCGTGCCCGCCGTCCAGACGCCTGCCACTATCAGGTACAGAGAGAGAACGGCGATCTTGACGACGCGCCTGGCGTGGATGGCCCCAGTTAGCATAAAGCCCCACGCCACCGAAAAGGCGAAGATGGTCAGTGGGATGAGGACGTAAGGTACGAGCTCCCCCCGACCGGTCGTGCCCCCAACCATGGGCAGCAGGGGGAACACCGCCCGCAGGGGCTCGTTCAAGAACAACATACCCACGCCGGCGAAAAGGAGCGCGAACCCGGTCCAGGCGAGGGCGCGCGTGAGCCGCGGCAGGTCACCGACTCGCACCACACCGGGCCGCAGGTCTTCGATCACAAGCTTCCGCATCCCGTCCGAGAACGTACCGAGGGCCGACCGACCGTAGGACAGCGCGGCGGCGCGCGCTGGGGCGGGACGCGTTATCGGTACCCTCCTCAGCCTGCTCACGGGCCGCTAACCTCGTCCGGCGGTTCGAATCCGAGCACGTAGGTTCCCACCCCGAGCACGAGCTTGCCGCCGATGAACGCCGGACGCTGATCCAGGCTCGCAACGTCAAGGTTCAGGTTGTAGTCGTTGGAGCGGGCCACGGTCTCTCCGCTCTCAGCGTCGAGGCCAATGACTTCCCCGTTCTGCAAGGCGAACCACACGGTTCCCGCCTCCACGGTGGTGTTCCCCAGGCGGGGAGAAGGCGGCTCGTAGCGCCAGACCTCTTCACCGGTCCCGGCGTCGAGCGCCACCACATCGCCCGAGAGCAGCGGAACGATCAGGGCCTCACCACTGGCCCACAGGCGATCCGAAGGCTCCACGGCATCGCCGTCGAGCCCGACGCGCCAGATCTCCTCACCGCCCTGGCTATCCACGGCGGCCACCGAACCACCCATCCCCACGAACAGCACGTCGCCTGACGCGTCAAGCGCGGGGGCCCCGCTTGCTGGGCCGCTGTCGGAATCTGAGCGCCAGAGAGTCTCGCCCGTATCCAGGTCGAATGCCGAGGCGGGGTTAGCGAAAACGGTGCTACCCCTCACGACTACTCCCCCCGAACTGTTCAAGGTAGCTTTCCAGAGCGCCTCTCCGGTACGTAGCTCGATGGCACTGAGCGTGCTTTCTTCCTCGTTCTGTGGCGAGGAGAGCCAGAGCACCTTGTGTCCTGCGACGAGGGGTGGGCGCAGGCTCGACCCGCCTTCGAACCGCCAGAGCTGCTCCGCGTCAGGCAGGCGGACGGCGTGCAGCGCATCTCCCGAGGCCGCGAGCAGGGTGTCGCCCGCCACAGCGGGCTCCGAGAGCGGTGCGCCCGAAGCGTTATCCAGCGCGCCAACCCTGCGCGCCTCCCCGTTGCCGACATCGAGCAGGTAAATGTTGTTGGCGGCGCCGAGTAAGAGCGCCTCGCCGCGGTAGCCGGCGGCGGTGTACTGCGGGGGGTCTCCCGAGAACGGGGGGTTGGCGAAGGCGTCGGCCCACGTCGGTTCTATGTGGGCTGGCCCCGTCTCGCGACCCAGACGTAGCACGGATGCCGTGTCCGAAGCCGCCCAGACCGCGCCACCACCTGAGGACGGTCCGATGGAGAAGGCCGGATCTCCGTCGATAGGATTGCCCGCAGCGGCGCCGTCCCACCCACCCCTGACCTCGCCACCGGGACCGAGACGCTGGATTCGGCCGTCGTTGCGGGCGACCACCAGCTCGCCACGGACAACCAGCGGTGCTCCCACGTAGGAGCCGTTCGGCTTCTCCCAGCGCTTCTTGCCCGTCTGGCGGTCGAATGCCAGCAAGCCCTGGGCGTCGTCCACGACGAAGACCTCCGTGTTGCCAACGGCTGGAGAGGTGCGCAGGGTCTTCCCCCGGGGAGAGATCCAGATCTCCCCTCCCGTCTTGGCATCCAGCGCCGCAAGCTCTCCAGACCGGCTCGCTACGTAGGCGACTCCATCGGCGGCCGTGACGGGCGCCTCGACCGGACCCTTGGCGAGATGGCGCCACTCCTCATTCCCGGTCGAGGGATCCAGGCCGTACACAGCGCCGTCGTCCGAGCCGATGATCACCACCCCGTCCTCGAACGCTGGCGAAGATACGACGGGGCCCCCTGTAGAGACCCTCCAGCGTTCTTCGCCCGTCCCCGCGTCGAGCCCGTAGATGTTCCTGTCCTCGCCGCCGAACACTAGGGTGTCCCCCGCGACTACGGGCCTGCTCGCCACGTTGTCACTGGTCTCGAAGGCCCAGAGAAATAGCCCGCGGGCGTCGAGGGCGTAGAGCTTCTTGCCCGTCGCGCCGAAGTATATTCTCCCCGTCTTCGCGTCGAAGGCTGGCGGTCCGTAGATTGTGCCATCCGGATGGAACCGCCAGCGTACCCTTCCCGGATCTTCTCCGGCATCGAGGGCTAGTAGGTCGCCGTCCTGGGCCGCCGCGAGCACCACAGGCGGGTCGGTCGGCACGTAGGTCGGGGGTATGGTGCTCGCCGTCGGCTCGCCCGTTGGACGCATGCGGCCGAAATGGCCGAGACGCCACGATGCTGGATCCCCTGACACCTTCTCGTTAGATGTAAAGGTGGACGGGGGTAGCCTGACTTCGTGCTCTGCCGGCGCGAGATCGTTCGCGACGACCTCGCTGCGACGGATCAGGTCTCCGGATCCATCGAACTCCTTCGACTCGACGAGCCCGACGCCTGCACAGTAAGTGTCTTCGAAGCTAGCCGGGTTTCCGCTCTTCCCGGGCTGCGCGAAGATAGTCTGTGTCTCTACGGAGAGGCAGTCGTCGAAGCTTCCGAGCTCTCCGTCATAGGGACCGGTACCGACTACGCTGCCCTCCAACTCGTATTCCAGCGATCCTGCCTTACCCTCGGATCTCCAGGTCTTGCCTGGTCCTAGGTCGGAGGGCAACAAAACGGCGGGCCGGTCGAAGACGACCTCGGTCCCGGCATCCGCTTCGCGGCTGGCGATCAGGAGCACACCGCGCGGCTCCAGGACTAGGGTGTCGGTGGCATCCGAGATCCTACCCGACTCCCCCAACGTGCGCCGGCGCACCTCCAAGACCTGGGCATCGTCCATGTTATCGGAGGACCCGTAGACCTTTTCTAACTCGTCGTTGACGGCTTGGCTCGACTCCGTGAACGCCCTGAGGTCGGGGATCATCACCTGGTTCTGGCTCTCCACGGCGATCGTCCTGCCATCAGCCTCTCGGTCTTCTAGTAGAAGTGAGCCACCGTCGCGCGCCGGGGAGTAGCGCTCGAGAGCGGTCCCTGCAGGAGATGGTTCTGGCAGCCAGGGAAAAGCGAAGAATAGCGCGACGATCAGAACCAGCAGGGGAACGGTCCCGACCTTGACGGCCTCGGAGGACCCAAGGCGACGCCAGGCAGCCTTGACGCCGGTCAAAAACCGGCCCCTAGACCCTCGTCAGTGGCTCGTGCGTGGATCGCCTCCCCCACGACCATCTGTGCCGATACCATAGCGTCTCCTCCGCCACTCGAGCTAGCACGTCGACTATCCCTCGGACCGACAACAGGATTGTGGCGGTGGGCGGGCCTCGATGCATCCCCCATACGGGCTATTTTGGCATTCATGAAAGCCCGGCTCGTATCTCTCCACCCGGCCCGCCGAGAGCGCGGCCAGCACTTGTTGGTGGTGTTGCAAGGGCATCGTGCCCTCAAGCCCCACACACTAGACTATGCTAGATTCGGGCGGTGTACCGCCGTGGTGGGGAGGCTTTCGAGTGTGAATCCCGACGCGAGCGAGGTGAACGTGGCTGAGGATCATCTGCGCCGGGGAACGCCGGGGTTGCGGCGGGCCAACCTCGCGCTCTTCGTGGCCGGCCTGGCCACGTTCGCCATGCTGTACTGCACCCAGCCCCTGATGCCGGTTTTCTCGGCCGAGTTCGGCGTGACGCCGGCGGTGGCGAGCCTCTCACTCTCGCTGGCGACAGCGACGCTCGCGGTGGCCCTCCTCCTGGCCGGCTCGTTCTCCGAGGCCTGGGGACGCACCCGCATGATGACAGCCTCCCTGGCATTCTCCTCCCTCCTGATGGTCCTCGCGGCCCTAAGCCCCGACTTCGCGGTACTGCTAGTGCTGCGGGCGGCGCAGGGCGTAACGCTGGCCGGTCTCCCGGCGGCGGCGATGGCCTACCTGGCCGAGGAGGTGCACCCGGAGCACGCCGGGTTCGCTGTGGGCCTGTACATCGCCGGCAACAGCGTCGGTGGCTTGGTAGGACGCGTCCTGTCTGGCGTCCTCGCAGGCGCCTTCTCCTGGCGCCTGGCACTCGGCTCTCTGGGTCTCGCCTGCGCCCTCGCGAGCTTCGCGGTCTGGCGGATACTCCCCCACTCGAAACGCTTCAGGCCGCGTCCTCTCAGCGCCCGTAACCTTCTCGCCTCGCTCGGTGGCCACCTCGCGGACCGCGGCCTCCTGCGACTTTACGCCGTTGGCGCCCTGCTCATGGGCGGCTTCGTCGCGGTCTACAACTACATCAGCTACCACCTGCTCGGGTCGCCGTACGGGTTGAGCCAGGCGGCGGTGGGTTGGATCTTCGCCCTGTACCTCGTTGGCACCTTCAGCTCCGCCTGGATGGGTCGTCTTGCGGATGCTCTCGGGCGCGGCAGAGTGCTATGGATTGGAGTATCGCTCATGCTGTGCGGCGCCGTCACGACGCTGGCGAGCAGCCTCGCGCTGGTCATCGCGGGCGTGGCAGTCCTGACGTTCGGCTTCTTCGGCGCCCACTCCATCGCAAGCGGCTGGGTAGGCCGTAGGGCCCTAACCGCCAGGGCCCAGGCCTCCGCACTCTACCTGCTCTGCTACTACCTCGGTTCCAGCATCGGCGGTTCCGCTGGCGGCATCGCCTACTCGTACGCGGGTTGGCCCGGTCTCATCGGCATGGTCGCCGGCATTCTGGTTCTGGCCCTGATCCCCGCCGCCCAGCTAATATTCCTCCCATCACTCGCCGAAAAAGACGCCGGCTAATGCGGTTTGCAGAAGAGCTGCGCCCTCTCTACGCACCGCGGCTTCAGGTTTCAGGAAAAGCAGAGTGGAACTCGCTGCTCTAGGTGCGAGTGGATCCCCTACCCCTCAAAGCTCACTCGATCTGCAAACCGCTGTAGGCGACGCGGGAGACGGGACGGCGTGAGCCATAGTGCTCCTGCCCTCTCGTCTCACTCCTGGTCGACGGTGCGGGGTGCTCAGCCTAATCCCGGTAGATCAGAAACCCGACCTCGCCGGATGCTACGGTGGTCTCTTCTCTCTGCGCGTGGACTTCGAACGTGTACAAGAGCCCTTCACTGATCTCTTCAACGCCGATTACGCGTCCCCCGGCGCGCAGAACGTCGCCCAGAAAGACCATCCCGGAGAAGCGGCTGCGGAACGTCTTTACGTATCCGTATTCGAGGTAAGGAGAGAACAGGAGGCCCATCGTGGCCACGGTGAGCATGCCGTGGGCGATGATCCCGGGCAGCCCCGCCTCCTCGGCGGCGGCGTCTACGAGATGGATCGCGTTGAAGTCCCCCGACGCGCCAGCATATTTTATGAGCCGCATCCTGTCCACGGGGGGCAACGCCCGTTCCCGCAACTCGTCGCCCTCGCTCCAACGCGGCACCCCGTTCATACCGCGATGCCGCGCCTTACGGCCGCCGTTACGACGACGGTGTCGTTCGTCGTGAAGACAAGCTCGCCTTCTGGACTCTCGCCCGTCCGTTCGAAGACGAGGAAGCCGAGAAGGCCGCGTCGGCCCTGTTTATCGTAGGAGTCTCTCAGTTGCATGCGGCAAAGAACCTCGTCACCTACGAGGAGCGGGCGTGTGTAAGAGATCTGGAACTCGCCGTGGATCAAACCCCCCGATGGCAAAGTCAACCCCTCGATGCGTCCGTAGTCGAAGGTCCGCGGGAAGGTCGGCGGCGCGAGGAGACGACCGTAACGGCTCTTGGCAGCCAATTCCTCGTCGGAGTAGAGCGGGCTAGGGTCCGCGATAGCCTCCGCGAACCGACGGACGGCGCCACGCTCGACCTGGTTCCTTACCGGCTCCGAGATCAGCCCTACGAACTCGGCGTAGAGCGTCAATCCCTCGGCCCGCCAGCGACGTATAGCACCTGCCCGCTCACGAACGCCGCCTCTTCGGAGGCGAGGTAAAGGATGGCCGCGGCCACGTCCTCGGGCCAACCCGCGCGCCCGACTGGGATGCCCTGTACGCGCTCGGCGACAAACTCGTCGAAGTCGACGCCGAGCCTGGCCGCGGTCTCGCGGGTCATGTCAGTCTCTATAAAGCCTGGTGCGACCGCGTTCGCGGTAACGCCGTAGCGGCCAAGCTCGACCGCTAGGGTCTTGGTGAAGCCCTGGATTCCCGCCTTGGCCGCTGAGTAGTTGGCCTGGCCGCGGTTGCCGAGCGCGCTGGTCGAGGAGACGTTGACGATCCTGCCGTAGTTCCTCTGGACCATGTGCTTCTGGGCCGCGCGCGTGCAGAAGAAGGCCCCGCCGAGATGGACGTTCAACACGGTGCGCCAGTCATCGTCGGTCATCTTGTGGATAAGGCTGTCCCTCGTGACGCCCGCGTTGTTGACCAGGATGTCCAGACGCCCGTAGCGCTCGACCGTCTCCCCAACCGCGTTCTCGACCTCGGTGCGGCTCGTAACGTCCACCTTCGCCGCGAACACGTCCATGCCCTCGTCCACGAGCTGGCGCGCCGTCGAGAGCGCACCCTCGAGCTTCGCGTCCGTCAGGCAAACCCGCGCCCCCTCCCTGGCGAAACGCCTCGCCGTCGCCTCGCCTATACCGCGCGAAGCCCCCGTCACGATCGCAACCCTGCCGTCAAGACGGCCCAATTTGTCGCTCCCTTCGGTCGCTTAGCTGTTGACCATAAGCGGTTGGCTATCGGCTACTTTGGCTGACCGCTGATGGCTAATAATCATAGAACCCTCCGCCACTCTTGCGGCCTAGCCTGCCAGTGCTTACTAGTTCTTCGAGGATGCGCGGGGGCTCATAGTATGGGTCTCCGGTCGTTTCATGGACGTAGGAGATTACGTCGAGGCCGACGTCGAGCCCGATGAAGTCGCCGAGCTCGAAGGGTCCGATGGGGAAACCCACGCCCTGTTTTACTAGCAGGTCGATGTCTTCTTTGGTCGCTACACCTTCTTCGAGGAGCCGGCAGGCTTCGAGGAGCATCGGCATCAAGAAGCGGTTGGCGACGAAGCCAGGGAGGTCCTTCTCGACGACGACTGGGGTTTTGCCCAGGGAGAGAACGAGGTTTTTGACCTGTTCTACGGTCTCGTCGCTGGTGAGGTCGCCGCGTGGCACCTCTACGGCCCCGCGCACCGGCGGGGGGGTGAAGAAGTGCATCCCGCACACTTTCTCCGCACGGTCCGTGGCCGAGGCGAGGTCGGTTATGGAGATGGATGAGGTGTTGGTCAGGATGAGCGAGTCGGGAGGGAGGACCCTGTCCAGTACGGCGAGGGCTTCCATTTTCGGCCTTACTTTCTCGACGATGGCCTCTACGGTAGCCTCTGTTTCGCCAAGGTCCTCTAACCTGGTCGTCCAGTGGATGCGGTCGAAGTAGGAAGCCGCCTCGTCCTCAGAGAAGGTGCCTTTCTCGGCGAAGCGCGAGAGGCCTTCGCGTACGTAGCCCTGGGCCTTCTCGAGGGCTTCGACCGAGGTATCGCAGGCGACTACGTGGTAGCCGGATTGGGCGGCGAGTTGGACGATGCCGGCGCCCATCGTGCCAGTGCCGAGGACACCGATCCTCTCCACTACACGTCGCCCGTGCGGGAGAGGTTTTCGGCGTGCAGGATCAGGGTCCGGACGCGCCCGCCGAAGTCCGCGAAACGGTTGTCCTGTGTCTGGCCGTTCTTCCAACGCGCGTAGATCTGCTGCAGTATCCCGGCCAGCTTGAAGTAGCCGAAGACGACGTACCAGTGCATCTCGGAGAGGTCGCGCCCGCTCTCCTCGGCGTAGCGGTCGATGAGCTCTTTGCGGGTCATGAAACCCGAAGTCGTCGTCACGGTCGGCATAACCGCCTTCAGATCCTTCGGATCATCAGGTTCGATCCAGTAAGAGAGCGAGACGGCGAGGTCGAAGAGCGGGTCGCCTACCGTGGCCATCTCCCAGTCGAGGACGGCCCTTACCTCCGTTAGATCCTCCGGGTTCAAGACGAGGTTGTTGAGCTTGTAGTCGTTGTGGATGACGGTGGGAGACGGGCTCTGCGGGACGTCACGGGCGAGCCACTCGGTGAGGGGTTCTACTTCCTCTATCTCATCGGTCCTCGCCTTGTCGTAGCGGGAGATCCAGGCTTCCGTCTGGCGCTTCAGGAAACCTTCTGGCTTACCGAGATCCCCGAGCCCGGCCTCCTGCGCGTCTACCGCGTGGAGCCTGACGAGCGTGTCTACGACGGTGCGTGAGATGCCGCGGCACAGCTTCTCGTCGGGCGCGACGTCCTCCGGGAAGGACTCGTCGAGCACGACCCCGGTTCTCCGCTCCATCACGTAGAAGGGCGCCCCCATTACCGACTCGTCCTCGCAGAAGAAGTATGGCTTCGGGGCGAGCGGGTAGACGGTCCCCGAGCTTCGTCAGGATGCCCGACTCGCGGCCCATGTCGTGTGCCTTCGGGGGGACGGGACCGAGCGGCGGCCGCCTGAGCACGCCTTCCCAGTCACCGATCCTCAGCAGGTAAGTCAGATTCGAGGCACCGGAGGGGAACTGGCTGACCTCGAGTTCGCCTTCGGGCAGGTCATCTATGCGTGCCCGCATGTAGCGCTCGACCGTTCCTAGGTCGAAGTCCTCGCCCTCTCGTACTTCTACCGTCTCGCTCATCCCGTTCCTCCCTGGCCTGCACTGCGCGGTTCGCTTTCTGGCTCGGCGGCGGGGCGAAGCTTCCCCCCGACGACTTCGGGAACGAGGTCGCTCGCGCCGACGTCGGCGACGAAGTCGAAGGCGTCCATCCTGTCGTGCTCCACGAACCACCTTCCCGCCCTGCTCCGTTTCAAGGCGCCTGAAACGTCATCAGCGTGGCGCCCGGCGAAATCTAGCGCCAGCCAGGCCGCGTCGTTGAGACGCCAACCCTCCATGTCCATCTCTGAAAGTATCGTAGCCGCGCCAAGGAAATCCTCGACGGTGAAGCGTCCCGCGGAGCCGGCGCAGACGAAGTAGATCGAATCAAGTTCCGAAGCCTCCAGGTACCGGGCCACAGCCGGGGCGTTGCGCAGGGTCGCGAGCAGGACCCTCTCCGCCGGGGCCGCGTCGGTGATAGCGCGGGTACCGTTTGTGGTCACGAAGATCACGTCTTTACCGTCGACTACCTCGGGCGCGTACTCTTCAGGGAAGGGGCCGTGATCGTAGCCTTCTATTCGCGCCGCGTCCTGCTCGCCGCCACGCAGGACCCTCTCCGCGTCGAGCTTCGCCAAAACTTCATCTGCCTCCCCGAGGCCGGACACGGGATAGACGTTCCGTGCGCCGTTCTCGAGGATGGTCAGGAGCGTCGTCGTCGCCATGAACACGTCGATGACGACGGCGGTCGCGCCGGGGAGCCGCTCGGGCACGACCTCCTGCCGCGTCATCAGAACCCTGAGTCTCTTCAAGAATTCTCCAACCCCCATCTCACAAGAAAGCCCGCACCATTCTACAAAACGCGCCGCACGGAACCTGAAGCGACAGAGTAGGCTTGCACCGCCTGTGGCCGGGTCTAGAATAGGAGCGGATATCAGAACCGGGCCGTGAGTGATCTGGAGGCGTGGTGAGCAACCTGGAGCGGCGTAGAGAGGGAGAACCGAAGCGCGGCGGGGGCAACACGTATCCTGTACCTTCCTCTGCGATCGGTTTCGTGATCGCTGCGGTGATGATCATCGCAACCGCTGGGGTGCTCGCTGCAGGCGTCGGCTTTCGTGATACCCGCGGCCATTTTTTTCGGGCTCGCGGCGAACAGTTTCCAGAAGAACCGTCATGCTCTGCCGCAGCCCGTCAGTAAAGAACGTGAGCTCCTCTCGGCGATAAGGGACAACGGTGGCAGCATCACGCCCGCCGAGGCTGCGATGGAGACCTCGCTCACCGTGCGCGAGGCCGATGGCATGCTCTCGGAGCTCGCCGGGGGCGGCCACCTCGCGGTACAGAGCAGGGACGGGGCGCTGTTCTACGCCTTGCCAGGCGGGGCGGTGGGGAGATCGAAGGCCGGAACTAGGGCGATTCGTTTTTGGGCGGTTCGCGAACCGCCCCTACCGCGCTACCTGCCGGTGAACTTTGCCTCGCGTTTTTCGAAGAACGCGTTGACGCCCTCTTTGTGGTCTTGCGTGTAACCGCAGAACGTCTGGCCTTCGGCTTCGCGTTCGAGGGCCGTTTCGAGGTCGGCCTCGAAGCTGGCATGGAGGGCGGTTTTCATCCTCCCGAGTGCCGCCGTCGGCAGGGCGGCTAGCTGCTCGGCGAGGGCTTGCGCCTCTTCGGAGAGGGAATCGTCGGCAGCCACTTTGTTGACGAGTCCTATCCTGAGGGCTTCTTCGGCGTCCACGACGTCGCCGAGCATGCTCATCTGCATCGCCCTCCCGATGCCGACGACGCGCGGCAGGAAGAACGTGACCCCGGCATCGGGCATCAGCCCGATCTTGATGAATGCAACGGAGAACTTCGCGCTTTCGGCGGCGACGCGTAGGTCGCACGCGAGCGCTATTCCGACCCCGGCCCCGTAGACCGGGCCATGAAGGGCGGCGATTATGGGCTTGGGGTTTCGACCATCCGCTTTACGAGGCGACTGTAGCTGCCACGCAGGTACTCGCCGAGGTCGGGGTCTCCGTCAGCGTTCTCGATGATCTGGGCCAGGTCGGCGCCCGCTGAGAAGCCCCGACCCTCGCCGCGCAGCACGACGCAGCGGACCCCGTCGTCTTCCGCGGCATCGCCTAGCGCAGAGTACAGCTCGCCGTGCATGGTGCCATCGAAAGCGTTCAGCTTCTTAGGCCGGTTCAGGGCGACGTTGGCGACGCCGCCGCCCTTCTCGTACAGGATCGTCTCGTACAAGGTCTCGCTCCTCAGTTGTGGCTCTACGCTACGGCGTAGGCTCCTGTGCGCTGGTTGTCGGGCCGCGTTCGCGCGAGGCTTCTTCCGACTCGTCCATGCTTCGGCCGTAGGTCTCGGCGAGGAGGAACGCGCAGAGACCAGTTATCGCGCAGACTATTGCCATGTAGGCGCCGACGGAGAAGGAGGTGCCGGTGGCGGCGAGGAGCGAGGTCGCGATGATCGGGGCGAGCGCGCCGCCGAAGACCGAGCCGATCTGGTACCCCATCGAGGCCCCCGAGTAGCGGACCTTGGTCGTGAAGATCTCCGAGTAGAAAGCAGCCTGCGGCCCGTACATCATGCTCAGGAAGATCTGCCCGACTACAAGGGCGAGGACCAGGGCGCCGGGGTTCCCGCTGTCCACGAGCGGCCAGAAGGCGAAGAGCCCCCAGAGGCCGAGCAGTACGGCGCCTGCCATGTAGGGTATGCGGCGTCCTATCACGTCGGAGAGGGCCGCGAAGCCCGCTATGGCCATGAGCCCCGCAACCGAGGAGATCAGGACGGCCGTCAGCACCGTTGACTGCGGCAGCCCGACCTCCGCCGTGGCGTAGTCGAGGATGTAGGTTATGAGGATGTAGAAGTTGGCGTTGATGGCGATAAACGCCCCGGCGGCGAGCGCTATCTCCTTGGGGTAGGTCTTCAGCACCTCCCACACCGGAGAGCCGGCGGCCTCCGCGGCCTCGCGCCGCTCTTCCTCCGTTTGGTGCTGCTCGCGGTACTCCTGCAGGTGCCTGAAGGCCGGCGTGTCCTCGAGCTTGAGCTGGATGTAGAGGCCGAGCCCGATTAGCAGCACGCTCAGGAGGAACGGTATCCGCCAGGCCCACGCGACCAGCGCGTCGTCGCCGAGCGTGGCGGCGATGATCAGGAAGATGATGTTGGAGATCAGGACGGCCACGGGCACGCCCATCTGGGCGAAGCTGCCGTAGAAGCCACGCTTCTCGGCCGGGGCGCTCTCCGTCGCCAAGAAGCACAGCGCCGCCCCACTGGCCGCCGATGCACACGCCCTGCAAGAGGCGCACATGACGAGCAAGATAGGGGCGAGGATGCCGATCGTCGCGTAGCCCGGCAGGAGCCCTATGGTCGTCGTGCCTATGCCCATAAGGACCAGGGCCGTAACCAGCGCCCTCTTGCGCCCGAACTTATCCCCGAAGTGCCCGAAGATGAGCCCGCCCAATGGCCTCCCCACGAAAGCGACGGCGAAGGTCGAGTAGGAGAGAATGGTGCCCGCGTGTCCCCGAAGCCGGGGAAGAAGAGCCCCGGGAAGACGAGCGCCGCCGCCGTGCCGTAGATAAAAAAGTCGTACCACTCGATGCTCGACCCGGCCAGGGCCGTCATGGCCACCTTGAGGATGGATCTCTCCGGCGCCTCCTGGTTTACCGCGCCCGCATTAGCCATACACGTCCCCCATCCTGTAAGCCTTCAGCTATGAGCCTTTAGCTATCAGCCAAAGACTAAGAATCGATGGCTGACAGCTCCAAACCCGTATCCCGAGCTATTCAGGCTCCTTCCCCACGTAACCTGTGAGGCAGCCTATAGCAGCCCGAATCTCAAGTCAAACGGATCACTTATATATGTCAGCCATTGGTTCCCAACCCGAGAAACAAGCTGACGGCTGATCGCAACAGCTGACCGCTATAAGGAGCGCTCTAGATCTCCCTGGCAACCTCCACGAAGTGGTCGAGGGACTCGGGGTTGCTCAGTGACTCTTTGCTCGCGGCCTTCTCCGGCGGGGTGCCTGAGAGGATCTTCTTGACCGGCACCTCCAGCTTCTTGCCGTTCAGGGTCTTGGGGATGTCGGGGACCGCGAAGATCTCGTTAGGCACGTGCCTCGGGGAGGCGTTGTCCTTGATACTCGACTTGATCCTGGCCTTCAAGTCGTCGTCGAGGTCTATGCCCCCTTCAACACCACGAAAAGCGGCATAAACGAGTTTCCGCCGCTCTTCGGCACGTCGACGACGAGGCTTTCCTCCACCTCATCGACCTTATCTACGGCGGAGTAGATCTCGCTCGTCCCCATCCTCACGCCGCCGCGGTTTATGGTCGAGTCGGAGCGGCCGTAGATCACACAGGAGCCGTCGTCTTTGACCTTGATCCAATCCCCGTGCCGCCACACTCCGGGATAAACATCGAAGTAACTCTCCCTGTACCTCTCCCCCTCCGGATCGTTCCAGAAATAGATAGGCATCGACGGCATGGGCTCGGTTATGACGAGCTCACCCACGTCGTCGATGACAGGGTTCCCGTTTTCATCGAACGCCTCGACCCTGGCCCCGAACGCCCGGGCCTGCAGCTCCCCCGCCCGGACCGGCAGGAGCGGCACCCCGCCGACGAACGCCGTGCACATATCCGTGCCGCCGCTGGTCGAGAAGAGCCACACGTCTTCTTTGACGTGCTCGTAGACCCACTCGAAGCCTTCGGGCGGCAGCGGCGAACCGGTGGAACCTATGGACTTGAGGTTTGTCAGGTCGAAGTCTTTGCCCGGCTCTATCTCGGCCTTCATGCAGGCCGTGAGGTAGCTCGCGCTCGTTCCGAAGCAGGTCATGCCGGTCTTCTCGGCGAACCCCCAGAGGACGTTCATGTCGGGGTAGCCGGGGTTCCCGTCGTAGAGGCCCGTCGCCCCCGAGAGGAGGCCGCCCACGACCAGGTTCCACATCATCCAACCCGTCGTGGTAAACCAGAAAAAGCGATCGCCCGGCCCGAGGTCTATGTGCAGCACGGTCTTCTTGAGGTGCTCGAGCAGTATGCCGCCCTGGCTCTGCACGATTGCCTTGGGCAGCCCCGTAGTGCCCGACGAGTAGAGCACCCAGAGGGGATGGTCGAAAGGCACCTGCTCGAAAGCGAGCTCCGCGCTCTCGTGGGCCGAGAGCACGTCTTCCCAGCGGACGGCGTTGTCGAGGGCCCGTGTCCCGGTCTTCGTCGACGTAAGGGAGGAGGACGGTCTTCTGGATCGTCGGGATCTCCTCCTGCAGCTTCGCGACGACGTCCGTCCTGTCGTAGTCCTTGCCGCCGTAGCGGTAGCCGTCGACCGCGAGGAGCACCTTGGGCTCTATCTGCTGCATGCGGTCGACTACGCTCCCGGCCCCGAATTCCGGCGAGCAGCTCGACCACACGGCGCCTATGGAAGCGCAGGCGAGCAGGCCGACCACGGCCTCTGGGATATTCGGCAGGTACGCCACGACCCTGTCGCCGCGCTCCACCCCCATCCCCTGAGGCCGGCCGCCACGGCGGCAGACTTTTTCTTCCAGCTCGCCCCAGCACACCTCCTCGAACGGTCTTAGCTCGGACTGGTCCAGGTTGCTGGATCGTCCGCGCGCTCTCGCGTGCGGCAGACGTGTTCGGCGTAGTTCACCGTGCCCCCGGGAACCACTCGGCCCCGGGCATCTCCCGCCGTCCCAACACCCTCTCGTAGGGCTTCCGAAGATTGGATGTCGAAGAACTCCCACAGGCTCGAACCCCAGAAGCCATCGATGTCCGTCACGGACCACTCCCAGAGATCGTTGTAGTCCTCGAAGGCGAGGTCTTTCTCGGCCTTTAGCCACTTCATGTAGTCGGAGATCCTGGCGTTCTCCTTGAACGTCTCCGAAGGCTCCCATAGTTGGGTCCCTTCCGCAGTTTCGGCCACGATAATCCTCTCTCTAACTCTCTAGTGGGTTGTTGCTCCGCCAGTCCATTACGAGGGCGCTATACCCCGTGAGATCCACGTTCGTCGATGACCTCACCGGCAGCGCTACCGCCTCGCTCATGTCCCTCTTTCGTCCTGCAAGATATACCTGTCCCCGACGGTATGCTTCCCCAAAAGCCCAGCATTGGGCAAAGCCGCCAGACGACAGCCGGACGACAGGACCTACCCTTTCTGCAAGGCCGCTTCGACGAAGTGGAGCCTGTCGTTGCCCCAGAACATCTCCTCCCCGACGAAGAAGGCAGGGGCGCCGAAGACGCCTCTCTCGACCGCCTCCGAGGTAGCATCCTTGAGAGCCTGCTTCGCCCCTGGGCTCGCCGCCCCCTCGAGCACCTCTTCGGGGTCGGCCCTCATTCGCGTGGCGACGGCCGAGATCGGCGCGTCCTCGTCGGCCCCTTCCAGGCCCTTCGGGGCCCCGCCTTCCTGCCAGTAGAGCGCGAAGGCCGCTTCGGTGAACGCCTCCATCTCGTCCCTCTCCCGCAAGAACATCGCCGCGCGCATCGTCTTCAGCGTACGGAACGGGAAAGGATCTGGAAACCTCAAGGGCACCCCGTAGTACTCGGCCCAGCGGCGGATGTCCCGCGCCTGGTATCTGGCCTTGAGTTTCGTCTCGATCGGGGACTTAATCTCCGCCGCCTTGTGGACCGCCCCGAGAAGCATCGGACGCAGCACCAGCTCAGCCCCATTCTCTTCACAGATGCGGCCAATTTGTCCGTATGCCAGGTACGAGTAGGGGCTCACGAGATCATAGTAGAACTCAACCCTCATGTCGTCGCTCCCTTCGGTCGCTCCTTAGCAAGTCAGCACTTCAGCATCTCAGGTCTTGCTGAGTGGCTGGGGTGCTATTGTACGGCGCTTTTGGCATCCGCTGCAGGGTCGTGTTGCTTTTGTCTGATCAGGAGCGTGGCGATTGCGATGCCGCAGGCGGCTATAGCAGCGGCGCCAATGAATGCGAGCCTGAAACCTTGGACGAGCGCGGGGTCGGCGGGCATTGCTTCGGCGAGGGCCTCCGTGCGGGCGGCGGAGAGGGGGTATCAGGATCGCGAGTCCGGCGAACGGTCCCCACCGGGCTGTGGAACTCAGTAGGCCGGAGGTGAGGCCCTGCAGGCCACCGTTGCGGCGGCGGTTCCGGAGGCAGTTGAGGCAACCGAGGCGTATCCCAGGCGGGTGCCGACGCCAGACGAAGGCGGGGATCAGGTAGAGGAGGTAGCCACCGCCGTGAGGGCTCATCCGGAGGAGGCATGCGGACCCGGCGGCGATCGCGACCAGGCCGCAGACCATCGTGGCCCGTTGCCCCATCCGCGCCACTAGCCGCGGACCGAGCAGGGACCCGCCTATGACCGCGAGGTTGAAAGGCGGGTACACGAGGCCAGCCTGGCCCGGTGGGAACCCCAGGTACCTGCTGCACGTAAAGGATGCAGAGCAACATGGGCGGGGTGGTGGACGCGGTAATACCGAGCGCGACGAGGTTCGCCCCGAGCAATTCGCGCGAGCGGAAGACCCCAGAGGTACAAATGGGTTGGGTGGAACCCAACCCTCTAACCACCATGCAAAAAGGGCCAAGGGCACGACAGAAGTGGAGAGGGATATGAGGGTTCCGACGGCTTGCGGACTAGCGGCCGCCTCCTCCACACGCGTGATCCCGTACACGAGTAGTGTGAGGCCCGCCGTGACGCTGGCCGCTCCGGTCACGTCCAGCCGGGGCGGGACCGGCTCCATCGCGGCTCTCGGAGATCAAGACCGGAGCCAGCGCAATCCCCACAAGCCCGACGGACAGATTGACGAAGAACACCCACTCCCACCCCAGGCTCCCTGTGAGTCCCCACCGAGCACCCAGCCCGTCGCATCCGCCCTCCGTCTGCTGGCGGCCGTCCACACGCCGCAGCGCGCGCCCCCGCCCTTCTCCCCCGGAAGGGGCCGTCAGCGAGGAGAGCGCGGACGGCGCCACTATAGCCGCGCCAAACCCCTCCGCCATCCGCCCTAGCACGAGCGCGGGCGGAGAGGCCGCCAGCCCGCACGCCAGCGAGGCCCCCGTAAGTACCGCGAGCCTGACCAGATGAAAAGCCTCCGTCTCCCCCACAGGTCCGCCGCCCGGCCAGCGAGCAACAGGAAACCCCCGAAAACGAGCGTGTAAGCCGAAATCACCCACTGCAAGCCTGCCTGCGAAAACCCGAGATCGGACTGTATCTCAGGAAGCGCAATCGCCACGATGGTCGCGTCCAACACAACCACGAACTGCGCCACGCACAATAACCCAAGCGCCTGCCACCGTCGTTCTTGCTTGTTTCTGTCAAAACCTTTCATGGTGGTAACAGAGGACCCGTTGTTCGGTTGGATTCAAACCGGTAAAATGATGTTTGATGGAAACACCCGGGCACATCGAGAAGTTAAGGATAGTTGGTGGGGACACTGCGCTCGACTTCGTCAACACGGAAGACGGGGACCCGCCTGTGGAGTGCCTGCGGGGTTATGGGGATCTGGTAGCCTGGAGCGTGCGGGCTGGCCGTGGACCGCGGGCGAGGGTGAGCGCCGGCTAGCCGAGGCCAGTCACAAGCCCGAGGACGCGGAGGCGGTGTACCGCGACGCTCTGCGGTTGTGTGGGGCGCTCTACGGTGTTTTCTGTGCTGTCGCTGAGGGTAGAGTTCCCGCTTCCATTTCTCTGGAGATCCTACGCGGTTACGGACAGCGCGAGGCCCTCGCGCGTGGGAGGCTGTGCAGGCCGCAGGAGGATTCGCCTGGGAGTGGAAGGATGAGCGGGACCTGACGAGGATGCAGTGGCCGGTTGCGCACGCGGCCACGGTGCTCTTGACCTCAGGGGATCTGGACCGGCTCAAACTTTGCGCTGGTTGCTACTGGGTCCTTCTGGACGCCAGCAAGAACCGCAGCCGACGCTGGTGCACTATGGAGGTCTGCGGTACGGACGAGAAGATGCGCCGTTACGTCGCAAGACGTGCGGCCAGGCGTCATACCGAATCCGGGTGAATGATCGCTGCGTGCGCCGGGAAGTGGAGTAGGGGGGCACTCGCTTCGGGAGTCGGGATAAGTAGGATGGAGCGCTTTGCGCTTAGCGATCTACCGGATTCGTTATTACTCGCAACCGCGCGGCGACGCTTAGAGCCCTTTGCAGATGGACTGCAAAGCGCGGCTTCAGGCTAAGAGGCAGCAGGTTTCAGGAAAAGCACGGAGAGAAACCTGCTGCTACGCACCATGACAAAGCCCGACTCCTCTACCCTCACTCCATCGAAAATGGCTGTAAGGCTCTCGCCGCGTGTGCGCAACGAAAAGCGGCGGGGCCGGATCGTGGTCCGCCGCCGCGCGGGGTCGAGGGCGTTGAGCTAGAGAGTTAGGCCGGCTGGCCCTCCGTCCCAACGGTCCGGTCCCGGCGAATCGCCGTGATCGCGAAGACCATGGCCGCCACCCACACCGCGAGGATCAGGAAGTAGCAGACATATGCCGCTGTCCCCGTCACCCCGATGGCCTCGAAGAACGTCTGCATGTTGACCAGAAGGATGACGCCACCGACCGCCGTGCCGAGGATGCGCGCCGGGAGCAGCCTGACGAAGAAGGCCGCGAGCGGGGCCGCCACGATCCCACCTAGAAGCAGCGCACCGACCACCTGCCACGGTATCTCGGCGAAGGTCAGGCTAAGAGGAAGCCGAGGCTCGCGCAAAGCGCCACCACGAACTCGCTCGTGTCCACCGTACCGATGATCTTGCGCGGCTCCATACGACCGGAAGAGAGCAACGTCGGCGTGGAGATTGGACCCCACCCGCCACCACCCATCGCGTCTAGGAACCCGGCGACGAGGCCGAGAGGGGTGAGGAACTTGCGGCTGACGGGCCTGACATCGACCGGACGCTCCGTCCTCCTGAAGGCGAAGCGGCTGAGCACGTAAACGCCGAGGCAGAACAGGAAGATAGCGACGACCGGCTCGACCAGGCCAGCCGTAGCCTCAGCGGTGGAAGCGTAGACCAGCAGGTAAGCCCCGGCGAAAGCACCTATCCCACCAGGGACCGCCATCCAGGCGATCTTGGACCAGTCCACGTTGCCGAAACTCGCGTGCGAGACGCCTGATACTGCCGTAGTCCCTACCTCAGCGATGTGCACCGCCGCGGACGCCAGCGCGGGCGCCACCCCGACGAACAGGAGCAACGTCGTCGACGAGACCCCGTAAGCCATCCCAAGAGATCCATCCACCAATTGCGCACCGAAACCTGCCAGTGCCAATAACAAGAAACCTCTCATCTACCACGACCTCCTTAAACTATCTTGTCTATTACCTTAGTTTATAAATCCGGCTGGACTCTATAGCGCGGCATCTCCGATGTCAAGTGCGTGGAGGAAGATTTTTTTACCGGCCTCCCACCGCGCGCCACGGGTACTCTATGTTTCAGACGACCCGGCTCGTCGAGGGGTCTGTACTGATGTCGCCCTTTTCCTGGCGGTTGACCCGGATCGAGAAGACGAGGGCGGCGATCCAGACGGCCACTATGAGGATGTAGATCAGGACGGCGAGCGCGCCGCTGATGCCAACGGCCTCGAGGAAGGTCTTCATGTTCGTAACGAGGATGACGCCGCCGACGGCGGTTCCCAGGATGCGGGCGGGCAGGATGCGGACGACATAGGCTGCTATCGGGGCGGCGATAACGCCGCCAAGAAGAAGCGCGCCGACGATCGTCCAGGGGATCTGGGCGAAGCTAAGGGCGAGAAGGAAACCGATGCTCGCGCTGAGGGCGACGAGGAACTCGCTGGTATCGACGGTGCCGATGATCTTACGCGGCTCCATACGACCGGAAGAGAGCAACGTCGGGGTGGAGATAGGGCCCCATCCCCCGCCGCCTGCGGCGTCTAGGAAACCGGCGATAAGGCCGAGTGGAGCCAGGAATCCTCTGGAAATGGGCCTCACCTGGACGGGACGCTCGTGACGCCTGAAGGAGAACCTGGCGAGTACGAAGACCCCGAGCGAGAACAGGAAGATGGCGACGATGGGCGCCGCCGCCTCGGCTGTGATGAACGCGCTCACCACCACGGCGCCGAAGAAGGCCCCGATCGCGCCGGGTATCGCAAGCGGCCATACCTTCGCCCAGTCCACGTTCCCAAACCGCCAGTGCGAGGCACCCGACGCCGCCGTAGTACCTACCTCGGCGATGTGTACGCTCGCCGATGCCAGCGCAGGCGCGATGCCAACCGTCAACAACAGGCTCTGCGACGTTACCCCGTATGCCATGCCAAGGGACCCGTCGACCAGTTGCGCAAGGAGACCCACGATCGCCAACAGCAGGAAATTGGCCATCTACCCTACCCCTCCACTCTTCATCTTGTCTACCATTCCTACCTTGTCTACTATTTCGATGTAAATAACCCGGGCACAATAGGGCCCCTGCCGGGCTATGTCAAGCGTTTTGGCGGCGAGTTTGCCCGAACTTCAGAGAAAATCTTCGAATTTCTTAAAAATTCTACGCAATTACTCTTGACGGAGCGTTCAGCCTGTTCTAAAGTCCCCGTCGTCATTGTTAATTAACTTAGTAGGCAAAGAGAGCAAGAGGGAGTAAAGATGGAGCGTCCAAACGTGGTGATGATCGTGGCTGACACGTTTCGCAGGGATCACCTTGGGGCATATGGCAACCCGTTCATAAGCACGCCGCACCTAGACGAGTTCGCGCGTTCTTCAGTAGTTTTCGACCAGCACGTGATCTCCTCTTTCCCCACGATGCCGGCGCGGGCCGACATGCTGACGGGAACGTTCTCGTACACGCACATGGGCTGGGAGCCGTTGCCGCGGCATCTGACGACGTTGCCTGACGAGCTCTCCAAGGCCGGTTATCACACGATGGGGGTCGTGGACACGCCGTTCTTCATTCGCAACGGCTTCGGGTACGACCGCGGCTTCGACGACTTCATCTGGGTCAGGGGCCAGGGCGACGACACCAGGCCGCACGAGCGGGCCGACGCGCGTTCGACGTGGCGTTCCGAGGAAGACAGGATGGTCGCCCGGACGGTCACGCAGGCCGAGCGGTGGCTGGAGCGGCACCACGACGAGCAGTTCTTCCTCTACATCGACACGTGGGACCCGCACGAGCCCTGGGACGCGCCGGATTACTACACGAAGAAGTATCGGGATGAGTACAACGGCGAGCAGATCTACCCCGCTTATGGAAACTGGAAGAAGGCCGGCTTAGAGAAGGACGACGTCGACCTCGGGCACGCCACCTATTGCGGCGAGGTTTCGATGGTCGACTTCTGGATCGGAAGGTTGCTTGCGAAGCTCGACGCCCTGAGCCTCAGGGAGAACACGATCGTGCTCTTCACCTCAGACCATGGCTTCTACTTCGGCGAGCACGACTACTTCGGCAAGGCCGAGTGGGTGCATGACCCTGAGGCTATCGTTAGCGAGAATTCTTCGGTCCCCGAGTGGTTGCAGGAATCCTGGCTGCTCACGGTCGAGCGGTCCCCGCTCTACAAAGAGCTGACCAACATTCCCATGATCGTGCGCGGGCCTGGCCTCGAGCCGGGGCGCACGCAGGCCATGACGACCGCCCCCGACATAGCGCCGACCATCATGGACCTCGTCGGCCTTGGGGGCATGCCGACCACGATGACCGGCGATTCCTTCGGCGGCGTCCTCGACGGAACCAGGGAAGAGCACAGGCCCCTCGTGGTCAGCTCCTGGCCGCTGTACCTCGCCAAGGGTGAGATCACCACCGCCGTCGACTCCAAGGCGCGCAAGATCTCCGACTACATGCCGGTGACGGTGACTACGCCGGAGCGATCCCTGATCCTGGGTGGACCCGACGACGAGCCCGAGCTCTACGACCTCGCCCACGACCCGGGCGAGCAGGATAACGTGTGGGGCAAGAGCGCGGAAGGCGCGCTGCTCGCCGAGCAAGCCCTCTCCTTCCTCGAAGGCGTGCGCACCCCGGAAGAGTACCTGGCTCCCCGCTACCAGGCGATCGAGAAGTGGAGGGCGGTTAGGGAGACCGCTTAAGCACCGTTCGCGACTGACACCTACCGGGTTCGCAGGGTCCCACTTTTCTCCCTGCGAACCCGGTCGTCTGCGTGTTACGGTTCGGCCGAAAAACTGAAAGAGCAACCTGGCCAGAGGAGCGAAGATAAGAGCGCGCGCAGAAACCGGGATTTCGAAGCCGCTGCCACCGGAGAAATTCGTGGACTTCAGGGTAGGCGAGGCTGAGCCTGACGATCCCACCGGCGACCTCGCGTACAACGCTGAGATGCGCTGGGAGGCGATGGCTGGCAAGGGATACCTGACACCCGTCGGGAGCTTCTTCGTCCGCAACCACGCCCCGACTCCGACAATAGATACCGCAGGTTGGGCCCTGCGCGTGGAGGGTTCCGGCGTCGAGCGACCGCTGGAGCTTTCTTACGAGGAACTATCGGATATGCCTCAGGTGTCCCTCGTGCGGGCGCTGGAGTGCGCCGGCAACGGCCGCTCCTTCTTTGCAGAGGTGCAGGGTCGGCAGCCCGAGGGCACTCCGTGGCGGCTCGGGGCCGTCGGCGTGGCCGAGTGGACCGGGGTTCCTTTGCGGGAGGTTCTGGAGCGGGCTGGGCTAAAGGCCTCGGCCCGAAGTGTGATGCTCGAGAGCCTGGACGCGGTAAGGATGCGCCGTCCGCTGCCGGTAGAGAAAGCCCTCGCAGAAGATACGTTGCTGGCCTTCGGCATGAACGGGGGCCTGTTGACCCCGGATCACGGGTTCCCCCTGCGCGCGGTCGTCTCAGGCTGGGCCGCCGTGGCGAGCGTCAAGTGGCTCGGGCGTTTGTACGTCGCCGAGGAGCCACTTTATTCCCCGTGGAACACGGACAGGTACGTGCTCACCGGTGGGGAGTTGGGCGCATACAGGAAGATAATAGAAGAGCGGGGCGTCAAGAGCGCCCTGGAGCTGCCGTGGCCCGCCAGGCTTCCGAGGGGCAGGCACGTTCTCTACGGCCGGTCGTGGTCGGGCCAAGGGGCCATCTCCGGCGTCGAGTACTCGGTGGACGGCGCTCCCTGGCGTGGGGCGACCCTCTTCGGGAAAAACGTCCCGGCGGCGTGGGCGCGGTGGAGCATTGAATGGGACGCCAGGGCCGGGGAGCACGAGGTCAGGATCAGGGCCACCGACGAAGCCGGCAACGTCCAGCCGGACGAGGTGGGCTGGAATGATCTAGGATACCTCTACGATGGCGTCGTCGGTCATCCCATCGAGGTGTCCTAGGGGAACCGGCGCCGGTATAAGGAGGAGCGCCAGTGAGAGAGACAGCCCGGATTATCTCTTCGAGCAGTTCGGCGTAGATCGCGGGTGCCTCGGCTACGTCGTCGCCAGCGCCCGCCCGGCCGCGATAGTCGACCCCGAGATGGAGATGGTCGAACCGATGCTCGACTTCGTCTTCGAGCACGGCCTCAAGCCCGCCTACATCGTGGACACTCACACCCACGCCGACCACATCTCGGGCGCCAGGGAGCTCAAGTCCAAGACGACGGCCAAGATCATCATGCACGAGAAAGCCCCAGCGAGCTGCGTGGACATAAGGGTGGAAGACGGCGACCGGTTGGAGCTCGGCGACTTCATCATCAAGTTCATCCACACCCCGGGACATGCGAAGGACCTCGTCTCCGTGTTGCTGCCGGATCGCATCCTCACTGCCGACTCCCTGCTGATAGGGTCCTGTGGGCGCACCGACCTGCCAAACGGCAACGCAGTGCGACAGTACCATTCGCTCTACTACACCTACCGCTCCCTACCCGACGACCTGCTCGTCTACCCGGGCCACGACTATAACGGTCTCGAATATTCATCGTTGAAGGAGGAGAAGCAGAACAACCCCAAGATGCTCTTCGACACGGAAGATGAGTTCGTTAAGTACATGGAAAAGGAGAACCCCGGCACACTCACGCCCGTCTACCAGCTGGCCGACGCCCTCAAAGCGAACATGGCGTGAAAGGAAGAGAGACGATTGACCGTAACCGACGAATTGTTGAAGAACAACGAGGAGTACGCCGACGTTCGACAAAGGGGATCTTCCGATACCCCCAGGCAAACAGGCTGGCCGTGGTCACCTGCATGGACGCCAGCTTGAGCCTTTACGGGATGCTTGGACTCGAGGAAGGCGACGCGCACGTCATCCGCAACGCCGGTGGCGTAATAACAGACGACGAAATCCGCTCGCTGGTGATCTCTCAGCGCCTTCTCGGTACCCGCGAGATCGTCTTGATCCACCACACGGGCTGCGGGATGCTGACGTTCTCCGACGACGAAGTAAAGCAGCAGATCCAGGACGACGTAGGAATCAAGCCACATTTCTCCATGGAATCGTTCTCTGACCTGGAAGAAAACGTGCGCCAGTCCATGGCCCGCATCCAGGCCAGTCCTTCATCCCGCACAAAGACGCCGTGCGCGGGTTTGTCTACGAGGTCGAGACGGGCCGCCTGCGAGAGGTACCTGACTCGCCAGTTGGAGTCCCCAGCCGACCGGGTAATCATTGGCGCAGATTCCCCGAAGTTGCGTCGTTGGTTGCATAGCTGCTACGGGGGTCTGACCCGCACGCGCTAGGCGCCGCTCGCGGGCGGCAGGCTGGTCAAAAACCCGTGGCCAAGAATAACGCGAGTGCCAGGACCAGGTCTACGACAACGAGGACCGGATGGACCGCGACCTGTAAAAGCTGGTAGACGTGCCCACTGCGAGCACCAGGGTCAGCGTCCCATTTTCACGAGTAGGGCTCGGCCGTAGGGCGTGGCGAGGAGCGCCTGCGGGCTCGGGATGTGGAGGAGGGGCGATGGCAAGGGAACAGGGCTTGCTACGGTGACAATGGTCGGAAGCTCCTCGGGGCGTAGTCCTCCAGCATCAAGGTCCGTAGCCACCCGACTTCTCCCACGGAATCGAGGCCGAAATCCGCACCCGCGGGTTGCTTCTATCCTGGTGACGGATGTGTGTAGCGTCGGTTTCGTCTATACGAGGTCGAGACGGGCCGGCTGCCAGAGAGGTCCAGGCACGGAGGATGTGCTACACGTTAGCTGCTACAGTGCGTTTTTTGGGCAACGATCCGTGGGTAGACCCAGAGTGAGCAAGAAACCAAAAAGGGTCCTGACGCGCGGGGACTTCCTGAAGACCGCCGGTGTGGCCGGGGCGTCGTTGCTCGGCGCAGCCGGATGCTCTAGCCTGGCCGACACGATGCCACGGCTTCCGGATGAGTACCTCCCCGGCGGGGGTGCAGGCCCGAACGTGATCCTGGTGATCATAGACAGCCTAAGGAGGGACCACGTCGGCGCCTACGGCAACCCCTGGATACAGACCCCCATCCTGGACGCCATCGCCAAAGAGAGCCTGCTCTTCACGCACGCCCAACCTGAGGCGATGCCCACCCTACCGGCGAGGCGAGCAATCTACACGGGGATGAGGACCTGGCCCACCAGCCCGCCCCACTTCGGGTGGACTTCGATCCCTTCTTCGACAGCGCACGCTGGCCGAGACCCTCGAAGGTGAGGGCTACAACACCTACCTCGTGACCGACACCTACGTGCAATTTCCCGAGAACTTCGGGCGGGGTTTCGGGGTGAACCAGGAGATCCGGGGCCAGGAAAATGATCCCTACAAGGACCCCGACTCGGTCGACGAGCAGGAGATTCAAGAACATTACCTGGTCCTCGGGGAAGGCAAGAAGGCCTTTCAGTACCTGGCGAACGTTCGGGATCGCGAGGGCGAAGAAGAGTACTTCGCCCCCAGGGTCTTCTCAGACGCCACGCAGGCGCTGGAACGGGCCGTCGGAGAGAACAAGCCGTTCTTTCTGGTGGCCGACTGCTACGACCCCCACGAACCGTGGGACCCACCCGAGGAGTACGTCGCCCTCTACGACACGGGCTACGAGGGCAAGGAACCCCTGGCCGACAACTACGGCAAGGACGATTACCTGACCGACCGTGAACTGCTCAGGATGAGAGCCCTCTACGCCGCCGAGGTCACAATGGTCGACCGCTGGCTCGGAAAGTTTATCGAGAGGGCGCACGAGCTCGGGATCATGGAGAGAACGCTTATCGTGGTGGTGAGCGACCACGGACATTGCCTCGGTGAGCACGGCTACACGGGCAAGCCCCCCTACGCCCTCTACCCCGAGCTCACCGACACTGTCTTCATGATCCGACACCCCGGCAGCAAAGGCGCCGGCCAGAAGAGCGACTTTTTCGCCTCCACCCACGACGTCGCCCCCACGGTCCTGGGCTTTCTCGGGATACAGCAACCCGCCCCCATGGATGGTCAAGACCTGACACCGCTCCTCGAAGGCGAAGATCCCGAACAAACAAGGGATCACATTACTCAAGGCTACTACCGCTATATCTGCTGCCGGGACGGGCACAGGGTGATGTTCTGCCTCAGCGATGGCACCGACGCCCACCTCTTCGACGCGGTGAACGACGTCGATCAGAGAAGAGACCTCGCAGAAGCCGAGCCCGAGACCGTAAAGAATATGTACGAAGAGTACGCCCAGAGAGACGCCGCAGGGCCGCCTTCCGAACTTTTGAAGGTAAGGCATCAGGCTACAGGTTCGCTCTCAGCGGCTACGACTGTTCCGCCCGGAGTTGCTCCTGCCGGAGGGAGCCAGCAACAAAATCATCTACCAAGTCGCGTACCTCCTGGCCGAGGAGAGCGGCCAGTGTCATACCCGAGGCGACAAGAAGGCGCATAAGATCACCCAACCCGCGAGGTTCGGTGGAGCCGATCGGGCGCGACCATTGCGCGGGGTTGGTTCCTCCACCAAACGCGTGGCCGGCCCGAGTGGGAGCCGCGCATATCAGCAGCGGGGCACGGTTCCCACACGGTCCAGGAACCCCTGCAGGGTCAGGTTGCTCTCTTCGAGCCGTTGCGCCGCCTCTATCCCCACGTAACGGTAGTGCCAGGGTTCCCATCTGTAGCCTGTCTGCGCTTCCCCGCCGCGCGGATATGCCAGATGAAGCCGTTCTCCCCAGCATGACGTTCGAGCCACCAGTAGGCGCTCGTCCGCGCGAAGCGCTTCGACACCTGGTGGCGTGCGGCCGCGTTGGTGAAATCCACCGCGGTACCTAGCTGGTGCTGGCTGTGACCGGGCTCCGCGCTCGTCTTGGCGGCGCCCGCCCCGTAGGCGCTCACCAACCTGTCGTGAGAGAGTCGCTGATCTTCGTAGGAGCGGTAGGCCGATGCCACCTCCAGGTCCTGGCCTTCTGAGGCGGCGCCTGCCACGAGGCGTCCCACGTGCTCGGCGGCCTCGCGCCGGAGCATGCCGCCGCTTGCGGTACCCAGGGTGGGCACCCCATAATCTTGGAGCGGGACGAGATCCCTCGGCGCGTAGTCGGAAGGCAGCACGTGAGAGCGGTCCACGAGGACGGTCAGGTCGTCGCAGGTTGTCGCCGCAGGAGACGGCTTTCGCGTCTGCCCCTCGCACGCCTCCACCGCGGGCGCGGAGGGCCGGGTCGCCGATGCAATTTGTGACGCCATCCCTTCGTCCCCCATCCCCAACAAAGAGTATCCTACCCCGAACCCGAAGAAGAGGGCGAGAACGAGAACAAGTCTGCTCCTGCGACGACCGTTTTTCGTCGCGCGCCTGGGAAGTCTTGCCGGGCGACCCTTCCTCCTTGGCCCCGATCTCGCGCCCGAGAAGGTCGCGCCCCTACCACGGGGTTTTCTGTGATCGCGCACGGCAGGAGCCGTCCTGGCAGGAGCCATCCTAGGGCGACCTCCGCGGTGGCGGATCACATGTGCACCCTCGGTAGGTCCGAGCCCTCTCAAAGCAGCCCAACGAGAGCGAGAGCAGGTAATGCAGACCGGAAGGCTAACCCCTCGCGGCCCAAAGTATCACCGCACACACGAACAACCCGATAAGCGAAAACAACAGCACGAGCGCCTCCACGTCGACGGCGATGGCGGCGAGCTCCCCGGCGACGGAGGCTGTAGCCGCATAGAATAGTAGCGGTCGCTTCCTCCAACGGCCCGCGGCAACCGATCGGCCTACGTCGCCCGGTCTCCCTGAGGCCACCCTCGCGCCGATACCCCCCTCCCTCGAGTAGTACCGTCCCCTACGATGCTTCGCTGAGTTTTGCCGCATACCGATTTCTAGGTTAAAGGATTCCGTCCGCCAAGCATAGGGAAAAGGTACTGCAAATTCGTCCAACGCCAACATGTTGGGGCGGCGCCCGAGTATTCGGTCGCAATGTGTGCCCGTAAGATGCGGAGAGTCACCGATGATCCATCGTGCGCGACTGGAAGCCGGGCCTCAGCAGGGCCTCGGACGAGGCGGACCACCGGGTAGGCGAGCTAGGGAGTCAAGTGACCGAGCGTCCGTCGCAGGCCCCGTGGTTGACCCGCGGCCCTTGACGGTGCCTTTTCGTTTTCGAAGCGAAGGCACCGGCGATCGAGGCCAACCCGCGGAAAGCCGATAGGCTCGAAGTCAGTCCAGAAGGTAATTCCCGGGGTGAGTACGGCCAGCACCACGGCTGCGATCGGTGTATTCGGCTTCGAAGCCGCCAAACGGGTGCCTCCATCAAGGAGAGGACAGCCTCATCGAAACCTGATGCCCATAGCCTTGACCTTAAGAAGTTGCTGGTCTACAGTTCTCCGATGCCTATAAATTAAGTAGGCAAAGTAGGTAATTGGCCTGGCGGGTATGCTCTTGTGGCGTTGCGGCCAGGCATCGTGCGCTACAGAGATAGCGGGGCCGGGCGTTTACCTGGTGGAGTACGAGAGAAAGGCGCTTGTGACACAGAGCAAACCCGTTGCGTTGTGGGCTGTACCACGTTCGATCTCCACGGCTTTCGAGAGGGTTTTCGTGGAGAGGGACGACTTCGATGTCTTGCATGAGCCGTTCTCGGCGTCGTATTACTACGGCACGGATCGCGTAAGCGAGCGCTTCGCGGACGCCGAGCCGAGGGCCGAGTACGCTTACGAGCGGGTGCTCGAGGACGTTTTCAGGCCGCGCGAGGAGCGCGTCTTCCTCAAGGACATGGCCTACCACGCCAAGAAGTTCTTGAGCCCCGAGTTCGCCTCGCGGTTCGTCAACACGTTCATCATCAGGGACCCCAAGTATGTGTTGATGTCGCTGTACAAGATGTGGCCGGACTTCACGTTAGAGGAGACCGGCTACGAGGACCTGTACAAGCTCTTCAGGTACGCGACAGACGCGGGGGAGGACGTGGCCGTCGTCGACGCGATGACCTTCTCCGAGAACCCTGCTGGCGTGCTTGCAGCCTACTGCGAGCACCTCGAAGTGCCCTTCACGGCCGGATCACTCACGTGGGAATCGGGGGATGTCGAGAAGTGGGACAACTGGGAAGGGTGGCACGCAGAGGCCGAGAGCAGCACTGGCATAAAGCCCGCCACGCGCAGGGACCCCGAGCTGCCCACGGAGCTCGAAGCTGCCTACGAGTACTGTTTGCCCTACTACTACGAGCTGGCCGCGCACGCCATCCCATCCGTGTCGCGACGAGCGGATCGTGAGAACGGAAAAGAGGAGAAGATCTTGCTGAGAACAGAGAGTCAGATAGCCCCGCACGGGGGAGAGCTCATAGACAGGGTGGTCCCCGAGGACGAGCGCAGGGAGCGGACGATGGAAGCCGCGGGACTACCGAGGGTTCCCCTCGGTCCGCGGACCCTCTCCGATTTGCAGATGATCTCGACCGGCGTCTTCAGCCCGCTCGAAGGGTTCATGCTTCGCGACGAGTACGAGAGCGTGGTCGAGGACATGCGGCTCGGGAGCGGCCTCGCCTGGAGCCTGCCGATCACCCTGTCGGTGGACGAAGAGAAGGCCGGAGAGCTTCCGGAAGGCTCCGAGATCGCGCTCGTCGACGGCACGGGAGAGCCCGTCGCGACCATGCTTCTCAGGGAGAAGTACCGCTTCGACAAGGAGCGCGAGGCCAGGCTGGTCTACAGGACCACGGACGCTGACCATCCCGGCGTGGCTGCGATCCACCGCCGGGGCGACGTCCTGCTCGGCGGCGAGGTCGAGCTATTGCGCCCGCCGGATGAGGGACCTTTCCCCCGCTACTACTACACCCCGGCGCAGCTCAGGGCCGCATTTGCCGAGAAAGGTTGGAAACGGATAGTCGGTTTCCAGACGAGTAACCCCGTCCACAGGGCGCACGAGTACATCCAGAAGAGCGCCCTGGAGACGGTGGACGGGCTCCTCCTGAACCCGCTCGTCGGGGAGACCAAGTCTGACGACATCCCGGCCGACGTCAGGATGAAGTCCTACGAGACGATCCTGGACCGTTACTATCCCGAAGACCGGACGATGCTCGCTGTCTTCCCGGCGGCGATGCGCTACGCCGGCCCGCGGGAGGCCATCTTCCACGCTATCTGCCGCAAGAACTACGGCTGTTCGCACTTCATCGTCGGCCGCGATCACGCCGGCGTCGGGAGTTACTACGGGACCTATGATGCCCAGCACATCTTCGAGGAGTTCGAGCCTGAGGAGTTGGGGATCACACCGCTCTTCTTCGAGCACGCGTTCTTCTGCACGGAGTGCCAAGGTATGGGCTCGTCCAAGACCTGCCCCCACGATCCCGACTTCCACGTGTTCCTATCGGGAACCAAGGTGCGCGAGATGCTCAAGGAGGGCGAGTACCCACCGCCCGAGTTCTCCCGCCCCGAAGTCATCGAGGTGCTGATGGAAGGCCAGCGGGTCGAGAGCAAGTAGGGAGACCGAACGTCCCGGCCTAGGCTCTGGCCTTCGTTCCCCAGCGGATGATAGTGCGGCGCTCGAGCAGGCCGAAGGCCGCTTCCACCAGGATGCCGATGGCGACCAGGTTCAGTATGCCTGCGAAGAGCTCCGGCGCATCCAACAGCCCGCCTGCTTCGTCGGTAAAGAACCCGGGGGCTCCCATGACGCCGAAGACGAGTCCGGCGGCGACGACGCTGCGCCAGCAAGAGGCCCAGCCGGTTCTCGTCCCTGAGATAGCGTAGGGCAGAGCCGCCGGGAGCATCACGTCCCTGATCATCCCCCAACCCCGCAGACCCAGGCTCTGTCCTACCATAACGATAGTCGGGTCGACTTCCTTTAATCCGGATCTCAGGCTGGTGGCGACGGGCCACGTGACAGAGTAGACGGCGATCAAGACCAGCGCAGCCGATGACGTGCCCAACCACAGGACCAGCAACGGCAGGACGGCAATAGCGGGTACGGTATCGAAGATCCGGGCGGGCAGCGTCAGTAGATCCTCCCCCGTCCGCGTCGCGAAGCCCGCGAGCAGGGCCGCAAGCGCCAGCCCGATAAACATTCCTACGGCGAGGGCGCCCAGGGTATTCCACACCGTGGCGAGGTAGCCGTAGCTCGTCCACAACTCCACGAACGCTCTACCCACTTCGGGTGGGCCCGGTACGGTTGCCGGGTCCACGAGCGTGACGTAGAGTTGCCAGAGCGCAAGGATCGTCCCGAGTAGCACGGCGTATCTGACGATCCTGGGAAAGCGCGTCCAGGATGCCGTGGGGGATCGGCGCGCGTCCTCAAACGCCGGCGTGTCACGCTCGAATCCTACCTTGTTCACTGACATGGCCCCTCTCGTGCTCCGATGTCCAGGAGCTTGCGCAGTTGGCGCCGGCTCCACGCGAACCGCTCCGAGTCCGGGTCGGTCACGCTCGAGACCTCGACCACGTCTATCACGCTGGAGGGCGCGCGGCCGAGCACCACGACGCGGTCGCCCAGGAGCAGGGCCTCCTGGAGGCTGCGCGTCGCGAACACGACCGTAAGGTGGGTCCGAAATACTATCTCGTTCAGTTCGGCGTGCAGCCGGTTGCGGGTCTGGGCGTCGAGCCTGGCGAACGGCTCATCCATTAGCAGCACCAGCGGATCCAGCGCCAGCGCCCTCGCGATGGCGACCCTCTGCTTCACGCCTCCGGACAACTGGTGCGGGAACCTGCCCACAACGCTCTCAAGACCCACCATCTCCAGGTACCATCCCGCCGCCTCTTCGGCCTCTTCACTGCTCTGTCCCATGATCCGCAGCGGGTAGGCGACGTTGTCCATAACGGTGCGCCAGGGAAAGAGCTGATCCTCCGCCTGAAACACCACAGCCCGGTCGGGCCCAGGCTGCAGGTCATCCCTGCCGGCGAAGGAAATGGCCCCGCCGTTGGGCCGGATAAAGCCCGCTATCGCCTTGATGAGCGTGGACTTCCCGCATCCAGAGGGTCCCAGGAGCATCACCTTCTCCCCCGCCCAGACCTCGAAGCTTACGTCCTCGACAGCGAGGTTCGTCTCCCCGCCCGCTTCGTACCCAATCTTCGCCGATTCTACGGACAGCAATGGGTACTGCGAACGTGTCCCTCTCTTCTCGTCTGCGTAGAGCATTCTTGGGAGCCTCCCGTCTTATGCTTGCGCGCCGCTCGTGATGCCGCGACGGGCTCGCGGACCTTACAGGTAGACGACCACCGCTCCGTCTTCGACCTCCACCCTGTAGGTCCTGAGCTTGAGGTCGGGCCTTCCGGGCACGCAAGGGTCGCCGCCGGTCTCGAGGTCGAACTCGAACCCGTGCCAGGGACAGAGGAGCACGTTACGGCTCTCCGACTGGTGGTACGTGCCGGCGGTGTCGGAGACCCACATCCTTTCGATGCTGCCCAGAGAGAGCTGCGCCGCCTGGTGCGGGCAGGTGTCCGCCACGACACGGAAGGAGCCATCTTCGAGGCGGGTTAGCGCGATCTTGCGCCCACCCGCCCGGAACCCCTCGACGGTCCCGGGCAGAATATCATGCAGCCCGCAGAGAACGTGGCGCTGCTCACCGCGCGCCACCCGGCCCTCGTGAGAGACCTGGGCGGTAGACGCCCTTCCTTGCCGCTGGCCGCTAGAAGCCATAAAAATCCCTGGCGTTCGTGGTCAGGATCTTCTGCCTCAGGTCCTTGGGGAAGGTATGGGGCAGGGCCTGTTCCGGGGAGTCGAAGTCCCAGTGGGGGTAGTCCGTGGCGAACATGAGGAAGTCCTCGGAGCCGATCATCTCGAACATCCTGTAGAGGTCCCCAGGGTCCTCGGGATACTCCATCGGCTGCGTGGAGAATCTGACCCGCTCCCTTATGTACTCGCTCGGCAACCGCTTCACCCAGGGCACCTCGCGCCTGAGGGATCGGTAGTTGTAGTCGAAGCGCCACATCAGATGCGGGACCCAGGTCCAGCTCGACTCGACCATAGCGACCTTCAGCTCCTCGAACTTATCGAAGACGCCGTGCGAGATCAGGCCGATGAGCTGGCACTGCCAGGCCTGGCTTATGGCCGTGTGCCACTCGATATAGTAGGGTGGCAACCCTACGGCCGTCCTCGTCCCACCACTCTGATGAAAAGCTACGACGAGGTCGTTCCTCTGGGCGGCCTCATAGATCGGCCAGTAGAACTGCCGCCCGAAGACGTGATGTGCCACAGCCGGAAGGATGACCTGTACGAAACGGGGGTCGGACCCGAGACGGTCGATCTCCCGCGCGGCCTCCAAAGGCTCCTGGGCCGCCACCGTGATCGAACTCCGAAGCCGCCCTTCTCTCTCCAGCCAGTTCTCCAAAACCCAGTCGTTGTAGGCGCTGGCCAACGCCACGGCGAACTCGGGTTGGATCTGGTGGTCCGTTGGATGGAACAGGCTGATCAAAACCGCCGGCTCGATGCCGTAGCGATCCAAAACCTGCTCCTGCAATAACTCCAGCTTGGAGCCGGCCGGACTGCCATCATCCGTGACGGCGTCAGCCATGGCCACCCCGGCCGCCTGCGGGAACGCGTAAGGGTTGCCGGGAGGTCCCTTGAAACCATCGTTGACGGCCAGATAACTCCTCCAAGGCTCATCCAGGTAAGGAATGAGATCCTTGACCGAGGTCAACATCTCGTGGACGTCCACGTCAACGACCGCCTGCCTCTCCCTCCCGTCACCAGCCGTTCTCTCACTAACCACATCGGTCATACCGCCAACCTCCTTTATACAGTTTATTGGTATAGAAACTTAACAATATGGGAGGCTACTCCTAGTATTCGCGGAGGTCAAGGTAATCTATCATTAGAATGAGGGTATTCGCGAGCGCATCGAGGCGTGGCCGGCGTCCACAATCGCCATTCTCTTGCCCCAAACGCGAAACCACGACTTTCGACAAAAAAATCAAAGAATCTTCGAAAACATTCGCAGAATGCCAGGGTTCTGGGAGGGCTGGGGTCTGGAGAGGCGTTCCGGTGGGACGCGCCGGGCATCGACTATCTGGGCTCGCTGGATGCCGGGACGAAATCGACGGGCGAACCGGTAGGGATGAGTTGCTCCCTTTCGGTGCTGTCGTTGAACGCCCGCACGGTGTTGTGTGCGTGCTGCATCACCCACCAGCGGACGTAGCGTTGATTGACGGGCTCTCGCTCCTTTGGATCCTCCAGGAGGTTGGTGATGCGGGCGAAACCCAAGGGTAGCTCGGGATCGTGGAAGTGTTGCTGGCGTTTGAAGTTGATCTTGAAGTCTTTCCATTTCACGGCGTGCAACTCTTCGTTGAGCCAGACTATGCACGCTTCGCGGTTGGACTCCTCCTGATGTCCGAGAAAGTAGGGGCCCTGGTCCGCGCCGTCGATCGTGCGGTCCTGCGGGACCTTGCATCCGGCCCACCCGAGAAGCGTGGTGAACATGTCGGTGACGTGGACCATCTCGTTGCTCTCGCCACCCTGGCTTATATGCCCGGGCCACCGGATCAGGCACGGCGTGCGGATACCGCCTTCCGCCGAGCTGAAGTAGGAGCCGTCGAAGAAGCCGGCGGTTCCGCGCCCGATCAGATGGTCTTCTGCCCCGTTGTCTCCAGCGAAGACCACGATGGTATTCTCGGCGATCCCAAGCTCGTCTAGCTTATCGAGCAGCACACCGAAGTCGTGGTCGAGCATGAGCAGGCAGTCGCCCCAGTCCCCGTTGCTGCTCTGCCCTCTGAACTCCTCGCGCGGGTTCATCGGAAAGTGCATGAGCGAGTGGTTGAAATACAGGAAGAACGGCCTATCTGACGCCAAGCTGCGGTCCATGAAGTCCAGCGCTCGCTTCTGGTACTCGAGGTCCACGTTCGCCTTCAGCTCCTGTGTAAGCTGCTGGTCCGTAAGCTCCCGCACGCCACCATCACTTGTACCCTCGTACATGTAGGAGTACCCGTCGCGCTCCGGGTCGTAGTAGGGATCTTCTGGCCACAGACACTCGTCGTAGGTGCGTGCCGGACCGTACCACTCGTCGAAGCCGTGGTCCGTGGGCCAGCGGCCATCCTCGGCCCCAATGTGCCACTTCCCGTAGCACGCCGTCGCGTAGCCGGACTCCGAGAGCACGTCACCGATCGTGCGCTCCCACGCGACAAGGCCGCCCGAGTTGCCACCCAGGGCTATGGTGTGGTTGCCCGACCGTATCGGATAACGTCCCGTCATCAAGGCAGACCTGGTGGGCGTGCACTGCGGTTCCACCACGTAGTGCGACAGCTTCAAGCCCTCGGTGGCGAACCGGTCGGCGCGCCCGGTGTCAGCCCCGCGCAGAATGCCACCACCGTAACATCCCAACTCGCCCATGCCCAGATTGTCCACGTGAAAGAACACAATGTTCGGCCTCTCAGGCACTTTGCACCTCCCAATTGCATTGTTGTGTTTGTTTGCCACTTCACTGAACAATGTGCCAATGTAGCCCAGGGCGAAAAGGGCGTCAATAGGAGCACCTGCGCTTGCCTGGCGGAAGCAGAAGCCTTCTACGGCCGTCTAGTTGCGAGTAGGAGGCCACCGATCCAACCGGCGATTTCACGAGAAATTTACCGGCCTGGCCTTGACGCCGCGAATTTGGCGGGGTATCTTCTTCGCCTTATACATTTAAATGATAGAGAAAGTTAATAATAGTATGGACGAGTTCGAGGAAGGAGGCTCTAGATGAGCGCAGTAGAGAGGCTTGGCGGGGAGAATGCGGGGCGGGAGACCTCGATCACGAAGGTTGCGGTAGCGAGCACGATCGGCGCCACCATTGAGTGGTACGACTTCTTCCTATACGGCACGGCGGCCGGCCTGATCTTCAACCAGCTCTTCTTCCCGGAGGGCAACCCCACCGCGAGCACGCTGGCCGCCTACGCCACTTTTGCGGCGGGGTTCGTAGCCCGTCCGATCGGCGGCTTCATCTTCGGCCACTTCGGCGACAGGGTAGGGCGCAAGAACATGCTGGTGTTGACGCTGCTCATCATGGGGGTGGCCACCTTCGCCATCGGGCTGGTGCCGACCTACGCCCAGATAGGCATCTGGGCGCCGGTCATACTCCTGGCGCTGCGGATCTTCCAGGGCATCGGCCTCGGCGGCGAGTGGGGAGGCGCGGTACTCATGGCCGTCGAGCACGCTCCGGAGAGACGGAGGGGCTTCTTCGGGAGCTGGCCCCAGATAGGCGTGGGCTTGGGGCTGTTGCTCGGCACGGCGGCCTTCAGCGTGCTCTCCCTTGTCATGCCAGAAGAAGCATTCCTGTCCTGGGGGTGGAGGGCGGCGTTCCTCGTTAGCGGCGTTCTGGTCGCGGTCGGTATGTACATCAGGCTGCAGATCATGGAAAGCCCGGCCTTCACAGAGGTCAAGGAGTCCAGTAGCGAAGCTCAGATGCCTTTCGTAGAGTTGCTGCGCACGCAGCCCAAGGAAGCATTCTTGAGCGTGGGATCGCGGTTCGCCGAGGGGGTGTCCTTCAACGTCTATGGGGTGTTCGTGATCTCCTACATCACGAGCCAACTGGGGTTGCCGATGACCACCGCCTTGCTGGGCGTAAGCCTGGCCGCGGCGATCATGTGCGTCCTCACGCCCGTCTACGGCGCGCTCTCCGACAGGGTGGGAAGGCGGCCGGTTTTCGCCGTTGGTGCGGTGCTGTTCGGGCTCTTTGCCATCCCTTCCTTCCTCCTCTTCAATACGGGGCAGACAGTCTGGATCGTGCTGTCGCTCGTGGTCGCGTTCGGGATCATCCACCCCGCCATGGAGGGCGTCCTGTCGTCGTTCTGGTCGGAGCTCTTTGACACCAGGGTGCGCTACACCGGGCTCTCTTTTGCCTACCAGTTCTCGGGGATCTTCGCCAGCGGTCTTACACCGCTGGTCGCCACTTGGCTGCTCGCTGCCGGCGGTGGTCGTCCGTGGTTTATCGGAGCCTACATGATGGGCGCGGCGCTGGTGACCGTAATCTCGTTGTTCGCGCTCCCGGAGACCTACCGCAAAGACATAGCTCCCGCGCGGCAACCCGCAAAGGAACCCGAACCCGAACCTGCCATGAGGAGCTAGGAGGCGTGGGTAAACAGGGCGACGCAAGAGCGCACCGAGGGAGCACGAACGGCGTATTCAAGCGCCTCTTCTCCAGGGAAAGCGCCTACCTCCCGATCATCTTCAAGGTGCAACTGGCGTTTCTGGTGGGGTTGATGCTGATGGCCTTTGTCCTGCCGCTCTCCGGCCCTGAGGGGTGGACCGTCGTCGCGGCCGCGGGCGTGTTGGCGGGCCTGACCTGGGCCGTCCTGGATCACGTGAGGCAAAGATGAACGCGGTGGCCGCGACGTGCCGGAAGCTCTGCTCGTCGTTCGTGCATCCCGTTAGCGGGGTCGGGGGAGTGGGGTGACGCAGAGCGCGATCAGAGAGGCGTCGGCCGGCGGAAGGACCATCGTCAAGTCTTTGCCTCCCTGGGCCCTGGTCGATCTCCGGAAGGGCGAGAAGGAGGCCGGGGACCCTACCGGCGACCTCGCCCTCAACTCGGAGATGCGCTGGGAGGCGATGGCTGACGCGGATTACCTCACCCCCATCGACCGCTTCTTCGTGCGCAACCACGCACCGACTCCTCGCGTGGACCCGGCCTCCTGGCGGCTTCGCATCGAAGGTCCGGGCGTAGAGCGTACGCTGGAGCTGGCCCACGACGATCTCACTCGCCTGCCGGGCGTCACCGTGGTGCGGGCGCTAGAGTGCGCGGGGAACGGCCGCGTCTTCTTCGAGGAAAAACAGGACAGGGAGGCCCCAGGGACGCCGTGGAGGCTAGGGGCCATCGGGGTCGCCGAGTGGGCCGGGGTGCAGTTGCGCGAGATTCTGGAAAGGGCCGGTCTGAAAGAGACCGCTGGTTGGGTAATGATAGAGGGTCTCGACGCGGTCAGGATGCGGCGCCCGCTGCCTCTGTGGAAGGCCCTCGAAGAGGACACGATCCTCGCTACCAGCATGAATGGGCAGCCCTTGCCGCCGGATCACGGCTTTCCGGCACGCACGATAGTGCCTGGTTGGGCCGCGGTGGCAAGCGTGAAGTGGGTCGGGCGCCTCGTGGTGTCCGACGAGCCGTTGTACTCGCCGTGGAACACGGCCAAGTACGTCATGACCGGTGGCAGATGGGGTTCCCGGCGCGAACCCATCGGCGCGCAGGTGCCGAAAAGCGCCATCGAGTTGCCGTGGCCGGCTACGCTGCGGCCTGGGAGGCAGACCATCACCGGGCGCTCGTGGTCGGGGGGCGCGGCGATTGCGAGGGTCGAGTACGCCCTGGATGGCGACACGCAGTGGCGCCCGACGCAGCTCGTTGGGCCGAACCTTTCCGGGGCGTGGGCACGCTGGCGCTTCGTCTGGAACGCGCGGCCAGGAGTACATGAGTTGAGGGTCAGGGCAACGGACGTCTTGGGCAACGTTCAGCCGGAAGCGGTGCCGTGGAACGCGCTCGGATACCTTTACGGTGGCATCGTAGGCCACCCTGTGGAGGTGCTGTGATCAGGACGCGTCTCATACGGGAAACCGGGTCAAGCACGGCAGTTGATCTTCATCACGAGCCACCAGGAGGATGACAGGGTGCATGCGATCGAGGTTCTAAGGGAAGACCACGCGAGGATCGAAAAGCTACTGAATGAGCTAACCGCCGCAGGCGGGGCCACGAGGATAGAGCTTGCGGAACACTTGGAAAGGGATCTAATAGTCCATCTCGCGGCCGAAGACAACGTGTTCCTACCGCAGGTTCGGGAGGCCGTCGAGGACAGCAAGCGGACGACCGAGGAGTTCTTCGAGGTGGATCCCGACGTCCTGACGGAGGCCTCGAGGCTGGTAGCGCAGTCCTACGAGAACAACGCGTGGGTCCGGGACCTGCTGCAACGACTAGAGCCGGTACCCGGACAACAGGAGATCGAGGACCTGCGAAACGCCGTAGGGCTCCACGTCGAGCTGGAAGAAGACCTGTTCCAGAAAGCGCAAGGAGTACTCGAAGGAGAGGACTTCGAGAGGATCGGAGACCTCATCGAACACTGCAAGTGGCAGGTGAGGGGCCTGGCCCAGGCGAGGCTGGCTTCATCATCCAGCTTCAAGCCACCACTAGTGGCAGTCAAGTCGCCCGAGTAAGCAGGAAAACGCCTGATGCGAGAACTCTGACCCTGTCAGCGCGAACACGAGGAGGAGAACAGATGGGACGCACCTCAAGCGAGTGGGAACAGAAACCGCCCTTCCCCGAGACGCACTACGTGGACTCGCTCGTCTACACGGACGAGGATATTTTCGAGGAGGAGAAGCAGAGGATCTTCGCGAAGACGTGGATGCTTGCCTGCCACGAGAGCGAGCTCCCAGGGGCCAACGACTACCGGACCTACCACCATCCGACCGGCGTGAACCTGATACTGGTCCGCGGCGAGGACGATAAGGTTCGCTCCTTCTACAACGTCTGCCCACACAGGGGAAACACGATACTCTACAGCCCTTCGGGCAACGCGAAGCGCATGACCTGCATCTTCCACGCCTGGTCCTTCGATTACCAGGGGAACTGCGTCGGCCTCCCTCGCGAGAAGGCCGGCTACTGCTCAGGTGATGAGTGCAGCATAACTAGGGACGAACTCGGTCTACGCGAGGTCAGAACCCAGGTCGGCTACGGGGGCTTCGTGTACGTGAACCTCGACGACGCGTGCGATCCTCTGGAGGACCACATCGGCAACGCCCTCGACACAATTATCGAGCAGATAGACACCGAGCCCTTGGAGGTCTTCTCGTACCACAGGGTGGTCGTTGACACCAACTACAAGCTCTGGCACGACACGAACAGCGAGTTCTACCACGACTACCTCCACGTCCATAACCGCCTGACGAGCATGAAGCAGGAAGGATATTTCGAGCGGAAGATGATCCCCTTCCCAAACGGCCACGCCGAGGTGGGATCCCAGGAGGTCCACTACGAGGCCTACGAGGGCGGCAAGGGTAGGGCGGACGCCGGGTTCCCCGGGGTCGCAGGGAACCCCTGGTCCCTTATTGACCTCTTCCCCGGCTACTCCTACAACCTGAGAGCCTCGGTCCTGCGCGTAGACTCCCAGATACCGCTCGGCCCGAACAAGACCATCGTCGAGTATCGCAGCCTGGGACTAAAATCCGACACCGACGAAGAGCGCAGCCAGCGGGTCAAGGACAACCTGGTGATCTGGGGTCCCTTCGGCCGCAACCTGCACGAAGACCTGCTCGCCGTCCACGGCCAGGGACGCGCGATCCCGAACGGCTCACGATACGTTCTTCACGGCCGCGAGGAGGACAGCACCATCCACGACGAGGTCGGCATGCGCCACTTCTACGCAGAGTGGAGCAAGCGCATGGGACGCCTCGCCAGCGATCCCACCAAGAATCTCGAGAAACCAGCCAGGGCCTAGAGGAGGCACGACATGCTGACCGACACGACGACAGGCAATGATCTCGACACCGCCGTGCGGGATCTGATCTACCGCTCCTGCTTACGCCTGGACGAAGGGAACTTCGAGGGATGGATCGACCTCTGCGCCCCCGAGTTTACCTATAGGATCACGGCCTACAGCCCGGAGATCCGCAAGGAGATGATCTGGCTCGACCACGATCGAGAGGGCATGGAAGGCCTCTTCAAGATGCTCCCCAAACACAACAGCGACCACTCCCCTCTCACCCGCCACGCCAGCGTCTACACCGTCGAGTACGACGAAGCCGGCAAGGAAGCGTCGGTCATCACCTCGCTCGCCGTCTACAGAACGCAACTTGACGGTGGCGCCACCAGCCTCTTCGCCGTCGGCAAGTACTTCGATACGGTGAATCTGGAAGATGGGGTTCCCTCGCTGACGAGCCGTAACGTCAGGCTGGATACGCGCGAACTCGGTATCGGCTCGCACCTGCCACTCTAGAGCCACCCGCAGCGACTCAGCATAAAGCCAGAGGAGCCACAACTCCAGCGTAGGTTTACGGCAGCAGGGCGAGGGGTCCATGCATAGCGGCGTGGACAACGACCACTATGCCAAGCGAGACGAGCATGAAGACGCATCCCGCGTCGAGCACGTTCTCGAACCCCACGACAGCCGGGAGTACGAGCCAGGCGAGCACGATACAAGCGAACAAAACCGTACCGGCCCCCAAGATTGCGGACGCTACTTCTGAGAACAGGAGCACAGCTAGCAAAGCCGAGCCCAGCCCAGGCCGTCCGCGCGCCCGGTCCTCCCTACCAGACGTAGGCTCCGTGTAACTCATCTTGTCGATCAAACCGCCTCGGAAGTCCTATCCTGCGTCGTGCCCGAGCCCTCGGCCTCCAGTTCACTGCCAGCGACCGGACCATCGCGAGCCTCACCCCGCATGTCGTACCAGTTATCCAATCCCTGGCTACCAGCCCTATCCCAAAGCTCGTACCAGAGATCCAGATCCCACTTCATCTCCCTACCTCCAGCATATTGCCTACTTTATAAGTAGACAATATGGTATACGGGCTTTCTCGTGACGTCAAGAGTGGGGTTGCTTCCGGCGTCCAGGCAAGGGCAGGGGCACGCGCATCTCGGCGCTCGGGGTCGTTGATCCAGAACCCTTTTAGTGTATTCTTTACCATTACCATAGACAAAGTAGTTTTAATGGACATTATTTCGAGGAGGAAGCAGTATGGGTGATAGAGTCGAGCCTGGGCTGTCGTATTTGATCTGCGCGACGCCGCGAAGCGGGAGCACGCTCTTGTGTGCGGCGCTCGACGGCACGGGGATAGCGGGCCACCCAGAGGAGCACTTCGAGGTCTTGCTGGAGACGGGACAGCGCAGGCAGCCGCGCGATTACTTCCAGCGCTCCAACGACCCCGAAGTATGGGCGCTGCTGGACGATCCGGAGTTCAAGGAAGTCCTGGGCGAGTACGGTGGCAGGTACGCCGAGCACCCGGCCCGTAGGGACCCGCACTGGATCCCGCCCGACTTCCAGAAGCTGGTAGAAGAGGCGTTCGGTAAAGGGACGACCGAGAACGGGGTGCTCGGGACCAAGATCATGTGGGCCTACTTCCGCGACTTCGTACGTCTGGCGCGCAGACGTGGATGGCAGGACGTGCGTCCCTGCGACGTGCCGGCCGCCGTCCTGCCCAACCTGCGGCGGTTCGTCTGGATGCGCCGCGAGGACACTACAAGGCAGGCCGTCTCTCTGTGGAAGGCGCTCCAGACCCAGCAATGGCGCAGGGATTCTGACGACGACGTCCGCGCGCAGGGTCTGCGCTTCAGCTTCGCCGCCGTAGACCACCTCAAGCTGCGCATCGACGAGCACAACGCCGCCTGGCAAGACTTCTTCGCGGGGTGCGGTATCGAGCCCATGGAGGTCATCTACGAGGAGTTCGTCGAGGACTACGAGAGGAATGTCCTGTGGCTCCTCGATGGCATAGGAGTACCCATTCCCGAGAACTTCGCCGTCATCCAGCCTAAAATGAGGCGGCAGGCCGATGAGCTCTCGGAAGAGTGGGTCCGACTGTACAACGAGAGCGCGGCCGTGAAAACCATCCAGAGGGGGTAAGAATTGCCGGAGCTTCCGAACATACTCTACATCCACTCCCATGACACGGGACGCTGGGTCAGGCCATACGGATACTCCGTGAGGACACCAAACATTCAGCGTCTCGCGGAGGAGGGTGTGCTCTTCCGCAAGGCGTTCTGCGCGGCCCCGACGTGTTCGGGGAGCAGGGCCTGCTTGCTCACGGGCCAGTACGCCCACTCAAACGGGATGGTCGGCCTCGCCCACCGCGGTTTCTCGCTCAAGAACTACAGGCACCACATAGTCCACACCCTGCGTGAGCTCGGGTACTGGTCGGCGCTTATCGGGGAACAGCACATCTCTAAACAGCCTGACATCATAGGCTACGATGAGGTAGTCAAGATCAGCACCAGCCACACCGACGACGTCGTACCCGTAACGCTCGATTTGCTCGAGCGCGCGAGCGATAGGCCGTTCTTCCTCTCGGTCGGGTTCTTCGAGACCCACCGCGAGTGGTTCCGTCCCAGCTCCCCGAAGAAGGCCAACTACGTGATACCCCCTCCCAACCTGCCCGACGCTCCCGAGACGCGCCTCGACATGGCCGCCTTCCAGGAGAGCGCACGCTCGCTCGACAGGGGCATAGGAGCAGTTCTGGACGCCCTCGATGCCGAAGGGCTGGCCGAGGATACGCTCGTCATCTGTACCACCGACCACGGCCTTGCTTTTCCTGGCGCCAAGGCAACCCTCTACGACAGGGGCCTCGGCGTCATGCTTATCCTGCGCGGGCCCGGCGGTTTCACGGGTGGCAGGGCGAGCGACGCCCTCGTCTCCCACATAGATCTCTTCCCTACCGTCTGTGATCTTGCTGGTATAGATCAGCCGGAGTGGTTACAGGGCGAGTCGTTGCTTCCGCTGGCGAGTGGGGAGGCCGAGGAAGTCAGGGACGCCATCTTCGCGGAGAAGACCTACCACGTCGCCTACGAGCCGGAGCGCTGTGTGCGCACCCACCGCTGGAAGTACATCAGGCGCTTTGGGGAGAGGACGAAGCCTGTCCTACCCAACACCGACGACGGTCCGAGCAAGGATCTGCTCCTCTCGCACGGATGGGGCGAGCGCAACATCCCCAGGGAGCAGCTCTACGACCTCGTCCTCGATCCCAACGAAGCGCACAACCTTGCCGGAGACACTGCCCACGTGGATACGCAGAGAGCGTTGGGTGAGAGGCTCGAGGCGTGGATGGTCGAGACCAAGGACCCGCTGCTCGAAGGGGACGTCCCCGCGCCCGAAGGCGCCGAGCTCAACGACCCCGACGGGCTCTCCCCGAACGACCCCACGATCTTCGCGTGAGCAAGCCCCTGAGGGAAATGTAAACTACGGCTGAACAGACAGTCGAAACGTCGAAAGGAAAGCGTATGAACGAAGAACGTGGATTCACCCTGTGGTTCACCGGACTATCCGGTTCGGGCAAAACTACCATCTCCGAGCTCGTCGAGCGCGAGCTCAGGGAGAGAGAGCGGCACGTCGAGGTTCTCGACGGGGACATAGTCAGGACCAACCTGAGCAAGGGCCTCAGCTTCTCCAGGGATGACAGGAACATAAACGTGCTCAGGATAGGCTTCGTGGCGAACCTGCTCACGCGCAACGGGGTCGGTGTGATCGTCAGCGCCATCTCGCCCTACAAGGAGGCGCGCGACCAGGTCAGGCGCAGGATCGTGGACTTCGTCGAGGTCTTCGTCGACGCTCCCCTCGAAGTGTGTGCGGAGCGGGACGTAAAGGGCCTCTACAAAAAGGCCTTCTCAGGGGAGATAGAGCAGTTCACCGGTGTCTCCGATCCTTACGAGCCGCCGAACGCCCCCGACCTCGTCCTCAAGACCGACGAAGAGTCGGCGGAGGAGAGCGCCCGCAAGGTAGTAGAGAAGCTCGAGTTCTTCGGCTACCTCTGGCCCAGGGAGGCCCAGGAGACGGAGTACAACTGGAGCTCGACCTGAGGGTCAGCGAATACCGGACTCGCGCCTTTTGAACGGCGACACCCACCAAGTCAGGGTCGCAGTGGTCACCGGGGCTTCGAGCGGCATCGGCGCCGCCGTGGCCAGGGCGCTGAGTGCCGGGGGGGCGCACGTTGCCCTCGCCGCCCGCCGCGAGGACGCGCTGCTGGAGGTTCAGGAAAGCCTCCCCGAACGCGACCAGAAGAGCATCGTCGTGCCCACCGACGTCACGCACCGCGAACAGGTGCGGTCGCTCGTGCGGCGCGCGGAGGACGAACTCGGGCCCGTGGACATCCTCGTCAATTGCGCCGGCGTCATGTACTACACCCTGATGCAGAACGCGCGCGAGGAGGAGTGGACGCGTACCGTAGAAGTCAACTGCAAGGGCGCGCTCAACTGCGTCGGCGCCGTGCTGCCCGGAATGCTCCAGCGGGGAAGGGGGCATATCGTCACCATCTCCTCCGACGCCGGGCGTAAAGTCTTCCCCGGTCTCGCGGTGTACTCGGCGAGCAAGTTCTTCGTCGAGGCGCTTTCCCAGGGACTACGGCTCGAGACCGCCGGCACGGGGCTCAAGGTAACGACCGTCCAACCAGGCAACGTCGCGACCGACCTGCTCTCCATGAGCACGGACGAGGAGGCGCTTGAGGCATACGGAGGTCAGAGCGAGGCGCGAGTCCTGGATCCCGAGGACGTCGCGGCGTCGGTGGTGCACGCTCTAATGCAACCCGAGCATGTCGCCGTGAACGAGATCCTGGTCGAGCCCCGCGACGAACCCGTCTGAGGACGTTTTGATGAAACGGGACCAAGGCATGATAGTAGGAGGGTGATTTGAGCATATTTCCAGCACATATTCTTCTGGCCACCGATGGATCTCCGCGGGCGAACCTCGCCGCCGAGGTTGCGATGGACCTCGCCGGGAGCACCGGCTCGCGGCTGCACGTCGTCGCGGTCGGACGCACCTTTCCCGCCGCCGTCTACGACGAGTACGTCGAGACACGGCGCGAGGATCTCCGCCACGAGGCCCAGGAGGTGCTCGACGAGCAGGTCAGGAAGATAGAAGAGAGGGGTGGCGAAGTGGCGGTCGCCCACCTCAAGATGGGCGAAGCGAAGGACGAGGCTATAGTCCACCTCGCAGAGGACATCGACGCCAGCATGATCGTGATAGGCAGCCGCGGCTTCGGGGGTATGAGACGCGCCCTAATGGGCAACGTCGCCGATTCCGTGGTCCGCCACGCCCACTGCCCGGTCCTCGTCGTGCGCCCGACACAAGGCGCGAGCAAGCCGTTCTAGCGCGGTTCTAAAGGCAGCGAGCCAGCAGTTCGGCAAGATCGTCGGGCCTCGAGAACATGGGCCAGTGTCCCGTTGGCAGCTCTTCGAACCGCCAGGTTGGATCCGCAAACTCCAGGAACAATGGGTTGCCACTGTCGATCATCTCTTGTACCTGATCCAGGGAAAAACTGCACAAGATGCCGAGCCTGGGTAGATCTTCTCGGGCGGGATTCTCCAACCGCAAGGACTGCGTGTAGGTGCCAAACGGCTGGTCCACAGCCCGGGAGTAGATCAGATCCAGGTCGTCTTCGTCCAGGCCTTCCAGGCTGCCCAGGTTGGCCAGTTCTTCTGGTGGTGGCATGGGGTAACGCCAGCCGTCGCCAAGCTCCGAGATCTGACCCTCGATCTGGTTTCTGGCCTCAGGTGGGAACATCTCGATCAGGGCAGCACCTTCCGGTATCGGTTCGGCGTCGAGGTAGACGAGTTGTGAGATGCGCTCCGGGATCCGGTCGGCCACCCCCGTTACCACGATACCGGCGTAGCTGTGTCCCAGGAGAATGATGTCGCCCACATCCTCGAACTCGACGAGGTTGACGACGTCCTGTATGTGCGTCTCCAGGTCCACCTCGGGACCCGCGAGATGCGCCCTTTCGCCGAGACCGGTAAGGGTCACGGGATAGACGTCATGACCCTCATCTCGCAACCGGCGGGCGACGGGCTGCCAGCACCAGCCCCCGAGCCAGGCACCGCCGACCAACACGTAGACTGCCATCCTCAGAACCTCCTCACGATCCACTTGACTCCAAACGATAGTATCTCAACTCGTTTCCGGAGTCGAAACGACACGAGACGGATCATCGCCTCCTTTTCGACATTTAGTGCTCGGGAGGCGCCGTTCTGAGCTGATGTCGTGCTGTGAAGAAGGAACGGTACGAGAGCGTCCCGACGAGGATCGCGGCGATGGAGACGCTCCCGAGCAGCATGTAGAGGACGACTATCTGGAGGCGCACAGCTTCGAGCGGATCAGCGCCGGCGATGATCATACCAACCATTGCACCTGGTAGGAAGATTATTCCCGTCGTCTTTGTGGCGTCTAAAAGTGGGATGAGGGCGCGCTGGAGCGCGGTCTTGAGGATGGGCGCCACGGCCTGCCGACTCGTAGCCCCGAGCGCAAGGGCCGCCTCGACCTTGAGCCTTTGTTCGGCCACGTCGTCGCGGATACGGGTCATCGTGAGGCTGGCGGCGTTCATGGAGTTCCCTATCACCATGCCGCCGAGTGGGATCAGGTACCGCGCCGTAGCGGGTACGATCCCGAGCGCGAGCAATATTCCTAGGGTCGCCACAGCAGCCACCCCGACGGCGAAGGCTGCCACGAGGAAGGCCCGTGGCACATCCCTGGCCCTGCGCGCAGAGGTCCAGGCGGCGAAGAGAACCATACCTGCGAGGAGCAATACGACCACCCCGAGGTTGTCGAGCCCGAAGATGTAGTTTATGACGTACCCTATCGCTGCGAGTTGCACGAAAGAGCGGACCACGGCGACGCCGATGTCTTTCTCCAGGTCTAGCCTCTCGTAGAGGCTGAGGCCAACCGCAACAGCCACAAGCCCGAGGGTTAGTAGAGCCGAGCCAACGGTTTGCAGTCCTGCCATCCTAGAGCCTCCCCGCGATATACCGCCGCGCCCGCTCCCCCTCCACGGAGAAGAATTCCTCCCTCCCCCACTCTCCCTCGCATCTTCCTTCAGCCATCAAAACGACGCGGTCAGAGACCCGCTCGACCTGGGAGAGGTCGTGGCTGACGAATACCATCGTGAGCCCGAGCCTGGCGTTCAGGTCCATGACGAGTTCTTCGATCCTGCGCCGCGCGGCCTCATCCAGTGCGCTCGTTGGCTCGTCGAGCAAGAGCGCCTCCGGCTCGAGCGCCAGGGCCCGCGCAATGGAGACACGCTGCTGCTGCCCGACGGAGAGCGCCTGCGGGTCACGTCCTTTCAGCGAAGCGTCCAGGCCTACCAGTTCGAGCAGCCGTCGTGGGTCCGCGTCCTTGCCAGACAGGCGCGCCCCGTAGAGAACTGCCTCTTCGACCGATCCCCCGAAGAGAGAGGGGATCTGAAAGACCATCCCGACACGCCGCCGCAGCTCCAGCGGGTCCAGGGCGCTAGTGGGTTCTCCGTCCAGGTAGACCTCCCCCGAAGACGGCTCTATGAGGCGGTTGACGGCGCGTAGCAGGGTGCTCTTCCCCGCCCCCGAGGGCCCCACGACGGCGGTGATTTCACCGTCAGGTATCCTGGCGTCGACACCTTTGAGGATCTCCGTGCCGCCGGCCGAGTACCCGAGCCCGCAGACCTCTATCCCAGCAGGGGCCAAGCTAGAGCGCCTCCCTCTGCAGGTACGTATACAGGCCGTCGAAGATGGCGTCTGTATGGAGGGTGAGGGCTTCGAGGGCGGGCCTGCATACCCCTGATCACGGCGTCGTGGACTATCTCGGAGATCTCACGCAGGGAACAGGCGTCCCCGCGGTGAGAGACTCTGGCCCCGGCCACATCAAGAAACTCGGCCCCTCCCGGCGCTTCCGAAGCATTCCTGCAGAAGCGAAACTCGGCGACAGGGTCTACGTGACAACCTCGCCGGATTACCCAGGGCACTACCCTACGCTCTCTTTTACGACGCGTCGCGCTTCGCGGATGGCAGCGTCGGCCACCTTCCGCAGCGGAGACCTGAAATAGTCGCGCCGGCGCTCGGTCCGGAAATCGCGTTCGAGCCTTGCAACCTCTCTTAGAAATACCGTCTCGCCAACCCCGATCGCGGTCTTCCGTCTGAGCTTGTCCGCGGTGTCGATAAGCGCCCCGGACGCCGCCTCGCGCATGGCGCGGAACTCTTCGACGAGTGCCCTGTTCTCGGCGACGGTGTTGGGCAGGGCCTCCCAGAGCGTCGCTTCTCCCCCTGCTTCCTGCACGCGGAGCTGTAGCCACTCCAGTTGCTCGCGAGCAACGGTATCATCGGGCAGCGTGGCCGCCCCATCCTGCAGACAGAGGGGCTCCAGTGTTTTCGGTTTGCGCCACACGGCGACCCTGTACCGGGAAGGTTCGCGGGGCAGATGGTAGATCAGGATGAGCCACTTTACGTTGTGGGCGCCTTCTACAGGAGCGTCCATACCATCCCTACGACCGCGCCGACAGGGACCAGGAGGTAGATCGGAACCCTGAACCTCTGAAGCACCACGAACGATACGACGGCCACAACCAGGGCGAAAACGTCGAGACTCTGCAAAGAGACACCATCGGGGAATAGGACCTGCGTGGCGAAGTACACGGCGAGGTTGGCGATCACGCCAACGACCGCCGCCGTGACCCCGACGAGCACGGCCCCGATCCTCCGGTCGTTGGCCAGAAGCTCTATGTAAGGGGCGAGCAAGAAGATAAACAGGAAGCAAGGCAGGAACGTTGCGTAGGTGGTGATAAGGGCCCCAAGCGTTCCGTAGAGCAGGGGTGCGAACGGCCCCGGGTCGTTCCAGGCTCCGATGAAGCCGACGTACTGGGTGACCATGATGAGCGGCCCCGGCGTGGACTCGGCGAGCCCCAGTCCCTGCACCATCTGGTCGGCGGTGAGCCACCCGTACTGGTTGACAGCCACGTCGGATATGTAGCTCAGGACCGCGTAAGCCCCACCGAAGGTGACGAAGGCGGCCCCCGTGAAGAAGAGGGCCTCCCTGACGAGCACATCCTCCCCGCCGCGCCAGATCCAGACGGCCCCAAAAGGCACGGCCCACAGCACCACGAAAGTAAGGAGGAGCCTGAGGTTACGCAACATCGAGGGCCGGCCCTCGGACTCAACCCGGTCTATCGCTGACTCTTGCGAAGAGGCATGCCCGCTGCCCTGAAAAGCTTCGGGCACCACGCGGCTCAGGATGAGACCCCCTAGAGCGGCGGCCAGCACCAGGAGCGGAAACGGGACCGAAAAGAAGTAGAGGGCGACGAACGCCGCGACCGAGAAGCCTATGAGCAGGTAGTGGTTGAGGGCGCGCCTGGAGATCCTGAGTACGGCCTCGACGACGATGGCGATGACCACGGGTTGGATCCCGTAGAGAAGCCCGGTGATCGCCGGCACGTCAGAGTGGGCTACGGCCAGGTACGAGAGGAACCACAGCACGAAGATTGAGGGGATTACGAAGAAGGAACCAGCCACGATCCCCCCCACGGTCCCGTGCAACCTCCACCCGATGTAGGTCGCGACCTGCTGCGCCTCGGGACCAGGCAACAACATGCAGAAGTTGAGCGTCCTCAAATACTGGCCCTCCGACACCCACCGCTTCTTGTCTACCAGCTCGCGGTGCATGATCGCGATCTGGCCAGCAGGCCCCCCGAAGTTGATGAAACCTAGCTTCACCCAGAACCAGAAAGCCTCCCAGAACCCAACCGGCTTGACCCGCTTTTCGTCCTCCACCAACCCTGACTCCACCTTATCTCTACTCATCAAGTGAACAACGTCGTGAGCGTAACGACGGCTGCGCCCCGAGTCAAGACGGAAGTCGGCACGGAAGCGCGCCTTCTAGAGTTTCTTGCCGTAGAGGCGTTCCACGTTGACCGTCCTGAAACCGACTCGTTCGTAGAGTCACCTTGCTGCTTCGTTGTCATGGGTAGCGGTAACAAAAGCACTCTGGGCGCCCATCCCGCACAGCCTCCGCAAGCCTTCGAAAATCACGGCCTTTCCGAGCCCCTGTAAGCGGGGCGCGTACCGAGTGGCTCGAACAGGCCGGTTCTCCAGGATGCCAGTAAACCTCCGGGGCGCGGCAGCCGTGGCCGAGGACAGAAACTCGGGCATCAATCGAAGTTCGTCCTCACAGTCGTAGGCCCGCGAGATCATGCCCCGGTTCAGCCCCCAAAACGTTAGAAACGAAGCGTATTTCTCACCGACTGATGCCTGGCCACCAGCAAACTAACCAGCTAATGATGTATCCAGGCTTCGGGATCGCGGGTCAGCTTGGTGATCGAAGAGGGGAGCTCACCTTCGACGATGTCGGCGAGGGTAACGGATTCGAGGACGGCGCGCAGGTTGGCGCGGACCGCGATCCAGACCTCCTGCAAATGCTCGGCGGCGCCCGAGTACTCGACAACTTCGGGCCACTCGCCCCTGACGTTGGCCAGCGGCCCCTCCACGGCGCGGATGATGGCTGCGAGCGAGATCTCCTCCGCGGGCAGCGCGAGCCAGTAGCCGCCTGAGGCGCCGCGCCTGGTACGGACGATCCCTGACCGTTTCAGATCGTGCAGTATGTTCTCCATGAATTTCTTGGGGATGCCCTGGGTCTCGGAGATCCAATCCCCCTTTATCGGGCCGGCATCCTCGGTCGCTGCCAGCGCCAGTTCGGAGGCGGCCCTGAGCGCGTAGTCGGTCTTGGCAGAAACCTGCAAGCTAGCTCACGCTCCCCGGAAAACGGAGGCCGTGCCCGCCCGGCCTAACCGTCATCGTTTTTCGGCTGCTCATTGCCTCTCGGTACGTAGACGAACCAGTAAGACCCTATCAGTATGCCCACGAAGAACACGAGCGCCCCTACGAACTGCAGGTACTCCGTCGCCATCCAACCTCCTTCAGGTTCCGCAAACCGTCAGACGTGTCGCCCCATAATTCTACGACAGCGGCGCCCGCTTCGCCGCAGGGATAATCGAAACATGCCGCGCTCGTAAAGATTTCTCGGTGGGCGCCGCCCCTGCGAGGCCTCAGCACTCAGGCGGGATCCCTTCGCGCACCAGGAACTTCTGCGGGGTCAGACCGCTCTTTTCGAGTCGCCTGGCGTTGTCCACGCCGACGTAGCGGTAGTGCCAGGGCTCGAAATCGTAGGCCGTTCCGTCCTCCCCGGGCGGGTAGGCGAGGACGAAACCGTACCCGGTTGCGTGTTCGTAAAGCCATCCCGCCGCGCTCGTACTCCCGAAGCTCTGCTGCACCTGGTAGGCCGCCGCCGCGTTCGTAAAGTCGACGGCGGTGCCGAGCTGGTGCTGGCTGTGTCCCGGCGTCGCGCTCAGAGCATCCACGCCCGAACCGTAGATGCTCTGCAGCCTTTCGTACGTTGTCCGTTGGTCGATGTAAGACCTGAAGGCCGAAGCGACCACCAATTCCTGGCCGTCGGCGGCCGCGGCCTCAGAGAGGCTCCCAAGGTGTTCCGCCGCCTCCCGCCGAAGCATGAGTTCACGGCCACCCAGCGTGGGGACGCCGTGGGCCGGCAGCGGGACGAGGTCCCCGGGGGCGTAATCTGGGGGCAGCGGGTGCGAGCGGCCCACGAGAACCCGGAGATCATCGCAGGTCGAAGGCTCGTCCTTCGGCTCTGGCGTCACCTGTTCGGCCTTCTGGCGTTCTGCCCAGTGGCGTTCTGCCCAGTGGCGTTCTGCACTCTGGCGGACCGGGTCCCACGGTTCCCAGGCACGAGTGGACCCGGGAGGCACGGACGCCTGCTTGGCGGTAGGTGGGCTATCGGATGCCAGGTTTTTCTTTTCCGCGCCTGCCGACGAGCATCCGAGCGCGGGGAGGCAGACCAGGATCAGGGCTCCCACAACGAGCCGCAGCCGGTGCCGCCTTACATGGTCGATAACGACGACCTCCGCGATGCGTTTTGTCCTCCCCTGGCCCATGGCTAGTAAGCTAGCGCACCGCCGTGAATCTGTCCAGATCTCTGGTTCTTATGCCCCGCGTGGGGATGGCCTTGCGCGTACCAGGTACTGCACGTAGCCACGCGGGCTGCGTTCGGCCTCTTCGCCCAGTTCTCTGGCCCGCCACTCGGCCTGCTCTAGCGTCGGATAGCTGGCTACCACTATCTTCCCGAAGAGCGTCGCCGCGACCACCTCGAATTCTTCCCTCTCCACAGAACCCTGCATCCGTCCTTGCTATCTTGACCCCCGTTAATTGTGCCTGCTAAGATCGCCACTAACAACGCTTTCCGGGAGAGGGAGACAGTCGCGCGCCGGCTAGACGCGCCCCGCACCCTACGAATGGAGGAGAAGACATGCTAGAAGGACTTGCCCAGGACTTCCAACTTACCCTTCCCTACTTCCTGCGACGGGCCGAGCAACTCTACGGGTACCGTGAGATCGTCACCCGCCGTCCCGACAAGTCCTTCCACCGCCACACCTTCGCAGACTTCGTCTCCCGTTCCAAGAAACTCGCCGTCGCCCTGAACGGGCTGGGCCTGGAACCCGGAGACAGAGTAGGCACGCTGGGTTGGAACACCTACCAACACCTCGAGGCTTACTTCGGCGTCCCCTCCTCCGGGGCGGTGTTACACACCCTCAACCCCAGGCTGCACGAGGACGACCTCTCCTACATAGCCAACCACGCCGGGGACAAGGTCATGCTCGTCGACGAAACCCTGGTGCCTGTCTTCGAGAAGTTCAGGGAGAAAACGAACATCGAGCACGCCGTAATCGTCACCGAGGGCGGGGACGTTCCCGAAGGCATGATCTCCTACGAGGATTTGCTCTCGGGCGCGGACGAAGCGGACTTCGTCTACCCCGACTTCGACGAAAGGCAGGCAGCCGCGCTGTGCTACACCTCGGGAACCACAGGCCGTCCTAAAGGCGCCCTCTACTCGCACCGTTCCACCGTCCTCCACTCCATGATGGCGGCGATGGGCAACACCTTCGCCCTCTCTGAGGCCGACAGCATACTGCCCGTTGTCCCCATGTTCCACGTCAACGCCTGGGGACTGCCGTTCGCCTCGGTCCTAGTCGGGGCCAAGCTGATGATGCCTGGACCTCACCTCGACCCGACGAGCCTCCTCGAAGAGCTCGAAGCGGAGGCTGTGACCCTAACGGCAGGCGTCCCGACGATCTTCCTGGCCCTGTTGAACGCGCTCGACGAGGAGCCAGACAGGTACGACCTGTCTGCGCTGCGTGCGATGGTCATCGGGGGGTCGGCGGTGCCCAAGGGCGTCATAAAGGCCTACAAGGAGCGGCACGGAATAGGGATCGTCCACGCCTGGGGGATGACGGAGATGAGCCCCATCGGGAGCGTGGCCAACCTGACCACGGAGATAAAGAAGCTCCCCGAGGAAGAGCAGCTGGATTATGAGGCCAAGCAGGGCTACCCCGTGCCTTTCGTGGAGATACGCGCCCGCGGCGACGAGGGCTTCGCGCCCTGGGACGGCGAGTCGCTGGGCGAGCTGGAGGTCCGCGGTCCCTGGGTCGCGAGGTCTTACTATGAGGCCCCCGAAGGCGCCGACAAGTTCACCGACGACGGGTGGTTCAAGACCGGGGACGTCGTCACCATAGACAAGTTCGGGTTCATCAAGATCACCGATCGCAGCAAGGACCTGATAAAAAGCGGGGGGGAGTGGATCTCCTCCGTCGAACTCGAGAACGCCCTTATGGCCCACCCCGCCGTCTCGCAAGCAGCCGTGATCGCCATCCCCCACGAGAAGTGGGACGAACGCCCTCTGGCGGCCATCGTCCTCAAAGAAGGCGAGAGCGCGACGGAAGAGGATCTTCAGGCCCACCTCGAAGCGGACTTCGCCAAATTCTGGCTGCCCGACTCATATGAGTTCATCGAAGCCATCCCCATGACCGCGACGGGCAAGTTCCAGAAGCTAAAGCTGCGCGAACAATTCGAAGGTTATACGTCCACCAGGGATTAGGTGAAGGTCATCGGGGCCGGCTTCGGCCGGACCGGTACGATGTCGCTGAAGGTTGCGCTCGAGAGGCTCGGCTTCGGCCCGTGCTATCACATGACGGAGATCTTCGCGCACCCCGAACACACCAATTTCTGGCTCTCTGCGTGGCGTGGGGAGCCGGTGGATTGGGAAAGGGTGCTCGGGGGATACGAGGCCACCGTGGACTGGCCAGCGTGCACCTTCTACGAGGAGCTAACGGATCGGCATCCTGAGGCGAAAGTGCTCTTGAGTGTGCGAGATCCCGAGCGATGGTACGAAAGTACGCGCAGCACCATCTACGAGTTGAGCAAGATCACATCCCGTTCGCCGGTGTTCCGCGCCATCTTCGCCGTATCTTCCCTACTTTCGTCCGGCAGGCCCACGCGGGGAAACTTGGCGTACGAGATCATCTGGGATGGAACCTTCGAAGGCCGCTTCGAAGACAAGGGCTATGCCATCGAGGTCTTCGAGCGGCATACCGAGGAGGTGAAACGTCGAGTACCACCCGAGCAGTTGCTGGTCTACGATGTGGGGCAAGGTTGGGCTCCTTTGTGCGAGTTCCTCGGCGTGCCCGAACCAGACGAGCCTTTCCCCCGCCTCAACGACGCAGCGGAGATGCGGCGCAGGGTTCGCACGGTCCGCGCCATCTCCCTCTCCTCGTACACCCTCCTGGCGATGTTGGCGATCGTCGCTGGCGTCCTGCTTCGCAGGCGCGCCAAACCCTGAAACGAACGACCGGCCTCACCGCAAGGCGTCGGCAGCGGTCCACAACCGCGAGTTCCCTCCTTTTCCCAACTCCCTTCCCAGGGACCGAACCAAGCCTCCGCCCAGGTCCCCTATCAACTCCCGGACTGGGCTGGGGCCGCGAAGGACGGCGCGGGACGCTCGACGATGGGCCAGTGCAGGCCAGCGGCTATGATCGCGAGAACGATACCGGCCCACCATATCGGCAAGAAAGACCCGGTCTGCTCGAAGGCGAGGCCGCCGAGCCAGACCCCGAGGAACGCCCCGACCTGGTGGCTCAGGAATACGATCCCAAAAAGCGTCCCGAGGTTCCCGGTCCCGAACATAACGGCGACTAGCCCAGACGTAAGCGGCACGGTCGAGAGCCACAGGACCCCCATCGCGGCCGCGAAAACGAGGACCACCGTCGGGGTCGGGGGGAGGGTGATGAAGAGCGCAATGACGACGGCCCTCGAGAGGTAGATCCCGGCCAGCAGTTGCCGCTTGCTGTGGCGCGCGCCCAATACACCCGAGCCATACGACCCGACGATGTTGAAGAGCCCGATGAGCGCGAGCGCCCACGCAGCGATCGCTGGCCCCGCTGTGTGCATACCCCCGTGCGAGTGCCCAGCGACGGAGGCTATATGCGCCGGCAGGTGCGTGGTTATGAACGCGACGTGGAAGCCGCAAACGAAGAACCCGGCGACGAGCAGCAAGTAGCTGCCGTGCCCGAACGCCCGCCGAACCGCGTCGCGGGCTGGCAACGCTGGCTCGTTTGTGTCCTGCTTCCGCCCTGCCCCACCGCCCTTCAGGGCCACGGCGAGCGCGGGTACGACCACCATCGAACCAGCGAGCAAGAGGAGTGCAATCTGCCAGCCGTAGTCCGTGAGGAATGCCTGACCGAGCGGCGCGAAGATGAACTGGCCGAGCGAACCCGCGGCGGTCGCGAGGCCCATGGCCTGCGAGCTCCTTTCTTCGGGAACGAGCCGGCCCAACGCGGCTATAACGATGGTGAACGAGGCGCCGGAGAGCCCGAGGCCAACCAGCACCCCGGCCGTGAGGTTGAAGTAGAGCGGGGTCGGGCTGACCGCCATTAGCGCAACGCCCGCCGCGTAGACGACGCCGCCGGCGGCGAGTATGCGGGCGGATCCGTACCGGTCGGCCACCGCCCCGGCGAAGGGTTGCCCGATGCCCCAGACCAGGTTCTGGATGGCTATGGCCAGGGCGAATACCTCGGGCGACCAGCCGCGTCCCTCGCTTATCGGCCCCGCGAAGAGGCCGAAGCTCGTCCTGAGACCGTAGGTGATAAGGGCGATCAAACACCCGCATCCCACGACGAAAGCCGTAGACTTCCACCATCTTGACCGCGTAACGATCAAGCCCACCACTTCCTCTTCGAACCATCCTTACGCTTCCATACCGTAATCCGATCGGAACCATTGGTCAAATACGAGGGGAGACGTGTGGCGCCGTAGTCGTCGCCGCAAGCTCAGCCAAGGTCGAAAGTCGATGCTAGGTATTCGGATGGATAAGGACAAGTAGAAGGCCGAGGTCCCTACAAAAAGGCAGAGACCCCGACCATCGACTTGCCTCGTGTTGCGCTTACGAACGAGGAAGTTCTGCCCCGACACTAGCGTCGGGGCCGGGCCGTTACTTCTTACCTGCCCTCCTGGTATGGTGAGAGGTGCCCGTTGCAGGCAAAGCCAGGCACGGCTCGTCCGGGTTCGGCGTTCACGTTGACGCCGACCTTGACGAGCTTGCTGACGAGCTGCCCGTAAGACTGCGTCCTACCGTTATCGGGGAACGCCTCATCGGGATTGTCGTTCAGTCCCGAGAAAGAGCAGATCGAGTTGGCGTTATCGGGGCCTGTCTCGACTCCAGGGTCCGGCGGAGGAGCGGCCAGGGCAGGAGCGGCCAAAAGCACCAACATCGCCAGCATGGCCACCAACAAAACGACGCGCTTCATAGGCGCTCTATCGGGGGCGGGACTCGTCAGACCCACCACGTCGCACAACGCCACTATATTAGCGGAACCCCGGAGCGAGCACGTCTGCCATGTGGCATATTCTCGCCGTAACTTTGAGGTTGCTGTCACGTAACGAGCTTTTCAGAACGCCGTAGACCCCACGGTCGCGCCACCGGCAGACGGAGAAGCTATCTCCGGCCCACCTGGTGGACGAACAGCGCCTGCCGCGACCGCTCGGGACGCGGGCGGGGTGTTCGTTTCCGAGCCTGGCCCTTCTGCCAACCGCGCAGTGGTTTGCTGTGCCGGGTCTGAGATCCTTGCTCCGGGTTCGGGTAGACTCAAGCTCGGGGTTGAGTTCGATCACAGGAGGGAAGGACTTTTGGGCCGAACGATGGACGTGGTGGTCGAGAAGAACGTGCCGGCCGGGATGCGCGACGGCACGACCCTGATGTCCAACGTGTACCGGCCGGCGGGAGACGGCGAGTATCCCGTCCTCCTTGCTCGGCTCCCTTACGGCAAGGACCTCCCGCTAGGCACCGCCATGGTCGACCCCGTGAAGGCCGCTGGAGCCGGCTACATCGTCGTCGTGCAGGACGTGCGCGGACGCTACCGCTCAATGGGTAAGTTCGTCCCCTTTGTGAGGGAGTACGAGGACGGCTACGATACCGTCGAATGGGCGGCTTCGCTTCCCGGCGCGGACGGAACGGTCGGCATGTACGGCCTGTCGTACTTCGGCAAGACGCAGTGGCACGCCGCCGTCATGCGGCCACCGTCGCTGAAGAGCATGGTCCCGAGCCTAACGTGGGGCAACCACCTGAACGGCGTCCAGATGCGCGGCGGCGTCCAGGAGCTCGGGCTGATGCAGTTCTGGGCCCAGGCGTCGCTCGCCCTCGACCTCCTCTTCCGCAAGTACGCCGGGGACAGAGATCGCATCGGGGAGAAGCTACCGGACCTCATCAATTCCATTGACGAGTTGCTGGCCGGCGGCGGCTACGACGCGCTCCCGCTCAAAGACCTCCCCAATCCGGATGGGCTGGTTCCCTTCGTGGGGGGCGGGTTCGTGCGTGGCGTCGACGACGAGGGCTGGGACTACCTCAACATCGAGGGCAAGTACGAAAGCGTCGACGCGCCCGCGTTCCACATTGGCGGCTGGTATGACTGCTTTATCGGGGAGACGCTCAAGCAGTACGGGGCGATGAAGGCGCGCTCCCGCGAGGCCGGGATGCGACCGCCGCGCCTGATGGTCGGTCCCTGGACGCACGGGGACTTCGGGAGCACCCAGGGCGACCTCGACTTCGGGATCGGTAGCTCCGAACATTTTCTGGACTACAGGGGCGACCTGACCGACGCCCACCTCCGCTGGTTCGACGCGACGCTCAAGGGCGAGGAGGATGCGCTCACCAGCACGCCCCCGGTAAAGGTGTTCGTCATGGGTGAGAACCGCTGGCGCGGCTACGAGGAGTGGCCACCGCCAGGGGCTCACGAAGAGGAATGGTATCTGATCTCCGATGGTTCGTTGCTCCGCGAACCCGGCGGGACTGGGGATGAGCCGTCGCGCTATGACTACGACCCCGAAGACCCCGTCCCGACGGTCGGCGGGGCTATTCTCATGGCCGACATTCACCGTCCAGGGCCGCGGGACCAGCGCGCGGTCGAGGCTCGTCAAGACGTGCTCGTCTACACAAGCCCGACTCTTGAAAGTCCCTACACGGTGCTCGGTCCCGTCTACGCCACGCTGTTCGCTGCCTCTTCGGCCCCTGACACGGACTTCGTGGCGAGGCTAGTCGATGTCTATCCCGACGGGCGTGCGATCTGCGTCGCAGACGGCATCTTGCGCGCGAGCGCCAGGGAGAGCTACCCCGCCCCCGGAGTGTTGAGCCCCGTCGCGCCTTCGCCTATCCAGCCTGGCGAGGTCTACGAGTACGTTATCGACATGTGGGCGACCGGGATCACCTTCCTCCCCGGGCACAAGATTCGAGTGGAGGTCGCTTCGGGCTCCCATCCCCGTTGGGAGCGGAACCTCAACACGGGCGAGGGGGCGTTCGGTTCGTCCCGCGCCGAGGTTGCCCGTCAGACCATCTTCCAGGACTCAGAGCGTCCGAGCAGGGTTACGCTGACCGTAATAGAAAGGTAGAGATGAACGTCTCGAAAGCCGTACTGATCACCGGCTGTTCCTCGGGCATCGGGTGGGCTACCGCAAAGCACCTCGCGGCCGGAGGCCTCAGGGTCTACGCCACGGCCCGCAACGTCGAGGACATTGCCCCACTAGAAGAGAATGGCTGCAGGCTGTTGCCGCTCGACGTTACCGACGAGGACTCGATGACCTCGGCCGTAAAAGAGGTCGAGAGACAGGAAGGGGCCGTCGGTGCGCTCATCAACAACGCCGGCTACAGCCAGTCTGGGGCCGTCGAGGCCGTGCCCCTGGAGAAGGTCAGGCGGCAATTCGAGACCAACGTCTTCGGGCTGGTAAGGATGTGCCAGCTCGTGCTGCCGGGGATGAGAGCGCAAAGGTACGGCAGGATCGTCAACATCTCCTCCATGGGCGGCAAACTGACCTTCCCCGGCGGCGGCTACTACCATGCCTCCAAGCACGCCGTCGAGGCGATAAGCGACGCTCTGCGCTTCGAGGTCGAGGGCTTCGGCGTCAAGGTCTCCGTGATAGAGCCTGGGCTTATCCGTACGGGCTTTGCTGGTACCGCCATCGGGTCGATGGAAGGCCCCGGAGAAGGTCCCTACGCTGGTTTCGACGGGGCCGTCGCGAGGGCGACGACCGAGAACTACGAGAGGGGTCCCATCTCCAGGCTGGGCGGCGGGCCGGATGCGGTAGCCGAAAAGGTGGAAGAGGCGATCTCTGCCCGGAGCCCCAGGAGCCGCTACGCCGTCACGCCCTCCGCCCACCTCTTCCTCTGGCTCAGGCACCTGTTGCCGGATCGGGCGTGGGACGCCGTGTTGAAGTCGAGTTTTCCGCAACCAGGGAGGTAGAAGATGCAGATAGCGGAGAACACGTTCCTGGTCGCGGGCGGCGGCTCGGGCCTGGGCGCCGCGGTGGCAAACATGCTCGCCGCCTCAGGCGCCCGCGTCGTCGTCGCCGACCTCAAGGGCGAGCCCCCCGGAGGCGGCCGCTTCGTGGAGACCGACGTCACCAACGAGGACAGCGTGCGGGCGGCCGTCGAGTCGGCTTTGGAATTGGGTGAATTGCGCGGAGCAGTAAACTGCGCCGGGGTCGCAAGCGCCGAGAAGGTCCTCGGGAGGGAAGGACCGCATTCGCTCGACTCTTTCGCCAGCGTCGTGCAGGTCAACCTGGTGGGCACCTTCAACGTTATCAGGCTCGCCGCTGAGGCGATGGTCGGTAACGAGCCGCTAGAAAGTAAGGAGCGCGGCGTCATCGTCAACACGGCCAGCGTGGCGGCTTTCGACGGTCAGATCGGGCAGGTGGCCTACGCCGCATCGAAGGGCGGCGTCGTATCAATGACCCTCCCCGTCGCCCGCGAGCTCGCGAAGAGCGGCATCCGCGTCATGACCATAGCCCCGGGCATCTTCGACACCCCGATGATGGCGGGCCTGCCCGAAGACGCCCGCGAGTCCCTGGGCAAACAGGTCCCCTTCCCTTCCCGCCTCGGGAAGCCGGAAGAGTACGCGGATCTGGTCAAGCACATCGTGGAGAACGAGATGCTGAACGGCGAGGTCATCAGGCTGGACGGTGCGATCCGGATGGCGCCGAGGTAGTCGCTGCGGGGTAAGGGGGGCAGGTTTGAAACCCGTCCGTACGAGCGGCCCGGTGGCGTCTCAGGCAGGATAGCTGGCCCTGTAACCGAGCAGCCTGCCGAGTGGGGCCAGCACGGCGAGGAGAAGTCGCTGCGCGGGCCAGGGTGGTCTGGCGAGGCGGAACTCGTCCGAGTAAGCATGTGCGATCACCGCCGCCTGCAGGAGGCTTGGGGTCCCTCTCTCGTCGGTCTTTCCCTCCCGCGCGAGGCCGTATAAGGTCTCGAAGAAAACCTCTGTCCGGAGCGCAGGCCGCGTCTGCCAGTTCACACGCGTCCCCGCGCTCTCGGCCCACATTGTGTGCCTGGTGCGTGGTGATAAGACCAGTGTGTCACCCTCTGCAAGTGTTCTGTCTTCGTTGTCGATCGCCGCACGCAACTCGCCCTCAAGGACCTTGAAGACCTCTTCCTGGGCGGGATGGTAGTGGGTGGGTGGCCTGGACGGTGACGATTTCGTGTACACCGACTCGACCTCGAGGAGCGCGCCCCCCGTGTCGCCGGACGTCTGCTTGAAAACGATGCGCTGTCCGGTCGCCGGGTTTTCCAGTACCTCGCCGCTCTTCGCCATACTGTGCCTCCTGCGCTCAAAGGCTCGACCCGGCCGCGTGCGGTACGCTCCTCGTGGAGCTTATGCCGTACCGTTACGGGGACCCTACCTTACTATAGTGCCACTTCCTCGACGACCTCGACCCAGGCCACTGCTCTCCTCTTCTGTCAGGGGCGGGGCTGGGAAAAGATCCCGGTCCCGCCCGCGCTGTTGACCTAACACTTTACCTTCCGTGTCATGCCCTCCGAGCCGGAGAAGCAGCTTTTCGAACGCGTGTCCGTTTTCCCCGGTGGCTTCACGATCGAGGCGGCCGAGGAAGTGGGCGCGTTTGCAAACGGGGACGTTCTCGTGGTGCAGGGCATTCTGGTGGAGCAGGCGCGGATCGAGTTCCGGTCGATACATAGCCGGGTAACCACAGTCGATAGGTAGGCCGAGGTAGAGCGGACCTCATCTTCGGGAGCCCGCCGCCAGCGCAGGAAAGCCTCCTGCACCACGTCTTCGGCCTCCATGACGCTGCCGAGCATCCTGTCGGCTATAGAGAACAACAGAGGCCTGTTCCCGTCGAAAACCTCTACGCTACTCATCGCAGTTTCACCCCGCTCTCGCGACGCCAACTTTTGCGCGTTACGCTCTACCTCGTCTCACAAGTAAGACGGGAGTAACCTCGCCGCCGTGACAAAGACGGCGCGTATCAACCCGTCCAGAACCGTTCGCGATGCTCGTGCCTGTCACGCCTGCGATAGTAGTAGGCAAGTGTGGCGGCGGCCAGCGCGGCTCCCCACAGCGGCCACAGCAACTCGGGGGCGAGCGTGGCCCAGTTCTCCCCGCCGAGAACTCCGGCGCCGAGGATCTCGTCGAGCCCGCCGGTCAGCGTGAGGCGGACGAACATCAGGCCAGCCGCCGTCACCAGAACGGAGACCACCGAGGCGGGGACGACGGCGAGCGCGATCGGCACGCGCCTGCCGCGTAGAAAGGGGACCCAGCGTGGAAAGACCTCGCCCCACCTCTGGACGAGCCCGAGCGTGAGCAGCGCCCCGCCGACCGCGATCGTCGCGAGCCCGGCGCCGGCCCACCACAGCCCGATCTCCTGTCCCTCGCGCAAGAACTCCTCGCTGATCCCAAGCGGGACGCCCAATGCCCACGCCCAGCGCGTTACGGCGTAGAGCACGGGCACGACGACCGCGACCAGGACAGCCCATCTCCCCCACCTCGCAGCTACTTCTGGCTCGGCCAACCTGGCCACAACGCCGTTCCGGCCGCGGACATCCCCGGTACGCCTCGCGTAGGCTACCGCCGTCGCCGCCCACAGGAATCCTCCGACGATGCAGACGAACTGGTTTACTACAGGCCAGGGGATGGCCTCGAAGAAGCTGGCCGGGGGATACCCAAACGGGGCTCCGACCACGAAGATGGGCGCATAGGCCACAGCCACGAGCACACGATAATCTGGGACGACGAGGGCCAGCACCCCGGCAATGGTCCAGGCGAACGTGAGCAACACGGCGCGATAAGTTCCGCGTCCGCGCGTCCCGGTCATCGCGAAGGCTGCCAACGCGCCCGTAAATCCCAGCGCAGAGATCACCGGCGCCCCCGTCTCCTCGCTCATGCTACCGAAAACCGAGAGGGCCGCGCCGGGATCGTTTTCGCTCCCGAACGGGAAACCCGCACCCCCCATCACCCACCACAGACCAAGCAGGCCGTACGCTAGCGACCATGCGCCGGCCGCATAACCCACCCACGAAGTCCAGCGACGCAACGAGCCGGGAGCCGTTCGAAACATCCTCGCACCCTTCTCCCGCAAAGCCTGAGCCATCTCTACTCCTTCCAGATGCCTCGTACTAGAACTCGCATTCTAGAATGTAATCTCCGTAATCTCCGTTCGCAACTATTTGTTGCGAATAGAATCACAATCCGGGTACGGATCATCCGGGAAAGTGAGAAGCGTGCCGAGACCGGCCAAGTTTACGGAGGATCAGATACTAGACGCGGCGTTGCGTCTGGTGGCTGAGGGTGGCCCTGGGGCGGCCACGATCTCCGGGATCGCGGGTCTGTTGGGCGCGCCGGTCGGTTCGATCTACCACCGGTTCAGGTCCCGCGACCTCCTGCTGGCGCGGCTCTGGATGCGCACGATCAAGAACTTTCAGGGAGGCTTTCTCGAGGCGCTAGGGGCCGCCGATGTCGACGAGGCGGCGCTCGGAGCGGCGCTGTACAACGTGCGGTGGGCTCGGGAGCACCTGGATGAGGCGAGGGTGTTGTTGCTGTACCGTCGTTCAGATTGGCGGAGAGATGGCCGGAGGAGCCGGGAGAGGAGCTGGCGACCATCAACGCCGACGTCGAGGCGGCGGTGAGGGATCACGCGCGCAGGCGCTACGGGGGAGACGTCGATGTAGCGGCGTTACGTCGGGTAGTCTTTGCCCTCGTTGACGTACCCTACGCGGTAGGCAGGGGGCACCTGATCCAGGGCGAGCCCCCGCCGCCTCTTGCGGACGAGCTCGTTACCGAGACGTTGCGGTGTGTCCTTCTTTGAGCACATCGAGGGCCGTGGTGTAAGAGTTGAGCGGACGGTTGTCGTCCATGGGTACGACCGACGCGTCGGCGCCGCGTCCGGCGACAACGGCGAAGGCCGGGTCGTTCGTGTCCATCACCACGACCGTAGAGACGCCGGCGGCGATCGCCGCCCCCGCGAAACCGTGGTCCGCGACCACGAGATCTATGTCCCCCGTCTGCCTCAGCACGTCCCGCATAGGCTCGGGGTCGTGCGTGTGGAAAAGGCTGGCACCGTCGCCGAGGGTTGCTACCGACTCCGCCCAGTCAAGCGACACCCCCTTCTGGTAGCGCCCGCGCGGCTCGGCGGTTACGACCTCGGCGCCAAGCCCTTCGGCCCACCGGGCGAGCTCCAGATAGTAGAGGATCATGGCACCGGGATGGCCTGTGGCGAAGACGAGCCGCCCGCCCCTCTGTGCAACGTCCCTGATTCGCTCCCCTGCCGCCAACAGGCCCGCTGCCGTGCGAGCCGGGTCGATGCAGCCCCGCCCCGGGTTTTCCTCCTTGTCTGGCGCGTTGCCGATCTGGCGTCCCACGGCGTCGTAGGCCTCCTCGAATCCAACGCCGCGCAGCAGGTTCTCCATACCGAACGTGTTGTTCTCGTCGCGATCCAGGAGCAGATCTATCTTGTAGAGGTTGTTCTCGGCACCGTGGGAGGTACAGTTGCCGGCTACTCCGGCTTCGGAGAGCCGGTCCGCGTGCTGTGCTAGCAGAGGGTTCACGGAGCCTGAGTTTAGCAGAGCCCGAAGCCGGGGCAGGGCGCTTCACCGTGGATCGGGAGCATGTGGCCTCACGATGGGGCGTTGTCAATGGACCGGTGGAGCTAGAGCCCCGTGGTTCGTGTCCTACGGGGCGGTCTCGCGCTCGATGCGCTCTACCTCCTCGCGTGGGATGTGGATGGCGCCGGCGAACCTGTCGGCCTCGAGCACCCCGCGTTCCACCAGCTCCTGGACCTTCCCGCGGGTGAGGCCGAGGTACTCGGCCGCCTCCGCCACGGTGACCTTATTGCGGTCCTTGTCTTCCACCCCGATGACCTCCCCGCCCGGCAGACTCTGGGTCCTTCGCACCCCGGAGGATACCACCGGGCGGGAGACGAAGCAGGAAGCCACGAGCAGCCCGACTCTAGCCGGCGGGAGATCTTCGGTTCAGGGTAGAAACCTGGCGGTACCGTGCGCGAAGCTACAGGCGCGGGAGTATCCGCCTGGCGCCATAGTAGCCCCTGATGTACTTCATCTTCTTCTCGACGACCTTGCCCCAGTATGCGGAGGCGTGGAGGATGCGGCCGTTGCCGCTGAAGATTCCCACGTGGGTTATGGGACGATTCCGACCTCTTTCCTTGAAGAAGACCAGATCCCCGCGCTTCAGATTGGACCTCGACCTGACCCTGTGCCCGTTTTGGAACTGCCGGACTGGGGAGTCGGGTATGTACTTGAAGCGCCTGAGGGTGAACTTGGTGAAGCAGGAGCAATCTTCCACCCTGTACGCTATGCAAGGGGCCGGCGGGGAGAGACGGTAGCGGGTGCCTATATGACCTCTGCCACGGCGGACCAGCCGGATCCCTTTGACGCGACCCGAGCGTCTCGCGGCGCTGTAGGTGGCCTCGTCGATGTCCAGGGAGACGCCGGCGCTCAGCGGTCCGCCATCAACCGGGGCGAGGTCGTCGGGCGGCGGTGATGCAACGCCCCTGACGAGGGCCACGGCATCGGCGACAACCCGGCCCGAGCCGTCCCCGGGAGAAAGGCGCACGGCGTCGTAGTCGCCGGCCCTCATGTCGTAGGTGCCGATCTGGACCCAGTAGCCGCCGTCTCTGGTCTGGTCGACCGTCGTCCACTTCGTCCCCGAGGAGGTGCTCACGCCGAAGCGGGCGACCGTGCTGTTCCCCTCGGTGTCGGGCCACCACGCGTAGAGGGTGTAGTCGTTAGAGGTTGGAACCTTCAGCCTGAAGCGCAGATCCTTCGCGTCATTTGTGTCGGCGTCCGAGAAGGCGAAGGAGCCGCCGTGGGCAAGTACGTCGGTCGCACCCTTGTGCCATCCAGGAGCGGCGAAGCGCCTATCCGAGGTGTCGCCTACGACCTGTGAGTAGTCGGGAAGCCGCTCCTCTTCGGCCACGTCGCGGCTGACCGCATCTAGCTTGGATTGGGAAGCCCCGGTGACCGTCCCCTGCGAAACCTGCTGCGTGCCATCTTCTGGAGCCGATGACCCGTCGCCCGTCACCTGGGCGCCCGCCGAGATCGTAGCGACGAAGACTAAAAATGCGGCTAGCCCCGTGGCCGCGAAGACTACCTGGATCCTATGCACGGTGCCCCCCTCAAGAGCGTTCGATCTTTCGAGCCGGCAGTATAAAGGACGGAGACGGAAAACGGAAGGGTCGTTACAAGGAGGCTTTTCCGGCGCGCCTTACGCGCACCGGGTCGAATAAGGTAAAGCTCATCGCTGGCGGCAGACGTCTCCTTGCCGCGGTGGTACCGTCAACTTCGTATTACGGCCTGCCTGGTGCGAGCTCGAGCAACTCTACCGGCATCCTGACGGGTTTGCCCGTGGTCAGGTCGACGCAGGCGTGGCGCGTGTGGCCCGTTGTCAGTACTTCTCCGTCGCGGAGCACCTCGTACTCGAAGCGGAGCGAGACCTTGCCAAGATCCGTGAGCACGGTGCGGAGCGTCAGCTCGTCGTCGAAGTAGGCCGGCCTGCGATATTGCAGCAGCGCCTCGACGACTACGAGGCCGCGGCCGCGCTTCTCCATCTCCCTGTAAGACTGGCCTGTGGCGCGCAGCCACTCGACGCGTCCGACCTCGAAGTAGGAGAGGTAGGTCGCGTTGTTGACGTGGCCCTGGGCGTCGATCTCCGCGTAGCGTACCCTGATTTTGGTCTCGTTGATTACCTTCCCTCAAACGTCGGCCTGCGCTTCTCACCGAAAGCGTTCATGCCTTCGCGGGCGTCTTCAGTGGCGAAGAGCAGGGCGAACTGGTCGACCTCGTACTCCAGGCCGCTCACGAGGTCGACGTCGAGCGATCTGTTGGCGGCCACCTTCGCGTGCCTGACGGCGAGGGGACCGTTGGCGGAGATCTCCGCCGCCAGCTCTTTAGCCGCGCTCAGCGCCTCTCCCCTGCCGACGACGCGGTTGGCGAGCCCGATCTCACGTGCCTCCTCGGCCCCTATGCGGCGGCCGGTAAAGATGAGCTCTTTGGCAAGCGCAGGTCCGACCAGGCGTGGGAGGCGTTGGGTGCCGCCGAGGCCGGGAAGAATCCCGAGGCTGACCTCAGGGAACCCGAAAGTCGCGTTCTCGGCGGCTATGCGGATGTCGCACGCGAGCGCGACCTCGCAGCCCCCACCGAGCGCGTAGCCGTTCACGGCGGCGATGGTCGGGATGGGGCTCCTGTCAAGGAGGGCCATCGCAGCTTGCCCTATCTCGGAGAAGCGCTTGGCCTCGATAGGGTCCATAATGCTCATCGCCCTAATGTCGGCCCCGGCGATAAACGCCCGCTCGCCTGCACCGGTCACCACGATCACGCGCGGCCCCTCGCTTTCGAGCTCCAGTAACGTCTGCCCGAGCTCCTCGATCACCCGCCCGTCGAGGGCGTTCAATTTTTCCTGACGGTCGACGGTCAAGACGGCGACGTCGTCCTCACGTTCGACTTTAACGTAATCCATGAGCCTCCCTCTGGTCGGCAGGCATCAGGTTTCAGGCTTCGGGTTTCGGGTTGTTGCTGATGCCTGAGACCTGTAGCCTGAAACCTAATTCACTGCTTGCTCGACGTACTCTACAGCTTTCTTGGTCGGTGTTCCCGGGGTGAAGACCTCGCCGACGCCCAGTTCCTTGAGCTTCGTGATGTCTTGTTTGGGGATGGTGCCGCCAACGAACACGAGGATGTCTTCGGCCTCGTTCTCCTCCAGGAGGTCGATAATGCGGGGGACAAGCGTCATGTGGGCCCCGGAGAGTATGGAGATGCCGATGGCGTCGACGTCCTCCTGGATTGCCGCCTCCACGACCTGTTCGGGGGTCTGGTGCAGTCCGGTGTAGATGACCTCCATCCCCGCGTCGCGCAGGGCGCGGGCGATGATCTTGGCCCCCCTGTCGTGCCCGTCGAGGCCTACCTTCGCGACAACCACCCTTATCGTGCGTGCCATGGTGATTCTATTCTAACCGGAGCCGGAATCTCGCGCGGCATCGACCCGCTTCACCTTCTGAGCTCGCGCAGGTTGTCCCAGAGGACGTAGATGCCGACAACGAGCACGGCTGCGACGACGAGCGGCCAGAAAAACTCGTAGACGAGGACGAGCGTGGCGACCACGGCGAGCCCGATGTTCGCGCTGCCGACCAGATTGATGAGACGGCCCCTGAAGCCAGCCTCGACGAAAGCAAAGAAGGCGATGCTGAAGACGAGCATGGAGATCAGGTGTTGCCGCTCGAAGAGCGCGATCCCCACGAAGCTAATGATCATGAGGCTTACGCTTACGGCGGCCCAGGCCTCTGCCACGCGGCTGACCCTCAGCTGGTCCTGGGAGGCCGGCGTGTGGGCACGGATGATGTGGGCACGGGCGGGGTCGCGCTCGCCGGCCCTCAGACGGTCGGCGTACTCCTCCAAAGACCTCGACACAGAATCGTCCGTGGCGAGCCTGGCGCGGAGCCGGTCGAGCTCTTTGGAGAGCTCGGTGACGCGGTTGATACCTTTCCTGCGCGGCGCGTCGAGGTGGGACCTGTCGCGCATCGCGACGATCCCGGCGCCGAGCTTCTTTAGCTCCCGGCTCTTCTCTTCTATCTCTGTCCGCAGGGCGGCGCACCTCGCGACGATGTCCTCGCGTTGCTCTAGGACGGCCTGAAGCTCCTCGGTCGGGGGAGGCACTTTGTCGAGGCCGGCCCATCCTACGGGGTCGTACCAGGCGCGGGCGACGCTCTTGTCACGGTTGTACATAGGCCCCGCCGGGGCATCCTCGCCCTCGAAGGGGTCCCTGGCGTAGAGACCCCATAACCCGCGGTAGCCAGAGACCCAGTCAGGCATGGGATCGTCGAGGAGCCTGGGCTCATCCCACGCCCTGTCTCCCCCCTCCCCGACGGTAAGCCCGTCCCCACGGGCGTAGTCCACAAAGGGGACGCTGAAGTAGTTGGAGCCTTCGCTATCCCCCACATACTGTCCAAGCCTGGTCTTCCAGAAGGACCTTACGGACCTCGTTACCCTCGCCAGGGGCCTGGGCAGGGGAATGGTCAGCTCCGTCAGGTACTCGCCGGCGGCGAAGTAGCTCGCATGAGAGCCTGCGCCGACGTAGATCACGGGGTGTTCACCAACCCTGTCTACCTCGGGGTCGTCCCAGCGGCGACGCAGGTTGTCACCCGTGTAGTTGTGGGCCGCGTAGGCCACCCACTCGGGCCTGATCTCCCCCGAGTCGGAGAGGTAGACGAAGATCTTCTCCCAGTCGGCCTCGTGGTCGTTGGCGCCGAAGAACCCGCTCCTCCAATTATTGAAAGGATAGAACAGCCAGTACTGCAAGACGATCCAACCGTTCTGACGCAGCACGCGCCCATGGTAACGGTAGTTTTCATGCTCGTCCATAATGCGCTCGTAGGCCACCGTGGCGGCCGCCGCCGACTCACCAGGCACCTTTCCGCGGGCGAGGAGCGCGATCGAGTACAGGGCGTCGACGAAGCGGGAGAAGTACCCGACACGGGCGAGACGGCCCCGCCCGGCCCGGAATGCCTCCTTCGACTCCCTACGGTCCTTCGCGCGCCTGCGGAAAATCTGAAGGCGCCTGCCGCGCGGGTCTGTCTCCATCTCCTCGACGTCGCTGAGCTTGAGAAAGTGCACGGCGCCAGGCTCGTCGAGGGGCTGCTGCGCGAGCCGGTCCAGGCTCAACTTACCGTCGGGAACGACGCACACGGCCTCCTGGCCAGGCTTTTGCACCCACAGGCTGCAGTTTCTGACGTAGGGCTCGACGTCCAGCGGGTAGAACCTGTCACCTTTGGTCGACCGGATCACCGGCTCGAAGCGCCGGAGCAGGGCCGTGGCGTCCAGATCAGCCGTCATACGACGCCTCCGAGTCCTGCCTGGGAAGGAAGACCACCCTGACGTCGTGCGAGTTGAGGTAGAGGATCATGAATATGCAGTAGGCCATGATCGGGTAGACGTAGTTCGGCTGGAACCAGGAGTAGAGCCAGAGGCTTACCGCGAGGCTGAGACCCTGCGCCATCGCGGCCAGGAGCCATCCCTTGCGGCGCATCACCAGGAAGCTCATCGCCGAAAGTAGCGTCAGGACGCCGGAAGGGATGAAGAGGGCGAACACCGCCACCTCCACTGTTTCATGCCGCTGGCCTTCGAGTTCGAGTCCTCCCCAGCGAAGCTGGAAGAACTCGAACCCTCCTATAACGACGAGCCCGACCACCTCGAGGATCAAGAGCACCCCGAGGACTCTCACCGTCCGGTATGATGCCTTGTCCGGTTCCATCGTCCCCGGACCTCCCTCTAGCCTTCTACTCCACGACCACCTGTGCCCGTACTCCTGGCGATAGATTACACACCATGCCGCTCTGCTGCACCCCAAACTCGGCAGGTCATCGCCAGGGGAGAGACTTGCCCCGCAAGCCGTTTGTCCTCTACGCGGCCGTTTTCCCCGTCTCGCTGACGTCTTCTGCGGACACCGTCGAGCTCTTGTCCGACGCTTCGTCGGCACGCCCGCTTCCCTTGGGTGTCTCCATATCGGCGTCAGGCTCCGGTCGGGCTGAGAAGAAGACGAAGGCGAGTACGGCTCCCAGTAGAGCCACGGCCGCCACCAGTAGGAGTCCCGACCCGACTGCGTCGGCGAAGGCGCCCTGGATCAGACCCTCTATACCCGCCGTTGGTCCGGCGAGGCCGGCGGGGGGGCCGGTCGTGCCTTCGGAGAGGCCTGAAAGTATTGCTTGTTCCACCCCAGGCGGCAACTCCGCACCCGAGAGGGCCTTCTCCGCGTTTGCCAGGAGGCGATTCTGCAGGACGGCAGCCGCCACCGCGACCCCCAGCGCCGCCCCGACCTCACCCCCGGTGAACGAGATCCCCGAAGCCACCCCGCTCCTCTCGTCTGGGACGTTCCTCAGGGTCGCCGTCACGGTTGGCGCGAAGAGGAAAGCCAGGCCAGCGCCGAAGAGTGCTAGAGGGGCCACAAAGAACGACCACCCGCTCTCCGGGGTCAGGCGCGACAGCCACAAAGCGCTCACCGCCACCGCGACGAAGCCGGACCCGACGAGCCACCGGACGTCCACCCTATCGGCGAGGCTACCCGCGATCGGCGACAGGAAGAACGAGGCTACAGAGAGCGGCACGAGCACGAGCCCCGCCTGAAGCGCCGAGTACCCGAGTTGGGTCTGCCAGTACAGCGGCAAGACGAAGACGGCCGCCAGGAGAACGAACAGCGTCACACCCCTCAAAATGTTGCCAACAGTGAAGAGCCGGTCCGAGAACAAGGAGAGGTCGACCAGGGGCTCCCTGACCCGCCTCTCGACGAAAACGAAGGCTACGAATGATAGGACTGAGACCCCGAGCGAGCCGAGGATCGCGGCAGAGTTCCACCCGAGCTTCTGGCCCTCCACCAGAGCGAAGACCAGAAAAAAGATGCCGGCGCCAGAGAGAAGGAATCCGGCGACGTCGATCCTCCGTGAAGCCCCATCGACGCGGGACTCGGCGACCACCAGGAGGGTTGCCGCGATGGCTACGAGCCCGACGGGTACGTTGATCAGGAAGATCCAACGCCACGAGAATGAGGTGGTGAGAACCCCGCCCAGGGTTGGCCCCACGGCGGTCGCCACCCCGGCAGTAATACCCTGAACCCCGAAAGCGAGGCCCAACCTCTCGCGCGGGAACGTCGCCCTGATGAGGGCGAGCGTGGCTGGCTCGAGCATCGCCCCTCCCACCCCCTGGGCCACGCGGGCGGCGATCAAGAACCCCATCGAAGGCGCCAGGGCGCAGCCAAGGGAGGCCAGGGTGAAGACCGCGACCCCAACCACGAACAAACGTCTCCTGCCGAAGATGTCGCCGAGCCTGCCGAACAAGACGAGCGGGGTGGCGAACGCGAGGATAAAGCCGGCCACCACCCAGGTCGCCTGATCCAAGGTCCCTCCGAGATCCCCCGCGATCTGGGGTAGCGCGACGTTTACCACGCTGGCGTCCAAAAGTACGAGGAACGTGCTAAACGTCAATACAGCCAGCGTCACCCACTGACGCACGCTCAACCCTCCAGACCCCGCCCCACCGTACCCGTCCGTGCCGTCCAAGCTACTACCTCTCTCTGTTTAGTTTTTAGCTAGTTCATTGTATAACTAGATAATCTAGCTACCAGTTGTGCTAGTATACAGGCATGGGCTTTGAGGATCAAGAGGTATTTCGGGAATCCGGAGATCGGGAGTCCGGGGCAAGTGAGGGTGCGCCGAGCGGCGCTGAGCTGGGGGAGCGCTTGCGCCGGCTGGCGTGGTCCCAGTTTGGGCTCAACCTGGCGCTGGCCAGGATATTGGGCCTTGGCGCCAACGACGTCCGGGCGCTGGAGCGGCTAGAGGTGGAGGGGCCCCTTGGCCCCGTGGAGCTCGGGCAGCGTCTGGGCGGGATGAGATCCGCCTCGGCCACCGCACTCGTTGACCGCCTGGAGGCGGCCGGGCACGTCGAGCGCAGGCGCCATCCTTCGGATCGCCGCCGCCTCGTTGTGGTCCTCACCGAACAGGCTGACGAGGCGGCCGGGGCGGCGTTCGCGCCCCTGGCGGATGGGCTAGTGGAAGCTGCCGCCGGCCTCTCGCCCGAAGAGCGCGCCGCGGTGGCCCATTATCTGGACCGCGTCACGGAAGCCATAGATACCTTTGTCGAGGCACACGGCAACGGGTAATACCGAATCCGGGTGAATGATCGCTGCGTTTGGGTGGCGGGAGTAGGGAGTCGAGAAAAGACCAACGGAGTGCCTTTCGGCAATTGATCAACTGGATTCGGTATGACGCCCAAAACCGGGGAGCTTACGGAGAAAGCTCGATTCGGCGCATTGCCGTTATTCGCTGATAAAGATCTTGCCGGGGTTCATTATTCCGTTGGGGTCGGCGAACCTTTTGATCTCGCGCATGAACGGCAGTGAATCACCGTGCTCTTGTTGCAGGTACCCGGTCTTTCCCAGGCCGATGCCGTGCTCGCCGGTACAGGTGCCGCCGCGTTGCAAGGCGTAGTCTACGATCTCGGCGTTTACCGCCTCGACACGCTTCTGGTCCGCCTCGTCACCTGTATCCACGGGGAAGACGGCGTGGTAGTTCCCGTCGCCGACATGGCCCAGGATGGCCGCTTCCAGGCCGTGGGACTCGACGGTATCGCGGGCGTGCCTGAGGGCCCCGGGAAGATTGGAGATCGGGACGCACACGTCGGTGGTCATCATGCCCATCCCAGTGGAGAGGTCGCGGATGGCGAGGGCCGCGTCGTGGCGGGCCTCCCAGAGCTTCTCGCGGGCCGCCTCATCGGCCTCGACGTCGAACCGGGAGCAACCTTCTGTCGCGGAGATATCTCTTGCCACCCCGACGTCGTTCTCGACGCTCGCCTCAGAGCCGCTGAACTCGAGGAAGAGGGCTGGGGCGACGGCGTAGTCGGTGTTCTTGTAGGCGTTCACGGCCCCGACCGTGCGGGCGTCGACAAGTTCGACGCGCCCGATGCTCATACCGGTCCGGATCATCGCTACGGCGGCTCGTCCCGCTGCCTCGATATCAGGAAAGACCGCCCTCGCGGCCACGGTGTGCTCCGGGAGCGGGTAAAGGCGTAGGATCAACTCCGTGAAAACACCCAGGGTCCCTTCAGATCCCACGAAGAGCCCTGTCAGGTCGTATCCCGCCGAGGACTTCATGGCCATGCCACCGGTACGCATTACCGTCGCATCTCCCAGCACGACTTCGAGGCCGAGGACCTGGTCGCGCATAACCCCGTACTTGACCGCGTTCGTCCCGCTCGCGTTGGTGCCAGCCATCCCGCCTAACGATGCATCCCAGCCCGGATCCACCGGAAAGAGAAGCCCGTTCTCGACCAACGCCGCGTTTAGCGCAATGTGGGTGAGGCCTGGCTGGACCCGCGCGATGAAGTCCTCGGGCCTGACCTCCAGGGTGCGGTTCATCCTTCCCAGGTCGAGGCTGATGCCGCCGTCGACCGGAATGGTGTGCGCCTCCAGGCTGCTCCCCTGCCCGAAAGGTATGATGGGTATACGATGCTCGTTGGCGAAGCGAAGGGTCTCCACCACCTCATCGCGGCTCTCAGGGTAGACAACGGCGTCGGGCCGTACAGGCGCATGGTAGGTAAAGACGCCACCCGCGTGGCGCTTCAGGTCATCCCCGCCCGAGACGACACGGTCTTCCGGCAGGATGGTGCCGAGCCCGTCGAGCAAGTCCATAGTTAGTCTGCTCGGACCGGATTGGTGAGGGCCCCGAGGCCCTCTATCTCGATCGTCACCTCGTCCCCGTCCTTGAGCCAGACCTGCGGGTCGCGGGCCGCGCCGACACCAGGAGGCGTGCCAGTGACGATCACATCTCCGGGGACGAGCGTCATGCCCTGGGAGAGAAAGGACACGAGCTCGGCGACGGAGAAGATCATCTTCGATGTGGTCCCGTCCTGCATGACCTCGCCGTTCAGGGTGCAGCGTATGGAGAGGTCTTGCGGGTCTTCGATCTCATCCCTGGTCGCGATGTAGGGCCCGAGGGGACAGAAGGTGTCTATCGACTTGCTGCGCGTCCACTGGCCACCCTCCGAGAACTGGAGGTCGCGGGAAGAGACGTCGTTGGCGTTCGTGTAGCCGAAGACGTAGTCGAGGGCCTCGGATTCAGGGACTTTGCGGGCGGTCCGGCCGATGATCACGGCCAGTTCAGCCTCGTAGTCGGCCTGCTCGGTTATGGACGGTATCATGATGGCCTCTCCCGGCCCGATCACCGCGTTCGCGTACTTGGCGAAGACGATTGGCTTATCGGGGATGTCGGCACCGGTCTCCGCCGCGTGGTCCTCGTAGTTTAGGCCTATCCCTATCACCTTCTCGGGTCCCGCGACCGGGGCGTGGATGCGCGCCTCCGCGAGCGGCACGATGTCCTCGCCCGGCTCCGGGCTCCCTCCGAACTCGATGAACTCGATCATGTCCTGGTGGGCGAGCGGCCTTATCTCTTCTCCCTCTAACGACCCGACGCGTGGTCCCCCACCATCCACCGAATACGTGACCAGCTTCAAGAGATCTCCTCTTCCTAGAAGACGCAACGACACGCATCTTATCAGGGACCCTTGTCGCAATGTCAGGTCTCGGATCGTGCGAGAACTTGTAACCGAGATCGTTTGTTGAGATCTTTAGGCATGATAGGTTGGTCGATATGAGGCTCTGACGGCCCCGAGTACGGTGGAAAAAGGGGGGACAGGTGGGAAGCAGGCTGATCGTGATGATCTCGGCGCTCATGGTGGCGCTACCGATTCTAGTAGGCGCCGGGGGTGCGTTGGCAGCCCCGAGCGGGACATCGAACGGAGCGCTCGCCCGCCCGAGCCTCAGGCACCCCGTTCAGAACGAGCAATTCTACTTCGTCATGCCTGACCGCTTCGAGAACGGCAGCGCTTCCAACGACTACGGCGGCCGGCGGGCCGGCGACACAAACGCCGACGTGCTGCGCCACGGCCACGACCCCAAGCTCAAGGGCTACTACCACGGCGGCGACATCGCCGGCCTGAGGAGCAAGCTGGGCTACCTGGACAGGATGGGCATCACGTCGGTCTGGCTCACGCCGTCGTTCAAGAACAAGCCCGTCCAGGGCGACGGAACCATCGCCGGTTCTTCGGCCGGGTACCACGGGTACTGGATCACGGACTTCACCAGAATAGATCCACACCTCGGCTCCAACGCCGAGTTGCAGGGTCTCGTCGACGAGGCCCACGCCCGCGGCATGAAGGTCTTCTTCGACATTATCACCAACCACACCGCCGACGTGATCCGCTACAAGGAAGACAAGTACACGTACCGGAGCAAGGCACGGTACCCTTACCGCACCGCGGGTGGCAGGCCCTTCGACGACCGCGACTACGCCGGCACGAGCGAGTTTCCGGCGCTCGACCCCAAGGTCAGTTTCGCGTATACGCCCGTCGTCCCGAAAGCGGAGCGGGACGTCAAGGAGCCGGACTGGCTGGACAGGCGCATCTACTATCACAACAGGGGCGACACGGACTTCGAGAACGAGGACGAGGACCAGCAATACGGCGATTTCGTCGGCCTCGACGACCTGTTTACCGAGCACCCGCGCGTCGCCCGGGGCATGGTTGACATCTATAACGAGTGGGTGGACTACGGCGTCGACGGGTTCCGCATAGACACCACCAAGCACGTCAACACCGAGTTCTGGCAGAAGTTCGGCCCCGAGGTGCTATCGCACGCGAAGAAGACGGGCAACGAGGACTTCTTCATGTACGGTGAGGTCTACAGCTACGACCCGAAGTTCACCAGCATCTACACGACAGAGGCACGGCTCCAGGCGATCCTGGACTTCCCGTTCCAGGGCGCGGCCAGGGGCTTCGCCTCGGAAAAGAAGCCCACGGACGACCTCCGCGACTTCTTCGAGAAGGACGACTACTACACGGACGCCGACTCCAACGCGTACAGCCTCCCGACCTTCCTCGGCAACCACGACATGGGCCGCTTCGGGTACTTCCTCGAGAACGACAACCCGAGAGCCACGAACAGGGAGCTGCTGAAGCGAGACCGGCTTGGTCACGCCCTGATGTTCTTCGCGCGCGGTATGCCGGTCGTCTATTACGGCGACGAGCAGGGCTTCACCGGGAGCGACCCCGGCAACGACCAGCTGGCGCGCCAGGACATGTTCCGGAGCCAGACCCGGGAGTACTGGGATGACGACCAGATCGGCTCGTCCGAAACCCCCAGGCAGGACAACTTCGACCCGTCCCATCCGCTCTACCAGGAGCTGAAGGAGCTCGCCGCCGTCAGACAACGCTACGACGCGCTCCGCTTCGGAGCCCAGATCCACCGCTTCAGCGACGACGGTCCCGGCATCTACGCCTTCTCCCGCGTCGAGCGCGACGAGCAGGTCGAATACGTGGTGGCCGTCAACAACGCCGAAGCTCGGAAGTCGGCCACCTTCGAGACCGGCACCCCGAACGCGACGCTCAAGCCGGTCTACGGCGATGCAGAACCCGTAGAGACGAACGCCGCCGGGAAGACGACCATCGAGGTGCCGGCCCTCGGCGCCGTCGTCTACGAGGCGGGCAAACCGCTCCCACAGAGCCAGGAGGCGCCGGACATCGAGGTCAGCGCGCCGGATACGGCCACCGGCCGCTTCAAGATAAACGCCACGCTCTTGCCCGACCAGTTCGCCGAGATCAGCTTCGCCGTCAAGGTCGGCGATGGGAAGTTCAAGCCGGCTGGCACCGACGACAACGACCCCTACCGCATCTTCTACGACGCGGGCGACCTGGAGCCGGGCACGAAGCTCACCATCCGCGCCGTCGTCGACGACCTGAACGGGCACCTGCGCTCCGCCATGACGGAAACCACCGTCGGAAGGTAGAGGCACGTCGGACTGCGAACGCTTGGAAAGACCGGCCACCCGCCCCGGTTTCGTATCTCATGCCTTGCGGCGAAGGTGGCGAAGGAGGAGCAGGATAGCGGCGGCCGCGGCAAGGGCGATGAGGACCGTGTTGGAGTAGGAGCCGACCCACGTCTCCACACGCTGCCAGTTGGCGCCGAGTATCACGCCGGCCCCGATGAGCAACGTGTTCCAGGCGAGGGAGCCGATGGCCGTAAGCGCCACAAACCTGAAGACGGGCATTTCCATGGTGCCGGCGGGAATGGAGACGACGCTCCGCGCCAGGGGAACGACGCGGGCGAAGAGCACGACCCAGTCCCCGTAGCGCCGGAACCAGGTGTCGGCCCGGTCCAGGCTATCCTCGTCGACGCGCAGGAATCTCCCGTAGCGCAGCACGAGCTTGCGTCCCCCGTAGCGGCCAAGGGAGTACAGGATGAGGGCGCCAGCGACGCTTCCGAAGGTAGACGCGAGTAGGGCCGCCCAGAACATCAGGTCTCCGCGGCCCACGAGGAAGCCGGCGAGCGGCAGCACGACCTCGGAAGGGATCGGGGGGAACAGGTTCTCGGCGATGAGCAGCAGCGCCAGGCCCACGTAGCCGAGCGCCGAGATCACATCAAGCACCCACGCTCCGATATCTCCCAAAGATCAAAACCTCCGTTGCAGAGCCCGTATCGCAAACTCCGCACGAATTACACGACTACAGTTGAATACTGCGTTCGACCGGAAAAGTTGCACCGCTACGCCGTTACGGCAGCTTCTCAAGGCTGGAGGCGTTCTAGCCGCCAGCCGTCGTCGGCGCGCCTGTACACGAGACGGTCGTGCAGCCTGCTCTCGCGCCCCTGCCAGAACTCGACGACATCGGGCTCGACCCTGTAGCCGCCCCAGAAAGGGGGACGTGGAACCTCGCGCCCTTCGTACTCGGCATCCAGGGATCTTTGCCTCTCTTCGAGGATCTCCCGACCCTCGACGGGCCGGCTCTGCTCTGAGGCCCACGCCCCGAGACGGCTCCCGCGTGGACGGCCCGCGAAGTACGCGTCGGATTCATCATCTGAGATACGGCTGGCGCGGCCTTCGATCCTGACCTGCCGCTCGAGCTCACCCCAGTAGAAGAGCAGGGCGCACGCGGGGTTGGCCTCGAGCTCGCGTGCCTTTCGTCCCTCGTAGTTGGTGTAGAAGACGAAACCACGCGCGTCGTAGCCCTTGAGAAGAACGGTGCGGGCCGAGGGCCTGCCGTCAGCTGTGGCGGTGGCGACGATCATGGCGTTCGGCTCGTGCAGGCCCGCAGCGAGGGTTTCCTCGAACCAGGCGTCGAACTGGACTACGGGATCTGAATGAACGTCGGCCCTGTCCAGGCCGGCGCGGGTGTATTCCTTGCGAAGGCTCGCGGCGTCCACGACCTATCTACCAACCCCAGGTGCCTGGGGCGCCCTTGAACGGTCCTACTATGTCGGCGGTGACCCATCCCCCGTAAAAGTCCCCCTCCTGCGCCTCGACCTTCTCCCCCCCGACCCAGCATCCATCCATCTTCGAAGGGTAGAAGGCCACGTAGTCCTTGAGGCTGGTAAAGGACGGCGTCGGGTCGGGGTAGAACCACGCGGCCCGAGGTTCATTCCGCTCTTCGGTCACTACGTCGTAGTAAGTTGCCCGCCCCTTCCACTCACAGTAGGAGATTCCCCCCGATGGTTCGAGGAGCTCCATCCTTATGTCTCCGGGCGGGATGTAATACACGGGCGGGTGGCTCGTTTCGAGCACGCGTTTGGCCCGCGTCGTGTAGGCAAGCGTCACGCCGCCGAAGACGACCTTGACCTTCTTATCCACGTCCTCGAGCCTCGGCGGACGCGGGTAGTCCCAGACCGACTCCTGGCCCGGACCTGGCTGTATTCGCTGTCGACCCATAGATTACCTCCTGATCCGTATCGACGAAGATTATATGGCGTAGCCCCAGACCACCGCGCGAGAGCTATCACTCGAATCACGCAGCGCTAACCAGCGGCACGAAAGCCGTCGAGGAGCCGGCTCAAGGACGCCACGATGCGTTCGCGGTCCATCCCGAGCTCGCGGCGCTGGAAGAGGTAGAGATCCACGTTCAGCGCGGCGAGCAAAAAGTCGGCGATGCAGTCCACGTCGAGGTCGGGCTTGATCTCCCCCCCCTCGACGCCCCGCGAAAGCAACGCCGCGACGGTGGCGCGCAGCCACCGGTAGAACGAACTCCTGTACATCTCCATCCGCCGCCCACCCCCCGACGCGTCCCTTATGGCGCCGAGCAACGGAGCGTTCTCCTCGTTGAAGAGGGCCAGGCGGTCGAGGAGCCAGGAGATTCTAAGCAGCGCCTCACCCTCCGCCAAGGAGCCAGCCTCCTCACGAAACTCCTCCACCTTCTCGCGCAAAAGCTCCGAACACAGGGCGCCCTTGTGCTCGTAGCGTCTGTAGAGGGTGCCCTGCCCGACACCGGCCCGGCGCCCGATCTCGTGCATGCTCGCCCGGTCCACGCCCTTCTCCCCAAAAAGCTCCCTGGCCGCAGCCAAAATACGGCGCCTGCTCTCAACCGCATCACTGCGCTCCCCACGGCCCGCGGCAACAGAACCACTCCCCGGTGGAAGATTCAAACCCTTACCTCTCCTGCTCGCCCTACTACAAACAAAATACTGCCACCTCCATTGATAAACGGACAAGTGTCCGCTAACATATCTTACTAAACGGACAGTTGTCCGGCAAGCGTAGGTTGGTATTGAGGCGCGGGTACCAAGAAAGGTGGTTGGACAAGAATGAGGCTGGCTATCTTTGGGGCATCTGGCAGGACGGGGCGTCCGCTCGTGGAGCGGGCGCTCGCGGAGGGGCACGAGGTAAAGGCTCTGGTACGTGACCCGTCCAAGCTCTCTGTAAACAATGGGCGGCTCGCGGCAATAGAGGGGGACGTCCTGGATCCTGTACGGGTCGAGGAGACCGTCGCGGGGACGGACGCGGTCCTGAGCGTCCTGGGGCCGACGAAGACGTCGCCGAAGGACGTGTTGACGAGGGGCATGGAGAATATTGTCGCCGCCACGGAGACCAATGGCGTGCGGCGCCTGATCAGCCTCACGGGAGCAGGTGTACGTGACCCGCAAGACAAACCGAAGTTCGTGGACAAGGTTTTCGTGTTCCTGCTCGGGAAGCTGCAGCCAGAGGTTCTCGCGGACGCAGAGCAGCACGCGGATGTCATCAAGAGAAGCGACCTCGACTGGATCATCGTGCGCGGGCCGAGGCTGACGGAAGGTCCCGAGAAGGGCGAGTACCGGGTGGGCATGATCGGCAAGAACAGCGGCACCCAGATCTCACGCTCCGACCTCTCCGACTTCTTGCTCCTTCAGGCGGGCGACCAGACCTACCTGCGTCAGATGCCCGTGGTGAGCTATTGAGGAGGAGATCGTGCTTATAGACGTGTACTCCGACGTGGTATGCCCGTGGTGCTATATAGGCGAGAAGCGCCTGTCGAAAGCCCTGGCGGACCGGCCTGATCTCGAAGTCGACGTACGCTGGCGTCCTTTTCAGCTCCAACCTGGTATGCCGGAAGGAGGGCTGCCATGGGCCGAGTTCTCGCGGCGGAAGTTCGGTGGTGAAGACGGCGCGAAGGCGGCCTTCTCGCAGGTGGCGGCGGCGGGAGAGCAGGACGGTATCCGCTTCGACTTCGGCCGGGTGGCGAGCGCGCCAAATACCGTCGACGCCCACCGTCTCATCCTCTTCGCCGAGAATTACGGGGTACAGTGGGAGCTCGCAGGCGCCCTGTTTCGCGCCTACTTTACGGAGGGCAAAGACCTCAACGACCATGGGGAATTGGTGGATATCGCATCCTCCGCGGGACTCGAAGCATTAGAAGTCCGGGAGTACCTCGCTGGTGAAGGAGGCGTCGAAGACGTGCGTTCGAGCCAGGAAGAAGCTCGAAGGCTCGGCATAACCGGGGTGCCGTTCTACGTGATCGACGGACGCTACGCTCTCTACGGGGCGCAGCCAGTCCAGGTGTTCGGGGAGGCGCTAGATGTCGTACGGGACGAAGCCTCCGGCGGTCGCGTCAGACCTCGGGAGCGGACGTGAGCAAGTCCATCCCTAGCCGTCGGGACAGGAACCCCGCGACGAGCTGCCCCTTGACGCTGTTTCCAGTACCGTCGAGACGAACGGGAACGCGTCCCCCTCATTGGTATCGGTGCGCGTGTCCATCGATACCTCCTCCAACGCACGAGTCAGAACGACCAGAGGTCAAGGTCGAGCAACACGGCGACGGCACCGACCGTGGCGGTGTCACGACCTCGGCTCGAAGGTGAGCGCACTTACGACCCGCCGCGATGCAGGCGCCGGCTGATCCACTGTGGAGTAGGGACGATTGAGCAGATGCCCGCGATGCACGAGGGTGGTCGAGCCTCCACCGTCGAGGTTGATCGCCCTTTCTGCCCCAAGCTCGACCATCACCTCGGCGAGCTCGATCATCGACAGGCCTCCGTCGACGTTGGAGCGGCGCCCGTCGCATGCGACGGCGACCAGCGACTTCTCCGAGATCCCGAGTGCGGCACGCGGGTGGCGCCCCTCAGTGATGTCCGAATCGAACTGCCCCGCTCCCGTCGAGAAGCCCTCGTAATCCTCGTCGGCATCGAAGACCACCGCCCTGCTGGCGACGAGCAGCGGTCCGGCCTGCAGGAGATCGCCGGCCGGTCGCGACGGCGCGGCATCACGCTCCATTAGGCGCGCGGCCCCGTCGTCGATGACCACGCTGCTGCGGCGGTGCCCGTAGGGCGCCGAGATGGGCTCGTGCTGCGCCGGGTGCCCGTCGATCCAGAGCTCGCCGAGCGGCCGATACGGGTCCCGCAAGAAGAAGCCGCCGACGACAGCCTCCTCGATCCCGGTCTGTTGGCACCACACGTCCAGGTGCTCGGTTCGAGGGAAGTACACGACGCGAACTCGCGTGGATCGGCTCGGGTACCGCACCGCGTACACGGTCGTCACCTCCCCGTCCGCGAGCGGGTGCCGCCAGAGAAGATACTCGATCCCATCCCGCTTCAGTGGCACCCCGTAGCGCATAACTCAGAACCTCCAGAACAAGGGAAAGATGAGGACAACGCCGAAAAGCACGAGGAGCGGCAGGCCGCCCGAGCCATTCCGTCATCGATCAGAGCGCGTACCGAAGGATTGCGGAGACGGGGCCTCCGCCTGGAACGTCCTCGCTCCGCACGGCGAGCACCCTGCCCCCGTTCAGCCAGACTCGGCGTGAGATCTCATCGACGATACCGTAGCTCACGGCGTCGTCGCCTAACGTCACCGCGCCCGTCTGCTCGTCGACCGAGCCGGGCACGACCGCGTCGATGTCGACGAACACGGTGTCCACGGCACCATAAGTCGCGGCGCGCGCGACGTCCGCAACGTCGGCCGACGCGCGGTGCTCGGACCGCCGCAAACCGTAGAGCTCGTGCAGCGCCGCAAGCTCCGCCGCGTACAGTCCGTCGAGCACGGTCCGCGATCTCGCGGCGAGCTCGGACGCCGGCGTCCTCTGCGGGTTACCTTCGATCCCCGAGGCCGACAGGTGCGGATAGGTGTTGACCGAGCGGTAGATGGAGTCGAGCGGCTCGGTCGCGGCGAGGATGAGCGGGACGTCGAGACCGGCGAGCAGCGGGCGCAAGGCCTGGTCGATCTGCCGTGAGTACTGGCGCATGCGCAGCTTCTGTCCCTCGGAGCCCTGCATCCGTCCGCTCGGCGAGCGGTCCTTGATCGAGGCCTTCCCGACCGCGCTCGCCACGTCGCGCGGCAGGTCGGGCACGTCGACCTCCGTGGGCTCTGTCTCGGGCAGCACCTCGAGCAACGTGACGGAGCCCTGAGCAAGCGCAAGCACGTACGCTACCTGCGGGAACGTGACGGTCCGCAGCAGCGGCTTGAGGTAGAAGCGATCCGACACCTCGACGAGCCTTGGCAGGCGGTTCGGCAGGCGAAAGCTCGCGACCGTCTCGGGGGTCGCGAGCACCGCGAGGCTCCGGCCAAGGTATCGCAAGAACTCGCCGTCCTGCGCGAGCTCGGCAAACGCCTCCTCGACCGCAACTACGTCGGAGGTCACCGCGCCGGTCTGCTCGAGCTTCTCCCGCGCATCGAACGCGAGGTTCCCGAGCTCGACACGCTCCGCATCTCCGTTCGAGGCGGGGTCCGTGGGCATGTACAACGAGACGCTGACGGGGTTCCGGCTCTCCATGAACCGGTTGATCTGCGCGCGCGTGGGGAGATCAGTGTGCAGGTTCATGCCGTGACCAACGGACGCTGGCGTCGTCCTGACCCTAGAATGCTGATTGCGCCACCTCCTGAAAGTGCTCCGACACCTCGCCGGAGAGATCTATGTCGTCGTAGCTCCACGACCGGTGCGCCCTCGGCGAGGCCGAGGTTCACTAGGTCGACCCAGACGACGTTCGGGCTCGTCGACAGCTCGAAGAAGTATCGCAGGTTCGTTACGTCGGCGACGGTCCGGTACGCTCACGCGAACGGGCTGATCTCCAAAGACCCGTACTTCAACTCGATCAGCAACTACCTTTCTGATCCAGCCCTGATCAGCATCCCGAAGGAACTCATCGGCGTAAGCAGGTCAACGAGGTCCCGTGCAAAGTCTTGTGCCACAACGTCTGCGTGATGGTGCATGCGACGCACGAACTCGGAATCATTACGGATCTCGGGAAAGCCTCACATGAAAAATTGCCTGAACAAGTCAGGAAACCATCCCCTACCTCCCGGGATAGAGGCGCCTCTAGAGTGGCCGTAGAAGGTTCGAGCGGAAGGATCAAAGATGATCGGCTACATCGGAGTAGAGGAGCAGGTCGACAGGGACTTCCACCGCGCCCGCCGCAGGGCTCTCCTGCACCGCCTGAGGGGTTGGCTTCGCAGAGACGCGGCCCGCAAACGCTTGCCCTCCTTCGACGAGGCGAAAGGCGCTCTGGCGCAATGGAACCAGTCCTACAGGGGCATGAGGACCGTCGAGGTCGATAAGATAACCGGCAGCGCCGGAAGGTGCAAGGACTTCGACGACGCTTTTCTGCCCCTGAAGTTCCACATGGCCCGAAGGTGGGAGCGTGTAGATCGAGCGTACCATCAGGGGGTCGAGCTGCCCGCGGTGAGCCTGTACAAGATCGGCGAAGTGTACTTCGTGTGTGACGGCAACCACCGCGTCTCCGTGGCCAAGTTCCACAAGGCAGCCACGATCGACGCGGAAGTAGTGGAGATCAGGGGCCACGCCCGCACGGAAGTTGCATCTCCTCCGAAACGCCAACCACAGCTTACGTCTTCAGGCTACGGGCTTCAGGGATCAGGAGGTGTCGGAGAGATGCTCGGTGTCGCGTGAGGGTCCGAATTGATTCGTCCCGTAAATCTACAGAGGAGAAGAAACATGAGTTACTTCGCGGGCTTCAATCACTACGTAGTCCAGGGGTACAACGAGAGACTGCGCAGAGAGATGAGCGCGCTGCGCCTCGAGAAGCGCCTGCGCGAGAACCGCAAGCCGCGGTCCACCCGGCCGGCCCTTCGCCTTCTTGCGCAGAAGGCTGCTTACGCCGCTGCGCCACGCGTGAAACGTACGGAGGACGTCGGTGCTGAGTCGACAACGCGAGCCTCTCCCTGAAAGTGCCCTTTCATGAATGCGCCGATTGGTAGATAATCCTGTTGGGTGATGGTTGTGACAAAAGGGGCAAGGGAACGAGATCAAGAAGTTGGTGGGATGGACCGGCGCACGGCTGCCTGGCTGGCGTGGTCGCTGTGTGCGGTGTGCGTGCTGCTCGTCGCGCTTACCGTCCTGCTCGACTTCGCAACAGACGAAGTCCCTCTCCCGCCGGATGCGAGGTTAAGCCTCGCATTCACTGTGCCGCCGGGATTGCTGTCGCTAACTTACCTATTGGTCGGGGCTCTGATCGCCTCTCGTCTCCCCGCTAACGCGATCGGTTGGATCTTCTGTGGCGTGGGACTACTCTACGCTGTGCAACGCTTCGCCGTAGCGTACGCCGACTACGCGATAGTGGAGAACTTCGCGTTCCCCGGAGGGGACTATGTAGCCTGGTTCTCTTCGTGGGTAAACTCAGCCAACCTTACCCTGGGAGTATTCTTGATGCTGCTGTTCCCCGATGGGCGCTTACTGTCCCGGCGTTGGCGGATAGTGGCTTGGGCGGCGCTGTGTGGAGCAGGGTTGGCCGCCTTCGGGATTGCATTTACACCGGGACAGTTGGAGCTCACTCACTATTACGTCACTAACCCGTTCGGACTGGTGGGGGTCATCGGTTGGGGGCTCACAACATACAACGTCTTGGGTGGCTCGATAGTCCTCGGCATGGTGCTGTTATTGTCGAGTAGCCTTGCCGCGCTCGTCTCGCTCATGCTCCGGCTACGCCGCTCCCACAGAGACGAGCGTCAGCAGATCAAATGGTTCCTGTTCGCCGCCATACCGGCAACTGTCGGCCTGATCCTCATTACCCTTCACTTGATGGTCTATTACTACAGTATGACCTTCCTATTCCATCCAGTGTATGTGCTGTCATCATGGGTAGGTTTTAATGCCGTCGCTTACGTGGCCGGGTTCGCTCTGCTCGCCGTACCGATCTTCACCTACATCGCCATCGTCAGGCACCGACTCTACGACATAGACGTGGTCATAAACCGCACCCTCGTCTACGGCGCCTTGACCGTTCTCGTCGTTGGCATCTACGTGGCCGCGGTGGGAGGCCTGGGCGTTCTCTTCCAGGCGCGCGGCGACCTCAGCATTTCGCTCCTGGCCACCGGGCTTGTGGCCGTCCTGTTCCAGCCGCTCAGGGGCAGGCTGCAGCGCGACGTAAACCGCCTGATGTACGGCGAGCGCGACGACCCTTACGCGGTGACCTCGCGCCTCGGACGACGCCTCGAAGCGGCCCTCGCGCCAGAGAGCGTGCTGCCCACGATCGCCGAGACCATAGCCCAGGCGCTCAAGCTCCCCTACGCGGCGATCCTGCTCAAGGAAGGCGAAAACTTCCGGAGCGCCGCCGCTTACGGCTCGCCCAAAGGAGACCCGGAAACCCTTCCGCTCGTTTATCAGAGGGAGGAGATCGGACGGTTGGTACTCTCCCCAAGATCGCCTGGAGAGAGCTTTTCTGATGCCGACAGGCGCTTGCTCGAGGACCTCGCCCGCCAGGCGGAGGTGGCAGTGCACGCCGTCAGGCTCACCGCCGACCTGCAGCGCTCGCGCGAGCGGCTGGTCGCCACGCGCGAGGAGGAGCGACGGCGCTTGAGGCGTGACCTGCACGACGGCCTGGGTGCGCAACTGGCCGGGCTGAACGTCCAGGCCGGCACGCTACGGCGCCTCATCCCGCGGGACCCGGCAGCCGCCGACGGGCTGGCGGTAGAGTTGCGCGAGGAACTCCGCGCCGCCATCTCCGACATCCGGCGCCTGGTCTACGATCTCAGGCCGCCTGCCCTCGACGACCTTGGGCTCGCGGAGGCGCTACTCCAGCTCGCCGCGCGCTACGACTCGAAAGACAAGCCGCTGCGCGTGCAGGTGGAAACCTCTGAGAACTTTCCGAACCTTCCGGCGGCCGTCGAGGTGGCCGTCTACCGCATCACCCAGGAGGCCCTTACCAACGTGGCCCGCCACGCCCAGGCGAAGACCTGCGTCGTGCAACTCGACGTGAACGAGGACGTGATGCTGGAGATAGTCGACGACGGCGTCGGCATCCCCTCTGGGCGCAGCGCTGGCGTCGGTCTCTCTTCGATGCGCGAACGGGCGGCCGAGCTGGGCGGAAGTTGTTTCGTCGAGAAGACCTCGAAGAGCGGTACGCGGGTGCTGGTCAGGCTCCCGCTGTCTGAGGAGTGAGAAGTTGGAGACCCTGCGCATCCTAATCGCCGAAGACCATCCGTTGTTCCGGAAGGGGATGGTCTTTCTACTCTCTTCGGTGCCCGAGTTCGAGGTCGTCGGCGAGGCGGCGACCGGAGAGGAGGCCGTCACGCGCGCCGCGGAGCTGCGGCCCGATGTGATCCTGATGGATCTGCAGATGCCCGAGGTCAACGGCATAGAAGCCACAAAAAGGATCCTGCAGGATAGCCCGAGCGTCCGCATCCTCGTGGTAACGCTCTTCGAGGACGACGACTCGGTGTTCGCGGCGCTGCGGGCCGGGGCGCGCGGGTACGTACTCAAAGACGCCGACGAAGAAGAGATGATACTTTCGATCCGCGCCGTGAGCCGTGGCGAGGCAATCTTCAGCCCGGCCATCGCGGAGCGGGTGCTAGCCTACTTCGCCTCACCCATGCCAGCCCCGCCCCAGGCTTTTCCGTCCCTCACCGACAGGGAGCGTGAGATCCTGAACCTCATCGCCCAGGGTCATCCCAACCCCTCCATCGCAAAAGAACTGTCTCTCAGCACCAAGACGGTAGGCAACTACGTCTCGAACATCTTCACCAAGCTGCAAGTCGCCGACCGCGCCCAGGCAATCATCCGGGCCCGCGAAGCAGGACTTGGATGAAGTTAGAACTGTGAACTAGAAACGGCGCGAAGAGATAGTTCGTACTTCAAGCTTCCCAATTCACAATTCCTCTTTCGCGGGCGCGCTCCAACGCTTCGTCGCGGGAGGAGACGCCGAGCTTGCGATAGATGGACCTGACGTGGGCCTTATGGTGTTGATTGAAACGTAGAGGCACTCCCCGATCTGGCGGTGCGAGAGATCTCCGTCGAAGAGGCGTAGGACGGCGAGTTCCCGGTCGGTTAGCTCTCCGTTTAGTGCCGGCTCACGTTGCCTTCCATTATCCAGCTCGCGTTCCTGATGTTCGAGGAGATCGGGGAACATGCCCGCATCGGGATAAGCCTCCACGATGGTCCGCGCCTCGCCGAGAAGCGCACGTGCGTTGGTCCGGTCGCCGAGTTCTGCCCTGACCCGCGCGAGCACGAACAACCCCAGGTGGGTTGGCCGGGGGCTGATTCGCGAAGGCAGCCACTGGGACAGCAGCATCGTCTTTCCGTAGCCGGCCGGGGCGCTGACGAGGGTAAGCTTGCAGTCGAGCCCATCCTCGAGCATCTCCAGAAGCCTGGGGCGGAGTACCTGTTCGGAGCGCGGCGAAGGCACGCGTAGCTTGGTTGCGATGACCGCCGGGACGGAGAAATCAGGCGATACGGAATCGCTCATCTCAAGCATAATGTTACGATTTTTTCTATCTTTCTCTACCTCGTCGGCTTATGTAAGGCAAAACACGCTTGCGCCGTGATCAATCGGCCGCCGTGCCTCTAGCATCAGGGTTGCACGCGTCGTCACCGATCCTGGCAGGTGATCTGGACCGTCAGGGATGGTGAGCGTGACGGCATGATACGGAGCTTTCGGCTTGTGATCCGTGGAAGGCGCAGGACCTGATCGTGCCCGGCGCCTTTCACCGAGGCTGGAACGGGTGCATCTCGTCATCGCCTTCTCGTATGACGCCGTAGCTAGATTCTGGTACCTCGTTCCACACCCCAGGCAGGTCGCCCAGCGGCTCCGAGACGATGAGCCGCGACTCGTCCGAGACCTCCTGCAGCCGAGTTCGCTCGGGATGTAGGCTGCGTAGCGTGCGCACGTCTGTTGAATAGTACAGCGTGCGCGATTTGCCCTCGCTAGAGTACCTGAATGCCCACACGTCTTTACCGTCTGTGGTCCCTATGGTCATCTGGATCGGGTGCTCTGTGCCGTGACGGTGACCCACTTCCTCCACGAAGCCGACCATCCTCTCCACAGCCGAGGGAGGGTCGTCCTCCAGCCCGAACGTGAGCGCCAGGTAGAAAAGCATCTCCGAGTCAGTGGATCCCTCCATTTGCGGGTACAGAGACTCGTCCACCGCTAATGCCAGTTCGCGCTTGATGAGGTGGAAGTCGTTCACGAGGCCGTTGTGGACCCAGATCCAGTTTTCGTGGCGAAACGGGTGGCAGTTGGTCTGCTGAACCGCGGTGCCCGTCGAGGCACGGATGTGGGCGAGGAATAAGTGCGACTCTACGTGGCCCGCGACCTCGCGCAGGTTGCGATCGTTCCAGGCTGGCTCGATAGAGCGGAAGAGGGCGGGGGTTTGTGTATCGGGGGAGTACCAACCGAGGCCGAAGCCGTCCCCGTTTGTAGTATCGACGCCCATGCGAGCGTGGAGGCTCTGGTCGATAAGGGAGTGCTTCGGTTTGTAGAGCACTTCCTCGATAAGAACAGGGGAGCCCGAGTAGGCGAGCCAGCGGCACACTGTTTTCTCCTCTCTTTGCGCGGGTTGTCCCTACATCATGGCGCGGATCTACCCTTGGCGCAATCCGGCTTCCATCACGAGGTAGGGCTTTTGCCGAAGATCACCCGGGTGAACCTCGCTCCGGGTGATGCGGGCTCCACACACCCGGGTGTACGATTCTCGTGCTGGTCGGGACGTCTCGTAAGAAAGGAACAAGCCATGGCTGATGCTGCACAACCGCAACCCATGCTGTCCGCGATTGCCGGCCGCGTCTGGTGGATGCTGTTCTTGAGGGGGATGCTCGCTGTTCTCTTCGGGCTAGCGGCGCTCTTCTGGCCGGGCAAGACCCTCTTCGTGCTCATACTACTCTTCGGGGCCTACACGCTGGTGGACGGCGTGTTCGCGATCGTCGGCGGGATCATGGACTCCTCCCGCAGGTGGTTGTTGCTCATCGAGGGTGCCCTCGGCATGGTGGCTGGTTTGATCCTGCTCGTAAACCCCGGCCTCGGCGCGGCAGTTTTGCTCTACGTTATCGCCTTCTGGGCCATCATTACCGGGGTGATGGAGATCCTGGCGGCCATCTCACTCAGGCAGGAGATAGACAACACGTGGCTGATGATCTTAGGTGGCGGACTCTCGGTGCTCTTCGGGCTGATCCTGGCGGTGTTGCCAGGGGCGGGGCTGCTATCCCTTACCTGGCTGATAGGTGCCTACGCCCTTGTTTTCGGGATCGCGTTCATCGTTCTCGGCTTCAGGGTCAGGGGACTTGGCGCTGGCGGCAGGGTCGGCTGAGGCAGATAGACGAGGACCGATCGTACGCTAAGGACGGAGGGCGTGCTCGACACGCCCTCCGTCCAAGTCTTTGCTCCTGCGTAACCGAGAGGCGGGTGGCAAAGTCCGCCCTGGCGTAGAATTGCGGGGAACGGATAACGGGCGCAGATTGGGCGGCATGACCGTGAACGAACCTCTAAACGACTCACCGGCCATAGGTAGCGCGCGGGAACGGCCTACCTTCTCGCGGGTGCTTCTCGTACTGGCTGGGACGGTTGTGGTGCTCGTCGGGATGCGCCTCGCGGCGCCGGTCCTCAACCCCATCATCTTCGCGGTGGTCTTGAGTTTGTTGTTCAGCCCGATCTACGCCTGGCTGGGGCGGCGCGGGGTTCCCAGGCCCCTTGGGCTCGTGATCATGCTCGTAGGGCTGACCTTGCTCTTCGTGGCGATCTTCTACGTTATGGGCGCCTCGATCGCCAGGTTCAGCGCGGGCATAGGCTCCTACTCGGCCGAGCTGAACGAGCGGTTGGCTTCCGTCCAGGCGTTGGCAAACAGCCTTGGGGTCGAGGAAGTAAACGTGCGGGAAGTGGTGAAGCCTGGTGCACTTGCCGGGGCTGTCGGGGTCGTCCTGTCCGGCATCGCGGGATTCCTTAGCAACCTGTTTTTGATCCTGATGATCGTCCTGTTCCTGCTCGCTGAGGGGCCTGCCATGATGGGCAGGCTGCGGACGAGCGCGGGCGGGGACCACCCCCAGGTCGAGCGGCTGGCCTTCGTCGGCCAGAGCGTTGTGCGCCAGTTCGGGTTGCGCGCGATCGTCAACCTGGTCACGGCTATCGGCATCACCGTGCTGCTTCTGGTTCTCGGGGTCGACTTCGCCCTGATGTGGGGCATATTGACGTTCTTCTTGAGCTTCGTGCCCTACATCGGGCTCGTACTCGCGGTGGCGCCGGCGGTGCTTCTGGCCCTGGCCGAGTTCGGCCTGGGCCGGGCCCTGCTCGTCATCGCCGGGGTGACGATCATCAACATCCTGGCCGAGAACGTCCTCTCGCCGATGATGATGAGCCGGGGTCTCAGCATCTCCCCGACCGTAGTCTTTTTGTCGTTCATCTTCTGGGCGTGGCTGCTCGGGGGACCTGGCGCCTTCCTGGCCCTGCCCATAACTTTATTCGTGGCCGTCATGCTCGACACCTTTCCCGAGACGCGCTGGTTGGCCAACTTCATGGGCATTCGCTCTCCCGACACGGAAGCAGAAACCTAGTTATGCGAATCGGGTCACGAGCGAGTGTCTCCGGCAAGACGGCGGATGATAAAGGTATCGTCGGGGTCGTCAAGCGCGTGGCGGGCGGCTACTTCGAGCACCGGATGGCCACCTACGCGGCTGCGCTGGCCTACCGGGGCCTCTTCAGCCTCTTCCCTTTCATGCTGCTCCTCGTCGTGCTCGTTGGCATCTTCGGGCCTCCCGACGCGTTCGGCCGGCTACTTGCCGAGGTCGAACTGCAGTCGGTCGAGCAGGTCCCGAAGCAACTAGAGCCCGTCGTCGAGCAGGGCAGGGAGCAGATCCAACCCCTCGAAGAGATAGCCAGAAGGGCCCAGAAACAGGCAAATGGGGAGTTGCTGCTCATAGGTATCGGCGTCGCGCTCTGGTCCGTCTCGGCACTTGCGAACACCCTGGCCGACGCCCTCAACACCGTCTACGGGCTGACCGAAACCCGCAGTTGGTGGAAGACGCAGGTGCTCTCACTGGCCTCCGGTCCCATCGTCGCGGTTGTGGTGATCGTCGCCATCGTCTCACTAGTCACCGGGTCGCGGATGATCGGTGACCTGGCTGAGGCTTTCGGGTTCCGAGAGCTTTACGTATTGCTGTTTGCCTGGCTGCACTATCCCGTGGCGCTCGTGCTGCTGTGGGCTGCGCTCTCGGCCATCTACCGTTACAGTCCGGCCGTCACGCAGCCTTTGAGGTCCGTAATGCTCGGCGCGGCGCTCGCCGTGGTCGCCTGGGCGATAACCTCGGTCGGTTTCTCCTTCTACCTGGCGAAATTCGCTGACTTCGGCGTGACGTACGGGAGCCTCGGGGCGGCCGTCGGCCTGCTCGTCTACCTCAACCTGTCGGCCTCGATCGTTCTTGCCGGCGCCGAACTAAACGCGGCGATGCGCACTTCGGCCGCAGGCAAAATCACTCTAGCAGAAGAATCTGACTTTGACGGGAAGACCGGAGAAACCTGAAGCGGAGGGCCGTATAAGGGATGATGGTTTGCGGTGCGCGGCGATCTTATTATGTTGTGAACAGCGTCCGGGACTGGAGGAGGAAGGATGAGCGAGCGCAGGGAGGCCGGCGAGTCGACGGGTGCTGGCGGAAATAGGGCGCGGGTCTTCCTCGGGTGGGGGGCATGCGTGATCGGTTTGTTCTGCGTTCTGTGGGGGACACTGTTCATAAGCGTGGCGTACGAAGCTTTTGGGCTCTTACTCGGCATAGTCGGCTACGCTCTCGGGGCCCGCAGGCCGGGGATCGCCACGATCGTGATCTCGGCGGTCGCGCTCATCCTCGTGCTCGCGGCGGCCCAGGGATACATACCTGGCATAGAACCGGCGGACCCAAGGTCGAGGAACGCTTAGTCGACTGAGAAAAATCCTGACGAGACAGCAAGCGTACGGTCGATCCTCGCGCCCTCCTGTGCGAGAGATCCTGGTGCGCTAGACCCAATGTGCGGAGGAGCCTATGGGAGAAGGAAACAACCAGAGGCGCGTGGCGGTCGCGTGCCAGGGCGGCGGCAGCCACACTGCCTTTACGGCCGGGGTGCTCAAAGGGCTTCTCCGGGCTGAGGAGCCGACGAGATACGAGGTGGTCGGCCTAAGCGGCACCTCCGGCGGGGCGGTGTGCGCGATGCTGGCCTGGCACCACCTGCTGAAGAACGATCCCGCTGGTGCGTCGGAGGCGCTCGACGCCTTCTGGGTGGACAACTCCGCCACGGCGCCGCATGAACAGCTCGTCAACCAGTGGACCATCTGGGCGAGCAACCTGCAAAACTTCATCACGACGCCGGCGGTCAGCCCCTACTACAATCCATTTTCCGCGATAGGTCTCGACGAGTTCAGGAAGATGCTAGAGCGGCGAATCGACTTCGGGGAGGTAGAGGTGCAGCCTGAGGGGTCCTATCCCGCGCTGCTGGTTGGGGCCGTTGACGTGCTCTCCGGCGCGTTCAAAGCGTTCAACAGCCGAAGGGATAGGATCTCCGCCGAGACTATCCTCGCCTCGGCCGCCATCCCGACCTTTTTCAAGTCCGTGCGCCTCGACGGGGAACCTACTGGGACGGCCTCTTTTCGCAGAACCCCCCGATCAAGGAGCTGACCGACGAGAAGCCGGATGAGATCTGGGTGATCCAGATAAACCCTTCGGAGCTCGAGGATGAGCCGAGGACGGCCGCCGAGATAGCGGACCGGCGCAACGAGCTCGCAGGGAACCTCTCGCTTTACCAGGAGCTTGGATTCATCGAGAAGATAGATCAGATGCTGGAGCAAGGCCGCCTCTCGCGCGATAGCGAGTACAGGCACATCGTGGTGCGCGTGATCGAACTGTCCCGCTCCCGTCTACCCCGCTTCCTGGGCACCGCCTCAAAGATGAACCGCGATCCGGGCTTTATCCGGGACCTGATCTCACACGGCGAGGACCGGGCGGAGGAGTTCCTCGCGGCGCTCGCCTTCGAAAATGCCTGGAGGAGCCGGGACTCGGACGCCATAACGAGCTTCTTCGCCGACGACGCGACGATCGTGTCCTCGGCGCCGTTCCCTGGGAGCGGTCGGTACGAGGGGAGGGCGCAGATAGGGTCGTTCGCGGTGAAGCACCTGACGAAGGCGGTAAGAGCGGACCTGACGAAGAAGCAGGTCGCGCGGAACGGCGTGGCCTGGAGGGTCAGGGCACTCCCCGGCGAGAAGCGGTTCGAGGGCGTTATCGAGGCGGAGTTTCGGGGAAGAGAGATAGAGTTTTTGCGCCTTGGCGCTGGAACGTGACCGGGGCGAGAACGACGGAGGAGTAGACGATGCCCACCGAGTACTTCTTCGTTAGCGACCTGCACATAGGCGGGGACGAGCAACTCAAGATCCTCGATTTCGAGGACGACTTTATCGCGTTCTTGAAGATGCTCGAAAGGAGAGAAGGGGACACCGAGCTCGTCATTATCGGCGATGCTTTCGGGTTGTGGGAGTTCACGACCGCGGAAGGAACGCAGAAGTTCGACCTGCTCGTCGGGGACCACGCGGGGCTCTTCGAGCAGTTCAGGGCAACGGGGCAGCACGTAAAGATAACGCTCATCCCCGGCAACCACGACTACGAGCTCGCCTGTTACCCTGGGTTCGTCGAGAGGCTCGGAGAGTACGGGATCATTCTGGAGCAAAAAGTATCCATCACCAGGGAGTTGGGTGGCAAGAAAATCTGGATCGAGCACGGCATGCAGCGCGACCCGAGCAACTACATGCCCGACTTCGGCAACCCGCACGCGAACCCCGTGGGCTACTTCGTGACCCATTCGCTGGTTGGGACCGCGGGCCAGTTGTCCGGGCGCGGGAGGTACAACTGGCTCAGGGACATACAATCCGTGACCCCACTGGATGAGATCCCACGTTGGCTCATCTCCAATTACTTCTACAGGGAGATGAGCCCGTGGCTGCGTTATGCTGTCGTACCGTTCTTGCTCCTGTTTACCTTGAGCGTCGTCAACGTTATAGGACTCACGCTCGAGGCTTCAGGCATTGTCGGGACACGCATCTTCCTGGACGACCGTCTCCTCGCACCCCTTGGCTTTGCGGGGTCCATCCTGGGAGTGATCTTCGCCGTCAACACCGTCGTAATCGTCATCCTCCTGCTCGTGTCCATCCCGCTCCTGATCTTCTACCGGGATGTCAAGAAAACGCTCGTGAGGTTCGACGTGCTGGCCTCGATCCCCGCCGTTAGCCCAGCGGATGCCGCCTGCTTTACCGCGGCCAAGGAGGTGTTCGCGTCCGACCCCGAGACCTACATCTTCATCTACGGGCACACCCACAACGCCTCCCTCAAACGAGTCGGCGAGAGGGTCGTGATCAACACAGGCACCTGGCTGAAGAAGCTGGAGCGGGTGCCAGCGCGGTCCCGGCTGTTGCCTTCGGTCTATCGTCCATCCTTCCGCCTGAACTACTTCAGGATCGGCGAGGATGAAGGAAAGATCACCATCGATTACCAGAGGATCCAAAAAGCCGCCCCCAGAGATCTCTCGCTTCTGCAGCGTCTGGTCGCCAAGAAACCACAACGCGACGCGCTGCAAGATATCCCGGAAAGGACGATCATCGAGTTAACCGATCAACCCGGTGACGCCTTTGTAGAAAAACCACACCCCGAAAATTAGCGACACGGTTATAGCTATCGCCCGATTGTTCCGCTCCAGCCAGGTTTGCCCCGTCTCAAGCAGCCCGTCCGCCTGTTGCGGCGCTACGGCGTATGCCAGGATGGGCGGCAGCACGAGCGTCTGCGTGGCCAACACGTAGAACAGGTATAGACCTATATTTGCTGGCCCTCCCGGTCCGGCTTCGCTGATGATGCCTATGGCGGACAGGGTAAAGACCCACTGCTTGACGGCAATTGTCACGAAGAGCGCGCCTGCGCCAACGGCTTTGACCGCCGACAGGCCGCTGATCGTGGCCATCCACCCGGGTGGCGCGTCGGGGTCTTCCTCCCTCTGCCATTTCTTGAAGGCGGTGGTAAGCAACAGTATCCCGAGGATCAGCAGCAGGGTAGAAACAATGTACCCCTTGCCGTCTTCGGAAGACGCTCCCATGGCGGCGCCGAAGACACGGCCGAAAAGTAGGCCCTGGACCAGGCGCAGGGCGATGCCGCCGGCCACGAAGCACAGGGTTTTGACCAGCCCGCCATCGCCCTGAAGCAAGAACAGCACTGCGACGATATAAAATGGCACGACCGTGGCGCCCACGATTACGGGCAAGAGACCGACGATTGCATCACCCACGGGGCACCTTCTGAACCAGGCAGTGGGTTTCCACCACTGAGCCTCCCCTACAAAACAGAGCGCTTGCGCCGTACCGGTACAAGGCTGGCAGACCGCTGGCGTTCCCCGGATACAAACTACGACGTAGCCATCCTACCCGAGAATTCCAGGTTGTTCAGCAACAATGGAAGCTCGCCCAGTTGTCGTGATTGCCTGCAAAGTTTCGGGTAGGCTGAGGCAGATGCCCCGGTAGGAGGAGTCTTATGCTGAGCCAGGAAACCAGAAACCGGATAGAGCGGCGATTGGGAGAGTTGTACCTGCGTCATCTTGCGCTGCACGATGACGAGGTTGCCGGCTACTACGAGTCGGGCTTCGGCTATCACAAACCGGAGATCCCTGAAGCCGAGCCGAAGCCGTTCTCTATCTGTCTGGCAAGCACGGGTGGCGAGGTCTTTCTCGCGGGGGATCACGAAAGACCGTTCGCCCTGCAGTCCATCTCCAAGATGTTCGTCTACGGGCTGGCCCTGGAGCTTTACGGACGCGAACGCGTCCTGGCGCGAGTCGGGGTCGAGCCGAGCGGCGACGCCTTCAACTCCATAGTCTTCGACGAACGCAACAACCGCCCGTTCAACCCGATGGTCAATGCGGGCGCGCTCGCTACGACCGACCTTGTGGGAAGCGAGGACGCGGCTGCGCTCGAACGCATCCTGAACACCCTCAGGCGCTACGCCGGGAGCGAGGACTTGAGGGTCGAATAGGACGTCTTCGAGGCCGAGATGCGAACGGCGGACCGGAACCGGGCGACGGCCTACCTGATGCGCAGCGAGGGCATGTTAGAGGGCGACGTCGAGGCGACCCTCGCCCTCTACTTGCGCCAATGTACGGTACACGTAACCTGCCGGGAACTGGCGCTCATGGCGGCCACGCTGGCCAACGGCGGTGTGAACCCGGCGACGGGGGAGCGTGCGCTGGGGCCCCGTCACGTCAGGGACGTCTTGAGCGTCATGCACACTTGCGGCATGTACGACTTCGCCGGCCAGTGGGCCTACAGAATCGGCATACCAGCCAAGAGCGGGGTGAGCGGTGGCATCCTGGCCGTCGTCCCCGGCAAGTTTGGCATAAGCGTCTTCTCGCCTGGGCTCGACGCTTACGGCAACAGCGTCAGGGGCACGGCGGTGTGCGAGGAGATCTCCGAGCGCCTCGGGCTACACATCTTCGCCGACCACCGCGAAGACGCTTTGCTCGGCCCTGCTCGGTAGCATGCTCCTTCCAGGGTGTATAGTGCGCGGAGCGTTGCTGGGGTCGGCTCCGTGAAAGAAGGTCGTTTGTTTTCCAGGGTTCGGGACGGTCTCTCTGCCGGATACGGCCGTCTCAAAACCAGCATCTGGCCGGTCGTACAGGCGGCGGTCGCGGCGAGCCTGGCCTACTTTCTCGCCGAGGTCGTCATCGGGCACGGACAGCCCTTCTTCGCCCCGATAGCGGCGGTGATCTGTCTAGGCGTCACGCTCGGCCAGAGGAACAGGCGCGCCATCGAGCTCGTCGTCGGGGTCGCGGTGGGGCTCATGGTGGCTGACCTCCTGGTGCTCGTGATAGGGAACGGGACGCTCCAGATCGCGGTGGTCGTACTCCTGGCGATGTCCGCGGCGGTGTTCTTCGGCGGGGGGACGATCGTGATAAATCAGGCGGCCGTCTCGGCGATCCTGGTCGTCGTGCTGCAGCCACCAGAAGCAGTCTTCTCTCCAGACCGCTTCGTCGACGCGCTCGTCGGCGGCGGGGTGGCGCTCGGGATCAACTACCTCTTCCCCGTCAACCCCGAGCGGCTGGTCGAGAGGGCCGCCGCCCCCGTCTTCGACGAGCTCGTCGCCGTGCTCGAGGAGATCGCCGCCGTCCTCGAAACCGGCGACGAGAAGCGGGCCGAGCGGGTCCTCGACCGCGCCAGGGAGATCGACGGCAGCGTCAGGACCTTGAACGAAGCTCTGGAAGCTGGCCACGAGACGGCCCGTCTCTCCCCCACCCGCCGCCGCTCTTTGCGGCAACTCGAGTTCTACGGCAGCGCCGGCATCAGGATAGAGCTCGCCGTCATAAACACCCGCGTCCTGGCCCGCGGCGTCTACAACGCGGTCAGGCGCGGGGACAGCATAGCCCCGCAACTGCCCGAGGCCGTGCTCGACCTCTCGCGCTCCGTGAGGGCGCTTGCCAAGTTTCTCGAGCACGACGAAGGTCCTGAGGAGGCGCGCAGGTGGGCGCTCGAGGCGGCCAGGAGCGCGACCAAGATCCTGGAGGAGCAACACGAGCTAGGCATCAGCGTCCTCGTCGGCCAGGTCCGCTCCGCCGCCGTCGACCTGCTCAGGAGTACGGGCATGGATCAGGCCTCAGCCCTCAGAGACCTCGAAGACGCCGCCGGCCGCGCCTCCGAAATCTGATAGGAACGCGGGGCGTTTGGCGAAACGCCCCTACGTGGACCGTGTTAACGCCACGTCTGTGGGTAGTCCGGCCTGGAGGTCGCGGAGGGAACCTTCGAGCACAACCTTCCCGCTGGAGCCAGGGTCCCCATCGTCGGGCTCGAGGGTCACCTCGATCTCCGGGTAAGCCACGGCGCTGGCCGGCGCGGACATGCTCACGGTCGTGCTGCCTTCGGGCTGCGCGGTGAATGTGCCACAGCTGACACGTCCGCCGCCCTTCTTCGCGTACCACATCTCGTAGTATTCTCCTTCCTCGGGTTCGGGCAGCCCCCACGCCTCCAGCTCGATCCTGAGGTTGTCCCCGATACGCTCCCCCCGAAGCTCGCCACCGGCCTGCGGGGCCACGCTGGTGGCACTCAGTGCGAGGCCGTCAGAAGGAGTGGAGACCATACGGAGCACCCCGAGACCGAGGACCGCGACCATCAGGAGAGCCGCGGCCACCGGCAGCCAGAGCCTCCAACTTCCCGCGGGGCGGTGGCGTGGCTCGTTCCTGGCACGTGCCATCACCCACTCCTTGAGTTCCGGTGGCGGGCCGCCTGCCGTTGCCCGCAGGAGGTCGTGGGCGTGGCGCAAGTCGCCAAGGTCGGCCTGGCAGTCGGAGCATCCCTCCAGATGCTGCTCCAGTTCTCGCTCCTCGGCGCCGGACAGCTCTCCCTGCACGTAGGGGCCAAGGAGCTTCTCGAAGCGGTCTTCACTCACCGCGAGCCTCCCTCGGTGCGGGGTTTGCCATAGCCTGTCGGAACCTCTTGAGGGCCGCTGTCGTGCGGCTCTTGATCGTCCCCAGAGGAATACCGGTTCGGCGGGAGATCTCGCGTTGGGACAGGTCTTCGAAGTAGGCTAACGTCAGCACCTCCCTGTACTCGCTGGGGATGCTGGAGAGAGCGGCGGCCACGTCCCAGGCGTCTACGGCCTCCTCGGGCCGCGGCCCCCCGGGGATGGCGTAGAGTCCGTGCTCGCCGGCGGGCCTGGGCCTGGCGCGTCGCCTCCGGTCCAGATCAGTGGCCCTGTTGCGGGCGATGCGGTAAAGCCATGTCGCGAAGCTCGCGCGGGCGGGGTCGAAGGAAGCCGCGCTGCGCCAGACGCTGGTGAAGGCATCCTGCACCAGATCCTCAGCCAACTGCGTGTCGCCCAACAATCTCACGCCCGTGGCGTACACGGGCCGCGAGTAGCGATCGTAGAGTTCGGAGAGCGCCTGCTCGTCCCCGCCGGCCACCAGGGCTATCAAGTCCTCATCTCCCGCGTCCCTCACCCCCTGCCGATACCCCATCTTGTCCTATCTTGTCGTTCCAACCGCCCGATCTCAAGTCCCCATGCCCTGGACGACCTCGCCGATGGCGCATCCATCGCGGTTCGACACCTGACCGGCTACCGGCGCAGGGGCGGCCGCCCAGCCACCCCTCCCCGTGGCATACGCCCCGTCCGGGGTCACGCTAGCGTTATGGTCTGCATCAGCCCTCAACGACATCCTCGCCAGTCACCAGGCCGATACGTCCGCCGAGCGCGACCCGCCAGGTGGGGACCTTCTCCGTATGTAACACGAGCGCAGCCAAATCAGGACTTTCGCCTTTGATGACTCAATACGCACGCAGTAGAGCCGCTGGATGCCGGCGAACAAGATCTAACGCAAACAGGTACGTCAAGAACGGGGTGTGTAGGGACGGTTCACGAAAGCCCGAACCACGGACCGCTCTACAGGGACCGACTGTATTCCGCGTCGATCAGGGCGTCGGCTTCGATCTCGACCAGGATCTCCGGCGCGATCAGGCGTCTGACCTCGACCATGCTGGTCGAAGGTCTGATCTGCCCAAAGTACTCGCCGTGGGCCTCGCCTATTTTCTCCCAGTCCTCGATGTTGACGACGTAGATCCTGGTCCTGACCACGTCCGAGAGCTCCGCCCCAACGGCCTGCAGTGCCACCTTGATGTTGTTTATGGCCTGTACCGTCTGCGCATGTGGGTCCCCGACCCCGACGTATCCCCCACTCCCATCCGTCGCCGTCGTCCCAGAGACGTACACGAACGGCCCGCGCCTGACGGCCCGCGAGTAGCCGACCCTCCCCTCCCATACCGTGCCGCTGGTTACGTTCTCCCGTCTCACTTTGCTCCCCCACACGAAAAGAACCATACCATTCTACCCCTCCAACAGTCCCCTGCGCCGGAGTTCGTCCCTGAACCTGATTCCTTCCTCGGACATTTCCTTGTAGAAGACGGCGGGACCCCCGATAGGCGCCGATACCGTCTCGTAGAAGCCACGCCGCATCGTGCCATGCGTCTCTCCAGTCCAGAGATGGACCCAACGGCCCGCCGGAAGGTAGACCTCTACGCTGGCTGTACCGGGGTCGAGCACCGGGGCAACCATGAACTCGGTGCCAACCATAAACTGGTACCTCAGGTTGAGCACCTCGGGATCATCCGGGTAGTGGATAAAGGGATGCCTGACGACAGGGAGTCCCTTCTCCGCGGCTTCGTGTACGAGATCCGTCCTGTACGGCTTCCAGGCGGCGTAGATCTTGGCGAACCGGACGAAGTGCCTTAGCGTCTCCTCGTCTGAATAGAACTGGTGGTTGACCTCGGGGATGTTGCCCTCGTGGGTGCGGAAGACGGTCGTGAAGGCGCCGAGTTCGATCCAACGCAAAAGTAGCTCCTTGGACCGGTGGTACCTGAACACGGGGTTGTCTAGGGCGGTGTAGCCACCGATGTCAGTGTGATCCAGGCTGTAGCCCGAGAGCCCGCTCGACAGGAGGCCGGTGACGGCGCTCTTTATGCCGTCGTGTTCGTCCCAGTCGACGAGTTGATCCCCCACCCAGAACAACGTGCTGTAACGGGGGCTCTTCGTGTAGCCGGAGCGGTTGAAGAAAACTATGTCGTCGCCGCGGCCAGACTCCTGGATCGCCTCACGGTTCACCCTGGCCCATTCCTCGGCGTAGCGGTCGTGGTAGGTCCTGGGGTCGGCGCCGGAGAACAGCACGGCGTCGTAGGGAAGTCCCTCGCCGAAGTCGGCCATCCACCCGGAGGCGCCGTTGCCGATCAGCTCCTCTTTGATTACGTCCTTGATCCAGGCCCGCGCCTCCGGGTTCGTCAAGTCGACGAGGGTCGCCGAGAAGCTGGAGATCCTGATCCTGTACGGTCCACCTTTCGCGTTCTTTACTAGGTAACCAGACCGGTTGGCCTCTTCGAAGAGGTTGCGACGATGATCTTTTTTCTCCGAGACATCGTCGCAGAGGAAGGGGTTTATGTAGGTCATGAGCCTGATGTCCTTCTTCTTTAGGCTCTCTCCGAGCGAGCTCCAGCCTGGGTAGTGATCGCGGTCCAGCTCCCAGTTCCACCACAGCTGGGTACCGAAGCTGGTCTCTCTCTGTCCCACCCAGTCCTGCAGCCAGAAGGCGGCGACAGGCGTGTCGAGTGCTTCGAGCCTCTCCGCCACTTCCAGTACTTTGTCCGTGCCGCCCTGCAACCCGACTACGGCGCCATTGTTGATCCACTCTGGCAGCGGGCGCATCCTGCCAGAGTATTCGGTGTACTGTGAGATCACGCCCCCAGGGGTGTCCGCGCTCAAGATCTGACCCCTCATCGTCGAAGAGAAGACGCCGATCTGAACCCTGTCCTTCTCTCTCAGATCGAAGGTCGAATACTCGTAGTTCTCCAGGAAGAGGGAGCGCGCCTCGCTTGTGATGTAGTGCGGCACGCAGGCGTAGCTACTGAACGGGGTTCCGCCCGCCCCGGCCTTCCAGTCGACGGCCCAGGTCAAGGGCTGCTCGCCCCTGCCGATGCCCTGCTCCTGGATCAGGACGGGCACCATGCGCCCTTTCATATCGAAGTACGTGTACTGCGTCCCGAAGCCGAAAAAGCGCTCCTCAGGGGCAGAAGTGTAGGTGAGATAGACCCGATCGTAAGCTCCTTCGACCTTGGCCTCGAGCCGGATCCTGCCTTCAGTGACCGGCGAGAAAGAGAGCGTATAGCCCGTGCTTGAGGCGCCGTCTTCGCGGGCGAGCCGCCCGGAGATCACCAACCCCTCTCCCCGCCTCTCGACGCGGTCTATGGTCTGATCCTGATGCAGGTTCTTGACCTTATCTTCCAGGGTCAGGTGCGCCCTGGACTGGTGGACCGTCTCCTCTCCCTCGGCGGCACACACGAAGCTCTCCCCTGGAACGCTCCGCCACAGCATCCTTTCCGGCCCCGAACCGTGCGCGACGCTTAGAACGACGTCAGAAGGCCCACCACCCGCCTCGAGCGTAACAACAAACTCGCCAACGCTGTGGGGCTCTGAAGAGACCTCCCGCCCCACCCCGATAATGGCGCCCGAGAGCTGGCCCGGCTCTCTCCAGAGCGCGTAGGCCCCGCCCAGCAGGGCCGTCCCGACCACCCCGGCCCCCGCGAGCCTCAAGAACCCCCTGCGCGAAAGCGTACTTTTCACAGCCATCTCTTCCCTGTAGCACCCGTATCATACAAGAGGAGCTCGTTAGCCTTCATCAAGTATGCAAGAGCGGTTCGCAGCAACACCGACCCACTAGTAAGTCGCTACGCCCTTCGGGCTTCGCGGGTGGCACTTCGGCACGGGGCTTCGCACCTTGTCAGCCGGTTACGACCGGCGCATGCGAGAGCTGAAATGCTGATACTCTAGCCCATATTGTGTATGCCACCCGGCATACGCAGCCTCTAGAAAAGGTCGAAAAGATATGCCACTTGGGAGACGACGGATGCCTTGTCCCAGGGTAGGGTGTTCTAGGGTCACAACAAGGGCCCTGCGTTTCAAGTGAAAAGGTAGAGGCTTTGAGGCCCGCCCGCGACAACAAGTTGGGCGCCAAAGGGCGGGCGGAGCCAGTAGCGCAACCGGCTACCACTGTACTCAGAGGAGGTTAGCCGGTTTTTCTTTGCCCCGAACGGGGCGGCCGGTAGGAAAAAGTGGAAGAGAAAGTCCGTGGGAAGGCAACGGAAGGGAGCAGATGACCGGCCAAGACCGGTGGAGGAGAGCCGCCTGCAGGCGCGTCGTCCACCACTGCAGACTATTCGATCCACGAATAGCAACAACAAGCGAACGAGAGGAATAGAAAGCGTGGGTGCTACACCGAGGAAAACTCCCATCTTCTGGGCGACGCTCTGGTTGCTCGCGATGGCCGTCAGCGCGATGGCGCTGGTAGCGACCGCGCAGACGGCCAGGGCGGCTAGCGTCACCCCGACGCAGGTAGACGGCAACCCTACCTGTAAGACCTTGCTTAGTCCAGATCCGGCCTACGAGATAAAGATAGACCCGCCTAGGTCGGGATCTTACGGTCCGATAACGGCAACCTTCTATGACGGCGGCAAGAAGGTCGACTTCACCTCGACCGTGCCGGTACTGGCGGTCTTCGTCAAGGGCGGCAATCAGGGCGGCAACTTGTACGACTACCGCCCAGGTGGCTCCCCCGGAGACACCGGCCTCACTACCCCGACGAACCAGGAGATCAGCCACGTTTCGTTCTGCTGGGACAAGGAGCCCACTCCTCCTGATGAGGCGCTAGACGTCTCGAAGACGGCCGACGCCACCTACGACAAGACGATCAAGTGGGACCTGAAGAAGACCGTCGATCCCGCGAGCCACAGCGGCACCGCTGGCCAGACGGCCGGAACCTCCGACTGGAAGGTGGAGGCCACCAAGGAAGCAACCCCGGGCAATTTCGAGGTCACCGGGAAGATCACCATCAAGAACCCCAACAACCAGGCCGTCGGTTTCAGCGTCACAGACAAGCTGGACGACGGCACGATGGCCGACGTGGACTGTGATCCGAACACAGCCGGCAACCAGGATACCGGCACCGTGCCCGCTAACGGCACCGTCACCTGCGACTACGTCGCCAACCCAACCTCAAAGGACGCGACGCAGAACAACGTGCAGGTGAGCTCGACTACTCCCGGCATACCGGGCGATAGCGCCCTGGCCCCCGTCAACTGGAAAGAGAACGTCATAGGCGACGAGAAGGTCACCCTGGCTGACCCGCGCTTCAGCTACTCGCAGTTGATCGACACAAGCACGACCAAGGACTTCCTAGAGAGGTTCGATTGTTCTAGCGATCCATCCAAGTACACCGACGGCAAGTACTCCTACACCGAAAAGAACACAGCAACCCTCGAGGGTCCCAATACCCCCAGCATCTCCAAGGAAGCCACGGTCGACGTGGACTGCGTGCTGCCGGCGCTGACGGCCTCGAAGACGGCCAAGGGCAGCTTCGACCGCACGATCACCTGGGATCTGGCGAAGAGCGTCAACCCCGCCAGCCACAGCGGCCTGGCAGGTGAATCGTTCAATTCTACCTGGAGCGTGAACGCGACCAAGACCGTGGTCGATGGCAACTACAAGGTGACGGGCGAGATCACCGTAAACAACCCGTCCGCGATCGCGCAGACCTTCAACGTCGCTGACAAGCTGAATGACCCGGCCGGCACGATGGCCGACGTGGACTGCGATCCAAACACCATTGGCAACCAGGCCTCCGCGAACGTGCCTGCTGGTGGCAGCGTCAAGTGCGCCTACACCGCCTCAGCCAAGGACGCGACGCTGAACACCGCGACGGTTTCGGCGCCAGGCAACGCTGACGTTACGGCCACAGCCAACGTCGGCGACTACGCACCGATCATCAAGGGCGACCCGCAGACGACGCTGGCCGACCCGCGCTTCAGCTACTCGCAGTTGATCTCCGACAGCACGACCAAGGACTTCCCAGAGAAGTTCACGTGCCCAACCGACCCGACCAAATACATCAACTACCAGTACACCAAGACGTTCACCAACACCGCCACGCTCAAGGGTCCCAACACCAACCTGACTAAGGATGCTACGGTTACAGTGAACTGCAAGTACCCGTGGCGGGGCGAGACCGCGTCCGGTGCCGGCACACGCTATCCTGGCACCAGCAATTGGTTCATGTACACGGCGTACCAGACCACCAAGGTCGACCTGATCGCCGGCCAGAGGTACGATGCCGGTGACATCTACATGACGCGCCCCGGTGACGGGAACACGTACATCAAGGTCACCCTGGCCAGCGGCTTCCGTTGGGCGAACATGCTGCAGAACCTGAAGATTCAACACTTCGCCAGCGCTCCGAAGAGCTACGTGCAACCGGGAGCGTTCAAGTACAAGTTCACTGTTACCCCCCAGACAACCAGTACGTACACGGCGAAGATTCCGGGCGATACAGCGAAGTTCTACGGCATCCACGCGGATGTTGAGCGCTTCGTGAACTGACCGAAAGGAGAATTCCGACCGAGAGGGGCCCTCTACATAGAGGGCCCCTCTATTCGTCTGGCCTTGTAGTGGCCTCGGGGGTTGGATCTACTTCGGTCTAATCCCCAAGGCACCTGTTACTCTTCCGGTCCTGAGCCATTCCGCCTCACAAACTCGTCTATCATGGCGCGGGCGATACTAGTTTTCGGGGGCAGTTGGGGCATGTCGTCCGCCGTGTACCAGCCTGCGTCTTCGATCTCACCGGGTTCGGGTATCAGCTCGCCGCCGGCGTAATCTACCGTGAAGCCGATCATGAGCGAGTTCGGAAAAGGCCAGGGCTGGCTTCCGAAGTACGCGACGTTGGTGACTTCGATCCCCACTTCCTCCCTTACCTCGCGGACGATAGTCTCCTCTATGGACTCTCCTGGCTCGACGAAGCCTGCGAGCACGCTGTACATTCCCTTCGGGAAACCGGGTGAACGCGCCAGGAGGATCTCATGCCCTTTCCTGACAAGAACGATGGCAGCGGGGCTTAGGCGCGGATAGTGCATCATCCCGCACCGCGTACACCGCATCGCGAGCTCACCTGCCACGGACTCCGTCTCGCCACCGCAGCGCCCGCAGAACCGGTGCGTCGTGTGCCAGCCGACAGTCTGCTTCGCCCGGCCGGCCATCCCGAAGAAGTCCTCGTCAACCCCGAAAAAGAAGCTCCGGAGGTCCCTGAACTCCATACCCGAGGGTGGTTCGCCTTCGGGGTCCGCTTCGACGGCCCAACAAGGAGTCCCGTCGAGGTTTCCGATCTCCCATCTGAACTTGACGTCGAGGTTGAGTTCTTCGAGATCCGCTATGAGCGGCACGCGGACAGGCCCGTCTCTGTAGACGAGCAACTGCTCACCCCTAACGGCGAACCACAGCGCCTGTTCCTGGTCCGCCAAGGGTCTCTAATGTGGCCTGTCGAGCAGCGAGGCAAGGTACTCGGCGGGGTGCAAGGCGAGGCGATGGGTGCCGTCCAGGATCTGCTCCCTGCAACTCGTCCCCGGCGCGACGATAATCCTCTCCCCCGCGTCCCGCACCGCGGGGAAGAGCCTCCGCTCCCCCATCTTTATCGACGCTTCGTAGTGTCCCTTCTCGTATCCGAAGAGGCCTGCCATCCCGCAGCATCCTGAGTCGACCACCTCGACGTCGGCGGCGAGCCCGAGCACGCGCTCGGTCGGGCCCGTCCCTACGAGTGCCTTCTGGTGGCAGTGGCCGTGCAAGAGGACCGGGTCGCCTTCCCGTAGCGGAAGGTCAGCTTCGAGATCCAGGATCGCCTCCTCGAAGAGGCGGGTGGCCTCGGCCAGCTTCTCGACGCGCTCGTTGTCTGGGAGGAGCTTCTTGTAGTCGTCGCGCATGGTCAGGATACAGCTCGGCTCGAGACCGACGAGCGGTATGCCGCGCTCTATAAACGGCATCAGGAGGTTCAGGTTCCGACGCGCATTGTTGCGCGCCTCGTCGACGAGCCCCTCGGAGAGCATGGGCCTCCCGCAGCAGACGACCCTGGGTAAGTGAACCCGCGCTCCTGCAGCGGCGAAGAGCCGCACGGCGCCCTCCCCGACCTCGGGCCGCTGGTACTCGTTCCAGGTGTCGTTGAACAGGGCGACCTCGACCGGTCCAGCGCCCTGCGGTAGTTCGGGGAAGCGTTTGGAGAAGGTTCTGTTCGCCACGCGGGGCAACGAGCGACGAGGGTCTATGCCAGCGAGGCCGGCGGCCCGGCGGGCGAGACGCGTCCCCGCGACCGCGTTGAAGAGTCGTGGGACTATTGCGGCGAGCGCGAGCTGTTTGCGGATGTGCCCGGCCGCTTTCTGGCGCAATGAGAAGCCGTGTTCTCTGCCCGTCTGGTAAAGGACTTCCGTCTTCATCGAGGCGACGTCTACCTGGGAGGGGCATTCAGTCTTGCACGCCTTGCAGCCGACGCAGAGGTCCATGACCTCCTTCATGCGCCGGCCTGTCAGCTCCTCAGGCGGGAGGGTGCCCTCGATCACGGACCTGAGCATGTTCGCCCGCGCCCTCGTAGTGTCCTGCTCGTCGAGCGTGACCATGTACGAGGGGCACATCGTGCCGCCGGTCCTCTTGCGGCAAAGTCCGCTCCCGTTGCACAGCTCGATGGCCTTGGCGAAGCCGCCCTGATCAGCGAACGAGAGGTTCGTCTTTATGGGGAGACGCTTTCTGCCAGGACCGATGCGCAGCTGCCGGTCCATCCGGGGAGGGCCCACGATGATGCCTTGGTTCATAGTGCCGTCTGGGTCGAAGAGACGCTTCACTTCCGTGAAGGCGCGCAGGATCTCCTTGCCGTACATCTTTTCGAGAAGTTCCGAACGCGAGAGCCCGTCGCCGTGCTCGCCCGAGATGGACCCGCCGCAGTCGACGACGAGATCCGCGACCTCCTCAGCAATGCGGCGCATGCGCGAGACGCCCTCAGGGTCAGAGGTGTCGAGCGCGGGCCTGACGTGCAGACACCCCACGCTCGCGTGCCCGTAGAAGCAGGCCCAGGTGCCGTTCATCTCGACGATCTCCTCGAACCGCTCGACGAACTCCTCTAGCCGGTCAGGCGGCACCGCGGCATCCTCCACAAACGCGACCGGCTTCTCCTTTTCGGACGTGCCGAGCAATAGTGGCAACGTGGACTTGCGGAGCAAGACAGTCTGGGCCATCTCCCCTTTGGTTCGTAGCGGCGTCGTCGCGGTCGCCCCTACCTCGCCTGCCAGCTCATCGAGCCCGGCGAACCGCTCGTCGAGTTTCCCTTCCGTACCACTCCACTCCACGATGAGTACGGCCTTCGGTTCTCCCTGCACGAAGCGGGTCGAGTCTTTGTAGGCGGGATTGGACCGTGCGCGGCCTATGGCGACGTCATCTAGGAGCTCAATCGCAGAAGGGTCCATCTCCAGGAATTTACGCGTCGCGCGGGCCGCCGCGGAGAGCGAGTCGAACTCGAAGGAGGCCAGGGCACGGGCCTCGGGGAGCGGGTGGAGCCGGAACTCCGCGCGCGTGACGACGGCCAGAGTACCCTCCGAGCCGCATATCAGGCGTGTCAGATCTAGAATATCTGGGTCGATGAGCGCGTCGAGGCCGTAGCCCGAGACGCGACGGATCATCTTCGGGAAACGGCGTCGGATCTCCTCCCTGTACCGGTCCCCGATCTCCATCGCCCCCCGCAACAGCCTCGCCGTAGCGTCGGCGTGCCTGGCTCTTTTCCTGGCTTCGTCCCTGGCCAGCGGGCTCAGGTCGACCGTCTCGCCGGAGGCCAGAACGCAGCGCAGACCGAGGACCTGATCCGAGGTCATCCCGTACACGAGCGAGCGCATCCCGGCCGAGTTGTTTCCGACCATCCCCCCGAGCGTCGCCACGTCGGAGGTGGAAGTATCGGCCCCGAACACCAGCCCGTGTGGCTCGACCATCGCGTTGAGCTCGCCTTGCACCAGCCCGGGCTCGACGACGCAACGCCGCCCTTCCAGGTCGATCTCAAGTGCGCGTCGCATCTCGGAGACGTCGAGGGCGAGCCCCGGTGACGTCGCCTGCCCGGCGAGGCTCGTGCCCGTGCCGCGGGGCGTGATGGATAGCCCCAGCTCACGCGCCGCCGAGAGGCCGAGCTTCACGTCATCCTCGGAGCGGGCGACCACGACGCCAACGGGCTTGCGGAGGTAGATGGAGGCGTCGGTGGACCAAAGGGCGCGCGAGGCTTCGTCCGTGCGCAAATACCCTTCTAGATGATCGTCAAGCGCAGAGTGCAGCCGCTTCGCCAGCAACGTGTCCCTCTCCCCACTCATGCCCGGAGTATAGTACCAGGATGGACCGTCCACGCGACGAGACAGAAACTACAAGAGACGTTTCGCTGGGCAGTAGCCAGATCCGGGTCATGAGCTTCAACGTCAGGGGGTCGTTCCACGACGCGTTGAGGAGGAACGCCTGGCGCAACAGGGCGGATCTCAACGTCGCCACCATCGGGCGTTACGCGCCTGATGTGATCGGGCTGCAGGAGGCCCAGAGCGGCAACCTCGACGCGTACCGCAAACGCCTCCCGCGGTACGCCCACATTCCTGGGCCGAAATACGGCAACGGCGTCCCCCACGACTACAACGCTATCCTCTACGATCCCGAAAGGCTCGAAGTGCTTGAGGCCGGGGGTTTCTGGCTCTCTGAGACACCCGAAAAACATTCCAAAAGCTGGGAGACCAGGGTGGCGCGCTCCGCCACGTGGGTACTGTTCGGGGTGCCTGGCAAGCAACTCTCCATCCTCCACCTGAACACACACCTCGACCACATCAGCGCCCTCGCGCGCCGCGAAGGAAGCAAGCTCATCGTCCAGCGGGTTGCAGGGGTTTCGGGCCGCAGGGACACGGACCCTGCCGTCATCCTCACGGGAGATTTCAACGCCAGGCCGGACAGCGCGACCTACAAGACCTTCAAGCAGGCGGGCTTCATGGACACCTACCTCGCCGCGGGCAACGAGGAAGGCGAAGGCTCCAACACCTTTCACGCGTTCAGGGGAGCAGGATACACAGATGCGCACCCAGACCGCGGACCACGGCGCCTCGATTGGATCCTCCTCAAAGACCCCAGCGGACGACTGGAGACACGATCTCACAAGATCATCCACGACGAGGACGCAGGCCTCTACCCAAGCGACCACTATCCGATACTTGCAGGTTTCAGGTAAGGTCCTCTAGAAGCGGAGCCTAGACCACGGGCGGTGCCCCACAGGGAACGAAAAGGGAGCCCCGCGAACGGAGCTCCCTACTATCCTGCAGCCGCGGTTGTTGGGCCGCGGCCCAACAACCGCTTACGCGGCGCCGCGGAGGACCATACCTAGCTCTCCGCTACCTAGCATACGCTCTGCCTCGCGCTGCAGCTGCCGAACGCGCTCCCTAGAGATCCCGAGCTCGTCGCTGAGCTGGGCGAGGGTGGCGGTGTCACGGTCGCCGAGGCCGTAGCGCCGGATCAGGACGTGCTTATGACGCTCGGGCAGGCGCCCGACAGCCTCCTTGAGGGAACCGACCTCTATCTCGCCTATGACCACGCCCGCAACCTCTGAGGCGCGCTCGTCCTCGATGAGCTCCCCAAGCTCTGAGCCATCGCCGTCCGAAGACAGGGTCTGGTTGAGGCTGGTGGCGTCAGGCATCGCGCTCTTGACGTCGAGCACCTCGTCGACCGTCCACTCGAGGCGCTGTGCGACCTCCTCATCGGTGGGCTCGCGGCTCAAGCCAGCAGAGAGCTCGTTGTACGCGCGGGCCATCTTGCGGATCTTATCCCCCATGTGCACGGGGACACGGATGGTGCGCCCCTTGTCGGCTACAGCGCGCTGCACGGCCTGACGGATCCACCACGTCGCGTAAGTGGAGAACCTCCAGCCCCGATCCGGGTCGAACTTCTCGACGGCCCGCATAAGGCCGACGTTGCCCTCCTGGATGAGGTCCTCGAAAGGTAGACCCATCCCGCGATACCTCTTGGCGACGCTTACGACGAGCCTGAGGTTCTTCTCGACCAGCTTCTTGCGAGCCCTGTCGTCGCCGGCCTTGGCCCTCTTGCTTAGGTCGATCTCCTCCTTGTGGGTCAGGAGATTTCCCTTGTCAATGCGCGCGAAGTACCCGGGGATGAGATCCGGGGTCTCCGCAGGCCGCTCGGTCCGCCGCCCGTTTGTCGTGGTTATAGTGTCCATCAAACGCCTCCTTGCTCCCTCTAAAGAACCCTCGACTTGCCGAAAATTTCGCACTACGCCCCCACTTCCAGACGCCACGAGACCAGAGAGGTACCGCTTGGGCATCGCCGTTCGCTGCTCAAAGTTTATGTGGATGCGGGAATGCAGGCTTTTTTAGGATGTTGCCAAACTTGTATTTTACACACTTGAAGGGGTTTGTCAAGGGTAGAAACGTGAGTATTGGCGTGTAACCTCGTGCCGATAAGGATACCAGAAGAAAGCACTAGATGCCGAAAGGAGCCCCCGACCATGAGCATAGCGACCGTTACGGGGGCAGGCGCCACCTCTTCTGGGGGGTTCGGGTCGGCCATCAGGGAGGGCACAGCACGGGGTCACGGACCGGTACGTCCTGTCGAGCAAACCGACGACGGGCCTGATGTAGGGTCGGGGGGCTGGGGCGTGGTTCCGGCCCTCTTCGCGTGTTCGGGGTATATAGTTAAGGGGTGAACGAAACTATGGCAGGTCGGAGGGGTGTTGGGTGCGTTCTGGATGTCTGAACCTGATTGTGTCGGTCGGCGTGGTATCGGCCGCGGCCGTGCTGGCCGCCCTGTGTGCGGCCCTCATCCTCTCGTTCGGTCTCTCGGCGCTGGGACAGCCGGAGGGGATCGAGAGGATCATCAAGATTCTCGTCGCGACGGCAGCGGGGTTTACCTTCTTCCTGGTAGGACGCGCGATCTGGCGCGACATGCGACAGCGTTCTTCGTCGGAGCCCGAGGAGAAGCCTACAAAGCGCGGGAGCCAGTAGGGGCGCTTCACAGATCGTCAGGAGACGATCTCCAGCGGCTCCTCCCCAACTCTACTTGCGAGAGTATTACCGTAGCACGTCCGCCAGCGCAGGGAGGCAGTTGGGTCAAGCACTCCAATGCTCGCCGCGCCGAAGGAGGACGAGACGCGCATCCCATCGGGGCCGTAGACGTGTCCCCGGGTCGCGAAGCCGGCTTCCGGGTAGACGCCGGCCTGGTTCGCGCTCGCGACGTAGATGCCGCTGTCGAGGGCGCGGGCGGCGCACGAGAGGTCGTACTGAAAACCCCACGGCTCGCGCCAGGCGGCGGGGACCAGTACCAACTCAGCCCCGCCAAGCGCGGCCTCTCTCACCAACTCAGGAAAACCCATATCCCAGCAGACAGCGAGCGACACCCGCAACCCACCGGCCTCGACCACCGGTGACTCCATCCCAGCGGTGAAAACGAAGTACTCGGGGGTCGTCCCGACCAGGCTGCGCTTGCGGTAGGTGGCGACCACGCCCTCCGGTCCCACGAGGTTCGAGCTGTCGAAGACGCCCGATGGGGAGCCTGTAACCTCCTCGGGGAAACCATAGGCGATGTAGATTCCGAGTTCCCTGGCCAGCTCGATAAAGAACCGGGCGCTCGCGCCATCCTCGGCGTCCTCGGCGTACTGGTAGACGGACTCGAGGGCGGAATATCCACAGGTAAAAAGCTCAGGCAAGACGACGTAGCGCAGCGAAGGTTCTACGGCGAGGGCCGCCGCTATCTCTTTCCCCGCCAGACGGAGGTTGCCCTCGGTGTCGCCTGGCACGGGGCTGAGGTTGAGCGCCGCCACGGCGCAGGCGCCGGGAAGCGCGCTATCTGGCCCCTCGCCACCGGGGAATACCCCCTGAATCACCTCCGCCATAGCCGCCTCCTCTCCACAACATCCGTCCCGCGCGCGAGATCCGCGGGATACGCAAAGCCATTCTAACCGTACTTTGACCTAAACGATATCGGCCAGATGGCGAATAATAAGCGAATTTGGACGAATCACGGTTATCCCACCGTATTATCGACAACCCTCGTACATGGGGTAACATCTACCCTGGCCAGGTTCCCGGATCCCGGAGTAGAACGGAGAGACATGTGTGGAATCATCGGCGGGTACGGAGGGATGGACCCTGAGACCACCTCGCGCATGCTGGCGCGCGTTGTCCACAGGGGCCCCGACGACGAAGGGCACGTCGAGGTAGCGGGGAACGTGCTCGGCCACAGACGGCTCTCCATCGTCGACGTGTCGGGCGGCAAGCAGCCGCTCGTCACGCCCGACGGCGACCTCTACCTCGTCGGCAACGGCGAGGTGTACAACCACGAGGAGATCCTGGAGACACTCGAGAACTCTGACTTGAGCACGCGCTCGGACAACGAGGTGGCGCTGCGCCTCATCGCCGAACGGGGACCCGACGCCCTCTCCGAGTTGCTCGGGATGTTCGCGTTCCTGATCGCCGGCACGGACGGCACGTTCGTCGCGGCCCGCGACCCCGTCGGGATAAAGCCATTGTACTGGGCGCGCCGTGACGGTTCCGTCCGCTTCGCTTCGGAGATGAGCGCCTTCGACGAGGACTGGCAGCCTTACGTCGAGTCCTTCCCGCCGGGCCACTACTGGACTCCCGAAGGCGGCCTCGTCGAGTTTGGCGTGCCCGTTCCGCCGAAGGAAGAGTTGGAGCCGTTCGACGGGCCGGGTGAGCCTGGAGCCAGGATACCGGACCGGATCCTGCAGAAGGTACGTGACCGCCTCATAAAGACCGTCGGGCGTCAGATGATGGGCGACGTGCCCGTCGGCGTCTTCCTCTCCGGCGGCCTCGACTCCAGCCTCGTTGCGGCCATCGCCGCCGACTGGTACGAGGAACGCGGCGAGAGGCTCAAGACCTTCGCCGTCGGCCTCGAAGATTCGCCCGACCTGCTGGCCGCCCGCGCCGTCGCCGAGTACCTCGACACCGAGCACCACGAGAGTGTGTATACCGCCGAGGAAGCGCTCGGGGTGCTTCCGGAAGTAGTCCGCACCATCGAGAGCTTCGATCCCTCGCTGGTGCGTAGCGCCGTACCCAACTACATCCTCGCCGAGTTCACCGCGCGGCACGTCAAGGTCGTCCTGACCGGCGAGGGCGCGGATGAGATTTTCGCCGGCTACGAGTACCTGGAGGATTTCCGCACGGAAGACGAGCTGCACGAGGAGCTCGTCAGGACCATCGAGGGGTTGCACGACCTGAATTTGCAGAGGGCAGACCGCGTCACGATGGCGCACGGCCTCGAGGCCAGGGTGCCTTTTCTGGAACTGGATATGATCTCACTCGGCCTCTCACTCCCCGCCGGGTGGAAACTTGCCGGCGAGGGCCAGGAAGAGAAACGGCTTTTACGTCAGGCCTTCGAAGGCTGGCTCCCCGACGATTTCCTGTGGCGCAAGAAGGCCCAGTTCGGGGACGGCTCGGGCGCCTCCTCGGTCCTCAAAGAACGTATGGAAGACAGCATCACAGAGGAGGAATTCGAACGCGAGCGCCACGAGGTCGAGCCACCCCTGCGCACCCGCGAGGAGGTCGCCTACTACCGCATCTTCGCCGAAGACCTCGGGGAGGTCCGACCCAAACGCACCATCGGACGTTTCGCCACGGCCTGAGAGCCGGCGCCCAAAGGGCGACCAACGCATCTTCTAAAGCGCCCAGGGAAGTGCCTTGGTCGCCCGCTTGCGTTCAGACGCAGGAATCTCTAGCATGTTTTCCTTGATACCTTTGGAGGTTTTAGCGCGACGATAACCATCCGGGGAGGGAAGAACGGATGACCGACACAAGGGCGCAGGAGAACCCTGCGGGGGGAAATGCATCGCAACCCAAGGATGAGCGGGCCCAGCAGTTCGGCGTCGTGTTCTACGTCACGGTGGCCATCTCCGTGTTGTTCGTCCTGGCCGGCGTGTTCTTCACCCAGCCCTTCGGGAACGCGCTCTCGTTCATCGTGGGCTACATTATCGACTGGCTCGGCTGGATGTACATGTTCCTGACCAGCTTCTTCCTCGCCTTCGCGCTCTGGCTGGCGGTATCGCGCTACGGCAAGATCAAACTCGGACAGCCCGGCGACAAGCCCGAGTTCGGCCTCTTCCCGTGGTTCGCCATGCTCTTTCAGGCTGGGATGGGCATCGGGCTGGTCTTCTGGAGCGTCTCCGAGCCACTCACCCACTACGCCGACCCACCGCTTGGCCTTGCAGAACCCAGAACTGCGGGCGCCGCCGCGCTGGCCCTGCAAACCGCGTTCTTCCACTGGTGTTTGCACCCGTGGGCGATCTACGCTGTGGTCGGCCTCGCAGTCGCTTACTTCAGCTACCGCAGGGGCATGACGAATTTGCGAATCAGCTCGGTTTTTCGTCCCCTGATCGGCGACCGGGTCGATGGGCCTCTCGGACAGGCGATCGACGTGCTATCCATAATCGCCACCCTTTTCGGCGTGGCCGTCTCCCTGGGATTCGGCACGCTGCAGATTGACGCGGGGCTCGGGGAGGCCTTCGGGCTCCCCAGCGGCATCGCCCTGCAACTCACCATCATCGGCGTCACCGCGATCGCCTACATGCTCTCCGCATCGACGCCCATCGACAAGGGGGTCAACATCCTGAGCCAGGCGAGCATGTATCTGGCTTTCTTCTTGCTCGTTTACTTCGTCGTGGTCGGGCCGACGATGCTCCAGCTCAACGCCTTCACGCAAGTGACCGGCGGCTACCTGGCGACCCTCGTCCCCAGAAGCTTCGACATGAGCGCCTTCAACCCGCAGGAGGCGGCGTGGCTCGGCGACTGGACCATCTTCTTCTGGGCAACCTGGATCGCCTGGGCTCCCTACGTCGGAGCCTTCGTCGCCCGTATCTCGAGGGGCCGCACCATCAGGCAGTTCATCCTAGGGGTCATGGTCGCCCCCAGCATCTTTTCCATGATCTGGTTCTCAGTGTTCGGGGCGGCAGGCATCCAGCTCGACAACCAGACCGGCGGTGAGATCAGCTCTGCAGCGGCCAACAACGAGGCCGTAGGGCTCTTCGAGTTCCTGGGAAACTTCCCGCTGGCCCTGATCACCTCCCTGCTGATGATCTTCTTGGTGTGGATCTTCTTCGTCGCCGGCGCTGACGCGGGGACGATAGTGCTCGGCAGCATGTCCGCCGGCGGCGTCCTGAACCCGAAGACGAGGATCAAGCTGACCTGGGGAGCGATAATGGGCGCGCTCGCGGCGATCCTGCTCCTGGTCGGCGGGCTCGACGCGCTCCAGAACGGGGCGATCCTGGCCGCCACCCCCTTCGCGATCCTGATGTGTCTGATGTGCTGGTGCCTGTACAAGACCATCAAGGCCGACTACAGGGAAGAGCGGGAGCAGATACGTGAGATCCTGGCGCACAACCAGAACGTCGAGAAGCAACAGATGCAAGACATCCTGCGCCGCCACGAAGCAGGCGAACCCGTGAAACCGAAGACGTCAGAGGGCGGCAGATAAGCCGGTACCCGGGCACGACAACCTCACGCCACCTCCCTCCACACGATCCGAAACACGGGAAACCTTGGCGCTACCCTCTCGAACTCGGCCAACGGCGCGTCTTTGTGAACCGGAACGTGCGCCCTTGCGCCTGGCGCCCGTTTGAGGTAAGCCTTGAGCACGGGCGCGCGGCTGCCCGCGGCGATTTCTTCCAGGCGCACCTCCTCGCGACGACCGTGACGTATGGAGGCGTTGCCCCCCGCCGCCCTTACGTTGCGCACCCAGTTCGCCCTCTCCCCGAGCATGGACACCAGATAGCTCTCCCCCTCTACATCCGCCACGACGAGCGGGAGGTCGAAGGTCCGGCCCGACCTCCTCCCAGTCACCTCGAGGACGAGTAGATAACCCGGCCCTATCCCGAGCCCGAACAGCGCGGCCGTACATCGGTCGAGGATGCGCGCCACCCGGTTGGGGCGCCCGCCACGGTAAAGCCAACTCTTCACGCTCATCGCCGTCCTCCTTGCTTTTTCTTTGCTGTACGATGTACATGTACACCGTACGTGCAGAAGGGTAACCTGTACGTTGTATAATTGTCAAGGGATGGCAGAAGAGAGCGGTCGGAACGAACCTGGGAAGGTGAACCTCACGCCGGGGGTGGTGGTTGGGAGGGCGCTCTCGCTCGCTGATGCGGAAGGGCTAGGGGCGGTCACCATCAGGAGGTTGGCGGGGGAGCTAGGCGTGACGCCCATGGCCCTGTACTGGCACTTTCGCAGCAAGGATGCGTTGCTTGACGGGATGGTCGATGGAATCTACGCGGGGATAGATCCCACGCTAGACGGAGGCGCGACGTGGCAGGAGCAGTTCGGGGCGCTCATGGGTTCGATGGTCGAAGCGCTGCGCGCCCATCCTTCTACGGCGGTCCTGTTCGCGACCCGCAACGTCGTCTCCGAAGACAGCCTACGCACGACCGAGGCAGCCCTGGATATCCTGAGACGAGGAGGATTCTCGCCGGCGGAGGCCACGCAAATCGTCCGTCAGGCGCTAAGTACCGTCACCAACCTGGTCGCTGGAGCATCCCGGGTGAGCGCCCCGGATCAAGCCCAGGAGCTCACGGACGCCCGGCGGCGCACGCGGGTCTTCCTAGGGGCGCTGCCTCCGGACCGCTACCCGCGGCTAGTCGAGGCCGCCGTTCCCTTGAGCGAGTGCGAAGACCCCGATGCCTACTACGCGTTCGGGCTCGACCTGCTCATCGCCGGCATCGAGGCGATGGCGGCGCGTGGGCACCAATCCGGAAAGCCCTCACCTGACAGAGCCTGACCTCCGCCGACGGGCACGCAGGGCCAGGCAGTGGAAGCGCTATCTTCGCTTGCGGGCGTACGAGCTGTTCGCCCGCAAGCGAAAACCCTCCGGTTATGCCCGCTTCCATCGGAGAGTGGGATACGCTTGGGCACTCTCTTCCGCTCGTCCTCGGCGCTTGCCTCGGCCGCGAGCTTCTTCCGCCCGAGGGGATGGACCAGATGGTGCAAGGTGGCGACGAGCGCGGAGAGCGGTCCTACCCTCACCGACGCATGACCACCGGCCGCCTCCGTCTGCAACCCGACCATCGTTTTACCCTCTACCGTCTTCTTCACCCCGATGCCCCTTCCGACCTTGTGGGGAGTCTTCCGCTGGTTTGGGACTACCAGTACGAGCATGGCCGATAGGGAAAGCCAGCGCATCACTCAACTGCAGTATTTCTGCTCGAAGCTTCCCAGGGTTCGCGGCGGGCGTGGTTTGCGGCGGTCCTTGCGGGACTCTAGTATTGGGAGGGGACTCTACCGAAGGGAGCGGGGCGTGGAGAAGTTCATCATCAGCGCGGCTATCACAGGCGGCATGACGGTGCCGGGACAGAGCGGGGCCATACCCATTACGCCGGAGGAGATCGTCGAGTCCGCCGTCGGGGCGCACGAGGCCGGTGCGACCATCGTTCACCTCCACGTCCGCGAGCCCGAGACGGGGAAGCCGAGCTCGGATATCGGGCTGTTCCGCGAGGTTGTTGCCGGGATAAGAGACCGGTGCGACGTGATCGTGCAGCCCACCACCGGCGGCGGAAAGGGCATGACGCTGGAAGAACGGGCCGCTGTGCTGCCCGAGCTACAGCCCGAGATGGCGACGTTCAACACGGGCAGCTTCAACTTCGGCCTCTTCCCCATCGCCGAGCGGGGCGGGGACTTCGAGGAGTGGGAGATAGACTACCTGGAAGGCACCCGCGACTACATCTTCCGCAACACCTTCGCCGACATGGAGCAAGTCTGCAACATGTTCCGCGAAGCAGGTGCGAAGCCCGAGCTCGAGGCCTACGACGTGGGGCACCTCTACAACATCAAGTACCTTCTGAGTAAGGATCTGCTCGACACCCCAGTGCACGTCCAGTTCGTCCTCGGCGTGATGGGCGCGAACGCAGCCACCATCGAGCAGATGATGCACATGCGCCGCACGGCGACCGAGCTCTTCGGCGATGACTACACGTGGTCTGCGGCGGGCGTCGGCTACCCCGCCGAGTACCACCTCGCCGCGATGTGCCTGATGCTCGGCGGCCACGTGCGTGTCGGCCTCGAAGATAATTTGCGGGTGAGCGCCAGCAAGCGCGCCGACTCCAACGCCGAACTTGTCGAGAAAGCCGTGGCCCTCGGCGCTATGTTCGACCGCGAGCCAGCCACCCCCGACGAGGCGCGTGAAGCGTTCGGCCTCAAGGGCCGCGCAGCAGTGGCGTTCTAGAGAAGAATTTCAGAGAGGAGCATCATGAAGCGAGTCTGTGTCTTTGATGTCAACGAGACCCTGCTCGACTTGGCTGCCCTGGATCCAATTTTCGAGCGGGCTTTCGGCGACGCCTTAGTGCGGGGGCTGTGGTTCAATCAGATGCTACAGTCGGCTTTTGTGGGCGTTATGACGGAAGCTTATTCAACATTCGGCGAGGCTGCTGGCGCTGCGCTCAGGATGACGGAGGAGCGGCAGGGGGTCGAGGTTTCCGAGGAGGACCGGCGGGAGATCCTGGGCGGACTGCGAAACCTGCCGCCTCATCCCGAGGTGCCCGAGAGTTTGGACCGCCTGCGCGATGCGGGGTTCCGTCTCGCCACCCTGACTAACGGCACGCAGGAAGTTGCGGAGGCCCAGATACAGAACGCGGGGCTCGCCGACAGGTTCGAGCAGATCCTCTCCGCAGACACGGCGAAACGCCTCAAACCATCCCCCGCCCCCTACAGGATGGCCGCGCGGTCGCTCGGGGTCCCTGACCGCGAGGTTCGCCTCATAGCGGCCCATGCCTGGGACGTGGCTGGCGCCCTACGCGCCGGGTGTGCCGCCGCCTTCGTCGCCAGGCAGCCCTTCGACCCGCTCGTCGAGGAGCCTGATGTGGTTGGGGATGACCTTGGCGAGGTAGTTGACGGGATCATCGCAGCAGAGGCGTGAGCAAGAGAGAGTTACCCTCGGCCGGGTCTACCTTGGCCGGGACGCCGGTACCCTTGAGCCACCGCCGGGTGGCTCAAGGGGTGCTCGCCCACGCACCGACCATGAGCGGGTTCAGGAGCACGGAGTCGGAGGCTGCGGCTTCGGCGCGTAACCGGTCTTCAAAGGTCTCGGGTCCTACTTCGGCGGCGGTAACGACCCCTAATTGCTCCATACGGGGCAGCAGGCTGGCAACGTCACCGGCCACTAGGGAGTAGCCCAAAGCGTCCGCCCCCCGCTCGACCGGCGCGCCGACGGACAGGCCAGGATCGGGCAGCCCGGCGGTCCGGAACACGGCGGCGAGCCGCAGGCCCATATCTACGGGCCTGCCGGAGCGGCGAAGTGTCTCGATCAGCCACCCGTTAAAGGCCCCGACGAGCGGCAGCGGGGGCTCGGTGCGGCGGGTTGTGAGGACGACGTCCTGGAACGCGACTACCCCCCCGGGACGGACCACGCCCGCGAGCCGGGCCAGCGTCGATGCCGGGTCGGGCAGGTGCATTAGGATGAGGCGCCCGACGACGGCGTCGACCGGTCGGTCCGGAAGCCAGGAGGTGACGTCTGCTCTCTCAAACCCCACGGACCGCAGCCCCGCCCCCTCAGCGCGCGACCGGGCGAGGGCGAGCGTCTCGAGCGAAGCGTCCACCCCGGTCACCGTCCCGCCGGGCCCGACCATCTCGGCGGCCCGTAGCGTGACGTCACCCGGTCCGCACCCCACGTCCACGACGGACATCCCAGCCTCGAGGCCAGCTAGCTCCAGCCAGCGGCGGGTGGACTCCTCGTAGAGGGCGGAAAGCGTTGCCAGCCGCCGCATCTCCGGGTCGCCCGAGCCCATAACGTAGTCGGCCGAGATCGGCCTCCCGCCGGTTGGTCTGTGTCCGCCCATTGCCTCCCCCTGTGGGTCTCCTAGTGCTGGGTCCACTAGACAACCCTAACGCGCAGCCGCCATATCGCGCAACTCGTCCAAGACGTCCCGCCCGGGACGCCGCTCGCCACGCTCCATCGCGTGCATAAGCTCGACTACGTGGGCGTTGAGTGGGGTTTCGACGCCGTACGCTCTGCCCCGCTCGACCACGCCGCCGTTGATCACATCTACCTCGGTCTTCGCACCTTTTTCGAGATCCTGGAGCATCGAGGCCTTCGTGGCACCAGCGTAGCCCATCGCGACTTCGAGGGCTTCGTCGGCTCTTTCCTTGTCCTCGGGGCTATGTACGACGAGCGAGCCGGCCGGGACGCCAAGGACCTCGTCGAGTGTGATCCCCTGGGCCATCCCGACGTCGTAGCCCTCGCGCCAGACGGCGAGGGCTGCTTCCCTTCCAGCCGGGTCGGCGACGACCTCCCGGTAGAGCAGGCCGGAGACCGCACCGAGGCCCGAGAAGGCGCTGTTGACGAGCAACTTCGACCAGACCTGGCCGCTGATGTTGTCTGTGATCCTCACGTCTGCCACGGTTCCGAGCGCGTCGGAGAGCAATCGGGTCCTATCTTTCGTCTCGCCGTCGGGCTCGCCGATCACGAACGGAGCGCGGGTGGTCTGCGCGAGATGGCCAGCTCCGAGGTTGGTCGCCCCCCACTCCACCGTCCCTATGACGAGGTTCTCTTCCCCGACTATGCTGGCTATGCGGTCCTGCACGAGCCCGTTGCCGAGGGAGACGAACGTCTCCGCCAGCTCACGCTCGACGAGCGGTTGCAGCGCGGTCTCCAGGTGCGGCGCCTTGAGGGTAACGAGGGCGAAGTCGAAGGGGCCTTCGAGGCCTCCTGGGCCGGCGTGGGCGTCGAGGCGAACCCGCCGCTCCTCGCCCACATCGTCGAGCAGGAGACCAGGACCGCGCATCCTCTCCACGTGCTCCGCGTCGGCGTCGAGGACGCTTACGCGTCGCACCCCGCCCTCCATTTTCGCCGCCGTCACGCCACCGATGGCGCCGGCCCCGACCACGAGGACGCTCGCGTCTATCATGGGGTGTCCTTTCCCGCATCGACGGGCGGCAGCTCTTCCAGAAGCTCGATTCAGCGCCGCGTAGCGCCGGTCGCGTTCCAGGAGCAACCGCTCCCGCTCTTCGTCGGTGTACTCGAGGAAGCCTGCCCCGCTCTTGGTGCCCGTGCGTCCCTGTTCGACGAGGTCTCGTAGTGACTCGGGGGCCTCGAAGCGTTCGCCGAGGCCGTCCTTTAGGACGTCGAGGACGTTCTCGTATACGTCGAGCCCTGCCATGTCGGAGATCTGGAACGGACCGAAGAAGGGCAGTCGGAAGCCGAAGCAACTCCGAACCACCTCGTCGACCTCCCGTGGCGACGCAAGCCCCTCCTCGACGCACCGGACCGCCTCAAGGAACAACGCGTTCTGGATGCGGTTGGCCACGAAACCAGGCCCGTCGCCGACGACGGCGGGACGCTTCCCGACGGAGCGCAGAAACTCGACCAGCCGACCGACGATCTCTTCGTCGGTCGCGGTGGCGGGTATGACCTCGACGCCGGGCGTCCACTCCGGCGGGTTGAACCAGTGCATCCCGCAGAAGCGTCCCGGGTTTTCGACGAATCCCGAGAGAACCTTGATCGGCAGCGACGAGGTGTTGGAGACGATGACGGCGTCCGCTGGCGCGGCCTTCGAGCAGGAACCCAGGATCTCCTCTTTCAGCTGAATATCTTCGGGAACGGCCTCGAAGACGAGATCGGCCTCCCCCACGGCCCCGGCTACGTCGTCGGCCGTTTGTACAGCCTCGGCCCGTGCGGCCGCCCTCTCCGAGAGCAGCCCGGCCTCGGCGTGCCCCCTCGCCCGACTTGCTAGGCGTTCCTTCGCCTCTGCGGTCAACTCCGGCGTCGCGTCGGTGAGGATCACCTCGATGCCGGCCGCCGCGAAGCATTCGGCGACGCCGAGGCCCATCGTGCCGGCCCCGATCACGGCGGCGGAACGTGGCCAGCCCTGGTGGGAGTCTCGCTCCTGCACGGCTACCGGCGCCCCAGGGGTTCCCGGCGGTCGGGCGTCGTTCGCAAGATCACGCGATCTTTACGGTCTCAGTACGCCCCGGCCTACGACCAGCGCGACACCCAGGAGCAGCGCGCCGAAGACCAGAAGGGGAGGACCGCCCGTATTGGGAATCTTCTCGCTCGAAGTGGTTCCAATAATGACGTCTTCGGCTTCGTCTACCTCACCATCGACTACGTACTGACTCATACCGGCCTTGCGCGGCGTTCCCTTCCCCGCAGGTAACACCTCGTCGAGGACACTACCGTGTAATTCCCGTCCGCCTCGAACGACTTCATCGTCTGCCAGGAGGTACCTCTATCCTCGGGCGTCCGTTCGGGGCCGAGATCTGTGGACCCTTCCCCGTTGGTAAGGACCGCCTCGTCCCATCTCGGCTTCGGTCTCATCGCCGTCCTCGAGGGTTATGGACGCGTCCTGTGAGACGGTGCAACCGTTGGCGGCAACCACGATCACGATCGGTCTGCTACCTTCGCCGGATTCCGAGATGGTTGCGCGAGTGCCGGGAGGAATGCCGCCGTCATCTTGCGCGGCGGAGGGTAGCGCGAAGAGGATCATGGCTAAGCACAACAGCGCGAAGACCGCCCCGGATAAAGTAACTGTCCGCCTCATCCCCGTCCTCCCTCGTCGCACGAACAACGAATGTTATTGTGCCCGATGTCGCAACACCGCGCCACAGGCACAGTGGCGCGGCCGCGTGTATCAGGCGTAGTAGTCTGGGGCCTTCTTGAACTTCGGCCACTCTTCGGGGTCGTGTCCTGTAACTAGTGTGGCGCCGTGGCCTTCTACGATGCGACGCACTTTGCGGGTAGAGTCGGCGACGTCGGCGGCGGAGTGGATCAGACCCGGCAAGGCCGCCTCGTTGTAGTGATCCATCGTGTAGCAGGCGTCCGCCGATAGCATCATCTGCCCCTCGCCCTGAAGGTCCACGATCACAGAGGTGTGACCCGGCGCGTGACCCGGCGTAAAGAGGGTCTTTATGGTGCCGTCGCCGAAGACGTCGTAGCCGTCGTCGTGCTCGCCATCCAGAAACAGCCAGCTTACGTCCTTGTCGAAGTCTTTACGGATGTAGGCCGGCTTCTGGAACCAGTGCGGGGTGTATGCGTACTCGAGCTCCCGGCGCTGGACAATGTAATCGGCGTTCGGGAAGTGCCCGATAGCCCCCGAGTGGTCGAGGTGCAGGTGGGACTGTATGACGTAGCGGATCGAGGCCGGGTCCACGTCCATCCGCTCTAGCTGGTTGACGACGAAATCTTCCTCGCCCATCACCGGGTCGTAGGCGTCCACGACGTCTTCCCAATGACCGCGGGCGTCCGTGGCTACTTCGAGGGCGTTGCCGCCGTCGTAGAGGACGTTGCCCCTGGGGTGGGTAATGAGGTAGAAGGGGACCGGTATCTCGTAGGGGTCACCCAGCCCCTGGTTCATCTTGATGAACTGCACCTGCGTCTTCAGGCTTCCACACTCGAAAAAGTACAATCGTAGCTCGTCCATGTGTTCTCCTTTCAGTCAAACGCTTTCAGCTTTCAGCCGTCAGCTTCTCTCTCTGGCGTTTTCCTTCAGGCCATTCCTATCCAGGCAGGGTTGACCGTGCGCTGTTGTTCCGGCAAAGGCCCGTTTCCCACCAGCCAGCTGATAGCTGACGGCTGACCGCCCCCCTACCAATTCTCCATCGACTCGCGCAGGATGTTTGCGAGATCCTCCTCCGACACCTCTTTGGGGGCACCGACGAGGAGACGCTGCTGTTTCATCGCGCCGTCGACCAGGTCGTCTATGTCGTCTTCGGTGTAGCCGAGCTCGCGCACGCCTTTTGGTGAGCCGACGTCTTGCATGAGCTGGATGATCATGTCAGGGAGCGTGTTCTCGTCGGTGTTCTCGAGCTTTTCCCCCGCGAGCAGCTCGGCGACCTCCCTGTGCCGGTCTGGCATGGCGTCGTAGGTGAAACGGAAGGCCGCAGGAGCCGTGACGATGACGGACCAGCCGTGCGGGACGAAGGGATGGTCTTCGGGGTAGCCTGGCGGTTGCCACTCGTGTTTGAGGCCCGCTATGGGGTAGGCACAGGCGTGCGGGATGTGGACGCCCGCTGACCCGAAACCTATGCCTGCGAGCGACGCGCCGAGCATCATCGCGCCCCTGGCCTCGACGTCTTCTCCGTTCTCGACTGCGCGCCTGAGGTACTTGCCGCCGTAATCGAGCGCCTTGGCACTCCACATGTCCGCTATCGGGTTGGCCCCCTGGTACGGCGGCCTGTCGTCCGGGCTCTCGGGCCTGGGACGTTCGTCGTAGGGTTTGGATATGTAGGACTCTGCTGCGTGGCAGACCACGTCGAGGCCGCAGGAGGCGGTGACCTCGGGCGGCATGCTCATCGTGAGCATGGGGTCGACTACGCCCCGGTCCGGACGGAGGTACTGGTGCGAGATGCCTGACTTCACCCTCTGTTCGGGGATGTCCAGGATCGCCACCGTCGTCGCCTCGGCGCCCGTGCCCGCGGTCGTTGGGATGGCGAGTAGCGGCTTCAGGGGGCCTGGAGGATTCTTGCCCCCGCCGACGGGGGCGTTGACGTAGTCCAGGATCTCACCCCCGTGCGTCGCTATGAGGTCGGAGACCTTCGCCGTGTCGATGCTCGACCCGCCGCCGACGGCGACGAACCCGTCGAAGCCTCCCTCGGAGGCAAAGTCCGCCGCCGCCTGAAAGGAGTCGTCCGTCGGCTCGACGCGCGAGCGGTCCCACACCTCGACCTCTATGCCCTCGGCCTCGATCAACTCTACGATGTGCCCCGTTATGTTCGCCTTCACGACACCTGGGTCGGAGACGAGCATCACCCGCCCGACGCCCATCCGCTTCAGCTCCCAGCCCGCCTCCTCAGAGGCGCCTGGTCCGTACTTCAGCGGCGTGGCTTCCATCGTGAAGATGGTCTCGTGCCTGTTCCCCCGGTCGGTCATCTCTCTCCTTCCCTGTATGGGATTCCCAAGATCGTCACCCTCGGAGCAATATATGCCCAGCCCAGGCCAACGGCAAGCAGGGAGGTGGCAGAACTTCCGGTATATGCCGTTAACACATAAGTTTCATTTTCAAGTATAATTTGTTCAGTTGGCGCTGGCCTTTACGAGAGCCGGGTTGGTGCCCCAGAGGATTTTTGTTATTGGCATGACGAGGAGGTTTCGCTTGACGGAGAGAGGAGCGGTGTCCGGCATGGATCCTGCCGAGCTCTGGCGCCAGTGGATGGAGTCGGGGAGCAGGATGTGGTCGGGGGGCACCAAGGAGGGCCAGGTCGACCCTTACGGCGTGTATCGTCAGTGGTTCGATGGCATGCGCGAGATGCAGGAGCGCATGATCGGGGCCGTCCCCGAGCCCGTCGACGGCAACCCGGGGGTTCAGGAGCTCTGGCAGCGGTGGTTCGAGATGACCTCGGATTCCTGGAGCAAGAGCGCCGAGATGGGCCAGAACGCGATGGAGATCCTGCCGCGATGGATGCAGATGTTGGATCAGGCACGCACCAACCTGCTTGCCGGCGGCGCACCACCGACCGATCCCCTGCAGGTCGCGACCCAGTGGTACAACGCCACGAGCGGTCCCTTCTCGGACTTCGTCGGGGACGTCATCGAGCGGGAGGAGTTCCTCGAGCCTTCCAGCCGTTTTTTGCAGAGCTACGCCAGCTTCTACAAGGTCTTCAAGAGCAACTCCGAGGAGTACCTCAAGAACCTCCAGCTCCCGGTCCGCTCCGACATCACCAGGATCGCCGGCCTCGTCGTCAACCTGGAGGAGAAGGTAGACCACATCGAGGAGGTCCTCGAAGACCTCGAGGACACGGGGACCACGAGCGTCGAGCCGGCGAGCGCCGAGGCCGTTCAGAACCTCGAAGGCCGGCTCGACAGGGTCGAGGGCAAGCTCGACCGGCTGCTCGCGGCGCTCGAAAACGATGGCCCGAACGACGGTGCGCAAGATGAGGCATCCGACGTCGGGGAAACCACCGGGCTCAATGGTTCACCGGCAGGGGTGAGCGCGACGGACGCCGCCAGGCGCAAGGCGGGCGAGATGGGTGTTGACCTGGCTGGGGTACAAGGCACGGGTACGGGCGGTCAGATCACCGTCAACGACGTGCGCAGGAAGGGAGAGAGCTGATGACCGAGACGGCCAACTACGGCGCGGTTCCTACCTCGGGCGACGCCACCATCCCAGCGGACGTGGAGAACTTCTTCGACAAGTACAGTCGCGGGATGAAGATCGTCGTCGAGGGCGCCCAGGCCGACACCGGCCAGACGCCCAAAGAGACGGTCTGGACCAAGAACAAGGCGAGGCTCTATCACTACGCCCCCAACGCCGAGAAGAAGCATCCCGTCCCCATCCTCATGGTATACGCCCTCATAAACAGGCCCTACATACTCGACCTCATGCCGGGCAACAGCTTTATCGAGTATCTGGTCGGCGAAGGCTTCGACGTCTACCTGCTCGACTGGGGCATCCCGGCCGAGGAGGACAAGGACCTCGATTTCGAGAACTACATCCTCGACTACCTCCCGAGGGCCGTCAAGAAGGTCCTCAGGCACTCGGACTCCGATGAGTTCAGCCTGCTCGGCTACTGCATGGGTGGCACGATGAGCGCCATGTACGCTTCATTGTTCCCCGAGCACCTCAAGAACCTCATCCTGATGACCGCCCCTGTGGAGTTCCCCGAGGGCGAGATGGGGCTCTACAGTCTCTTCACTAGCGAGAAGTACATGAACCCTGGGCTCCTCGCCGACGCCTTCGACAACATCCCCGGCGATATAATCGACACGGGTAACAGGATGCTCAAGCCCGTCACCAACTACGTCGGCACCTACGTCAACATGTGGGAGCGCATCTTCGAGGACAAGCCGATGGAGACCTGGCTCGCCATGAACAAGTGGGTCAACGACGGACCTCCCTTCCCCGGCGCCACGTTCAAACAGTGGATCATCGGAGTTCTACCAGCAGAACAAGCTGGCCAAAGGTGAGATAGTCCTGCGCGGCCGCCGCGTCGACCTCTCCAAGATAGAGGTCCCGATCCTCAACATCGCGGGCAAGAAGGACCACATCTGCACCCTTCCGCAGGCCGAGGCCACGATGAACCTCGTCGGCAGCGAGGACAAGGAGTTCTTCGTCCTCGACGCTGGCCACGTCGGCCTCATGACGGGCCGGGGCGCCAAGAGGGGCCTGTGGCCCAAGGTAAGCGACTGGCTGAGCACCCGCTCCGGCGCATAGGTACATAGAACATCGCACATCCCGGGGGCGGTCGAGAGACCGTCCCCTACGTTTTTGCGTCTTTTTGCGTCTCCTCGTGTGACATCCGTCATTCGGAACCAGGGACGGACTTCACTACCGGCCGATAGGGCGCATCCATACACTCCTCTGTAGTACCGAAAAACGGTTGGAGGAGGCGGGATGCAGGATCAGGTCGGACAACTGGAGGGGCTCGGGGAGGAGTGGGCGGCGGCCGAGCTGCGCGGTGACACGGCCACCCTCGGTCGTATCCTGGCGGAAGATTTCGTCGCCGTAGGACCGCGTGGCTTCATGCTGACCAAGGGGCCGTGGCTCTACAGGCACGACTCGGGAAAGCTCACCTATACTACCTTCGACTGGGATGAGGTAACGGTACGGGTGCACGAAAACACTGCGGTTATGATCGGCCGCGAGACCACCAGCGCGGTATACGAAGACGGGGAGATCAGGTATGAGATCCAGGACCAGTTCCGCGCTACGCTAGTCTTCGTGGAAGAGCAGGGGCGCTGGCTGCTGATCAGCGTGCACCTGAGCCCCATCGCAGAACCCCCGGCGCAGGGGTCAAAGGAACGGGCATGAGGCTCGGGCTGCAGCTCAACAGCTTCGACTGGGCAGGGGGACCGGAGCGCTTCGGCAGAAACCTCGCGGATATCGGCCGGGCCGCCGAAGAGGCTGGCTTCTACCGCATCGGGGTGGCCGACCACTTGTGGCAGCACCCGATCATGGGCGGCCCCGAGTCAAACGAGCCGGAGTGCTACGCGACGCTTGCATTCCTGGCAGCGAACACGGACAGGATCGGGCTGACGGCCATGGTTTCGGGGGTTCACTTCCGCCACCCCGCCGTGCTCGTCAAATCGGTGACCACGCTAGACGTGCTCTCCGGCGGGCGCGCCCACTTTGGGGTCGGCTCGGGCCACTACGAAGAAGAGACCCGTGGGCTCGGCATACCTTTCCCCACGCAAAAGGAACGTTTCGAGATGCTCGAGGAAACGGTTCAGATAGCACTTTGCATGTGGAGCGGCGAGCGAGGAGACGAGCGTCCTTTCGAGGGAGAATACTACAGGCTCGAACGTACTTTGAACCTGCCGCAAAGCACGAGCAGGCCGCGCCCCCCGATCATGATCGCCGGAGACGGCGAGAAGAAGACCCTGCGCCTGGTCGCCCGCTACGCTGACGCCTGCAGCCTGCGTCCCGGCCCCCAGGTGCCAGAAAAACTCGATGTGCTGCACCGGCATTGCGAAGAAGAGGGCAGGGACTACGACACCATTGAGAAGACCTGTGCCTTTCGCTTCGACGTCGGCGAGAGAGGCGAGAAGGTGGAGGAATTGGCCGGGCAGTTGCGCTGGCTCTCGGGGATGGGGATAGAGACGGTGATCGGCTTCGTGCCTGACGTAGATAGGATCTCGCCCCTCGAAATCATCGGCAGCGAGGTCATCCCTGCCGTGGCCGACCTATGAAATCGAAGCGAGGAGTAGCTGTGACAGAGCAGCCCACCAGCCAAAGCGGGATGGGTGTAGCGGCGGCGGTCGGCGTCCTGTCTGCCGTTTTTGCCGCGACCTTTTTCTTCGGGGCGCTCTTGCACCTCGGCATGCGGGTTCCGCTCGGTTTCACGGTTCTCGAAGAGCCCGAAATACTACCGGCCACGATCGTCGAGGGCCTGTGCGGACTGGCGTTGGCGATCGCCGCCTTTGCCGTGCTGGCCCGTAGGGGTTGGGCCTGGACGATCGCGTTCGCGGCGCACGCCTTCGCTCTGGGAGGTGTCCTGCTCGGGATGGCCGCGCTGGCTGTCGGCGCCGGTCCATCCACCGACCTAAACACCATCTACCATCGCGTCATGCTGGTGGCGCTCGTGGTGGTCCTTGCCCTGTTGCTCTCCCCCACGGGAAGGAGTGCACTCCGTCGCGCGGCGCGGCCTGCGGTAATACAATCGCGCTGATTGCGTAGGCCCCCAGAGGGTTTGAGATCTCATGAACGAGAAACCAACGAGCGAAAGCCTGGCGAAGGAGGGCGAGACTTCTCGTCTTCCACGCGGCGGGCGGTTGCTCGGTCCGTTGTTCGGGATGGTCTTCCTCGTCTACCCGGTCCGCGCCGTGCTGATCTCGGAGCCTACGCCCGTGCGGGTCTCTCTCGCCCTGGGCGGGGCGGCGCTCTTCGCCGGCGTGTTCTTGTGGTCCATGTGGACGCGAAAACCGCTGCGGTCCGCGGAGCTTTCCGAGATCCGTGGGCGGAGGGTCACGGTAGCGTTTCTGGCTGTGCTCGTGATCTCGCTCAGCCTCATTCTGGACAGCGAGTGGCTGGTGCTCTTCTTCCACGTCAACGTCGCCGCCGGGATGCTGCTTCCGACCAGGGACGCCTACGTGACGATAGCGGGCCTCGCGCTCGTCACGTTCACGCTCGGCGTCGTCTCGGGCATGGCGTGGCTCGCGTTGCCGACGGTCGCCATCGGCCTGTGGGCGACCGCTTTCGTCCGCCAGCTCGCCGCCGTCGCTGAGCTGCGGTCTGCGAGGGAAGAGCTCGCGCGCCTGGCCGTCAACGAGGAGAGGCTGCGCTTCGCCAGAGACCTGCACGACCTCCTGGGCCACAGCCTCTCCCTGATCACACTAAAGAGTGAGCTGGCCGGCAGGCTCCTCTCTACCGCGCCGGAGAAGGCCAGGACGGAGGTCAAGGACATCGAGGAAGTCGCGCGCCAGGCGCTGCGCGAGGTGCGCGAGGCAGTCTCCGGCTATAGGAGTCCCACGCTCGACGAAGAGCTCGCCGGCGCGGTAGAGATGCTCGGGGCGGCCGGCATCGACTGCCGAATAGAGAATGAAGCCAACGTGTTACCTGGCGCGATCGACGGCGTCTTCGCCTGGGCTGTGCGCGAGGGGACGACGAACGTGATCCGGCACAGTCGCGCGAAGAGTTGCAGGATCTTCCTGGCCCGCAAAGACGGGGAGGTCTACGCCGAGATCACAGACGACGGATTGGGCAAGACGAACGAAGTGAACCCCGGCAGCGGGCTCTCGGGGCTCGCCGAACGCGTCGCCGGCTTCGGCGATGGACAGCTCGAGGCAGGACCACTCCAGGAGGGAGGATTTCGCCTGTGTATCAGGCTCCCCCTCGAAAGTGGCGCGGCCGACAGCGCAGGCTGGCGGCGATGACGGTCCGGGTGCTGCTGGCGGAGGACCAGGCGATGGTGCGGGGGGCTCTCGCGGCCCTGCTAACCCTGGAACAGGACATTGAGATAGTCGCCGAGGCGTCCCGTGGGGATGAGGTCGTCCCTGCAGCCATGGAATCCGCCCCCGACGTGGCGCTTCTGGACGTCGAGATGCCGGGCGGAGACGGGCTGAAGGCAGCCGCCGCCCTGCGCGAAGAGCTACCTACTTGCCGCGTCATCATCCTGACCACCTTCGGGCGCGCCGGCTACCTCAAACGCGCTATGCAAAGCGGCGCCGCAGGCTTTCTGCTCAAGGACGCCCCGGCTACCGAACTGGCCAAAGCTATCCACAGGGTCATTACTGGCGAGCGTGTCGTCGACCCTGACCTGGCCGCCGCTGCCCTGAGCGCGGGAGACAACCCGCTTACCGAACGGGAGCGCGAAGTGCTCGCAACCTCGGAAGGAGGCGCGACTATAGAAGACATAGCGGCCAGACTCTACCTCTCCGAAGGTACGGTTCGAAATTACCTCTCCACGGCCATCAAGAAGCTCGGGGCCCGCAACCGTGTCGAGGCTGCGCGACGGGCCGAAGAGAACGGCTGGCTATAGGCTCTCTTCTCGTAGCTGCGCTTTCTGGTCTCGATACCAGGGACGCAGTACTGGCTTGCCGTCTGGCTGTTTACAACGAGGTCTCGATTCTCGCTCTAAGCGCCGCTCGAAACCCTCCCGCGCAGATCGGTCTCTATCTGTTCCAGGCTGCGGCCTTTGGTCTCCGGCACAAGGAAGTGGATGAACAGCATCGCCAGGATACATACTCCTGCGAGTATCCAGAAGACCGCCGACCTTCCTATCAGGGCGACCAGGGGCAGGAAAGCCTGGGCGACCACGAAGTTAGCCCCCCAGTTGCTCAGGGCCGAGACGCCCGTGCCGGTACCACGAGCTTTGAGTGGGAAGATCTCAGGCAGCATCACCCAGAGTAGCGGGCCGAAGCTGACGGCGAACGATGCTATGTAGAGCATCAGGCCGGCCAGCGTGACCCAGGAGATGATGCCAGAGAGCCCGGAGAACGCGAAGGCTGCGCCGAGGATCACGAGCGAAATCGTCATGCCGACGAGGCCGACGAGCAACAGGGGCTTGCGGCCGACACGGTCTATCACGAGTATGGCAACAACCGTCATCAGCACGTTGACCACCCCGATACCGACGGTGGCGAGCACGGAGGCCACCTGCGCGAGGCCGGTAGATTCGATTATCGTGGGAGCGTAGTAGATGACTGTGTTGATGCCGACGAACTGCTGGAAAACCGCGAGCCCGATGCCGACCACGAGCATCGGCCTGACCCACGGGGCGAGCAGTTCGCGGTAGCCGGCCTGTTCTCCCTCTTGTTCCTCTGCGCTTCGGATCTCCTGCAGCTCGCTCTCTACCTCTTCCTCGGTCCTGGTTCGACTCAGAACCCGCCGGGCCTCTTCGTCACGGTCCTTGCCGACGAGCCAGCGGGGCGTCTCGGGCAAGAAGTACATGCCGACGAACAGCACCAGCGCGGGTACGACAGCGAGCGCTACCGGCCACCGCCAGCTGCCGGCAGAGGCGAAGGCCGCGTTGACCAGGTAGGCCATCAGGATGCCAAGCGTGATCGCCAGCTGAAACAACGACGAGAGCGACCCGCGCACGTCCGTAGGTGCGGATTCGGAGATGTAAGACGGCACCAGGGCCGAGGCGCTGCCTACGCCAAGCCCCAGGAAGAACCGGAAGAAGACGAGCACCCAAACGTTGGGCGCGAGCCCAGCGCCGAGTGCCCCGACGGCGAAAATGGCGGCGGCGACGAGTATGATCGTCCGCCGGCCGAGCCTGTCTGAGAGCGCCCCGCTGACCCCGGCCCCGACCATTGCCCCGAGCAACAACGAGCTAACGATAAAACCTTCCAGGAACGCGTTGAGCTGAAAGTCCGTCTTGATAAAGAGGAGTGCCCCGGAGATAACCCCGGTATCGTAGCCGAAGAGCAGCCCCCCGAGGGCCGCAACGGAGGCCACCACGTAGACGAAACGCCTGCTGTCACCAGATCCATCGGAGGACGCCGCCGCATTGGCCATAGGTTTCTCCCCTTCGTTCTCACCGTTAAATCCCTGTAAACCTCGTTGTATATGCCCCGATCGGCCTCTTATCAATCATGCAACGCTGATCCCGAGTATCTTCAAGCAGGCGTCGCGGTCCCCGTTCTCACGAGGACCGCTCAATCTCCAAACTACTCCGGGCCCTACTTCTCCTTTACGTACGTCCCGGGAGCGTCATCTATCGGAGGATAATTCTCACTGCCCATCTCTGGAGGACTCACCTTGTCGCCGGAGCGATCTTCGAGCCACTTGCTCCAGTCTTCCCACCAGGAACCTTCGTGCTCCTTGGCGTTCTCGCGCCAGTCCGAGGAGGTATCGTAGGCGCCGCCGTTCTCGGTCGCCCAGTAGCGGCCCTTGCCCTTTGACGGGGGGTTGATCATGCCAGCTATGTGGCCCGAGTTGGCGAGGGTGAAGCGGGTGGTGCCGTCCGCGATCTTGGAGATCTTCCACGCCGAGGCCCATGGCACGATGTGGTCCTTCTCGGCGCCGACGGCGTAGATGTCGCCCTCGATCCTGGAGAGGTCTATCGGGCGGCCCTTTATCTCAACCTTGCCAGGCTCTATGAGGTTGTTCTCGAGGTAGGTGTTGCGCAGGTAGAAGCTGTGGGCGTCGCGGGCCATACGCGTGCCGTCCGAGTTCCAGTATAGGAGGTCGAAGGCCGGGGGCTTCTGGCCGAGCAGGTAATTGTTCACGACGTTGGACCAGATCAGGTCGTTCGACCTGAGCAAGTTGAACATGTTGGCCATCTTGCGGTTATCGAGATAGCCGCGCTCGAGCATCTGCTGCTCCATGAACTCTATCTGCGGCTCGTCGATAAAGACGCCCGTGTCCCCCACCTCGGTGAAGTCGTGCAGCGCGACCATGAACGTCGGAGGCCCGAAGGGGTTCTCATCGCCCCCGGCAGAGAGCCAGGAGAGCGCGATCGCGAGCAGCGTCCCCCCGACGCAGTAGCCGACGGGGTTGACCTTCTCGGAACCCGTGATGTCCCTGACGGCCTCGGCCGCGGCGAGCGGTCCTTTGGTCATGTAGTCGTCGAACTTCATGTCTTCCATCGAGGCGTCTGGGTTCTTCCAGGAGACCATGAACACCGTGTAGCCCTCGTCCACCAGGTACTTGACGAAGCTGTTCTTGGGCTGCAAATCGAGGATGTAGTACTTGTTGATCCAGGGCGGTATGAACATGACAGGCGTGTCGTATACCTGCTCTGTCGTTGGCTCGTACTGGATGAGCTCTATTAGCTCGTTGCGGTAAACGACCTTGCCGGGTGTGATCGCCAGGTTCTCCCCTGGCTGAAAAGCATTGGCGTCGGTCATGCTCATCCGGCCTTCTTGCAGGTCAGTCAACAGGTTGCGCGCACCTTCGGCGAGGCTCACTCCTCCTGTCTCGTAGGCCCGCTTGAGCGCCGCAGGATTTGTGAGGAGGAAGTTGACCGGGGCCATGGCGTCGACGAACTGCTTGAGGTGGAACTTGAGGCGCCGCTGCTCGGCGGTATCCTCACCGTTGGTCCCTTCAGCCTCCTCGAGCAGGTACTCAGACGCGAGCAGGTAAGACTCCTTGAGCGTCTCGTAGTACGGGTTCTGCTCCCAGTCGGGCGCGGAGAACCGCTTGTCGGGACGGCCTTCTTCCTCCTCCTGCGGCGTCTCGAGGCCCCAGAAGCGGTTTGTGGCCTCCTGCCAACTGCGCATCGTGGAGTCGAAGAGCTTAGTGTTGAAGTCCGTTGCCCGCTCCACAGCGCGCGCGGGGTCGGACATCTCACGCGCCCAGAGGGTCTGCAGTGAGCGTGAGATCTCCATCCAGTCAATGGGCAATACGTTCTGCATAGGGTTGGCGTCCGACAGCTTCTCGAAGACGGAGAGCAACGGGTCGTTCCGTATAGCCCCCTCGGGCAACTCCTCTGTCTCCTCTCCGGTGCTCACGCCAGGTGACGTGAGCCAGGGTACGCTCGCGCCGGGTGCCGCCGTTACGGCGCCCATGTTCGCCCGCATCCACTCGGACCACGCGTCGAACGGCGCCATAGGGTTTGGGTTGTCTGGACCACGGCTGCCTATATTACCTTCGCTCATCTAGTGTTCCTCCTCAGAGAGATTCACTGGCGTATAGAGATCCGCCAGTTTGTGTTCAGCTTCACTATACTACCCGTTCTGCCAGCATCTTAAAGTCGGCCGGCGGGCGTCTTCAGAAGATACTATCCCACGCTTTTCGAGGCCAGCGGACGAGGGCACGTGGTGACTCCGAGAGCCAGGACCGTACTCGGCCGGGCCATCTTTTGCTCCGCCCCCGAGCGCCTCGCCTGCTGGCCCTACGTGGCTTGAGGAAGGTAACGACCTCCCTGTTTACGTCGGCGAAACGTTCGATAAAGACGAGGTGGCCCGCACGGTCGAGTACCCTCAGCTTCGCTCCCGGAACTTCCCCGGCGAGGGCCGCGGCGTTGGCGACGGGGACGTACCGGTCTTCGGAGCCGTGGATCACGAGCGTCGGCGAGGTTATGTGCCCAACTTCACGCGAGAGGTCGAAGCCAGCCCCGGCCATGGCCTGCTCGTTGTAGGCGACCTCAGACGGCGAGTCGGCGAGACGCCAGCTTACGAGCTGTTCGAACTCGTCCGCGTGCTCCACGCGATACGTCTCTGAAGTAGCGGTCTCCAGACCCCTCCTGACAACACCCTCGGGGCTGAAGGAACCCCACCCGAGCATGTCCGACAGGGCCTGCATAGACATCGACTCAGGTCCCGAACCACCGTAACTGGTGCACACCAGGACCAGACGGTCTACCAGGTCAGGCCTCAGCAGCGCCAGCTCCTGCGCCACGAAACCGCCGAGCGAAGTCCCGAGCACATGTGCCTTCTTTACCCCAAGGTGGTCCAACAATGACACCACCTCATCGACCAAGTCTCCGACGCCATTCTCGAGCCTGCGCTCGCCCCTGACGTCGAAGGTGATCGTCCGAAAGTGGCGCGCGAACGCCGGAACCTGCTTGAACCACCCCCAGCGGCCAAAGCCTAAACCACTTATAAGCAGCAGGGGCGGCCCCTCCCCACTGATGTCGTAGTCGATGCTGGTGTTCCCGGTCATCGTCACGGGCATTCGCTACTCACCTCGATCCTCGCCCCGAAGAGAGCCGACTGACGTGTCCCTCTCCAGAACAATAGGTGCCGTTGACACTTAGATGCTGCACGAAGGTATTGTAAGGTGCCTCGAACGGCAGGCAAACAGGGGGAGTGAAAGCCGTCACTGTGTGCGGGCTACAGGGGTACTCAGGTATTGGGGGCGCAACAGATGGGCCCAAAGCGGGCCGCTACGGGTGCCTGGGACCATTCTTTTCGAGGACCGCTTTGGATTGACTGTGTCGTAGCCAGAACCTATGCTCTCCGTGGGGGCGTTGGGTGGCGTTCCGAGTCGGAGCATGAGGGAGGACCTGAGGGTATGACAATTACTTCGGAAGCAGTACAGCGGGAGCGGCAGCCGGTAGACTTCATACACGCCGGTCGTCTGCTCTCGGACGAGGAGAAGGGGGTCAGGGACCGGGTCAGGGAGTTCGTGGACCGCGAGGTGATCCCGACCGCGGCTGACTACTGGGACAGGGCCGAGTTCCCGTTCGAGGCATTATCCGGGCTTGGGGAGCTCGGCCTCATGGGCGGGACCTTCTCGGAGGAGTACGGCTGCTCCGGCTGGAACAACGTCGCTTACGGGCTTGCGATCGCAGAGCTCGCGCGTGGGTCGGGGAGTCTAGCCACCTTTTTGCACGTCCAGAGTGGGCTTGCGATGACGGCCATACACGAGCTCGGTTCCGAGGAGCAGAAACAGAAGTGGCTGCCGCAGATGGCGAAGTGCGAGAAGATCGGGTGTTTCGGCCTAACGGAGCCTGATGCGGGTAGCGATCCAGGCGCGCTCGGTACGACCGCCACCGAGCAAGACGGCGGCTACGTATTGAACGGGGAGAAGAAGTGGATCGGCAACGCCTCCTTCTCGGATGTGGCCGTGATCTGGGCCAGGACCGACAACGGTAAGGTTTCCGGTTTCCTGGTCGAGACCGACAACCCCGGCTTCCAGGCCGACGTCCTCCCCCGCAAGGCCTCCCAGCGCGCCGCCTGGCAGACGCACATCACGCTAAGTGATTGCCACGTGCCTGATAGCGCCAGGCTACCGAAAGCCGAAAACCTCGGTTCCACGCTATCCATCCTCACGCATTCGCGTTATGGCGTAGGATGGGACGGGCTCGGTCAGGCGGCCGACTGCTACGAAGTCGCGCTGGCCTACGCCAGGGAGCGGGAGCAGTTCGGGCAGCCCATAGCCTCGTTCCAACTCGTGCAGCAGAAGCTCGTCGAGATGGTAAACGAGATCTCACTAGGCCAGCTCCTCTCCATCCACGTCGGGCGCCTCAAGGACGCTGGCGAGCTCGACCCGGCGACGGTCTCGATGTTCAAGATGAACAACGTCGCCAAGGCGCGCAAGATCGCCGCGACGGCGCGCGAAGTCCTCGGGGGCAACGGCATCCTCCTCGACTACCGCGTGATGGAGCACATGGCCGACATCGAGGGCGTCTACACCTACGAAGGCACCAACGACGTGAACACCCTTATAGTTGGCCAGGCCATAACCGGCCACCGCGCCTTCTCTCCCCGGCAACCGCGCCGCGCCGAAGAAGGCTCTCGAAGTAGATGAGTCACTGAGCAGCAGGAGGCTACAGGGGTAGGGCTTCAGCACAAAAGCCCTGATGCCTTGACTCACCTAAGGTTCACCTTTCCCGAAAATCCGCTCTAGCGGGTCGCCTCGCGGAAGGGCCTTGGGCCGTTGAGGGTAACGGCGATCGAGGTGCCCATGTCGGCCAAACCAGCCAGCCACAGAGCCACCGGCCTGAAGGTGGCGAGCAACACGAACTGGCCCTTGATAGCGATCGAGGCAACGGCGTTCTGCTCGATGATCCCCCGGCCGCCCGCGAAAGCTTTACGGGCTCGGCCAGCTTCGGCAGTTCGTCCTGCATGAGTGCGACGTCGGCCGTCTCCAGGGCCACGTCCGTTCCGGCAGCCCCCATGGCAAACCCGGCCGAGGAGGCGGCCAGTGCTGAGGCGTCGATGCAGATGAGGTCACAGCTTTCGTCTGCCATGGTCGTTTTCAAACATTCGTTGATACGTCTTTATGAGCTATCCGGGCCATAGAATCCAGGACCAGGGGCAATTGGGAACTTTCGGGGGGCTGGCGGGTCCAAGTTCCAAGGATTCACCTTGCATGCACCTGGGTGGGTAGTCTCCGAGCGGCGTCCTTGAGAAAGATCATTGACAAGGGTTGTAAAGAGGAGTATACCGGTTAGCGACAACAGAATGCCAAGAAGACGCCGAGCCCCCGGGTGGCGACGGGGGGCGGGGGACCCACTTCGGACCACATGGTCCTCGGGGTGAATCTCCAGCTAATGCTAGCTGGCGTAGGGCTTTACTCTTTCGGCCCGAATCCGACAGCTAACCTCGTAGGCGCCGAAGAAGGAGGTTCTGCGGTGTCCGCTGACCGACCATGCCTGGCTGCCCGATCGGGGCGCCTACCCCTGTCCATCCTGGTGGCGTAATGGCCGCCCACAACGCGGCTCCCACTGGGGGCGTTCCCGCTCGCTTCAAGCGGTGGCTTCTTGCCGAGCGCATCGAGCAGGTCGAGGGCCCCTATGCGAGGCAAACCAAGGAGCGCCAACAACCTTGGTGGAAGGTGGTGTGCCTGACCGGGGTGGACTACTTCTCCACGCTTGGATACATCCCTGGCATCGCCGCGCTGGCTGCCGGGGCGCTCTCGCCCATCGCCACGCTGCTCATCGTCGCGCTAACCCTTTTCGCCATGCTGCCCATGTACCGGCGCGTCGCCGAGGAGAGTCCGCACGGGCAGGGCTCGATCTCGATGCTCGAGAGGTTGCTCTCGTTCTGGCCGGGCAAGTTGATGGTGCTCGCCCTCCTCGGCTTCATCGCCACGGACTTCATGATTACCATTACCCTCTCGGCTTCGGACGCTGCCGTCCACCTCGTCGAGAACCCGATGGTGTCGGGGGCTCTCGAAGGCAGGGAGATCCCCATCACCCTCGTGCTCGTGGGTGCTTTGGGGGCGGTGTTCCTAAAGGGTTTCAGGGAGGCCATCAACCTCTCGGTTGTCATAGTCGGGGTATATTTGCTCTTGAACCTCGTCGTCGTGGCCGTCGGCCTATACGCGGCCGTCACCAACCCCCAGAGCATCACGGACTGGCGGGAGGTGCTGTTCACGAGCTACGGGAGCCCCTTGATGATAGTAGGGGTGGCGCTCCTCGTGTTCCCGCGACTCGCGCTCGGCATCTCGGGTTTCGAGACCGGTGTAACGGTCATGCCGCTCGTGAGAGGCGAAGCGGGTGACGATCCGGAGCATCCGGTCGGGCGCGTGCGCAACACTCGCAAGCTGCTCACTGCGGCCGCCGTGATCATGAGCTTCTTCCTGGTCACGACGAGTTTCATAACCGTAGTCCTGATCCCTCCAGAGGAGTTCGAGAAGGGTGGCAGCGCCAACGGACGGGCGCTATCCTACCTGGCCCACGAGCACCTGGGCGGAGCCTTCGGCACGGTCTACGACGTGAGCACGATCGCGATACTCGCGTTCGCGGGCGCGTCTGCCATGGCGGGGCTCTTGAACGTAGTGCCCCGCTACCTGCCCCGCTACGGCATGGCGCCCGAGTGGGGACGTGCCGTCAGGCCGCTGGTGCTGGTCTTCACCATAGTAGGCTTCGCGATCACGCTCGCCTTCCGGGCCGACGTTGACGCCCAGGGCGGGGCCTACGCCACGGGCGTCCTGGTGATCATGACCTCGGCAGCTTTCGCCGTAACGCTCTCCTCCCTGTGGAACCGCGGCTCACTCAAGGGTACCTTAGGCTTCGGGTTGGTCACCCTGATCTTCGCCTACACGACTGTAGCCAACATCATAGAACGTCCCGATGGCATCAAGATCGCCTCGCTGTTCATCGCCGCCATCGTCGCCACCTCGCTCGTCTCGCGGGTGCGGCGCTCGCTGGAGCTCAGGCAGGAGCGCATCGAGCTCGACGAGTTGGCCTGGCGGTTTGTAGAAGCCGCAAGCCGCGGGGAGCAGATACGGATCGTGGCCCACCGCCGCCGCTTCGGCAATGACCCTGAGGAGTACGATCGCAAGCTCGCCGAGCAGCGCGAGTACAACCGCGTGCCAGAAGGCGAGCCCGTCCTGTTCCTGGAGGTGGAGGTAGCCGACCCTTCGGAGTTCGAGGACGTGCTGGAGGTCAGGGGAGTGCGGGTCGGCGGCCACAGGGTGCTGAGGGCCGAGAGCTCTACCGTACCGAACGCCATCGCCGCCCTCCTCCTGTACCTGCGCGACACCACAGGCAAGACGCCCAACTGCTACTTCGGGTGGACCGAGGGCAACCCGATCGCCTACGTGCTCCGCTTCGTCCTCTTCGGAGAGGGTGACACCGCCCCTGTCACCCACGAGGTCTTGAGGGAGGCCGAGCCGATACTCGAGCAGCGACCAATAGTCCATGTCGCCGGTCGGTGAAGGGAGAGGAGGCAACGCCAATGCAACAGGGTAAAGCGGCGGGAGGCGCTAAGTGGGTGGGGATGCCGTCGAGGTTGCAGGGGTTTTTCAGGAAGCTCGATCCACGATCGCCATCTTCCCAGGACGCGGTAGACTTTTGCCGTGCGACTCGTGTATAGACACGAGGCAACCGATGGTCCGGAGGCTCTATGGCGACAGACGGGCGCACGTCTCTAGCCCTAAGGGACGGGACCCACGTGCCTGTGCGGCGGATTCGGGCCGGGGACGCCGCGGCTTTGCAGCGGCTCGTCGGGCGGTCGAGCGACCGTTCCGTGGAGTTACGGTTCTTTGGTCCTCTAAAGGAATTATCCGACGAGATGGCCCGTCGGTTCGCCGACGTCGACGGCAAGGACCGTTATGCGCTGGTGGCCCTGGATCCCGAGAACCCGGATGAGATCGTCGGGGTTGTCCGGTACGGGCGGGAGAAAGGTACAGACGGGGCCGAGTATGCTGCGCTCATCGAGGACAGGTTTCAGCATCGGGGGCTGGGGATCGGGTTGACGCTGCGTCTTGTCGAAGCCGCCCGCCAGAACGGCATCGAGCGCTTTTTCGCCCTGGTCATGAGGGAGAACGCCGGGATGCTGAGCCTGCTGAGGAGCCTCGATCTCCCGGAGCGCAAACGCTGGCAGGACGGCGTCGAACGCGTCGAGATAGACCTGGAGACTGATAGTGCTGCTTGAGGCGAAGCCGACCCTGACGAAGTAGCTAGAACTACACGCCGGCCGGCATCGCCAGTTGCTTCAGTAGAGCCGCCATGTCGATCTCTCCGTTGTGCTCGACGAGCCTGCCGTCCGAGAAACGGTCCGTGTACGTAGCTGTGAAGGCCGCGTGCTTGCCCGTGGGCGGGTACCATAGGACCCCGCCCCGGTCGGTGCCCGAGAGGACGCAGCGGGTCGTGACCGTGTCGTATTGCGCGGTTTGTTCCTCGATAGAGAGGGTCAGGTCGGAGAATGTACGGTGCAGATCTACTACGGTCTTCTTGAACTCTCGTCTGCCGCTCCGGTCGTGTTCGTGGTCGAGAACGGCTTCGGCAACCAGGTCGTCCACCGTGGTGAGGTCCCCCGCTCCCCACGCCGCCTCGTACAAATGTCGAGCCTTCGCGCGGTTCGCCTGCTCCAGCATCCGCTGCTCCATGGCGATGATCCCGGCTTCACGGTCCCTGGCACCGTAGAGTAAACGGCCAACCAGTATCCAACCCACGCTCGTCAGCATCACAGGCACTTGCAGCGAGTATTGCATCCAGAGGGTGTGCGGCATACGGGAAGAAGGGTCTATCCGATCGAATTACTGACGATGACGAACACAAGCCAGTACAACTACGGCGAGTCAAGCACGCCGACGGCCAGGAGTATAGACCTGCGGCGTCCGAGCCCCCGTACCCAGAACGCGGCGAATCCGCAGAGCGCTATTCCGGCGCTCTGCGCCACGCCAAGGGAGCGAAGAATGTTCCCAGGGAAAGCAGTAAGGAAGACGTGCCATACTCATCCTGCGAACCAAAAGCCCAAAAAAGCACCTGGGTCAAAGGCAGAATGAAAACAAGTGAGAACAGAACGACGCCGATCAGTGCCGCCTTTCGGGCCAACTGTGGCGCCCCGTCCAGTGAAAAATAGAGGCCGGCCAGCCCAGCGCAGACAAGGGCCGACCTCGGAGAGCCTTGCACAAAGCTCGCCGCGACGTAGAACCCATCGTGGGCGTAGGAGAATGCGCCCTCCGGAGCGCGAAGCGCGGCGGCGACAAAGAGCGCGCTCGCCACGAGCCCCAGAACCCCGGCGGCTATGAGCGCGACGCCGCCCCACCGCACGAACCTGTCGCTCCATTCGCCCGGCCGGTCAGGCGCACGTAAAAAGGGCGCCCGGTGAGTACCGGACGCCCTTGGTCCCGACCTTTCGGCCAAAGGCTACACGCGCTCGAAGATGGCGGCGATGCCCATTCCGCCGCCGATGCAGAGCGTCACCAGGCCGTACTGGCCTCCTGTACGCGCGAGGTGGTGAAGTATCTTGACGGTCAGGACGGCGCCCGTGGCCCCGACGGGGTGTCCGAGGGCCACCGCCCCGCCTAACGGGTTCATCTTATCTTCGGGCACCTCGAGAGTACGCTCGACGGCGATCGCCACGGACGAGAAGGCCTCGTTCGCCTCGACGGCGTCGAGGTCGTCGACCGAAAGCCCGGCCTTCTTCAAGGCCAGCCTGGAGGCTGGGATCATACCCGTCCCCATAACCGAGGGATCTACCCCGGCAACGGCCCCGGAGACGAGCCTGCCGGCCACGGGCATCCCGAGCTCCTCTGCCTTGCGCTCGCTGGAGACCAGCATCATGGCCGCCCCGTCGTTGATGCCGGAAGCGTTGGCCGCCGTCACCGTGCCGCCGTCTTTCTTGAAGACCGGCTTGAGCTTCTGGAGGCCCTCCACGCTCGCGGTCGGGCGGATATGCTCGTCCTCGGTGAACTGGACGGTCTCCTTCTTCTGCTTGACCTCGACGGGTACGATCTGGCCGTCGAAGAGCTCTTCTTCGTGGGCCTTGGCGGCGCGCTGGTGGCTCCTGACGGCGTAGGCGTCTGAGTCCTCGCGGGTTATGCCGTACTCCTCGGCGACGTTCTCGGCCGTGACGCCCATGTGGTAGTCGTTGAAGACGTCCCAAAGGCCGTCGAAGACCATGTGGTCGTAGATCTTGGCGTCGGGCATCCCCATCCTGTAGCCGTAGCGGCCTTTATCGAGCAGGAAAGGCGCCCTGTCCATGTTCTCGATGCCGCCTGCCATGACCAAGTCAGCGTCGCCAAGGGCTATCTCCTGCGCGGCGGAGATTACAGCCTGAAGTCCCGAGCCGCACATCCTGTTCAGGGTCATGCCAGGAACCTCTACGGGGAGGCCGCTTTTTATGCCGACCTGGCGGCCTGGGTTCATGCCCTGGCCAGCGGAGAGAATGTTGCCGACTATCACCTGGTCGACCTGGTCCCCTTCGATCCCCGCCCGCGACAATACCTCTTTGCCGACCGTAGCCCCGAGATCCGTCGCCGGCGTGTCTTTGAGTGCGCCGCCGAAAGTGCCTATACCTGTCCTGAGTGGCGTCGAGATGATTATCTCGCCGTTCCCGTTACCGTTGCCGAAACTCACCCTCTACTCCTTCCGTTTACACCTGTTCAAAGGATACATCAAATGACAGAGGCCCGGGCCACCCGGCCCGGGCCTCTCTATACCTTTACAGCGTGCCGCCCTTCTGTTACCGGTTGGTCCTGCGCTGTACCTCGTCAAGGTTGCCCCTGTAATAAGAGAACATGGAGTTGAGGAAGTCCATGTAGGCGTTTACCGACTCCTGGGCCAGCGCCTGGGAGGCCTCCCGCTGCTTGCGCTGCTGCTCGATGAGATCCTCGGATAGCCCCCTATTGTTCTCGGCCTGGGTCCTCAAATTGCTAATGACGCCGTTGAAGAACTCCTGCGTCACCTGCGCGTTGAGCTCCTGGGCCGAGACGGAACGGTCCGCGATCGACTGGTAGGACTCTTTGAGCGCGTCGGCGAACTTCTCCGCCGCCTCTCTCACCTGCTGCTGCTGTCGTTCGTCCATGAGAACTCACTTCCTCTGTCTGAGCTTGCAGACGTTTCTGTAGTTACCCGATATAGGGACCGCGAAACATAAAAATCAGGAGCGGGCCCGAGGGTCCGCTCCCAAAGATTCCAACCCCAACTGCTACGCTCTAACTGGTGGCCTTCCTGGCGGCCGTCAGGCCCTCTTTGTAGTACGTGAGGGGCGCGTAGGCGAGGTCCATGTAGGCGTCGAGGGACTGCTCGACGAGGGCCTGGTACGCGTCGCGCTGATCCTCGGCACGCTCGAAGAGCTCGCCAACGATGTTGCGGTTGCTCTCGGCCTGGTAGCTCATTTCCTTGATGGCGCCGTCCACCATCCCCTGTGCGAACCTTACGTTCCTCTCCTGAAGGCCGACCGTGTGGTCCACGACCGTCTGGTAGGAATCCCGCGTGGTCTCGGCTAGCTTCTCAACGGCCTTGTTCGTTTTCTCTGTAGTAGCCACCTACTTCTCCTTTCTCGCGTATGACGCGATCTACTCTCCGCCGCCCTTTTCGTCTTTCTTATCCTGCAGCGGCATGCCAGTGTAGAGCCGGAAGAAGTTGTCCATGGTTTGCTGGTACTGCTCCAGAGACTTGGCCCAGAAGTCGAGGTACGATCTTCCCGTGTCAGTTATGGTGTACATCCTGCGCGCAGGCCCGCCCCTGGAGGTTTCCCAGCTGGACTCGACGATGCCGTCTTTCTCCATCTGCCTGAGCGTCCGGTACAACGTCCCAGGGTTCATCGCCTCGAACCCGAATGCCGAGGCCCGTTCCATGAGCTCATACCCGTAAGAGTTCCACTCCCTCAAAGAGAGCAGTATTACCGGCACCAGCCAGTTCCTCGGCCGCGCCTCTACCCCACGTAGTTCTCGCCCCTGGCCTTCGACTTCGCGCTCCTGTCCTTCGTTGTTCATGCTTCTCTCTTCCATACTCTATATGCAGTTTACATATATATATTGGTTCGTCAAGGTCTAGAACCGGGTTTTGCGCCAAGAGAACCCGTCAGCCAAGGAGTTCTCCTCGGCACCCGATCCCGTGCAGGAGCCGGACCGGCGGCAGCCCCTTGTGTAGCTCTTCTCGGCACGTAGATATTATGACAGAGCACCATGATGAAAACTGCATCTGATCTGCCCCGCGCCACTTCTAGCACTATGCTGGCGTCAAAATGCGTGCCAGAATTGCATAGAAAGGTGCATGACTGGCGTTGGATAGCAATGTAAGCTAGATGGACTCCATACAAGGAGGGAACCGGCGTCCGCACCTACTCCTTTCCCGTTCTCCAACTATCTTCGCGGGCGCCGATCTCTATCCCGGTTCTGGGCTGGCGTGGGGTTCTGTTGCACTGTAGCGGTTTTATGGGTGGGACCTTGCGGTGGAACTTACGTGCGCATGGTACCTAGTTTGCGCGTGATCATCCCGGTCAATAAACTCTAAACCACACGCGAACAGGAAAGGGAGGACGGTATGGGAACCTTGAACGAAGCCGTTGTCGTCGTTACCGGCGCGAGCAGGGGTTTGGGCGCAGCTATAGCGGAGGAGTTAGCTAGTGGGGGGGCCAAGGTCGTCGTCAACTACTCCACGAGCAAGGAACCGGCCGAGGAAGTCGTAGAGAATATCTCTAAGAGCGGTGGAGAAGCCATCGCGGTTCAGGCCGACGTCTCGGACCCCGAGCAGGCCCAGAGCCTCATAGATCAGGCGATAGAAAAGTTCAACAGGGTAGACGTGCTGATCAACAACGCGGGCATCAACATAGACCGCACGCTGAAGAAACTCTCCGTCGAAGACTGGGACAAGGTCATCCAGGTCGACCTGAACAGCGCCTTCTATACGGTCCACTCGGTGTTGCCGCACATGACCGAGCAGGGCGGCGGCAAGATCATCAACATGAGCTCCTTCGTCGGTGAAGCCGGCAACATCGGCCAGGCAAACTACTCGGCCGCCAAGGCTGGCCTGCTAGGCTTTACCAAGACCGCGGCCCAGGAACTGGCACGGTCCGGTATTACCGTGAACGCCGTCTGCCCAGGGTTCATAGAGACCGACATGGTCGCCAGCATCCCCGAGGAAGCCCAGCAGAAGCTACTCAAACAGGTACCCCTCGGCCGCTTCGGCAAGCCAGAAGAGGTCGCCAGGGCCGTCCGCTACCTGATCGTAGACGGCGACTACATTACAGGCCAATCCATAGACATCAACGGCGGTATCTACATAAGGACGTAACGAGAGCGAGGGAGCCCCGCCCACCAGCGGGCGGGGCCTCTTCGTCCAACCGTGTGATCCAAGAGACTGCCAGACCAGCCCTAAACGCATAAGGTCCATCGCAGAGCCAACAAGAGAATGCATACAAAGTTGTATCTATCTGTTCTGGACACATAAGTTCACTTCGTATACAATTAAATATCATGCAACAAAGGCCACACCCTCTGGGGTTTGGCCTTTAGTGTTGGGCTATTGAGAGAGGTGGACCATTGAGGCTTGACGGACGTACAGCGGTAGTGACTGGGGCTGCTCGGGGCATTGGGGCTGCTGAGGCGATCCGGCTGGCGCAGGAGGGGGCGAACGTAGCGGTCCTGGATCTTTCGGCTGAGGCTTGTCAGGAGACGGTCGAGGCCGTCGAGGCTGCCGGGCCCGAGGCTATTGCGATCGCCTGCGACGTATCGAGCGCGCAGCAGGTGGAGAAGGCTTTCGAGGAGATCGCGCACCGTTTCGGGCGTATCGACATTCTCGTCAACAACGCTGGCCTGTTGCGCGACAACCTCTCGTTCAAGATGAGCGAGGATGACTGGGACAAGGTGCTCGACGTCCACCTCAAGGGCAGCTTTTTGTGCTCCAAGGCGGCGCAGAAGTACATGGTCGAGCAGGAGTATGGCAAGATCGTCATGACCAGCTCGATCGTGGCGCTGGGTAACAAGGGGCAGGCCAATTACTCGGCGGCAAAGGCTGGATTGCAGGCGCTCGCGCGGACGCTGGCGCTAGAGCTCGGGCGGTTCAACGTAAACGTCAACGCCGTGGCCCCTGGTTGGATCGAGACCGAGATGACCAAAGAAGCCGCCGAGCGCGTCGGGATGACGATGGAGGAGATGAAGGGGCGTTTCGAGAAGAACATACCCCTCAAGCGTTTCGGGCGTGTCGAGGACATCGCCAACGTCGTCGCCTTCCTCGTCTCGGACGACGCCTCGTACATCAGCGGCGAGACGATTTATGTCTCCGGTGGTCCTTCGAGCTCGGTGATTTAGAGGTATCAGGCAGCAGGTTTCAGGTATCTTGGGGCGGGGAGTTTCTCCTCGCCCCTTTCAATTGCCGCGTTGGCCGGAGATACCTTTTCCGACAGGAAGCTTGCGATTGGAGACGTGGGGCGCGTCTCCCCCGGAGTGGATTCCCGCTTTCGCGGGAATGGCGGGAAAGGAAGACCACAACCGTCCGTGGAACGAAGACCTGAAACCTGTTGCCTGAAGCCTATTTACGGGTTCAACAATAGCTTTCCTGTTGTCCTGCGGCCTTCCAGGTCGGCGTGGGCTTTGGCGGCCTGCTCCAGGGGGTAGGTGTCGCCGATGGTGAGCTCGAGGTCGCCTGAGGAGATCCAGGCCAGTACTTCCTTGAGGCTGGGGACGAAGAGGTCGGGACGGCGCATTATTTGTGGCAGGTAGAAGCCGACGACGGCGTGGCAGCGCTTCATGAGGGCCACTGGCATGATGGTCCCCCGGTCTCTGCTGGCCGCCCCGAAGACGACCATCCTGCCGAAGACGTTGAGGCACTCGAGGTTCTTTGCGGGGAAGTCGGCCCCGACCATCTCCAGGATTATGTCTGCGCCTTTGCCCTCCGTGGCTTCACGCACCTGCTCGGGCCAGTCTTCTTCGGTGTAGTCGATGAGGACGTCGGCACCGAGGGAGCGGGCGAGGTCGAGCTTCTCTTCGCTGCTCGCTGTGGCGATCACGGTGCCGGCCCCGAGGAGCCTGGCGACCTGGACGGAGAGGGTGCCGACGCCGCCGGCGGCAGCGTGGACGAGGACGCTCTCGCCTTCCTTCAGGGCGCCCGAGGTTTTGATGCAGTGGTAGGCCGTCAGGCCCTGTAGGGGGATGGCGGCGGCCCGGTCGAAGTCCAGGCCTTCTGGGAGTGGGATCAAGCCCTGCGCGAAGGCGACGGCATACTCTGCATAACCTCCGGTCCCTAGCAGGGTGACCACGCGGTCGCCGACGGAGACATCGTCGACCCCATCCCCCACCTCGGCAACGGTACCGGCCACCTCGGAGCCAGGAACGAAGGGGAGGTCCTGAGATTCGACATACTGGTTGCGGCGGCGCATGGTGTCCGCGTAATTAATGCCGGCGGAGCGGACCTCGATCAGGACCTCCCCCTCACCCGGCGAGGGGCGCTCGGCTTCAGTGTACTGGAGCACCTCGGGCTCGCCGAACTCCTCGACCCTTATGGTCTTCATTCTTGCCACGTCGCCTCCCCTTCAATTCGTATCGCAGTAGGGGCGGCTCGCGAACCGCCCCTACACGCAAACCGGTTCCGCCTGCGTAAACCGGTTTTCGTCCTGATGCCCGTTTTCCCGGTTCGCCGCGTGAGGTCGGGTTCTACCCCGGCCCTACCGGAACGCCGGGATGCCGGTGATGGCGTTACCGAGGATGAGGGTATGGACCTCGTCGGTTCCTTCGTAGGTCCTTACGCTCTCCAGGTTGCTCATGTGGCGCATGGGGGGATAGTCAAGCGTGACGCCGTTGCCCCCGAAAACGGTCCGGGCCTCACGCGCGACCTCGATGGCCTCCCTGACGTTGTTGAGTTTGCCGAGGCTAATCTGCTCGGGTTTGAGCGTTCCCACGTCCTTCATCCTACCGATGTGGAGCGCGAGCAGGGTCCCCTTTTCTATCTCGATCAGCATGTTCACAAGCTTCTGCTGCACGAGTTGGAACGAGGCTATAGGCTCGCCGAATTGCTCCCGCTCCTTCGAGTAGGCCAGCGCCGACTCGTAGCAGTCCCGTGCCGCCCCCATCGCACCCCAGATGATACCGTACCTCGCCTCGTTCAGGCAGGCGAAAGGCCCTCCGAGGCCCCTGGCTTCGGGTAGCATCGCGCTCTCGGGCAGGCGGACGTCTTCGAGATGGACGTCGCATTGGATCGAAGACCGCATCGAGAGCTTCGGGGTTATGTCGGTCGCCGAGAAGCCGGCGGAGTCTGTTGGGACGAGGAAACCGCGGACGGGGTTCTTCTCCTCGTCGGTACGCGCCCATACGACGGCCACGTCGGCGATGGTGGCGAGCCCGATCCAACGTTTCTCACCGTTCAGGACCCAGTCGGACCCTTCTTTTCTGGCGAAGGTCTTCATGCTCGCAGGGTCGGAGCCCGCCGTCGGCTCGGTCAGGCCGAAGCACCCTATGGTCTCCCCCTTCGCCATCCGGGGCAGCCACTCTTGTTTCTGATCCTCGGAACCGAACTTGTAGATGGCGCTCATGGCGAGCGAGCCCTGCACGCTCACGAAGGTCCTCAGGCCCGAGTCGCCCGCCTCGAGCTCCATGCACGCGAGCCCGTACTCGACCGCGCTCCTACCGGCACACCCGTAGCCGGAGAGGTGCATGCCCAGAAGGCCCAGATCCGCGAACTCGCCCACGATCTCCTGCGGGAAAACGGCGGCGTCGAACCACCCCTTGATGTTCGGCTTGATCCTCTCGTGTACGAAGTACCGGACCTTCTCCCTGATACCTTTCTCTTCGTCGGAGAGGTGGGCGTCGATGTTCAGGAAATCTTGCACCTCCAGGGCGCCGTAAGCACCGGTGTCCGCGTTTCTCCCGGCCTGCGTCACAGTCATACTTCCACCTCTCTCGGAGCCCGACCTTCGAAACCGGATTATTCCACAGCGCACACCCCCGCGTTGCGAACGCCCGTACTCTCAGGTGGAAAGTGCGACGACGTTCGCGCGTAGCTTTCGTCCGCGTTTGCCCACCTTCGGAGCTCCTGTTACCGTGCCGGGCATGCTGGTGGCGCGTTCGCGGCTCGGTTGGGATCTGAAGAAGCTCGGGCTGGGGCCTGGCGGGGTGACGATGGTTCATTGCCGCATGTCGGCGCTCGGCCGGGTAGTAGGCGGTGCGGAGACCGTGGTGCGCGCGCTGCTCGACGCTCTCGGACCTGACGGGACGCTTATGGCCTATACAGGCTGGCAGGACGAGCCTCCTGACGACCTCGCGAAGTTGGACGAGGAGGAGAGGCGGATCTACATCGAAGAGCACCCGCCTTATGATCCCAGGTTCGCCCTCGCCCGCCGCGACCACGGACGGGTCCCTGAAGCCTTGAGGACCTGGCCCGGCTCACGTCACAGCGGGCATCCCGAAGCGGGGGTGGCGGCCGTGGGTCCCCTGGCCGGAGACCTCACCGCCAGCCACCCTTACGACGACGCCTACGGAGCGGGCACCCCTTACGCCCGGTTGGTCGAGCTCGGCGGTAACGTATTGCTGCTTGGCGCTCCCCTTGACACCGTGACGCTCGTGCACCACGCGGAGGCCGTGGCCGAGGTCCCCGGCAAACGCCGCGTTAGCTACGGCATGCCCGTCGTCGTTGAGGGTGAGCGCATCTGGCGGACCTACTCAGACATCGACACTTCGGAAGGAGCCTTGCCTTACCAACGCGTCCTCGGCGGAGAGGACTACGTCGGGCACATCGCGCGATCGGCGCTTTCGGCCGGGGCGGGCAGGAGCGGTCAGGTCGGGGAGGGCACGGCTTACCTGTTCGACGCGCGGGACCTCGTCGAGCACGCGGTGGCTTGGATCCAACGCAACTTCGCGACCCGTAACCTGGCCTAGCCGCTGCGGAAGCCCCACGCTACACTGGCGCAATGGAAGCCGGTCCAAAACTTCCCCTCGCAGGCGTAAAGGTTCTCGACCTCTCGCGGGTCCTGGCGGGACCTTACGCGACGATGGTGCTCGGAGACCTCGGCGCCGACATCATAAAGGTCGAGCATCCCGAGCGTGGCGACGACACCCGCCACTGGGGACCGCCTTTCGCGGGCGAAGGCGAGGCGTGCGAATCGGCCTACTTCCTCTCCGTCAACCGCAACAAGCGATCGATCGGCGTCGACCTCAAAGCTCCGGAGGGACTAGAGCGGGTCAAGAACCTCGCGGCGAACGCCGACGTTCTGATCGAAAACTGGAGGCGAGGAGCCCTAGAGAAGTTGGGCCTCGGATACGAAGCGCTGAAGGAGACGAACCCGGACCTCATCTACTGCTCCATAACCGGCTTCGGACCGGGGCCGGATGGGGAGCGTCCCGGCTACGACTTCCTGGTGCAGGCGAGGGGCGGCGTCATGGGCATCACCGGACAGCCAGGCGGCGAGCCGACCAAGGTTGGGGTGGCGATCTCGGACATCGTGTGCGGCCTGTTCGCATCTAACGCGATCCTGGCGGCGCTCCACCGGCGCGCCGCGACCGGTGAAGGGGCGCTCATCGAAGTTCCGCTCTTCGAATCCACCCTGGGCTGGCTCGCCAACCGCGGCCAGGAGTATCTCATAAGCGGCGACGACAAAGGACTCATAGGCAACGCCCATCCCTCCATCGTTCCGTACCAGACATTCGACGCCGCGGACAAACCCCTCGTCGTGGCCGTCGGCAACAACACCCAGTTTGTGGAACTGTGCAAGGTCGTTGGCCGTCCCGGGTTGGCCGAGGACGAGCGCTTCGCCACCAACCCCGACCGCGTGGCCAACAGGGAGGCTTTGATCCCGGAGCTTCAGGAGGAGTTCGGCAAGCGGCCGGCGGACGAATGGGCCGCGGAGATCCGGGCCGCGGGTGTCCCGAGCGGGCCCGTCAACACCCTCGCCTACGTCTTCGCTGACGAACACGTTCTAGGCTCGGGCATCCTGCAGAACGTGGATCATCCCTCGGCCGGCCCTCTCGAAATGCTCGCCTCCCCGATCCTCGTGGACGGCGAACGCCTCCCGATCCGCCGGCCCCCGCCCACCCTGGGCCAGCATACGGACGAGGTCGACGACGGAGGATGGACCGAAGAGAGCTAGCCGGCGCTCCAGGACACAACCACATCACCATTAGATGCTACACCGGGCCGCCGGTGCGGCTTCTAGCCCAAGTGGGCTAGAAGAAGTTAGCCCATATGTGGTACGCGACAGGCTCTCCGGGCAGATATGCTTTGTTGTACACATAGGTAGAGGCTGAGAACCCGCCCCGAACTTGGGCACCTGGGGCGTGGGGAGCTAGTGGTGCAACCGGCTGCTTGGGATCTTTGATCCGAGGTAGCCGGTTTTTTCTGAGAAGACACATAGGTAGAGGCTAAGAACCCGTCCCGAACTTGGGCACCTGGGGCGTGGGGAGCCAGTGGTGCAACCGGCTACTTGGGATCTTTGATCCGAGGTAGCCGGTTCTTTTGTTTGAGGGGTGATGGGATGAAGATATTGGGGACACGAGGAGCCCGGCGCACGAACGAGACGGGACCTGGTATTCATGCAAACCTTCAGCCCCTGTTGCCCCGTCAGAAAACATGGAAGGTCGGACTGCTCCTAGGCGCTTTTCTTGGGGCCTTAGCGATCCTGCTCTTCATATCGCCGCACGCGCGGGCCCAGGAGGCCGATCCGTGCGCGGCGCCGGCAAACGAGGTCGTGGCCGAGAACTGCAAGCAAGGGGACCCCGCGAGCGAGTGGGACGTCCAGGGCTCGGGAGATCCGAGCATCCAGGGCTTCGCTACCGACATGAGCGTGGATCAGGGCGAGACCGTCCAGTTCAAGGTAAAGACCGATGCCACAGACTACCGCCTCGACATCTACCGCATGGGCTACTACGATGGTGACGGCGCCCGCGAAGTGGCGACGGTTCAGCCGTCGGCGACGCTTCCGCAAGATCAACCGAATTGCCTGAACGAACAATCCACGGGCCTGATCGACTGCGGCAACTGGGACATCTCGGCCTCTTGGGACGTTCCTAACGACGCCGTCTCCGGCGTCTATTTCGCCAAGCTCGTCGGCCCGAGCGGCGCGAGCCACATCGTTTTCGTCGTGCGCGACGATGACGGGGAGTCAAACATGCTCTTCCAGACCGCCGACACGACGTGGCAGGCCTACAACAGCTACGGGGGGAACAGCCTCTACACCGGCTCTCCCGCCGGGCGTGCCTACAAGGTCAGCTACAACCGTCCCTTCAACACGCGCGCCGGCAGCAACGAGGACTGGCTCTTCAACTCCGAGTACCCCATGATCCGCTGGCTCGAGCGCAACGGCTATGACGTGAGCTACTTCACCGGCATCGATTCCGACAGGTACGGCGACGAGATCCTCGATCATAAGACCTTCCTCTCCGTCGGCCACGACGAGTACTGGTCAGGCGACCAGCGCGAAAACGTGGAAGCAGCCCGCGATGCCGGCGTGAACCTCGCCTTCTTCAGCGGGAACGAGGTATTCTGGAAGACCCGCTGGGAAGGCAGCATCGACGGCTCGGGGGCCTCGCACCGCACGCTCGTCTCTTACAAGGAGACCCGCGCCAACGCCAAGATAGACCCCTCCCCCGAGTGGACCGGCACGTGGCGTGACAACCGGATCTTCAACCCCGAGGGCCCACAACCCGAGAACGCCCTGACAGGAACCATCTTCACCGTCAACTGCTGCTCTTACCCCATGAAGGTCCCAGCGGCCGACGGCAAGATGCGGCTGTGGCGCAACACGAGCGTGGCCGACCTCGCCCCCGGCGATACCGCCACGTTCCCCGAAGGCACGGTGGGCTACGAGTGGGACGAGGACCTCGACAACGGCTTCCGGCCGGAAGGCCTGATCCGGCTGTCCTCGACCACCGTCGATGTTCCTGAGCGCATACAGGATCAGGGCTCGAGCTACGGCCCGGGCACGGCGACGCACGCCCTGACGCTATACAGGGACGCGAACGGGGCCGATCCAGACGCCCTCGTCTTCGGCGCTGGGACCGTCCAGTGGTCGTGGGGCCTCGATAGCAACCACGACCGCGGCGGTGCGGCGTCCGACGGGCGCATGCAGCAGGCCACGGTCAACCTGTTCGCCGACATGGGCGTGCAGCCGGCGACCCTGCAGAGCGGCCTGACGGCCGCCGCCTCCTCGACGGACTCGACGGCCCCCACCTCAACGGTCACCTCGCCCGAGAGCGGCGCGACCGTTCAGGGCGGCAGCCGTACCACCGTGACCGGCACGGCAGTAGATACCGGCGGCGGGACCGTCGGAGGCGTCGAGGTCTCGGTTGACGGCGGCAACAGTTGGCATCGGGCCGAGGGACGCGCTAGCTGGAGCTACAGCTGGACCCCTGGTTCGGAGGGGCCGGAGACCATCAAGAGCCGCGCCGCCGACGACTCGGGCAACCTCGAGAGTCCTGGAGCCGGGGTGGACCTCACGGTTGGATCCCGTGAGTGCCCCTGTACCATCTTCAACGACTCAGACACGCCGTCCAACGCCAACGCCAACGACACGGGCGCGGTCGAACTCGGGACCAAGTTCCGCGCCGACACCGACGGCTCCATCACCGGCCTCCGGTTCTACAAGGGTAGCCAGAACACAGGCACGCACGTCGGCCACCTGTGGAAGGCGGACGGCACGCAACTGGCGGAAGCGACCTTCACTGGAGAGACCACCTCGGGATGGCAACAGGTAACCCTCTCCAACCCGGTACAGATCACAGCCGACACCACTTATATAGCTTCCTACCACGCGCCTCAGGGGCGCTACGCTTTTGATCCCGGCTACTTCAACTCCGGGCTGGATAACGCGCCACTGCGCGCGCTCGCAAACGGCGTGGACGGCCCGAACGGCGTCTACAAGTACGGTCCGAGCGGCGGCTTCCCGAACGATACGTTTAACTCGAGCAACTACTGGGTGGACGTGGTCTTCGAACCGAACGCTGGCGCCGACGAGACCCCACCCACCGTCAGCACGGTCTCGCCGACAGGCTCCGGGGCCGGCACCGGCACGAACGTTACTGCGACCTTCAGCGAAGCGATGGACCAGACGTCGGTCTCCCCTGACAGCTTCGGGCTGAGGGACGCGCAGAACAACCTCGTATCAGCCACGGTCACCTACAACGGCGCCACGCGCACCGCGACGCTCGACCCGACGGACAACCTCGCCAACTCGACCACCTACACGGCGACCGTAAAGGGCGGAACGGATGGCGTGAAGGACACGGCGGGCAACGCTCTGGCACAGAACAGGAACTGGACGTTCACCACCGTGGCCCCTCCGCCGCCCCCGCCTGACGAGGGACCGGGAGGTCCGATCCTCGTTATCACCGATTCATCCGATTCCTTCGGCCGCTTCTACGCGGAGATCCTGCGCAACGAGGGCCTGAACGAGTTTACGGCCAAAGACATCTCGTCTGTCTCGGCCGCGACCCTCGCCGACTACGACGTCGCGATCCTCGCCGAGATGCCGCTGAGCGCGTCGCAGGCCGGCATGCTCGGCGACTGGGTAAACGGCGGCGGCAACCTCGTGGCGATGCGCCCTGATAGCGATCTTGCGGGCCTCCTCGGGCTCTCTGGCGCCTCGGGGACCCTCGGCGACGCTTACATGAAGGTCGATACCTCCTCCGCCCCCGGCGAGGGGATCGTCGGCCAGAGCATGCAGTTCCACGGAACCGCGGACCGTTACGCCCTGAGTGGGGCCGACGCCGTGGCGACGCTCTACTCGGATGCCTCGACGGCGACGTCGAATCCGGCCGTGACCATGCGCGACGTGGGCAACAATGGCGGGCAGGCGGCGGCGTTTACTTACGACCTGGCCAGGTCCGTGGTCTACACGCGACAGGGCAACCCGGCGTGGTCCGGCGACGAGCGCGACGGCCAGTCCGGTCCGATCCGGTCCAACGACCTGTTCTACGGCGACAAGGCTGGCGATTCGAAGCCCGACTGGGTGGACTTGAGCAAGGTCGAGATACCGCAGGCCGACGAACAGCAGCGCCTGCTCGCGAACCTCATCGGGGAGATGAACCTGGACAAGCAGCCCCTGCCGCGCTTCTGGTACTTCCCGCGCGGCGAGAAGGCCGTCGTCGTCATGACCGGCGACGACCACGGTACGGGAGGGACCGCTGGCCAGTTCGACAACTTCAAGGCGGCCAGCCCGCAGGGCTGCTCGGTCGCTGACTGGGAGTGCATTCGTGGCACCTCCTACATCTACACCAACACATCGCTCAGCGACGCCCAGGCCAGGGCCTACCAGGACGAAGGCTTCGAGGTGGCGCTGCACGTCGATACCGGCTGCAACAACTGGACGTCCACCTCGCTCAGGTCCAACTACGCCGACCAGCTCGCCGCTTGGCGGGCCAAGTACGCGAGCCTCGACGCGCCGGTTACCAACCGGACCCACTGCATCGCGTGGAGCGACTGGGCGACCCAGCCCGAGGTGGAGCTCGAAAACGGCATAAGGCTAGACACCAACTACTACTACTGGCCGGGGAGCTGGGTCCAGAACCGCCCCGGCATGTTCACCGGATCGGGGATGCCGATGCGCTTCGCGGACCTCGATGGCGGGATGATCGACGTCTACCAGGCCACGACCCAGATGACCGACGAGTCGGGCCAGACGTTCCCCTCCACGATAAACGCCCTGCTCGATAAGGCCACGGGCCCCGAGGGTTACTACGGGGCCTTTACGGCCAACATGCACACGGATCAAGCCAACAGCGACGGCGCGAACGCGATCGTCGCCTCCGCCAGAGCCCGCGATGTTCCCGTCGTCTCGGCCCGCCAGATGCTGGAGTGGCTCGACGGGCGCAACGCCTCCTCTTTCGAGAACATGAGCTGGAACGCCGACAAGCTGAACTTCACGGTGGACGTCGGTGCGGGCGCCCGCGGACTGCAGGCGATGGTGCCGGCCGACTCGGAGGACGGCAAGCTGACGAGCCTGAAGCGCGGCGGTAGCACCGTGGACTTCACCAAGAAGACCATCAAGGGCGTCGAGTACGCCACTTTCTCCGCCACCGCGGGCTCCTATGAGGCTGCCTATGAGGCAGATACGACGGCTCCGGCCATCTCCGGCCTCACCGCCACGCCCGACGCCGACGGCACGGCAACCATCACCTGGACCACCGACGAGCCGTCCACCTCGCGGGTGGACTATGGGACCTCCGCGGGGACGCTTGATCAGAGCGCAACCGAGCCGGGGCTCACGACCTCGCACAGCGTCCGGCTCACCGGACTGGAGGCGAACATCACCTACCACTACCGGGTCACCTCGGCGGACGACGACGACAACGCCGCGACGTCGCCCCAGAGCGCCGATGCGCCGGCAAACTTCGAGACCCCCAACGCCGGATTGACCGACACAACGACGAACGACTTCTCGGCTGGCACGCCTGGATCGGGAACCCACGTCGCACAGACCAACGACGGCGAGGTTACCCTCAAGCCCACCGTTGGCGAGGAGTTCTCGGGCTCTAGCCTGCCAAACGGCTGGTCCAGCAGCCCCTGGACCGGCGGCACCTCCACGGTATCTGGCGGCAACCTGGTAGTTGACGGGGCGCGCGCCAACACCGACGCGCTCTACGGTCCAGGACGTTCGCTCGAGTTCGTGGCCACCTTCGGCGCGCAACAGTTCCAGCACGTTGGCTTCGGCGTGGATTTAGATCAGTCCGCAAACTGGGCAATGTTCAGCACCAGTAGCACCACCAATACCCTCTACGCCCGCACCAACAACAACGGAACGTCGTCTAACACATCCATCCCCGGCGATTGGATCGGCTCGCAGCACCGCTATCGCATTGAGTGGGCGCCAACCGAGGTCAGGTTCTACGTCGATGGGAACCTAGTTCACACGGAGAACGTCTCCATCGGCGCCCAGATGCGTCCGCTGGCCAGCGACTACAACGCAGGAGGTCCCGTCGTTGCGATCGACTGGCTGCGCATGGACCCCTATCAGTCGCCTGGGGCCTTCGAGTCGCGCGTCTTCGACTCCACGAAGGACGCCACCGACTGGGGCAAGCTGACCTCGACGGTCCAGAAGCCCGCCGGCACGAACGTGACGTTCGAAACACGCTCGGGCAACACGGCGACGCCTGACGGCACCTGGTCCGGGTGGCAGGCGGTCAACGCCGGCGATGCGATCGCGAGCCCGGATAACCGCTACATCCAGTACAGGGCCAATCTCTCCACCTCCGACGCCTCGGTCACCCCGAGCGTGGAGCAGGTGACGCTGAGCTACAGCCTCGATAAGACGCCTCCAGCGGCGCCGTCGAAACCCGACCTGGCGGCCGGTAGCGACAGCGGCTCCTCGGATGCCGACGACGTGACCAACGTCGCTACTCCGACGCTCGAAGGCACCGCCGAGCCGAACTCCTCCGTCGAGCTCTTCACCGACGGCAACTCCCTCGGAACCGCCGACGCAGACGCAAATGGCGCCTGGAGCTTCACCCCGGCCGAGGCACTCGACGACGGCACCTACCAGGTGACGGCAAAGGTAACCGACGCGGCTGGCAACGAGTCTCCGGCCTCCGCGACGCTCTCTGTCACCGTCGACACCGTCGCACCCAGCGCGTCGCTCACCGCCCCCGATGACGGGGCAAGGGTGCGTGGCACCGTTACGCTCTCCGCAGACACCAACGACAATTCAGGTGTGGAGCGCGTCGAGTTCCTCGTCGACGGCAACGTCGTCGGCTCCGATGCAAGTGAACCCTACAGCTTTGCCTGGAACTCAACCGGCGTCTCGGAAGGTAACAAGGCTATCTCCGCCCGCGCCTACGACCTGGCCGGCAACACGACAACCTCGGATGCCCGCACGGTGATCGTCGACAACACCGCTCCCGAGGCACCTTCGAGCCCGGATCTTACGACCGACAGCGGCTCCGACAATACGGATAATCTCACCAACGACGCGACGCCGACCTTTACCGGCACCGCAGAGAACGGCGCCACGATCAAGATACTGGTCGACGGCGCCGAGAAGGGCAACACGACCGCCACGGACGGCACCTACTCTATAACCACCAGCGCCCTCGACGACGGTCCACACGCCGTTACCGCCAGGGCGACGGACACCAATGGAAACGAGGGTACCGAGTCTGAAGCGCTCGACGTCACCGTCGATACCCAAAAACCGGGCGCCCCGACCAGGGTGGATCTCATAGCCGCAAGCGACACCGGCGCTTCCAGCACAGACAACACCACGAGCGATGACACACCGACCTTCGACCTCACCGCGGAGGCAGACAGCAACGTGCGGGTCTACAAGGGCAGCGACACGACACCCCTTGGCTCCGCCAGGGCCGACGGTACGGGGATAGCCAGGATCACCTCAGACCAGCTAGCTGATGGCACCTACACGATCTCGGCCACTTCCGAGGACGCCGCCGGTAACGTCTCCGACTCTTCGACCACGATAAACGTGACGATCGAGGCCACGGTAGATACACAGGCCCCGGCAGCCCCGTCCAGGCCCGACCTCGCGGCCGCCAGCGACAGCGGTTCCTCTAGCACTGACGACGTGACCAGGAACACGACACCAACCTTCAACGGCACGGCTGAGGCCAACTCCTCCGTCGAGCTGTTCACCGACGGCAACTCGATCGGAACCACCGACGCTGGCGCAAACGGCGCCTGGAGCTTCACCCCGGCCACCGCCCTCGCGGACGGCACGTATTCCGTCACGGCGAAGGCCAAGGACGGGGCCGGAAACACCTCGCAGGCCTCTACGGGGCTCTCCCTCAAGGTAGACACGGCAGCGCCCAGCACCGTGCTCCAGCTCGAGGCAACCCCTTCCCAAACCGGCATCGCCCTCGAATGGACGGACGGCAGCGACCCCGACCCGGCCGGCTACAACGTTTACCGCTCTACGAGCCCGACAGGCACCTTCAACAAGCTCAACAACGGCTTGCTGGCCCAGTCGCAGTACAACGACACCCAGGCGCCTGCTGGGGTGGACTCGTATTATCGCGTGACGGCTGTGGATCAGGCAGGAAACGAGTCCGACCCTGCTACTGGAAGCGCGCGCAGGCCCGCGCTATCCGAAACCGTCAGGCCCACCGTGGCGCTGGGCGCCACGCCAGCCGCCGGGGCAAGGGTGGGTGGCACCGTTACTCTCTCCGCAGACGCAAGCGACAACACGGGCGTGGAGCGCGTCGAGTTCCTCGGCGGCGGCAACGTCGTCGGCTCCGACACCAGTGCACCTTATAGCTTCGCCTGGGACACCACCGGTGTCCCGGACGGCAGCACGACGATCGCCGCCCGCGCCTTCGACGTGTTCGGCAACCAGAGGACCACGGGAGCGCGCACGGTGGTGGTCGACAACACGGCCCCAACCGCACCTCCCAAGCCGAACCTCGCATCAACAAGCGACTCCGGCGCCTCCGACACGGACGACGTCACCAGGACTGCCGGGTTGGCGCTCAACAACGGCACCTCCACCGTGGAGCCCAGGGCAAGGATCGATCTCTTCGAGGGAACATCTCTCAAGGGTACTGTGCGTGCCTCTGTAGACGGCACCTGGAGTATCAAGCTCAGCGACGTTACGCCAGGCGTGCACGACTACAAGGTCAAGCTCACGGACGTGGCGGGCAACTCGTCGCCGCCCTCCGAAGAGCTCTCGGTGACCGTCGACAGGCAGGTGCCCACGATAACCGACCTCACGCCTGCGCCGGGATCTACGACCAGCGTCAGGAGCCCCGCGATCAGGGCCATGGTCGACGACGATCAGGCCGGCGAGCTGGCCAAGTCAGGCATTGGCCTCTTTGTGGACAGCGTAGCGATCGGCCAGAACGCCTTCTCGTACGACGCGAGCTCGGGTAGCCTCTTGTACGAGCCGCCTAGCAACCTCTCCATCGCCCGCCACACGGTCAGGGTAGTCGTCACGGACAAGGCGGGCAACCAGAAGTCGCAGTCCTGGACCTTCCGGGTGGTCACCTAGGAACGTACTCGCAACCGAGCGCGGGAGGGGCCGGGTCCTCGAAGACCCGGCCCCTCTTTCATGCGCGTCGATACGATGCGGGTGTCGCACGTTAGAGCGCCGGCCAGAAACGGACGGTCAGCGACCAGGATTATCGCAAGCGACGGTGCCCCGGTTCCGGCGATTCCAGGGTACGGGCTTCGGCCCACGGATCAGTGATCAGGAAGAGTGGCCTTGCGCGCTGGAGGGCGAGGGGACCTGACTGCCTTCCTTCTGTGAAATCGTGCCTGGATGCAGCCACAGGGTGACGTGCGCCGGCTGCATCGTGCGTCCGACAACTTCTACGAGGTCTTCTTCTAGAGTCTCCAGGTTCGTCTCGTTCCTCAGCCTGGCTGCAAAGTATTCGAGCATCTTCCTGGCGTCGTACTTCTCCCTGTAGAATCGGCGGTCCATAAACCTTTGTATGCGCCGCCTCAGAGGGTTGAACAAGGCGGCTATCAGGAGCGTGGAAGCCACGACCGCCAGGGTGGACACCTGTCCGGTGAGGACGACGAAGACTTTCTGCAAGACGACGACTACGCCGAAATAAAGCGCGAAGAGCGTTGCCGTCAGGCCGCCGTAGACGAGGGTGCGGTTGATGATCAGGTCGATATCGTAGAGGCGGTTACGCAACACGGCGAACGCGATCGACGACGGGATGAGCAGCATAAAGCACAACGCCGCCGCGATGCCCAGGAGATCGGCAAGAGTGCCTGGCTCCAGGGCCGGGAAAACGATCTGCAACGAGATCACACCGAGATAGCCTGCGAGGGCCGACGTGAAACCGAAGACTACCCACTTGGTCTGTTGGCGCTGCGTCCGGCTCGACACCCTCCTGTAGCGGTGGACCTGCGCGAACACGCCGGTAGCGAGCAGGCTCGCCAAGAGCACGGTGTACGGTAGGGCAGCCCAGTTCTCCGGGCTTGCGGGCGAGTTTGGGAACAGCGCGGTCGGCACCGCGTACGCGAGTATGGGCAAAACGAGCCAGCGGGTCCATCGGGGCACGAACCGCCCGTCCGGGAAGAGATAAAAGAAGAGAAACACGAACGCGAAGCTCGCAGCGTTCAACGCACCGCCCAACCATTTCCAGATTGGGGCGAGGTCTCCCAGGGCCCCTATAGAACCCGAGAAAGTCGCCCCGAGCATTACAAGCAACATCGCGACGAACAGGGCCATCGGCTCGTTGGAGCGTCGCCAGAAGATAACCGCGGCCACCACGAAGCACGCCAGAGCCAGCAGTACACCGAGGGCAAGCAGGTAGGCGGCATAGAAACCGACGGAGAGACCGAGATCGGCCAAGTTGGAGCGTACGGTGTCGCGGACGGCTGGCTCGTAGTCGCCAAGGGCGCGGAACTTCGCGTAGCGTGCCGGTAACCCGAGCACGGACACCGTCGCGGCCACCGCAGCAACCGCCAGACACGTCACCCGCGCGACGACGAGCATGCGACCGCGGAGGACAGACCTGTGGGCATCCTCCACGGAGACTGCGGCCTCGGTGGCTTGTGGGTTCATGAGACTATCCCATGCATGGTTGTCTACGGGTTGTGGAATCCTACCTGACGGTCACCCGAAGCGCTTACCTCCACGGAGGCCACCGCCATTCTGCCACACTAAAGGTGGATTCGAGGTCTTCAGAGGCTCGTAGAGCTTCCCAGACAATGCGCGACTCCTCGATCTTTCCACCGACGACGCGACTCAGGCTCATCCCACTATACTCCCAACCGACCTCAGACGGCGTGGTCTGCCCGTACGTATCGGGCTCCTGCGGGGGCGGGACGCTTACCGTGAAGCGGGTGAACACCTCACCGTCCTCAGATAGCCTCTGGTCCTCTACGACTACCCGTATTCCGGGCATGCGGTAGCGGGTGTCCCTTACGATGCGCTTTACGTCTTCGAGACGGTGTATTTCCCAGTAGACCAGGTCGTGAAGCCTGTAGTTGTCTGAGAAGATCTCGTCCATCGCGTCGACGTCTCCGTGGTTGAGGACATCCTCCCAGAATCGACGCACGATTCCTTCACCGTAGTCGGTGGACATCAGGTGCCTCCTTTCGTTGTTCCCCTTGCCTACATTGTAGTCTTCCTGAACACCGATTTTCCCGCGTTTGGGGCTGACCACGACTCCACCTTAGGTGGCCACCGTCTCGGGAACGTTACGGCAAGCGTTACGGGGGAACTATTTTCCGAAGAGCGTACGAAAATCTCGCTTCCGGCCGGTTCGACGGGTGCGTGTGGCACGTTTCGGCCTTACGGTGAAATCATGGCAATGGGCCTTACGGGGGAGCCGGTCGCGCCGACGAGCTTCAGTGGCGTGCAGACGAATTCGAAGCGGTAGTGCTGCGAGGCCGCGAGCTCATCGAGTGCTAGGTTCTCGATGATATAGATACCCCGTCTGGCAAGCAGGATCAGGTGTCCCGCCAAAAGACATCCCAGTTCGGGGTCTTTGTACCCTGGCGCGTCCCACGCCATGTTATCCGCCCCGACGGCGAGTACGCCCCTGTCAGCCATCCAACGGGCCGCGCTACCGTCCATCCCTGGTCCGGCGAGGTAGCGGTCCTCGTCGTACCAGAATCGGGCGTTGCCGAGCCGCACGAGCGCAACGTTCCCCGCCTCGACGCTGACGCCCTGGGTTTCACAGCACTCTTGTAGATCAGTGGCCGTAACGACGCGGCCTGGCTCGAGAGACTCGGCACTTTCTTTCGCGGCCACGTCGAGGAGCACGCCGGTGGCTGCTATTGGCGGTATCTCCTCGACGCCGTGCCGCGTAAAGCCGCGCGGGGTCTGGACGGCTTCGACAGGGACGCCGCCACAAAGCATCATGGCATCCGACTGATGGCAAAGGGCGTCTATATGGGTACCGGTGTGCTCACCGCAGATCAGGACGCCCGCGGCGCCACTGCGCGGCCCTGCTTCGTCGGGCCTGTACTCGTCCTCGTGGTGGCGATGCAGGAGGTAGGAGTAACCCGCCTGCCTGTGTGCAGGGTGGATCGGCATATCGTCTGTCCGAGGTTGCTCGAGGTCGAAGACGCGCTTCGCTCGGTTTGGCATGTAGGTTCCTCCCAATTCGTGGCCAACCTTCGGACAAGTGTGACGAACCTGACGCGAACGTCAACGGTGGGGCGGGCGCATGCCTTCCGCTCTGTCCCTATAATCGAGCACAGTAGAGTGAGCATCGAAGCGGGGATGGTCCTGGCCGTCGAAACGCCCGCCTACACGACCGACGCGGGGCCATCATGATCGAGGATCTCGTCCTCCCGAACGGTATCGGACGTCTGCACGCCCCGCCGCACGGTCTGGAGGCTATCGCGTGAGAAGCTTTGCGTAGGACTTTTGCCGTCGCCGTCGTATGCTGCTAAGGTTACGCGCGTGGGTAGGAACTCTGCGGGAGGGCCGATCGATGGGCGGACGTTCGAGAGGGCGCTGCTCGACGCCGGACTGCACCTGGATCAGGGCCTGAACGTCCCGATGCACGTTACGAATCGGAGGTGCGTTCCCCCTGGTCCCTTCTCCGGGCCGATGGTCGCCAGCATACGACCCTACCGTCCGGATGAGATCCCTCAGGCAGTCGCAGTGTCCAGCAGGTGCCCGACTATGCACGGCGCGCCGGTACACGTTGGCGACCCGGACGCATGTTTATTACGAACCGCTTGGACGCCGAGTACGAAGTCTGACAGAATATCGCAAGGGGTGCGAACCGCCCGGTAACGAAAACCGGGTAGGGAGGAGAAACATGCAGAGGGTAGGCGGGGAGCAGACCGGGATGCCGTCCTCGATACGGCAGGTCGTCGCGGCGAGTTTCATCGGCACCGCGATCGAGTGGTACGACTACTTCATCTTCGGGACGGCGGCAGCGCTGGTCTTTCCGGTTCTGTTCTTCCCTGAATTCTCGGAGCTTGCGGGGACCCTGCTGGCATTCTCCACGTTCGCCGTGGGCTTCGCGGCCAGGCCTCTCGGAGGTCTGATCTTCGGCCACTATGGAGACAGGCTCGGGCGCAAGACCATGCTGGTCCTGACGCTCCTGATCATGGGCGTCGCGACCTTCCTGGTCGGATGTCTGCCGACCTTCGAGTCCATAGGCGTCCTGGCGCCCATCCTGCTCGTCGTGCTGCGGCTGCTGCAGGGCATCGGACTCGGCGGCGAGTGGGGTGGGGCCGTTCTGATGGCCGTCGAGCATTCTCCGGAGGGACGGCGCGGCTTCAACGGAAGCTGGCCCCAGAGCGGCGCTCCGGCTGGGCTGGTGATCGGGACCGGCGTCTTCGCCATAGTCTCCGCGCTGGCTGGCGACGCAACTTTCGAGGCCTGGGCCTGGCGCATCCCGTTCCTGCTGAGCATCGTCCTGATCATGGTGGGTCTCTTTATCCGGCTCAGGATCCTCGAAAGCCCGGCCTTCAGGCAGGTGCAGGAATCCCAGACCGAAGCCCAGATGCCCATTGTGGACGTGTTCCGCACCTACCCGAAGAACCTGGCGCTTGGCGTGGGCTCGCGCATCGGCATCGACGCGTCCTTCTACATCCTGGCCGTCTACTCGTTGACCCACATCACCACCAACCTCGGCCTGCCTTCGAGCGTCGGCCTGGCCGCGGTCGCCGTTGCCGCCCTGATCGAGGTCTTCACCATCCCGCTCTTCGGCGCTCTCTCCGACCGCGTCGGCCGAAGACCAGTGCTCATTTCAGGCGCGGCGTTCCTCGGGGTCTGGACGTTCCCGTTCTTCGGGCTGCTGAACACGGAGTCCACGATCCTGATCCTGCTTGCCGCCATCGCCGGCCTGAGCCTCGGGCATGCCTGCGTGTACAGCGCCCAGGCTTCCTTCTACGCGGAGCTGTTCGGAACGCGCGTGCGCTACAGTGGGGCCTCGTTCAGCTACCAGATAGCCGGGATCTTCGGCGGCGCCCTGGCCCCGATCATCGCCACCACACTGTTCCCGGTGGGCGGGACGGCCCTGATCGCCGCGTACATAGCCGCCCTCTGCGCCCTCAGTGTCCTATGCTACTTCCTCGCCGAGGAGACCTACCAGAAGGACATCTTCTCAGACGACCCAGAGGAACGCAGGCTCGTCACAGAGCAGGCCTAGCTTGGGAGACACACGACTGGGGGTGGACGTGGGCGGTACGTTCACCGATCTCGTGGCCCTCTCTGAAGGAACCCTGATCACCGCCAAGGTCCCCTCGACTCCGCAAGACCAGTCCGAGGGCGTGATGAACGCCATCGAGACCTCAGACGTACGGCCCGGCGCTGTGCTCGCCCTCGCCCACGGGATGACCGTGGCGACCAACGCCCTGCTGGAGCGACGCGGCGCCAGGACGGCCCTCATTACTACGGAAGGCTTCCGGGATGTGTTGGAGATAGCCCGCCAGAACCGGCCAGCCCTCTACGACCTGACCCACGACCGCCCGCCACCCCTCGTCCCACGCGGGCTACGCTTCATGGTCAGAGAGCGGATGGGACCGGACGGCGAGGTCTCCCCCCTCGACGAAGACAGCCTGAAGAGGGTCATCGCCGCGGTCGAAGAAGCGGACGTGCAAGCCGTCGCCGTTTGCCTGCTCTTCGCGTTCATGCACCCCGAACACGAAAAGCGGGTGGGAGAAGCACTACGCGAGGCTCTGCCCAACTTGCACGTCTCTCTCAGTAGCGAGGTGTTGCCGGAGTTCCGGGAGTACGAGCGGTTCTCCACCACAGCCGCCGACGCCTACCTGGCCCCGAAGCTCGCCGCGTACTTCTCGAATTTGGCCGAGAAGGCCGGGGAAGTTGGGGTACCAGGCCCCCTGATCATGCAGTCCTCCGGCGGCGTTGTGCCTATAGACGACGCCATCTCCGACGCCGCTGGCTGCGTCCTCTCCGGTCCCGCCGGGGGCGTCGTGGGCGCGGCGTACGTCGGGTCGCTAGGTGGCTACCACGACCTCCTGACCTTCGACATGGGCGGCACCTCGACGGACGTGGCGCCCATCATCGAGGGCGAGGCCCAGACGACCACGGAGACGGTCGTCGCGGGCGTGCCCATAAAGCTACCCATGGTCGACGTGCACACCGTGAGCGCCGGCGGCGGTTCTATCGCCTGGGCCGACCCAGGCGGCGCCCTGCGCGTCGGCCCCCACTCGGCCGGAGCAGAGCCAGGCCCCGCAGGCTACGACAAGGGCGGCGAAGAACCGGCCGTGACCGACGCCAACGTGTTCCTCGGCTACCTCGCGGACGAGGCTGAGCTAGGCGGTGAGGTCGTGCTCCATCGAAAGCTCTCGGAGAAGGCGCTGGGCTCTCTTGGCGAGAAGCTCGGCCTGGACGCGGAGGAGACGGCGCTCGGGATTTTGCGGGTGGCGGACGCGGAGATGGTGCGGGCCTTGCGCGTGATCAGCGTCGAGCGCGGCCTCGACCCCCGCGACTTCGCCCTCCTCGCCTTCGGCGGGGCAGGAGGGATGCACGCCTGCTCCCTGGCCGAAGAACTCGACATCTCAACCGTGCTCGTCCCCCGCGCCGGTGGCGTCCTGAGCGCCCTCGGCCTCGCCATCTCCGACCTGCGCCGCGACTACGTGAGCCCGTTTTTGAGCGGCCTGGACGAGGTGGAAGTAGGTGAATTCGAACAAAGGTTCGAAGATATGGAGAAGAAGGCCACCGGAGACCTCGAAGACCCCGAACACACGCGTCGGGCGGACCTACGCTACGGTGGCCAGTCGTTCGAGATCACGGTCGATGCAGGCTCCTTCGGAAAACTGGAGGACCGTTTCCACGCCGCCCACGAGCAACGCTACGGCTACCGCATGGACGACGAGACGGTCGAGCTAGTAAACCTGCGCCTGATCTCCACGGTCCCAGTCGAGAAACCGCAATTGGAGGAGCCTCCGCCAGAATCGGAAGCCGAGGCCGGACACCGGGGGGCAAACTTCGACGGTGAGTGGCTGGAGGTTGCGGTGCTTGACAGGGAGCGGATGGGTGAGGGCTCGGAGGTAACGGGACCAGCCATCGTCGAATTCAAGGAGTCGACGTGCGTGGTCCGGCCCGGCTGGCGGGGAGCGGTAGACGGCGTAGGCACGCTGGTACTGGAGAGAGTATGAGCGAGCAACGTCTTGACCCTGTGACCCTGTCCGTGCTGGCGAGCGCGCTGGCGGGCATAGCGGAGGAGATGGGGGCAGTTCTCATCAGAGGCTCCTACTCCTCGAACATCAAGGAGCGGCGCGACTGCTCGACGGCGCTCTTCGACGCCGAGGGCAGGATGGTCGCCCAGGCCGAACACATGCCGGTCCACCTCGGCGCGATGCCCGAGGCGGTCGCTGCCATCATGACCCGCGACCCCGAGCCCGGCGACGTTTTCGCCATCAACGACCCTTACTCGGGCGGCACTCACCTGCCCGACATAACGCTCGTCTCGCCCGTCTCAACGGACGGTGAGATCTCTGGTTACGCCGTCACGCGGGCCCACCACTCCGACGTGGGTGGAATGCGACCCGGCTCCATGCCCTCAGACTCGCGCGAGATCTACCAGGAGGGCATCGTCATTCCGCCCGTACGCCTCGTGCGCGGCGGGGAATACGTACAGGACGTGCTCGACCTCTTGCTGGCGAACGTCCGCACGCCGGACATCCGGCGCGGGGACCTGCGCGCCCAGATCGCCGCCAACAACATCGCCGAGCAGCGTGTCGGCGAGCTGATGGAGCGCCGCGGCAAGGAAACCGTCCTAGCCGCCTTCGAGGAGGTCATCTCCTACGCCGAGAAGCGGACCCGCGAGGCCATCAGGAATCTCCCCGACGGAGAGCACTCGGCCGAGGACTTCATGGAGGGCGACGGCGTCACCGACGAGGACATCCCCATCCGGGCAACGGTAACCGTAGATGGCGACTCCATAACCATGGATCTCACGCAGACAGCGGACTCTGTGGCCGGCAACATCAACTGTCCACTGCCGGTCACCCGCTCGGCCTGTTACTTCGCCCTGCGTGTACTCCTGCCCAAAGACATCCCCGCCAACGCCGGGACCTACGTTCCGTTGCGTATAGAGGCCAGGAAAGGCAGCCTGGTCAACGCCACGTACCCGTCTGCCGTGGTGGCCGGAAACGTGGAGACTAGCAACAGGATCGCTGATGCCGTTCTTGCGGCGCTCTCCGGGTTCGCGCCGGAGAGGATTCCGGCGCAGGGACAGGGGACGATGAACAACGTGATCATCGGCGATCCCGGCTGGACTTACTACGAGACCATCGGCGGCGGACAGGGCGCCGGTGCTGACGGACCCGGCCCCTCCGGCGTCCACATAGGCATGTCCAACACCCTGAACACCCCCATCGAGGCGCTGGAACTCGAGTACCCCATGCGCATTGAACGCTACGAGCTCCGCTACGATTCCGGCGGCGCCGGAGACAACCGGGGCGGCGACGGCATCGTGAGATCCGTCCGCGTTCTCCAGCCAGCGAGCCTCTCCCTCCTTACCGACCGCCGCCGCCACCCGCCCCAAGGCATGGAAGGCGGAGAACCCGGGGAGGTCGGCCGCAACCTTATGAACGACGAGGAGCTGCCGCCCAAAGTTAGCGTGGAGATGGATGAGGGAGACGTCGTGACGATCGAGACGCCCGGCGGCGGCGGTTACGGGAGCCACAACGACTGAAGAGCGTGGCGCCCGCATAGCACAAGTTGTAGACGGATCTCCTTGGTCAACTCGAGCTCAACCGCTTCCGGCCGCCCTCTATTTCGATCTCCCACGCTTACGCGGCCGGCGTCCTGCCCCGCCACCACGACGATCCCTTCGACCGGATGCTAGTGGCGAAGGCAGTGGAGGAGGATCTCGCCCTCCTCACCGCCGACCAGCGGATAAGGCGCTACGGGGTGCAGATCCTCGATGTTTGAAGCATCCGTAAAGAGTGAGGCATACTCCGTACAGACACCGGCAAAGATCAGATTAGAAGGGAGGTCCGATGAAGGGCGTGGTCGAAGGTATCTACGTAACCTCGAAAGGCAGCGAGGCGATGGAACGCGTCGAGGAGGTCAGGACCGTCGAGGGGTGTGGCATCGAGGGTGACCGCTACTGCGAGGGGACGGGGTTCTGGACGCGTTACGGGGACGTTTGCCAGGTCACCCTGATCGAAGGCGAAGACCTCGACTTTATCGAGGACGAGCTAGGCATCGGCGTCAAGGAAGGCCAGCACAGGCGCAATATCATCACGCGCGGCATAAGGCTTTTGGATCTGCGCAAGAAGAGGTTCCGCGTCGGCGAGGTACTCCTCGAGTTCGACCGTTCGCGCCCGCCGTGCAGGCACGTGCAGGATCTCAGCGAGCCAGGCATGACGCGGGCCCTCAAGAACCGGGGCGGGATCTGCGCCCGGGTTATAGAGGCGGGCCGCATCCAGGCCCGGGACGCCATCGAAGCAGAGTAACGAGGTCCGAAAATGGAGGGACGGTTCGCGAACCACGCGTTCGGCCAAGTGCTACGAGGCCGGAGGACAGAGAGACGTGGGGTTCGGGACCAGGCAACCGCTCCCGGGGACAGGTTTTTCGTAGAGGAACCAGTAGTCGATCCAAACGCGGTTCATCAGGTCGTTCTCGTTTATGGGCAGCGCTATCGCGAGGGGAAGGAAGTACACGCCCAGGGCGACGGCGCACACGGCAAAGGCGACGACGGTCCAGCGGGCCCACCGCCGGCTGTTCCAGACCTTGCAGAGCCAGTAGACGAGGGCCAGGATGGCGAAGGCGTAGATCGGCAGGTAGTTATAGATGTATGGAATCCGGGTGCCCGGAATCCAGGGCGCAAGGAGGCACACGTAACCGAGGACTATGGGTATGATCGGGTCGTCAGCCGAGAGTTTTCTGGCTACGGCCTTGCGCACTATGTCAACTATGCCGGCCAGAACGGCCAGAGTTCCAGACCACCAGATCAGGGGGTTCCCGATGGCAACGACGACCTGCAGCAGCCCATCCCCGTTCACCCCGTAGAAAAAGCGTATGGGCCTGAGCATGATCGGCCAGCTCCACCACGGCGAGCCCCAGGCGTGTGGGATGGCGGCTGAGACTTTCTTCGCAGCCTTGATGTGCCAGTCCCAAACCCATACCCACGCCCCCACCGGGTTCGCCGTCACGGCGATGAGCGCCCCTATGTAGACGACAGCGAGGTAGACCGCGACGGAGATCGAGAGTCCCCAGAGGAAAGGCCTGAGCAGACCCTTGCGCCAGAGGACGTAGCCGACGGGCACGGCCACAGGAAAGGCCGCCCACTTGATAGCTATGGCAAGTCCGAGCAATACGGAGGCCAGGATCACCCCCCTGTTGCCCTCTGCCCGGAGCGCCACCAGGAACGTCGAGAGCACGAAGAAAACCAGGAAGATCTCCATGACCCCGATCCTGGAGTTGACTATGAAGATGGTCTCCACGGCGAAGAAGGTAACGAGCAGCAAGGCGCCGACCCTCTGCTTGAAGCAATACCAGCCCAGGACCGCCGCCAGCGGCAAAAGGGCCAGGCCGAAGACGACGGGCATGATCCTCCACCCAAGCGGGTCGTTCCCGAAGGCGATTATGCCAACGGCTATGATGAACTTCCCTAAGGGCGGGTGCAGGTCGAACTGGTAGATGCCGTTCAGGTACTTCTCGGCCATGACCGGAAAGTACCTCTCGTCCCACAGTATCTGGGCAGGAAAGCCCAGATGGTATAGCCTGGCCAGCACCCCCAGCGCGACCGCGACAGCGCTGACGAGGAGCAGCGAGCGGTAGGCCCACGACGTGTCGTGGCTATAGAGGAATTTCATACCGCGCAAGTGTCCAGGTTTCGCGGGGGTTTGTAAAGCGCCGGCGGTTGGCAGCGCCACGGCTCGTGGCGCACGCGGGTATTGCGGGGGGTCAAGCGGGAGAGTAGTGTAGGTGCAGGAGCAAGGGACGCTCCCGTAGGGAGGGCACGGCTTAGGGTGGTAGGAACCACGCTTCTCACCAACGCTTTCCTCGTTGACTGCGCCGGTAACGAGCCGCGCGATGGCGCTTCCGTGGTGGTCGAGGGGGGGAGGATAAGCGGGGTACGCTTCGGAGACCCGGGTCCGACGGCCGGGTACGATGCGATCCTGGACTGCGCGGGTATGACCCTCATGCCGGGGCTGACCGACGCCCACGTCCACATAGGCGCGGTGGACGTCAACATCCTGGATCAGCACAGGGAGCACCCATCGAATCTGGTCGCCCTGATGATGGCCGGGATCCTCGAGGACACCATCCAACAGGGTTTCACCACCGTGAGGGACGCTGGAGGGGCCGATTGGAGCTTCAAAGCAGCGGTAGAGCGGGGCATAGTAGAGGGCCCGCGGCTGCTCATCAGCGACCGGCCGCTCTCGCAGACGGGCGGGCACGGGGACTGGCGCAGGGCGACCGAGACGCAGTCGCCCGAGATCTTCTGCCCCACCGCCGGGATGCGCTCGGTGGTCTGCGACGGGGCCGACGCTGTGAGACGCGCCGCCAGAGAGCAACTCAGGCTGGGGGCCGACCAGATCAAGGTTATGGCTTCAGGCGGCGCGATGTCCCCAGCGGACGAGCTCTCCGCGACCCAGTACGCACTGGAGGAGCTCAGGGCCGCCGTCGAGGAGGCCGGGGCCGCCGGAACTTACGTGATGGCCCACGCCTACAACGACCAGAGCGTGAGGAACTGCCTCGAGTCCGGCGTGAGGTCCATCGAGCACGGCAACCTCATAGACGAGGAGACCGCGCGGCTCATCGCGCGGGCCGGCGCGTACCTCGTGCCCACCCTCGTCACCTACGAGGCGCTCTCGGAAGAGGGAGAGGCCCACAACGTGCCCGCCGACGTCATCCGCAAAATAGACGAGGCGCGCGAGCTAGGCATAAGGGCCCTCAGGTACGCCCACGAGGCGGGCGTCAGGATCGCCTCGGGCTCGGACCTCCTCGGCCCGTTGCAAGACCGCAAGGCGCGCGAGCTGGAGATCAAAACCCAGGTCATGAGCCCGATGGAGAGCCTCGTCTCAGCGACGAAAACCAACGCCACCCTGTTCGGCATGGAAGGCGAGATCGGCACCATCGAGGAGGGCAAGCTCGCCGACCTGTTGGTCGTCGACGGCAACCCCCTGGAGAACATCGCCGTGCTGCAGCAGAGGAGCAACCTAAAGCTGATAATGAAGGGCGGAAGGGCGTTCAAGAACGAGCTGTAGAAATGAGCGTCCTACAGTGTTCGGGCGGCTACCTACGCCGCGGGCCGATCAAATCCCGGCACCACGCGAGCAAGGCTTCATGGTCCCCCTCGCGCTTACCCTCGACCCATAGCGCTCCTGATCTCACCGCTTCTTCGGGGCTGAGCCGCCCCGAGGCCACCGCGAGGAGTGTCGCCGCGTCGCCAACGATGACGAGAGCGGGATCCGGGGCCGAGCCCTGCCCGAACTCCACTTCCTCCCCACCGTCCCCCACCCGCAAGTGGAAGTTTTCCCCGTCGATGCGCAACTCGTAGGTTCCAGGACGGCGCTCCGAAGCTTCAGGACCGAGAGCCGACCGCACCGCTACGGCGACCCAGCCCGCCCTCAACTCGTCCCCCTCGCGCGGCGCTTCCATGAGGTTCGCCCCCCACCTGGAGAGGGCCACGATCACCGGCTCCAGATCCCTCCCAAGCCCCGTCAACTCGTAGACGCTCGACCCCGCCGGCGGCGGCAGCGTGGCGCGCCGCACGATCCCCTCTCCCTCTAGCATCTTGAGCCTCCCGGCAAGGAGGTTCGTCCCGACCCCCGGCAGCCCACCTATCAGGTCCTTGAACCGCTTGGGCCCCGTCGAGAGCTCGCGCACCAGCAAGAGCGTCCACCTCTCCCCCACAACGTCGAGCGCCCTGGCAACCGTGCAGTGCTGGCCGTAGTTCCTCTTTTCGCCCATCTTACCCTTCCCTTCTTCGAGTTTTCGTAACGGTTTATGTTACATTAACTTGACAAACATATAGTAGATAATATATAATATCATTGTGTCAATAACAAGAGAACGTGCAAAAAGTATCTTCAGGGAAAGAGACGATTTCATGCCTACAACTACGATTACGGACGGCGACACTTCGACGACGCGTGCCCGGGAGCGGCCATCCGAGACGCCGGACCTCATCCCCGGCTACTTCGCGCGCATCGACAAGGGCAGGCTGCTCACGCGTGCTGAGGAGGTAGACCTCAGCAAGAGGGCCAAGGGCGGCGACGAGCGGGCCCGTCAGAAGCTCATCGAGAAGAACCTGAGGCTCGTGGTATCGGTGGCCAAGAAGTACCGCGGGATGGGGCTACCCTTCGAGGACCTTATCCAGGAGGGCAACATAGGGCTCATGAAGGCCGTCGAGAAGTTCGACCCGGATCGGGGCTGGAGGTTCTCCACGTACGCGACCTGGTGGGTGAGGCAGGCCGTACAGAGGGCGGTCGCCGACAAGGGGCGCACCATCAGGATACCGGTTCACAGGGGCGACAAGCTCCGCAAGATGGCACGCGTCTACAACGAGCTCTCCGCAGAGACCGAGCGCGAGCCCGAAGACGAGGAAGTGGCCGGGCGGCTCGGCTGGCCGATAGAGGACGTTCGCGATCTGAAGGGCTCGCTGTGGGACGCTACGAGCCTCAACCAGCCCATAGGCTCCGACGCCGAAACTTCGGAGATAGGTGAGTTCATAGAGGACGAGCGGGCCTCTGAGGTGGCGGGCGCCGTGATAGACGAGATGGAGATAGAGTGGCTCGCCGATGCCGTTGAGAGCCTACCCGAGCGCCATCGCCACGTCCTGACCAGGCGCTACGGCCTGGGCGAAGGGGAGACGGCCACGCTAGCCATGCTGAGCGACGAGTTGGGGGTCTCCCGCGAGCGCGTCAGGCAGCTTCAGCGCGAGGCCGAGCGCATGCTGGCCCGCGGCGAATACGGCTCGGCGCTCGGCGAGGCCGCTTAGGATCCCGTAAGGACCGCCTAGAGTGCCGTGTGGAAAGGATGGACGTTTCTACGCGGCTACGGGTATCAGGTGCGCCGTTTGCCGGCGCACCTTTTCGGCACTTTCCTGCCACCATCACCCGCCAGGGCCGGTGAGGCGAGAGGTCGAGGCGGGAACAAGCGCAGTTACATAGTATGCTTTTTCTCTAGACTTTTCCTCTCCCGCTTCTCAGAAATCCATACTCCGGATGATGCGTAGCCCAGGTACGAGTTACTCGCGTTTTCCGCTGCTGAGATTGGCAGATGCTACTTGGGAGGCAAGGCAATGGTTTGTAGACTTTAGGTATGCTCTTGCGGCCACGAGCAAGGGGAAGGGCTGCTCTCGCTGGCCTTCTGTGGTTTGGTCGCAGGGCGGTTCCCATCGTCGAAAGGAGACGCCATCGCCGCCAAACCTGACCCGCCGATCGTCCCGTTCGGCTCCCGCGGGGCGTGGGAGGCGTACCTCGAAGAGCGGCACGCCACGTCCGAGGGGCTGTGGCTCAAGATCGCCAAGAAGGGCTCGGGCATCGAGAGCGTCACCTACGGTCAGGCAGTCGAGGTCGCGCTCTGCTACGGTTGGATCGACGGCCAGGCGCGTAAGTTCGACGAGGACTACTACCTGCAGCGGTTCACGCCGCGCAGGCCGAGGAGCAAGTGGTCGAAGGTCAACCGCAAGAAGGCCACGGGGCTCATCGAGAGGGGCGAGATGAAGCCCGCTGGCTTCAGGGAGGTCGAGCGGGCCAAGTCAGACGGCCGGTGGGATGCGGCCTATGACTCTCCGAGCACCGCCACGGTGCCCGAAGACCTGAGTCGGGAGTTGGAGAAGAACGAGGTAGCCCGCGAGTTTTTCTCCGAGCTCGACGGCACGAACAGGTACGCTATTCTGTACCAGATCCAGGACGCCAAGAGGCCAGAGACACGGGCGCGGCGCATCGCCAAGTATGTGGCCATGCTGGCCGAGCGAAAGAAGCTCTACCCCTGACACCAGCCCCGAGCCGCGGCCCGGCGACTTGCTACCCAACGGAACGCCTGCCTATCCTTTCCGGCCTGGCGCAGGGATCAAGATGATCCACCGCGCGTTACTCGGCGGTCGTTCTCGCGGCGAGGTTCGTGAGGCGGGACATGGCGGAGCTCGTCGCCGGGTAGAGCGAGCGATAGACTTCGTAGTATTCCTCGTATTGCTTCGACCGCCCGGTATCGGGTTCGGTGATCTCCTCCCTCAGACCCACGACGGAGGACGCTTCTTCCACGTCTGCGTAAGTACCCGAGGCGACGCCAGCGAGCAGCGCGGCGCCGTAGGCCGGTCCCTCGTCGGCGACGGTGCGGCGTATCGGGGTGTCGTAGATGTCGGCCTGGAGCTGACGCCACAGGGCACTCCTAGCTCCGCCACCCGTGGCACGCACGTCCTCGACGCGGACACCGAGGCTGCGCATGATCTCCAGGGAGTCGCGCAGGGAGAAGACGACGCCCTCCATCACGGCGCGGGTCATATGTTCGACGCCGTGGCGGGCCGTCAGCCCGAAGAAAGCCCCCCTGGCTTTGGAGTCCAGGTGCGGAGTCCTCTCACCCGAGAGATAGGGTAGAAAGACGAGTCCCTCCGAGCCCGGCGGAACGCCCGAGGCCGCCTCGACCAGCTTGTCGTAGTCGCCCCCGAGCGTGTCGCGCCACCAGGATAGTGACCCGCCCGCCGAAAGCGTGACGCCCATAAGGTGGTATGCGCCGGGAACGGCGTGGCAGAAGGCGTGCAGGCGTCCCGAAGGGTCGGGGGTGAACTCGCCCGAGTGTGCGAAGAGAACGCCGCTCGTGCCGACTGAGGAGTTGACGAGCCCGGGACCAACGATGCCGGTCCCGACCGCCGCGGCCGCGTTGTCGCCACCGCCCGCGGCAACGGGGATGCCGGACGGCAGGCCGAGCTCTTCTGCGACGTCTTCCCGGAGGGTGCCTGTACTTTCGGGGCCCTCGTAGACTTTGGGCATCCACGTGCGTGGGATCTCTAGCGCGTCCAGGATCTCACCCGACCAGTCGCGGGCCCGCACGTCGAGGAGCAGGGTGCCTGAGGCGTCCGAGACGTCCGTGGCGTACTCGCCCGTGAGCCTCAGCCGCACGTAGTCCTTTGGCAGTAGAACGCTAGAGACCCGACCGAAATTATCCGGCTCCTCATCTCTCAGCCAGAGGATCTTCGGCGCCTGAAAGCCCGTGAGGGCGGGGTTGCCCGCGATGGAGATGAGGCGTTCTCCACCGACGGTATGTGTGATCCCTTCGCACTGTGCCTGCGTGCGCTGGTCGTTCCAAAGCAGCGCGGGCCTTATGACCTCGTCGGAGGAATCGAGGAAGACGGAGCCGTGCATCTGGCCCGTTAGCCCGATGCCTGCCACCTCTTCGTCCGCCTGGGCGGCGACTTTCCCGAGTACCTCTCTGGCGCCCTCCCACCAGTCGGCGGGGTCCTGCTCGGTCCAGCCAGGACGTGGGGCGTGGAGCGGGTACCTAGAGGAGGCTTCGGCGACGACCTCTCCCGACTCGGCCACCGCGACGGCCCTCGCGCCGCCAGTCCCGACGTCGAGGCCGACGAGGATACTCATGTTTCGCTCCTGGAGCTTCGCTGCGCGCGAGCCTCTTTGCGGCGCTTTGCGACCTGTGCCTCGTAATCCTCGTCCATGCCCAGAGCTTTGTAGACTGCCCTCTGGCCGGCCAGGGCGTCGGCCCCGTCTCTAGCCCCGCGGAGTTCTGCCCGATCTATCTTCTGCGCCAGATCCCAGATGAACTCCCATTGCAAAATGGCGCGCCTGACTGCGGCCACCTGGTCCTCGGTGTATGGGTAGAGGTCGAAACCTAGGATCTCACCCTCTTCGCCGTAGCCTACGTCTTGAAGGGTCTGGGCCAGCTCCAGGGTCTGCATGAAGAAGTTGGTTCCGACCACGTTGTCGTCGTCGAAGGTGCCCCAGCCGTCGTTGCCGTGCTGGTGGCCCAGCTTGTGTTCGGCGGCCAGAAGGTCGGCGTACTCAGCCAGGTTCTCGCCGTTCATGATCAGGTGTTGCCAGTCCATGTTGACCTGAAGGTTTGTCGTGTCTACCCCCAAGGCGTTGACTTTCTGGATGGTAAAGAGCGTCATCCCGATGTTCTGCATCAGGATCTTCATCGCCGGCTCGGAGTTCTTGTGCTCGAGGAAGACCTTCACGCCCTTCTCGTTGGCGTGGTCCGTAAGCTCGGCCACACCCTCGACGAAGCGTCGCCAGGTCTCCGCATACGGACGCTGGAAGGTGTAGTTGTAGCCTTCGGCGCCGGGCCAGATGATGAAGTTGGCCCCTATTTGCGAACACAAATCTACGCCGCGTCTCAGGGTGTCTATCCCCTGGCGACGGAGCTTCTCGTCGGGGTTTACGAACGCGCCCAGGGCGTAGGTCGGGTCGGGGTGAAGGCCTGCAGCGATCACAGGCAGGTCCATCCCATGGGAGGAGAGGATTCGCGTGACCCCGTCGACGTTATCCTCGTTTATTTCTCCGGGATAGTGATACTCGAGGCCGTCGAGGAGGTCGTGGAGTCCTCCCGCGACGCGCTCGGTCTTTTCTAGCATCGGCTCGTGTGCTACCTCGTGGTGGTAGCCGGGTGGCACGAAGCGCGTTACGGCGGGGCCGAAAGCCCAGACACCAACGGAGTTTTTGATCACCGGCTCCTCCTTGCTTCTCACGCTGAAGGTCCTTGCCCTCCGCCCATCATAGCCCGACACCGATCCCGCCGCGCTCCTGCCGTTCGTGGCCGGAGATCGAGTTCTCGTGCGTCTCGTAGTCTTGCAGGGCCTGCTGGTGTAGCATACGGCCCAACGTTCCCGAGCCATTTCGCCCTAGCACGGGACCTTCGGTCCGGGCGTGGCGGTCGGCGTTTCTGCCGCGACGCTCTGTCGCACCCCAATCGAGGCAACACGATTACCCCATCAGGCATGGCCGCTTCTTCGCAGGCCGGGAGGGGCAAAGGCAAATTCATCCGCGGCGCGAATGCCGGTGGAACCTACGAAAAGGAGATCACATGACGCAGCAGAGCGTCGAGACCGAGAGGTCTAAGGTAGGGGTTGTATTCTGGGTATCGTCCGCGGTAGCCCTGGCTTTCATCCTGTGGGGCGTGATCGCGCCGACGAGCTTCGGCACCGCGACGCAGGCGGTCTTCGACTGGGTCGTCTCGAACCTTGGCTGGTTCTACCTTCTCGCGGGAAACTTCTTCCTCCTCTTCGTGGTCCTCCTGGCCCTCAGCCGGTACGGGAAATTCAGGCTGGGCAAGGAGGGCGAGAGGCCCGAGTTCAGCAATTTTGCGTGGTTCGCCATGATGTTCCAGGCCGGCATGGGGCCATCCCTCATATTCTGGGGCGTGGCCGAGCCCCTCTCGCACTACGGTGCCCCGCCCTTCGGCATGGCGCAGCCTTCCACCTCGGAGGCGGCCCAGTTGGGGATACAGTACACGTACTTCCACTGGGCGTTGCACCCGTGGGCCATGTACGCGGTCGTCGGGCTCACGGTCGGGTATTTCAGCTTCCGCAGAAACGAGCCTGGCCTCATGAGCCCCGTCTTCAGGCCCTTGATAGGCGACAGGGTGGACGGCGCGTGGGGCAAGACTATCGACGTGCTGGCGGTCCTCGCGGTCCTGTTCGGCGTCGCCGTCGCTCTGGGCACGGCCGGACTCCAGATCACCGCGGGGCTCGGCGCGACCTTCGGCACCCCGACCGGTATCGTGGTGCAATTACTCGTCATCGGCGTGACCACGGTGGCTTTCATGATCTCGGCCTCCACGGCCATAGACAAGGGGATCAACTACCTCAGCCAGATCAGCATGTACGTGGCCGGCGTCTTGCTCGTCTTCTTTCTCGTCGTGGGCCCCACGGCCGTCCAGCTCGGCGCCCTGACGCAGGGGGTCGGCGACTACTTTGGCGGCATCATTCCCATGAGCCTGAGGCTCGACTCATTCTCTCCCAACAACTCCTGGCTCGGAAGCTGGACCGTTTTCTACTGGTCGTGGTGGATCGCCTGGTGCCCCTACGTCGGCCTGTTTATCGCCCGCATCTCGCGGGGACGGACTATTCGTCAGTTCGTTATGGGGGCCGTTATCGGGCCGAGCGTGGTCACCTTCGTGTGGATAGCCGTGTTCGGCGGTTCGGCCCTCCACCTCGCCCAGACGCGGGGCGAAGGGATAGCCACGCGGGTCGCCGCCGACCCGGCTTCCGGGATGTTCGTCTTCCTCAACCAGTTCCCGCTAGCCCTCCCCATGTCCATACTGACGCTCGTGGTGCTCTGGATCTTCTTCGTGGCCGGCGCCGATGCTGGGACCGTCGTGCTTGGCAGCATGTCCACCGGCGGGCCCAAGGAGCCGAAGCGCTGGATCAAGCTCTCCTGGGGCGTGGCGATGGCGGCGATCGCGGGCATCCTGCTCGTGGCCGGCGGCCTCGGCGCGCTGCAGTCGGCCTCGGTCCTGTTCGGCGTACCTTTCGCATTTATCATGGTCGCCATGTGCGCGGCCTTCTACATACACCTCCGCAGCGAAGCCCGGGGTGAGGACCTCCAGAGCGGAGCGGACGCACCACCCACGCCCCGCGCGACGGGGACGCCTTCCGCGGAGGGTCCGGCGCAGGCGTTCGCGGCCGAGGAACCTGAGCCAGGCTACAACAGGCAGCCCGGGATTGAAAAGCCAGAGACGGAGAACCAGTAATGGTCTCTGGTTGGGTGCGATGGTCCTTGCTCCTCGCCGTCGTCTCGTCGGGCCTCGTCGTAGGTTGCGGGTCAGGCGGAGGCTCTAACGAGGTAAGGGTCGAAGGTGATCAGTTCAGGCTCAGCGGGACGCAGAGGGACGCCCAGTTCGCGGTCGGTTCCGAGAGCTTCACCGAGCAGGAGGTGTTGGGCAACATCACGATACAGATCCTGGAGGCCGCCGACGCCACGGTCATAGACCGCACGGGCCTCGGCGGCAACGAGGAGGTACGGGCGGCGCTCGAGTCGGGCGAGATAGACCTCTCCTGGGAGTACACGGCCACGGGCTGGCTGGTCCATCTCTCCGAGACAGAGTCCATACCAGATCCCCGAGAGCAATACGAGGCCGTGGCACGTCAGGATCTAGAAGAGAACGGCATAAGGTGGTTGGATCCCGCCCCCGGCAACGACACCTACGCCATCGCCGCGAGCGAGAAGACCAGCAAGGATCTCGGCGTCGAGACCATATCTGACCTGAAGCGCCTGGTCGAGGAAAGCCCCAAAGAAGCGACGCTCTGCCTCAACAACGACGATGACTTCAGGACCCGGTTCGACGGCCTACCAGGCCTCGAGCGCGCCTACGGGTTCGAGTTCCCGGAGGAGAACCTGATCGAGATGTCCGTCGACGCGGTCTACGACGCCACCGACGGGGCCGAGATCTGCAACTTCGGCGTGGTCTTTACGACGAGCGGCTTTATACGGGAGTTCGATCTGCGCCTCTTGGAGGACGACGAGAATTTCTTCGCCATCTACAATCCGGCGCTCACCGTAAGGCAAGATGTCTACAGGCAATATCCGCAACTGCGCAGGATCTTTGTCCCCATCTCGCAAGAGCTCGACACCGAGACGCTACGCAAGCTGAACTACGCGGTTGACGTCGAGGGCGAATCCCCCGAGAAGGTCGCGAGGACCTGGCTCAGGAAAGAGGGCTTTATAGACTAGCGGCCCCGAAAGGGACTCTATCAGGCCGGCTTGTCCCCGATCCTGATACGGTGGGACTCGGCCGTGGCGCCTCCCTCGACGGTAATCTCCAGCAGACCGTTGTTCGAGTAGGCGTTGATCTTACCCTCGTCGATACCGGCTGGCAGCGTCATGCTGCGCCTGAAGGCACCGTAGAAGCGCTCGTGCACGTAGAAGCTTAGGTCGTCGGCGAGATCACTCTCGCGTTCGCCGGCGACGGTCAGGGTATTGTCGTGGAGCGTGATCTCGATGTCCTCGCGGTCGATGCCGGCTAGCTCTAAGCGGATCACGAGGTCCTCCCCCCTGGCGAATACGTCGGCGTTCGGTACCCACGCGCTGGCCTGGGTCCGCTCCCTGTCTTCGTAGCCGGGATCGTAGCCTCCCCTTCCGATCTCTCGCATCCGGTTCATCTCGCTCATAACGTCCACGAAACCCCGGAATGGGTTCGACCGACTCTGGCCCATCTCTCGCCTCCCAATTGGTGTTCTTGATCTCCCGCGCGAGACCCAACGCCTCCCGCTTCTTTCCTGGTACCCGAAGACCGGGATTCTATACCAGGGGTGCCTCTTACATACCCCTGACCATACCCCCGTCGACCAGGATGGCCTGTCCCGTTGTGTAGCTGTTGGCCGGCGAGGCGAGGAAGGCGGCGACCCGGGCGAACTCCCCCGGCGTCCCGTAGCGGCCCAAGGGTATCCTCGCCTCGAACTCTCCGCGCACCTCATCTATGGATACGTTCCTCGACTCGGCCTGCGCGGTGTCCATCGTCTGCGTACGCGCCGTAGAAATGCGTCCGGGGCCGAGGGTGTTAATGAGTATGCCGTCGGGGGCGAGCTCCTGGGAGAGGTCCTTGGCGAGGCCCACGATGCCGGCCCTAAAGGTGTTCGAGAGGGTAAGATTTTGGATCGGCTGCTTTAACGAGGAGGAAGCCACGTTCACGATGCGGCCCCCGCCCCGCTCGCGCATAAGGGGCAACACCCCACGAACGCAGCGGATGAGACTAAGGAGGACCTGCTCGAACGCGCCCTGCCACGCCTCATCGTCGAGGTCCCCAAAGGTGCCGGCAGGCGGTCCTCCGGTGTTGTTCACGAGCACGTCGAGACCCCCGAAGGTCTCCGCGGCGTGGGAGATAAGTGCCTCTATGTCCCCGGCGCTGGTGAGGTCGGCGACGCGGTACTCGACCTCCCCACCGGTCTCTTCCCGGATCTCGCCGGTTGTCCGGGAGAGAGCCTCCTCGTCGCGGCTGGAGATCACGACCCTTGTGCCTTCGCGGGCGAGTTCTGTGGCTATGGCCCTGCCGAGGCCCTTGCTCGCGGCCGTCACCAGCGCTACCTTACCTTCGAGACCGAGATCCAAACCTTCCTCCTCAACCGAGAACTTCTCCGGGGGCCGTCCGCCCCGTTACGATCACCAATTCTACGGGAGCGAGGGGTTTGGGGCGATTGCGATGCCCCGCGTGCTGTGCCAGAATCGGTCATTCGGAGGTTTTGAGAGGAGAGGGTGTGGACTTCGAGTTTTCCGAGAAGACCAGAGATTTTCGGGCGCGGATCGAGGCGTTCATGGACGAGTTCGTATACCCGAACGAGGCGACGCTGCGCGAGCAACTCGACGCCGCAGAGAGCCGGTGGTCGGTGCCAATGATCATGGAGGAGCTCAAGGAGGAGGCGAAATCGAGGGGCCTCTGGAACCTCTTCTTGCCCGACTCTGACCTCGGCGCGGGCCTTACGAACTTTGAGTATGCGCCCCTGTGCGAGGTCATGGGCCGCAGCCCCATGGCCCCCGAGGCTTTCAATTGCAACGCTCCGGACACGGGCAACATGGAAGTCCTCGTACGCTACGGCACCGAGGAGCAGAAAGAGCGGTGGCTGAAGCCCCTCCTCGATGGCGAGATTCGGTCCTGCTTCGCGATGACCGAGCCTGACGTGGCCTCCTCGGACGCGACCAACATCGAGGCGCGCATACAGAGGGACGGGGACGAGTACGTGGTGAACGGCAGGAAGTGGTGGACCTCTGGTGCCGGGGACCCGCGGTGCAAGATCTCCATCTTCATGGGCAAGAACGATCCTGAGGCGCCACGCCACGAGCAGCAGTCCATGATCCTGGTCCCCCTCGATACTCCAGGGGTCGAGATCGAGAGAACGCTCCCCGTCTTCGGGTACGACGATGCCCCGCACGGGCACGCGGAGATCTCCTTCGACGACGTGCGCGTGCCGCGGGAGAACATCATCTGGGACGAAGGTAAAGGCTTCGCGATCGCCCAGGGACGCCTCGGACCAGGGCGCATCCACCACTGCATGAGGCTAATAGGCGTTGCCGAGCGGGCGTTGGAGATGATGTGCGAGCGGGTCAAGGAGCGGGAGGCTTTCGGCAAGCCGCTGGCCGAGCAGGGGGTCGTGCAGGCCTGGATCTCGGACTCCAGGATGGAGATAGAGCAGGCACGCCTGCTGACCTTGAAAGCGGCCCACATGATGGATACGGTAGGAAACAAAGAGGCCAGGGCGGAAATCGCCATGATCAAAGTAGTAGCCCCCAACGTTGCCCTGAACGTCCTCGACCGGGCGATACAGGCCCACGGGGGCGCCGGCGTCTCTGACGACTTCCCGCTTGCCTACTTCTGGGCTAGCGCCCGTACCCTGCGCCTCGCAGACGGCCCCGACGAGGTCCACCGCGCCGCGGTGGCAAGGCTGGAGCTCAAGAAGTAGGGCCGGGCAGAATTTTCTATCGAGTAGAGGAGGAGACTATTCAGAGCAAGAACTCGGTGCTCCTCGGCATAAAGTACGAGGCCGCGAAGTTAGGCAACGTCGACGACCACGCGCTCGCCGGTATCGAGGAGCAGATGAAAAGAGAGGTCGGCGAGGACTGGGCGTCGGACGACCAGGTCCTCAGAGGACGTAACGCCGTAAGGCGGGAGCACGGCCTGCTGGGCCTCGGGGAACCAGGCGACAGGCCCTCTCCAACCGTTGTCACGAGACGCCCGCTGTGGCGCAGGCTCTTCAGGTTGCAATAATGCTGTACAGGGATTTTGCCACGCAGGAGGAACTCGACGCCCAGTACAACCTGAAGATGCTGTTGCCCGAAGCAGCCGCACTCTACGAGACGTTCTGTGACAGGGAGAGCGAGAAGGTCCGCTCGGAGCTGGACCACACCCTGGACGTGCCTTTCGGGCCTACGCTAGCCGAGCACGTCGACCTCTATCCCGCGGGAGAGGACGCTCCGGTGCTCATCTACGTGCACGGAGGTTTCTGGTGCCTGCGCACGAGCAGGGAGTTCGGGTTCGTGGCGCGGGGTCCCGTCTCCAGGGGCGTCGCAACCGTGGTTACGAACTACGATCTCTGTCCGGGGGTGACGATAGATGAGGTAGTACGCCAGACCCGCGCGGCGGTGGCGTGGACCTACAAGAACGCCGCAAGCTTCGGGGGTGACGCCGGGCGCATCCACGTCGCAGGCCACTCGGCCGGAGGGCACCTCGTCGCCATGCTACTCACGACCGACTGGAAGGGCGCGTACGGACTGCCGGGTGACATCATAAAGGGGGCGACAGCGATCAGCGGCCTGTACGATCTCGCACCCTTCCCCTATACCTTCTTGCAACCGCAGCTCCAGCTGGGCTGGGATCAGATCCTCAGAAACAGCCCCGTTCTCCGCGTCCCCGATGAGGCACCGCCCCTACTCGTCGCCTACGGTGGAGACGAGACCGACGAGTTCAAGCGCCAGTCAGACGAGTATCTCGATGCCTGGAGGGCGAACGGGCACAGAGCAGAGCGCCTGATCCTGCCAGGTAAGAATCACTACGATGTTATCGACGGTTTTTTGGACGCCGAGAGTGTGCTCTGCTCCACGATCCTCGACCGAATGGGCATACAATAGCGACGCAGGCGCATAGTTTTCCGGAGGCGAGATGGCGACAGAGATGACGGGTGGCAAGATCGTGGGCGAGCGCGGCACGGTCGTGACCTTCAGGCAGCGTTGCGAGGAGTGCGGCTACGTCTTCGACTGGAACAAGACCACCATCGTCCCAGCGTACGGCTCCAGGAAGGTACGCCCGTTCACCTGTCCCGAATGCGGAAACTATCAGGAAGTAGAGGTTCGTTACCTTCACAAAGGTCCGCGCGAAGAGAACACCTGATCCTCTGGGCGGTTCGCTGGTAGGGGCGTTTCGCGAACCGCCCCTACCGGCACACCGTTTTCGGTGGCGTTACCCTCGCGGCGGGTCCTCGTCGACCACGGCCGGGTTCTCTTCCGATGGCGGTTCGACGCCCTCCGGTGGTGGCGGGGCATCCAGCTTACCCGAGCCCTCCTCTATCTGCCGCCTGATGCTCTCTAGCGTCGCGGAGATGCCTTCGGCCAACGGGTGCTCACCGTCTGGTGTTTGGTCTTCGAGCTCCGGCTCCACCGAGCGCTCTCCAAAGGAGAGGTGCACGACGACTTCGCTCCTCCCCTCGCCATGGTTTCCGACCGTGAGCCATCCCGAGTAGTCGCGTTCCGCCTCGGCACCCCACTCCATCCTGCGCTCCCGTTCGTCGATGGCGAGGTAGCCTTCCGCCTCGAAAGTGCCGCCGTCACCCCCAGGGTACTCGAGCGTGGTCCTGATCCTCTGCCCCGGCACGCCCTCTGCCGAAGGACCCTCGATGGAAGAGCTTACGACGGGGGGAAGGTACTCGGGAAGGTTGTCGACATCAGAGAGCCAGGCAAAGACCTCTTCGGGCGGGGCGTCTATCGCCTGGCTCTGCTCGTACTCCTGGGCCATTATTTGCTCCTCTCGTAGCTGTACCAGCAGGTGCTCAGGCTACCAATAGCGTGCTCTGTCCGAATGCGATCACGCTTACGAAACGTGGCGGCACCCGTCGACGCGGCCACGCCAAACGTTTCGCTCATCCGGACGATGAAGCGAATTGCTGGCGGAGGTTCGCTGGCTACGCCTCCTCGTCCGCTCGTCCGCCCTCGCGTTTCTGGTCTTCGGATCCTTCGTCTGCGGTGACCGGACTTTGTTCTGTACCCTCTATGTCATCGCCATCTTCCCGCCACTCGCGCACCCCAAGCACGATGAAGCCTAGCGTCGCGAGGGCAAACAACAGCAACGGGTTGATAATGCGTCCTATACCCAGGACCACCATAATCATGAAGACGAGCATGGTCAGCGGCAAAGTCAGGGAAACGATGTGGGTACGCCGAACAAACTGTGGGCTCAGGTCTGGATCCACCAGCCGTGTCCCCGAGTTTATGTACCACCACAGCGCCGCCATGACCAACCCCGTCAGGAGCAGGGTGGCGAAGTAGAACTGCTGGGCCACAGGATCTCCAATGTGTCCCCCGATCACAGAGGTAGGAAAGGGTATGAAAGCGACACACAGTAACTGCAGCAGGGCGAGCCACATCAGGCCGCCGTCGAAGCGCCTGACGTGCTGGAAGAGCACGTTGTGCCCGACCCAGAAGTTCGCGATGACCGTAAAGCTCGTCAGAAACGCGAGTACCTTGGGCCAGGACTCCAGCAAGGCAGCAAGTAGATCTCCCCCGTCTAGATCCGCGGCCGTCTCGGGCAGGACCAGCTCAACGGCGAGGAGGGTCAAGGCTATCGCGTAGACGCCATCGCTCAGGAAGAGCAGGCGATCCAACCTCGGGTCCCGCCCGTTCACAGAGAAGCCCCCTGAAATCGATTACTCTTACACATGATGACGGTTTCTCCCACCAGGCGCACCTTACGTTTTCGGCAACTTCGGCCTGTACGAAGGTACGTGGTGAAAATCGTCCTTTCGATGGGCGCATCAGCCTCGTATCCTTGAGACTATAGGGCACGGCAACAACCGGTACAGGAGATTCGTATGGACCAAACCCGTGGCGCCAGGATCGGCGCGAGGACCACAACCAGAGCGGGCGACTGACCTTGGCGCCCATCGTATCCGTAAGCAACCTCGTCAAGACCTACGCCTCAGGCTTCCGGGCCCTCGAAGGGGTCGACTTGGAGATCAGGCGCGGTGAGATCTTCGCGCTATTGGGGCCAAACGGGGCCGGGAAGACGACCCTGATCAACATCGTCTGCGGGATCGTCAACCCGACCGAGGGCGTCGTCGTGGCCGACGGTCACGACATCGTCAAAGAATTTCGGGCGGCCCGGTCCCTGATCGGGCTTGTCCCGCAAGAGCTCACGACCGACGCGTTCGAGACCGTCTGGGCCACCTGCAACTTTAGCCGGGGGCTGTTCGGCAAGCCGAAGGATCACGGCTACATCGAGAAGGTGCTCAGGGACCTGTCCCTCTGGGACAAGAAGGACAGCAAGATCATGACGCTCTCCGGCGGCATGAAGCGGAGGGTCATGATCGCCAAGGCCCTCTCCCATGAGCCGCAGATCCTTTTCCTCGACGAGCCGACGGCCGGCGTCGACGTTGAGCTAAGACGGGACATGTGGGAGATGGTGCGCCGCCTGCGCGACGGCGGCGTGACCATCATCCTTACCACCCACTACATCGTCGAGGCCGAGGAGATGGCGGACCGCATCGGCGTGATCAGCAACGGCGAGATCATCCTGGTCGAGGAAAAGGACGAGCTCATGCGCCAGCTCGGCAGAAAGCGACTGACGCTACAACTGCGCTGCGCGCTGGAGGAGATCCCGGACGGGCTCGCCCACTACGGACTGGAGCTCGCCGAAGACGGTGGCGAGCTTACCTACACTTACGACACACAGACCGAAGGCACGGACATCACCGCCCTGCTCGCGGACCTCGACGCGGCGGGTATCGAGTTCAACGATCTCAGGACGCAGCAGAGCTCGCTGGAGGAGATCTTCGTGAATCTGGTCAGGGAGGAACGATGAATTTCCACGCCATACGGGCGATCTACGTGTTCGAGATGGCCCGCACGGGCCGCACGCTGCTGCAGAGCATCGTCACGCCCGTCATCTCGACGTCGCTGTACTTCGTCGTCTTCGGCGCGGCCATCGGCTCTCGCATCACGGACATAGAGGGGGTCAGCTACGGCGCCTTTATCGTGCCTGGCCTGATCATGCTATCCCTCCTCACGCAGAGCATCTCCAACGCGTCCTTCGGCATCTTTTTCCCCAAGTTCACGGGCACCATCTACGAGATCCTGTCGGCCCCCGTCTCCTACGTCGAGATCGTCATCAGCTACGTCGGGGCGGCCGCAACCAAGTCCATAGTCCTCGGCCTGCTCATCCTGGCCACCTCGGGCCTGTTCGTGCCGCTCGAGATAGCGCACCCGCTGTGGATGATCTCCTTTCTCGTGCTCACGTCCGTGACGTTCAGCCTCTTCGGCTTCCTGCTGGGCATCTGGGCCGAGGGCTTCGAGAAGCTGCAGCTCGTACCCTTCCTCATCATCACGCCCCTGATCTTCCTCGGTGGCAGCTTCTACTCCGTGGACATGTTGCCGCCGTTCTGGCAGACGGTCACCCTCTTCAACCCCGTCGTGTACCTGATTAGCGGCTTCCGCTGGAGCTTCTACGGGATAGCCGACGTGAGCGTCGGCCTGAGCCTCTTCATGACGATCCTCTTCCTAGCCGCGTGCCTGGCGACGGTGTGGTGGATCTTCAAGACGGGGTACCGGCTAAAGGCGTAAGGCGGTTTGCGCAGCAAACCGCGCTGTCAGCAATCAGCGGTAAGCTTTTTGGTTTTGGCTGATCGCTGACGGCTTCTACGCAGCCACCAGAAGCTCGCGCTGCACGTCGAGCATGCGCCGGTAAAGGCCTCGCCTGTTTTCGAGCTCAACGTGCGTGCCGCGCTCGACGACCCTACCCGCGTCGAGGACCAGGATCTCATCCATCTCCTCCATCCGCACGAGCCTGTGCGTAATGACGAGCGTGGCGCGGTCCCGCATCGCCCCGTAGATAGCGTCGAGTAGCCCGCGCTCCGTCACGGGGTCCAGGTTCGCGGTCGGCTCGTCGAGCACGAGCAACGGCGCGTCCTTGAGGAGCGCCCTGGCTACGGAGAGACGCTGCCTCTCGCCGCCCGAGAGCTTGAGCCCCTGCTCGCCGAGCGGGCTCTCCAGACCACCGGGCAAACGTTGCACCAGGGCCGAGAGCTGGGCCCGTGTTATCGTCCGTCGCAGATCGTCGTCGGTCGCCCCCGGTTTGGCGAGGAGTAAGTTGGCGCGCAGGGTATCGTTGAACACGTGGGTATCCTGGGAGACGAACCCGATCAGAGACCGTACCTCGTCCTGACTGTACCCACAAGCGTCGTGGCCTCCGAGCGAGATCCCCCCCGACGTCGGGTTCCAAAAACGCAAGGTGAGGCCGGTGAGCGTGCTCTTCCCCGCCCCGCTGGGGCCTACGATCGCGATGCGTTTGCCTCGCTCCAGAAGGAACGAGACGTCTTCGAGGACGGACGGTCCTCCAGTCTCGTAGCGGAAGCCCACCCCGTCGAACTCGAGGGTGTGGTCCTGGGGCAAGGGGAGTGGCTTTGCGGGGTCTCGTACCTCTGGTTCGGCGTCCACGATCTCGAAGAGCCGTTCCCCGGCGCCTACGGAACGGCCGAGAAACCTACCCGCGGTACCGAGGGCCTGTACGGCCTCGAAGCTGCCAAGCACCACTAGCGCCAGGAAGGCCAGGTACACCCCCCGCACGTCTCCCCCAGAAATCAGCGGGATCGCAAGTACCAGCACGGAGAGCATCGCGAGGTTCATAAGAAGGTCGCCGAGCGCGTCTTGCAGCCCAGTCACGAAGGCCATCCTCCCCTGCAAACGGCCCAGCCTGTGGTTCAGCGTGGCAACGGCGCGCTGCTGTTCCTCCTCCGCCCCAAAAGCGAGGAGGTCCTGTGCCCCCTGAACGCCGTCCACGATCCTGGCGTTCAACTCACCCCTCAGCTCCAATTGCTTGCGTCCTAGCCCACGCACGAGGCGCTTTACGAGAAGCGGTACCCCGGCGCCCGCGGCCAGCAGAAACCCGAGGGCGACGAAGGCGAGCAGCGGGTCGAAGGAGTAGAGGAGCGCGAAGGTCAGAAGTGATGCTATGGACGCCACGGCGACGGGCGCGACGATCCGAAGGTACACGTTCTGCAGCTCCTCGACGTCCTGGACGATGCGGGAGAGGAGATCCCCGGTTCGGTAGCGCAGGAGGCGGGCGGGGGCTAGGGGTTCGAGGCGGGCGTAGAACCAGGTTCTGAAGTCCGCGAGCAGCTTGAAGGTCAGGTCGTGGGAGACAAGACGCTCGAAATAGCGCGCCCCCGCCCGCGAGACGCCGAACAGGCGGACCAGGTAGATCGGGATGACGAGGGCGCCGAGGAAAGCGACCAGCGCGGAGGCGGAGATCACGTACGCAGCCGTGGCCAGTAGCCCGACGTTGCTGACTATCGTCGCAACGCCGAGCAAGACCGCCAGCATGATGCGAGGCAGGTACGGCTTCAGGAACCCGACGAGCCGAAGGAAGGTCCTCACGCCGGCACCCGTCCGTAGGCGTTCACGAGGGTCGCGTAGGGGCCGTTGTTCTGAATCAGGCCACTGTGCGTACCCGTCTCGGCCATCCGGCCGTCGTCCAGAACGGCGATCCTGTCAGCGCTGTATACGGTGTTCAGGCGGTGGGCGACGACGAGCACCGTACGGCCGCTGGCGAGCTTCTCCAGCGCGGTCCGGATCAGGCGTTCGCTCTCGGGGTCGAGGCTCGACGTCGGCTCGTCCATAACGAGTACCGGGGCATCTTTGAGAAAGGCACGGGCTATGGCTATCCGCTGTACCTCACCCCCACTTAGCCGCGCCCCGCGCTCCCCGACCCCCGTCTCGTAACCGTCGGGAAGTCGTCTGATGAACCCGTCGGCCCCGGCCAGCTCTGCGGCCGTCTCGATCTCCTCCCTGGTCGCGTCGGGCCTGGCCATCTGGATGTTCTCGAGCACGCTCCCGTGGAAGAGGTATGGTCTTTGTGGGACGAGCGCCACGTTCTCCCGCCAAGCGTGCGCAGAGAGGTCGTTGATGTCCTCGCCGTTCGCGCGGATCGCACCCGTCTCTGGTTCCACGAAACGCATCAGCAAATTGACCAGCGTGCTCTTGCCGGAGCCGCTTCGCCCGACGAGCGCTGTCCTGGTCCCCGCCGGAAGAAGCAGGGAGAGATCCGATAGCGCCGCCCGGTCACCCTCCGGATACGTGTAACCGACGCCCGAGAGCTCGATGGATAAACCGCCCGAGGTGGGACCCTGAGCGGCAGAACCCTGCCACGCCCGCGCTGGAATGGAAAGTATCTCGAAGATACGGTCGGCGGCGGCGCTTCCTTCCATACCAGCGTGGCGGTGGGTGCCGAGCTCGCGCAGGGGTTTGTAGAACTCGGGCGCGAGGAGCAGCACCAGGAACGCCACTTCGAACGGCATGTTGCCGGAGATCACACGCACACCGAGCGTGACGGCGATGAGTCCTATAGCCGCGGCGGTCATGAACTCGAGAACGAATCCCGAAAGAAAAGCGTAGCGCAGCACCTTCATCGTGCGCTTTCTGAACTCCCCGCTTGCCGCCGCGACCTTCTCACCCTCCTCGGCGCTCTGGCCGAAGACCTTCGACGTGGTGAGGCCTTGCATAGCGTCCAAAAAACTAGCGCCCATGCGGGAGAGCGCCCTCCACTGGCGGCGGGTGTGCTCTTCGGCGTAGCTACCGACGAGGACCATGAGGACGGGGATCACCGGCGCCGTAACGAGCAGCAAGACGGCGCTCGACGGGTCCCGCGGCAGGATGAACCCGGCTATGAGCAGTGGTACGAGCACGCTTAGAAAAACCTGCGGAAGGTAGCGGCCGACGTAAGCCTCGAGCTTCTCGACCCCCTCCGTCGCCGTCGTCGCGAGCTCGCCGGTGCGCTCGCCCACCGTGTACGACGGTCCCAGGCGCAGCACGTGCGCGAACAACCGTTCTCTAAGCTCGGACTTCACACGAACCGCCCCCCGCTGGGCAGCGACCTCACGCCCCCACACCAGGCAAGCACGCAACGAAGAAGCAAAGAGCAAAAGAACGAGCAGACCACGAACCTCCCCAAGGTCCCTCCCCCCCAGAAACACCCCGTTCACGACCTTGCTCAGGGCGACTAACTGCACGATAGTCGCCACGGTCGCCAGAAGCCCCAGCGCCACGGTGACCCCAACCGAGATCCGCGCTGACCCGACCTCGCGAACCAGCTCCCTATTCATCCGAAGCTCCCCGCAACGACGAAGCCCAAAAAGCTGACTGCCAACCGCTGATGGCTGACAGTTCTAATACCCTTCGTCTTCCAGGCTCACCTTGCCGCGGAAGAGGCGGTAGATGACGATAAAGTAGACGGCGGCGAGGACCATCCCGATGCTCCACCACACCAGCCCGACGGTCTGGCTGTACTGTGAGGAGGCGGCGTTGAAAATGGTGATGCTGTTCTCGGAGTTCACCGCCGGCAGCACCTTCGGGTAGACGGCGAAGACGGTGCTGGTCAGCATCCCGAGGATGTAAGCGCCGGAGGAAAGGAAGGCCGCACGGTCTCGTCCGGTGAAGGAAAATATGACCATGCCGGCGAGACCGGCGATAGCGATGAGCGGCAGGACGAAACCGTACGGGCGCTTGCAGGAAGTTGTCGAACATCCAGGGGCTAACCCAGAACGTCAGCGGGGTGACCAGGGCCGTGAGCGCGGCGGTGGCCAGCGCGAAGGCGCGGGAGATCTTGCGGGAGCGCGCGTTGAGGTCGTGTTCGGTCTTCAAGGAGATCCAGTTGGCACCGTGCGTGATGAGGGTGACGAGCGCCAGAACGGCGATGAGGACAGTGTACCAGTCCAGGATGCCGGGCTCCCGGGCGAAAGGGCTGAAGTTTGTCCAGAGCGGCTGGAAAAAGAAGTTCCCGTCCCCCGTCAGCGGAACGCCGCGCACCACGTTACCCAGCGCCGCCCCGAAGAAGATCGCCAGCAGTGAACTGCCCAGGAAGAACATAAAATCCCAGAACGCGGCCCACATCGGATCGTCAATATGTTTGCGCAGCTCGACGGAGAGCCCCCGGATCATTAGCAACCACAGCACGATGATGAGCGGCAGATAGAAACCCGAGAAGCCGGAAGCATAAAGCAACGGGAAGGCGAAAAACAGCGAGCCACCCGCCGCTATCAGCCACACCTCGTTGCCATCCCAAACGGGACCGATGGCCTTTAGTATCATGCGCCGCTCCCGATCGTCCTTGGCGGCTACGAGGTGGATGGCCCCGGCTCCCAGGTCGAAGCCATCCAGGAGGACGTACATCGTGATCATGAACGCCACCGCTATAAACCAGAACGTCACCATGCCCACGCCGCCTTTCTACGCCGTCGCGCCTTCGCCTTCGGGTCCCAGGTCGGTCTTCGGCTCAGGGCCGTGGGCGACCTCGCGCGCCATCAGCAGTACGTAAAGCAGGCCCATTATCAGGTACATCCCCATGAACCCGATAAGCGTGAAGAACACGCTTCCCGACGAGACCATCGGCGATACCCCATCCTCCGTGCGGAAGAGCCCGTAGGCAAGCCAGGGCTGCCGACCCAGCTCGGCCGTGAGCCACCCGGCGGTGTTGGCGATAAACGGGAAAGGCGTAGCCAGCATCAAGACCCACAGTCCCGGCCGGAATCGGAAAAGGGTGCGCCGCCAGAACAGGAGGGCAGCCGCAATCACCATGATCCCGATAAATATGGTGCCCAGGCCGACCATGACGTGGTAGGAGTAGTAGAGCAGCGGGATGTTGTCCGGCCAGTTCTTGCGCGGGAACGAGTCCAGTCCCTTGACCTTCGTGGACCAGTTCTGGTACAGCAGGAAGCTCAGGCCGCCGGGCAGGGCGATGGCGTTGTCTATGCGGCCCTCCTCGACGTTGGGTTGCCCGATAAAGACCAGGTCAGGATTCTGGTCCGTGCGGAAGTGTCCCTCCATCGCGGCGAGGGTGACCGGCTTGTTGTTGGCGACGGTCTCGGCGGAGAGCGTCCCCGAAGGGACGAGCTGCCAGAGGCTAGCGATCACGCCGACCGTCACGCCCAGCGTTACGAAGAGCCTGCCGTACTCCTCGTCCCTGCGCGCGAGCAGATAATAGGCCCCGAGCCCGGCCATCACGAACGAACCGCACACCACCGCCCCGCCCATGTTGTGCGCGTACTGCGCGAACATGTACGGGTTTGTCAGGATCGCCCAGAAGTTGTTCAGCTCGATGTTGCCGTTGTCCAGCATCTTGTAACCGACCGGATGCTGAAGCCATGAGTTCGTCGTGATGATGAAATAGGCCGAAGCCCAGGTGCCGAGGAACACCATAAGCGACGAGAACCAGTGGATCCTTTGCCCGAAACGTTGCTCGCCGAAGAGGAACACGCCGACGAACGCCGACTCGAGGAAGAAGGCGAAGGCGCCCTCCATGGCCAGGGTCTGGGCGATAATGTCGCCGGCGAAGAGGGAGAAGGCGGCCCAGTTGGTACCGAACTGGAACTCGATAGGGATGCCGGTAACGACGCCCATAACGAAGGTGATCGCGAAGATCTTGCCCCAGAACCGCGCCGACTTGTTGTGCAGCTCGTTTCGCGTCCTCATGTACATGGTCTTGAGGATGAAGATGAGGAGCGCGAGCCCCATGGTCAACATGGGAAAGAGGTAGTGGTAAACGACCGTAAACGCGAACTGCAGACGGGATGCTACCAGCGCGTCTTCCAAAGCCTACCCCTTTTTGGGCGCCGTAACCGTTCTCCGACACCATGATAACGCCTTCTCATCCCGACCGTCAAAACCGCGACGACCGCGCTGACCGGCAGGTTCAACCAGGACCCCAGCCAGGGACCCCTAACACGTCCGCCCCGACTGTAGGTGTGGGAGGAGCACCCGACCTGGGCGGAATTGCCTGATTCGCTGACGAGCATCGACCAGATCCCCGCTTTCAGCGACGAGCCTCTTTGCCCTTCTTGTAGCCCGCACTCAGGTCTTCTCCGGGGAAAGGAGATGACGGCATGGCCGGAAAGTTGGCCGGGGTACTACGGAAGGCCGAGTGAAAGTGCCAGGCGGCAAGGGCGACGACCACCAGCGCGGCGCCGAGGACGACCAGTTCGAGTGGGGCGTGGTTGCGTAAGGTTTCGGCGGCGAGGATCAGGCCGGCCACGAGCGCGAGCACGACTGAGATGCTGCGGTGGAAGCGCCCCGCCTCGGAGTGAGGCCAGGGGTCCATGGCGCGCACCACCTCCCTGCCCTCGTCAGAGTCGGTGCAGTCGATCTTCGCGGGGCAATGGTTGCAGATCTGGGGCCTGCCTCGGTAACGGACCAGCCGAAGCTCATGGTCCGTCTCGCTGCGCGTGAGGACCTGGTCCTCGGGGCAGATCCAGGCGTCGTGCGTGGGGTGGTAGGTGAACCCGGCGGTGCGGTAGCGCTCCGAGCGGGCGTGCGAGCGGCGGGCCAGCAGGTCGAGGCCTCCCGCGACGCACAGCAGGAAAACGGCGTATCCGGCAGCAAGGAAGACCTCTACGTGCACGCCCACCGTCCTAATGTCCCCTCGGTTCGGCGGGCTCCGGCTCGCTGGTCTCGGTGAACAGGATGTCCTCGGGCTCCTCCAGCGTCACGTGCGTAACGGTGTGGCGCACGCCGAGGTAACAGAGGTAAAGGAGCGGCAGAACTCCCCCGACGATAAACACCGCGTCGCCCGGCAGGCGCATCCACTCTATTAGGGCGTTGGTGGGGTTGGTTACGTACTCCAGGCTGCGGGCCTCGAAGTACCCCGCGTTGACGGACTCGTAGAGCTGCAGGATTCCCAGGGGAAAGAGGGTGGCGAAGATCTGCCACGCGAGCCCGATGTTGAGCGACCAGAAGCTGATCCTGGCCGCCCTCTCGGACCAGCGCTCCTCAGGGATCAGATATCGCAGGCAGAAAAGGGCGAAACCGGCGGCGAGCATCCCGTAGACGCCCATCATCGCCCCGTGGGCGTGCGCCGTGGTCAGGGCCGTTCCTATCTCGTAGTAGGAGACTATGGGCAGGTTGACGAGGAAGCCCAGGATGCCGGCGCCGAGGAAGTTCCAGAACCCTACGGCGACCAGGAACATGACCGCCCAGCGGTGCGGGAACGGCGTACGCGAGCGCGACTCCTGCTGCGCCCCGAGCTGCAGGAAGCTCCACGCCTCGAAGGTCAGGAAGGTGAGGGGGAGGACCTCCGCCGCCGAGAAGAAGGCGCCAAGGGCCATCGCCGAGGCCGGCGTCCCCGAGAAGTAGAGGTGGTGCAGCGTTCCGACCACCCCGCCGACCGAGTACAGGATGATGTCCAGAAAGATGACCGTGAGCGCCACCCTCTCGGAGATCACACCCAGCAGCACGAAGACGTAGGCGACCATGACGGTGGTGAACAGCTCCAGGAAGTCTTCCACCCAGAGATGGACGACCATGAAGCGCCAGTAGTCGGCGGTTGGGAAGCTAGAGTCCGGCCGGGCCATCAATCCCACCGCGTAGAAGGCGGGGATGGCGAGGGCCGCGAGGAAGAACATCCACGGCATGTTTCCCACGCGCTCATTCCTGAGCCGACCGCGCATCACCCGGTAGAGCATGGCGACCCAGAAGAAGAGCCCGACCGAGAGCAGTATCTGCCAGAAGCGCCCGAGGTCAAGGTACTCGTAGCCCTGGTTGCCGAACCACGCCCACCACCGGCCCATGAGGCCGTGGATGCCGAGGAGTTCGCCGATGAGGCTGCCTACGACGACTACCGTCAGGGCACCGAGCAGACCGTAGGCCAGCCACTTCTGCCCCCTGGGCTCGCGGCCGGCGATCATCGGAGCGAGGAAGATGCCGGCCGCCAAAAACGAGGTGGCCGTCCAGAGGATCGAGAGCTGCACGTGCCAGGTCCGCACGACGTTGTAGGGCAAGAACTGCGCCAGGTCGAAACCGAAGAAGCTGGCTATGTCCGCCCGGTAATGCTCCGAGGCGGCCCCGACGAACGTCTGGACGAGAAAGAGGGCGGCCATGACGAAAAAGAACCAGGCGCACACCCGCTGGGACGGCGTGAGCGCCACATCACCCGGGGAGCGGAACGAGAGGCTCTGCTGGTCCCGGCCGCGCCAGCCGAGGAAACTCCAACGGCCGGCCGCCCCGAAGAGCAGCCCGAGGCCACCTAGCAAGGCGATAAGGGACAGGACGCTCCACACGAGCGTGTCCGCGGTCGGCTCGTTCTCGACCAGCCGCTCGGAGGGCCAGTTGTTGGTGTAGGAGTAGTTTTCTCCCGGACGCTCGGCGGCGGCAGCCCAGGCCGACCAACCGAAGAAGGCCGTGAGGTCCTTGATCTCTCCTGGGTCGGTGATCGCCTCGGGGCGCAGGCCGTACTTCGTGGTGGGTTCGCCGAAGAACCGCCCGTAATAGCCGCGTACCTCCCCGAAGGCGGCCGCCTGGGCGCCGGTAAACCGGACCGTCCGTCTCCGGGTCATACCGGTTCTCCCTGAAATCCCGCACGGTCTGCGCCGTGGCCCGGTCCGACCCCTCCCCCTTGTATCTCTCGCGAACCGCGAGGGCTGCGCGACGCAGGTAGTCGGCGGTATAGTCGGGGCCGAGATAGCCGCCGTGCCCGAAGACCGAACCGTACTGCATGAGCCCGTTCTTCAAGAACACTTTCTGGCCGTCCTTGACGTCCTCCCCGGTGAACACGACCGTTCCCGGCCGGGTCCACGACCCTCTCCGGGATCGGCGGCTGGCCACTGTAGGTCTTGTAACCTATCAGCCCCAGCAAGAAAAACCCGAAGACGAAAGTCAGCGCCACGGCCTGAATCCAGCCCTTCGAGATCAATAACTCCCGCCGCCCACTTCCTCCCGCCACCAGCCACCCCCGGAGATCCCGGTGAGACACGAGGCCCACCACAAATATTACTTAATCAGTAATATAACTTCGTCCGCGATCGTTACGCAAGGTCTTTTTGGGTGTACTTCGGGGGAGGGCGCAGGCGGGAGCGCTTAGGGTTGGGGGGGTAGCCGGGTGAGAGGGTTATGTTCGATGAACTCGTCGAGGGTCTGGCCGCCGAGGTATTCGAGGATGGCCTGTTGGCCCCTCTCCCAAGCTGCGTGCAGGGCGCAGGGGGTGTCTTCTCCGCAGGCGCGATTGTGCATGATGCAGCGGGTAACGCCGAAAGGGCCTTCGGCCGCCTCGACGGCGTCGCGGAGGGTGATCTCCGCGGCGGGGCGCGCGAGGCGGGAGCCACCGCCGCGGCCCTGGCCGCTCTCGACCAGCCCGGCGCGGGAGAGATCGGCCAGGATGCGGGCGAGCAGCCGGCGCGGGATGCGGGCCTCGGCGGAGATCCTGTCAGCCGTCGCCTGCTCCCCCAACCGGGCGAGGTAGACCAGGGCCCGCAAAGCGTACCTTCCCTCGCTACTCAACTCCAACTGCAAACCAAGACCCCTTAAGAAGGCTCCGTCACCGCACATTTTCTACCAGACCCCGCCCCGGTCAACGCGCTAGACGAGGGTGTTCAAACATTACTCTTTTTGTAATAATCAATGTCGGTGTTCGGCGATGAAGGAGACTATATGACGTTCAGGCAACGCCCAGGGGCTGACGATTCCTCGCTGCGGAAGGCCGAGTGAAAGTGCCAGGCGGCCAGGGCGACGACCACCAGCGCGGCGCCGAGGACGACCAGTTCGAGTGGGGCGTGGTTGCGCAAGGTTTCGGCGACGAGGATCAGGCCGGCCACGAGCGCGAGCACGACCGAGATGCCGCGGTGGAAGCGCCCCGCCTCGGAGTGAGGCCAGGGGTCCATGGCGCGCACCACCTCCCGTCCCTCTTCTGAGTCGGTGCAGTCGGTCTTGGATGGGCAATGGTTGCAGATCTGGGGCCTGCCTCGGTAGCGGACCAGCCGAAGCTCATGGTCCGTCTCGCTGCGCGTGAGGACCTGCTCCTCGGGGCAGATCCAGGCGTCGTGCGTGGGGTGGTAGGTGAACCCGGCGGTGCGGTAGCGCTCCGAGCGGGCGTGCGAGCGGCGGGCCAGCAGGTCGAGGCCTCCCGCGACGCACAGCAGGAAGGCGGCGTAGCCGGCAGCAAGGATAACCTCGACGTGCACGCCCACTCTCCTAACGCCCCCTCGGTTCGGCGGGCTCGGCGATCTCGGTGAACAGGATGTCCTCTGGCTCCTCCAGCGTCACGTGCGTAACGGTGTGGCGCACGCCGAGGTAGCAGAGGTACAGGAGCGGCAGAACTCCCCCGACGATGAACACCGCGTCGCCCGGCAGGCGCATCCACTCTATCAGAGCGTTGGTGGGGTTGGTTACGTACTCCAGGCTGCGGGCCTCGAAGTACCCCGCGTTGACGGACTCGTAGAGCTGCAGGATTCCCAGGGGAAAGAGGGTGGCGAAGATCTGCCACGCGAGCCCGATGTTGAGCGACCAGAAGCTGATCCTGGCCGCCCTCTCCGACCAGATCTCCTCAGGGATCAGATATCGCAGGCAGAAAAGGGCGAAACCGGCGGCGAGCATCCCGTAGACGCCCATCATAGCCCCGTGGGCGTGCGCCGTAGTCAGGGCCGTCCCTATCTCGTAGTAGGAGACTATAGGCAGGTTGACGAGGAAGCCCAAGATGCCGGCGCCGAGGAAGTTCCAGAACCCCACGGCGACCAGGAACATGACCGCCCAGCGGTGCGGGAACGGCGTACGCGAGCGCGACTCCTGCTGCGCCCCGAGCTGCAGGAAGCTCCACGCCTCGAAGGTCAGGAAGGTGAGGGGGAGGACCTCCGCCGCCGAGAAGAAGGCGCCCAGGGCCATCGCCGAGGCCGGCGTCCCCGAGAAGTAAAGGTGGTGCAGCGTTCCGACTACCCCGCCGACCGAGTACAGGATGATGTCCAGAAAGATGACCGTGAGCGCCACCCTCTCGGAGATCACGCCCAGAAGCACGAAGACGTAGGCGACCATGACGGTGGTGAACAGCTCCAGGAAGTCTTCCACCCAGAGATGGACGACCATGAAGCGCCAATAGTCGGCGGTGGGGAAGCTCGAGTCCGGCCGTGCCATCAATCCCACCGCGTAGAAGGCGGGGATGGCAAGGGCCGCGAGGAAGAACATCCACGGCATGTTTCCCACGCGCTCATTCCTGAGCCGACCGCGCATCACCCGGTAAAGCATGGCGACCCAGAAGAAGAGCCCAATCGAGAGCAGTATCTGCCAGAAGCGCCCGAGGTCCAGGTACTCGTAGCCCTGGTTGCCGAACCACGCCCACCACCGGCCCATCAGGCCGTGGATGCCGAGGAGTTCACCGATGAGGCTGCCGACGACGACTACCGTCAGGGCGCCGAGCAAACCGTAGGCCAGCCACTTCTGCCCCCGGGGTTCGCGGCCGGCGATCATCGGAGCGAGGAAGATGCCGGCCGCCAAAAACGAGGTGGCCGTCCAGAGGATCGAGAGCTGCACGTGCCAGGTCCGCACGACGTTGTAGGGCAAAAACTGCGCCAGGTCGAAACCGAAGAAGCTGGCTATGTCCGCCCGGTAGTGCTCGGAGGCGGCCCCGACGAGCGTCTGGATGAGGAAGAGGGCGGCCATGACGAAAAAGAACCAGGCGCACACCCGCTGGGAAGGCGTGAGCGCCACATCACCCGGAGAGCGGAACGAGAGGCTCTGCTGGTCCCGGCCGCGCCAGCCGAGGAAACTCCAACGTCCAGCCGCCCCGAAGAGTAGCCCGAGACCGCCTAGCAAGGCGATAAGGGACAGGACGCTCCACACGAGCGTGTCCGCGGTCGGCTCGTTCTCGACCAACCGCTCGGGGGGCCAGTTGTTGGTGTAGGAATAGTTTTCTCCCGGACGCTCGGCGGCGGCCGCCCAGGCCGACCAACCGAAGAAGGCCGTGAGATCCTTGATCTCCCCGGGGTCGGTGATCGCCTCCGGGCGCAGGCCGTACTTGGTGGTGGGTTCGCCGAAGAACCGCCCGTAGTAGCCGCGTACCTCCCCGAAGGCGCCCGCCTGCGCGCCAGTAAACCGCAATTCTTCCGTCTCCGGGTCGTAGCGGTTCTCCCTGAAGTCCCGCACGGTCTGCGCCGTGGCCCGGTCCGACCCCTCCCCCTCGTATCTCTCGCGAACCGCGAGGGCTGCACGACGCAGGTAGTCGGCAGTATAGTCAGGGCCGAGATAGCCGCCGTGTCCGAAGACCGAACCGTACTGCATGAGCCCGTTCTTCAAGAACACCTTCTGGCCGTCCCTGACATCCTCCCCGGTAAACACCACAGCCCCTGCCGGATCCACGACCCTCTCCGGGATCGGCGGCTGACCACTGTAGGTCTTAAAACCTATCAGCCCCAGCAAGAAAAACCCGAAGACGAAGGTCAGCGCCACGGCCTGAATCCAGCCCTTCGAGATCATTAACTCCCGCCGCCCTGTTCCTCCCGCCACCCCAGCCACCCCCAAAGTCACCCGCGGGACACTAAGCCCACCATAAATATTACCTATTCAGTAATGTAACTTCGTCCGCGATCTTTGCGCAAGGTCATTTTTGGTGTCCTTCGGGGGAGAGCTCGGGTGGGAGCGTTAGGGTGGGGGGGTAGCTGGGTGAGAGGGTTATGTTCGATGAACTCGTCGAGGGTCTGGCCGCCGAGGTATTCGAGGATGGCCTGTTGGCCCCTCTCCCAGGCCGCGTGCAGGGCGCAGGGGGTATCTTCTCCGCAGACGCGATTGTGCATGATGCAGCGGGTAACTCCGAAGGGACCCTCGGCCGCCTCGACGGCATCGCGGAGGGTAATTTCCGCGGCAGGGCGCGCGAGGCGGGAGCCGCCGCCGCGGGATGCGGGCCTCGGCGGAGATCCTGTCAGCCGTCGCCTGCTCCTCCAACCGGGCGAGGTAGACTAGGGCCCGCAAAGCGTACCGTCCCTCGCTACTCAACTCCAACTGCAAACCGAGACCCCTTAAGAAAGCTCCGTCACCGTACATTTTCTACCAGACCCCGTCCCGGTCCACGCGCTAGACAAGGGTGTTCAAACATTACTCTTTTTGTAATAATCAATGTCGGTGTTCAGAGACGAAGGAGACAGTATGGCGTTCAGGCAACGCCCGGGGTCCGATCGCTCGTTACATGGTCCACTTCAGAGCTTCGATCTCGAGGCCGAGGTCTCGCGTCTGCGCGAGGAGAAGGAGTGGCAGGAAGGGCAACGCAACGCTATCACCTTGCGCAAGGGAGAAGGCCTCAGCATCGTCTTACTGGTGATGAAGGCAGGCGACAAGCTCGATGAGCATTTCGCACCGGGCCCAATCTCGTTGAGCATCCAGGAGGGACGCATACGCTTTACGGTGATGGACGAGGTCGTAGAGGCCGAAACGGACACGATGCTCACGTGCGACGCGGGAGTACAACACTCGGTGGAAGCGCTGAGCGACACCGTCTGTTTGCTACACGTCACGGCGGGAGACACCGCACGCGGATCTGGATAGCGGCCGTGTGCAGGAAAATCCGGTGAACCTCGGCCAGATCGCCGCTTCGGCTGGCGGGAGAACGGGGGTGATCTGGACTCTCGAGGGGAGTGGGGATCTCAACGCCAACCTGGTGCGTTTCGAGACGGGTAGAGGAGTAGGTGAGCACGTCAACGACGAGGTGGACGTGCTCATCGTCGGCGTATCAGGCAAGGGTGCCGTCCAAGTAGACGGTAGAGAGCACCCCGTATCGAACGGGGCCATGATCTTCGTTCCGTGTGGGGCCAGGCGCTCGACGCGGGCCGCGTCGGAAAGCTTTGCCTATCTCAGCGTCCACCGTCGCAGGGGACCGCTGCGGATCGGCGGCTGAGCCGGGAATCGGGAGCGGCTTTCGGATCGTCTCTGGGCCCGCGTTCTTCTCACCTTGGCGAGCTTCCTTCATTGGGGTCGAAGGCGAGCATGAGGACCTCGCCGGAGCGGGCGACCGTACCCTGGACGGCCTCGTTTGCGTGGCTCTTCAAGGAGGCCGGGATCTCCCCCACCTGGATGAAGGCCCTGTCCGAGAGGACGGGCGTGGGACGCGAGGGCGCGATGGGGAAGAACCGCTCCCCCCATACCCGGTACGCGTCGGCCGGGGGCAGGACGCCGGTCGATGAGGCGACCTCCCGAAGCGCCTCCTCGACCGCAGCTCCCCGCCCGCCGGGGTAGGCGCCGAAGAGGAGATGATCCTCCCCGAGGCCCCTGAGACGGGCCATCTCGGGGTTCAGGAGGGCCAGGTGCCAGAGCGGTACTCCCTCGCTCAAGATGCCGGCCACGGCCTCGGCCAGCTTCTCGCGGTCTCCGAAGGTCAGGGCGTAGGGCGTGTCGTCTTCGGCGCTCCTGGTCTGGAGGGTGGCGCGGACCACTATTCCCCCTTCGCGACCGACGACGGAGCGCAGTTCATCGCCGCCCACGGTTCTGCGGGTGCCGCCTGGCATCACCACGTCGGCCGAGACTACGTTCTCGCTCAGGCGGCCGTACTCGAAGGAGCCGACACCGACGCCGTCCTGGGCCAGCCAGCCCCCGATGGTGGCCCTCGGGGCGCTCGTGGGGTAGACCGGAAGGCCCCGCCCGCGGACTCGCAGTTCGTTGTCCAGCTCCAGCCACAGCGCGCCCGGCTCCGCCTCGGCCAGGGGTTCGTCCGCGTCGGAGAGCCAGAGGCTGCGCATGAGGTCGAAGCGGATCAGGACCCTTCCCTCTTTCGTTTGTTTCTCCGGGGTGGTCTCCGCCCCGAGCGGTGCCAGGGGCAGGGAGTAACGGTCGGTTATCCTGGCGAGGAGCGCTACCTCGTCGGCGCCCGCGGGGAAGACCGAGGCGAGCGCGCCGTCAGGAGCGGGCCTTCCGGGTTGCCCACGCTTCAGCCTGTCCCCGAAGACCCCTTCGATCGCCCCGAGCGCCTCCTCGCGAACGTCTTCCATCACCGCACACCTCTCTGCTAGTCTGCCTGGACTGGAAGACTATCGGCTCTTCCGCCCTCCCGCATGGTCTATCTTGACGATCCTACCCATCTGATTTGACCATCGTCTCACGCCCGGGCCCAACCCGGCGACTTATTGGTCAATGCACGTCAGGCAGATGAGTCGAATTGCTCAGGGCATCGGTTCCCCCGTGGGCTACATTGTTCTGTAAACGGACGACCATAAGGACCACGAGGAGGAGGAAAACGTGTTCGGAGGGAAGATCTTCTTGGCCACGGACGGCTCTCCCGAGGCGGAACGCGCCCTCGGGACGGCCGCGATGCTGTCGGAGAAGCTAGATGCGGAGCTGCACCTGGTGTGCGTCGAGCCCATGCCCGATCCACTCTCCTGGCCGGAGGCGAGGATAATGTCGCCGGAGCTTCTGGGAGACACCCGCGAGCGGGCGGAAGATGCGGCCCGCAAGGTGCTGGAAGGCCAGACGGAGAAGACAAGGGAGATGGACGTAGAAGTCTCCGGGGTCCACCCCGTAGCGGGCCGTCCTGACACGGAGATCGTACGCGTCGCCGAGGAGGTTGGGGCTGGGCTGGTGGTGCTCGGCAGCAGGGGGCTCGGCCCCGTCAGGCGCGCCGTGATGGGCAGCGTCTCCCTCTCCGTGGTCCACCACGCCCACTCTTCGGTCCTCGTCGTGCGGGGAGAAGATGGGGGTCTTCCCGGCAGGATCTTGCTGGCCCTCGACGGCTCGGAGCAGGCCAGGGTCGCGGCGGAGGCGGCGGCCGAGATCTCGGCCTCCACAGACTCGGGGTTGCACGTCGTGTTCGTGATGCCCACGGCCGAGCACCTGTACGGTCACCACCTCTACTCCAGAGAACTGAAACAATCCGTCAGGGAGCAGGCCGAGGACGACGTCAGGGCTTTCCTCGACGAGCAGGTCGGGTGGATAGAGGACCATGGCGGCAAGGTCGAGGGCACGCACATGGCCGTAGGCAGGCCCGACGCCGAGATCGTGAAGCTGGCCGAGGAACTGGGGGCCGGCCTGACCGTTGTCGGTAGCAGGGGTCTCGGCGGCGTCCGTCGGGCGCTCGTCGGCAGCGTCTCCGATTCGGTGGTACGCCACGCCCACGGGCCAGTGCTCGTGGTCAGGAGTGAGGAAGAAGGATAAACGGTTGGTCCACGTCATGAAAGGAGAAGCTGATGAGTGCAGGAACGATCAATCCCAGGGAGTCCCAGGTCCCTGAGCCGAACGTGACCCGTGTCCTGTTCGCGGACACCCGTCTGGCGCCGCTGTGGCTCGTCGTGCGGGTGTATCTCGGCTATCTCTGGCTCGTGGCCGGTCTGGGGAAGCTAATGGACCCTTCCGGCGTCTGGGTCGGGAGCAAGGCGGGAGCGGCCGTGGCCGGTTTCGCCCAGGGGGCGATGCAGCAGACTGCCGGCGAGCACCCGCAGGTAACCGGGTGGTACGCGGGCTTCTTGAAGAACGTCGTGGTACCCAACGCCTCCGCTTTCTCCTACCTCGTCACGTTCGGGGAGATCCTGGTCGGTATCGCCCTGATCCTCGGCCTGTTCACCGGTATAGCGGCCTTCTTCGGCGGTTTTATGAACGCGAGCTTTATCTTCGCCGGGGTCGCTGGGGCCAACCCCCTTATGTTCATCCTGGCGACGTGGCTGGTTCTGGCCTGGCGGGTCGCCGGCTACTGGGGCCTGGACAGGTGGGTGCTTCCCCGCCTCGGCGTCCCCGGCTCACCGGGAACCATGTTTCGTTCCGCCGGGGGAGAGGGTTCACGCACCGCCTGAGAGACAACGGGCACGACGGGTGAAATAGGGGTACAGTTGAGTAGCATTCAGGCACACGGATAGAGGAGGATCGCGATGGGCGAACGGCGGCCGTCCGCCATAGAGCGGATACTGCAAAGGGTCGAGGAGCACGTGGAGGATTGGCGCAAGCGGGACTCAGCCCTCCAGGCCGAGGCCGACGCCAGCCGCAGTCGGCTCTGGGACGAGGCAGCCGAGCGCGAGCGGCTGCTGGCCGAGGCCGTGGGCGCCGAGGAGGAGCACCGCGAGTCCATCGAAGAACTCACCAAACAGAACCGGGTGGTCTTCGTCCTGCACCGCGAGGAGCTGGTCGAGACGCTCGAGGAATTCGCCCGCCAGGGCGATAAACTCGTGGGCGTCGTACCCCGCCGAGGCGGCGAAACCATAAGCCAGGGCCTCAAAGGCTCATGGCTAGTCTTCGAGAGCTCGGAACAAGGGTCGTAAGGGAGCCGGCTCCCTTACGACCCTTGTTCCGCACGGCGCCCGGCTTCGCCGGGCGAAGCGTGCTATGAAATCACTCCTTGCTCGCGGGCGCGGGCGAGGACTTCCAGTTGAGAGTGGGCGCCGAAGGCCTGCAGGAGGCCGCGGATGTGGTTGCGTACCGTGGCCTCGGAGAGGTAGAGCTTGCGGCCTATCTCCCTGGTGGAGTGGCCCGAGGAGAGGAGCCCTAGCACCTCCATCTGGCGGGGTGTTATCTGCGGGGCCTCCTTGTGGGGAAGCGAGATCACGCGCTGTCCTTCGCCCGCGCGCCTGACCAGTTCGCGCACGAGCTCGACCTCGGAGGCGCGGTGGCGGGCGTTGTTGAGCGCGAGGGCCGCGCAGTGGGCGACGCCCTCGGCGAGCGCCACGTCTTCCGGGCCGTAGTGGTGTCCGGAGCGGGCGGAGATCAAACCCATCGCGCCTAGCGCGTGGCCCCCGACGCGCAGCGGGACGCAGATGTAGGAGCCGGGGTCGGTGCGGCGCAGGGCTTCGAGGTGCTCGGGGTCGCCGGCGGCTATGTCCTCCAGCACGGCCTCGTCGAGGTCGGGGATCAACTCCGGCGCGCCGGTCCTGTAGACCCTGGCGGTGGCGTGCGGCCTGCTCGGGTCGAGCCGGTAGCTGCTCTTTAGCGCGCGGGCGAGGGCTTCGTGTTCGGGGTCGGAGTGGGCTACGGCGAACCTGCTCACGGAGCCTTCTGTCTCCTCGACCACGTCGACGAAGCACCAGTCGGCGATGGCCGGCACCGTGAGGCGGGCCGCCGTGGTGAGCACGGTCCCGTAATCGGTGGAGGCGGAGAGGAGCGCGTTGGCCTCGGCCAGGAAGGAGAAACGCCTCTCGGCTGCGTCGGCCCAGGCGGTACGCTCGCCGAGCAGGCTCTCCTTGTCTATCTCCGCCCGACGACGCTCTATCGCCGCGCCCAGAACCTCGGCCACCTCCTGCAGAAACAGGATCTCGTCCTCAGCGAACGACCTTCTCGCCCTGGTGTGGGCGCTCAGGACGCCGTAGGCGCGCCCGCCGACGTGGATGGTGGTGCTCAGGCCGCTAATCACCCCGTGCTCGCGCAGGAGATCGGCATCTTGAAAGCGGTTCTCCGTCCGCAGGTCCTCGACTACCACGGGTCCTGGGGAGATGAGGGCGTAACCGGCCTGGGACTGGAGGTTCGTGCCGACCGTGGCCGTCCCGACGAGCCCCTCTCTCCACCCCACGCCCGCCCGCAGCAAGAGCGTGGTGCCGTCGGGCGTGAGCTCCAGTATCTTGCAGTATTCGACATCCAGAACCCCGGCGACCGCGTGTACCGCCTCGTCCATGAGGCCGGCGAGATCCATACCGGAGAGCGCCGCCAGCCCGAGCCTGCCGGTGGCCTCCTGTTGGCGCACCCTGGCCCTCAGCTCCTCTTCCGCTGACCAGAACTCCGGTTCGAGTTCAGCGCCGCGAGATCTAGTATCGCCCATCCTTCTCCTCCTGAGGAGAGAACCTGCGTGCCCCCGCAAAGGTCCACGACACAAGTGTACATAAAGCGTCGCCATCGGGACCCGGCAGCATAGCTTTGGAGTTGCGTGGCCTGTAACATTCGCGAGAGGTGGCCGCCCGGTATGGGTCGAGCAGAGGAGCCGAATCATGCCCGAACATAGAGTCGCGCCTTACGGTTCGTGGAGGTCCCCTGTAACGTCGGACCTGATCGTCCGCGGCGTGGTGGGCCTTTCGGGAGTTATGATCGACAATGGCGACGTGTACTGGATGGAGAGCCGCCCCGGCGAGGGTGGCCGCAGCGTCGTCGTACTCCGGACCCCCGACGGAATCTCCGGGGACGTGACGCCGCAACCGTTCAACCCGCGCACGCGGGTGCATGAGTATGGCGGGGGCGACTTCGTCGTCCACGATGGCACGGTCTACTTCTCGAACTTCGCCGACCAGAGGATCTACCGCCGGCCTCCCGGCGGCGAGCCACAGCCCCTGACGCCGGAGACCGGCAGGCGATTCGCGGACATGATCGTGGATCGGGCCCGGAACCGCCTCATCGCCGTGCGCGAGGATCACGCCGGGCGCGACCCCGTGAACGAAATAGTGGGTGTGGACCTCGAAGACGGCGAGGAGACCGTGCTCGTCACGGACAACGACTTCTACTCCTCGCCGCGCCTGAGCCCGGACGGAGGCCGGCTCGCCTGGCTTACGTGGAACCACCCGAACATGCCCTGGGACGGCACCGAACTGGTGGCCTGCAATGTAAACGAGCAAGGACTTCCCGAGAACGTCGAGCGGGTCGCGGGCGAGCGGGACGAATCCATCTTCCAACCGGAGTGGTCTCCGGACGGCACGCTCCACTTCGTCTCGGACCGGACTGGCTGGTGGAACCTGTACCGCAGGCGCGCGGGAAGCGTGGAGCCGCTCTGCGAGAAGGAGGCGGAGTTCGGATCTCCGCAGTGGGGCTTCGGGAGGTCCACCTACGCCTTCCTCTCGCCCGAACGCATCGTCTGCTCCTACACCGGACGCGGTGCCTCGCACCTCGGCCTCCTGGACACGGAGAACGGAGAGCTCGAGCCTATCGAGACACCGTACTCGAGCATCGCCTACGTGCGCGCTGACGCGGGCGACGTGGTCTTCCTGGGTAGCTCGCCGACGGAGCCAGCGTGCATTGTGAGGTTGGACCTTTCCACAGGGAGGCATGAGGTCTTGCGCCGGTCGGGCGAGGTGGAGATAGACGCCGGCTACATCTCCGTACCCGAGGCCGTGGAGTTCCCCACGGAGAAAGGCAGGACGGCCTACGCCTACTTCTACGCTCCGAAGAACCCGGAGTATGCGGCGCCAGAGGGCGAGCTTCCGCCGCTCCTCGTAATTAGCCACGGTGGTCCCACGTCGGCGGCATCGACGGCCCTCGACCTGGAAATCCAGTACTGGACCAGCCGCGGCATCGCCGTGCTCGACGTGAACTACGGCGGAAGCACGGGCTACGGGAGGGAGTACCGGCGACGCCTCGACGGAGCGTGGGGCGTCGTTGACGTCGAGGATTGCGCCAACGGAGCCCTAGATCTGGCCGGGCGCGGGCTCGTCGATGGTGGGCGGCTCATGATCACCGGGGGCAGCGCGGGCGGCTACACGACGCTCTGCGCGCTCGCGTTCACCGATACTTTCTCTGCTGGCGCGAGCCACTTCGGGGTCAGCGACGTGGAGGAGCTGGCGAAGGAGACCCACAAGTTCGAGTCGCGCTACCTCGAACGCCTGATCGGACCCTACCCCGAGCGCGCCGACCTCTACAGGGAACGCTCGCCGATCCACCACGCGGAGCAGCTCTCTTGCCCGGTGATCTTCTTCCAGGGACTGGAGGACGAGGTGGTGCCCAAGGAGCAGGCCGAAACGATGTTCGCCGCGCTGCGCGAGAAGGGCCTGCCCGTCGCCTACGTCCCCTTCGAGGGCGAGCAACACGGTTTCAGACGCGCCGAGAACATCAGGCGCGCCCTGGACGGCGAACTCTACTTCTATTCCCGAATCTTCGGCTTCGAACTCGCCGATCCGGTCGAACCCGTGTCGATAGAGAACCTGTGATGCGCAGTGCACAGGAGACCCTTGCACGGCAAGCCATCAGCGGTCAGCATTCAGCTATCAGCAAGTACAAAAAGCTGACGGCTGAGCGCTGAAAGCTGACCGCTGCGAGAGGAGCGAGCATTGGGAGAATGGCGTGAGGAGTGGCGGGAGGCGAACAGGGCCAGCTGGGACGAACGCGTCCCTATCCACGTCTCGGGCGAGTTCTACGACGTGGCCGCTTTCAAGAGCGGGGAGGAGCGCCTGCAACCGTTCGAGATAGCGGAGGTCGGGGACGTTTCGGGCAAGGACCTCCTGCACCTCCAGTGCCACTTCGGGATCGACACCCTGAGCTGGGCCCGCCGCGGCGCCCGCGTGACCGGCCTGGACTTCTCAGGCCCGGCCGTAGAAGCTGCCCGCGAACTGGCCTCGGAAATGGACCTGGAGGCGACGTTCGTACAGTCGGACGTCTACGAGGCGGAGGACGCCACTGGGGGTCGAACCTTCGACATCGTCTACACGGGCCGCGGCGCGCTGAACTGGCTCCCCGACATCGAGCGGTGGGCAGGGGTGGTTGCCGACCTCATCAGACCAGGAGGGTTCCTGTACCTGACGGAGTTTCATCCCTTCACCGAAATCTTCGCGGACGAGGACCTGACCCTGGAGCACGACTACTTCCAGGACGAGGACCCGAGGGTGTGGGACGAGCCGGGCACCTATGCCGACTTCGACGCCGAGACGGAACACAACGTGACCTACGAATGGAACCACACGCTCGGAATGGTAATAAGCGCCGTGAGCGCCGCCGGCCTTGGCGTCGAGCTGCTGCACGAATTCGACTACACGAAATTCGCGCGGTGGCCGATCCTCGAAAAGACGGGCTTCGACACCTACCGTCTACCCGCGGGAACGCCCCGTATCCCGCTGATGTATTCGTTGCGGGCGCGCAAATCGTAGCGTGCGTCCAGTGGGCGGTTCGCGAACCGCCCCTACAGGGTCCGCGCGTGTGCGAATCGTTTTAATGTGCACGACCGAATGCGGGTTGTGCGTGCGGCGAACCGCTCCGACGGCGTGTTTCGCGTAGAGACGCGCCCGCAACGAGGCTGTTCATCCAAAAACGTGTAGGGGCGCTTCGCGGGGCGCCCTCGTTCCTACGAGGGGTACGTTGCCCGGGGTGGGGCTTGCGTGGTTCTCACCAGTTCGGCGCGGACTATAAGGCGGTCCGTGTAGTTCGGGAGCGTACAGGTCTGGAGGGTGATCACGTTCATCCCCGCGACCGGCTTGGTGGCCGAGGTGTCGTTGGGACCGAGGATGAAACGGTCGTAGACCCTGTAGATGTACCTGTGGCCCTCGGAGTCGGTCAGCACCACCCTGCTCCCGCGCCTCAATTCGTTCAGGTCCCAGAACACGAGCCAGCTCTTCGTGTGCGGGTACCCCAGCCTGTGGCCGGCGACGTAGACGTTGGCATCCCGCTGCCAGGGGAAACTCGTCCCCTTCAGGTGCAGTGTTCCCTCGCGCAGCGCCGACTTGTCGCCCGCGGTGCCGGTGTACACGGGAACGTCTTGCACCCGCCTCATGCCTGGGATGGTCAGCTCCATGGTGGTGTCCTTCTTCGGAGGAGGCGAGCCCGCCTCCTCCCCGGCACTCCTGATGTCCAGGAAAACGAGGCCGGCGGAGAGCAGGATCAGGACCAGCCCTACCAGCGCGAGCAGGCCACGGTTCGGCCTCCACATGGGCCTGTAAAAACGCGTTCTCTTACCTTCTCGGGTCCAGGACCCGTATGGTTTCGTTCTCACGACGAAATATCTTACAACCCCTGCCCAACAAAACAACACGATCCGCCAACAGTACCTCTATCCTCTGCGGCGGGGGTCGAGGGCGTCGCGCAGGCCGTCGCCGACGAAGTTCACCGAGAGGACGGCCAGTGCGATGGCGACGCCGGGGAAGATCAGGGCGTGCTGACCTGTAACGAAAACGCCGAAGCCGCTCTTGAATGCGTCGGTGAGCATCGCCCCCCACTCCGGGGTCGGGGCGCGGGCGCCCAGGCCGAGAAAAGAAAGCGCCGCTATGTCCAGGATCGCGGTGGCCATCGTGAGCGTGGCCTGCACGACCAGGGGTGCCGTGCTGTTCGGGAGCACGCCGGAGAAGATGATCCGGGTGTTGCTCGCGCCCAGGGCCCGCTCGGCCTCTATGTAGTCCCTTTCTTTAACACTAATCACCGCCGAGCGCACCACGCGGGCCATCTGGGGAATAAACACGATGCCTACCGCCAGCATGGCGTTGACCAGGCTCGGGCCGAGTATGCTCACGATTACGATAGCCAGAAGGATGCTCGGGAAGGCCAGGAGTACGTCCATGATCCGCATGAGAATGGAATCCGTGTAGCCCCCGAAGTAGCCTGCGAACAACGCGACGATGGTGCCGACGGCCGTCGAGATGATTACGGCGGCGAGGCCGGCGGTGAGCGAGATCCTGGCGCCGTAGATCACGCGCGAGAGGATATCGCGGCCGAGCTCGTCCTGGCCGAAGGGGTGCGCGAGGCTCGGCCCCGCGAACTTGCCTTCGAGGTCCTGCGCCAGGGGATCGTAGGGCGCGATGAGCGGCGCGAAGATTGCCACCAGGATGAAGATGCTTATGATGATGAGCCCGAAGAGCGCGAGCCGGTTGGAGAGGAACGTCCTTCGGAAGTCCTGCGAGCGACTGCGGGTCTGAACGTCAGCCGGGTCGGCCGCCACGTCTTGCTGGGCCTGTGTCTCTGCCATTTTAGAGCCTGACCCTTGGGTCGAGGACCGCGTAGAGGATGTCCACGAGGAGGTTTATGAGGACGAAGAGCACGGCGCCGTAGAGGACCACGCCCTGTATCATGGCGTAGTCGCGGCGGCCGATTGACTCCAAGGTGATCTGGCCGACCCCCGGCCAGGAGAAGATGGTCTCCGTGAGGATCGAACCTCCCATCAAGAGCCCCGCCAGCAGCCCGATGACCGTTACCGTCGGCAGCATGGCGTTCCTCAAGGAGTGCTTGACGACGACCCGCCAGGGGGCGACACCCTTGGCGCGCGCCGTGCGCACGTAGTCCTCACCCATAACCTCCAGCATGCTGGAGCGCGTCATCCGCATGATCATGGCCATCGGTATCGTGCCGAGCGCGATCGCCGGCATGATCAGGTGCAAAAGCCCATCCCAGAAACCGGCGAAGTTGAGGGTCAAGAGCGAGTCAACGAGTACGAGGCCCGTTATCGAAGTAATGGCCGTAGTCGGGCCAAGTCGGCCGGGGAACGGGAGGAGCTGCAGGTTGACGCCGAAGATGACGATCAGGATCATCGCGAGCCAGAAGATGGGCATGCTTATCCCCGTGAGCGCGAACACCGAAGCGGCCTTATCGAGCAGCGAGTACTGCTTTACGGCGCTTATCACCCCGACGGGCACCCCGACGAGGATCGCGATGACCATGGCGAAGGCCGTGAGCTCGAAGGTAGCGGGCAAGCGCTCCAGGAGCTCGTTGGTGACGGGCCGGCCCGTCACTATCGAGGTGCCCAGGTCCCCCCTGACGGCGTCCTTGACGAAGATCAGGTACTGTACCGGAAGCGGCTCGTTGAGTCCCATCTGATCCCTGACCTCGGCCACCTGAGACGGGGTTGCAGTCTGGCCCAGCATTATCTGGGCCGGGTCGCCGGGGATGGCCCTCACCATGAAGAACACGACGATGGAGACCCCGATCAGAACCGGGATGATCTGGAAGATCCTGCGTCCTACATACTCAGCCAGCGCCGGGACCTCTGTCAGAAGGGCCTAGCACCGCCCTCACCCTACTTCCCGCCGGAGATGTAGACTGTGTTGAACGGCTCGCTGCTGGTCGGGTTGGGGTCGAAGCCCTGAACCGACTGCTGGAGTCCTATCGGCGGCTCGACGTAGGCTATGGGGACCCACGGGGCGTCCTCGTGCATGATCTCCTGCGCCTTGAAATAGACCTTCTCGCGCTCTTTTTCGTTTATGCTCGACTGGCCCTTCAATAGCAGCTCGTCGACCTCGGGGTTCTTGTAGTAGGCGACGTTGTACGCGTCTGTCGGGGTTGCGCTCGCGCTGTTGAGCAACACGTTCAGGAAATTATCCGGGTCGCCGTTGTCCCCCGTCCACCCGAGCAGGCACATCGGGTGTGCCCCCTCGCCGGTCTTCTCCAGGTACGTACCCCACTCGTAGGTCACGAGCTTGGCGTTGACCCCGATCTTCTTGAGGTCCTGCTGCATGACCTGGGCGATGCTCTTGGCGTCGGGCATGTAAGGGCGCGGTATCGGCATGTACCACAACTCGGTGTCGAGGTTCGAGACGCCGGCATCCTCGAGCAATTGCTTGGCCTTCTCCTGGTCGTAAGGGTACGGCTTGATGCTGTTGTTGAAGTAAGGCAGTAGAGAGGGCATGTAGTTGGAGGCGACCTCGCCAGTTCCCCTGAGTACGGTCTCTACTATCTTCTCGATGTCGATGGCATAGTTGAAGGCCTGCCTGACCCTGGGATCGTCGAAGGGCTTCACTTCGTTGTTGAGCGCCAGGTAGCCTATGGTGTTCGGCGGCCTGTACTCCAGCTTGAACCCTTCCTGATCTTCGATGGCCGGCACGTCGTCGGGGACGAGGCCGTCGGCCGCGTTGAGCTGGTTGCCGGTAAGTGCCGCGACCCGCGAGGTATTGTCCGGTATGGAGCGGATGATGACCGTCTCCATCTTCGGCCCGCCGAAGCCCTCGCTAGCGGGTAGATCGGAGGCCCACCAGTCCTTGAAGGCCTCCACACGCACCTGGGAGTTCCTCTCCCAGCTTTCGAAAGTGTAAGGTCCGCTCCCTACGGGATTCTGCCAGAAGCCATCGACGTCCTTTTGTATGGCCTTGGGGGAGGCTATGGCGAACGGCGACATGGTGAGGTTCCTCAGGAACGGCCCCTGGGTCTCTTTGAGCCTGAAACGGACCGTCGTTTCGTCCACGGCCTCGACGCTCTCGATGACGGAATCGTCGTCGAAGCCCCCGAACTGGGCGCTGTAGTAGGCGAATTCGGAGGTCTGTCCCCCGCCGCCCTTGTGGTACTCGTTCTTGGTGTCGCGCCAGCGGTCGAAGTTGAACTTGACGGCCTCGGCGTCGAGGGTCGTGCCGTCGTGAAACTTGATGCCAGGCCGCAACTTGATGGTGTAGGTGAGCCCACCATCCTCGGCCTTGGGGATCTCACTCGCCAACGACGGTTGCAAATCGAAGCTCTCCGGCGCAAAGTCCAGGAGCGTGTCGAAGATCTGGCGCGTCACCCTGAAGGACTCGCCGTCGGTGGCGTTGACGGGGTCCAGCGTGACGGAGTCGGCCCCGCGCCCGAAGGTGAAGGTGCTTCCGCCGGCGCCGCCACCGCCCCCACTGATCGTCTCGCCGCCACCACACCCGGCCAGGCCGAGCAACGTCACGCCGGTCAGACCGGCCCCGCTCAACCGTAGGAAGTCGCCACGGCTTATCTTCCGCTCCAAGGTAACCCCTTTCCCTGTTGCTACTCCTTTTTCGTGCGGACCAATGCTCCGTACGCATGGTCTCGCACCCCAAGTAAACTAACATCCATCCGAAGTCGGCGCTACTCCAACCCTACGGCCCCGCCGGGCTCATCCCCACGCCTTAACCTGTTGGCTGCGTTGTGCGCCCGCCGCGTGGTCTCAGGCAACCTGTACCTCGTGCAACAGGCCAATACGAGCTCCACGGAACTCTCCAGATCTATGCCGTTGCCCACCGAAATATATACGGGAGAGACCCCGTCCCTGCTCCTGAGCACTTTACCCACGACCTCGCCACGATGCACGAGTTCCGTGGCACTGCCCTTCTCCCTGCCCGGCTCCTCGAAGCTCCCCACGAGGCGGCTCTTGGCGCACCCCACCGTCGGTACGTCGAGGAAGATGCCAAGGTGAGAAGCGAGCCCAATGCGCCGGGGATGCGCAATGCCCTGGGCATCCAGTATGAGCGCGTCCACCTCCGTCTCGACCTTCTCCAGAGCACCAACGACGGAGGGCAATTCCCGAAAAGACAACAGGCCGGGAACGTACGGAAACCGGAGCGGCGCCTCGTAGCCCCTGACCTCGACGGGCGAGAGCCCGGGAAAGTCGAGCACCACGACCGTGGCGTAGGCCATGTCTCCCTGCGTGGACACGTCAGCCCCGGCCAAGTACCTTACGCCCGCAAGGTCGAGGGCCGGGCCGGCCACCACGCGGGACGCCAGCTCTTCCTGCAACCGCCTCGCCTCGGACGGCGAGAGATCGAAACCGTGAAGCCCACTAACCTTCATCCCTCCACGTTAACATCACGTTAACAAATATGTAGGCCAGACCGAAAGTACAACGGAGAGAAGGGAGAAATCCCACAAAAAAGACCGTCCCGACCGATGGAATCTGGAGGGGGGAACGGTTCCATCGGCCGGGGCTCGGTTTAATCTGAATCTTACCCTTAGCCTGTTACGGTATGATTGCCGCGATGTTACGGTCTCGTAACGTAACGGAAACACTTTGATTACATACTGGTTTCACCAGGGCGAAATTCGTATTCTAACCGGTATAGGTTCGAATTCTTGTCCGTCTACGCCTAACCCTGAACCTGCGGGTGAGGGCGGTTCGCGAACCGCCCCTACGTGTCTCACAAAGGGCGCTAGCCTACCGAAACGTCTATCGTGTGGTAACCGGTGGCGCCGGAGGGGTGTGGGGGGGCTTCTGCGGCGGTCTGGGTCTCGCCGTTGCCGTCTGTGGCCCGCACCTGGAGGGTGTAGTCGCCTGGCTTGGCGTCCCAGTCGTAGACGTACTGGCGCCAGGTGTCTTCGGCGAGTTGTTTGGCGAGGCTGGCGGTGTTCCAGGTCTCGCCGCCGTCGGTGGAGACCTCGACCTTCTCGATGCCGCGGTGCGGGGCCCAGGCGATGCCGCCTATAGGGTTCTTGCCTGGTGAGAGGTTGTCGCCGGCCTGGACGGTATCGATGCGGGACTGGGTTTTCACCGGGCCCTCCTTCGACCAGGTGCGTTGGATCCAGTACGCGTCGAAGTTCCAGTTCGTGAGCTCTATCTCCGTGAGCCACTTGGTGGCCGAGACGTAGCCGTAGATGCCTGGGATGACCAGGCGGACGGGATAGCCGTGCTTTATGGGCAACTCGCTGCCGTTCAGGCCGAAGGCCACGAGGGCGTTGCGGCCGTCCAGGGCGATGTCCGTCTTGAAGCCCGCCGTAAAGCCGTCCACGCTGCGGCCGACCAGTTGTTTGGAGGCGTTCGTGATCTTGCCCCGGCTCACGCCGGCCTCGGCGAGGACGTCGGAGAGGAGCACGCCTGTCCAGCGGCCGTTGGAGACGAGCCCGCCGCCGACGGTGTTCGAGACGCACGAGAGCGTGATGTCGGCCTCGCGGGTGGGCATGCCGAGGAGGTCCTTGTAGGAGAACTCTACCGGGTTCTCCACCGCGCCCTTCACCGAGAGCTTCCAGGTGTTCGCGTCTATCCTCGGTGAAGTCAGGGCGGTGTCGATAAGGTAGAAGGTGCTCGCAGGGGTGATCAAGTCCGGCATCCCTGGCACGTCGATGGAGGCGTCGGCCGGAGGATTTGGCAACGTCTCGTGCGTCACGGCCTCCGTGGCGCCCTCCTGCGCCTCCCGGTGCTTCCCATCTCCGGCCGGCTGCTTTTCAGGCAGGTCGAGCTTTTTGGGCCTGGCGGCGGTCGCTGAGGTCCCGCCGGCCAGCAGGCGCCCGACACCGGCTGCGGCGAGACCGGCTATGGCGGCTCCACCGCCGAGCAGGAGGAAACCCCCGCGTCCCACGGCTATTCCCTCGTCGGAGCCGGCTTCACGCGACCTGACGAGCGGGCGAGGACGCGCTGCCGGGCGCGCCAGCCGGGGCGGGCTCCCCCATTGGTTCCGTCGAGGGGCGGAGGCCCGCGGCGCGCAGCAGGAGTTCGGTAACGGCGGCACCGGCGAGGAGGGCGACGACGATGGTTACGATAGTCGGCGCCGCGGCCACGAACGGGTCGGCAAGGGCCGCGACGATGGCGATGATGGCCAGGACGGCGACGCCAATGAGGGCCAGGGACGGACGGCTCACGGCCAGGTTACCGAGCAGGATTGCGAAAACCACGGTGCCGATGAGCATGGAGGCTATGAGGGTAGGTATATCCGCCGTGCCGAGGAGTTCGATGCCCTGCGTCACGAGGGTGCCGGGCGTCAACTCCACTATCCGCTGGGCGAGCGACACGAAAATCGAAGGCACCGGGGGGTAGAGACCGTGTACGAGCTCCGCGACCCCGAACGCGACCACGGCCCCCACCACACCGGCGATCCCCGCCCTCGTCCTGCTCCTGGTCTGCTTGCCCATGCTGGTACTCTCCAAAATCTGTCGCCATGAGACGTTGCTATCTCAGTCTATACTGCGGATCGTCGGCAGGACCCCGAAAGTTATTACAAGTACATTACGAATTAGTTCTCTGGCCCGGATCAACCCGACTTGACAGGACCACTCTGTGGCGCTACAAAGCTCTTTACAGGCGATGAAGGGAACGAGTAGGGTCGCAAAGAGTTCCCGCCAGAGCGAGCCGGGGGCGGTGGAAGCCCGGCGCGGGACGCGGCCCGAACATCCTCCCGGAGCCGCCGGCCGAAAGCGGAAGGCAGAGACTGCCTAGACGGTTAGTAGGACCGGCCGGGCGAGCCCGTTACAGCGCGTGCGTTCCGGGAGACCGCGACGCAAATGAGAGGGCCGGGCCGCGAGGTTCCGGGCAAGTAGGGTGGTACCGCGAGGGCCTTCAGGCTCCCGTCCCTACGGTGTGGAGCAGTGCTCCGCCCGAGGGGCGGGAGCTTTTGTACGAGGAGGTCCGCAACGTGAAGTTCGACAAGGTCAGCCCGCAGGTAGATTTCCCGAGGCTGGAAGAGGAGGTTCTGGACCTCTGGCGGAAGACGGGTGCCTTCGAAAAGTCCGTCCAGCGCAGGCCCGAGGACAAACCCTTCGTGTTCTACGAGGGACCGCCGACGGCCAACGGAAGACCAGGTTTCCACCACACGCTGGCGAGGGCCTTCAAGGACCTCATACCGCGCTACAAGACCATGCGGGGTTTCCGCGTCGAGCGCAAGGGCGGCTGGGACTGCCACGGTTTGCCGGTCGAGATAGGGGTAGAAAAAGAGCTGGGCCTCGAAGGCAAGACGGACATCGAACGCTACGGCGTCGAGGAGTTCAATAGATTGTGCCGCGAGTCGGTTTTCCGCTACGTGGAGGACTGGCAGAGGACGAGCGAACGCCTCGGCTTCTGGGTGGACATGGAAGACCCCTACCGCACGCTCGACGACTCCTACATAGAGAGCGTCTGGTGGGCCCTGAAGACCCTGCACG
>CAWHLD010000016.1:0-213656 GCA_963830075.1 uncultured Rubrobacteraceae bacterium | reverse complement strand
AGCGCCCGAGAAGAGGTCCTCCGTTTCTCCGAGCGCGCCGAGGCCAACGAGCGGAAACGGATAGCCTACCTGCGCTCCCTGGCGGTCGTGACGGAGTTCGAAGGCGACACCAAAACGGCCGTAGAACACCTGCACGAAGCACGGGCGCTGGCCGAGAAGATCGGAGGGCCCGGGGAAGTCTGGCAGATACAGAGCAGGATGGGCCATCTTCACGAGCGGCGCGGGGAGGAAGCGGAGGCGCAAGAGGCGTTCACTCTAACGGCGCAGACCTTGAGAGAGATCGCCCAGAAGATCGCGGACGAAGAGCTAAGAGAACGGTTCCTCTCTGCGCCTCAGGCACGCCGCGTGCTCGAGCATGGCTAGGGCGCAGGGCACCCCTCCAGAGAGGAGGGGCCCCTTCGGCACTACCCAGATCTCGCGCCACGGGCAAACGGCCCACCCCAAGGGCCTCGCAATGCTCTCACAACGCCCCGGCGCTAGGCTTCCGAGAAGGAGACCGCCATCGGATAGCAGAGGTAACCAAGAGTGCAAGCGATGACGCTTCCCCACTACGTCGGCGGCCCGCTCTTCAGCGCGTCGGAGAGGTGGCCATATTGGAAGAGGCGCGGGTAGCGTGAGTACGAGGGTCACCGTCTACCAGAACGGCAAGATAGCCGAAGGAAAGTACTCGTTCAGTGACGCCAGCGCGGCCAGCCGCGACGATCGGGCGGTGGCATGGATCTCCCTCGTCGAGCCGAGCAAGGAGGAGTTGGACTCCGTGGCGCAGCAGTTCGGGACTCAAGAGCTGGCGCAGGACGACATCGAAACCCGAAAGGGAGTCATTCTGAACTACCACGGGCGATGGTTGATCCTGAGGGTGAACCCCGCCAGGTATCTGAGCGACTCCGGCACCGTGGAGATCGGCGAGCTTGACGTTCTCCTGGAGGAGAGGCTCGCAATCACCGTCTCTCGTGGAGAAGGCCCGGAAATGCATGATGTGGAGCAGGGCCTCGAAGAGGGCTCGGACCTTTCGCATCTAGGTGCGGGGGCCGTCCTGCGCGCACTCCTCCATCGGGTGATTAACGACTACGTCTCTGTGATCGATGGACTCCGAGACGAACTCGCGGACTTGGAGGACGTCGTCCTCCAGGGCAGCGGCAGGGTGACCAGCAGGATGACGAACAGGCTCTACGAGCTCTCGAGGCAGGTAGTCAGGTTCCAGCAGGTGACCGAACACCTCGAGGCAGTCTTAGAGAGCCTGGCAGACCCCGACTCGCAGACCCCCGGATTGAACCCGGAGCTCGCCAAGCGCCTGGATGGCGCACGAAGCCGCGTCCGCTGGATAAACTCGAGGGTGTCGGAGTTCTCGGGGCTCCTACAGAACCTGTTCAGCACCAATCTTACCCTGGTCAGCGTCAAGCAGAACGAGCAGACGCGCAGGATCAGCGCGTGGGGCGCCATAATCGCGGTGCCTACCGTAATCGCGAGCATCTACGGGATGAACTTCCGCTACATGCCGGAGCTCTACTTGAGGTTCGGGTACCCGGTGGTAGTGCTCGTCATGGTAGCGAGCTGCGTCGTGCTCTACTTGCTCTTCAAGCGCAGCGGGTGGCTGTGAGAGTCACCGAACGTTGCACGACGCCTTCCAGGGCGCCGGGCTCACGGACCGCGAGAAAGCCAGTATCCACGGGGTGGCACGCTTCCCGTAGGGACGAATCCCCGCCACGAGAAGTACCCCCGCCCAGGGAGGACTATGACGAGGATTGTGCCGGCGCGGAGGGGCCAAATTCGAAAAGGTGGTTACGGCGATGGACGTGAAACGTGCGATCTTGGTAGTTAACGCCCTTTCCCGCAGCGGCGAGCAGGCCTTCTCGCGGGCCTCGGAGATCTTGCGCTCCTTCGGAGTCCCGATCAAGGAGGAATACGCCCTTCGCGACCCGAGTCGGCTGCCCGAGACCGTCAGGCGAGCCGTAAGCGAGGGAGCGGACCTGATCGTGGTGGGCGGTGGGGACGGCTCGGTGAGCTCCGTAGTCGATTTCCTGGTAGAGAGCGAAACGGTATTGGGGCTGCTACCCCTGGGCACCGCCAACGATTTCGCCCGCACCTTGGGTATACCCTCCGACGTGCAAAGTGCCTGCGAGGCCATAGCGCACGGTGCGGTGGTGGACGTGGATCTGGGCCTGGCCGGGGAAGACTACTTCGTGAACGTCGCTTCGGTGGGAATGGGAGCGGAGGTCACCAACGCGCTTTCTCCCGAACTGAAGAAGAGAGCCGGGATCCTAGCATACCCCGTCGCCGCCACAGAGGCATTCGTTTCGCATCGGCCCTTCTCCGCCACCCTCACCTTCCCGAACGGAGACCACTCCACGGCGAGCTTCGAGCGTCTCTTGCAGGTAGCGGTGGGCAACGGCCGCTTCTACGGCGGGGGATTCGCCGTGGCCCCCGGCGCCGCTATAGACGACCGCAGCCTCGACGTCTACGCGATAGAGCTGGGGCGCCCCCGGAACATGGTCGGTGTAACCCGCTACCTCAGAAGCGGCGAGTTCATCCACCAAGAGGGTGTCCACTACTACTCAACCGGTGCGGTACGCATCGAAACCGATCCGCCGCTGCCCATAAATATCGACGGGGAGCTCGTCGACCAGCCGCCAGAGACGTTCTCACTCGCGCCAGGGGCCCTCAACGTGCTCGTGCCCCAAAAGTCTGAGATCGCCCTGCAGCACGCTTCAGAGAGCCGCTCATGAGTGTTGGACCAAGTCCAGTCGAACTTCCATGAAGAGCCACGTTCTGTCAAGGCCGACCTTACGATGTTTGCGTGCCGGAGTAGTGGACTTCGGCGGCGCCCCGGAGGAGCGGAGATGGCTCAAGGCCGTCTGCCCATAGGAGATGGCGATGGCCGGGGCTCGTCCTCCGGTCCTCCCCGGGATGTCTCCATAGACCACCTATCAGGATCAGCGAACCACATCGCTACGCAAGGTTGAGCCGGCTAAGGGCACTCGGGCGGGGCGAGAAGGTGCGCTACGTACCTGGAACGGCGGTAAACAAGGCGAGGGGCCTGCGCCGGCGGCGAACAATGGCGCGACAGCGCCCGGAGTTTGTGGCGAAGTTTGGTACGGAGAACCCCGATTCTCTCGGCTTCGATGGCGTGCCTGGCTTACTTGCGCCAGGCGGCGCGTTTGTCAGGCGCCTGCTTCGGCCGGGAGCCTGCCCGACTTCACGGCGGCGCAGAGGGCAGCATGGTCCCGTTCGGTCTGGTCGGCGTAGGCTTAGGCGAAGTCGGCGATCGCCCCATCGAAACGCTCGCTCTTGCCGAGGGAGCTCGCGATCTGCACGCGGTCGCCTGAGCGGGCGTGCGCCGGGGCCGCACCAGCCGCACTGCGGCGAACCAAATCACGACGATACCCGGAAGGCTTCGTATGCAGGATTTTGCGTACGAATTTCCGAGAATGGGTGGAAGGCGAAGTTGGGCGGATAAGCCCGGTTGTAGTTCGCGACGAGGGCCCGGCCCTCGTCCTGGAGCTCACGGAACGTTCGTACCGGCGGTGTTCTCCGCGAACTCGCGAAACCGACGGAGTCCGGGCTAGAGTCTGACGATCAAGCCTTCCTTCTGGCGAGCTTCCCACTCCCGGACGGTTACGTTCGCCGGCATCGCGTCCCACTTGTGCTGCAGATCGAACGCGCGGAACGCGTTTGCCAGCGTCGCGCTCGCTACCAGGGCATCCAAGCTGCGCGCGGGGATCGGGGTGCCGCGTAACCCCGATAGCTCTACAGCCCGGTCTTCGAGCCTGTTGAAGGCTTGGACGAAATCCATGGGCGAGGCGCCTTCCTCGAAGCCCACCCAGGCCCGTGTATGCGAGAGATTCACCTCGTACACCCTCTCGCTTTCGGGATCCGGCTGGTCGAACGGCTACACACTCATGCCATGCTGCCTCAGGCGGCCGAGCAGTTTCAACCCCTCGTGGGTTATCCCCAGGCTGTCCGGGCCATGTCGCGTGAGCGAGCTGAAAGCCCCCGACAGTGCGTCGGTAAGCCGGCAGCCGTAACTGGAGCGCCGGCATCTATCGTCGGGGCGTGCTCTCTGGCCTTACGCAGAGAATCCGCGACCTGCAACTTCTCGTAGCGGCCCATAAAGTCGAGGAGTGCCTGCCAGTCGTGAAGCGCTAAGGTGGGGTACACGGCTTCGGGAAGCGCGAACGGCAAGTCGAGTGCCCATCGTCCTCTGGAGTCGACGATTCCGGTTGCCAGTTCCCTCAGGCTGTCAAAACGGTCCACACCAGCCACAATCAGATCAGACCCCCACAACAGGCAAGTCACAGTGTAGAGGACCGCCCTTTTCCGCCCACCGTAGCCGAAGGCGGCACCGTGAACGATCGTGCCTCGTCGCTGCTGTGGTGGTATCTGTAGCCACACCTCGAGCCCCCGTCCTCTTCCCGTTTATTCTTGGCAGGCACCAGACGATTTTCTCCCTACGCGGGTCATCCTCAAGGGAACAACCCGTACCCGGATACGTAGTTGCTCTAGCCGAGCATGACTGTCATACTGGCCGACACCCTCCAGGTAACACCCCCGCACCTTCACGTTCGGCGCGGGATCAGCCAGGCTGTCGCGTCTCCTGGGGCCCACTCGAAGCTTCGGTCCTAGCCTCTGTTTAATGTTACCCGAAAGGTCCAGACGCTCCACCTGACAGGGCGGCAGAAATCACGCTTTCAGGGTGCGGCTATCCGTATAGAATGAGCAGGTGAGTCTAGCGCGGGCCGCAGGAGGGATAAACGCAGCCCGGGATCTGCGCATTCCTCTGACCCTCCGTGTCCCATCGGCGGATGCCGGGCTGTTTGTTCACGGGTGCAAGGCGAAGTTGGCCAGCGGCCCGACGATGCGTGTCGATGGATGAGCCGCGGCCTCGGGCCCCTTCAGCACCGCATCTGCGACGTCCTCGACGCCACCGAGGATCAGGAACTGCCACTCAGGGAGCTGCGCCGGCGCCTCGGAGAGCCGGACCGCTCGAACCTCCGCCGGGCGATCCGCGGGCTTCTCGAGCGCTGTACACTGGAAGAGTTCTCCAGGGAAGGAGAGCCCCACGTAGCCTTCGCCGTCAAGGGTTATTTCGGCATGAGTATGCGGCCCACCTCCTCCGGAAACCCGCTCGCCTTCGCCAATGCCGAGAATAGCGAGAAGGAACGTAGCGAGAAAGGACGCGCGGTGCAGAAGGAACGGCCCGGGATCGCGAGCCGGAGGCCGAGCGTTCGGGCAGCCAGGAAGCAGCGTTGGGTCCGCTACGAGCACCGCTTCGTCCGCATCCGGGCCCTCGGCGAGACCCAGATGCGGGCCCTCGGGGCGCTGCAAGAGAGCAGCGAGCCCAGGGAGAGCGGCCTTCCCGTAACCGTCGTGAAGGGGATCGTGGGCGCCGACCGGTCCAACGCCAGGAGGGCCATAAGGACGCTCCTGATGCGCGGGCTGATCGAAGAGTCGGCGGACGGACGGCGCATCCGCCTCACTCTCCTGGGAGCTTTTGCCCGGTCCCTTTCGTCCTGATCCGTCCCGTAGACGGGCCAGCAGGCGATCGTCGCGGATGGGCCAGATGGACCACGGACGCCGCCAGATGCATCACGGCCCGTCGATCTCGAGAATCGCCGTGCCGGGGATGCCGGTCACCTGTAGGTTCCCGTTCTGGCCGACGAGGACCGCGAGCCGCATCATCGAGTAGATCGCGTGGCGATCTTCCGGCTGCAGAACCGACAACGCCCCCGCCTGCGCATCCGCCGGCGCGTCCGCTTGACCGCGGGCGCAGGTGTCGAGGAGCGCGTCCCTTTCGCGCTCCAGTCGCTCCACTTCCTCATTACGGACTCGTACTGCCCGGAGTTCCGCCCTAACAATCCGGCGGGATGCCTCGAGCTCGCCCAGCCTGGCCCCAAGTTCTTCGAAGGTCATCAGGCCCCCGGCCGTCATCGACTGGTAGCCGGCGCGCGCATGGTCGATCCCGGCGAGCCTTTCGAGCAACTTCTCTTCCTTCCCGGTCTCGCCTCGGGTGCAGGAGCGTTCGCGCCGTATCTCGTCCTCAAACCCCTCGCGTACCCGGTCTGCATCCGCCAGCAGTTCGCAGACGGCCCCCCACACGGCACCCTCCAGGATGCCGGCGCGGTAGCTCCTGCGGTTCGGGCAGGCCTCCCGCTCTTTGTGGTGCCTCGCGCAGGTGTAGTAGAGGTACACTCTGTCGGGCTTTCTGCGCGTGACGCAGGTTCTCATGCGCGACCCGCAGACGCCGCAGCGAAGAATGCCACCGGAGAGTTCCCAGAACCTGTAGGTGCCGCCGGTATTCCAACGGTTGTCACGCACGGCATCGCGCGCCGCGTCGACGATCTCCCGCGACAGGCCGGAGTCGGGAACGGGCACTGCGATCCACTCGTCCCTCGGCTTCGGAACGATCCTGACGCTCCTGCGGTAACTGCGTGCGCCGTCTGAGACCTCGGGGACCCTCCTTCTCGTCCAGCGCTCACGGTTGAACCACCAAATTCCGTATCGTCCGTACCGATCGAGCCCCGCGGCGACCTCCTTCGTGACGAAACTCCCGACTTCCGAGAAGGAGAGGGGTCTGTAGACGTCGTCGAGTACGAAGCGGCGTATCATAAAGGTCGACCAGCGCCGGCCGCCGGTCGGCGTCGGCACGTTCTCGGTCTCGAGGGTTCTCTTTACGGTGTAGAGGGTCCGTTTCTCGACGCCCAGCATGCGGAAGATGTGCTCGACCACGCGCATCTTGTCTGGGTCCACCTCGTAGCCGTCGCGCGCCGCGTTGAACCTGAACCCGTAGTTCGCCGAGGTACTCGCCAGAATCTTTCCTTCCCTCGCCTTGCGGAGCTTCCCCCTCATGGACCGCTCGGCGATCATCTCGGTTTCGCGCCTTGCCAGGTGTGCGTCAGGGGTGCCGCCTTGGTGGTTCAGGACAACGACTTCGCAGCCACCCTCGCGGAACTCGTCCCGCAAGAGCTGGTAGTGTTCCGGTTCCCTGGCCAGCCGGTCCAGGTCCTGCACGAGAACCACGGCGACGCCGCCGGCGGCGACAAGATCCCGCACCCTGTCCAGGCCCGGTCGGTTCAGGGTCGCTCCGCTCTCTGCCGCGTCGAGCACCTCCTCGCTCACCCGGTACCCCGCGCGTTCTGCATAAGCGTGTAGCGCCTCGAGCTGCTGCGCCAGGGAGTATCCGCGGCGTACCTGCCCGGCGGTCGAGACGCGGGCGTAGAGGACCGCCTTTCCCGGATCCTGTCCTCCCGTGCCGGTCAGCATCCCACGAACCGACCGAAGACGGGGAAGTCAATACAGCGCGAGGTCGCAGCACCGCCACGTGTCGAGGTTACCAGCACCCCCCGCGCTCGGCGCGTCGGCCTGCGGCGCGCTAGACTGGATTCGGCCACGGTAATCTCCTTTCTTCCGTGGTCCAGGCCCCGGGGTGTTGTAGCACCGCCGGGGCTACTCCTTGGTGGGTCCCAGTGTAGCGGAATATACCTCATTTTGTCAACGTTTTGTGTATGTTTGCTGGATCCGGGTTATACTGATGCGATCGCAGATTCCGTGAGGTCAAGGACTGAGCAGGGGGTACGGTACTTACGGCCAGGCGGCGTGGACGGGTGAGGGTGGATGCTGAGGCACTGCGGCGGCTGCGCGAGGCACAGCCGCTTACGGTGCGGGAGCTGGCCGCTCGCAGCGGCGTCTCATACAACACGGTAACCATGCTCGAGAATCGCCACCGCACCGCAAACCCCTCCACCGTGCGCAGGCTCGCGGCGGCGCTCGGCGTCGAGCCTGGAGAACTGATGGAATAGGGGAGCGGTCAATACGAGGCTCTTGTTGCTTGCCCTGCCAGATGAGTTCTTCTTATGGCCATCGTAGGCCGACCTTATCCATACCTCCCGACACTTTGGCGTCCAGGTATGTGAAGCTGAACGGTGTCGGGGTCAAGCACAGGCGTCGGCTTGACGGTCGCTACGAGGCGCACTAATAGTACGTTTTGTGTCGATCGAGATCGGCGTGCATGAGAGAGCAACGATGAGAACTTTAGTCTGCGGATTGAGACTTTGAAGCCGGGAGGTGGGGAGTGCAAGCCTTGTAGCCTGCACTCCCGAGCCGGGAAGGGTTACGGTGTTTAGTCCAATGCCCCCTTCCCAAACCATTCCTCGCTCATCTCGTCGCACGCAATGGCGCACTCCTCCGAAAGGAGCTCGCACCGGCCTACGATGTAGGGAACCGTTCTGGAGTCGATGCGGTGGCTGTAGTTGCGGAAGGATTCGCAGCCAAGGTAGCAGCGGGCAAGCGTATCCTTCAACTCCTCGTACGTGTGGGATTGGTTGTTCTTCAGCATCCGGACCGTGGCTTGGCACTGCCTGGAGGTGTAACGGGCCAGCTGCACGAGTTTGTCCGGGATCTGGAGATCTCCGTCCCCCTCTTCCTTGGCCTCGAACACGACGAAGTCTTGCAGCTCGACGAAGCAGGCGACGCAGGCCTCTGCGCACGTATCGAGGTACTCATCGAGGCCGGGGTTTCCAGTCCAGTCCATGATACCGTCGTAGTTCCAGTATCTTAGGGTCAAGATATTTCTCCTTTTTAGTTTAGTCGTACAACGATTAGTCGGCGATCACGCCGGGTGATTATGCCGGTGGTGCTCGTGGGCCGGACTTACGAGCCATTATTCTCTCGACCTCCTTCCACCTTAAGGACTCCAATTTCCAGTTGAGGGTCTTATTACCTAATTTACGACGCTGGGCCTTTTCTTTGCGCGCTGAGCCTTTTTTGCAATGTCCTCCGAACGCGGGTCGGCAGACTGCGCAATTGCACCCCAGCTTGGACTCTGCCGACGTACTGCCCGGGGTATGGCGCGAGCGCAGTGCGGTCCGGCTCTGGTGTTCCCTCGGCCCGTACATGATAGGCCCGCAAGTCGTCTAGATACATAGCGAGACATAGTGACGAGCCTTTGCACAACGACATAAGGAGATGCGCAAGATGACCGACACGATAGAGAAGCGCGGGCGAGGTGGGGGCCCCAGGACGCAGGCGGGAAAGGCCGTCTCGAGCAGGAACGCTACCAAGCACGGCCTCCTGAGCCCCCGCCCCGTGGTCTACGCCTTCGAGCGAAAGGAAGACTACGACGCCTTCAGGGAGGGCATCTTGGAGAGCTTGGCCCCCGAGGGCACCCTGGAGTTAGACCTCGCCGAGCAGGTTGCCTCAGTGCTCTGGCGCCGCAAGCGTGTCACCTACTACGAGGCCGAGGCGATCGAGATCGGCATCGAGGAGATCGACGAGAAGATGGGCCGTATCGACGTGGCCGACGAGGCGTACCGCAAGAAGCGACTCTTCGAGAGGCTTCCCCTTCTGACCGACGCAGAGCCGGTCCCCGTCGAAGACGCGCTCTCCATACTCTTTCGCATAGAGGGACACGCAGGTACAATCATCGACACGGTCGACCTTCCGGGCGTCCCAGAAGAGGCCGATTACGATAGCACCGAGTGGAGCGCCGCCAAGCTCAAGGGTGCCATCTCTGCCCTGGCCAAGGGCGCCGGCAAGGACGAGGAGAGCCTCATCAGGGCCGCCACGGCCGGCGTGAGAAGGGAAGCCGAGGAGGCCGGAAGAAGGGTGGCCATCCTCGCTCAAGAGCAGTTCCCGGAGAAGATGCACTTCAACAGGATTTACCGCGAGCGCATACTGCCCGACGAGAAGGCGCTCGAGAAGATCCAGCGCTACGAGGCGCACCTGACCCGCCAGCTCAACCAGACGCTACACGAACTCGAAGCCCTGCAGGCGAGGAGGCATGGGGGGAGGGTGCCGCTTGCCAGGCTGGACGTGCAGGGACTGCCCGAAATCTAGAAAAATGCGAAACGAACTGGCGATGGTAGTCAGCAATACGGGGGTCCTTGAGCGGGCCGAGATGTCTTCTCCCCCCGCATGCCAGCGCTACTCATCCCGGGAGCGGTTACTCCGTCGACTGGCGGCTTGCGTCCCTCGTGACCACGCGCCCAGGAAGGCGAGGAGCTAATAATCCTCGACCAGCATGGGGCGCACGAGCGTATTTTGTACGAGCGGTTCTCCGAGAGCCTGAGGGCCGAGGCCGTTCCGCTCCCGAGCCCCGTGGTCGCGCAACTACCAGAAGACCTCGCGCCCGAGGCCTGGAACTTCGAGGTCGAGATGGAGGCCCTCGGTTTCCTGTTCGAGCCCTTCGGGGATGGCGCCGTACGCATCACAGCAGCCCCGGAGACCGTTACAGACCCGGAGGCCGCGCTCCTCGCGGCCTTACACGCGCTCGCGGGCGGAGAAGACCTCGCCAAAGCGCTCGCCTGCAAGGGGTCGACCAGGTTCGGAGAGAACCTGTCAAGGGAGGAGATGGAGATGATGTTGAAGGAATGGTCAGCGACCGAGTTTAGGGAGGTTTGCCCCCACGGTCGACCGATCGTGAGGCGTCTAGCTCTCGTCGATCTACTCAGGGAGTTCGGGAGGCTCTAGGTAGCTAGAAGACCAGAACAGGCCAGCCCTAAGGCTGGCCCGCAACGGCAGTTTGTGGACCGCGGAGTGGCTCCGCGGGAACTTGCAGAGATCTAGTCCTCGTCTACGAGGGTCTGACCCAGGTTCAGAATCGTCGGGGCCCAGAGGCCGACGAAGATCGCCAGATTCTGGCGTTCGCTGCGATACAGCGCGATCGAGATCAGGATCGAAACAAGCGTCGCTCCAACATAGATGGCCTTGCCCGTGCCCATAAATTGCCTCCTGTTCGGCTCTTTAGTCCGTTCACCGAACTATACCCGGTGAACCTTTTTGTAAACTGTGTGAGCGATCATATGTTGGTAACGTCTCGACGGAGGGGAATGGCATGTTGCGCAGCGAGGGAGACTTCGCCACCTACGACAGGGTGCGCCGCCCTGACCTCGGTGGGCGCTCGACGGTCTACGGGTCGAAGGGGGCGGTCGCCTGCGAGCATCCTACCGCCGCATTAGCAGGCCTCCGCGTCCTCGACGCTGGGGGAACGGCAGCAGACGCGTGCGTCGCGATGGCCGCCGCGATGGCCGTCCTCTCGCCGATGCAGACGGGCATCGGCGGCGATGCCTTCCTCCTCTTCTACGAGGCGGAGACCGGGCAGGTGAGCGGAATCAGCGGTGCCGGCCGTGCCTCAGAGACCGTTACCATAGACAAAATCCTGGGCCTGGGGCTCGACGAGATGCCCGAGCACGGTGGTCTCACTGTCACGGTTCCCGGCGCCGCCAGGCTCTGGGAGGACGCGGCTAACCGCTTCGGCAACCAGCCCCTGGCGCGTCTACTCGAGCCAGCCTGGGAGCTGGCCGAGAATGGCCATCCCGTTGCCGAGGTCGTCGCCCGCTACTGGGAGCAGCGCGAGGGCGTGCTCCGTGACAACGAGGCTGCCACACGAACCTTCTTACCCGAAGGCCGGGTTCCTGCCGCAGGCGAAATATTCTCACAGGTGGACCTCGCGGCCACGATCTCGGCCGTCGCTGAAGACGGGGCGGACACCTTCTATAGAGGCGAGATAGCGGAGAGCATCGTAAGTTCCGTACGGGAGGCAGGAGGTTACCTCACCGAAGAAGACCTCGCGGCGCATGAGTCGACGTTCGTCGAGCCCATCTCGTCAGACTACAGGGGCGTGAGGGTCTATGAGATCCCACCTCCCGGCCAGGGCATCGCAGCCCTGGAGATGCTCAACATCCTCGAAGGGTTCGAGGTCTCTTCGCTAGGACCTATGGGCGCGGACCGCATCCACCTCGAGGTCGAGGCGAAGAAGCTGGCCTTCAAAGATTTGCACGATGAGATCGGGGACCCCGAACACTCCGACGTTCCGACCGAACAGCTACTCTCGAAAGAATACGCGACGAGCTTGCGCGAACGCATCTCGCCGGAACGCACCGCTGTGCCGGGACCGGAGCCTGCGCCCGGCGGGGACACGACTTTTCTCTGCGCCGTCGATTCCGAGGGCAACGGCTGCTCCTTCATCAACAGCCTCTACAGGGGCTTTGGCAGCGGCGTTGTCGCCGAGGGCACGGGCGTCTGCCTCCACAACCGCGGCAACTCGTTCAGCCTCGAACCAGGCCACCCGAACGCCATCGCCCCGGGCAAACGCCCGATGCACACCATCATCCCTGGCCTCGCAACCCGCGAGGGAGCACTATGGGCAGTGTTCGGGGTAATGGGCGCCGCCATGCAGCCCCAGGGTCAGGCGCAGGTCTTGATCAACCTTCTCGACTACGGCATGGACCCGCAGGAGGCCGTCGATCATCCCCGCCACCGCCACGAGGACGGTGTACTCCTGATCGAGGGCCGCGTGCCCGAGGATGAGATCGAACGCCTGCGCAGGCGAGGCCATCGCGTAGAAGTGAAGGAGGATTACATGATCCCGGCCGGAGGCGCCCAGCTCATCCGTATTCTGGAGAACGGCGTCAGAGCGTGCGGCAGCGACCCGCGCAAAGACGGCTGTGCGCTCGCCCAGTAGGAAACGATGATGGGACAGAGCCCTGCGCGCAGGGTCGCGCTCGCCGGGGTCGTGGGGGCGCTCTACGTCGTGTTGAGCATCACGCCGTTCTCTTACGGGCCTGTGCAGTTCAGGATTGGGGAGGCCCTCAAGCCGCTCGTTATCAAGTACCCGGCGCTTATCCCCGCCTTCGGTGTGGGGACCGTGATCATCAACTTCTTCAGCCCCTTCGCGGGCGCCCTGGAACTAATCTTCATGCCGATCGTCGATGTTACGGGCGGCGTGCTTTGTTACTTCGTGGCAAGAAGCGTGGGTGGAACGATAGGAACTTATCTCGCCTCGCTCGTCTACGCCCTCTACACCGCCGCGGGCGTGGCGGTCGTGCTCACCGTCTCCGCCGGGTTGCCTTACCTGGCCTCCTTCGCCTCGGTCGCCGTTTCGGAGGTCATCCTGCTCCTCCTAGGAAACGCCCTGCTTGTGCGACGCGTCTGATCTCTCCGGAACGAGCTATCCGCCCGGAAGTCGTACCAGATTTCGCCCGAGAACCTGGCGGGATTGCCTCAAGAGCAACGTTGGTGTCTAATACACGGTAGGGTCTGGTGAGGAAGGGGGAGGGTCCGGATGGCGAACGTTACCGAGAGGGGCGCTGGGGAGGCTCCGTCTACCTGGGGACAGCGGCTCAGGCTGGTTGGCCCAGGCATAGTCATCGCGGTTACCGGTGTTGGGGCTGGGGATATGATCTCCTCGCTCGTGGCCGGTGCGTCGTTCGGGACGGTCCTGATCTGGGCCATCGTGATCGGCGCGGTCTTGAAGTTTACCCTGACGGAAGGCATCGGTCGCTGGTACATGGCGTCCGGCGAGACCATCCTGAAAGGCTGGCACATGCTCGGCCGGGTGGCGACCTGGTACTTCCTGGTCTACCTGTTCGTCGTGACCTTCGTGTTCGGGGCGGCGGTGACCTCGACGGCGGCTTTGGGCGTCGACGCTATGTTCCCGAACTTGCTGCCCTTGTGGGCCTGGGCCGCGCTGCACGGCATCCTGGGTTTCGTGGTCGTCGGCATAGGCCGCTACGGCCTGTTCGAGCAGATAATGAAGGTCATCGCGGCCGTCAAGTTCGGGGCGATCATACTGCTCGCCATCCTGCTGACGCCGTCCCTGACCGATCTTGCCCTCGCGCTTGTCCCCAGGATACCGGAGGGCGCTCTCATCAACGCGCTGGCGATCATCGGAGGGGTCGGGGGGACGTACACGCTCGCCTCTTACACCTACTGGGTGCGCGAGCGCGGATGGCGTCAGGCCTCCTGGATTCCGACGATGCGCACCGACGCGGCCGTGGGCTACATCCTGACCGGCTTGTTCATGATCTCCATGCTCGTCATCGGGTCCGAGTTTCTGTTCGGGACGGGCACGAGCATCGAGGACGAGTCGGGCCTCGTAGCGCTCGCCAACCCAATACAGGACCGCTTCGGCCTCGCCGTCCGCTGGGTCTTCCTCATCGGCTTCTGGGCCGTCGCGACGGGGGCAATGATCGGGGCCTGGAACGGCGCGGCCTACCTGTTCGCAGACAGCATGCGAACCTTCCGCGACGTACCGGAAGAACAGGCCCAGGAATACCTCTCCGAGAAGAGCGTCTGGTTCCGGGCGATGCTCGTCTGGATCACCTTCCCTCCCATGATCCTCTACGCCTTCGGAGAACCAGTCGCGCTCGTGATCATCTACGCCTCCCTCGGCGCACTCTTCCTGCCGTTCCTCGCGATCACGCTCATGCTCCTCCTCAACTCCCGTCGCGTGGCCCCCGAGTACCGCAACCGCCTCATCACGAACATCCTGCTGGCAATCTCCGTAATACCTTTCATCGTGGTCGGCGTGCAGGAGGTGCTGGGCGCCCTGGGTGGCTGAACGATGCACCGGATCGCGGCCCCAATGACTCCCTGTCCTTAACAAAACTTAATACAACTTTAAACCTATCTTCAGAATAAGCGCTGGAACTAACATGCAGGCGGGTTAGTATGTCGAGCAACGTTTCCGGACCGCTCCGCTCCGGGTCTTCGACTGGGGCATGGTCTGCATCGTTTCTACTGCGGCGTTCTGTCGTATCTCGCATGATCTAAGGCAAAGTGTTGTCGGTGTAAGAAATGCAAGGAAAGGTTGATCGTCATGCAAAGGGCATCAGGCTCAACGGTAGACGTGGGCGTATCTAGAATCTATACAGGCATCTCGGTAATGTTCATATTCTGGTGGGCGTTCTTCGCGGAGAGCCTCTCTGGCACGGGTTCTATGGTGGCCGATGAACGCTAGAACGAAGGACCCTTCCGACTTCTGCCTGCACGAGCTCTTCGAAGAGCAGGCGCGCCTTACGCCCGACGCTCCCGCCCTCGAAGACGTAAACGTCTCCCTGACCTATCGCGAGCTGGACCTGCTTGCCGACAGGCTTGCGGCGTATCTAGGGAGCAAGGACATCGGCCCGAACGAACCTGTCGGGGTCTACATGGAGCGGCGGGCCGAGTACGTGGTCGCTTGCCTCGCCGCCATGAAGGCTGGCGGTGCCTACCTGATACTCGAGCTCGCCTACCCGCCGTCCCTGCTCGCCGACGATATCGCCGACGCGAACCCGCGCATCGTCCTCACGCGGGAGCAATACAAGGATCGCCTACCCGAAGGGACAGAGACGTTCTGCTTAGATGAGGGCTGGGAAGCGAAACTGGAGGATCTTCCGGCCGTAGATAACGGGCCCGAGGTCAGCCAGGACGACCTGGCTTTCGTCTCGTACTCGGCAGGGACGACGGGAAAGCCAAAGGGGATATCCAACCCGCACCGGGCGTCGGTACGGTCTTACCTGTGGCGTTTCGGTATCAGCGATTATGCGCCGGGCGACAGGGTCGGTTGCAACGTCTTCTTTATCTGGGAGATGCTGCGGCCGTTGCTGCGTGGGGCGACGACGGTCGTCATCCCAGACGACGTAATCTATGACCCGAGGGCTCTCGTTCGTTTTCTCGAAGAATACGAAGTGACGGAGACCCTGATCACCCCTTCCCTCCTCGAGACGGTTCTGAACTCTGGGGGGCTGGATCTGGGCGAAAGGCTTTCGAAACTAAAGACGCTGTGGCTGAACGGCGAGGTAGTCACCCGCACGCTCGCGCGGCGCACCATGGAACTTTTGCCCAGAACACGCCTGCTCAACGTCTACAGTTGCAGCGAGACCCACGAGGTCGCAGCCGGGGACCTCGGCGAACTGGTCGAGAACCCGGAGTCTACTTACTGCGCCGTCGGCGTTCCCATGGACCCCGACCGAACCTATCTCCTTGACGAGGCCGGCGAGCGCGTCCCTGAGGGCGAGGCCGGCGAGCTCTTCGTCGGGGGCGATTGCCTCGCGCGCGAATACGTCAACCTGCCAGAAAAAACGGAGGATAGTTTCCCCGAAGATCCTTTCTCCCCCGAGGATGGGGCGAGGATGTACCGCACGGGCGACAGGGCCCGCATCCTCTCCGATGGGAGCCTGGAGATCACCGGCCGCGTAGACTTTATGGTCAAGATCCGGGGCTACAGCGTCGAGCTAGGCGCCGTCGAGGCCGCCATCGAGAAGGGCCTCGCCGTAAGGTCGTGCGTTGTGGTTTCTGAAGGCGAGGAAGGCGAAGACAAACGCCTGGTCGCCTACATCGTGCCGGAACCCGAGGACGACGAGCGTTACTCCGATTGGAACCTCGACCCGAAGACCGGAAGGAGCAAGGAGATAAGGGGCGTTCTGCAAGAAAGCCTGCCGCACTACGCGGTCCCTTCCGTGTTCGTCGAGCTTGAGTCGATGCCGATCCAGGCGACCTCCGGCAAGGTCGACCGCTCCGAGCTCCCACCCCCGCCGCCCCGCCCCATACGGAGGGACGCAGGGGGTATCGACAGGCTCGCAGAAAGCGCCCCCCGACAGGAGAAACAAGCCCTGCTCTCGCGGGTCTGGGAGGACGTGCTGAGGTTGGACGAGGGCGATGTGCAACCCGAGGACGACTTCTTCGATCTCGGCGGGCACTCCCTGGCCGCCGCGCAGCTCTCCGGCCGCGTCGAGCAGAGCTTCGGCGTCAACGTCTCGATGCCGCTGTTTATGGAAGATCCAACGCTCGGGGGCCTGCTCGACAGGATAGAAGAACTGCAGCGAGATGGGGGAGATGGAGTGGCACTTTCTTCCGAAGACCTGCGCGCCGAGGCGGCCCTCGACACGGACATAGTCCCGCAGTCCACGGATGGCATACGGACGTTGCGTGACTCATCGGACGTCTTCCTGACCGGGGCGACCGGATTTCTCGGTGCGTTCCTTCTCGACGGGCTTCTCGATGGCACGGACGCCCGCATTCATTGCCTCGTCAGGCCGCGCGGGGGTGCCGATCCGATCGAGCCCATCGAGGCCAACCTGCGGCGCTACGGACTCTGGCGGCCCGAACTGGCGGAGCGCATCGCACCCGTCGCGGGAGACCTGGGACGGCCTTTGTTCGGCCTGGACGAGGCAGACTTCGATGCGCTGGCGAGTGAAGTCGACTTGATCTTCCACCCCGGCGCGGTCGTGAACCTGGTCTACCCCTACGCGGAACTGAAGGCACCCAACGTTGATGGCACGCGCGAGGTCTTGCGCCTGGCTTGCCGCCACCGGACGAAGCCCGTGCACCACGTGTCCACGAACGGCATCTTCCCGCCTGGCATGGGACTATGCGAGGAAGACGTTGACCTCGACGATATCGCCGACGCACGCGAGGACGGCTACGGCCGGTCCAAGTGGGTCGGCGAGAAGCTGGTGCGGGAGGCCGAGGAGCGTGGCCTGCCCGTAAACGTCTACCGTCCCGGCACCGTCTCGGGGCATAGCGAGACAGGAGCATCCAACCCGCGCGACCTGCTCGGCGCCGTCATCGTGGAGTCGCTGCGGCTAGGGTACGCACCGGAGATCGAGAGCTGGCGCATGGAGATGACGCCGGTAGACTTCGCGGCCGGGGCCATGCTACACATCGCATCCGACGCCGGTGCTTACGGAGGAACCTACCACCTGGCGAACCCCGAACCTCCACCCGCAGACGACGTTTTCGACTTCCTGGAAGATGGGGGCTATCCGCTGGAGCGCGTCCCCTATGATGGGTGGCTACACAATATAGACGCCGCACCCCCGGAGGAAGGCACCCCCGGCGAGATCGTGGGCGGAGCCGCGCCCGCAACCGGTGAGCTAAGGGACGACAACACCTACGACGACCGCAACACGCGCCGAGTCCTGGGTGATGATGGCCCGACCCGGCCCGCCATCGACCGGAGGCTTCTAGAGGCTTACGCCAGGTACTTCGCGCAGCAGGGTTGGGTAGAGACGCCGGGCATCAGGCAACAGGCGTCAGCAGGTTCGAGGCGTAGCTCGTAGGCGAAGAACTCGACAGCGGCGTGCAGCGTTTCTTCCGAGGGGCGCGACACCGCCCGCGCGACGTTGCCAATTATTCGGACCTGGTATGAGCCCACAAAACCTGTAGCGGCGGTTCGCGAATCACCCGACGACGAACTGCCCTATGGCAGTTTCACGTAATCCCTCAAGAAAGCTCGCGCCGACCTTGTGTCGAGCCGGTACGTCACGTTCGTAGACTTGCAGAAGGCGTCGCCGGTTATCGTCGTGCTCGCGACGATGTTCGTCTCCGAAGCGCCGGCGCCCAGGAAGTTGGGACCGCCAGAGTCACCGTAGCAGGAGCCGCCGTTGCCGGTCGCGGGGTTCTGCGAGATGCGCAGGTAGCTTTTCGTCACCGAGTTGAGCGTGCCCACCGAGTACTCCCTGGCGTTCTCGTACACGAACTGATGGCCGCCGGGGGCGTTCGTCACCTCCTGGCTGCCGTAGCCGACTGAGGTGAACCTCTGGTCTTTGGGAAGATCTTCGAAACGGTTACGGGCGGGCAGTCGTGCTGGATCTATGCCGTTTACCGGCTCGTCGAAGACGACTACCGCGATGTCGTGGGGATCATTAGTCGCGCCCGGGAAGAGCGGGCTAGCGTGAAACGTGCCTGTGTAGAGCGTCGATCCGGGAGAATACTTCTCGTCGAATGTCACTCTGACGTGCTTCTTGCCGATGTCGCAGTGCGCGGCCGTCAAGAAGACGGTGCTGGAGATCAAAGTCCCCGAGCAGTAAGGATAGGTCTCCCCATCGGAGGTCTCCACGAGCGCCCCTACTTCCGGGTGCCTGTCGCCGTCCGCTTTGCCATAGGTGATAGCCGAGGCCGCACCCGAGATCATGAATATCGCCACCGCCGCCAGGGCGAACGCGAGCAAGACCTTCCGCATACCGTTTCCTCCCGTGTTTGTTCCGGCGGCCATACTACAGGAACGGCGACAAACTTTGAAGAAAGGCTACCCTACATCGACGTCTGTGGTATCGACCTCGAGGACACCTTCGAGGCCCATAATCTCACGCACGACCTCGTCGAGGTCCTCCCGTGAGGCCGCGGCGCCGTTCAGCTCGACGACTCCTTCCCTGAAGGTGCTTACCTCCAGCTTCGTACCGTCGAGAAGACCGGCCACGTCGTGCTGGACGCCCTCAGCATTGCTGAGAAGAGGATCTACCTCCACCTTGCCGGTATCAGGGTCGACGTAGGCGTCGTTGCGAGGGTATCCGGAGTCGGGGGTGTAGGATTCGTCCTCCCAGTCCTCGCGCGTCTTCAGGTCTTCCACGAGCCTGGCCTCGTCCTCGTCTTCGGGATCTGTGACGAGCTGGCCTTCGTGCTCGTAATCTTCTTCGCCCTCGTCGTCGATCTCATCGGGAGCGTAATCTTGCGGTTCTACCTCGTCATCCGTGTGATCTCCCGGCACTTCGTCCGAGACGTCGGCCTCGAAGGTCGCGAAGTCGGCATCGGGGTCGAGGGAGAGGCGTATGATCCCGACCTCTAATCGTTCTCCGCCCTCCGTCTCGACGATGACGTGCGTGACCTCCCCGCTCTTCTCGTCCGTTACCAACTCGGCGATGCGGCCGAACTTCGTACCGTCCGCCGCCCGCGCTTCGAGCCCGATAAGACCTGCAGGTTCTTGCAAGTCGTCCTCCAGAGTAGCTGTCGTCTGATCCAGATATACCCCGTGCCAGATTGCTTACTCCGGCAGCTCGGCCAGAACCTCGGCCATCCTGTAGAGATCGGGGTCGAGGGGTTGGTCTTTGCCAACCACGTCCGTGAGGGTGACGCGCTCTACCCACTGACCCCTGATCCCGACCATCGCGCCGGACTCCCCGTCGGCCAGGGCCTCGACCGCCTCGCTGGATGTGGCCAACGACCGTGAGGCGGGCGTCGTAGGCGTCCTTCGCCTCGTTGACGTACTCGTTCAGCTCCTCTGCCGAAAGCGGCGCTCCCTCTGCGACCACGACCACGAAGTGGGACTTGCCCTGCTCGTAGGCCGCCTTGAGGAAGAGCCCCTCGACCTCTGCCTCGGCGAGCTTTCCGGCCGCCCGACTCTGTCCCTCAGGTGTCGCGAACTCCGTCGAACGTTCCGTCCCGAGTACGGTTCCTCTGCGGTTGAGGATGCCCCCGAGACGGCGCCGGCTACCCTCCAGAAGCCCCCTGTACCCGGCCCAGATCCCCGTGACCTCCCAGCCCCTGAAGAAAGCCGTCCGCGCCACGGCCCTTACCGCCGCGTTCATCCCAGGCGCGTCGCCCCCACTGGTCCATACTCCTATCCTCAAACCCGTCTCCTCTCACCCGCAATACACGACGGAGTATACGGATACAGAACGACCCCCGGGAATCCACCGGCGAGTCGTCAAAGCCTGGCTCGCGATCGCCTGGGCGTCGGTGGCCTTGGCGATCCCGGCCGTCTCCGAAGTCAGCACATCAGCGCAGCGGCCTCCTTCGGCGACGATGGGCCAGCAAGACAAACCGTCAAGCAACTTCAATCCAGCCCCGACGGGACAGACCTTGCTGCAAATCCCATGTAGGTAGTAGGATCAAAGTCGAGTTCTCTCTTGGGCGGCACCGAACCGGGTGATTCTTCGAACGTTCTTGGGAGCATAAAGGGCTGCATGAGCGTAGCGCAGCGGCCTGTAGAGAGGAAGTGGCGCAACTTCTTCTCTTACATAAGGATGAGGAGGCACGCGTGGATTTGTTGCTGAACCCCGAAATCTGGATCGCCTTCTTGACGTTGCTGGCTTTAGAGATCGTTTTGGGCATAGATAACATCGTGTTCATCTCGATCCTCGTGGACAAGCTGCCCGAGGAGAGGCAGGCGCTCGCCCGTCGGCTTGGGCTAGGCATGGCGCTGGTCATGCGAATCCTCTTGCTGCTCTCTCTAAGCTGGGTCATCGGGCTCACTGCGCCGCTGTTTACGGTCCTCGGGCAGGAGATCTCCGGGCGCGACGTGATCCTGATCCTCGGTGGACTCTTCCTGCTTGGCAAGAGTACCTACGAGATCCACGAGAACCTCGAGGGCGAGGAGGGCCACAGCAGCGCCAGGGTGAAGGCGACGTTCGCCAGCGTACTGGTTCAGATCATCCTCCTCGACATGGTCTTCTCGCTCGACTCGGTGATCACCGCCGTCGGCATGGTAGATCAGGTCTCGGTGATGATCGCGGCCGTCACGGTCGCCATACTGGTCATGCTGTTCTCCGCCGAGGCCGTCAGCGGTCTCGTCAACCGCCATCCCACCCTGAAGATGCTCGCCCTGAGCTTCCTGCTCCTAATCGGCTTGGCCCTCCTCCTAGAAGGCTTCGACCAGCACATCCCCAAGGGCTACATCTACTTCGCGATGGGCTTCTCCATCTTCGTCGAGTTACTGAATATCCGTGTCCGGCGCCGACGAGCGGCCCGCTCAGCACCTGTCGAGTTGCATCGGCGCTACGCGAAGTCGGAGGAGGGGTCAGACTCCTCGCAGCTCTGAGCCTCAGACGCTTACGGGTGGCGGACCGGGGCTATACGGACTTCGGTGAATAAGGGGCTGCTAGTCCTCCTGCTCAGCCTTCGGGGGCGTATCGGGTCGCAACCACAGAGAGACGTGTGCGGGCTGTACCGTCTCCCTCACCACCCCCACTAGATCTACGCTCAGGGCATCGAGGTTCGTCTCGTCGCGCAGCCTGTTGGAGAAGGCTTCCAAAGTCTTGGCTGCATCATACTTCCTGCGGTAGAAGCGCCGGTCTATGAACGTTTGAATCCGGCGCCTCAAAGGAACGAAGACCGCAGCGATGATAAGGGTAGATGCCACCACCGCCAGCTGACTCTCCTGGCCGGTCAGAGCACGGAAGACGTACTGCAAGGAGACCACTAAGCCGACATACACCAGCGCCAGCGAGATCGTGAGCGAGCCGTAGACGAGGGCGCGGTTGATCACCACGTCTATGTCGTAGAGCCGGTGGCGCAAAATAGCGATGCCTACCGCAACCGGGAGGCCAGCGAAGGTGAGGGCCACGAAGTCCTCGACCACGTTCGACGGCACTACGAAGTAGAAGGAGAAAGCCATCGCCTGGAGGACCGCGGCGGCGGCGAACCACTTGATCTGCTGGCGCACTTCTCCTGTGGTGCGCCTGAAGCGAAGTACCATGGAGAGCGCCGACAACACGAAGCCCAGCGGCAGAAGCAAGGGGTCCAGGTAGTAGACGAACTCCAGAACGCTCTCCGCGGACTCGATGCCGAGCGGGTTGGTGACGTCCGGTGCTTCTTCGAGCCGGCCAGGTAAGAACGCGGTGGAAACACAAACCAAGGTGGTCGCCACCACGGAGAGCCATGCTACCACCCGCCAGCGGCGAGAGAGCAACCGCCCGTCAGGAAATAGCAGGACCAGGAAGGTCCCGATCAGGAGCAGCGCTGGGGCCCAGAGCCAGTTCCCCAGCCACGCCATGTACTCCCCGCCCGGGAGCCCAGGCCGGGTCTGTAGCGCGTACACGTGGTATCCGTCCGCGACGGCTTCGAGCGCCAGGATAAGCCCGATGGCTAGGCATATCCAGCCTATGGGGTTGGTGGGGAGCCGGGAGGAGATCAGGGCTCCCACGAGCGTGAAAGCGAGGATCACCACAACCAAGATGAAGGCGTAGTTCGCAGTTCCCCAGCCACCCGTAGTTAGAGTAGTGGCCCTGTTGAGGAAGAGCAGGACTACCCTCGCCGCGAGCAACGCCAGGCACAACATACACAATGACCAGGCCAGACGGGAAGCGGCGCGGGCGCTCGGCCCACCGACCCCTCTACCCTGTAGCCTTGCACCCGCTTTCACAATGCCACTCTACCGGAAGCCCGTCTCCCAAGCGTTACGGCACTCGTTACGAAGGAGAAGATCCGGTACGAGTTTCCGAGACCCCGTGCACGCGAAGTTCGGGAAACTGGTAGAGCGAAGAGCTACCCTCACGCCTCGTGGTAGGCGAACAGCGGCCACCGCACCCCTTCGGGACTGCAGAGTAGCCCCGACGGCCCGGTTCGCTCTAGAAGTTTGGTCATGGTGGTAAGGACGCCCATTTGTGCCTTGATCTGCTGCAAGATAGTAATAAAATATGAGCGTGACAGGCTTAGATTTTTGTCGTCACGGTCGTCCCTGTATGGGGACGAGGGGTTGTGAGGATTTTATACAGGAGGTTTTAGGTAGATGATATGTGAGAATTGTGGGATCAGGCCGGCGAGCGTGCAGGTTGTTCAGCAGCAGGGAGACCGGCGTGCGAGCAACTATCTTTGCACGCAGTGCGCGCGTCAGCTCGGCATGATCGGGGGCGCTCAGGGTGGGAACGACCCGTTCGCGATGCTCCAGAACCTGATCCAGCAACAGCAAGGCGGGCAGGGCAGTTTGTTCGACGCGCTCTCCGGTGAGGCGCAGCAGGCCGTCATGCGAGCCCGCGAGGCGTCGGCGGGCACGACGCGCACGGCGGCTATTGGGACGGATCACCTGCTCGCCGGCATCGTGACCGGTGAGAATGTGGCGACCGAGGCACTGCAGCGCGGGGGCGCCGACGTAGACGGGATGCGCAGCCGTTTCCAGGAGTTTCTTGGCGACCCGGGAGAAGCGGTCTATACGTTCACCCCGAGTGCCAAGCGGGCGCTGCAGCTCTCCTTCGCGGCGGCGAAGCAGATGGGTGCCGGGCAGGTCGGGAGCGAGCATCTCTTGCTTGGGCTGCTCGGTGAGGGCGACGGGAACGCGTACAGGATCCTGCAGCAGCACGGTGCCAGCGACGCCGAGGCCTTGAGGCGTGAGATCCTACGTCTCATGCAGCAGCGCGGCGCGCAGATGGGCCAGGGAACGCCAGGCGCAGCGGCAGGCGGTCCTGGCATGGGTGGCGGGCAGCAGGGCCCAACGAGCGATACGCCGACCCTGGATCAGGTAAGCCGCGACCTCACCCAGATGGCGCGCGAGGGCGAACTCGACCCCGTTATCGGAAGGGCCGAGGAGATCTCTCGCGTCATCCGTATCCTCTCCCGCCGCACGAAGAATAATCCTGTTCTTATAGGCGAGGCAGGCGTCGGCAAGACGGCGGTTGCTGAGGGGCTGGCCCAGCGCATAGTCTCGGACGACATCCCCGAGTCGCTTAAGGACAAGCGCGTCCTCGCGCTTGACGTGGGCGGGCTCGTCGCGGGCACCCGCTTCCGCGGCGACTTCGAGGAGCGGATGCAGCAGATGCTCAAGGAGCTGCAGCAGCAGGAGAAGGACATCATCCTGTTTATCGACGAGCTGCACACCATCGTCGGGGCCGGCGGTGCGGAGGGCGCGGTCAACGCCTCGAACATGCTCAAGCCCGCGCTCGCGCGCGGCGAGTTGCAGGTCGTCGGGGCGACGACGCTCGACGAGTACCGCAAGCACGTCGAGAAGGACCCGGCGCTCGAGCGGCGCTTCCAGCCCGTGCTCGTCGACGAGCCGACGGTGGACGAGACCGTGGCTATCCTCTTCGGCCTCAGGGACCGCTACGAGGCGCACCACAGGGTACAGATTGCGGAGGAGGCCATCATCGCGGCCGCCCAGCTTGGCGACCGCTACATAACGGATCGCTTCCTGCCGGATAAGGCCATAGACCTCCTCGATGAGGCCGCGGCCGAAGTACGGCTCCGCTCGACGGTGCCTCCCGTAGACGTCAGGCGCATCGAGGAGGAGATCGCTGGCCTCGAGCGCGAGAAAGAAGACGCCGTCAGGGCCGAGGACTACGAGCAGGCCGCTGGTTTCAAGCAGCGCATCGAGCAGCTCAAGGCCGAGCTTGGCGAAGAGCAGGAAGGCTGGGCCGGACGCCGCGAGTCCAACGCCCCAGAGGTTACGCGAGAGGACATCGCCCGCATCTTGGAGGAGTGGACCGGCGTGCCCGCGACCAACATCGTCCAGGAGGAGGCCGAGAGGCTTCTCAACCTGGAGGCCGTATTGCACGAGCGGGTCGTCGGGCAGGAGCCCGCGGTCAAGGCCGTGGCGGAGGCCATCAGGCGCGCAAGGGCCGGCATAAAGGACCCTAAGCGCCCCGTCGGCAGCTTCATCTTCCTTGGTCCCACGGGCGTAGGTAAGACCGAGCTTGCGCGCACCCTCGCCGAGTACCTCTTCGGCGAGGAGGACGCCATGATCCGGATAGACATGTCCGAGTTTCAGGAGTCCCACACCGTCTCCAGGCTCGTTGGCGCGCCTCCCGGCTACGTCGGCTACGAGGAGGCCGGACAGCTTACGGAGCAGGTGCGGCGCCGTCCGTACTCAGTCGTGCTCTTCGATGAGATCGAGAAAGCCCATCCAGACGTCTTCAATACGCTCCTTCAGGTCCTCGACGACGGGCGCCTGACGGATGCCAAGGGCAGGATGGTCAACTTCGAGAACACGGTCGTCATCATGACCTCGAACGTGGGCAGCCAGCACCTCGTCTCGACGAGGCAGTTCGGGTTCACCTCGGGCGACGGCATCGACTTCAGCGAGACCGAGAGGCGTGCTCGTGAGGCCCTCGAACGTGCCTTCAGGCCTGAGTTCCTCAACAGGGTAGATGAGATCATTGTCTTCCAGCCCCTCACCCAGGAGGACGTGCTTAAGATAGTTGACATCATGCTCTCGCGCCTGAACAAGCACCTCGAAAGCCAGCGCGTCCAGATAGAGGTCACCGCTGCCGCGAAGGAGTTCCTCGCCGAGAAGGGCTACGACCCCAAGTTCGGCGGACGACCCCTCGCAAGGGCGATCCGGCGCTACGTCGAGAACCCGCTCTCCAGCCGCCTCATCGGCGGCGAGTTCGGACCTGACGACACAATCGTCGTGGATCGCGCGGAGGAAGGCCTGACCTTCGGGATCGAGCAGACGGTGTCTTCGTAAGGACTCGGCAGTAGCATTATCCCAGAGGCCCTCCCGCAGCGGGAGAGCCTCTCTTTTTGTGTCTAGATATCGAACGCGAAGAAATTGGGTGGTGGGTAGTACCCTTTTGCTGTGAGAAAGACCAATCTGTAGATAGATCCCGAGGTGGATTGGGCTCTGGACCGGAGGGCCACGTCGGAGGGGATCACCAAGGCCGAGTTGGTGCGCCGCGTGCCCGCTGCCGCGGTCTCCTGGCGGCCTGGTCCCAAGGCGCGGGGCGTCTTCGAGGGTCCACGGGACCTCGGGTCAGAGGCAGATCGCCATCTCACCGAAACGGGCTTTGGAGAAATGTGATCGTACTGGATACCTCCGTGGCGGTCGCCTTCATGGACCGTCGGGACGACTACCATGAACGGGTCGCGGGGTGGATGGAGTCAGTCGGGGAGGACCTCTTCACGACGCCTTTGATCGTCGCGGAGATTGATCACCCGGTCTCCCGTGGCTGCCGACCGATGCATAATCTGTGGCACGTAGGGTGGTTGAAGCTGATAACCCTCTCAACATCCTTCCCGTCTGGTGAACCTTTTCTTGTGCTAAGTTGGTTTGCATGATTGGGTTGCCGGAAGGCTATACGACGAGGGCGCCGGAGCGCGAAGACGCGGAGTCGGTGGCGGCTTTGATCTCCGCAAGCGAGCTGGCGGACACCGGGACGTCGGACATGAGCCTGGAGGAGTTGCTAGATGACTGGCATCCTCTCGACCTGGCCGAGGACGCCGTGGTCGTGGTCGCTCCCGACGGCAGGGCCGTCGGATACGCCGATGTGATCAACCGCTCCTTCGTAGCCGTCTCTGGCTACGGCCACGTCCATCCCGATTACAGAGAATTGGGGATAGGCGCCTACCTGGCCGCATGGGGCGAACGCTGGACGCGCGAGCGTATGCCCCGCGCCCCTGACAACGCGCGCATCGTCGTACAACATTACGTAAACGGTGCCAACGCGGGAGCGCGACAACTTTTCGAGAGCCTTGGCTACGCGCCGGTGCGCGGCATCTACGTGATGGAAACCATCCTCGAAGAAGCTCCACCGCAACCACGCTGGCCCGCTGGCATCACCGTGCGCGCCTTCGTCCCTGGCCAGGACGAGCGGGCGGTTTTCGAGGCCGTCGAGGACGCTTTCCGGGACATGTGGGGACGGCCGCGCGGCACGTTCGAGAGGTTCGTCGGGATCACGACCCGGGAGAGCTTCGATCCCTCCCTCTGGTTCCTGGCTATAGACGGCGATGACATTGCGGGCACAGCCCTCTGCAAGACACTGGGCGAGGAGGGCTGGGTCGACGTCGTCGGGGTCCGGCGTCCGTGGCGAAAGCGCGGGCTCGGACTCGCCCTCCTCAGCCACGCCTTCACCGAGTACCACCGGCGCGGCGCCCACAAGATCAGCCTCAGCGTCGACGCCGAAAGCACCACTGGCGCCCCCAGGCTCTACGGAAGGGCCGGCATGCGCGTCAGGGAGAACTATACCGTATACCTCAAAGAACTCCGCCCTGGCGTAGACCTCAGCGTGCACCCCGACCAGGATTAGCCTCAAACGACATCAAACATTTGTTTGACTACAGCAGCTTTTTGCGCTAGGGTGTGCCTGCATGGCAGAGGCGTTACACCCGAGGCGAATGGAGGTCCTACGCTATCTGGTGCGGCGGGCTGGATCTGATAGTCCTCCGCCGAGCGTGCGTGAGATCGGGGCTGCCGTGGGTTTGAGTAGCTCGCAGAGCGTTCACTACCATCTGGGCAAGCTCGAGGAGGAAGGATACGTAGCAAGGGCGGGGAAGGGCGCGCGCATGATCGGGCTGACGGACAAGGGTTGGGAGGCGGCCGGGCACATACCTTTGCTCGGTAGGATCGCCGCCGGGCGTGGGCTCGAGGCGGTGGCGTCCGACGAAGCTTATTCGCTGGCGGCCGAGCTTCTCACTTCGCGTTCAGGGAGGCGCCGGTATCTCCTGCGGGTGGTGGGACGGAGCATGGTCGGGGCCAGGATCGAGGACGGTGACCTGCTGGTCATCGAGGAAGACGAGAGCCCGCCGGATGGGTCGATAGTCGTGGTGTTGTTGAGGGAAGGCGAGGAGGTGACGGTAAAACGCCTGTACAGGGAGGGGGCGATGCTGAGGTTAAAGCCCGAGGCTACGCCGGGAGAGTACGAGGAGATTATGGTGCCGGCCGAAGAGGCACGGGTGCAGGGTCGCGTGGTCTACGTGCTGCATCCACCTGGGAAGGCGGGAGGTCGCATCCGGGCGTGAACCAGCTCTCTTCGATAACTTCTGGGTTACTTTCGTACCTGGTGCTCGGCTGCGTGAGCGCGGCCGTCGGGTACTACTTCGCGAGGAAACGGACCGAGTACGAGGTCGGTTACCGGCAACGCGTGGAGGTCTCCGAAAGCGTCCAGGGGATGGTGATACCGCTCATAGAAGAGTTCGGAGCGGCCCTGGAGTACGTGCGAGCACCGGGCCCTTCCGAAGAGTTGCCGGTGGAGGAGATCGAAAGCTCCATAGAGGGCCTGGAAAAATACCTCTTACAGCAAGAGATGTGGCTTGACCGTCGTTCGTCCGCCGCTCTCTGGGAACTCGTCTCGAGTTTTCGCGCCCGTTTGAGGATGCTGGATCTCCTGCCCCGGCGCTACGACGATCCTGGCTTCGAGAGGGCTTACGAACATGCTGCAGCGGACCTCGACGCGTGGCTACACACAGAACTCCCGGCCGCGCGCGAAGCACTGGCCGACGCGTTCAGGAGGATGCTCGGGGTCGGGCACTGGCGGCGCAGACTCCTGCGGTGATCAAGCCCTCCACTTCTCCAACGAGTCCACACAATTCTTCAACGCGTCGAGCAGCCGGGAACGCTCGCCCGGGTCCAATCCCCCAAGCATGACCTCCTCGATGGCCTCGACCTCCCCGTGCGCCAGGGAGACGAGCTCCGCTCCCTTGTCCGTCAAATAGGCTGACAGCACGCGGCCGTGCTCGGGGTGCGGCCTGCGCTCGACCAACCTAGCGCCTTCGAGGTTCGTGAGGATCTGGTTCATCGTCTGCGGCGTAACGAAGCACCGCCGCGCGAGCCCCGCCCCAGAGAGCCCCGCTTCACCCTCCAAGACGCTCAACGCCGCGTACTGCGGCGTCGTAGTCCCTATCTTCCTCAAGGCCGCGTCCATCTTTAGCCTCAACGCGTGCTCGGCCCGCTTCATCTGGTAGCCGATCCTCCCGCCAAGACGCCCCTCTCTACCCAAATTACACCTCAAGAGTTATCAGGGTCCTGATATAATAACAGGGTACTGATAAGTTTATCAGAAGGGAGTAGAGGTGGCTGAGGGGCGTTTCGAGTTGAGGCCTGTCGGGCCTTATTCGTTCGGGCAGAGCGTGAGGTTTCTGGAGGGGTTTGCCCCTGCTGCTTACGAGGGGACGGGGCTTGGACACATGCACCTGGCTTTCGTCGCTGACGGTGGGGAAGAGGTAGCGGGGGTCTGTGTGCGGGAGGAGGGGGGTGTGGTCTTTGGTGAGGTCTCGGGCGAGGCCGACGTTGGGGTGGTGAGGGGGCAGGTGGCACGGATCCTCTCGCTCGACATAGATGGAAGAGGATTCCCCGAAGTCGGGGAGCGGGATCCTGTCGTGGGGAAGTTACAGGCGCGGTATCCGGGTTTGCGGCCGGTATGTTTCTACTCGCCGTACGAGGCGGCGGCGTGGGCAATCATCGGCCAGCGCATCAGGATCGTCCAGGCGGCGAGGATCAAGAACAATATGGCTAAGGAGCTCGGGCCTTCCGTCGAGGTCGACGGCGGCAGGGAAAACGCCTTTCCCGGACCGGGGAGCCTGATGGAGCTCGAAGGATTTTCCGGGCTCACTTCACGCAAGGTGGAGTATCTGCGTCGTCTTGGTCGCGAGGCCGCAGAAGGCGAACTCGACGCGGCGACGCTCAGGTCTATGCCCGAGGAAGAGGCGCTGGAGCGGTTGCAAGAGTTGCCTGGCATAGGGCCCTTCTCGGCCGGGCTCATCCTGTTGCGCGGGGCGGGGACGCCGGACCTGCTCCCCGCCAAAGAGCCGCGGCTTCCGCGGGCGGTCGAGATAGCCTACGGCCTAGAAGCGACTCCTACGGAGGAAAAGCTCGAGCGATTGGCCCTGGGTTGGCACCCTTACCGGACGTGGGTGAGCCTGCACCTGAGGGCGATGCTCGAAGATGAGACAAAGGAGATTGCAGGCGGAACATAGGAAAGGTCTTTCGAGGTCAGCTGCCGCAGTCGAATCTTGCGGGCTGCCTGTGCGCCGGTTAACATGGCTTTCAGACGGCGCGTCCCGTACGGATTGATCGGGCATTATTTGTCAAGCGGAAGGGTTCGTGAAGCGGTGAGCGCAACGTTATCGACGACGGATGCGCCCGGCGACGTGTGTCGTGTGTTGCTTGCGGGCAGGGGGACGTCATAGGCAGGCTCTTGCGCCACCTGCGCCTCGCCGCTGCGGCCTACGCGGTGCTCCTGCTCTCGCTCTTGCTCACGGGGCTGGCATGGTTGTATGTGCGCGAGACGGTCGAGGCGCAGAACCAGGTCCGCTTCGATGAGACCGTGCAGGCCACGCAGGCGGCCGTGGACCGGCGGACGGACGCTTACCTCGACGCGCTCTTCGGCGCCCGCGGTGTATTCCTCGCAAGCAATGCGGTCGAGCGTGAAGAGTGGGAAAGCTACGTCAAGGGCATAGAGACCAAGACCCGGCTCGAAGGGCTCCAGGGGTTGGGCTTCGCCCGGTACGTGGCGCCTGATGAGCGGGAGGCTTTCGAGCAGAAGGCCGACCAAGAGGGGCGGCCTGAGATAAGGCCAGACCTCGACCCCGGCGGGGAGCGTTCCGCCTACTTTCCCCTCGCGCTCGTCGCCCCCTCGGACAGGGCCAACCTCACCATGATCAACCACGACTACTATGCGCACCCGGCCCACAGGGTTGCCATGGACCGGGCGCGTGATTCCGGCTCGCCGCAGGCAACCAGGATGGTCTACGTGCTGACCGAACCCCCAGAAGGCTCGAACGCCGACCTCGCCCTCGGGCCCGGCTTCGCGGTGTACCTTCCCGTGTACGCTGAGGGGGAGCCCGTGGAGAACGCCGCCGAGCGTAGACGCGCCCTGACGGGGTTCGTAGTCGGGTACTTCAGGCGGGACGGGTTGCTCGACGACGTATTCGGGAGCGGGTTCGACCCGGCCATAGACTTCGAGGTCTACGACGGCGCCGACGTGGAGTCGAGCTCGCTTCTCTACGATGAAGACGGGGTGCAGCGCGCCGGGGACGAGGAGTACCAGCCGCTCTTCTCCGAGCAGAGCCGCAGCCGGGTGGCCGGACGCGAGTGGAACCTGTATTTCGCCACGCTGCCGCGGTTCAACAGGGGCGTCGAGAGCAACCTACCGGCCTTCGTGCTCGCCAGCGGCATAGGCGTCAGCATCCTGCTCTTCGGTATCTCCTGGATGCTCGTGCGCAGCCGCATCCTGGCCGAGGATGCCAGCAAGGACTTAGAGGACGCCAACAGGGAGTTAGAAGGGGCCAACAAGGAGTTGGAGGCGTTCTCCTACTCCGTCTCCCACGACCTGAGGGCGCCCTTGAGGACCATAGACGGGTTCTCCCAGATCCTGCAGGAGGATTACGAGGATGTGCTCGATGACGAGGGGTTGGACTACCTCGGCCGCGTAAGGGCGGCCAGCGGGCACATGGCGACGCTCATAGACGATCTGCTCGACCTGTCGAGGGTGGGGCGCAGGCCCCTGCGCAGGGAATCCGTCGACCTGAGCAGCCTGGCGGCTGAGATAGTAGGGGACTTTAGGGCGGCGCAGCCGGAACGCAAGGTCGAGTTCGTGGCCGAGGAGGGCACCAAAGCCTGGGGGGACGTGAGCCTGCTCAAGGCGGCGCTCGAGAACCTGCTCGGCAACGCGTGGAAGTTTACCGCCAGGGAACCGGAGGCGCGTATAGAGTTTGGTGCCGACAGGGACCCCGGCCCGGGTTTTCTCGCCCCCGTCTACTACGTGCGGGACAACGGGGCGGGCTTCGATCAGACATACGCGGACAAGCTGTTCGGGGCCTTCCAGAGGTTGCATGGCCAGGACGAGTTCGAGGGTACGGGCATAGGGCTGGCAACGGTGGCGCGCATCGTCCACAGGCACGGTGGCCGGGTCTGGGCGGAGGGAAGGGTGGGCGAGGGGGCCACCTTCTACTTCACGCTCGGGGGCAGGGAACTCGGGGAGCGCGCGGTACCGGCGAAGAAGGCTGAAATTGCGTGAGCCGCGTATGAAGAGGGCACAGGCATCCGACACCCTGCGCGTGCTGCTCGTCGAGGATTCAGAGAACGATGCGATGCTTCTCTTGCGGGAGCTCAGACGTGGCGGATACCAGCCCCTCTCCGAGCGGGTTTATACCCCCGAGGACATGAAGAGGGCGCTGCGTGATTCCGAGACCGGGGGACGACCGTTCCAGGTAGTGATCTCCGACTACTACATGCCCCGCTTCAGGGCGCCAGAAGCCCTGGAGCTGCTGAGGGAGATAGACTCCGAAATCCCTTTCATCGTCGTCTCGGGCAAGATAGGCGAGGATGCCGCGGTCGAGATCATGAAGGCCGGGGCAGACGACTACCTAAGCAAGGAAAACATGGGCAGGCTGTGCCCCGCCATCGAGCGCGAGCTCAGAGAGGTGGGAGTGAAAAAAGAGCGCGAGCGGGCGCTGAGCAGGAGCGAGGACCGCTTCAAGCGCCTCGTCGAGCAGGCCGCCGACGCCATCTTCGTGCACGATCTCCAGGGCAACATCGTCGACGTGAACCGCCAGGCGTGCGAGAGCCTCGGGTATACCAGGGAAGAGCTGCTCGGCCTGTCCGTCGCCGACGTCGAGGAGGACCACGTCCCTGAATCTCTCCGGGAGTTGTGGGGGCGGATCATCTCCGGTCCGCCGCGTACGCTCGAAGGCACCCACCGCCGCAAGGACGGCTCTACGTTCCCGGTGGAGCTCCGCATCGGCGTGTTCGAGGATGGGGAACGTCCACTCATGCTCGCCCTCGTCCGTGACATCTCCGGACGCAAGGAGTCAGAGAAGAAGATCAGGGAGGCGGAGAACCGTTACCGGACGCTCGTGGAGCAAATCCCGGCCGTCACGTACGTGCAGGAGCCCATCGAGTCTGACAACCCCAAGGCGATCACGTACATGAGCCCGCAGTACGAGACCATGCTCGGTTATCCCGCGGACGCCGAGATAGTCGACGAGGAACACTGGCTCAGGATGCTGCATTCCGAAGACAGGGAGAGGGTGCTGGCCGAAGAGGTCAGGACCGATGAGACCGGCGAGCCTTACAGGATCGAGTACCGTCTGATCGCCAGCGACGGGCGCGTGGTGTGGGTGCACGACGAGGCAGAGCTTGTCAGGGACGAGGACGGTAAACCCCTGTACTGGCTCGGCGTCCAGTACGACATCACCGAGCAGAAGCGGGCGGAGAAAGAGTTCACGAAGAGTGAGGAGCGCTTCAGGGCCACCTTCGAGCAGGCCGCCGTAGGTATTTTGCAGGTCGGGCTCGACGGCGGGTGGTTGAGGTTCAACGACAAGTTCTGCGACATCGTGGGTTACGAGCGCGAGGAGCTTGGGGCCGCGAGCGTGTTCAGCCTCATCTCCCCCGAAGATTTCGACAAGGACTTCGAGCGGGGCGTCAGCATGCTTGCTGGAGAGCTCAGGGACTACACAGAGGAGAAGCTCATCGTCGGCAAGGACGGCAGGCGTGTCTGGATCAACCTGACCGTCTCACTGGTGCACGACGAGACCGACGAGCCCCGCTACTTTATCGCGGTCGTCGAGGACATCAGTAGACGCAAGCAGGCAGAGGAGGAGCTCAAGCAGAGCGAAGAGCGCTTCAGGGTGCTCTCCCAGGAGGTTGTAGAGGGGCTGATCCTGAGCGAGAATGGCAAAATTATCGACGCCAATCGCAGCGTGACGGAGATGTTCGGGTACGGGCTCGATGAACTCGTCGGAAGGTACGCGAGCGAGCTGACGCCGCCCGAGTACAGGGACATGGTCAAGAAACGCATCTCGGATGAAGACACCAGGCTTTACGAGTCGAGGGGGCTCAAGAAGGACGGAACAGTCTTTCCCATTGAGATAAGGCCGAGGCACCTCCCCTATTCAGGGCGTCGGATCCGGGCGACCTCTGTGATAGACCTGACCGAGCGCAAGCAGGCCGAAGAAGCCCTGATCATGAGCGAGGAGCGCTACCGGACGCTGGTCGAGCAGCTTCCAGCCGTAACCTACATGCAGGAGATCGAGGACTCTTCGCTGGCCTACGTCAGCCCGCAGATCGAGGGTGTTCTCGGCTACTCGCCCGAGGAGTACCTCGCGAACCCCGACCTCCGCTCGCTGACGATCCATCCCGAAGATCGCGGATGGGTGCTCGCGGAGGACGTCCGCACGGACGAGACGGGCGAGCCATATAGCGTAGAGTACCGCAGGATCTCGCGCGACGGGCGGGTGGTCTGGGTGCGCGAAGAGGCTGTGCTGGTCAGGGACTCGGAGGGCGGGCCGCTCTTCTGGCAGGGTATCCTCATGGACGTAACGGAGCGTAAGCGCCAGGAGGAAGCCTTGAGGCAGAGCGAGGCACTCTACCGCACGGTGGTAGAACAGGCCGCCGAGAACATCTTCCTCGTCGACGCCGGGACCAGGCGTGTGCTCGAGGCAAACAATGCCCTCCTCCTCTCTTTAGGCTACACGGACGAGGAACTGAGAGGTATGACGCTCTACGATATCGTCGCCCATGATCAGGAGAGCGTCGACCTGAACATCTGGCGTGTTATGCAGGAAGGGACCGCGCACCTCGGCGAGAGGCAGTATCGTCGCAAAGACGGCTCGCTGGCCGACGTCGAGGTCAACGTGAGCGCCGTGCCTTATAACGGTGATAGCGCGATGTGCATCGTCGCCCACGATGTTACGCAGCGCAAGCGCGCGGAGACCATGCTCGAGGAGATCCGGGAGGCGGAACGCAACAGGATAGCCAGGGAACTACACGACAGCACCCTCCAAGACATCGTCTACGCGCTGCAGGAGATACAGGTCATGCAGGTCGTCGCGCAGGACAGCGTAGAGCCGGCCCTGGAGGACACGGCCGAGGCCCTCAGGCGATCCGTGGAGGGGTTGCGCGGCGCCATTTTCGAGCTGCGCCTCAAAGAGACGCTCGACCGCTCGCTGGTCACATCCCTGGAGAACCTCGTGGATCTCAACCGGCGGATGTCCCGTGGGAGGTACGATCTCGAACTGATAATAGCGGAGAATTTCCCGACCAGGCTTCCCGATAAGACGGGCCAGGAGCTTACGCGCCTCGTCCAGGAGGCGCTCACGAACGTCCGTCGCCACGCCGAGGCCGGGCACGTCAGGGTAGAGTTGGGGCTCGACGGTGGCCTCGCCTACGTAGAGGTGTCCGACGACGGCCGCGGGTTCGATCCGGAGAGGGTCATGACGGGGATAGGCAGGCAGTCCATGAACCACCGGGCGCTCGAGCTCGGCGGCAACCTCAGCGTGCGGAGCGCGCCGGGTGAGGGGACGCGGGTACGCGTCTCGATACCCCTCTCTCGCCTTGCAACGGGGCAGCGATAGCGCCTCGTGCCACATCCCAGCACGGCCCGTTCTGGCCAAGATGGTGTATCTTCAGCGCGACTAGGCGTCGATAGAAGGGTGGACACGATAGAGGACAACACGCAAGAGCATTCGACCAGGATCCTGCTCGTCGAGGACCACGCGTCGTTCCGCCAGGCGCTGGCCTTCATGTTTGAGCGGGAGGGTGAGTTCGTCGTTGCCGGCCAGGCCGGCTCGCTGGCCGAGGCACGCGCATTCATGCGCAAGGTGCCCGACGAAATCGATGTCGCCGTCATCGACCTTGCGCTGCCGGACGGGGACGGCTTCGAGCTGATCGAAGAACTGTCTTCCCGTCCGGATGTGATGACGCTGGTCCTCAGCGCTAGCCTGGAACCGAACAGGTTCGCACGGGCGGTCGAGGCCGGGGCTTCGGGGGTGCTGCACAAGTCCGCCGCGATTGGCGAGATCGTCGAGGCCGTACGGCGCTTGAAGGCTGGGGAGGCGTTGCTCTCGCCGGGGGAGGTTATTGAGATGTTGCGCATGGTCAGCCGCAAGCGCCAGGAGGAGTACGAAGCCAAGAGGGCCATAGAGAAGCTCACCCCCCGCGAAAAGCAGGTGCTGTTGGCCCTGGGCGAAGGCCTCGACAGCAAGGACATCGCAGAGAAGCTGCACATCACCGTGGAGACGGAACGCACACACATGGTCAACATCCTGGGCAAGCTGGACGTACACTCCCGACTTCAGGCCCTGGTGTTCGCCGCCCGCCACGGCCTCGTCGAGATCCGGTAGTCGCTCGTGGGAGGATCTTCCGTTTTCGCGGCTGGCCGTGTCGTCCTTCGCCCGACGTTTTGCGGGGTGGACCGTGCTAAAATCACGGCCGTTCGTGTCGGCAATCGCAAAGACTGTTTTGCGGCACGAAGCTACCCGAGGAGGCATGAACTTCTTGCCTAAGCCGCGCGATAACCGCCCCGATGAACCCGTAGCAGCCCGGCGGGGCGGGCCGCGGGTCCTGATGGCAAACGAGCCGCGCGCCTACCGCGAGGGCATAGCGGCGGTCATAAGCCAACTGCGCCCCGCGGTAGAGGTAGAGACCGTAGAGCCCGACATCCTCGACGCCTCCATAGAACGCTCTTCGCCCGACATGGTCATCTGCAGCAAGGCTACCGAGACGCTCAAAGGCAGGGTGAGGGTGTGGGTAGAACTCTACCCAGAGAACGGTGCTTTGTCGGTGGCAAACATAGGCGGCAGGCACATGGAATATACCGAGATTCAGCTCCCCGATCTGCTCTCCATCGTGGACAAGGCCGGGGAGCTTGCCGGGACGACCTAGCCCAACGAGGCTAGGAAAAGATCCCCCATTTTCGTGATGCTTGAAGTCTTGCTGAAGGCCACAATTCTTGTATGGGCGCAAGACGCATACTCGTGGCCAACCAGTTCGCCTCGTATCGGCAGGCGATCGCGTTCGCGCTCAGGGAATTAAACCCCGACGTCGAGGTTTTCGAGGCCGCCTCCGAGGCCATAGACGGGGAGGTTGCGCGCCTCGGCCCCGACCTGGTGATATGCAGCCGCGTGACCTACATGGTAAGGCAGAGGGTCGCAAACTGGGTCGAACTCTACCCAGACTGCAAACCCTACTCTACCTTCTACACGGGCGGCCTACGCAGGGCCAAAGAAGACGTCCAGCTCTCGGACCTTCTCTCGCTGTGCGCTAGTCTTCCGTAGAGAGCTCCTTGATCAGTACCTTCAAACGCGGGGCCAAGTCCTCTAGCTCATCGACCGTGCACCTCACCTGGACGTGGATGCTGACCGAGGGAGACGTGGGCCCCCCTGCGGACTGGCTCACGGTCGCCGAGACCGCGGATTCGCCCATACCGGACGTCTGCGTGGGCGGGCCGTCACCCCTGGCGGGGTCGACGGGCTGCTCGTCGAAGGTGGCGACGAGCTCCCCAGCCTCCTCCTTCAGCAGACCCGCGGCCTTCAGTATCTCGACGATAGCGCCGGCGCCGTTCATCACGGGCTTGTTGCGCGGCTGGCCCGCGGCGTGCGCTATGTAGGCCTGGACTGTTGGGTAGAGCATCCCCTCGCGCAGCTTTACGGCCGAGACCACGTTCTGCAAAAACTCGCTCGCCGCCACTATCGCGCGCCAGTTGGTCCGGATCTCGGCCCGATCCTTGTGGGCGAGCGCCACGGCCAGCGCTCGCCCGCGGCGTGTGGTCAGCTTCTTTTCCTCCCCCTGCAAGATCCCGATCTCCACAAGGAAAGCGTTGTTGCGGCTGACGCTGGATTGGTGTGCCGAGTCGAGCTTGCTCACGTCCCCCGAACGCGCCGCATCGTCTCGGGTCCCGTACGCCACGATGATGTTGGCTAGCTCCTCGTAGGAGGAGCCGGGAAGCCTGAACTCCCTCTCTGCCATCCCGAAACCTCCTCCCCAAGAGAGATATGCGTTACACGACTCGGGCCATTATAGAGGACGCCACGACGCGGGGTGGCCCGATACCACCGTCAGCATGTCCTCTGGAGTTTAACCAAGATTTAAGCCGGAAGTTTCCTCACTTTAACCAAGGCCTTCTCACCGGACCCTAGAATCTCCGTATGTGGACCATCTACATAGAAGTGGGAGAAGTGGGGCGCGTGACGTGAACCTGAACGAACCGGTCAGGCCGGCGATCTCTCCCCCTGGCAAGGGCTTGCGGCAGGCCGGGGCGCTAGTTTTGCTGGCCGGGCTGCTGCTGCTCTCGCTGGCCGCCGGTGACGCGCTCGCTGGCGCCGAGCTGGGCGGGGGCGGCTACGACAATCTGCGTGGTTCGGGCCCGGGCGACCGGCTCGCGGGTTTCGGAGGAGGAGACAGGATCTGGGGCCTCGCCGGCGACGACGCGCTCTCCGGCGGCGGTGGCGATGATGAGATCTACGGCGGTTCTGGTAGCGATGCGCTCTCCGGGGGGTCCGGGGACGATTTTCTGGAGACAAAGGACGGCGAGCGGGACTACGTGGACTGCGGACCTGGCGATGACGCGGTGAGCGTGGATTTGGAAGACCGCATCTCGGGCGCTTGTGAGACCGTCTACGCGGGTTGATTCGCCGTCGGCCCCTTTAACCTGCCTTTAGCCGAGATTTGACCCTCTCTTAACCAGGAGTTCCCGCTTCTGGTTTATCTTGAAAGCCAGTGCGCTTGGAAGGTCAGAGAGGCCTACCGCAGCGGCTCCCCAACGGGGCCCCGGACACGCCACCGGGGCATCTAGCCACGAACCGCCAGCTCACGAAGAGCCCGCACAGGGCAGGGATAAGATGGTGCTCAGGAGTAGCCATCCGCCGAAGAGGAGCTTTCTACCGGAAAGGAGCCCAAGCACGATGAAGATGGGGAACGCGACGAGCACGTATCGCGGGGTACCCATCAGCGGGCTCTCAGGCGTCCCGAAGAGCGTGGCCGGGGCGACGAGCAGCAAGCCGTAGATGCTCAGGGAGAGGGGGCAACTCTCGCAGCCCGCGAGCAGCACGACCACGGCGAAGACGAAGAATGCCAGGTTGTAGAGGTTGTTCGCCGCCGCGAGGTGGTCTGCCAGGTTCCCCAGAGAGGGGTGCGCCCAGAGCCCAGGATCGATGAGCCTGCCAGAGCCCTCGGCGGCCGACTCCCACGCCCTGCCTGCGGTGGCGAGCGGCCCGGTGGCCTGCCTTCCCCAGTTCTTCTGCGCGGAGTAGAAGAGCAAGGGGATCTCCAAACCTGAGCCACAGATACCCCATGTATACTAATAGCCCTCCTGGTACCAGAGAAAGTGTTGCTAACCCCTCTACTATCCTCTCCTCCCCCCTGCAATCCCTCCTCCCCTTACCCACTCATACACCAGGGCACCATCAAGAAATATCCCTACATTCCTCGTAGCCGCTGCAAACCCTCCCAGTACACACGCCAGTAGCAGATCCTTCCTCACCCTCATCGCCCATATGGATCCACATGAGAGAGCCAGGAACAGGCTCTCTGTGTATGCGGCGTTCAAAAAGAAGGTCGTTGGGAACACGGATATGGTTAGCACGCTCCCCTCAGCCACCCTCTTTCCCCATCCTTGAAGGGCTATGTGGTAGAGAAAGTAGAGGGCGAAGGGCAGGAAGAGGAGGGAGAGTAGAGGACCCCAGACGGAGAGAGCTTCTTTAGAGAGAGGACCACCGAAGAGTTCTGCGAACGACCTCATAAGCAGCGGGTACAGCGGGAAGAAGGCGGGGGAGACGTTGTCCGGGGGGTTGAGGTACCCTCCCATTGCCAGCGCCACGTAGTGCTCCCCGTCCCAGTGCGACCAGACGTTCATACTCCCCGAGGGCACGTCGGAGGTGACGCGCTGAAAGCTGGAGGTCGGCACTACGCTGGCGAGGAGGGAGCCGGAGATCAGGTAGAGCATACGGCTCGCCGCGTAGACCGCCAGGACGAATCCCACCCCGGTGCTCATCCGGTTCTCGTCTCTCCATCCCTGGGACCTCCTGCGAAGCGGTGGCGGCGCCGGGGAGGTATACTCGCCGCATCGACTCCTTCACTCGCGTCGCTCGACGATCAGGACGTCACTGTTCTCGAAGTCCGTTCTGTACAGTTTCGGGTGACTCTTGAAGTCCAGCCAGTAGTCCTCGGTCGGCCTGTCAGGCATGTTCTTGTAGAGCACGATGTAGCGTACGTCGTACTCGCTGAGGGTCCTGTCCGTCCTCTCGTTGTCAGGGTGCTTCATCAGCCAGAGGATGTCCCATAGCGGTTTGGGTCCCGTGGGGGGGAGGTCCCTGGGATTCGCGACTTGCCACAGCTCGAACGACTGGAGTGCGGAGTAATGGCCCATGGCGAGCATCATGCGGCTTGGCACCTGGTTGACGTGCGGGCTCACGATGATGTTTCCGCCCGTGTTGTGCTCTTCCAGCCAACCGCCTCCGGCTGCCTCGATCTGGGGCGTCATCGTCTTCTGCGCGCTTGGGACCGGAGGAAAATTTGAGGCTCTGCGCCATCTGCACGCCCACGAGCGCAACACAGAGGAGCGCCGCGACGGAGGCGACGAACACAGCGGCGGCCCGCCTGCGGGTCCCGAGGGATCTCAAGATGGTTACGAGGGCCAGGGCCCCGAGCAGGGCCAGCGGCACGCCGACGTCCCGTCCGAAGCGCTGTGGGAAACCGGTCAGCGCAGCACGGCTGCCGACGAACAGCAGCAGGGTCCACAGGAACAGCGTGATGTGCGCTAGAGCGGCAGGCACTTCCATACGCCTCCTTCCGTCACCAACGAGGAGGAAAACCCCGAGGAGGCCGAGCCAGGCTACGGGTTGGGAGACCATGGTCCCGATCTGTAAATCGATCCGGTACGGTGCCTGCGTGCCCACCGCCATCTTGACGGCTTCGGTCGTGTTGCTCTCGCCCGACCTGTCAACAAGTCCCGCGAGAGCCTGTCCCAGATGGTAGGTGTTCCACGCGTACACGACGGAGAGGAAACCGAGGAGTGTAAACGAAAGCAGCAGCGCCACCCCCGTCCTCCGGTCGCGGAATAGCAAGGGGACAATGAAGTACGCCCCGACGACCGCAAGCAGCACGGCCAGGTACATGCTCGCGACGGGATGGTAGAGCACGACCGAGGAACCGAGCAGCGCGAACAAGACCCCGTTACGTGCGGATGGCGCTTTGTAGAGGCCTGCCAGGGAGGCGAGGGCAAGGACCATCAGGAACTGGGAGGTAACGAGGTTCGGATACATCGCGTCGTTGAAGTAGTAGTAGCTTCCGCCCATTAGCACGGAGAGTAGCGCCGCGCCTACCCCATACTCCCACCCCCACAGGCGCCTGGCCAGCGCGTAGAGGGCGAGGGTTGGCAGGAGGAGCACTGCGGGACCTAGCACGGGGAAGATCTCCAGGGGCTCGAGGCCGCTCAGGCGTGAGACTCGAGGCTGTCAGGGTGTGGAAGCCGGGAGGGTAGATGAGGTAAGGTTCTATCCTCCCCACGGCTCATCATCCTGTCGGCCATCACGGCGTGGGAGTAATGGTCTACGCCGCGCACGAAGGGCCAGTCGTGCAACACGGGTCCGAGGTAGCCGCGCGCGAGCGCCAGCGATAATACGGCGGGGAGCGCGAGCCGGCGCAAGATCGGTCCTGGCAACACCGGGGATTCGCGCCAGTTCCGATCCGGTTCGCCTCGCCACATAAAGAGGTGGACTGTCCCCGCCGCGCACACCAGGAGGGCTACCGTTACCAGTACCCGCGGACCGGGATCGACGGCGCTCGTGAAGGGGATCCGCGACGGGCACGCCGGGGATAGCGCCGATCATTACCCCGAAAGCGAGGCCGAACGCGGGCACGAGCAGCGCCAGCGCGGGCACGCTGAGGGTGGCGACAGGTGCCGGGAAGATGGGCTCGTCGGACCCCTTGGCCGCACCGAACCGGAGATAAGCCCCGAGCCCCGCCAGGAACACGACGAGGGCGCAGGCCAGGGCCGTGGGAAGCGTAAGGCTCAACCCCAGAAGTCGCGTCGGTATCAGCGCCGTTGCCGGCACCAGCGCCATCGAGAGCGCCGCAGAATAGGTGAGTCGCTCGGCGTAGTCCCCTGAAGCTCGCAGCAGACCGGCCCAGAACCACCCTGGAGCGGCGGCCACGACTAGCGCCGCGAGAAGGGCCCGGATCAGGTCAAGTACCACGCCTCACCTCCTCGTGTACTTTGGCCAACCCACGCCGGATAGCTTAACAAGGTCCTTCCCGAACCGCCACCCGGCCCGCGTCTTTACCCCCGAGAGCGCTAGTCCTCACGGGGCGCGAAGATGATGACGCCTTGGTTCTCGAATGCCGTCCGGTAGAGGCCTGTCTGGGACGCGAAGGGACGCCAGTCGATGCCAGGATAGCGTTTGTGGAAGACGACGTACCTGACGTCGTTTTTTTGCAGGAGTTGCTTCGTATGCTCTCCAGCCGGGTGCTTGAGGATCCACAACGCCTCCCACATAGGGCCTGCGCCGAAAGGCGGGAGGTCCCTGGCGCGCAGTATCCTGGCCGCATCGTAGGATTGCATCTTTGTGTATCCGCCCATCGCGAGCATGGCGCGGCTCGGGACATATTCCAGGTAAGGGGTCGCGACTATGCTGCCGCCTTCGTTGTGCTCTTCGAGCCAAGTGCCGGCGGCGACGACCTCGCCCGGCGGCGGCCTGTCTTTGAAGCGTGTGCTAGGCCCGCGGCTTCCTCCAGGTTCAGATTGGACTGCGCCCCCACTAGGGTCGCCGTGAGGACGACCGCGAGCAGGCCCGCCGCGAAGACCGTCCGTCCGCCGTGAAGGTGTCGACGCGGCCCGCAGCACGGTTACCAGGGCCAGGGCCCCGAGCAGGGCCAGCGGCACGCCGAGGTCGCGCTCGAAACGGTCGGGGAAGCCGCTGTAGGAGGTGAGGCTGCCGAAGAACAGCAGCAGGGTCCAAACGAGCAGGGTGAGGCGAGCCAGGGTGTCAGACTTATCCCCTCCATTTCCGCGGCCTGCGAGCATTAGCGGCAGGCCGAGCAGGCCGAGCCAGAGTACGGGGTGTGACATCGTCATCAGGAAGTGTCCAGGGCCGTTCCCCGGCTTTGTTCCTATCGCCATCGCGACGGCCTCCCCTCCCCTCCCCGTCTCCGACCCGCCCAGCAATCCTGCCAGCAGGCTCGGCAGGTCGTAGGTGTCCCAGGCGTAGAGCACCGAGAAGAAGCCGAGGAGCGCGAGGGAGAGCAACAGGTAGACTCCTTTCCTGCGGTCGCTCAGGAGCAGGTAGGGCAAGAAGAGTACGGACACGAATACGAGCAGCACGGCGAGGCTGTAGCCGGCTATCTGGTGGTAAAGCACCGTCGAGGAGCCGAGCAGCGCGAGCAACAGACCTCCGCGCGCCGAAGGCGAGGCGTACAGCCAGATCAGGGCCGCGACGGCAAGCACGATCAGGAAGTATTCACCTATGAAGTTCGGGTAGCGGGCCTCCTCGAAGTGCATGTACGTGCCGCCGAGGAGCAATCCCGAGGTGAGGGCGGCGGCCACCCCGTACTCAGGGCCCCAGAGTCGCTTCGCCAGCGCATAGCACGCCAGCGCGCAGAGCAGCGGGAGCGTGGGGGCGAGGATAGGGAAGACCTCAAGAGGCTCGAACCCGCTGAGGCGCGAGAGCATGGCGGTTAGGAGGTGGAAGCCTGGCGGATACAGCATGAACGATTCGTTCGACCCTTCCCGCATCATCATGCCGGCCATCACCGCGTGCTCGTAGCGGTCCACGCCCCTGGGAAAGGGCCAGCCGTTTATGACGGGCCTAGGTAGCCGCGCGCGAGCACGAGCAGGAGCACCAGCGAGAGCACCGCGTTGCGCGCCGCTTGACGGCGGGCTTTCTCCTTCGAGCAGATTTGCCGGGGTGGAGTCTTCTCCCCCGGTCCACAAGAAGGCCGATCCCCGCGGCGAGCACGAGGATCGCTATCGGGATCATCAACCATTCGCCCGGCGCTATACCGAAGAACATCACCAGGGCGAGCGCGAGGGCCGCGACGAGCGGTATGAGCGTGGGAAGTCCTGGCCGTGACGGTGGGGGCAAGACGGGCTCATCCGGCCCTCTTTGCAGGCCCGAACAGCAGGTACGCGGCCAGCCCGGCGAGGAATACCAGCGCCACCGAGACTACGGTCACCGCGAAGGTTACGCCTGTCGCGAACAGGTAAGTCTGCGCGAGCGCGGCGGTGGGCACCAGCGTTATGGAGAGCGCTATCGTGTAGGCGAGTCGCTCGGCGAGGTCCCCCGAGGCGAGCAGGCATCTCGTCCAGAACCATCCCGGCAAGATCCCGACCAGTAGGGCCGCCGGGAGGGCCTGGATCAGGGCAGAGATCAAGCGCCGTCCCGCCTCGCCGGTATTCTGAGAGTGGACTCGCCCATCGCGGGAATGTATAACACTTTACCTTGAGGAAACATAGACCCGGAAGGCGACTAAGTGGCCATAGACCCCCTCCGGGGTATGGAAGCAGAGGATGTCCGAACGCGGCTCAATCAGCGCCGTTCGGCGATACGTGGTGGCCGGCAGTGAGATCGAGACAAAAAGAATACTTTTGATAGGGATCTACGCGTTCCTCGGGCTGGCCGCGGCCTGCTCGCTCTCAGCCTGCTTCCCTTCGGCGGAGGGCAAACAGCCCGACCAGGAGCGGAAGAGCCGCAACCCCCGAACGTGATCCTGATCCTCACGGACGACCTCGCCTTCGAAGACTTGAACCCGGACACGCTAAACACATGCCAAACCTGAAGTCGCGCTTGTGGTCGAGGGCACGACCTTCGAGAACGCGTTCGTGACCAACTCCCTGTGCTGCCCGAGCCGGGCCACGATCCTGCGCGGCCAGTACACCCACAGCCACCAGATCCTCACAACGAGCCGCCGCGTCGGGGGCTTCCAGAAGTTCCGCTTCTCTGGGCCATGAGAACTCCACGATGGCTACCTGGGTCAAGGATCAGGGATACAGGACGGCCTTCTTTGGGAAGTATCTCAACGGCTACGCGAGACCTACGTCCCCCTGGGTGGGACGAGTGGTACGCGGTGTCGGGCAACTTCCTGAGCCACGATGCTCAACGAGAACGGCCACATGGTCAGCTACGATCCAGAGGCTACCACCTACGACACCGACGTCCTCTCCGATAAGGCCTCCGACTACGTCGGAGCGGACGGCCGGAGCCGACCCGCCATTCTTCACGGCCGACCGGCCCTTCCTGATGTGGCTTGGCACGAAGGCCCCCCACCAGCCTGCCACCCCTGCCCCCCGCGACGAGGAACGCCTTCCCAGACGTCTCGCTGCCGCGGCCGCCGTCATTCGACGAGAAGGACGTCTCGGACAAGCCCGGCTGGGTAGCCGACAACCCACCGCTTGAGCCTGGAGCAGAAGGACTACATGGAGGAGCTCCACCGCAAGCGTCTGCAGTCCATGCTGGCCGTGGACGACATGGTGGGCGACCTCTTCGAGGCGTTGCGCGAGAGCGGCGAGCTCGACAACACCTACATATTCTTCACCTCGGACAACGGCTTCCACCTGGGCCAGCACCGCCTGGGCGCAGGCAAATGGACGGCCTACGAAGAGGACATCAGGATCCCGCTGATGGTGCGCGGCCCCGGCGTGCCGGAGGGCAAGACCCTCCAACACATGGTGCTCACCAACGACCTCGCGCCGACCTTCGCCGACCTGGCAGGGGCCGGACGCCCGTCCTTCGTGGACGGCCGCTCGCTTGAAGCCGCTGCTCATGGACAGACCCCACACCCTTAGAAGACTGGCGCCAGAGGTTCCTCGTCGAGGCCGTCGCCGAGGGAGCGGCGTGCCCAGCCCCCGTTCATCAACGAGAGCAAGGTGACGCCTCTGCTTACGGGCGACCCGCTGCCCAACAACTGGCGGCAGACCTCGGCCGGCGAGCGCCCAGTCGAGCGAGCGAGTGGGGAAGGCCCTGGATGAAGGCTCTGAGGACGGAGAGCTACCTTTACGTCGAGTACAAGACCGGCGAACACGAGCTCTACGACCTCGAGGAGGACCCTTACGAGCTGCACAACGTGTACGCGACGGCCCCGCCGGACCTCAAACAACGGCTCGAGGGAGCAGCTCGACGCGCTCAGGCAGTGCTCGGCCGAGGAATGCCGCGTGGCCGAAGGCGGCAGCCCGGAAATCGAGTTGCAGAAAGGTCAGTCGCTCCTGACCTCGCGATCGCCCGCTAGGCCGCCTACTTCGCGTAAGGCTCTTTGCCTTGGGGGACCAGCTCGTAAGGATGCCTGGCTCGTCCACGTGACCACCTGGAAACCGCGCCGCGGAAATCTCCGGCTTTGTGATCCCCCTGGTTCGAGCAGGTAAACGCGACCCTCTTCGCGGCCTTTTCGGCGGCCTTACCCCCGGAGATCGTCGGTCCCGTAGCGGCGGTCCGTGGTGGCGAGGTCTATGTCTCGGGCCACACCAGATCGGCGTAAGACGACCTCCAGGTTGTGGAAAAACGGGTCGACGATGTCAGGTCCTTGCGCCGCTTTTCGACGAGCACCATGTACCACATGCTGCTCCTATGGTGCAGGATGGTCGCGTTCGGCGCGGCGTTCTCGGCGACGGCTTCGATCTCTTTCCGTCCCCTGTACACGCCGCTCATGTCCTCTTTCGCGTAGGTCTCTCGCACGCCGAGCAGCGGCAAGACCATCAACACAGCCGAGAGCACGACGAGGATGGCCCCCTCGTCACCCTTGGATCGGCGACGAGTGCCTCGACCTCGGCGAGCAGCGCCCCGATCCCGGCCGCCGCCCACAGTGAGAGCACGAGATACGTGGGGATGAAGTAGAGGTTGACGTCAGGAATGTTGTTCTCGACGGCGTGAAATAGCCAGCCGAAGAAGAGGAACCCGAGGAATATGCCGACGGCGCGATCCTTGAGGAGCACACGACAGCCCCCGTAACCGCGACCATCACCACGAGAAGTTCATGTTGTCGAGCAGGTGCCCCAGGTAGAAGAGCATCCGGCCGGGTAGCTCAGAGGGCCCGAACGAGAAGAAAGACCCGGTCAGGTTCCCCCCGCTGACCACGTACCAGAACCGCTCGAGGTTGGTCGGGTTGTTCGCGTCCATCGGAGGGTCCATCGCAGCCCGGACCGGCAGGTACAGATACGGCGTCAGCCCGAGAAGAAAGAGGAGCGCGCCCTTGAGAACGAGCCTGACGTGACCAGCTTGCGCCAGTCCACGAGGCCCACGAACAGGAGGCTTCCCGGCAGGAGCAGCCCGCTGGTTACGTGGTTGGTCAGGCAGAGCCCGACAAGGAAAGCAGACAGCAACAGGTAACGGTCTTTGCGGTACTCGCGCCAGATCAGTAATACTACGATGGTGGCCGAAACCAGCAGCGCGTTCAGGGTGTAGACCTCCGCGATAACAGCCTGGGACCAGAGGGCCGCCCCTAGCCCGAAGGCGAGCGCGCCCGACCGCCGCAGGAACCACCCGCCGGCTGAGCAGGAGCCCCACCACGTAGACCACAACTACCGCCAGCGCCGCGTAGACGGCTGAACCGAGGTTCACGCGGTAGGCAGGGTCCCCGAAAGGCAGGTAGGTGAAGAGGTGTGTCAGCATCAGGTAGGTCGGATAGCCGGTCGGATGCGTGATGCCCAGTACCGCTGACCTGCATCTGCACCATCACCGCGTCGAGCAACTCGGGGTCTTTGAGATACAGGACGGTGGGCGCCAGGGTCTTCAGATACAGGACGAAGACGAGCAGGAAGACCCCCGATCCGGCAAGCATGACACCGAGTTTTACGGAGGCGCTTGTTCCCGCCGGGTGACGAACCCGCCGGTGGAGAAGTTGTCTGCTCCTGCTCTACGGCCACGGTCCCAAACGTCCTTTTCTCATCGCCGGGCGGGGGCTATTGTACCCAGATGGAACACCTGATGTTAATTTGCATGAATCTACGTTAATATAGCGCCGCTGGCCGTCAGGGCCTGCCCTGTCGCTGCGCCGGCGTGCCGGACCACAGGAGGACTTGAACAGAGTGTTTACGCCGATTTAGTACTCGTCCAACCATTTTTCCGTTACAATCGTTGGCTGGCATGTTCGGTTCAAGTTGGGTTAGATCCTGAAACGAAGTTAGCAAAGTAGAGCAACAAGGGAGTACGATAATGAAGGTACTGGTTCTAGGCGGCGACGGCTTCTGCGGCTGGCCCACCTCGCTGCACTTCCGGCGCAAGGATACGAGGTTGCCATAGTCGACAACCTCTCCCGGCGCAAGATAGACATCGAGCTGGAATGCGAGTCCCTCACCCCGATCCGCCCTATGGGTGAGCGCCTTGGCGTCTGGGAGGAGCTAACCGGCAACCGGATAGACTTCCACAACATCAACGTCGCCGAGAACTACCGCCAGCTTCTGGACCTGCTCCTGAGTGGCGGCCCACGCGGTCATCCACTTCGCCGAGCAACGGGCTGCGCCCTACTCGATGAAGTCCAGCTACCACAAGCGCTACACCGTGAATAACAACCTCAACGCGACCAACAACCTGCTGGCGGCGATCACCGAGAGCGGGCTCGACACCCACGTTGTGCATCTGGGGACCATGGGCGTCTACGGTTACGGCACGGCCGGGATGCAGATCCCCGAGGGGTATCTGACGGTCAAGGTCGAGACCGAAGGGGGCGAGCTTGTAGAGCAGGAGATCCTCTACCCGCCGAACCCTGGCAGCATCTACCACATGACCAAGACCCAGGATCAGCTCCTGTTCGCCTACTACAACAAGAACGACCTGACGCGCGTCACCGATCTGCACCAGGGCATCGTGTGGGGAACCCAGACCGCGGAGACCAGGCTGGACGAGCGCCTCATAAACCGCTTCGACTACGACGGCGACTACGGCACCGTCCTCAACCGCTTCCTGATGCAGGCCGCCGTAGGCTACCCGCTCACCGTCCACGGCACGGGCGGCCAGACCCGCGCTTTCATCCACATCCAGGACACCGTGCGCTGCATACAGCTCGCCCTGGAGAACCCTCCCGAGAGGGGCGACCGGGTCAACGTCTACAACCAGATGACCGAGACTCACCGTTTGCGCGACCTTGCCACGCTGGTCTCCGAGCGCACGGGCGCAGAGATAGACTACGTGCAGAACCCGCGCAACGAGGCCGCCGAGAACGATTTGCACGTCCGCAACGATCGCTTCCTCGACCTTGGCCTGCAACCGACAACCCTGAGCGAAGGGCTGCTGGAGGAGGTCACCGAGATAGCCCGTAAGTACGCCCACCGCTGCGACACCTCGAAGATTCCAGCCACCTCGCTGTGGAGGCCGCAGGAGAGAGCGTCACCATCAGGAGGGCCATCGGTGAGTACTATGGACCTATCTATCTACTACGCGGCTCTGGAGCATCGGGATAGAGTAATCCCTGAGGTGGTGATGCCGAGCGTAAGCTGGAAGACGGGCAAGGCGCCAGCGGAGCCCTCTACCCTGTGAGCTTCGCGGCCGAGCATGTAAGCATCGCTGGCCTCGTCATCGCCGCGCTCTTCGCGGCGTACGGTGTCATCAGGTACCGCGGAGGGGGGAGCAGGCTCGACCTGCTCCTCTCGCTGCTCATCGCCGCCGGCGTGGCCCTGGTCTCGGTCGTCCCGCAGGTCGGTGGGATCTTCACCGCCTTCTCGGGCTGGAGGACCGCGGCTTCGCGCTGCTCTCCATCGCCGTCTGTTCTCTTCGGACTCTTCCTGAACCTTCTCGGCCGGGTGCGGGCGGCCGGGCGCCGCAGCGGCGAGATCGTCACCGGCCTCGCCGTCAGGGAGTACTCCGAAGAAATACCTCTCGCCCGAGGAGAGGGCCGAGGGACACCCTGGCGAGGTGCTGATAGTCGTGCCCGCCTACGACGAGGAGGGCGGCATCCAGGAGGTCTGCGCCGCATCCCCGACGAGGTCCTCGGCCACGAGGTGAAGACCGTGGTCGTTGACGACGGCTCGACCGACGCGACGGCTGCGATCGCCAGGGCGGAGGGCGTACCCGTGGTCTCCCACGTGGTCAACCGCGGACAGGGCGACGCCCTCGAGGGCGGGCTTCGCGATAGCGCGGGCCGAAAAGGCTCAGGTCGTCGTCAACCTCGACGCTGATGGGCAGTACAAGCCTGAGGAGCTCGACCGCCTCGTAAAGCCCATCTTAGAGGGGGATGCGGACTTCGTGCTCGGCTCCCGTTTCATGGGTTACTACCAGGAGGCTGGGAGCGTCCGTCATGTCGGGGTGGTGTTCTTCTCGCGCCTGATCTCGCTGCTCACCGGCGTGAAGGTCTCCGATTGCACGAACGGCTACCGCGCGATAAGGGTCTCCGAGCTGCACAAGCTGAACCTGCGCGAGGACCGATTCAACGCCAACGAGATCATTCTGGAAGGCCTGAAGCACAAGTTGCGTTTCGAGCAGGTCCCCGTCTCGATGATGAGCCGCGCCGCGGGCGAGACCAAGAAGCCCCCAAACTCGCTTACCCTCTGGGGGTCTTCAGGGTAATAATCTCGACCTGGTTGAGATAAAGGTTTCAGGCATCAGGCTACAGGCTTCAGGCAATATGCCGGGCCCGCCATCTTGCCATCAACGTCCTCTGACCACGGGTGCGAAGACGATAGCCTGGCGCGCGGATACACTTCGTTCATGATAGAAGTAAACCCGAAGCCTGCAACCTGAAACCTGATGCCTACCTCATTCAAAGTGCGGCAAGGCGCGGGCGCGGGAGTATCCACATCGCGGTCTCGTTCGTTCTCGCCGGCGTGCTTACCTACGCCTTCCAGAGCATGTATTTCCACGCCCTCGGCAAGACGGGTTCGGCGCCGCTTGCGCTGCTCTGGTCAGCGACCTTTCTCACGGTCCAGGTGCTCTGGATCGGGGCACGCAGACCCTGGGGCGCTACGTCGCCGAGAGGGAGGCGCAGGGCACCGACTGGGGTCCGGTCGTCTCCTCGGTAAGGCACTGGCAGACCGTTCTGGCAGTGACGTTTGTGGTTGCGGCGTTGATCGCCAGCCCGGTCCTTACGGGTGAACTCTTCCGGAGCCGTGGCTCACCGCGGCGTTCATCGTGGCCGCGGTCCTCTACGCCCCCGAGTACTTCCGGCGCGGCATCTTCAACGGGCACAGGCAATCTTTTCGGCTGGGGCGCAGATCATGGCCGAGTCGGCGGCAAGGCTGCTTCGCGGCCGGGCTTCTCGTCGTGGGATGGGGCGTTTCGGGCCGGCCCTGGCCATCGTGCTCGCCCCTTTCATTGGGGTGCTTGCGGTCCGGCCCGCACCCGTAACCCCGCCTGAGAGGGAAAGGAGAGCCTTTCTCAACGGGGAAGGCTTTCCGGTTTGCCGGGCCCGTGCTCCGCGCATGGCCTTTGCCCAGGTACTTATGAACGGAGGACCGATCCTCGCGAGGCTCCTAGGCGGCACCGACGCTCAGATAGGTCTGCTCTCGGCGGCGGTAATCCTCACCCTTATCCCCCAGTACTCTTCAGTCCAGCTATTGGCGCGCTTCTGCCCCGAGCGAGCCGCGTGTTGTCCACCGAAGGCCGGACTTGCCTTCAACCGTTTCGTGGTCAGGGCGGTCGGGATCGTCGGCCTCGTGGGCGTACTCATGGTCGGGGAACCTGGCTGTTCGGGGGCTGGGGAATTGAAGCTCTTCGCCGGCTCCGGGGCCGACTCAGTAGGGCGGTGCTTGTCGCGCTGGCCGCGATGGCGGCCTTTACCTGCTCTCCGAGTCGCTCAACCAGGCGCTCTTCGCGCTCGGGCACGGTTGGCTCGCCGCGCTCGGATGGTTCGCCGGGCTGCTCGCGTCCGCCATCTGCCTGATGGCGCTCAGGGCGGGGGTGGTCGAGCGGGTCGCCTATTCCCTCGCCCTCAGGCACCTTCTTCGCCGCCGTCGCGCAGACGGCGTTCTACCTGGCGACGCGGGGGCGGGAGAGTATCCCACGGAAACTGATCTACGTCCGTCCGAGCCTAGTGTCGAGGCACATACTGCAGGCTCAGGCGATCGTCGAGCTTGACTCGCCGGGCATTTGTCATCCGGTTGAGTATGGTGCATCGAGGGGCAAGAGATCCCGCCAGGGCTCAAGCCAGATCATCACGCGCCCCGCCATCGAGTCGTCCTCGACGAACATCACGACGGCGTTGGCGATCTCCTCGGGATCGAGAAGAACGGCCGGGACCAGCTTGTTCCGCTCCCGGGGCGTCATCTGGGCGCGGCCGCGCCGGGAGGCCCGGGGGGTCCACCCATCCGGAACAGACGGGAGTCCGACGCGAACCCCGGATCTCTCCTCGAGCGTAGCGAGTGAGGCGGTGAGGCGCACCACTCCGGCTTTGGCTGCGCCGTACTCGGGTTTGTCGTAGGGCTGTAAGCCTCATCCCCCCCTATGGACGAGACGTTGACGATCGCGCCGCCACCGCGCTTTTGCATGGCGCGAACGCCGAAGTGCATGCCCTGAAGCATCGTGCCGCGCAGGTTGACGTCGATGGCGCGTTGCCAGTGCTCGGGATCCCCCTCCGGGAAAGACGGTTCACACGCCGCCGGCGTTGTTAACCAGCACGTCCAGACCGCCAAACTTCTCCTCGGTAAAGGCGACCATCTCGATACATGTCGGCCTCGGAAGCCACGTCGGCAAGAACCAAGGCCGCCTTACCTCCCTCGGACAGGATCTCACGAACGGTAACGCAGTCAGCGTCCTCGCCCGCTTCAGCGACCGCGACGGCCGCCCCCTCACGAGCCAGCCGCAGGGCGGCCGAGCGTCCATCCCGGCACCAGCGCCGGTCACTAGGGCGACCTTCCTCTTCGAGCTCCATGGCTTCCTCCTCCTCCCCACCTGGCTCGCCAGGTGCTCGACCGAACCTCAGCCTAACCTACAATGGTGACAGGAAACGTCACCTACCTCGGTCGTTTGGGAGAAAAAGCGTATCGCGTACTGCGAGGCATCTGGAGCTCCTCATCAGGGTACAGACCAGGAGCCGGTTCACGGCCGCCGGGCCTATTCACGCACGAAGCAGTCTACGGTGCGCCTGAGGCCCTCGTCGAGGCCGACTTCGGCCTTCCAGCCGAGCATGCGGTGCGCCTTCGATGTGTCTGCGTAATTGCGACGCACCTCTCCGCGGCGGGCGGCCGTGTTGCGGACTTCGACATCGTCGAGGCCGGCGGCGGCGAGGGCGGGGAGGAGTTTGTCCGTCAGCTCCTGCACGGTCGTCTCGGCGCTCGTGGCGATCTGGAAGACCTCGCCACCGACGCCGTCGATGGTCGCCGCGAGCCTGACGGCAAGGATCAGGTCGTCCACGTAGATGAAGTCGCGGGTCTGGGTGCCGTCGCCGTAGATCTCCAGCACCTCTCCGCTCGTTGCCCGCTTGATGAAACGGGCGACGACGCTGTTCTTGTGGCCCGAAAGCGGCCCGTAGACGTTGCCGAAGCGCAAGGCCACGGTCTCGATGCCGAAGGTCTGGAAGTAGGCCGAGCAGTAGCCCTCGCCGGCGAGCTTGCTCGCCCCGTAGGGCGCCACGGGGTGCGCGACCATCTCCTCGTGTATCGGCGGCTCGGCCTCCCCGATGACCGTCCCCCCGCTGGAGGCGAAGACGAAGCGTCCGACGCCATCGTGACGGGCTGCCTCCAGGTAGTTGAGCGTGCCGACGACGTTGCTCATGCAGTCCGCCCTGGGGTCCTCGACCGAGGGCATGACCCCAGTGTTGGCGGCGAAGTGGACGATCACATCGGCGCCCTCGGCGGCGCGCAGCGCGAGATCAGCGTCCGTTATGTCGCCGACGAGAAGCTCGACCCGATCCTCGGAGGACATGGGACCCGGTTCCGCTGCCGAGACCTCGACGAAGTCGCTCGCGGCGGCCAGGTCCTCGCGTCCCCACGGCCAGATTATCGACGACCCTTACCGTGTGGCCGCCTTCTTGCATTAGGCCCCGGATCAGGGCCGTCCCGATAAAGCCGCATCCGCCCGTAACCAGCCAGTTCACGAGGGCCGCGTCCGGAAGTGAGTATTTTCCGAGCTTTCCATATATGAGTGCATACTCGTCCTTGCTAATCGTTGTTTGCAGCGCATACATTAGACCAACCGCCGCCTCGGTGCGAATCTGGAGGCAGCGTAGTAGAATCCTGCGGACGGAGGAGGTATTCGCTACAATCTCCGGCGGCTGATTCGAGACGACGAGAGGCCCTTGTAGATGGAGAGAAAAATACGCTTTGTACAGCGGAAATATGCCGAGCGCGCGGGCCTGGAGAGGTTCGCGTTCCTCTCTTGTCGGCGCGCGTCCTGGGGCGAGGGTTGAAGGACCGCACCCTCACGCGCAGGGACTTCCTCAAGGTGGCCGGCGCAGGCGCCGCGGGGGCTACCATGCTCGGCTCGGCCGGGTGCGGCACCCTGGCCAACAGCTTTACGCAAGTGCCCGACGAGTACCTTCCGAGCGGGGGATCTAGAATGAATGTAATAGTGGTGATCATAGACAGCCTGAGAAGGGACCACCTGGGCGTCTACGGAACGACTGGATCAAGACCCCCAACCTCGACGCCCTCGCCAAGGAGAGCCTGCGCTTCGACCGCTCGTACCCCAGAGTCGCTGCCGACCATCCTGGCCCGGCGCGCGATCCACACGGGGATAAGAACTTTTCCCTTCAGAGACTGGCAGAAGTGGAGCGAGGAAGACGTCAACCTCTGGGGTTGGCAGCCGATCCCCAGGGGCCAGTCAACGCTTGCGGAGATCCTGCTCGGCGAAGGCTTCTACAACCTGATGGTCACGGACACCCTGCACCAGTTCAGGCCCTTCTACGACATGCATCGTGGCTTCCACGCCTTCGACTTTATCCGGGGGCAGGAGAGGGACTTCTTCAGGCCGCTGTCGCCAGCCTCTGAGAAGAAGATGCAAGAACACCCTGATCGGCGGCCCGAACGCCGCGCACTCCGAGGAGATCATGCGCCAGTACTGGGCGAACACCATCGGCCGCCAGACGCGAGGAGGACTGGTTCGCCCCGCAGGTGTTCACGAAGGCCGCTGAGTACCTGGAGATGGCGAAGGAGAGCCCAGCCTTTCTTTATGATGGTGGACAGCTACGATCCGCACGAGCCGTGGGACCCGCCGCAGAAGTACATCGACCTCTACAGCGACGGCTTCGACGGCCCCGAGCCCGTCACGTCGAGCAGCGGACCCTCGGACTGGCTCACCGAGGCCCAGCTAAAGCGGATGCACGCACGCTACTCCGCCGAGGTAACGATGCCAGACCACTGGCTCGGGCACTTCCTGGACAAGGCTCAGGGGCTTGGAACTCCTGGACAACACCATGCTGATCGTGCTCTCCGACCATGGGCACGCCTTTGGGGAGCACGGCTACGCCGGCAAGGTCGCCAGCGCGCTGTATCCCGAGCTTACGGACACCTTCTTCTTTATCCGGCACCCGGGAGGAAAGGGCGCGGGCGAGAGAAGCGACTACTACGCCTCCACGCACGATATCGCGCCGACGATCCTCGGCTCGATGGGCGTCGAGCGCCACCCGCAGATGGAGGGGCAGGACCTCTCGGTAATGCTCGACGGGAAGGAACCAGATCCGAGGCCCCACTTTACCGCCGGGTACCATGACCACGTCCTGACCCGCGACGATAAGTACGCGATGTTCAGCCTCTACGACGGCTCGAACCCTTACCTTTTCGACCTCGACCAAGACCCGAAGATGGACAAGAATATCGCCTCGTCGAACCCGGCGGTGGTCAAGAAGATGTTCAACGAGTATGTGATCAAGGACGCCGGCGGCCCCCTGCCACACTACTAATGTTGCGCAGGCTATTCTCGTTCCTGCTCAAGTGGAGCGGCCTGCTCTGCGTGCCCGGCGGCGCGCTGTGGGCGCTCTCTCCCGACGGGCATCTACCTCTCCAACTTCGCGTTCCATACCCCCAACGTCTTCTGGAAGATGTTCTGGCCGGCCCCGCTGCTCATCCTGCTCGGGCTGGCCGGCCTCCAGTTGAGGCAGTCGGAGCGTTCCGGCATTCTGAACAAAGCTCGGGTTCCTCGTGGCCGCCCTCGGGCTGGTCATGGTCATGGCTGGAGACATCGGCCTGTACTGGCTCGGGATCGACGACATCTTTATCGTGACCGCGCCGGCTTACAGCGCCTTCCGTCTGGGGCTGCTCGTTCTGGCCGTGGGCTCGATCCTCTTCGCCGTCACAGCCCCACGCGACGGCGAAGTGCCTACCTGGGGCCTCCTACCCTTCGTCGTTGGGTCCCTGTGCGGCCTGGTCGCCTTCTCACGAGACCTTGGCTCCTTCGGCGCAGTGTTGTGGATCCTGTTCGGCGTCGGGTGGGCGTGGCTGGGCCTTTCGCTCGCGGTCGAGGGCTTCGCCACCTTCTGACGAACGAGACGCACCGCCGGCGGCGTCGCCGTGAAACAATGACACGAAATAACGTAGAGGCCGTTCGCGAACGGGATTTAGGGGCCGTTCGCGAACGGCCCCTACGCGGTCGATAATTCGGGTGAGGTAGAAGGTAGGAATCGTGGACCTAGAGGCCATTTTGAAGAATGACGAGGATATCGGCCATAACCTTGGCATCGAGTTCGTGGAGCTTACGCCGGAGCGGGTGGTGGCGACGATGCCGGTGGACGAAAGGCATCTACAGCCGTTCGGATACCTGCATGGCGGGGTGAGCGTGGTACTGGCGGAGAGCGTGGCGAGCGTGGGAGGGTTCTTGAATTGTCCGCCGGGAAAGGCGGCTTTCGGGTCGGAGATCAACGCGAGCCATGTCAGGCCCAAGCGAAGCGGAGAACTCACGGCGGTTGGGGTGCCGGCGCACGTGGGACGCAGGAGCCAGGTGTGGGAGGTCCGCATAACGGACGAAGATGACAAAACTGTGTGCGTCTCGCGCTGCACCGTCGCCGTGGTAGACGCCGAGTAAAGAGGTTTCGGGCTTGAGCAAAAGCCCGGAGAAGCCGATGCTACGATAGGCACGTGACAGAGTATGCTGTGGTCCGTCTGCGTGAGCTGCTCGTGGGACGCATGCAGCGTAACGCGCGCTCTCCTTTGTCTGAGGTGTGGGTTGCCGGGGGCAGGTTCTCCGAGCCCGAAGCGGAGCTCGTGGAACACCTGATCCACCACCGCGAAGAGCTGTCATCGTGGATGCGCACGGTGCTGGCCGGGGAGCCAGGTGGGCAACGGTGGGAGCAGAGCCCTGGGGCTTTCTTGAGCAGCCTCCTCGCGCCCTGGCTGCAGGAGAGGAACCAGTTTCTGCGCGTGGACTCCGAGGCCGCGCGCCAACTCGAAGTCCTGTACCTGCGTGCGATAGCGGAGACGGAGCTGGTGCTGTCTTCCGGGGCCGACGACACCCGCGCGGCAGGGGAGCTGCAAACGGTCTGGGACACGCACAGGGGGCGTCTCGTGTCTTTCGTGCGCTCCCTACTCGACGATGACCCACGCGACGCGACATGCGCCACGTACTCGCCCTCGCTGCAGCTCGGGGTGCTCGACCGTTCGTCCGATGACTTGCGCGAGCCTGTCCTGGACGTGGGCTGCGGGCGTGATGCGGCCCTGGTCTCGTACCTTCGGGCGAGGGGTTTGGAAGCCTATGGGATCGACCGCGCGGCGCCGGCGAAACCGGATGGCGTGGCGGCCGTCGACTGGTTGGATTTCGACTACGGAGAGGGCGTTTGGGGAACGGTGATCTCACATCTCGGCTTCTCGCTGCACTTCCTTCGCCACCACCTGGCGGATGGTCCCGTAACCGAGTCTCTCGTGTTCGCTCACGGCCAGGGTCTACGCGCGCATCCTCCGGTCCTTGCGGGTCGGGGGCGCCTTCGTATACGCTCCCGCGCTGCCTTTCGTCGAAGAATTGCTGCCCGTACCGTCCTTCTCGTGCCACCGCATCTCCCCTCCGGCCGAGCTCCTGACACCCTCCCTGAGGGCCGCGCGGGAGCCACGGGCCTCGACCTGGCCAACGCCACGTGCGTTTTGCGGGTGGCGTAGCCAGGCAGTTCGGGCGCCAACACACTGTCGGGTCGAAGCTAGGGCCGGCTCCCCGACTTCGCCAGTAAGAACATTTTTACCTCTTCATTGAAGGTCTCGGATCGCTCGTCGTGGGGTAGCAAGGCGGCGTCCTTGAAGAGGCGTGGCTCGGAGCGGGGATTGTGCCGCACGAAACGCTGCGCCTCGTTAGGTGGGGCCGTCTTCGCTTCGAGGCCCCAGCAGATCAAGGTCCTGTGCGGCACCCGCGGCCAGAGTTCGGCGACCCCGAGGTTGAGCTTGCCCGAGATGAACGCGGCCGGAAAGTATTTGGCTCCCGGTCCGTGACTGGTACGGTAGTAGTCGTCGACCAGCTCGTTTGTGACGAGATCTGCATCGTGATACGTCATGCCCCCAAGGAAGTAGCGGAGACCCCACCGGGAGACTATGGCGTGGTAGAGCGTGTTCCCTAGTACCGGCGCAAGGAAGAGACCGTAGACCGCATCCCCGAGACGACCCGAGGGGCGATCCAAGGTCCCGTAGCCCGTCGGACAGATGAGGACTAGCTTCTTGAAGAGCCGCGGACTGCGCACGGCCGCGGGCACGACGAGCGCCGCGGAGAGCGAGCTTGCCACGAGGTGTGCCTGACCCCCGACCTCCCCCCGCACGAAGTCCTCGACCTGCGACGTCACGTCCTCAGACCCGTAGCGCCGCCTCGGCCTCTCCGACATGCCGCACCCGAGGAGATCCAGGGCATACACCCTGAAGCTCTTGGACAACTCCAGGAAGTTTTTTCGGAACTCGAAGGACGAAGCACCTGCGTAGACGCCGTGCACCATAAGGAGCGGCTCACCCTCCCCGGCCACAGAGTAAGCGAGGTCCCACCCCCTCCACCGGTAGCGGCGCTTCTCGCCACCGAGCCGGTCCGGGATCTCCCCGCTACCCTTCTCCAACCGCCGGTTGTAGAGCGCGAGACCCCCGATGCCAGCCCCGATCGCCATCGCAGTCCTTGGCCTCATACTGCCTCCTCAGAAACCTCTAGACATAAAGATCGTACCCGAAAGCGTCCACCAGATTTGCATGTTGACAATCCGCAAACCTAGGATAGCATTTAAGCAAGTTAAATAAGTAGCTTAAATTTGTGAAAGGGTTTACATGGACAGGGAGAGGCTCGTCGACGAGACGTTAATGTTACTACCGACGTTGATGCGTCTGGTCGAGCGGCCCAGTCCTGTGGAGATGGGGGAGATCGCGCACCGCGGGTTGCCCGACGTCCAGGTTTCGCCTGGGCACATTCAGGTTTTGATCGCGCTCACGCGAGGACCCCGGTCGGTTGGGAAGCTCGCCGAGGAGTTGGAGGTCTCTCCGCCGGCTGCGACTCAGCTCGTGGACAAGCTGGCCGAGCACGGGATGGTGGGGCGTCAACACGACCCGGCGGACCGCCGGGTCGTACTCGTCGACTACGTGGACGGGATGCACGAGGTAGCCAGGTGCATCGTGGAAGACCGGCGGCGCCCGCTGCAGAAGGCCATAAGCAAGATGACGGACGAGGAGGCGCTCGCTTTCGTCAAGGGACTAAGGCTGTTGGCCGAGAGTTTGGGCTCAGGGGCGGAGGTAAACTGATGCAAGGGATCGTACGCTGGTGCCTGGGGAACAAATCCGTCGTTATCCTGGCTACCTTGCTGCTCGTCGGGAGCGGGGCTTACGCGACGACGCAGCTCAACCAGGAGCTCTTGCCTGACATCTCCTTTCCCATCATAACCATCTCGACCCCCGTTGCCGGCGCCGGGCCCGACCTTGTGGACGAGCAGGTCACGCAGCCCGTCGAGGACGCCGTAAACGGCGTGGAGGGGATCGAGTCGATCCAGTCTACTTCCTCCGAGGGGTTCTCCGTCGTGGGCGTCGAGTTCGACCTCGACGCGGACACGGAGGAGGCGGAGAGCGATCTGCAGGCCGCGCTTGACGGTATAGCACTCCCTTCGCAGGCCGGTGACCCAGAGGTCAAGAGCCAATCGGCTTCGCAGTTCCCCATCCTGTCGCTCTCGCTAGCGGCAAAGAACCGGGACCTCGCCGACCTCACCGAATACGCCGAGGATGACGTCGTTCCCTCCATCGAGGAAGTCGACGGCGTGTCGAGCGTGGATGTGATCGGGGGAGCGGAGAAACGCGTTCAGGTGGATCTCGACCCAAAGAAATTGAAAGACAAGGACCTCTCGACGGACGCTGTGATCGGCGCGATAAGCGGGGCGCAGGTGGATGCACCCGTGGGCAGCGTCTACGTGAACGGGCGCGAGACCCCCATTAGCGCGACCAGCGATCTCGGAGGGATAAGCGCACTCGAAGACCTTCCCGTCGGGGTAGAGGGCGGCACGCCGACCGGAGCCCCGACCGAAGCTCCAGCGGGAAGCATCCCAGGCGGTGCCTTGCCGGAGGCGGCCGGCTCTTCAGCCCCTCCCGGTGGCTCTCCAACCGGAGCCCCGGCGGGCGCTACTGCCGCGCCGGCAGCCGCGGCGAGCGTTCCCCCTGAGGCGGCGCCGGAGCCTGTGTTACTCGGGGACGTGGCCGAGGTGCGGGAGGCTGGCTCTGACCTTTCCGGCATCTCGCGCACCAACGGAGAGCCGAGCCTTGGTTTGAACGTCATCAAGGAAACCGACGCCAACACCGTCGAGGTCGCGGCGGATGTCGAGAAAGTACTAGACGACGTGCGCGAAGAGATTGGGCGGGATCAGGTCGTGGTCGTCATCAACTCCGCGACCGACGTCGAGGAGTCGGTGAACGGGCTCGTCGAGGAGGCGATCGTCGGGGCGATACTGGCGATACTGGTTATCTTCGCTTTCCTGCGCTCCGTGCGCGCCACGCTCGTGGCGGCCGTCTCCCTGCCAACCTCCGTGCTCGCCGCCCTTCTCTTCTCCTGGACACAGGACCTGACATTGAACATCATCACCCTGGCCGGCCTGACGATCGCGATAGGCCGGGTGGTCGACGACGCCATCGTCGTGTTGGAGAACTCCTACAAATACGTGCAGGACGGATACGAACCGGAGGATGCCGCCCTCAAGGGCACGACGGAGGTCGCGAGCGCCATTACCTCATCGACGCTCACGACGACGGCCGTCTTCCTCCCGCTCGCCCTCGTCGGGGGCATCGTTTCCAAGTTCTTCGTCCCGCTTTCGCTGACCGTAGCCATCGCCCTGATCGCCTCCCTGGTCGTGGCCGTGACCATAGTCCCTGTGCTCATCAGCATCTTCCTCAGGCACCGTACCGGGGACCGCTCGCAGGACGAGGACGTTCCAGAGGCTCCTGAGGACGGGCGGAGGATCAGTGGTCCCGCCCGCTTCCTCGTTGGTGTGGTCACGCTCATCGTCGCCTCGGCGCTCGCGCTCGCCGTCGCTGCCAAAGCGGGGGTGCTTGGCGGCTTGCCCGGGCTCCCTTCCGGCTTCGTCGAAGGCGCCGAAGCGTTCGTCGCGGGGATTGGACCAGAGTCGACCGTTATCTTCGCGATCATCGGCGTTGTAGTGGCGCTGGTCCTCGTGGGGCTCGTGCTTCTCCTCGCCAGGGCGGGAGGCCGCTCCGGTGGCGAGTCGGAGGGGTTGCTCTTGCGGCTCTATACCCCGATGTTGCGCTGGAGTTTGCGGCACAGGCTGATCGTGTTGTTACTCGCGCTTGTGGCTTTCACCGGGGGACTAGGGCTCGTACGTTTCCTGCCCGTTACCTTCTTCCCGTCGAGCGAAGAACGCCTGCTCATCGCCGACGTGGAACTGCCCGCCGGCACCGCCGTGGATCAGACCAGCGACAAGCTGCGTCCCTTCGAGGACTTCCTGCAAAAGGACGAAGGCGTAAAGAGTACTCTGGTCGCCATAGGCGGCGAGGACACCACAGACCCGGAGTCCCCCGTCAGGCCGGGCAACAGAGCCCAGGCCTTCATAAACGTCAAGGAGAGCGCGGACGTCAGTAGGACGTTGGACCGGATAGACGCCGAGGGCGACGACCTCTACGGGGAGAACTTTCAGGTCGAGATCCTCACGAACGGCCCTCCGCAGGGTGGGCTCGAGGCAGTCCTCACTGGCGGTTCGAAACAAGATCTCGCCGATGCGGCTGACCTCGTCACGCAGAAGTTCAGCAACCTCGACGACGTGAACAACGTGGAGAGCGACCTCTCGGGCGGCAACCCGGAGGTGGAGGTCAAAGTGGATCCCGAGAAGGCCGCCAAAGCGGGGCTCTCGCCGGGGCTTGTCTCTACCTCGCTGGCCTCCCTGCTCGGAGGGAGTACCGTCACATCGCTCGGCGATACGCCCGTCGTGGTTGGCGTGCCCGAGGATTCCGTCGATTCGCTGGATGAGGTGCGGGCGTTGCCCGCTGGGAGCGGCACCACCGTGGGCGACATCGCCGAGGTGAGCGAGGTCGCGTCTCCCGCGGCCGTCAGCCGCGTCGACGGCGAGAGGGCCGTAACCGTGACGGGTAGGATCACCTCGACCGATACCCAGACCGTCTCTGCAGACGCGCAGGGCGCCCTCGCCGACCTCGAGTTGCCGGGCAACGTCACCGCGCAGGTGGGCGGCGAGAACGAGGACATAGACGAGAGCTTCAGGAACCTCTTCCTCTCTATAATCGTGGCACTGGTGCTGGTGTTCCTGATACTGGTCGTCTTCTTCGGTTCGATCCGCGTCCCGCTGGTGATATTGCTCGCCGTGCCCCTCACTACGGTCGGCGCTTTCGGCGCGCTCTTCCTGACGAACACGGCCGTCTCCGTGCCTTCGTTGCTCGGTGTGCTGCTGTTGATAGGGATCGTGGTCTCTAACGCCATCCTGCTCGTCGACTTCGCCATCAGAGCGCAAAGTGACTACGAGACGGCCGACGAGGCCATCCTGGCGGCCGGCCGGGCGCGTCTCAGGCCGATCCTGATGACGGCCTTCGCCACCGTCTTCGCCCTGCTGCCCCTGGCCCTCGGGCTCGCCGGCGGCGGAAGCGGCCTGATCTCCTCGAGCTTGGGGATAACGGTCGTCGGGGGGCTGGCGACCTCTACTTTCCTGACGCTGCTGGTCGTGCCCGTCGGTTACTCGCTGATGCGCGGCGGCCTGAGGCGCAGAAAAAAGGTCTAGCGGAGGGGTTGCGGTTGGCAGGGAGGCTCGAGACCGGAGAACAGGCGCCTGGTTTCAGCCTCCTGGCCGCGGGCTCTGGCCGGCGGGTAGACTTGAGCGGCGTGGCCGGGCGCAAGGCCGTGCTCATCTTTCACCTGCAGGGCACGGCTCCGACGGCGCGTGAGATCAACCGCGCCGTCCGCGCTAGCTACCCCGACCCCGAAGTGGTCCTCGTCGCCAGCGTCATAGACCTCTCCATCGTTCCGCCGTTCTACTGGGTGTCTGTCGGCCTGATCCTCAACCAGGCCTACGACAGGGCTTCAGAGGAGCTGCCACCCGACGCAGATCCCGCCGAGTACGTCGTTATCCTCCCGGACTGGGGCGGCCTTGTCAGCCGCGACTACGGCGCCAGGAACACGGGCCGCGCGGCGGCCATCGTGGTCCTCGACGAAGACTCCAACGTCGCGGCCTCTTACCAGGGGGAGCGTCCCGTGGAGGCCGTGCTGGGGGTGATCGGCCGGGACTAGATTCTGCGCAGTGTTTTTTACGACAGTTTCGTCCTGGGGTGAGGGGCAGACTGTCTATATACGAAGAGGAGGTCGGCCATCAGAGAGGGCAGATACCGGACCCCCGACAGGCAGCAGCAGATCAGGATGCGCGAGGTTTTGAAAGACAGGCTCGAAAGCATCCCAGTCCAGGTTCCAAGAAGCGAGATCGAAGCTCTTGGCGTCGAGATCGGGCTCGAAGACCCACAAGAGGCAGCAAGGGTCTTCGACCGGCTGAAGGGTGTCTCGTGGAGGGGCGACTACGTGAGGTCCGAAGAAGGCTGGGTCGCCGCCTGGGTCGTAGAAGTGAACTAAGCGAGCTGCCAAAAGCAGCCCGCGCTGTCAGCCGTCAGCCTCTCCTGTTGTAGCCTCACGCTGCCCGCACGAGGAACCGCTGCCATAGGAGGTCGCTACGCTTGTGGCGGGGCATGGGGAAGATTACCCAACCGTTGGCGTAGACGGCCGGCTGAGAGCAAAGCGCTTATTTCGTTTCGAGCCGTGTCGTGCCTGCCCTCCCGCCGCGCACCTCGACCTCGACGGGCCCGTCGCCGCGCACGATCCAGACCGCGCGGTGGGCGTAATCCGAGGGCAAGCCCTGGAAGAAGGACGGGCTCTTCCACCGGTTGCCGGTGAGCGCGGAGCGCCCCGCTAGGTGTCCCAGCTCGACTTCCCGCTCCCCGAGTAGCAGGCTCGCGTCCGGCGGCAACTCCAACCGGACCTCGACCGGTTTGGCGAGGTTCTTGTCGGCGGCGACCCTGGTTACGTTCGTCGGCAGGTACCCCGCGTTTTCGACGACCACCTCGATGCGCCGGAGCCCCGGCGAGAGCTCTTCGGTTTCGAGGCTGGTCTGCAGGCGCGGGGCCGTTGAGGCGTGGGCGAGGGCGAAGCGGGTAAGCTTCTCGCACTCGTCCCTCAGGTACTGTGGCGGGGGGTTCTGGGCCGTGAACTTGGTCTTCCAGCCCCCGAGTTCGACGCGCCCGAGCTGGGGGTGGTCGAAAGTATTCCAGGGGACGAAGCCCTCGCCGCCCAGATTCGTATCGTTCCAGGCGAGCATCTTCAGCGAAGCCTCCTCTGGTGGGTTGCGGAAGAACTCGATGAAATCCTCGACCTCGACGCCCGCCGCCTGCGCCATGGACCAGAATTCGATGGTGAAGGCGAAGACGCCATAGTAGTCGTAGGCCCAGTCGTCGAACGCGCCGGTTATGAACTTCTTGGGATCATAGGCGAAATCGTGGTAGACGGAGATGTTCGGGTAGCCCGTGATCTGTGTTCCCCGGTCGCCCAGCGCCTTGTAGACTGCGAGGTCTTGTTCCCTCATCTCGTCGTCGGGCCTGTTTGAGTAGGGCCTCAGGATGGCTCCGCAGAACGTGTGGTAGGTATGCACGCCGAAGATGTTCTCGTGATCCAGGAAGAAATCCACCTGCGCCCTCGACTCGGGCTCGGAGAGCGGGTAAGGTCCCGCGTCCCTGTCTTCGTCCTGCCAGTGGTAGGGATACTGGCGGTTCATGTCCAGGCCGTAGAGGGGGCGTGCGATCTTGCGCTCGAAGCCGTCGTAGTCCCTGAAGCTTCCTTCCCTGTAGAGCCTGTAGTACGTGGTCTCGGGGTCTGCCTCATCGGGGGCCCGGGGGACCATGAGCCTCGCGTCCTTTTCGGAGGCGCGCCACTCGCCGTTCTCGTCTTCGATGCGCATCTGGAGGATGTTGCCGTCGCCGTCTACGTCATCGGCGTGGAGGCCTCGCTCCTCTTCTGGATCCGGCCATGGTCTCGGGGTCGCCCTGAGGGTGTGGGGCGTCGTCAGGTAGCGCTCGGCGCCGTCGGGGGAGAGGCGAGGGAGCACGTAGAAGGCCTGCTCGTCCAGAAGTCGGGTTACGAGGTTGTCCGAGCCGTGGTTTTCGAGGAGGTGTTCGATCAGGTGTAGCGCCGCCATGGAGCCCGTGACCTCGCCGGCGTGGGTGTTGCCGTCGACCCAGAATGCCGGTTTGGTCTCGGCAGGACCCGTCCTTGAGTTGGTTAGCTCCGCTAGCCAGATCTCACGTCCCCCGTAGCTCTTGCCGATGGACAGGACGCTGCAGAGCTCCGGTCGTTCCTCGGCGAGATCGCGCAAAGCACGCGTAAGCTCCTCGTAGCGCAGGTAGCGGTCGAAGTTCGTCTTCATGTTCTCTCCTCTAGTGATATGCCGAAAACAGACCGATTATGGCTTATTCTGATGAGAACGTGCCACTAAATGTGGCACACGCGTTTGACACGCTCCACCATGTTGGGTAACGTCATGGTCGTCCTCCAATAGTGTACCTGGAGTATGTTAGGGCAGTTATAATTGATGCATTCTAGGGTACTTAAGGTCGAAGGTGGTAAGAGGCTGGAAACTTCGGTCGGTACGGTCCTTGCGGGACGCTACAAGGTAGAGAGCACGCTCGGTTCTGGTGGGATGGCGGTCGTCTACAGGGCGGAAGACGATGTCCTGGGTCGCACGGTCGCGCTGAAGACCCTCCATCACCACTACGCTGAGATAGCCTCCTTCCGGCGGCGCTTCAGGCAGGAAGCGCGCGCGATGGCTTCTCTGGACCACGAGAACATCGTAAAGGTCTACGACATCTCCCAGGATGGAGAGGTGCCGTTCATCGTGGTCGAGTGCGTCCTGGGCAGGGACGTCGGGGACCTCCTCGCGAGCCGGCGCGGAGGCCGCCTGAACGAGCAGTTCGTGAGAAGGATAGCGGAGCAGCTTCTGCTCGCGCTCTCCTACGCCCACAGGCGGGGCATCATACACAAAGACATCAAGCCCTCCAACATCCTCCTTACCCAGGATGGAACCGTCAAGGTCGCGGACTTCGGCATAGCCCGCATCCTCGAGGAGGACGAAGAGGCGCCTGGCGAGCCCGGTGAAATCGTGGGTAGCGCCCGCTACATGTCGCCCGAGCAGCTCAAAGGTGAGGAAGCCACGCCGAGGAGCGACGTCTATTCCGTGGGCATACTGCTCTACCATTGCCTGACGGGCAGGCCGCCGTTCTCGGGCGACGTCAGGAGCCTCGCCAGGCAGCACATACACAAAGAACCGACACCACCGCGCAGGTTGAACAGGAGGATCTCGCCCGGGATGGAGGCGGTGATCATGAGGGCGCTCTCCAAGGACCCAAGGGACAGGTACTTCTCGGCGAACGCGATGCTCGACGAACTAGAGGTAGAAGCCCCGCCCAAGTCGTCGGGGACCACGGGGGTGCCGAGATCGGCACGCCGCAAGACTCGCGGTGCCGGCCTGGTTCTGGCCTCGGTGATCGCCCTACTCCTCCTCCTGGGTGGCGGGGGGGCGCTGGCCTCGGGCTTGTTGGGTCCCCCGCAGGGCGACGTGGCGGGTGTCCTGAGCCGGATGAACCCTGTCGAGACGGAACCTCCGCCCTCGCCACAGGGCACCGGTAAGACGGCGCAGGAGACCTCCGGAGAGTCGGGCAGCCAGAAAGTCGCCTCCGTAACGGACGCGTCCTCCCAAGAGGACGCGCCGAACCGGCCAGAGATGGTACCCGTGCCCAACGTGACGGCCTACTACGACTACTATGCGGAGGACGCCCTGAACGAAAGTGGCTTCGAGGTCCGCTACGTCTACGACTACCAGGAAGGCTACGCCCCCCGTGGAGTCACCTGGGCCACGGACCCCGCACCAGGCGCCCTTGCCCCCGAAGGCTCCACTGTTACGGTCTACGCCACGCCCAAGGACCTCCCGCTGCCGCCGCGGCTACGCTGACGGGCCCGCGCGATAGGCCGCGCGCCTGAGCGTGACGATGCGGTAGAGAAGAAACAGCGCTACGGGCAAAGAGCCTTCGTCCTCTGCTCCGCAAGTGACTTCGTACCTCCTGTTGGTCAGACCCCCCGCGATGCGCACCACCGCTTCGTTGCCCGCCGGCCCGGCCTCGGCCCTGTTGCGCAACAGAGACATTTTGGCCCGGTAGGGGCGGTTCAGGCATGTGATCCCGGGCGAGACCGGATCCCCGGTCGAGGCGAGGATCTCGGCGCCGCAAGACAGCATCCTGTAGCGGGCCGGGACGGCGCGTTCGATCCGAGCCTTTACGCCCCCGGCCGTAAGTTCGGCGCCCTCGGGTCCGACGGTCCTCATGCGGCCGATCTCCGAGCCTTCCCTGTCCCGCAGGACAAGGTCGGAAGTGAGGAACCCCAGCGCGCTGGCCGCGAAGCTGCCGGCGAGGGACTCCCCAAGCGCCCTCCAGGGTGCGGGGACGGTGCCTCTTTGCATGCCGCTCATGGTAACCTCACATACGTCCGGATGGCGGTGGAGTTTCCGGACCCAAACGAGTAGGTTAGAGGAAACGGAAGAGAGCGCAATGGAGCTAAAAGACAAAGAGGAACTGAGGAGCGAGATCCTCCAGTACTGGTTGCGGAGCGCCTGGGTCTATCCTTTCGAGGGGCCCGACGAGCGTACCTACCTGCGTCTGACGCCGGGAGGACGGCTCAAGATGCGACGCAGGATCGGTGAGCTCGAAAAGGCCCTCGGCGTGGAGGGCACCGAGATCGCCAGGCAGGAGGAGGACGGCACCCTTGCCGTCGAGCGTGACCGGCTCGAGCTCGCGTTGATGGTCCAGGCTTACGACTCCGAGCGGCGCCTGATGCAGAGCCAGGGCGCCGTCCTGGGAACCCCTGCGGTGACGCTGGAAGAGGAACAGGAAGAAGAACCCGGCGAGCAGGTCGCCCAGGACTAAGGCCAGATGTTGTGCCGGCGCTCGGGCGGTCTACACTCCCTTGTGCCGAACACCCCGGTACAACATCCTTACATGAGGTGGCGTACGCAACCTTGCCGTGATAGGCTTTCCGGGCGGCGTTCGTTCGGGCCGGGGCGAGGGGTCGCAAGCCAAAACGAGAGAGGGGGGACCTCTCCAGGAATCTGTCGTTCGGGCGCGTGGAAGGCCGCACGCGGAGGGTAGCTATTTGAGTCTCAAGAACCGGAGAAGTAGAAGAGAAAGGCGCAGCAGAGGTGGACGTGGGGGTCTGATCTCGGATTATGGCTCCTCCGGGTTGAGCCCGTTCGACTCGGGCAAGCAAGGTGGCAAACGTCGGGGTATCGCTGGACCGATAATCATCATCTGCGCCATCGTCGCCGTGCTCGTTGCGGCGGACTTCTGGCTGAGCGCGGGCAAGATACACCGCGGTGTCGAGGTCGGGAACGTCTCTCTAGGTGGAAAGTCACCGGCTGAGGCGCGCCAGGCCGTTAGGGACCAGGTTGTGGGCCCGCTCAAGGAGATCGAGTTTATCGACCCCGGGCAGTCCGCCCGCACGGCCCGCGAGATGGGCGTGAGCTTCAACGTTGCCGAGACCGTGGATAAAGCCTACGCTGTCGGGCGCGAGGGGAACGTCCTAAACCGCCTCTCCGAGCGCCTGCGCGCTTCTTTCGGCGGGGCGACGATACCGCCAGATATCGACTATCGTCCGGCCCTGGCCATGGACCAGGTGCGTGAGATCTCAACCCAGGTAAACCACCAGCCTAAAGAGGCCGTCGTGAAGATCTATGGCGACGAGGTCGAGGTTACCGAGGGCCGTGAAGGGTACCGCCTGAACCCCGCCGCCACCATGACGAGCGTGAACGGCGCCATCGAAGACATGAGTGGCAAGGTCAGCCTACAGGGCGACGTGCTCGAGCCCGCCACCACGACGGCCGAGGCCGAGACGGCGGCGAAAAAGGCTCGTGGGGCCCTCTCCGGGGAGATCACGGTCGAGGCCAAAGGCGACGAGAGCTGGACAGTTCCGCCCGCCGACATAGGCCGCGCCCTCGAGGTTACGGAGCAGGAAGGCAAGATCGACGTCGGCCTGAATCGCGACCGCATGGACGGCGTCCTTACCAACGTCTACAACGACCTGACGGCCAAGACCGTCGATGCCAGCTTCGGCTTCGACTCCGATGGCGACGTTATCGTCAAGCCAGCCCAATTCGGGCGGAGCGTGGACGGCGAGAAGCTCCTCGACGACATACAGGGTGGTATCTTCGACGGCGAGCGCGAGTACCAGGTTTCGACGAGCGTCCAGAAGCCCGAGTACACCACCACAGAGCTCCAGGCCAAGAAGCCGACCGAGCTCCTGGGCTCATACCACACGAACTATAGGGCTACCTCGGACCATACCCAGGCGCGTGTGAACAACCTGAACACCGCCTCGCGCGCCATAAGCGGCACGTTCCTGGCACCCGGAGAGGTCTTCTCGATGAACGATACCGTCTCTGGTCTGAGCTATGAGGCGGGCCACGTCATCGTGGACGGCGCGACGAGCAATGATCTTGGCGGTGGACTATGCCAGGTGACCTCGACGCTTTACAACGCTGCCCTCTACGCGGGTCTCGAGATAGTCGAGCGTCACCCGCACGCCACCCAACTTCCGTATATAAGGCCAGGAATGGACGCCACGGTGTGGTTCGGCGACGCGTACGGTAACAACGAGCTCGACATGAAGTTCAAGAACACCACCGACGGCTACATCCTCCTGCAGGAGTACGTGTCGAACGACGACTATATCTACGCCGAAGTCTACGGCGTTCCCAGCGACGTGGAAGTGACGATGTCGTCGAGGCCCGTCTACCAGTCGGCCGACACCTCTGAGTGGGCCACGTCCTACGCGAGGAAAGAGGACGGCAAGGTCGTCTACAGGGATCAGTGGAACACGGATTATCAAGCCCTGTTCGAAGACGGAAAGCCGGTCCCCACGCAGGATGTGCCCGTGGCCGAGGTCAACGGCGACTATTTTGGTCCGTCTATCGCAGCAACCGAATAGACTAACCTCCCTCTAAGATGCATGGGCCCCCGGTAGCGTCGCTACCGGGGGCTTTGTTTTCGTGGGTGGGTACGCTACGCGGGCGGAAGCCGCAAGCTCTGGCGAGCGGGCTGACGACTAAAGCGTCCTAATGGAAAACGGTGCCCGTGAGCTTGTAGTAGAGACGGTAGTATGCTGGCTCGAGCTCGTGCCAGGCTTTCGCGCGGGTGTTCTCCAGCGGAAGATCCAGGCACCCCACAGATGGTGACGCTCAGCCCCGAACGCCCGATCCTGAGAGGGCCTCTTGGCCCTTCAGAACATCCTCGGGCCTCCCCCCGGGGCGTAGGAGGTGCGCTTCACCCCGCCAGAGCAGCACCTCGGCGGGCGAGGGGTGGCTGAGGAAACCCAGGTTGGAAGCCGAGAAGCCGTAAGCCCCGCTGTAGAACACGCCGATCAGGTTCCCGACCTCGGGGGAGGCCAGGGGGATGTTGTTGCCGAACGTGTCGAGCGGCGTGCAGCAGGGCCCTGCCACCGCGACGCCCACTTCAGGGACCCCGCTCATGCGGGTCAGGTTGAGCAGCGGGTAGGCCTTTCTGAACACCTGCCCCATGTTCCCCGTCGCCGTGAGGTGATGGTTCATGCCGCCGTCCGTTACGACGAACGTCTTGCCCCGCGTCTCCTTGACTTCCACGGCCCGCGTTACGTAGACGCCGGCGTCGGCGACCAGGTAGCGTCCAAGCTCGAAGAGGAAGCGGCACCCGGCGAGGCGCGGGTCGGGACGGTAGGAGGACAGGAGGCCGCGGAAGCCTTCGGCGAAGCCGTCGAGGTCGAACTCCGTCATCTTCTCGAAGTAGGGAACCCCGAAGCCCCCGCCAAAGTCGATCATCTCCAGGGGATGCCCAGCGAGGTCTGCCGTCGAAAGCGAGATCTCCAGAATGTTGCGGCAGTGCTCAAGGAGCGGCCCGACCTCGAAGACCTGGGTCGCCGTGTAAACGTGGACGCCGCGCAAGACGAGCTCTGGGTGGGATAGCGTCTTCCGTACCGCTTCTTCAAGTTCGGCCTGGTCCATGCCGAACTGTCCGACCGTACCGCCCATGCGCATCCCCGAGCCCATGAGCTGGGCCTCGGGGTTGATGCGGAGGCCCACCCCGATGCTCTTGCGCGCCTCCCGCGCGACGCGGGCGAGGCGGTCGATCTCGTGCACGGACTCGACGTTGACCGCGAAGATGCCCTCATCGACGGCGCGCCTCAGCTCGTCGTCGGTCTTACCTGGGCCGGCGAAGACGATATCCTCCGGCTCGAAGCCGGCGGCCCGAGCCACGGCCAACTCACCCGAGGAGGCGACTTCGGCACCGGCCTCCCTTTCCGAGGCAATAAGCTGGCACACTCCGAGGCTCGGGTTCGCCTTGAGCGAGTAGGAGACCTCCGTACCGAGGGATTCGTGAACCCGGCGGACTCGCTGGGAGATCATCTCCCCGTGGTAGAGGTAGAAGGGCGTCCCGTACTCTTGCGCTATTCTGGAGATGGGAATACCGGAGGGGGCGAACTCGCCCCCGAGCTCCCCGCCGAAGCGCGTTGCAAGGTCGTTCGCTTTATCCGTTTGAGTAAGCACTGCTAATCCCCTTACGGTCGATCTTGCCTGATCCCGTCTTGGGCAGCTCGTCCCTGACGAGTATCTCCTTCGGCACCATGTAGGGCGGCCCGTTCTTTATGACGTGCTCCCTGATCCTGTCTATGGTGCCATCTTCGGCGCCGTTGCGGAGGGAGATCACAGCTATCACGTCCTGCCCGACGGCGGGGTTCTCGACGCCGAAGGCGCATGCCTCGTGCACGAGGCCCGAGCTAAGGAGGAGGTTCTCGACCTCCTCGGGGCTAAGGCGGTATCCCTGGTTCTTGATCATGGCGTCCTCGCGCCCCAGGAAGTACAGATACCCTTCCTCATCCCGCTTGACAGTGTCCCCGGAGTAGACGACCCGCTCCACGTCAAGGAGCTCAGGTGGAGCGAGCGGGTTTGGGCGGTACGCTTTTCGTGTCGCCTCCTCGTTGCCCCAGTACCCCATCGCCACGGTGGGACCGCGGTGAACGAGCTCGCCATGCTCTCCGGGGGCCGCCTCCCGGCCGTCTTTGGTTATCACCATGATCTCGGTGTTGGGAATGGCTTTGCCGATGCAGTTGCCCTGCTCGGGCGAGGAGCGCCAGATTTCATCCGGCGCGAGGTACGTCGAGCGGAACGCTTCCGTGAGGCCGTACATCAAAAAGATCTTCGTTCCTGCTGGCTCGAGCAAGTGTCTCAGCTCGTCGAGGTTGGCCTGGGGTATCCGCCCCCCTGTATTGGCGAGGTAGCGCAGGTGCCTCAGGGGCTTATCCCTGATGGACTTTGAGCCCCTGATCAGGAGCGCCCACAAGGGCGGCACGCCGGTGACGCCGGTGATCTCGTGCCGGCGCAAGGCCTTGAACAGGTCCCCCGGCAGCCTGGAGCGGAGCAGGTACAGCGTCGCGCCTGCCCTGAGGGAGGTTGTGAACTGGCTCATCCCAGCGTCGAAGTTTAAGGGCAGCGCTGAGAGGATGCGGTCTTCTGGCGTGTTTTCGAGGTACGTGGAGACGATCTGGGCCCCCACCACGAGGTTGCGCTGGCTCGTCGCAACACCCTTGGGCATTCCTGTGGACCCGGAGGTGTACAGGATGGTCCCGAGGTCAGACTCGGAGACCTTACTGTCTTCGGTGCGGCCCTCGCCCTTCATGGCCTCGGCGACGGCGACGTAGGACCCTGCGGCCTGTCCCTCGGGCTCCGCGCCCCTGTAAAAAGCCGTATCGAGCGTCTTCGGGCCCAGCGCGTCGAGCTTGGTGGTGTCCCCGATCATGACCCGTACGTCGCAGTCAGAGGCCAGGTATTCTACCTGCGGAGCCTTGAACAGCGGGTTGACGTTGACGTAGGCGGCCCCGATGCGCGAGGCTGCGAGCATCGCGACGATGGCCTCCCAAGACTTCTCGACGAGAACGCCGACCCTGTCGCCCCCCTTTACGCCGGAGTCGGCGAGCGCGGCGCCTAAAGCGGAGCTTTCACGCTCCAGGTCTACGTAGGTATAGCTCGCGTCGCCGTCCACGACGGCGACCTTGTCGGGGTCGCGGGACACGGCATTGTACAGTAGGTCGTGGAGCGTAAATTCGGGACGCGGTCTCACGCCGCTTTGCTCTCCACCAGCCTCGCGATGGCCTCGACAGACCCGAAGTTTTCCTCGTCGAACTCCTCGTCCTCCACGACGATCCCGAAGGTGTCCTCGAGGAACACGACAAGCTCGACGGTCTGAAGCGACGTCATAACACCGTTGTCTATGAGCGGCTCTTCGTTCGGGACTTCGCGCCCGCCGGTAACGTTCTCCTGCAGCCATCCGCGTATGGCGGACCTCGCATCTGTGTTGCTAGAAACCATTCTTGCCTCCTTATCTGATCCAGAAACTCGCTTCACCGTCGCCGAAACCGTACGACCAGTTGGTGAGGTCACGGGCTGTCTTGTGCAGGCCCCTATCCGCGAACTTGAGCAAGAGCGTATTGCGTCTTACCTTGCGGTAGAAGAAGCCCAGGCGCCGCAGGTCGGCGGATCTTGGCGACGTGGGCGACTCGAGGAATCTGTACCTGATGATCTGTACACCTATCCGCCGGAACGAACTCACCACCCTCCGCAGCAGCGCCCGCTTCACGTCCTGCCGTCCAGGGAGCGCCGTCAGGTCGAGCACGTATCCGTCCTGGCCGTGGGAGGCAGCCTTGAGTATGGCGTAGCCGAGCAGCCTCCCACCGTCTCTTACACCGAGCACGGTCACGGGCGCCTGGGGGGAATCTGGTCCGTAACGCCAGCGCAAGAACGCCGCATCCTTCTCCGGCAGGCAGGGCACCACGGCGGCGACCTCCTCGAAGAGGTCATCGAAGGAGTCGTCGAAGCCGTCGAGATTCTCGACCTCGAGGTCTTCGCCGAAGCCGCGGCCAAGAAGCTCGTCGATGACCTCGAGCCCCCTGTTCATAATTCTCTGCAGGGGGCGCGGTATCGGGGCGCGAGGGCGCGGGGCTGGCGGGGCGGCGTGCTCCTCCACCTCCTCCGACTCGGCACCGGGCCTGTCGGTGAACCCGCGGGCCGGCGCGAACTGCTGTGGGAGGTTGAGGAGCCTCCTCAAGGGCGCGGGGACAGAAGGCATAGGGAGCCGTGAGACGTTCATCAGCTTAGCCGCGTACTGCAGGTCGCCGGCCACCTCGGCCCCGAGCCGCGTCTCTACCCCGATCACAGCGGGAACCATGTCGCATGCTACGCAGTTCTCTGCTGACCGGAAAAAGGAACGCATCAACATGATGGCCTGGAAGCCGTGCTGGGGCAGCACCATGTAGTCGCCCGGCGTATGTGCCACGACCCTCTGGCCGTTGACCCTGTAATACTGGGGGAATGCTGCGAGGTGGCCTACTACCTCTCCCTCTCCTGACATCGCAACCCAACGGTATACCTCGTCAGACAGCGGGTGATCCCGATACCAGCGGTAGAGGGCTGAGTAGTACTCTACGTCGTGCACCTCGGGGAAGTAAGGATAGGCGAGGATGCGCAACTGCGCGATCTTGTCCTCCAGCTCCGCGCCCTTTACCGTCTGCACCGCCGTCTTCATCGCCCCGACCCCGGCACGACGCCCTCTCGAGCCAACCGCTGGGGAGCCGTCATCGACGACCCTTTCGACAGCCGTGCTGCTCTTCTTTTCTCTGGACCTTGGCGCAAGCGACCTTCCACTCTCTGTAGGGTCTTTCGGTGCGGGTTCAAAAGGCAGAGTGTAATGGAGCTACCCGCAAAAGCCAAGCGTGGCGCGGACGTCGCCGTAGGGTCCCATGGTGGACGGCGTGAGTACGGGATCGGCCCCAAGTTTTTCGGAGACATTTTTCCGGAGAGGTTGAAGGTTCGGGTGCTTGCCGTGATAATTAGCGCCTGTGTGCCGCTGTGACCCCGCAGGGTCGGTGGTGCTAATTGGTATCGCAGGAGGGGCGACTATTTGAAAGAGATAAGCAGGGAGGGTGGACCGCGTGCCAGTCGCCGGTCCAACGGAGAGGCGGCTCGGGTAGTGAAGCGCAAGCCCGGAATGGTGAGGAGCAAGCCCAAAAAGACGAGCTACGCGCGCAGGCGTAGGATCGCGGGCATAGCTTTGATCGCCTGTTTCCTGCTGGTCGTGATGGTCGCCTTCGGTTTCCTGACCGGCGGAGACGAGATCGGTAGCGGCGTTAGCATAGGCTCCGTCGACGTGGGCGGCATGACCAAAGAAGAGGCCCGCGAAGCCGTGCAGGGCGACGCCTCTGCGACGTTCCGCGAGATCTCCTTCGGTACAGGCGAAGAGGCGTTCTCGGTCGGCGGCGACGACCTCGGCGTAAACGTCAACGCCGACCAGGCGGTGGACGAAGCCTACGCCGTCGGACGGAGGGGGAACATGTTCCAGCACATCTCCGACGCCGTGCGCTCGCGCCTGGGCGGGATTCAAGTCGACCTCGTCGCCGGATACGACAAGGACGAAGCCAGCAGCGCCCTGGCAGAGGCTGCGGAGGACTACGATCAGAAGCCCCAGAATGCCTCCTTCAGCGTCACCGACGACGGGCAGGTCGAGGTTAAGGAGGCCGAAAACGGGCGAGTCCTGGATCAGGACGCCACGCTTGTCAACCTCGAAGGGGCGCTTGCGAACATGAGCGGGCGCGTCGCCATCGCCGAGGGCCCGGCCCCCGAGCCCGAAGTCACCACGTCCGAGGTCCAGGGTTACAAGCCAGAGAAGGTTATCGGGAAATTTCAGACCGACTTCATGTGGGACTCGAACCCGAACCGCAAGTACAACATGAAGATGGCCGCAGGCGCCGTCAACAACACCATCCTGGCCCCCGGCGAGGAGTTCTCGTTTATCGAGCGGACCAGATCCCTTCAGTACAAGGAGGCCAAGACGTTCTCCAACGGCGGCGTCGGCATCGCCAACGGCGGCGGGCTCTGCCAGGTCTCCTCCACAGTGTACATGGCGGCCAACTACGCGGGGCTCGAGATAGTCGAGCGCCATCCGCACTACGCCACGCTCCCCTACATAAAGCCCGGCTTCGACGCGACGGTGTGGTTCGGGGAGAACGGTTGGGGCGCCCAGGACATGCGGTTCAAGAACACCACCGACGGCTACGTAGTCATCCGCGAGTGGGTCGACGAAGAAGGCATTCTCAACGCCGAGATCCTCGGCCAGCCCACGGGCAAGAAGGTCGAGATGAGCACACAGAAAATCTACGAGCACCCCGTCAAGGGGATCAAGTGGGACACCTACAAGAAGGTGACCGAAGACGGCGAGGTGATCCGCGATGGCCTCCTGCATACGTACAACTACAGCTACAACCCGCCCCCTCCTGAGGACGCGCCGCACTACAAAACCACGGCCCCGCGGGTGTCGGGGTGGTCTGATCCCACCAACACAACCGGCTGGGCAACCCCCAACTAGCGCCCCGTGAACTCTCTCTCCCGTCGCAAGATGTTCGCCAAGAACCGGCGGCGTCGCCGGAGGTTGATCGTCGTCGCCGTGCTCGCCGTGGTGCTCCTGGCGGGCACCACATACGTGGCGATTCAGGCCTCTGACGGCGGCCCGTTTGGCAGCGATTCCGGCACCAAAGACGAAGCCGGGTCAAACTCGGGCGGACAGGCTCCCCAGCCCGGCGGAGACGCTGAAAACGGCACTTCCGCGGGGGAACCCGGCAAGAAGCCCGCCCCCGAGAAGAGATTGCCTGACCCCGAGCAGGCCACGCCCGAGGCCGCCGCGTTCGCCGTTCTCGCCCCCGAGCTGCCGGGGGCGACCCCCGAGAGCATAAAGAACGTATACCGGAGCAAGATAGACGAGTCGTGGGCCTCCGTCCGCGTCGAGCCAGAAGGCGAGGGGAAGCCTTTCGTCGTCTTTACCCACTGGAACGGCGAGTCGTGGAAGGCGGAGAAGTCCATCCGCGCCGACGAGCCCGACTACGCGAAGAACGACGCGGCCCCGCTCTCCGGCGTGCCCGAGGACCTCACCCAGTACCTGTACGCCGAGAACGTTTTCGCGGCCAAGGTGCCCGAGCCGACGATCGAGAAGATGAACCTCAAGGATTTGCCGGACGTCGACTCGCCTACTTTCTCGTCGACGGACCCGGTCATGGACGGCGTGCCCGATTCGGAGCGCGAGCGGGTAGAGAAGGTGCTGGGTGAGGCGCGGCAGGAGTTCGAGGACTACAACGGCATCGCGGGCCTCTACGTTCGGGACCTCGACGGGGGCTTCGGGTATGGGATCAGGCCCGACGAGCAGTTCTTCACGGCCTCTATTATAAAGGTACCCGTCATGGTCGCCGTCTACCGCAAAGTCGACGCGGGCGAGCTCGACTTCTCGCAGGAGATCGAGATCAAAGAAGAAGACTGGGCCGCCGGGGCCGGATGGTTGCAGTGGGAGAAAGCTGGGACGAAGCAGACCGTCGGCGACCTGCTGCTCTTGATGATGACGCAGTCGGACAACGTCGCGACCAACGCCCTCGTGCGCACTGTTGGGGGATCTGAGCACATCAACGAAGTGGCCCGTTCCATGGGGGCAGAGGACACGCTGCTCTACCAGAAGGTGACCAGCGAGAGGGGCGCCGTTCCCTCCATCGACAACAGGAGCACGCCCCGCGACATGGCGACGATGATGCAGAAGATAGCCGAGGGCGAAGCCGCGAGCGAGAAGAGCTGCGGGTACATGATCGATCTTATGCACGAGAACAAGCTCGACTGGTGGCTCGACGCCGGCCTGCCCAAGGACGTGGACTCGGCCAACAAGGCCGGCTGGCTCTACAGGGTCTACGACGAGGTCGGGTTCGTCGAACACGACGGCCATCGCTACGTCATAGCGATCCTCAGCAAGCACGGCTCGGCCGACGTCTACGGGGGACAGGACATGATCAAACACCTCTCGGAAGACGTTTGGGAATCTCAAACTCAGCCGCAAGAAGACTCGGACGAGCCTAAGGAAAGCGAAGGGTCGTCCTAGCCCGCATCCTTCCCGGCGGAGCGCCGCCGCAGGAGGGTTAGGACGGACTTCAGCTCCTCCGTACCCAGGAGGAACGCTACCCCGAGGTAGACGGCGAGCGAGACGCCGCCCACCGTGACGAGGACGAGGAGGCGCTGCGCGAAGTCTGACCCCACGCCGACGAGCGACGTTCCGGCCATAGCCACGGCGTACATGGCGGCCCCGGAGACGAGTACCCTGAGAAGGGAGCGTAGGAGGCGCCGGCCATCCAACCTTCCCGTCTCGCGGCGCATCGCCACGAAGCTCAGGATGGCAAGCACCGTGTAGGCCACCGCGAGCGCGAGCACCACGCCGGTAACGCCCCAGACGCGGGAGAGCCCGTAGGCGAGACCTGCATACAGTAAGAAGATGGCGACGTTCAACACGGCAGGGGTCTTGGTGTTCTGCCGCGAGTAGAAAGCCCGCACGAGGTAAAAGTACACCGAGTAGCCGAGCAGCCCCACCGCGTAGGCCACGAGCAGCCCGGAGACGACATCCGTGTCCTGTGGATCGAAAATTCCGCGCTCGTAGAGCAGCCCGACGATAGGTTCGGAGAGCGAGACCATGCCCACTGCCGAAGGTATGACGACGAAGGCCATCGTCCTGAGCCCGAAGGAGAACGTGTCGCGATAACCATCGGCATCCCTGAGAGAGTACTTTTCGGAGAGCTCGGGCATGAGCGCGGTCGCGATGGCGACCACGAAGATACCGTAGGGGAGCGAGAAGATCACGAAGGCGTAGTTGAGCTCCGCCAGCGACCCGAACCCAGTCGCCAGGTAGGCACCGAAGAGTTGGAAGCCGACGGAGGCCGCGACCAGCACGACCATCGGCCCGGCCAGCCGCGCCGTGTGTATGAGGGCGGGGTGGCCGAACTGCAGGCGAGGCCTGTACCCGAGGCCCAACATAGTCGGCACTAGTGCCAGGGCCATTACCGCGACCCCGACCGTGACACCTACCGCGAGTACGTAGAAGGCCAGAGTCTGGTTGTTACCCCGCAAGAAGTAGTAGGCGACGAAGGAGGCTATGACTATCAGGTTGTTCAGCACTGGGGCGAAGGTGGGCAGGAAGAAGTGCCTGTGGGCCTGCAAGACGCCGGTGCCGATGGTGCTTATGCCGTAAAAGAACATCTGTAAGACGAAGATCCTGAAGAATAGCACCGCGAGGTCCTGGATCTCTTCGATCCTCGCCGGAGAGAGACTGTCCGCCGATTGCCAGTTGGTGACGAGCAGCACGATCGGCTCGGCGAACACAACGCTCACTAGTGAGAGGACCATCATGAGCGGTAGCACCAGCGTGAATAGGGCGTTAGTCAGGCGGCGGGCGTCCTCCTCGCCGTGCGTCGTGATGCGGTCCACCAGGACGGGTATGAAGATCGAGTACAGTATGCCGCCCATGAAGAGCTCGTAGATCAGGCTAGGCAATAGGAAGGATGCCGTGTAAGCGTCGGCAACCCACGTACCTGCGAGGACGGCGGCCTGGGTCATCCACCTCGCGTACCCCGTCGCCCGGGAGAGAACGGTCGCTACGGAGATCGAGAGCACGGACCTCAGGATAGAGGTCACGACCGCACGCCTGCTTTGCAGGAGGTTGGCACGCCGCCTCCCTGCGGTCGGTGGCAGTCGGCTATCAGCAAGTCGTCCCGACACTCCGCCAACAGCGTCATACCTGGCTCCCTGAGCAGCGACACCTCGCGCACGACAGGGCGTAGCCTGAACTGGAGAAGCTGACGGCGGTAGAGTGAGGGCCGTCAGGCCCGAGCGTGCTGACAAGGCGCGGAGCGCCGTGCTGAAAGCTCTTTACGGTATCTCCTCGGGGGGCATCCCGAACCACTTCTCGTAAAGCTTCTCGTAGGTGCCGTCTTCTTTTATCTCCGCGAGCGCTTCGTTGACGGGGTCGACGAGCGGACTGTCCTTGGGGAACGCTATCCCGTACTGTTCTCCCGTCGGGATGGGCTCGACGAACCTGATCTCACCATCGCTCTCCAGGATCTTCTTGTTCGCGGCGGAGAGGTCGTAGATCACCCCTTCGACCTCCCCGCTCCGGAGATCCACGAAGGCCTCCCCGATGGTCCTGTACGGTTCGACCTCCCCGATCTGGCCGTCGTCGAGTAGCTCTTCGGCCTTGAGTTGGCCTGTCGAGCCTGCCTGGACGCCGACGGGCGCGTCGGCGAGATCGCCCACAGTCTGGATCTTCCTGTCGTCCGCCACCAGGAGTGCCTGATCGGCGTTGAAGTAGGGGTCAGAGAAATCCGTCTGCTGCTCGCGTTCTCCGGTTATGGTCATCGCCGAGATGGCCGCGTCGAAAAGGTCAGCGTCGAGCCCGCGCAGGATGCTGTCGAACTGGACGTTCTCGTATTTGGCCTTGAAGCCAGCCCGCTTGGCGATCTCATTCATCAATTCTATGTCGAATCCTTTTGGCCCGTTCCTGGGGGCGAACTCGAAGGGTGGGTAGGCCATGTTGGAGGCGACCATGATCTTCCCGCCCACGACCCCTGTCGGACCCGTGGTCTCATCCCCTTGCGAGCTGCCCTTGAAGGTCTCTTCGGTCCCCGCGCTGCAGCCAGCTAGGAGCGCCAGCGCAACGGATACGGCGACAGCAAGGACGAGCACCGTCGGCAAGAGGTTCCTCGATCGTCCTGTCACCGTGAACTAATCCCTCCGTATTCCTGCTGTGTGATCCAACGCGGCCGCGACGAAGGACGGTCACGGACCGACCCGGCGAGTTAGCAGGGTACTGCGCCTGGTTTCGCGAGACCCTCCAAGATCCCGCTTCAAAACAACAATAGTAATTACACCACGTTTCGAGGTCAAGCAGGCCCGGCGTTGCCCGGAAAAGTGACCCGTGCTAGGGTGCCGCGTTGCCGGGAACCGGAGGAGGACACATGGCAAGGCTCGACGACAAACTCGTTGGGGTTATACGCGGCGCGGTACAGGACAGGCGCGAGGACGCCGTAGGCATGCTTCGGGAGCTGGTGCGCACGCGCTCCGTGACGGGCGAGGAGGGCGCGGTCGGGAAGGTCGTCGAACGCATTTTTTCGGCGCGCAACCTGGAGGTGGACACCTGGCAGGCGACGCCCGGGGAGACGGAACCATACCGCGACCACGTGGGCGAGCAGGGGTCCTACGAGGACCGACCCAACGTCGTCGGCGTCATAAGGGGTCAGGGAGACGGACGTTCGATCCTCCTCAACGCCCACACTGACACCGTGGCCCCTGGAGACCCGGCCGCGTGGAGGGGGGACCCGCTCTCGGGCGCCGTGGAGGGAGACCTGCTCTACGGGCGTGGCTCGTGCGATATGAAGGGCGGTCTCGTTACCCACCTCGTCGCGCTGGACGCCCTCTCCGACCTCGGTCTCAGGCTGCGGGGCGACGTCACCGTGGCGGCCACGGTAGGAGAGGAGAACGGGGGACTCGGAGCCCTCTCGACCGTGTTGCGCGGGTACCGCGCCGACGCGGCCCTCATCACCGAGCCTACCCGTCTCGCCCTCGTGACGGCCCAGGGCGGTTCGCTCGTTTTCAGGCTGAAGGTCCCCGGCCGCTCGGCCCACGCCGCCGCCCGCGACGAGGGCGTCTCGGCGTTGGAGAAGTTTATCCCCATCTTCGAGGACCTGCGCGAGCTCGAAAGCGAGCGCGACGCCGCTCTCAGCCACCCGCTCTACGACCGAATACAGAACAAGGTGCCCATCAACATAGGCGTCGTGCGGGCCGGCAACTGGGCCTCGACCGTCCCCGAGTCGCTCGTCGCCGAAGGGAGGGTAGGCCTGATTCCCGGCGAGGAGGTAGCCCCCTTCAAGGATCTCGTGTCCGAGCGTATCTCCGCGGTAGCCAGGCGGGATCCTTGGCTGCGCGACCACCCGCCCGAACTAGAATGGTTCGGCGGCCAGTTCGCCCCCGCCGAGGTCGCGCGTGATGCCCCAATCTGCGAGGCCCTAAGCGAGGCCCACGAGCGGGTGACGGGGGAGAAGCCGCCCGTGGAAGGCGTCCCCTACGGCGCGGACATGCGGCTCTTTATCGACTTCGGCGGGATGCCGTGCGTCATGTACGGCGCGGGCGACGTAAACGTGGCGCACGCCCCGGACGAGCACATCAGCATCACGGATCTACTCACCGCGACGACTACTGTAGCGTGCCTGCTCGTGGACTGGTGCAGCGTAGAGGGAAAACCTGAGCTAATCAGCAAGCCCATTTGACCTGGCTTCGGCCGGTCAATACAATCTACGCTTTGTAGCCCTTGCGGCATAACATGAATCACTGGGAGGGGGGATTTTTGGAGACTCCGGGCACACAACCAACGGTCACCGAGAACGTATCAGGTCAGTCAGAAGAGCTTGCGCGGGCGATCAGCGCCCCGCTGCTGTTCTTCTACGTTCTGGGAGACGTGTTGGGGTCGGGGATCTACGCGCTCATCGGGGTGATGGCCGCCCAGGTCGGGGGCGCTTTTTGGACCTCGTTCGTCATCGGGGTGGCGGCCGCGATGCTTACCGGATTCGCCTACGCTGAGCTGATCACCAAGTACCCTCACGCGGCGGGCGCCGCCATGTATACCGGCCGCGCGTTCAACAACCGCTTCTTTACCTTCCTGGTCGCGTTCTGCATGGTGGCCGCGAGCCTCGCCGCCACGGGCGCCTTGGCGCTGGCGTTTGGTGGATACTTTCTGGAGCTCCTGGTGGCGGTGGTGAGCTTGCCGCTGCTCCTGACTGCGCTCGTCTTCGTCGTGGTGCTGGCGTTCATCAACTTCCGCGGCATCTCTGAGTCCGTAAAGTTGAACCTCGCCATGAGCGTAACCGAGATCGCCGGCCTGGTGCTGGTGCTCGTGATCGGGATCTTCGTGTTCTTCGCCGGTGACGCGGACCTCGGCCGGCCCTTCCAGTTCAACGAGGGGGGCAACCCCGCGCTCCTGGCCCTGGCCGGCGCCACGCTCGCGTTCTTCGCTATGACCGGCTTCGAGAACGCTGCGAACGTCGCTGAGGAGGTTCAGAACCCGAGCAGGGTCTACCCGCGCGCGCTGCTCGGCGGCATGGCGTCGGCAGGGCTCATCTACCTGATCATCGCGTTTATCGCCTCGATGGTGGCGCCCACAGGCCTGCTCGCCGACTCAGACGTGGCCCTGCTCGAGGTGGTGCGGCAGGGTTTCCCAGCCTTCCCGGCCTGGCTGTTCGCTATCATAGCGTGTATAGCGGTAACGAACACCTGCCTCGTCGCCCTGATAACGAACTCCCGGATCATGTACGGTATGGCGCGCGAGAACGTGGTACCGCGCATCTTCGCCCGCACCCACCAGTCGCGGCGCACGCCCTGGGTTGCCATCGTCTTCACGACCATCATCGCGCTGGTCCTGATCGTGGGCGTCGGGGAGGCGGGCGTCAATACGCTGGCAAGCGCTACCGTGGCGTTCCTCCTGGCGGTCTTCACGCTGGTCTGCCTGTGCGCGCTGGTCCTGCGCCGCGACAGCGTACCCCAGGAGCACTACACGGCGCCTACCGCGCTTCTCGGCCTCGGAGTGGTGGTAAACGCCGCGCTGCTACTGTACGTCCTCATAACTGACCTGCAGGGCCTCCTTGCGGGGGACACCAGTCTTAGGGAGAGCGTGGTCGTGGTGTGCCTGGTGATGCTGCTCATAGGCGGCGGACTCTACTTCGTGAACAACCTCGCGCAGCGCAGGCTCGACCCGTCGCGGCCAGGCGGGCGAGACGACCGAGAGTAGACGGAGGGAGAAGCATGACCCACGTTCTGATAGCCACCGACGGTTCGGAGCAGTCGCTTAAGGCGGCCCGGTACCTGGGCTCGCTTCTGGACCCCGCCTCGCTGGAGCGTGTCAGCGTCCTGGCCGTGGTCAGGCCCTTGGCAGCCGTGCCGTTCGCGAGCGACTTCGGCGAGGAGGAGCACGCCGCTAGGCAGGCTGAGCGTCCAGGCGGCTACTCGTTCCATCGGGCGGCGCAGCGGGCCGTCGAGCGTGTCGCGGAGGAACTGAAGGACATGACCTCCAACGTGGATACCCTCATCCGCGGCGGCGCGCCAGCCGACCAGATCATCCGGGTTGCAGACGAGCTCGAGGCCGACCTGATCGTCATCGGCGGCCGGGGGAAGGGGGCGGTGGGGGCCTTGGTGCTCGGAAGCGTAGCCTACCAGGTGCTACACCATGCGCCCTGCCCCGTGCTGGTCACGCGGTAGGGAACACGGGTGCCCAAGCGTAATGAAGCTCGTTCGATGCGAAATTCGCTGTAGTCCAGGGCTTACCGGTCAAGAGAGGGCTGCCATTATCCGGTCGTTCTCCTGTGCGTTGCCTATCGAGATTCGGCTCCACCTCGGATACCCGAGCGCCTCGCCCTCGCGCACCAGCACCCCCGTGCGCTCAAAGACTGCCGGCCCTGTCCTGACCAGGATAAAGTTCGTGTGCGATGGCACGTACTCCAGGCCGGCTTCTTCGAAGGCAGCCTGCAGGCGCTCCCGCTCCCGCGTCATGAAGCGCGCCCGCTCAGTGATGGCCTCTGCCTGGCCCATGGAGGCTTCGGCGGCGGCCTGAGCGACGATGCTCACGCTGAACGGGACATGGGCGCGCCAAGCGTAGCCCGAGATCCCAAGCGGGGCGATCCCGTAGCCGACCCTGAATCCAGCGAGCCCGTGGACCTTGGAGAAGGTCCTGCTCGAGACTACGTTGGTGGACTGAAGCACCAGCTCGTGCGATCCGGCGTACGCAGGATCCTCGACGAATTCGTAGTAGGCCTCGTCCAGGATCAGAAGCACCCTTTCCGGGAGCGCCTCCGCGAACGCGCGTACCCGCTCCAGGGGTAGGTAAGTGCCCGTCGGGTTGTTGGGGTTGCACAGGATGACGGCCCTCGTCTCGGGGCCGACGGCCGCGTGCAGCGCGTCGAGGTCCACCGCGTGGCGCTCGTCTAGTGCCACTCGGCATTCCGTCAGGCCGACGACGCGGGTGGCCGAGGAGTAGAAGGGGAAGGAGGGCCATGGGAAGACGACCTCGCCAGGCCGATCCAGGATCTGCAACAGGTCAACCAATACCTCACTGGATCCGTTCCCAACCACCACGTTGGCGGCTGTGATGCCTGGATTCGCGGCGGAGATCACTTTCCGGAGCGGCTCAGCGTCGCGCGCGGGGTAGCGATTGGCGCGGGAGATGGCCTCCGTAGCAGCCGCCCTTGCCTCTGGCAGCGGGCCGAAGGAGAGCTCGTTCATCGTCAGCTTCGCGTATTGCTTCGAGCCGCGATCCACCTCGATCTCCCACACCATCCTCGGCGGTTCGTAGGGACGGATATCATCCAACTCGACTCTTGGTTTCATACCAGATCCACCATCTCTCGACGCTCGGCGTGCACGAACGTGCTCTCACCCGAGCCGCCGGGGCCGATGACCACTGCAACTTCGCCCACGCCCCGGAGAAAACTACGTCTTCGAGGACCTGGAAACTCTCAAAGTACTCGTTGGGCGCTCGAAACTCTATGGTCCCGACGTACTCCCCAGGGTCTGAAGCGTGCAGTGTAGAATAGCATAGGCCCGCTAGATCCAGGAGGGACCTTGGAGAGTCTATTCGACGCCGCAGAAGGCGGCGAGGAGAACCGCGAGAAGCGACTGGAAGAGCTCGCGCGCCAGGTAGCCGTATGCACCAAGTGCGACCTCGCTATGACCCGCACGAACACCGTCTTCGCGACGGGAGATCCTTACTCGCCCCTGATGCTCGTGGGCGAGGGGCCTGGTGAGAACGAAGACGCCACGGGGCTGCCTTTCGTCGGGAGGGCGGGCAAGCTCCTCGACGATATCCTGGCGGCCGTTGATTTGACCCGGCAGCAGGTCTACCTGACCAACACAGTCAAGTGCCGCGCCGCCGTCGAGGAGGGCGGCAGGATGAAGAACCGCCAGCCGAAGACAGGTGAGATCAGGGCCTGCAACCCATATTTGCAGGGTCAGATCGAAGCCGTCAAGCCCGAGATCATCCTGTGCCTCGGTGGTCCCGCCGCTAAGACGATCGTTGACAAAGACTTCCGCATTACCAAAGACCGTGGCAAGTGGTACGACATAAACGGTGTCAAGACGATGGCGACCTTCCACCCCGCCTACGTCCTCAGGCAGCGCGGCGACGACCTGAACAACACCAAGCGCCTCGTCTGGAAGGACATCCAGAGCGTTTACGCCGAGTACCAGAAGGCGATGGAAGCACGGGCCTAGGTCGCGGTGGCGAGCCTTTCGCGGCCCCGCTCGTCGTCGACTGCGTGGCCCAGACTCGCTCGCGAGCGAGTTCCTGCGCAGCCGGACAATAAACAAACAACGTAAACATTCTCATACCGAGTCTTGGTTGCGCCTGTTATAGTTCGTTCTTGTAGAGTGAAATCGTCGAGAAGGGCTCGTAAAGCGTGGTAAGCACAACTACCGGCAGTCGCATGATGGACAGCACCGACAGGGAGATCCTCAACCGGATCCAGCGCGAGGTCCCGCTGGAGCGGGAACCTTTCGAGGCGATCGGTCGCGAGCTTGGGATCGCGGGCGACGAGGTGATCCGGCGTATAGAGACGCTTAAAAGAGGGCGGGTGATACGCCAGATCAGTGCCATCTTCGACACCAGGGTCCTGGGCTACGAGTCGAGCCTGGTCGCCGCTACTATTCCGGCCCACAAGTTGAACGAGGGCGCCAAGGCCGTAAACTCCCACCCCGGCGTCTCCCACAACTACGAGCGCAACAACGAGTTCAACCTCTGGTACACTGTCGCCGTCCCCCCCGACTCCCGACTGGGTCTGGCGGGCACCATCGACGTGCTGCATCACATAAGCGGCGCCGAGAAGACCCGCGTCCTGCCGACCCTGAAGCTGTTCAAGATCGGGGTGACCTTGGATATGAACAAGGGCGCAACGGCGAAGAAGGAAGCTCCCCAGTACGGCGAGTCCGACCGGCAGAGCGCCGACAGAAACATCTCGGAGGACGACAAGGCCGCTATCAAGGCCCTGCAGGAAGATGTCCCGCTGACGCCCCGTCCCTTCGACCTGTGGGGAAGGCAGGTAGGTCTCTCCTACGAGGATCTCCTCGACCGGGCCTACGACTTGCGCGACCGCAAGATCATGCGCCGTTTCTCCGCCGTCCTCTACCATCGTAAGGCGGGCTTCAGGGCCAACGCGATGGGGGTCTGGAAGGTGCCTGACGAGCGCATCGAGGAGGTCGGTAACGCCTTCGCCCAGTACCAGGCCGTCTCCCACTGCTACGAGCGGCCGACCTATGAGGACTGGCCCTACTCCGTGTTCTCTATGGTCCACGGTCGCAGCGTCGAGGAGTGCGAGACCGTCCTCGCGGCGATGGCCGAGGAGTCGGGCCTCACTGACTACACCTCCCTCTACTCGACCCGCGAGTACAAGAAGACGCGGGTGCGGTACTTCACGCCTGAGATGGAGGCCTGGGAGCGCCTCTACGCCGGCATACTGCGCTGATCTAGGCTTCGGGCCTTAGGGGCGGCTCCTTTGTTTACCACGGCTTTGCTCGTGGCGCTGATTGCGGCGTTGCTCGCGGGGATCGTTACCGGGCTTACGGGTTTCGGGCTCGCGCTCATCAGCACGCCTATACTCCTCTTCGTCTACGAGCCGAGGACCGTCGTCGTGTTGACGGCTATTTTTTGATCTTCATCAATGCCGCGGTGGTGTGGGACTCGTGGAACGAGGCGCGACGACGCCTCGCGTTGGCGCTCGTAATACCGGCGCTCTTCGGGATCATAGCCGGCGTCGAGATCCTGGGCGTGATTAGTCCCGTCTCCTTGCGCCTGGGGGTCGGCGCGATCGTGGTCTTCCCGGCTCTGCTACTGGTGCGGGACGCAACGCTGCCGGGCGCAGACACGCGCTGGGGAACGCTGGTCGCCGGCTCGGCCAGCGGGGCGCTCTCCACGTCGACGGGGCTCGCCGGACCCCCGATAGTCCTGCTCCTGGCCTCGCGAGGCCTCCCGAAGCACGAGTTCCGCGGCACGAGCGCGCTGTATTTCTTGCCCATGAGCATCGCGGGGTGGCGGTCCTGGCTCTTCGCGGCCTCGTGGAAGCCTCAGAAGTCCCACTCGGACTGCTGCTCGTCCCTGCTGCCATCGTCGGCAAGGCCCTCGGCACGGCGCTCCTCGGACGCGTCTCGGAGGGTGGGTTCCGGGCGGTTACTCTGGGGCTCGTGATCCTGACCGGAACCTTGGGCGTTTCGACCGCGATCTGGGCGCTCTTGTAGGGCTGGCCAGCTCTTCAGCTTGTTGTCCTTAGCCTCACGCCGATGCGGGTGGCGAGCGAGGCCATCTCCTCTCTGGGAATGTCGAGAATGCCCCTGCTCCAACTGGTCCACGTGCCCTGCTGCTCCTCGTAAGGTACACCGGGCGGCAAGGGCACGACGTGCCAATGGACGTGGGAGTTGCCCTGGGTCGAACCGAAAGTGAAGATGTACATCCGCTCTGCCCCAACCTCCTCGCGCACCGCCTCCGTTACCCTGTAAACGAGTCGCTGGAGATCGAGATACTCCTCCACCGTAAAATCAGCGGTCACCTGCTCGCGATGCTCTTTCGGGGCGACAAGGGTGTAGCCGTACGCCCGCGGATATCCGTCGAGGAAGACCAGGCACAGATCGTCTTTGTAGATTGTGTTCTCGGGAGACCGGATGTCCTGGGCCACCATCCTGCACACGAAGCATGGCTCCGTCCGGAAGCCGTGGTGCATGGCCTCCATATCAGGGTGGTAGCGTTCGAAACGCTCTTCCATCCGTGTGCTCAGCGAGCCTTGGAGGCGTCGAGTACCCCGGCGTTGACGAGGATGGCCCCTATTTCTTCGCGTGCTCCGTCGTCGGCGGGCAAAGCGGGACCGCGGACCGCGGGGGAGATAGGGACGCCGAGAATCTGCATCGCGAGCTTTATGGCCCCGATGGGAGGATCGCTATGGGCGCCCAGGGTCACGAGCCCGAGGATGCGCCGGTGCAGCCGTGCCGCCCTTTCGAGGTCGCCTTCCCGCGTGGAATCTACAAGGTCCACGAACAATTCGGGGGCCACGTTCGCGAAGGCGCAGATCGAGCCGTCTGCCCCGGCCAGCAGAGAGGGGAAGATGAGATCCTCCCACCCACACAAGACGGCGAAGTCCGGCTGTTTGGCCTTGACTTCCTGCAAGACGGCGACGACGTGGCCGTAGACCGTTACAGTGTCCTTTATCCCGACGACGTTCTCGCGCGCCTCGGCCAGCCTGGCAACGAGTGAGGACGAGAGGTCTATGCCCGTCAGCATAGGAAGGTTGTAGAGTAGGACCGGGATCTCTACGGCGTCGGCTACGGTCGTGAAGTGGTTGAAGAGTGCGTCTTCTCCCACCTTCCAGTAGAAGGGCGAGACGACGAGCACGGCGTCGGCGCCAGCGTCCTCGGCGTGGCGGGCCAGCTCGACCGCCTCCCTCGTGCCGCTCGAACCCACCCCGACCACGAGCGGAACCCTTCCAGAGACGAGCCTCACGACCTCCTCAGCGAACAGTTTGCGCTCGTCGAAGGTCAGGTGGGTGGCCTCGCCCGTGCTGCCTAGCGGTGAGATGCCGCTCACGCCGGCCTGTATAAAGCGTTCGATCACCGCCTCGGTCGCCTCGAAGTCCAACTCGCCCCGCCCGTCGAAGGGCGTCACCATCGCTGGCATCAGACCACTGAACATGAGCCAACCTCCCGTTCTTTGTCGAGACTGTAGTCGCTACCAGCTTCTTCCCTGGTCGCGCGTGGCATAATCTCCCGGTTGACGAGAAGAGGAGGCGAAGGATGGCGGTAAGGGTCGGGGCGCAGCTTCAGCCGCAGCATGCCAGCTACCAGCAGATGCGCGACGCGTGGCTCAGGGTCGAGGACCTGGGGGCCGACACGCTCTACAACTGGGATCACTTCTATCCGCTCTACGGTGACCCCGACGGCAAGCACTTCGAGTGCTGGACGCTGCTCGCGGCGATGGCCGAGGCCACCGAAAGAGTAGAGTTCGGTGCGCTCGTAACCTGCAACTCGTACAGGAACGCGAACCTGCTCGCCGATATGGCCCGTACCGTGGACCACATCTCGGGTGGACGCCTGATCCTCGGGATCGGCTCGGGATGGTTCGAGAAGGACTACGACGAGTACGGCTACGATTTCAAGACGGCCCCGGACAGGCTGAGAGATCTGGATGCCGCCATGCCCGTTATCGAGGAGCGGCTCGGGAAGCTGAACCCGCCGCCCACGCGGGAGATTCCGATCCTCATCGGGGGCGGAGGCGAGAAGGTAACCTTGCGCATCGTGGCCGAGCATGCCCACATCTGGAACGGTTTCGGTGACCCTGAGCAGGCAGCCCGCAAGAGCGGCATCCTCGACGACTGGTGCGAGAGGGTAGGAAGAAATCCCGCAGAGATAGAGCGCTCCATAGCGGTCAGGGCCGAGCACATCGGGAGAGCAGACGAGTACGTGGAGAAGGGGATCACGCACCTGATATACGGCGTCGGCGGTCCGGACTACGATCTGGGTCCCCTGCGAGAGCTTATCGCCTGGCGCGACGATTACAGGGAGCGCAACGGGGAGGCCATCGCGAGCTGACCCGGCCTCCGGGGTGGCCCCCAAGCCCGGGATATGGCATGGTTGCGCTGCTATGGCTGGCAGGGGACGAGAGGTGCGGTTCGAGGAGATGTTCCCGTGGGAGATCGCGGCGGCCATGGCCGAGGCGCCGTTGTGCTACCTGCCGCTGGGCACGCTCGAGTGGCACGGCGAGCACGCCGCCGTCGGGCTCGACGCGCTCAAGGCGCACGCCGTCTGCGTCCGGGCGGCACGGCGTTCGGGCGGTCTCGTCGCGCCGCCGATCCACTGGTCGACCGATTGGCGTGAGGACCTGCCCGACGGTGATTACCTGACCGGCGGTATCGAGCGCGGGGAGCGCTACCACGTGCCTGGCAACATGTTCTGGCTACGTCGCGAGACCTTCCAGAACCTGCTGCTAGACGTCTACGAGGCGATGCGCCGCCGCGGGTTTCAGGCGATCGTCGTCCTAAGCGGCCACTGGTCGATCGGGCACAACATCGCAGCGATCCAGGCTACTGGGGAAGCGTTTCGCCGGGCGCACCCGACGACCGGCTGGCTCCTTCTGACGGATCAGGAGGTGGCGTCCGATCTGCATTACCCGCTGGAGCACGCGGCTGGCGGCGAGACGTCGCTCCTGATGGCCATTCGTCCCGAACTCGTCGCCCTCGACAACACGCTGGAGACCGACCGCTCGCTGCGCGCCTCCTACGCCGGGGAACCAGGCCACCTGCGACGACGCAGGGAGTCCCCACACAAGTATATCGGCGTAAACCCCGCCGTCACTGACTCCTCGAACGACCCAGAGGGGGCGACGATCGAACGCGGACAGATGCTGCTGGATACGATCGTCGAGCGCGTGGCGGCGCGGTCGGAGGCGCTCTTGACGGAAACCATGGGCGACGATCGCTAAGGGACGTACCGGTGCAACCACGCTACGACAAACGTTGTCGGGCAAGACATCGGCGGAACGAGGGTCGCTAGACGAGCCTTCCGCTCGACCTCAGCTTATGGCCTGTTCCAGGTCCGAGATCAAATCCTGCGCGTCCTCGATGCCGACGGAGAGGCGCATGAGACCGTCGGTGACGCCCCTGGCCTCGCGCTGCTCTTTGGGGATGGCTGCGTGGGTCATGGTGGCGGGATGGGTTATGAGGGACTCGACCCCGCCGAGGCTCTCGGCGAAGTGGAAAATTCTTGTCTTCTGCACCGCGGCGTAGGCGGCCTCGGCGCCACCCTTGAGCGTAAACGAGACCATCCCCGAGAAGCCGCTCATCTGCCTCTTCGCCAGCTCGTACTGGGGATGGTCAGGCAGGCCGGGGTAGACTACCGTCTCGACCTCTTTGTGGTTCTGCAAGAAGTGCGCCACCGCAAGCGCGTTCTCCTCGTGCTGGCGCATCCGGACTGCGAGGGTCTTGAGGCCACGGAGTACGATCCAGGCATCGAACGCGCCGGGCACGGCCCCAGCGGCGTTCTGGTAGAACTTGATCCCCTCGTAGAACTTTTCATTTGAGGTAGCGATGGCGCCACCTATCACGTCGGAGTGTCCGCCCATGTACTTGGTCGTCGAATGGACGACGATCTGTGCGCCCAGGGACAGCGGGTTCTGGAAGTAAGGCGAGGCGAAGGTGTTGTCCACGACGACGACCGCGCCCCGCTCGTGCGCCATCTCCGAGAGCTTCGCTATATCCGAGAGGGTCAGCATCGGGTTGGTCGGGGTCTCGATCCAGAGCAGCCTCGTCTCCGGCCTGAGGGCTCTCTCGACGGAGTCTGGGTCCGCGGTGTCCGCGTAGGTGAAGTCGAGGCCGCTGGCGTTGGGGAGGACCTTGTCGAAGAGCCGATACGTTCCACCGTAGAGGTCGTCTCCTGCGACGACGTGATCTCCTGGCGAGAGAAGGCTCATCACCGCGGTCGTCGCCGCGAGCCCTGAGGCGAAGGCGAGGCCGTACTCGGCGCCCTCGAGGGCCGCGACGCATTCCTCGAGGGCCGCGCGCGTAGGATTGCCAGACCTGCTGTACTCGTAGCCCTTGTGCTGGCCTGGCGCTTCCTGCGTATAGGTTGAGGTCTGGTAGATCGGGACTATCGTCGCGCCCGTCGCTGGGTCTGGGGCCTGGCCCGCGTGTATGGCGCGGGTGGAGAACCCGCTCTCTGAGAACTTCAAGATCCCTCCTCGAATACGCGGTAGGGCTTTTCCAGGTCCTCTGGCGTGGCATCTGAGTTGGCGAGCACCCATTCGTTGTCGAAGACCTTCGAGACGTAGTTGCGTCCAGTGTCGGGCAGGAGCACGACGACAACGGCGCTCTCGGCCAGCCCCCGCGCGGCACGCACCGCTCCCACCGCTGCCATCCCGCAGGAGCCCCCGGTGAAGAGGCCTTCTTCGGACATCAGGCGGCGTGTCATCAGGAACGACTCACGATCGTCGACCTGGATCACCTCGTCCACCAGGCTCGCGTCATGGTTTCCAGGATAGAAGTCCTCTCCAACTCCCTCGACAGCGTACTGGTGGATGTTGCTAGGGTCGGAGAAGATGGACCCCTCCGGATCGACGCCGACCACCTTGACGTCGGCGCTCTGTTCTTTAAGGTACTGGCTCGTGCCCGTGATGGTCCCGCAGGTGCCCATCCCGGCGACGAAATGGGTTATGCGGCCTTCGGTCTGGCGCCACAGTTCCGGGCCTGTAGTCTCGTAGTGGGCCAGGACGTTGGCCGGGTTCTCGTACTGGCCAGGCTTGAAGCCGCCGGGGATCTCATCTGCCAGCCTCTCGGCGACGGCGTAGTAGCCCTCTGGGTCTTCGGGCGGCGTGGTCGGCGTGACTATTACTTCGGCGCCCATGGCTTTTAGGAGGTCCTGCTTCTCCTTGCTGACCTTGTCAGGCATCACGCAGATGCACCGGTAGCCCTTGACTGCGGCGGCCAGAGCCAGGCCCGCCCCCGTGTTCCCGCTCGTCGGCTCGACGACGGTTCCGCCTGGTTTCAGGAGACCCTCCTTCTCGGCGACCTCGATCATCTTGATGGCGGGCCTGTCTTTTACGGACCCGCCGGGGTTCATATACTCGACCTTGGCGAGGAGGGTGGCCCTTATACCCTCGCCACGTTCGAGCTTCCCTAGCCGAATGAGCGGCGTATCCCCGACGGCCTCGAGCACGTTCTCGTAGTAGTCCATCCCGGTAGATTACCATCGCCCACCGCCCCGAACGCCTTCGCGTATAATCCCGGCCCATGGAAAGCAACTTGTGGAGGAGCGAACGCGTCCCTGGTGAGGTCGAACTCGCGATGTACCGCGCCGGAGATGGCCCCGACCCCGTGGTCTGCCTGCACGGTATCACGGCCCAGCACAGGGCCTTCAACGCGGTGGCGCGTCTCCTCGGGCCCTCGCGCGGGCTCGTCGGCGTGGACCTGCGCGGCCGCGGCGACTCGGACAAGCCAGACTCCGGCTACGGCCTCGAAGCTCACGCCTCGGACGTGGTTCGCGTCCTCGACCATCTTGGTCTTGAGGATGCCGTTATTCTGGGGCACTCAATGGGCGCCTTCGTCGCCCTGAAGACCGCGCTCGTTTTCCCCAGGCGCGTCCGCGCCCTCGTCCTGCTCGACGGCGGCTGGCCCCGCGTGGAGACCCGGCCGGAGGAGATGACCGAAGAAGAGAAACAGGAGGTGGCGGCGCTCGAGGAGGGTCTTGCGCGGGCCTTCAGGCGTCTGGATATGGACTTCGGGAGCCCGGAGGCTTACCTCGACTTTTGGTTCCCAGACCGGGACCTGAGCATGGAGGACATTCCGTCCGACCTCGCTGACTACTACCTCTACGATCTACAAAAAGTGGACGGGGGCTACAACCCAAAAGCCTCCCGCGCCGCGGCGGAGGAGGACTCGTCGTCCGTGTCCTCGACCAGCCCAACCGCCGAAGAGATGCGCGCCGTGGCCTGTCCCGTCGCGTTGGTCAGGGCCTCGCAGGGTTTCTTCCCCGGCAGCGACCCGCTCATCTCGGATGAGGTCCGCGACGTGGTGGTGCAGGTCCTCGATGTACGCGCCGAGATCATGCTCGAAGGCGCGAACCACTATTCGATGTTGTGGCCAGAATGCACAAAGGTCTGGGCACCCAAGATCTTCGATCCACCTTTCTGGGAGCGTTGAACCACTGTCGTTGACAAGCTGTAGAGCTGACCGGACAAAGTGAGTTCCTGCCGCCTTCGAACGCAGTCCTCGGAACGTCCTGGGGTCGATGGTCGGGCGTTAGGTGCAATGGCTCGGACAGTGAGTATCGAGATCAACGCGTTCGGAACACTCAACCGGTGCGGGAAGAGCTACTCTGTGTGAGGCTAGGTGGGCAGACTGTGTTCGTTATGCCGTCCGCTGTCTGATCCACTCATCCTTCAGGATGGCGTAAAGGTACTCGTCGACCCACTCTCCCTTGAACCAGCTGTTCTCTACGAAGTAGCCCTCCCGAAGCATACCAAGTCGCTCGATCAATGCTACGGAAGGTGCGTTTCTGCAATCTGCTACGGCGATGACCCGGTGGAGCTCCAGGGCGCCGAACGCGTAGTCAAGCAGGCGTGAGACGGCTTCTGCGGCGAAACCCTTCCCCTGATATTCTCGTGCCAGCGTGAACCCGATCTCGGCCAGGTAGGGCTCGTTCCCGTCGACCCTCAAGGCGCAGTCCCCTATCAAGGATCCCGCCTCTTTAGACTCGATGGCGAACTGGAACCACTCGCCCGGCACGCCCGGCCGCGCCGACTCCATCTCTAGGATGAAGGTCCTCGCATCTTGCGCCTCGAAGGAGTCCCAGGATTGGTAGAGTGCTACCTCGGGATCGTTACGGTAGGCTACGAAAGGAGCCAGATCGGAGTCCTCGAAACGCCTTAGGATCAGACGCTCGGACTCGATCCGGGTGAACGTCACCTCACTCATCTGACACCATCATGCGCGGTGCTGTCGCGCCACCTCCGTACCGATCTCTACAACATCTTCTCGTCGGCCAGCGCAGTTCCCTTGCTCCATTAGAAAAACAGTACTCTACCCACCTGCTTGAAATGACCAACACATCATAGCCACCCGACGAGCGCCGCGCACCCGTGTCGTGGGATCAGGGTAATCTTCTTACGGCGAATACATGCTTGATGTACGATACTGTTACCGTATCCAGCACGGCTACAATAGTGTGAAAGAGAGGAAGGTCTTGGGATCAGAGATCTGGCAGTTCCTGATAGTAATCCTTGGCTTCCTCATCGTTGCCGTATCCTGGCTCTTCATCGTATACCTCCCCGGGCGCACCCTGGAGCGCTGGGAGGACCAGCGTCCCGGCCCCGAAGGTAAGCCGGCGTCCCCGCCCAATACAGAGCCACCCCTGGAACCCAAAGGGTAGCGTTCTGTCCGCCTTCTAGCTTGGCATGCTGACCCGGCTGGACCACCTGGTAATACTCGTCCACGACCTGGATCTTGCCTCGGCAGATTACAGACGCCTCGGTTTCGAGGTGACGCCGGGTGGCGAGCACGCCGAGGGCCTGACGCGCAACGCGCTCGTACCTTTCGAGGACGGAACCTACTTCGAGCTGGTCTCTTTCGTCGATCCCGAAGACACCACGGACAACGTCTGGGGCTGGCGAGAGTTCCTCCCGTACGAGGGCCTGATAGATTACTGCGCGGCCTCAAACGGCCTCGACTCAGACGCGATGAGGCTGGAGACCCTGGGCTTCGAGATCGACGGTCCCGACAATGGTGGGCGCCGGCGCCCTGATGGCTCGGAGATAAGTTGGCGCAGCGCCAGGATACGCCAGGAGGGCAGACTGTTGCCGTTCCTGATCGAAGACCTCACGCCCCACGAACTGCGCGTCCCCTCCGGCCCGCCGGCCAGGCATCCCAACGGCGCGAGTGGCGTCTCTCGAATCGAGATCTCCACCCCCGACACGGAAAGCGCGGCGGACTATCTCTCTGCGCTGGTCGGACCCACGCACGATGCGGAAGCCCCCGCGCGGCTCGGCGCCTGCGGTCTTTCGTCGGTAGAAGAAGCGGGCGCGCCGATACAGGGTCCATCGGCCGTTGAGTTGGTCTGCGAAGAGCCGGGTATCTCGCGAGAGCTAGACTCCATTCTTGCCCCCGGGGCCAGCATAAGTCTACGATCCGGATGACAGGTGCGGTCGTTAGCCCTAGCCACATCGCTCGAAAATCCTGACTCAACCCTGTAGCCTGATGCACTGCTCGCCGCGCGAGCCGCTGTAGAGCCAGGTAGCATCTTCGGTTAAGCTGGACGAACGCTTCCGCCGCCGCGAGGTTGCGGCGATGGGTCTCATGGAAGGCCGGAGATGGACTCCCCCAGCGACTCTCTTTTGAGGAACGCTCGCTTTTTGCGACTGTGGATCGGCCAGGGTGCTTCTTTCCTGGGCGACGCGGTCTCTATGGTCGCGCTCGTGGTGCTGGTGGTCCAGATCACGGGCAGCGCCTCGGCCGTGGGAGGCGCGCTCATCGCCCGTCTGCTGCCCACAGTGGCCAGCCCGCTTGCCGGCGTTCTCGCCGACCGGCTCGACCGCCGGCTCGTCCTGGTGGCGAGCGACCTCGCGCGGGCGGTCCTCGTCCTGGGTTTGGTCTTCGCCAGGGACCTCGCTACCATCTACGTCCTGGTCTTCTTCCTAGGGCTCGCACGCACGGTCTTCAATCCGACGGTCCGGGCCGCCTTCCCGAGCGTGGTTAGAGGGGGAGATCTCACCCGCGCCAACGCCCTCGTAAGCGGTACGTTCAGCGTCTCGGAGACGGCAGGCCCCGCCCTTGGCGGCCTCTTGGTCGCCACCGTCGGCGTAGACGCCGCCTTCATCCTGGATTCGGTGACCTACCTGATCTCCGCCGTTCTCCTCTCTTTCGTCTCTCTGCCACGACCGCAGAGGGAGGAAGACGGCGCCGGCTTCGGTGAGGATCTGAGATCTGGCTTCGCCTACCTTGCCGGGGCGCGCGTGCCCCTCGCTATAGTTCTCGGGGCATTTCTCACCGTGCTGACGGTCAACACGACGATCCCGGCAGAGGTCTTTCTCGCCAAAGAGACCTTCGACGCCGGCAACGCCGGTTATGGTCTCCTCGTCGGCCTGTACGGGGGCGGTATGGTACTTGGCTCGGCCTTTATGGCCGCGCTCGGAGACCGGGTCAGGTTGTTGCCTATATACTTCCTCGGGGTCTTTGCGACGGCGCTGGCGCTTGTTGGTGCGGGCCTCTCGCCCACTTTTCCCCTCGCCCTGGGCGCCCTGGTCGTGGCCGGGGTCGCCAACGGTACAGAGAACGTCACCACCGACACCATCCTCCAGAAACGGGTGCCGGACGCCTTCCTGGGGCGCGTGTTCTCCGTGAGGTTCTTCGGGTTCAGCGTAGGGGAGGTTTTCGCCTACGGTATCGGCGGCGCGGTCGTAGACGCTTCGGGGGCACCTTCTACGTACCTCCTGGCAGGGGTCGCAACCGCCGCCGCGGGCCTCATCATCCTCATTTTCCTCGCCGCGACCTCCGATTCGTAGATTCTGGAAGCGGGGTCAAGCATAACGAAGCGCGAGTACTAGTACTTTGTCGTCTTCACTACTAACGAGGGGGCGCAAGTTCAGGTAGTATCAGGTATCAGAAAGTGCAAGATACGGGCAGCAATGGAGTGAGAAGGTCGCCATCATGTAGAGGCTTCGGTAGGTCGACAATGGAGACCGACGAAACTCGGATCAAAGGAGGGAAATGGCTAAGCGAGGCTGGTAGGAGATCTTGACAACTTGCTCGGTACGTTAGAGCGACGAGCACGAAGGGAGGTAGAGCATGGCTAAGAGAGGATGGTAAATTAGGTCCGCATGCGCCTGTGAATAAGGCATTGTGCAAGACCTACGTTTTATGCGAGAATAGAGTGCTTTGAACGTGGGGTCTGTACAAGATAGACAAGACCTAGGCAAAGTCCGACTCGCAACCTATGTTGCAGCTCTAACGGTCGTTGCCGCGATGCTTGCTGCCTCCTGGTTCTACTGGGAGGGGATTGAGCTAGATCGGCGTTTGGTCATAGGAACGGCGGTCTTCGCTGGCTTTATTCTGCTTGGCGATCTACTATCGGTGCGAATCAACGAACAGTTTACCGTTGGCGCCTGGGATATTGGACTTATCGGAGCGGTTGTCGTGTTGGGCCCTACATGGGCTGCGCTGGCGGTGCTCCCTTCCGCGTTCGTTGTGGGTGGGAAGGATCCGTTACGAACTGTCTATGAGGTAAGTCATAGCATCATACTTGCGTTCCTGGCGGGGATCGTCTTTTCTTTTGCGTCTGGACCGCTATTGCTCGCCGAGCCAGAGTTCGCGGCGCCGGTCCTCTACGGGACTCTCGTAGCCGGAATGACGTTATTGGTGGCTAACGAGGCCATTAACAGTCTTCTGATGAAGGTAAAATACGACCAATCTTTCTATGAGACCTGGAAAGAATCCTGGCAGCCATATCTGTTCTCCGACTTCGTCAACGTGCTCACGGCGGGGCTAGGCGTGTGGGCGCTGTTGTCGTATGGGCAGACAGCGGCGGTAATCGTAGTCGCGGGCTCGATCGGTAGCCAGGCGCTGGTATATCGCTCGCGGGAGCAGGTCAAGGAGAACAAAAAGTTAAGGGTGCGGGTGGAGTCGCTCGAGGAAGCCCTCGCCACGTCCAACATGACGTTCGGTGCTTTGATCATCAGGGACCTCGGCCAGAGGGACGGATACACCCACAGGCATGCCGCTGCCACGGCTACCTACGCGGCTGACCTTGCCCGCGAGATGAAACTGGACGGCACCCACGTTGAGCGGCTGCGGATGGCGGGTCTTTTGCACAACATCGGGTTGTTCGGGTTGCCCGAAGACATGCTGCTCGCGACCGGCAGGCTCAACTCCGTCGCCAGGAGCCGTCTCGACGAGCATCCGGTGCGCGGCGAAGGGGCGCTGGCCGCCGTCTCAGAGTTCGAGGAGATGGCGGGATGGGTTCGGTGGCACCACGAGCGGCCCGACGGTCGAGGGTACCCGGACAAGCTGCGGGGTCCCTGGATACCGCTCGAGGCCAGGATACTATCCGTAGCCCAAGCATACGCCGCCATGATCCTTGACCAGCCCCGTCGCCCCGCGATGAAGCTCGCCGAGGCGCGCGAGCAGTTGAGCGCCGGTATAGAGACGGAGTTCGACGGGGTCGTAGTAAGGGCGCTCTTGCGGCTCCTCGACACCGAGTCCGAAGGATACCGCATGGCAGACGATCATCGGTTCGTCTTCCCCTCCCTCGATAGCGGCGGGTCCGCGAGATCAGACGCCCTCAATCCCGACCGGGATGAAAACCTCGGTCGAACCCTCCGCCAGTAAGAGTCGGTCGTAGAATGGGCCAGACCAAGACTCCATCAACAACGTTCTCCCCGAGAGCCGGGCTAATCCGTGTAGCGTCGGCGGTCCTCGTGGGATTGCTGTTGAGCCGGGCGTGGTCCGTACCGGGGACGGAAGGCGCTTACCTGGCGGCGGCGCTCGCGTTCCTCTTCGGAATGACACTTGTCGTGGGCAGGCCCAGGATCCTTCTGCGGGAGAGGCTCGTGCGGGTGTTCGTGGACACCGCGCTCGTCGGGGTGCTGGTCGTCTATACTGGGGGGGCAGGCTCCCCGTTTCTCCCGCTCTACCTCCTCGTGGCGCTTGGTATAGCCTGGATCGAAACCCGCGCGAAAGTCGCCGTCGCGGCCGCTACGGTCGCGGCGGGGTACCCGGTCGCGGTCGTCGCCTCTGGGAGCTTGGGCGATCTCGTCTCTACCCCGGTGGCGTTGAGGACTGGCTTTATAGCGCTCTTTTGCGCGGTCGTCACGTTTATGGCCTCCGAGATACAAGGTTTCAGGAAGCTCGCCGTCAGGCTCTCCTCTACCCTCGCGAAAGAGATAGACCGCGTAGAGAGCGACGAGGGCATGATCTCGAAGTTCGGACCGGTGCTGAAGGTCTTGAGCCTCGAAGGCATACTGGAATGGACCGCCGAGACGGCCCACGCGGTTGGCGGGGGGCCGTACGCGCATGTGGCCGCGCTCAAAGGCTATCATCACAGCACCCTCATGGAGGATGACTTCGACGTCTGCCCGAGTTGGTGGCACCCTGCGATCCAGCGTCTCGTTCTGCAGAGCTGCCGCGGGGGCGACACCGTGCGCAGCGACGAGGTGATCCACGGCATAGAGGGTTTTATGGCCGTGCCCCTTGGCACGGGCGATGGCGAGAAGTGGGGGGCAGTGATCGTCGGCGGTGGGGAGTATGGTGCCGAGGAGGAACGCGCCTTGAAGCTTCTGGCAGGGGAGGTAAGCCCCGCCTTGGAGGACGCCGGCGCCGCCCCGGGCGGGCTGGACCAGCTCACCGGATTACCGAACCGCGCCTCGCTCCACCGCGTTCTACGTCAGGAGCTCTCCTACGGTAGGTCGCTAACGGTTCTGGCGATGCGCCCGACCGGCATGCGTGGCCACGCTCCGGCCGACAGCGGCGTTCTTCTTAGAAGGATCGGTCGAAGGCTCAGTGATAGTAGGCAGCGCGCGTTCCGCTACGGGGAAGAAGAGATCGTCGTCGTCCTTAGCGGCTCGGGCGAGAGCAGGGCCCGCAGGGCGGCCCTCGCGCTCCAGCAACACGCCTCCGAGGAGACCGGCGGTCTGCCAGCGTCTGCCGCCGTGGGCTGGACTTTCGCCGAAACGGGGGAGGAGGGTCCGGTCCTCGCCGCAGTCCTGCTTGCCCTCGAGAGAGCCATGGAACATCCTGAGGGTATCTCCGGGCTACCCGTCGGTGTGCGAGACCTCGAAACCTTCGAGGGCGAGGAATGGATCCCCGGTATAGCCGGGATGCTTGTGGAAGCGATGGAGGCGAAAGACCCTTACATCAAGGAGCATTTGAGGGCCGTGTCAGATCTCGCCCTGCGCATCGGCCGCGGGATACCCCTGCCTGAAGAACAGATAGAAGCCCTGGCCACCGGGGCCCTGCTGCACGACGTGGGCAAGATAGGTATACCGGACCGCATCCTGCAAAAAACCGTCCGCCTGACAGAAGAGGAGTACGCTGAGATAAAGCGACACCCTATGCTTGGCGTCGGGATCCTTGCCCCCGCGAAAGAGATGACGCTGGCCTTGCCGGTCGTCAAACACCATCACGAGCGCTTCGACGGCAAGGGATACCCCGAAGGGTTGAAGGGGGAGGATATCCCTCTCATAGCGCGGATAGTCTCGGTTGCGGACGCGTTCGACTCCATGATACGCGCCAGGCCCTACGGTTATGGTGTCTCACAGGAAGCCGCGCTCAAAGAGATCGAAGAAAACTCCGGATCCCAGTTCGATCCCTCGGTCGTGGGCGTCCTCTTGGAAATCATATACGCACCCGGAGAGCGCAGGGCGGGTTCCGCCGGCTAACGACGCGCCCGGGTAATTCTCCAAAATGATCAAGAATCACTCATTTGGGTGATACGTGACACCCCATCTCCGTAATATGCTGAACCCGCAATGTGGTTTTGGGAGGATGCGCCCCTGACGCTTCGTCCCCAGGGAAAGGAGCCGCAATGGTTGGCCCACAGACGGTCCGCACTTACCGACACTAGCAGGGTTGGGGAACACGAACCGAGGCCTTCCGGCCGAGGAGCAGCGATCTGGAGATAAACATGCAAGGATTATCGTTGGATCTGCCGACCGGTTACTATCTTGAGAGGGATCCAGACGTACTGGTTTTGCGCCGGCTCGACGGGTCCATGGTCGGCGCCTTTTCAGCCCGAGGTGCCGCCCCGGATGCCGTGCGGCGGATGGTCGAGGAGACCGTCAGGGGAGAGCCCCACGCTCTCCATTCGGAGCCGCCCGCGCCAGTCCGCGCGCCTTCTATGCAGGTGTTCTTTTTCGGCCGGTTCGAGATGTTGTGTGACGGCAAAACCATGCAACTGGGGCGCAACGGAAAAGCGCTGACCATCCTGAAATACTTGCTCGCCAACCGGAAGCGGCCGGTCTCGCAGGACCATCTGATGGGCTGGTTGTGGCCTGAGTCCAACCTCAAGAAAGCCCGGTGGTCGCTAAACTCGGCCATCCACGGCCTGCGCAAACTCCTCGGCGGCTGCTCCGCCTCTCTATCTACAAACTACGTCTCGCTCGAGGATGGGTACTATCGTCTGGCTCCGAGTGTCCGGGTGTGGACCGATGTAGATGAGTTCGGCGAGCGCTACGAAGAGGGACGACGCCTGGATAAGAATGGCAGCATGCCCGAGGCGGCCGGCGAGTACGAGAGGGCGATCCAACTGTACCGGGGAGACTACCTGATCGAAGACCTCTACGACGACTGGACGATGGTCGAACGCGAGCGCCTGTCCAACGCCTACATGGACATGCTGGGCCGTCTCGCCGTCCACTACATGGAGACCGGACAATACCAGGAGAGTATCAGGGGTTGTTACAGGATCCTCGAAAAGGATCGTTGTCACGAGGACAGCTACCGCCTATTGATGCGGTGTTACGCCCGACTCGGCCTGCGCGGTAGGGCGCTGCACCAGTACAGGATGTGCGAAAGGATCCTCGAACAGGAATACGGCACATCGCCCTCGTCCGAAACGCAGTCCCTTCACGCCGGCATCCTGGGAGACGAAAATTCGTGAGGCCTGCGCGGACGGATGATCGGACCGTGTAGGAGCGCAGGGATCGCGACGCGAACGCTACCCGGCAGTTCCAGGCTCATCGCCGGTCTCTCGGCGTCTGCCGTTGGTGAAGAGAAGGGCGCGTTCTGCACCGCGATGGACGGTCGGAACACGGTCGGGCGTCATTCTGGCCGTAGACGGGTGAGGTTCACGGCGACGAGGCCGTGGGGGTTTTCGCGCTGCCCTGCGCGGGTAACCATGCGAGCACAATGGAGTAGACAGAAAGAGGGCGCATGAACGACGCGATGCAGGAGCGGTTCGCAACCATTTTGGCCGCGGGAATAGCGTACCTGATCAGCCAGTACGTCGTCGACAGGCTTGTAGAGATTCCGGATGAGCCAGGGATGAAGGACGATGTAATCGAGGCTGTCTTGAAAGGGGCGACGACGGCCACCTCGACCATCCTCGCCTCCCTGATCGTGCGACGGCTCTTTAGGGGCTGAACCCGGCCCAAAGCCCTTTACTCTCGAATCGCCGGAACCCGACGGGGTTCCGGTTTTCTTGTTGCGGTTCCGCGGGGCGTATATCATCGTTATCGGGTGTGAGTTCGGGTTGGTCGAGGCGGGATCTAGGAGGTTGGTGCCGGTGGCAGGTCCTCTGGAGGGTCGGGTAGCTCTGGTGACGGGCGGGGGTGGTGGCCTCGCCGAAGGTATCTGCGCCAGGCTCGCCGCAGACGGCGCGTCGATAGCCGCGGTAGACGTATCAAAGGAGAAGGCGGAGAGGGTCGCCGGGCAGGTCGAGGCGAGCGGGGCCCGTGCCATCGCCTTGGAGGCGGACGTCTCGGACAAGAGTTCGGTCGAGAAGACGGTCGCCGAGGCCGCACGCGAACTCGGCGGGGTCGACATCCTCGTCAACAACGCCGCCGTGTATCCGCGGCGTGCGTGGACGGAGATCGAAGAGGAAGAGTGGGACAGGGTGATGGCTGTGAACCTTAAAGGCTACTTCCTGTGCGCGCGGGCTGTCTACCCCTACATGAAGGAGCGAGGAAAGGGCAACATCGTGAACGTGGCCTCGATCACCTTCTTTATCGGGTGGACGCTCCTGCTGGATTACGTCGCCTCGAAGGGAGGTATCGTTGGTTTTACGCGAACGCTCGCCCGCGAGGTCGGCCCCGACAACATTAACGTCAACGCCATAGCGCCAGGCGCCTTTCCAACGGACGCGGAGAAGATCCACCCAGACCAGGAAGGCTACAACCGCTGGGTGCTCGAACAGCAGAGCATCAAGCGTCGCGGTACGCCCGAAGACATCGGCAACCTCGTCGCGTTCCTCGCCTCAGACGCGTCATCTTTCATTACGGGCCAGACCATCGGTATCGACGGCGGCTGGATGATGCGCTAGAGAGGAACAAACCATGGCCGACACCGCAACGAGTCAGAAGGAACGTAAAGAGAGGCTCGAGGACATCCTCGTCGTTGACTGCGACGTTCACGTCCACGAGTCGCCCGGGGCGCTCATGCCCTACTGCGAGATGCCCTGGAGAAAAGCACTCGAGACGATCAAGGACGTAAAGGAGTTCTACCTGGACATCCCCGGCTTCTCGCCTGGCACTACCGTCTACGAAGCGAAGTTCCCTTCGGGGCAAGAGGGCACGCGCATGGTCCACACAGCCGCCCAGATGCGCGAGGAACTGGACGGGATACACGTCGACATCGGTGTCCTCTTCCCCGATCACCTCCTGAAGATACCGGTGATCTCGCAGGCGGATTACGCCTCGGCCCTTGCCCGCGCCTACAACTCCTGGCTCCTCGAAGAGTGGTGCTCGCCCGAAAACGGCCTGCTCGGCTGCATCCTCGCCTGCCCGCAGGACCCCGAGGACGCGGCCAGGGAGATAGAGAAGTACGCCGGAGAGCCTGGCATGGTCGGGGTGTTCCTGCCCTGCGCCGGCCTAGAGCGGCTCTGGGGCCACAGGCAGTACGACCCTATCTACGAGGCCGCCCAGGAGGCGGACCTGCCGGTGCTCATGCACAGCGTTACCGTCATCCATCCCGTCTTTCCCTTCAACACCCAGGGCTTCGAGACGGAGTTCGGGCGGCACATCTGCAGCCACACGTTCTCGATGATGGCGAATATAGTGCATATGATCACCACCGGCGTGCCGGTAAGGTATCCCGACCTCCGCGTCGCCGTAACCGAGGCGGGTATCTCCTGGGTTCCGTTCCTGATGCACAAGATGGACAAAGAATACATCGAGCGTCGCCGCGAGGTTCCTTTCCTCGAAGACAAACCGAGCACCTACCTGAAGAAGATGTACTTCGCCACCCAGCCCGTCGAGGAGCCCGAGAACCTCTCCGACCTCGTGACGATGATGAACCTCTACGATGGGGAGGACAACACCATCTTCGCCTCAGACTGGCCGCACCACGATTTCGATCACCCCTCGAAAATCCACCAGATCCCCTTCACTAACAAAGTAAGGCGCAAGGTATTCGGTGAGAACGCTCTTAGGCTCTTCAACATAGACTCGGGCGGCAGGCGCCTCAAGTTGCGATGAGTTATCGGCGCGAGGAGCACCTCGTCGGCAACCTCTCGGATTTTCCGGTTGGTACTCACAGGGTCGTACAGGTCGGGAGGCGTAAGATCGGGGTCTTCAACATTGGTGGCAAGCTGTACGGTCTACCGAACATCTGCCCGCACCAGACGGGACCGCTATGCGAGGGCAAGCCGGCTTTAGGTACCCTCATCGCGAAGGGCGGGAACGACTGGAAGTTCGAGTGGGTGAACGAAGGTGAGATCGTGGCTTGCCCCTGGCACGGCCTCGAATACCACGTGCCGACGGGAAGATGTCTTGCCTATCCGAACATCACCCTTCGCTCCTACGAAGTATTCCTGGACGGGGATAACGTGAAGGTCAGGCTCTAGCCGGCTGGCGTCGGTTCCCGGAACACTTGAGGAGGTAGCTGATGCGCGTCGTGGTGATCGGGGGTAGTGGACACGTTGGCACCTTCCTCGTGCCCCGGCTGGTCGAAGCGGGACACGAGGTAGTCTCCATCAGCCGCGGTCAGAGAGAGCCTTACCAGGTACATCCAGCCTGGGAGGCGGTCGAGCAGGTCGTGCTTGATCGCGAGGCAGAGGAGGCCGAAGGCACTTTCGGGGAGCGGATACTCGCGCTGGAACCCGATGTCGTGGTAGATATGATCTGCTTCACCCCGGAGAGCGCCAGCCACCTGGTCGAATCGCTTCGTGGACGCATCCAGCACTTTCTGCACTGTGGGACCATCTGGGTTCACGGCCACAGCACCCAGGTGCCGACCACCGAAGACCAGGCACGCCGGCCTTTCGGGGAGTACGGTATCCAGAAAGCCAGGACCGAAGCTTATCTTTGGGAAGAAGCCCGTCTGAACGGCTTTCCCGCGACGATCCTGCATCCCGGGCACATAGTGGGACCTGGTTGGGCGCCCGTGAACCCCGCCGGGAATTTCGGCCCCAGGGTCTTCGAACGACTTGCCCGGGGGGAGGAACTGGCCATCCCCAACCTCGGTATGGAGACGGTGCACCACGTGCACGCCGACGACGTGGCCCAGGCGTTCGTGCTGGCGCTACATAACTGGAGCGTGGCGGTAGGTGAGAGCTTCCACACCGTCTCTCCAGCCGCGCTGACCCTGCGCGGCTACGCCGAGGCGGTGGCCGGTTGGTTCGGGACGTCGGCACGCCTGAGCTTCACCTCCTGGGAGGAGTGGCGTGAGGGCGTGTCCGAGGAAGAAGCCGAAGGGACCTGGGACCATATAGCCCACAGCCCCAACTGCAGTATCGCCAAAGCCGAGCGCCTGCTCGGCTATCGGCCTCGCCACACCTCACTTCAGGCCGTGCGGGAGTCGCTGGAATGGTTGGTCGAGCACGGCGAGGTAGTGGCGTAATGGACGAGCAAGCCCTCCAGGTAGAAGGCAGGCTCGCCGTCCGCGAGGAAGGAGACGCTTTCCTCGTCGTAAGAGAGGCCGACCCGGAGGACTGGCTGGTGCGCTTCGAGAAAGATGGAGGCTTCCCTGCCCGCGAGTGGGCCGAGAACATGACCAGAGTCTACAATCGGCGTCTCGCCCGCCGCTCCATCGGACCTCCCACACCTCCGGGTACGCGTCCGGCAAATCACCATCCCGAGCAGTAGGATGCGCTGCGATACACTCGTCGGAGAACGTATGCCAGACCGAATGGGGGAGATGCCGCCGTGAAAGAACGAACATGGGATTTCGGGGAAGTCGGACGCCTCCCTGCGCCGGGCGACAACGCGGCCATGGCGACGCGCCGGCTCGAGGCCGGGATGCGTGTCTCTTACGAAGGCTCGGAGTTTACGGTCGGGCATACCGTGCTCGAGGGCCATCGCTTCGCCGTCGAGCCCGTAGCAGAAGGGGAGGACCTGCTCTCCTGGGGCCTCCGCTTCGGCCGTGCGGTAAGGGACATCGCCCCCGGGGACTACGCGTGCAACGAGAAGATCCTGCGCGTTCTGCGCGAGCGATTCAGGGCGAAACCACGACGCGACGAAGACCCCGAAGGGACCTCGGACCAGGGCGGGGGAAGCGTCCCCGGAGGACACGATCTGGCCGGCCTGAGCCTGCCTGAAGAACCGAACTTCAGCGACGCCGAGCTCGTGCCCTACATCCTCGACGAAGAAAACTTCAGTCCCGGCGAGCAGGTCACTTTGCACGGCGAGCCGCGCACCTTCATGGGCTACAGTCGAGGGTCGGGTAGGGGTGTCGGGACACGCAACTATGTGGTCGTGATGGGCGTGACCTCGAGGCTAACCGGGTTTGTCAGGGCGCTGGAGCTGGAGATGGGTGGTGTGGCGGACGCCTACGAGAACGTTGACGGCATAGTCTGCGTCGCCCACACTGAGGGCGGGGAGGAGAGCACGCCGAACAACCTGGACCTGCTACTAAGAACCCTCAGCGGCTTCATGGTCAACCCGAACGTGGGGGCCGTGCTCGTCCTCGACCAGGGCGGGAGTGATGCCGTGACGAACCGTATGCTTCGAGACTACCTGGGGGAGCACGATTATCCGGTAGACGATGTACCGCACGAGTTCATGAGCCTGCAGGGTAGTTTCAGGGAGGACCTCGAACGCGCCAAGTCGGTCGTGCGCGGGTGGCTGGAGGAGGTCGACGCGGCGCGGCGCACCGAGGAGCCGGCATCTGAGCTAAAGATCGGGCTGCAGTGCGGTGGGTCGGACGCCTTCTCCGGGGTCTCTGCGAACCCGCTGGTGGCGTGGGTGACTAGAGAGGTCGTCAGGAACGGCGGCATCTCCAATTTAGCCGAGACGGACGAGTTGATAGGGGCCGAGCGCTACGTCCTGAAGAACGTGAGGGATCTCGAGACAGCGCGGCGCTTTCTCTCGGCGGTCGAGCGATTCAAGGAACGCGTCTCCTGGCACGGCCACACTGCCGAGGACAACCCTTCCGGGGGCAACAACTACCGCGGGCTCTACAACATCTCCATCAAGTCAATCGGCGCCGCGATGAAAAAACATCCCGACGTAAGGATCGACCACGTCATCGACTACGCCCAGAGGATGGCCGAGCCAGGTTTCTACTTCATGGACAGCCCCGGCAACGACCTGGAGAGCGTGGCCGGGCAGGTCGCCTCTGGCGCGAACATGATCTTCTTCACCACGGGCAACGGATCCATCACCAACTTCCCCTTCGTCCCGACCATAAAGTTCGTCACCACCACCGGCCGTTACGAGCTCCTCTCGAAAGACATGGACGTGAACGCCGGAGCCTACCTCGATGGCACCCCGATGGAGGATCTGGGCCACGAGACCTTCGAACGGACTCTCAGGGCCGCCTCGGGAGCGAAGACGGTCGGGGAGCGCGCCGGCCACGCCCAGGTCTCCATCTGGCGCGATTGGAAGCAGACGGGCAAAGAGAACCTGGAGGACATCGAGAACACTCCTGAGCCGGACGGCGAGCCGTTGCCCGCAAAGTCGGGTTCTCCAGACTTCGAGTTCTCCTTCGATGCCATCAATAGTCGGCGGGGACCGGTCCTGGATCAGGTCGGGCTCATCATGCCGACGAGCCTTTGCTCGGGCCAGATCTCACGCCGCATAGCGGACCGCCTGAACGAACGCGACGCCACCCAGGGCAAAGTAACCCGCTTCGTCGCCCTTCCCCACACCGAGGGCTGCGGCGTCTCCGCCGGCTCGGCCGAGACCATCTACTCCCGCACCGTTCTTGGCCACCTCGCCAGCCCGACGGTGAGGTTCGGCTTGCTCCTCGAGCACGGCTGCGAGAAGACCCACAACGACTACTTCCACAACCGCCTCGAAGAGGCAGGCCTCGATCCTGGCCGTTTCGGATGGGCAAGCGTGCAGCTCGACGGTGGCATAGACAGCGTGGTCGCGAAGGTCGAAGGCTGGTTCGCGAAGACGCTCGAAAAAGCAGAAGAACTGGAGTACGAGGACGCGGGCCCAGAAGCCCTGCGACTGGGTCTGTATGGTGCCGGCCCTGTTCCGGAGGAGGTTTCCTTCAGCCTGGCGGAGATAACGCTCGCCGTCGTGAACTCGGGCGGCACCGTGGTCGTCCCGCAGAGGGCTAGAATTCTCTCGTCGCCAGGCTACCTCGAAGCCGTTCTGGGTGACCGTTCCGTCGAGAATACCGTGGCTTACGGGCAAGCGTTGAAGAAGCCGGGACTTCACGTCATGGAGGCGCCGACGGACCACTGGGTAGAGACCGCGACCGGGCTCGGGGCGACGGGCGTCGAGGTCATGCTGGCGCATGTCGCTGGCCAACCGTTGCAGGCGCACCGTATGATCCCACTCCTCCAGGCTTCTTCTGACCCCGAGACGCTTGAGAAGCACGCCGAAGACCTGGACTTACTTCTGCAGGGTGATGCATCAAAGTGGACCGAGCAGATGCTTGAGGCTGTCGCTGCCGCAGCCTCGCGCGAGTACGTGCCCAAGCTGTTCGAGGCCGGCAACACAGACTTCCAGTTCACCCGCGGTCTGCTGGGCGTTTCGATGTAGTAGCTAGCGTCCCAGCCAGCCGCCGTCCACGGGCAGGACCGCGCCGTGGATGTAATCTCCCGCCGCGGAAGATAACAGGACCACCGCGCCTCTGAGGTCCTTGGGCTCGCCGAAACGTCCCGCGGGGAGGCGGACAAGCAAGGCTTCTGACCTCTCTGCGTCCTCGCGCAGTGCACCCGTCAGCTCGGTTGTGAAGTAGCTCGGGGCGATGGCGTTGACGTTGATGCCTAGAGGCGCCCACTCGTTGGCCAGGGCGCGGGTCAGGTTGGCGATGCCAGCCTTCGAAGCTGAATATGACGGTACGGTTATGCCGCCCTCGTAGGAGAGGACCGAGGCAGTGTTGATGATCTTGCCTCCCTGGTCCTCCTCGACGAAGTGCCTGGCGACGGCCTGAGATAGGTAGAATGCGGCGCTTAGGTTGATCTTTATGACGGCTTCCCAGTCTTCTTCACCAAACTCCAGTGCCGGGGCGCGGCGGATTATGCCGGCGTTGTTGACCAGGATGTCGAGGCGCCCGAGCGAGCTAACACATTCCTCCACGACATCAGAAGCCTGCTTCGCGTTGGTCTGCAGTAAATCTACGTTCATCGCGTGGAACTCGCGGCCCTCGTTCCTGACGAGTTCCCCGGTCTCGTCCACGGATGCAACGTCCAGAGCCACGATGTCTGCGCCGGCTTCGGCGAGGCCCGTGGCGATGCCCTGCCCGAGGCCACGGGCTGCACCGGTTACCAGCGCGACCTTGCCATCGAGCCTGAAATCGTCGAGGATGCCCATTAGTAGCGGAGGTCCTGGGGCTCTAGGCTTTGTTCTTCGCAGTACTTGAGGTAGCGTTCCAGCTTCGAGAATACGTCGTCCTGGTAGATCAGATTGTCGTTATCGTCGATGTACTGGACCGTGCCTTCGAGGATGAAGAGGGTCTGCATCTCCTCGACGCCTTCGTCCACGACGAGCGTGTGGATGTCGCCCGGTGGCTCGTAGACGAGCGTGCCAGGCGTGGCGACCCAGTCGCGCTCCAGGTAGCGCCAGGAGCCCTGCAGGCAGAAGCCCATGACCTGCCCGCCGGTGTGGCGGTGGCGGTTGACCCTGCCCGAGCCCTGGATTTTGAGGATGTTGATCCAACGCCCCGTCGCGAGGTCGAACCTCAAGGGCTTGAACCAGACCCTATCTCCCTGAGGCACCCACGGTAACTCGTCGCTGTGTATCGCCTGGTCCGGTAGACCAAGATCCGCGATGACCCGCTCCGTCTGCTCCTGTGTCATGGATGTCTCCTTCCCGCCCGGTGCTCCAGGCTAGCGCCTTAGGTAGAGGACGGCGTCCTTGTCGCCACCGATCTTCTGTATCTCAGGTATGAGTTCACGGTCGAGCGTCGTCACGTCGGGCCAGTTGACCTCGACGAGGTTGCCAGACGGGTCGCGCAGATACATCTGCACAGCACCGTCCGGTAATTCCCTGACGCTCGAGTAACGTCCGCCATCCCTCACGCCAAACTCTTCGGCCTTCTTGAACGCAGCCTCGAAGTCGTCCACGTCGAGGGCGAAGTGGTGGCGGGGTGGGGCCGGTTCTTCGTCCAGAAAGAGGTGGAGTTGAAGATCCCCTACCCGCAGCCAGCGCACCGGCCCGGAGAAGTCTGGGGATGGCACTTCCTCCATCCCGAAGAAGTCTCGGTAGAAGCGGACCGACTCCTCCAGGTCGGCGGCGCCGATGCTGACGTGGGTGAACCCGGTGGCCAACATGCTACCTACAGCGGCATGATGGAGAGGGTCTTCCAGGCCGAGTAGAAGTCCAGGGCCGCTGGACCCTGCTCCCTGCCACCGACGCCCGACTCTTTGTTGCCCCCGAAGGGCACCTGGAACTCCAGGCCGGCCGTCGGCAGGTTGACGTTGACGAGGCCGGTCTCCGAGCGCTGCATGAACTCGTGGGCGTAGCGCAGGGACTTTGTCGCTATACCCGCGGTCAGGCCGTAACGGGTGTCGTTGGCGATCTCGACGGCGTCGTCGAAGTCGCGAGCCCTTATGACGGCGAGGACGGGGCCGAAGATCTCCTCCTGCGCCGTCTCGGACTTGTTATCCACGTCGGCGACGATGGCAGGGGCGATGTAGTAGCCCTCGTCCTCAGATCCCGTGGCGCCGCCTTCGAGGACCACGCGTCCCTCACTCTTCGCGGTCTCCAGCGCTTCGAGTATGCTGTCGTACTGGTCTTTGTTGACGACGGGTCCTACGTCGGTGTCATCTTCGAGCGGGTCTCCGACCTTCATTGCCTCTGTCGCGCTCTTGAGCTCCTCGATGAACTCGTCGTAGACATCCTCGACGACGATGGCCCGGCTCGAGGCTGTGCACTTCTCCCCGGCGAAGCCGAAGGCCCCGAAGGAGACCTTGGCCGCGGCGTCGGAGAGATCTGCGTCCTCCATAACGACAAACGGGTTCTTGCCGCCCATCTCGAGCTGGACCTTCTTGCCTACCGCCCGGCCCTGGATGCCCAAGCCCACGCTCGTCGAGCCAGTGAAAGAGAGGCCCTTTACCCGCGGGTCGGTTACGAGGGCGTCTCCGACGGCCCCGCCCGGTCCGGTCACCATGTTCACGACCCCGTCGGGCAGGCCGGCCTCGGTCAGGATGCGCACGAGGGCGGCGGCGTTCAGGGAGGCGTTACCCGCCGGTTTGATGACGATGGTGTTGCCGCAGATCAGGGCCGGCGCCATCTTCCAGGCAGGTATCGCGAGCGGGAAGTTCCACGGCGTTATGAGGCCTACGACCCCCAAGGGCTCCCTGATAGAGTTGTGGGTCACGCCGGGCCGCGCCGAGGGCGGGTTAATGCCGTTCATGCGCCAGCCCTCGGAGCCGTAGTAGCGGAAGATGCTCGCCGCGCGGCCCACCTCCATGCGGGACTCCTTCATCGGCTTGCCGGCCTCCAACGCCATGAGCCGCGCCAGCTCGTCCTCGCGCGACTCCAGGATGTTGGCGGCCTCCATCAGGACGGCACCCCGGGCGGCAGGCAGCGTGGTCTTCCAATCTAGCAGGGCCTCGGATGCGGCCTCTATGGCGCGCTCCGTCTCGGCCTTGTCAGACTTCGGGGTGGTCCCTAGGATCTCGGAAGGGTTCGAGGGGTTGACAATCTCCGAGGTCTCGCCGGAGTCAGCGGGGACCCACTCGCCGCCGATGAAGTTCTGGGATTCTATCTGCGATTCGATCAAGATCTTCCTCCTAGAATAAACGCTTGCCCTCACTCTACCCGATCTTTATCTATTCTATGGCCACGCTAGCGCGCCACCTCGTTCTCGAGAGCTAGCTCCCCGACCGAGATCCCGACTACGTCTCCCACCGTCAGCGTGAAATCGTCCCCAGGAACTATCCCCGTCCCCGTCATCAGGAAGGCTCCTCTAGGAAAGGTGAGCTCCCTTCCGAGATACTCTGCAAGCTCCTCGGGAGAACGCTTCATCTGCGAGGTATCGACCTCGCCTTCGAAGACGGTTTCGCCGCCGCGTCGGATGCTCATGGCAATGCTAAGCTCCCGCATCGAGTCAGGGCCGCAGAGTACGATGCCCGGCCCGAGGGAGCAGGAACGATCGTAGACCTTGGCCTGCGGAAGATACAACGGGTTCTCACCCTCTATGTCGCGAGAGGAGACGTCGTTGCCTGCGGTGTAGCCGATGACCTCCATCCTGCTGTTGACGACCACCGTGAGCTCGGGCTCGGGTACGTTCCAATGGCTGTCCTCGCGGACGCGTACCGAGTCTTCGTGTCCCACGACCCGCCAGCCTGGGGCCTTGAAGAAGAGCTCGGGCCTCTCGGCGACATAGACCCTCTCGTAGGCGTCGGCGTCGGCCGATTCCATCTCGCGGGCGTCCCTGCTCTGCAAGTAGGTCACCCCGCTAGCCCAGATCTCCTGCCCAGGCTCCACAGGAGGCAAGATAGAATCATCAGCCGCCTCCTCGAGAGCCTGCCCTTCGAGTAGCTCTCGAACGTCCGCAGCCGGGACCCCGAGTAGCAGATCCAGGACGAAATCCTGCGGCAGATAGCGTCCGTCCAACGCCCAACGCGGGCCTCCAGACGCCCCGTGACGCGAGAGATACATGATCCGAGCCTCCTTCCTCGACGGGTACAACCTACCATGATCCCGGCCCCGCCGCGCGAGGCCTCTAACGATTCGCCAACCGCGAAAACACGCCTTGACAGCAAATGTTAACTAAGTTAGAATTTAGATCATAGATCGAGAAGGGCAGAGATTTGGGCATTAAAGAGCGCAAGGAGAGGCAGCGACGGGAGGTGAGGGGGGGATCCTCTCTGCGGCGCGAGAGATCGCCTCGGACGAAGGATGGCGGTCGGTAACGATACGCAAGATCGCCTCGCGCATCGAATACAGCCCGCCGGTGATCTACGAGCATTTCGAGTCCAAGGACGAGATCCTACTCGAGCTCATGCACCAGGGCTACGCCGAGCAGCTCGGGGCGGTGGAGTCGGCCCGCAAGAAGGCGAATACCCTCGAAGAAGCCATGCTCGGGATAGCGGACGCCTGGATGGACTTCGCTTTCCGGTCTCCCGACCTCTACCAGGTCATGTACGGGTTGGGAGGGGCTCCCTTCTCCGCCGCCGAAACCCGGAACGAGGGCGAGAAGATCGCCGCCGTGGTCGGAGAGGTTCTCATCGAGATCCTGCAAAATAGAGGTGGGGAAACCGAAGATATCGATGGCAAAGTGATGCTGCTATGGAGTACCGTGCACGGGCTCGCAGCCCTCATGATGGTGGGACGTATCCCAGGCGGCCAGAACCAGGCCAGAAGCCTCGCCAGACAGGCCGCCCGCGATTACCTCACAGCCTGGCAAGCCGGTTCGGAGACGTAACTGAAACTTTTCTTGACGTTTACTTATCTTAGATAGATTTTCTAGCAACGTTACAAACAGGAGGTCGTCTTTACGAGTAAGCGCTTGGCAGGGGTTGGACATAGGGCCGAAGAGAGGAGAGCTCATGATGACGAGAAGCGATGGTAGTGGAGCTGTGGCGTGCACCGAGGTAGTGATGCCGCACGAGGGTGGACCCGGGGTACTGAAGGTAGAGCGGCGTGGGGCCACGCGTGGCGCGCTGTCGGGAGAGGCCATTGTGCGCGTAGAGGCGGCGGGCGTCTCTTTCGCCGAGGTGCAGATGCTCAAGGGACGCTATTTCAACCAGCCGAGGTTTCCCTTCGTGTCTGGCTACGACCTTGTTGGTGAGGTCGAAGAGGTTGGCGAGGGCGTCGATGGGAGGTTGTTGGGGCGGCGGGTGGCCGCGCTCACGGAGACGGGGGCGTGGGCGGACCGCGTAGCGCTCGACGCGGCAGAGCTCGTGGTTGTGCCCGACGGGCTGGCGCCGGCGGACGCGGTGGCGGTCGTCACCAACGGGGTTACCGCCTGGCAGATGCTCCACCGTGCTGGTGGGGTGAGGTCCGGGCAGACGGTGGTGGTACACGGGGCTTCAGGTGGTGTAGGGACGCTGCTCGTGCAGCTCGCGCGGCTCGCGGGGGCTGATGTGATCGGGACCGCTTCAGCCTCCAAGCACGAGGGGGTACGCGCGCTCGGGGCCATCCCCGTCGACTACAAGAATGAGAACGTACTCCAGAGGGTGCGTGAGATCTCCCCCCGCGGGGTCGACGCGGTGTTCGACCATGTGGGCGGACCCGGGTTGGTGGACTCGTGGAGGATGCTGGGGCGGGGTGGGACGCTGGTTTCATACGGGTCCGCCTCGACGCTCGGGAGCACGGGCCACCGATTGCGTCCTTATCTGCCGGTCTTCGCGCGGATCGCGCTCTGGAATACTTTACCCAACGGCAGACAGGCTACGTTCTACTACGTAAAGCGTTGGCCGAAGCACTTTCAACAGGACCTTGCAACCGTCTTCTCACTGCTCTCGGAGGGTAAGATCGACGCTCAGGTCGCGGGACGGTTAGACCTCGACCGGGCTGACGAGGCGCTGGGTCTCCTCGCTTCGGGTAGAGCGTCGGGCAAGGTAGTACTCGTACCTGGGCTGGAAGGAACCAAAGACGCGGGAGCGTAGGCGGACGGGTTTTACTCTGGTTCCGAGACCCTGGTGTCTTTGCGCGGGGCATGGGTGGTGGTAATGTGTTGCCACCAGCGGCTTCCAGGAGGATGGGGATGGAGATACTGCCAGGGATACACCGCATCGAGTCGGATCTCGGGGAGCGGTTCATGTGCCAGTATCTGCTCCTCGGGGAGGAGAGAACCGTTCTCGTCGACACCGGCCTCGCCGGTACGCCCGAGGAGGTCGTAGTTCCTTATTTGGAGGAGATCGGGCTCAAGGTCGAAGACGTGGACGACGTTATCATCAGCCACGCCGACGTGGACCACTGCGGCGGCAACCGTGCTCTGAAGGAGATGAACCCGGCCCTGCGGTTCTCGTGTGGCGAGGCCGACAGGGCTTTTGTAGAGAGCACGGAGCGGATCATGGCGGGGATCTACCTCTGGTCGGAGCCCTTCGGCTTCGGCCCCGACGAGGAGTCGAAGGCCTGGATCCGCGCCGAACTCGGCGGCGACGCCCCGGTAGACCTGGGCTTGCGCGGCGGAGAGACCCTGAGGCTCGGGCCCGATTGGCGCGTCGAGATCCTTCACCTCCCCGGTCACACGCCTGGCCACCTTGGTATCTGGGACCAGAAAAACGACGCTGCGATCATCATAGACGCGGCGCTGGAGACGGGGATCTACGATCGCGCGGGGAACCGTCTGATCCCACCCCGCTACTTCGACGCCGTGGGATACCCGAACACCATCAGGAGGCTCCACTCCATGCGTCCGGGTCATCTCCTGACAGCCCACTACCCGCTCATGCAGGGCGGAGAGGCCCTCGGATTTCTCGATCGCTCCCTCGATTTCACGATGCAGGTCCATCGCGCGGTAAACGAAGGGCTCACCAACGGGACCACCGACCTCTGGGAGCTCACCAAACGCGCGGACGCGGATCTCGGTCCATACCCCGAGGCGATGATCGAACTCGGAGCCGGCGTCAGGGCACACCTTGGCCTTCTGGGTCCGCGAGAGCCGGCCTAGGCGCCTGAAAGGACTGAGTTGGCAGAGAAACTCGATGTGGTAACCGCCGGCGAGACGATGGTGCTCGGCGTTCCGCCGCGTCCGGGACGCCTGCGCCACGCCACGAGTTTGGAGCTCAAGATCGGGGGCGCCGAGTCGAACCTCGCCATAGCGCTCTCCCGCCTCGGTCTCTCTGCGGGTTGGATCAGCCACCTCGGCGACGACGAACCCGGCCAGCTCGTGCTCGACCGCGTCCGCGCCGAAGGCGTCGACACTTCGCAGGTCATCAGGGTGAAAGGCCGCCCGACAGGACTCTACCTGCGCGAACAGGTCGGCACGCAGACCCGGGTCTACTACTATAGGCAAGGATCGGCAGCCTCCACGATGTCGCCCGAGGCCTTCGATCTTGATCACCTTTCTGGCGTGAAGTTCCTGCACCTCACCGGCATTACGCCAGCACTCTCTGAAGATTGCCGCGCTTTCGTACTGTGGGCCGCGAGGGAGACCGATGTGCGCGTCAGCTTCGACGTCAACTATCGCTCCAAGCTGTGGGGTAGCGATGAGGCACGAGGTTTCGTCGGAGAGATCCTACCCCACCTGGACCTGCTCTTTGTCGGGGATGAGGAGGCGAGGGCGCTCTGGGGACGCGAAGATGAGGCCCTCATGTGGGAGCTCGCGCGCAAAGGACCCGAAGAGGTGGTGCTCAAGAAGGGCGGGGCGGGAAGTCTGGCGCTGGTGGAGGGTGAGATCCTCGAACACCCACCCTTCGATGTGGCTGAAGTAGACCCTGTGGGGGCGGGCGACGCCTTCGACGCTGGTTACCTGGCGGGCCACGCGTGGGACTTGCCGGCAGATGAGCGCCTGCGTGTGGCCAACGCCATGGGCGCCATGAGCGTCGCGACGCTTGGAGATTACGAAGGCCTGCCCGACAGGAACGAGCTAAGGGCTTTCCTCGAAGGCGAAGAGTCCCTGGGGAGGTAGGCGACACAGAAGACCCTGCGGGAGGTTTGAACTTGCGAGAGATAGAGGGCGTGTACGTCGCGAACGTGACGCCGTTTGTGGACGATGGCTCATTCGCGGTGGATGACGAGGCTTACCTTGAACACGTCTCGTGGCTGGCCGAGAAGGGCGTACAAGGCATCGTGCCCTTCGGCACCAACGGAGAGGGGCCTTCGGTCACGCTAGGCGAGAAACTGCGGGTCCTCGAAGCGCTGTTCGAAAGGGGGTTGCCCGTTCAGGTGATCCCGGCCGTCATGCAAAACAACCTGCCCGAGACGCTTCAAATGCTGCGCGCGATCGAGGACTACCCGGCTACCGCCGTCCTGATCCTGCCTCCCTACTACTTCAAGCCCGTCGAACCCGCAGGGATGATGAGTTTCTACGAGGCCGCGCTCGCCGCGACGAGCCACGCCGCCATCGTCTACCACATCCCGAAGTACGCTGTCCCCGTTCCCGTGGAAGTAGTGAGAGAACTCCCCGTCTGGGGCGTCAAGGACTCCGGCGGGGAGGAGGGCTACGCCGAGGCAGTTCTCGAAGGCGGACAGGGCGTGCTCCTCGGGACGGAAGACGACCTGTGGCGGAGGCTCGATACGGGGGCGCAGGGTGTGATCTCTGCGCTCGCCAACTTCATGCCGGAAGAGGTCATCGACCTGTACCAGAAGCACGGTGAGGACGACGAGGCGAGAGGCAGAGACCTCTCGGAGGTACTCCACCATGCGCGGAAAACGACAAAGGAGTACGCTTCCCCAGCCGTCCTCAAGAAGCTGGCAGGGGCGCGTCACGGCGCCCGAATGGGGACTGTCAGGCCGCCCTTTGTTCCAGTTCCGCCCGATTACGACCCGGAATCGAAGCTTGAAGCCGCACGAGCCGGATCCCGGACTCGAGGATGAAGTCCCTTACCTAATCTCGGGAAAACGCAGGCAGAAGAGAGGTACGGCTCTTCGGGCGTCCCGACGAACGGGCCTACGTATTGACCGGCCATCTTTGCGACGCCCTCCCGGTGGGTAGCCCGGCCTCGATCCAATCCTGCTTGCCGTTCTCGTAGGCCTGCCAGGAATAAGCTGAGCCGGACCACGTAGAGAGCGAGACGCCGGCGCTCCGACGGACGCCCCGCAGGGCGCCCTGCGGAGTGCCTCGCGCCAGGACTTATGGGTGCCGAGGCGCCTCCAGCCTCTCCCACACGGCCCTCCAGGTCTCTTCGCTCTCAAGGGCTAACGCGAAGGCGAACACTCTTCGCGCCACGCGCGCCCGCAAGGCGGGCCAGGCTGGCCTGCGTGGGGCCAGCCTGGCGAGCCTCCGCTCGTCGGCCTCGGCAAGAATTCCGGCGTTCCTCTCCCGCACCAGCTCCTCAGAAAACCATTCGTGCACGCCGCTCATCTCCCTCTCTCGATTACCCGATGAGAGTACAGGCGAAAGCGGTCATAATCCTTCCTGATAGCCTGTGGGATTTCGAGGTTTTTGGAGGCTGACATGGTGTACGGTTACCGTCCGACGACGAGGCTGCTCTCGATGCTCGAGTTGCTCCAGGCGCGGGGCAGGATGGGCGGCCCCGAGCTTGCACGTAGGCTCGAGGTGGGCGAGAGGACCGTGCGCCGCTACGTGGCGATGCTCCAGGAGATGGGCGTGCCCGTAGAGGCTGAGAGGGGTAGGTACGGGGCCTACTCTTTAAGGCCAGGCTTCAAGTTGCCGCCGATGATGTTCACGGACGAGGAAGCACTGGCGTTGGCCCTCGGGCTGCTCTCGGCCCGCAGGCTCGGGCTCTCCGGCGCGGCCCCGGCCGTCGAGGGTGCCCAGGCCAAGCTAGAGCGTGTCATGCCCGAGGGTTTGCGCGAGCGAGTCAGGACCTTCGAGGAGGTCGTCGTCCCCGCGACCGTTGTGCCAGCTGACCTTCCCGCGGGGGAGGTCGTCATGACGTTGAGTACCGCCGTGCGGGATCGGAGGCGGGTACTCATACGATACCGGTCCGAGAACTCCAGCGAGACGGAGAGGGGCATCGATCCTTACGCCGTAGTGCAGGGCGACGCCTTCTGGTACACGTTCGGTTACTGCCACCTGCGCCGGGCGCCACGCCTGTTCAGGTTGGATCGGGTACTCTCAGTCGAGTTGCTGGACAGTGGTTTCGAACTCCCACCCGGATTCGATAGCCCTCAGGATGTGCTGCAGGCGCTCGCGGACCCGGGCGAAGATCGCTTCTCCGTGGAGGTCTTGCTCGAGACAGATGTTGCAGAAGCCCGCGGGCAACTCCCGAAGATGGGCGTCTCGCTCGAGGAGACCCCCGAAGGCGTCGTCATGAGAGCTTCGACCTCCGATCTAGCGTGGATGGCCAGGGTGCTGGCTGGAGTCACTTTCCCTTTCATTGTGCGCGGGCCATCCGAGTTGCGCGAGGCGCTACTGTGTCTCGCCGCCGAGATAACGATGCACGCCGGGCGTACCGAGGAGCCCCGGCCGCGATAATGCGCCAGGATGCTAGTTGGGTCGACTTTGCGCTCGCCTTCATCATCGTCGCCAACGCCGTCATGATGCGTGTCGGACCGTAGGGGCGGGTTTGAAACTCGCCCCTACGATCGTTTTTTGCGTAGGGCGTTCAGGATTCGGATTATCGGGTTGGGGAGGGTACGTGTCTGGGGGTAGACCCTGGATGGTGGGTCTGGGTCTGTTCCTATCTCGTCCATTCGCTGCACCCAGAGCTCGCGCACCAGAACTTGAAAGGCGGCCACGAGTGGGACGGCCAGGAGCACCCCGACGAGGCCAAAAAGGGTGCCCATGATCAGGATCGCGAAGACCACCAGGGCGGGGTGCAGGTCGACGGCCCGGCTCATCACGATCGGCTGGAGGAGGTTGCCCTCTATCTGCTGGATGATGAAGAAGGCCAGGATCACCCAGACTACCGTGAAAGGGTCGGAGATCAGGGCCAAGAGTATGGGTACGACTATCGAGATGAGCGCGCCCACGTAGGGGATGAACGAGATCAGGCCGCTAAAGATGCCAATGAGCAAGGCGAAGGGCACCCCGATAATGGAGAGCGAGATGGCCCAGAAAACGGCTATGAAGGTCATGGCGGTGAGTTGGCCGAGGAACCATCGCTGCACCGTCTGGTACATCGCATGTAGCACCTCTCGTGTCCTCGGCCGCCAACCCGCGGGGAAGAGTGAGACAAAGCCGTCGACCCAGGGCTCGGGCCTGATGACGAGGTAGATGGTGGAGATGAACACGACTATCCCGAGCGAGAGCGCGGTCGCCACCGTCAGCCCCACCCCGGCCGCCGTCGATACCGTGCTCCCTGTCAGGGCCTCCCTCCCGAGGTTCGCCAGGCTTTCGGAGTTCAGCCTGATCTGGGTACCAAGCCCGAAGAAGCTCTGGACCTGGTTGGCGAGGACTAGTGCCTCGTCCAGGAGCGTCGGGAAAGCTTTGGCGAGCTCGCGAGACTGCGCCTCGACGGCGGGGACGAGCGCGAGACCGAAGAGCCAGAGTGCCCCCACGAGCACGGCCGTCACCGTCAGGGCTCCCCACGTCCTTGGCCATCCCCGCCTGGCGAGGTAGTTGACCGGGGCGCTGAGTATGATGGAGAGGAGTATCGTCAGCAAAAACGCGAGTACCACACCGCTGATCCTGTAGACGAAATACCCGCCAATGAGCAGCGCGAAGACCAGCCCGATGACCGTGTACGCCGTGTTCCTCGAGGATAAGGGTTGCCCCACTGCTACTCCTTCAGCCTTCGTTATGGCCCGAGTTTAGCCGCTGCGGCCAGCATATCCAATTGCTGGTGGTGCGGCTACCGGGATAAACACCGTCCCTCATCGTTGCCGACAACCGTCGAGAGCCTGTCCTGCGGATTGTAAGGAGGTTTGTATTTGGCGACGAGCGAGAAGATACTAGGCGGTGCCGCTTGACGGCTGTGCGGTTGCCCCCGACCTCGAAACGTACCTCCGGATGAAACGTGAACCTGATCGCCGCTCCCGTATTGCAGACAGTCTTTATCATGGTGATCGGTCTCGGGTACTACTATTCAATCAAGGCACCCCAGACCATGGTCATGGAGATGCGCGAGGAGCACACGGCTGGGGGAGGGAGGCCCCTGATCACGGTCTCCGAAGACCACGCGAACTTGCCCGACATGAACATCACCGTCCAGGGTTCCGCCAAGGACGACATCACGTTCGAGTTTTCCGCCCCGGTCGTAAGCTCGGACGGCGCGACCTTGAGCGCCCTGCCTTTCTTTGTAGAGCGGCTGACCTCCCTCGCGCCGGGAGCCAGTATCGCCTCGGATATCACGGCAACGGTGCGCTACAAAGACCTGAATCTGAAACCTTCAGAGCACGAGTGGGACACAAACCCCAGGCTGTAAGAGGGCATCCAGAACGTGGACTACAACGGGATGACGGATCTGGTCGACGTGGTGAAAAAGATCTCCGAAGACGGGACCGGCAACGCGAAGCAGGGGATGTGATCCTACCGGATACCCGGCCTATTATCCTTGATTCGCCTCGGCCTGTCCGTTGTCGGTCTCTCGGGCTTTGCGGTACTCGGAGACCACTAGCTCGGTCAGTTCCTCGACGGAGCTCTCGGCTACCGGTTTGTCGTACTCTATGCGGCCGTTCCTGAGCAGGTTGACCCGGTCGCAGACGTCGAAGACCTGGGCGTAGTTGTGGACGATCAGGATCATGGGTATGCTCCGCTCGTCTTTGAGGCGCTGGATGAGGTCGAGGATCAAAGCCCCTTCCTTCGCCCCCATCGCCGCCAAGGGCTCGTCGAGAAGTAGCATCTTCGCGTCCGAGTAGACCGCACGCGCGACGGCTATGGCCTGGCGCTGTCCGCCGGAAAGCCTCGCTACCTCAGTGTCTATGGACGGGATGTTGACGCCCATGTCTTCGAGGTACTGGGAGGTCTTCTCTTTCATCCTGCGGTTGTTCAGGAAAGGCCCGACGGTCATCTCACTGTTCAGGAACATGTTGTGAAAGACCGAGAGCTCGTTGATGAGCGCGAGGTCTTGATAGACGGTCTCGATGCCAAGGGAGCGGGCCTGGGAAACAGAGCGAAGATTGACCTCGTCGCCTTCGATCAGGATTCTTCCGCCGTCGGGGCGGTGGAAACCGGTTATGGTCTTGAGCAGCGTGCTCTTGCCCGCCCCGTTGTCGCCGATGAGCCCGAGCACCTCACCCTCGCTGACGTGCAGATCCACGCCCTTGAGGACCTCGACTGCGCCGAAGCGCTTGACGACGCCTTCGGCGCGCAAGAAGTCCGAGCCATTGCCGTTCTCCATCATGCCCTCCCCGCGCCGCGCAACCTTGCGACGTAGACGTTGAGGATCATGGCCAGAAGGATGGCGATGCCGAGGATGATGTTGTAGGTATACGCGCTGATGCCCTGCAGGGTGAAGCCGTTGCGCAGGATGGTAAGCACCAGCGCCCCGAGGAACGCGCCCGTAACGGTCCCGACCCCGCCGAGGAGGGCCGTCCCCCCGATAACCGCTGCGGCGATGCAAAGGAGGACGATGTCGGGCCCACCGGCGAGCGGGTCTATAGAGTTTATGCGGAAAGACTCGATGATGCCGACGAAACCGCCGAGCATGCCGCACAGGATGAAGTTGCCGATCTTGATGCGTGCGATGCTCACGCCCGCCTCCCTCGCCCCGAGCGGATTGCCGCCCGTAGCGTAGGTGTGGAGTCCCCACCGGGTGCGCAAAAGGACGAGCTGCAAGACGGCCACGATGACAAGCGCCCAGATGGTCCCCGACCACGAACCTTCGCCAAGTATCCGGGTGACGGCGCTCGTCTCGGGCGTGGTCGCGGGAAAGCCGCCCGTAAGCGTTACGTTCAGGCCGGCGAGCAGGAAGAACATCCCGAGCGTCGTGATGAGCGAAGACACGCCGAGGTAGACGGTGATGAGGCCGTTGATCAGGCCGACTAAGGCAACGGCCAGAAGGCCAACGACGACTGCGAGGGGCAAGACGAGGAAGAGCTTGTCGTAGGCTAAATACATCACTATAGGCGCGAACGCGAAAGACTGGCCGACGGAGAGGTCGATCTCCCCGCATATCAGCAGCAAACACAACGCCGACGCGATGACCACGTAAGGGACGGCGTACTGGGCGAGCGAGAGGAGGTTTTGCGGCGAGAGGAACGCGCTGTTCGCGGCCTGGAAGTAGAGCGCCAGGCCAACGAGGACGATAACTATGCTCACCTCCCGCACCCGGACGAGGCTGCCCAACAACCTGCCGGCAAGGCCGCGTTCCTGCGTGCCGGCCCCCGCCTGCGCCGTGCTCTCGCTCAAGTTTCCTCCTCCCGGGTGCCGCTACCTAAGAAGGTGCCTTTACGACCTTCTGCACCTCGGAGTCTCCTTCGAAGCGCGACTCGGTCTCGAGATAGCGGTCCACGGTCTCCTGCGTGATGAAGATGAGGCCCGTGTTCGTCTCCGCGGGCCCTGTGACCCCGCCGGAGATCTTGTACAGGTAGAGCTGCATTACGGGGAAGAAGCCCTGCAGATAGGGCTGCTGGTCGATGGTGAAGTCTATGTGACCGGCCTTCATCAGCTTGAGGATCTCGGGCAGAAGATCGTAGCCTCCGGCCTTGACGCCCTGCTCGGCGAGGCCGAATTGCTCCATAGTCTGGGCGACGCCCTGGGTGCTTCCGGCATCCACGGCGAACATCCCTGCCACGTCCTTGTGGCCGTTGTACCAGGCTTCGATCCTGGACAGCTCCTCAGGTAGCTCCGCGCCCGTGGTGACCTGTTGGATCTCGATGTTCGCCCCCGAGTCCTCTATGGCCTGCTTGGCCCCATCGATCCTCGGCTGGATGTTGAGCTGGCCGGGCGTCGCTATGAACAGCGCCACGAGCCCCTCACCGACGAGGTCGACGATCCGCTTGCCCATCTCCACGCCTGACTGAAACAGATCCTGCCCCACGTAAGCCAGCGCGGGGTTGGTCCCAGGTCCCTTGCCGTTCGCGTTGTAGGCGATGACGGGGATGTCGTTGTCGAGGGCCTTCTGGATCGGGTCGTTGAAAGCCACAGGGTCGACTACCGAGACGGCGATGCCGGCCGCGTTGCCGGAGATAGCGGTGTTCATCGCATCGACCATGTCCTTGACGACCGAGTTCTCAGACCCCGTCCACTGTGACGTCGTCCCGAGCAGCGCCTGCGCGTCCTCGATGCCGTACTGCGTCGGCACGAAGAAGGGGTTCGTGGTCACATGGTTGACGAAGACGAAGTTCCACTCAGGTGTATCGGGAAAGTTGCCGCCGGAACCGCCTCCGCCACCCTGGCTGGCCTGCTGCGCCGCCTCGCGCCTGCACCCCGCGAGCAAAAGCCCCGCCGACGCTAACGCACTCCCCGCTAGAAACTGTCTGCGGCCCAGCCTGTAGTTGCCGAGCCCGGATCCATGCTCACTCATTCACTACCCCCGTCTTTGGTTCCTGCTACCGTCTTTCCCCTGCCAAACATTGTCATACCAATATAGATCTGTGTCAAGCGCGCCCACAGGACGCTACTCGGTCTCTCCCGCCTGGTCCCACCAGAGGCCCATCCTGGCCGTAGTTCCGCCGTCCACGTAGAGAACCTGCCCCGTCACGAAGTCGGCCGCGTCGGAGACTAGAAAAGCTACCGTCGGGGCCACGTCTTCGGGGTGGCCGACGCGGCCCCAGGGGACCAGCGTATCGCCGAACTCGGTCGTGTAGCCCGGCATGTCGAAGTAGCGGGGGACTTCGATGATGCCTGGGCCTACGGCGTTGACGCGGACCTTGCGGTCCGTGAGCTCTATGGCGAGCTGTCGGGTGAAGGCGTTGATCGCACCCTTCGTCGCGGCGTAGGCCGTGTGCTCGGGAAACCCCGCGAACCCGTGCACCGAAGTTACGTTGACTATGCTCCCGCCTCCCCTCTCTACCATGAGGGGCACGGCCCTTTTGGCAAGGAAGAAGTAGCCCTTCATGTTGAGGTCGAAGACGGAGTCGTAAGTCTCCTCGTCGGTGTCCAGAAAGTCGAGCGTCTGCGTGACGCCCGCGTTGTTGACCAGCGTGTCGAGACCGCCGAGGGCTCCGGCGGCGGCGTCCACGGTCCGCTCGCATTCATCGACCTTGCTCAGGTCGCCCTGCACCGCGGCGGCCTTGCCGCCGAGCTCCTGTATGCGGGATACCGTTTCATCAGGCTCGGAGTGGGCGTAGTGGACGGCGACCTCGGCTCCCTGACGGGCGAGCTCGACGGCGATGCCCTGACCTATCCCCATGCCTGCTCCGGTCACGAGCGCCTTCTTTCCCGAGAGGTCGCTCACTGGTTTGTCTCCGTGCGGGCGCCCTCGCGTCGCTCCCAGCCTTCGGCGAAGAGGTTGAAGTGAACGTCCTGTTTCGGATGGGCTTCTATCACCTCTTCGTCGAGCTCTACGCCGAGGCCGGGGCCCTTCGGAAGCTCGAAGTAGCCGCCTTTGACCTCGGGCAAGCCAGGGGCAGTCTCGCGGACCCAGGGGTCGGCGAAGTCGTTGAAGTACTCCTGTATGCGGAAGTTAGTGGTGCAGGCGGCCAGGTGGAGGGCTGCTGCTGTGTTGATCTGACCTCCCACGTTGTGCGGCGCGATGGTAACGTAGTACGCGTCGGCCCAGGAGGCGAGCTTCTTAGTCTCTAGTAGACCTCCGATGTGGCTTATGTCGGGCTGTATCACATCGGCCGCCTGAAGCTCGAATACCTCCCTGTACTCCAGACGCTGGTGGATGCGCTCGCCCGTCGCAACGGTCGCCTCTATTCCATCAGAAGCCTTTTTCAAGGCTTTGAGGTTGACCGGTGGCACCGGTTCTTCGACCCAGCCCAGGCCGAAGGGCTGGAGCATGCTGGCCATCTCTATGGCGGTAGCGGGCGAGAAGCGGCCGTGCATCTCCAGCAGGATCTCGACCTCGGGGCCGATGGCGTCCCTGACGGCCTCGACGAGCGAGACGGCCTGTATCTTCTCCTCGTACTCGAGCTCGTAGTGCCCTGGGCCGAAGGGGTCTAATTTCAACGCTTTGTACCCGCGCTCGAGGACCTTCTTGGCCGCCGCGTGGAACTCTTCGGGCGCGCGCTCGACCCTGTACCAGCCGTTGGCGTAGGCCTTGACCCTGTCGCGCACGGGGCCGCCGAGCAGGTTATAGACTGGCTGGTCTAGAGCCTTACCGACGATGTCCCAGCAGGCCGTCTCGAACATCGCGATGCCGCTGCTCATGACCTCGCCGGCGCGCGAGAAGTCGTCGCGGCCCATCTTCCTTACCAGCTCCTCTATCCTGAACGGGTCGTGCCCGATGAGGTGCCTCGGGGCCGCCTCGGCGAGGTACCCGACTAGCGCGTCCGTGTGGTTGACCATCCGCGCTTCGCCTAGGCCCGTGAGTCCCTCGTCCGTGTGGGCGCGGATGATGGTCAGGTTGCGCCACTCGGTGCCGACGACGAAGGTGTCTACGTGTGTGATCTTCATGCCTTCTCCTTCGTCTCGGCCTCCACTGGCAGGCCAGGGAAGGTCGCGCCCTCGGGTGTGGTCTCGGCCTCTGGATAGTAACGCTCTAGCATCTCCTGCCCGATCCTGGCCCGTCTGACCCTTTCTTTCCCGAGCGCAATAGCAGTCGCCTCCAGGTGTGTCCCGCTCGGGTAGATGTTCGGCGCGTTCCTGAGGCCGAACTTGACGAAGACGGGTGAGGCGACCCTTACGAGGTCGGGGATCTCGTAGTGCCTCACGAACCCGCCGAAGTCGTCGGGAACCTCGACGTAGACGTCTAATGGAAGATCCACCACCGCGCGTATCGCGGCGAGTTGGGCCATCGACAGGTCCGTGGGCACGTTGTATGTGTCCGCCCCGAGATCCTGCATCGTCTTCACGGCCGCCGCGTTGGCAGCCGCCAGCTGCACGGAGACCTTGAGGACGAGATCCTCGGGCAATTCGCCTTTTGCCTTTAGGTCTCTAAGGACCCACAGCAGTCCGGCGTCGGCGACGAGGACGCCGCGCAGCCCCAGGGAGACGCCGCGCAGCACGTCTTCGAGGGCGTAGGCGAGCTGGTCCTGGCCGCGGTGCTGGGCACCGAGGACCTTGCCCGCACCCGAGACGGCGGTCGCGCCGGTCTCCCAGGAAGCGCGCGGCCCGACGAACAGCGAGAGCTCCAGGGCGGCCTCCCGTGCCATGTCGCACATCTCGAGGATCTCGGCGTCGGTTAGGAGCATTATCCCCGACCCCTGGGAGACGCGGTGGATCTGGACCCCCCGTCTCTCGGCCTCCGCGATGACCGTCTCAAGCACCCACGGTCCCTCAACGCTTGGGATCTCGACGCGGTATTGCGCCCCGTCGGGGAAACGCTTCTCCGAGTCGGGTAGATCGTAGAGGTCCCGCCCCGGCAACCCCAACCCGGACAATAGCTCGTGGGCTTTCATACCCCCTCCTTCTCCCTTGACTCCCCGGCATCCAGTAGCCCTTCATCGATGGCGGCGTCGATGTCCTCCGCCGTCTTGGCGAGGTGGGCGCTCATCTCCTCCCGCGCTCCCCGCGCGTCTTTCGCCTCCACCCGGCGCAGTATCCGCTCGTGCTCTCCGAGCGCCCGCAACGCGTTGCCAGGCCTGGCCGCGCTCACCCTGCGGCTCGCCCGCAACAGGTCGACTACGGGCTCTAGCATCGTCAGTAAGACCTCGTTTCTGGCACCGCGTGCGAGCAGCGCGTGGAACTCGACGTCGGCGTCGATGTAGCCCTCGGGTACCTCGATGGATTCCTGCATGCTGTCGAGTTGAAGCCGCATCGCCGCTACGTCGTCGGGACCGGCGCGCTCCGCGGCGAGGCCGGCGACCTCGATCTCGAGGATCCTGCGCATCTCCAGAAGTTCCCACAAGGTCTTCGGCTTGACGCGCAAGAGCAAACCAAGCGTGTCGCGCACGGCACGCGGGCTGCCGCCGCTGACCACCGCACCACGGCCATGCTCGATGCTTATGAGTCCGCGGGCCTCGAGCAGGTTCAGAGCCTCCCTGACGACCGTCCTGCTCACCCCGAGGAGATCGCATAGCTCACGCTCGGGCGGAAGACGCTCTCCCGGCTGAAGCCCGCCGGAGATCACCATCTCCAGCAACTGATCCGCCGCCCTGTCCCTGAGCCTCGTTCGTCGTGCCTGCTCCGTCACACATGAATATTGTCATACCAATCGAGGTGTCTGTCAAACGCGTCGGTCGTCTGGCGCTCTACCGTCTTTTGCCGTCGGTATCGGCCCCGGCTGTGGCCTTAGGGTACAGGTTCCTTCTACGGGCGCCCATAACTCGGCCGTTGATCGTCTGCAGCGGGAAGAGCAAGAGGTAGGCGTACCCCGCCCAGTTGAGCGTGCCGACGCCCCCGAGGGTGGCTATGGCCATCGAGAGCAACCCGACCGCGACGTTCAGGAGGAACCCCTGGAGCTCCTCGCGCGTCACCGAGAGCTCGAGCGCGTCGAGCTCCAGGGCGGCGCGCCACCTGTATGCCCGCAGGTACATCGCCACGAACACGAGCTGGACGGCGACGAAGCCGGCCCCGTAGATGACCATCAACAACGGCCACTGGGATAGTTTTATCGTCTCGGTCTCGGCGAAGCCGAACAGCTCGCTCATCAACAGGGTAAACAGGAACTTCAGGGGATAGACGTACATGAGCGTGATGAAGAGCAACGCCGAATTGAGCCACAGGGTCGGGGTGTCGTTCAGGCCATAGCGCCTGAAGTACTTGTAGTGGTCGTACCACACGAGGAGGAGCAGGTAAAAGCAGATCGCAAACGCCAAAAAGCCCCGCATGGTCGAGAGCAACTCGTCGAAAGTATCGGGAACCTCCAGAGAGACCACCAGAAGCGTCACCGCGAAGGCGAAGACGGCGTCCGAAAACCCCTCGAGACGCGAGACATCCTCCCCGCGCCAGCGGAAGTCCTCCTCTCCGGCTTGCCTCCGCGCCAACCCGCTACGCACCATCTTCCGCTTACCTCCGCCCGGCATCCGCCCGATCAGAACATCATGATAGAGGAGAGATCGCAGGCCGGATACAGAAGGCCGGGCGCCCTAGACAAGAACGACCCGGCCCATCCTCCCCAGCCAGGACCGGCTCGCCCAGCATACATGCCCGGCAGAGAGGCTTGCGTCAAAATGCAGCCTCCGTTACAGTATGAGCGGGCCAGGGAAGGATATGAGCGTTTCAACCGAAAAACTGCTCATTCAATCATATTATGGCGGAAAAACGTGCAGATCTACCGGAGCAACGTCAGCAGCGCATAGCGATGCTCGTTCGCGAATCTGGGAGTGTCACGGTAGCTGGGCTGGAGAAGGACCTTGGCATCTCGTCTGCTACTGCGAGGCGCGATCTCGCGTTGCTCGAACGTCAGGGGAAGGTGAAGCGGACCCATGGTGGGGCTGTTCCGCCTGGTCTCGCGCAGCATGAGGACTCTTTCCAGCAGCGGCTGGGTGAGGCGGTCGAGGCGAAAAAACGGTTGGCGCATGCTGCCGTCAGGCTGCTCGGGGCGGACGAGACCGTGTTTATCGACTCGTCGACCACGGCTTACTATGCGGCGCGCAGCATGTTGGCCGGTGCGTCGGGCTTCACCTGCCTCACCAATCTGGTGCCCGTCATGGACCTCCTCTCTACGGCGGATCCCACCAGGGCGAGCATGGTCGGGCTCGGGGGCATCTTCAGGCCCTTAACGCTCTCGTTCGTGGGGCCTTGTGCCATCCGCGCGGTCGAGTCTTACGTGGCGGACAGTGCATTCTTCAGCGTCAAGGGGGTCACCCCCGAAGGGCATCTCACGGAGCCAAACCCGCTCGAGGCCGAGGTCAAACGGGCCATGATTCGGCGTTCTGTCAGCCCCGTGCTGCTTATGGATGGCAGGAAGTTCGAGCTGCGGGGAGCGAGCGTGATCGCGCACGTCTCGGAGGTTTCTCTCGTGATAACCGCCGACGCTCATCGATCGCACGTGGAAGCCGTGGAGAACCTGGGGGTGCCAGTCGAGTGCGTCTGATGGGATGCAAGGTGAGAGGGGCTTCTACCAGAGAAGTTGGATTATAGGAACGAAGTCGCGAGCTGGAAGGAGCCTTTTTAGGCTATGGCCAACGCACAAACGAACACGTCCGGCGAGGGACGCGTTGGTGATGGAGAGACTGTTTTGTACGTAGGATCGGGGCGTCACGAGGTCGAGGGTAGGATGGTGTGGGGATGAGCGCGGCGTACCTCGCGGTCGACCTTGGGGCCGAGAGCGGGCGCGTCGTGCTCGGGCGCTTCGACGGCGAACGGATGTCCATTGAGGAGGTCTATCGCTTTTCGAACACACCCGTCCGGTTGTCTGATGGATTGCACTGGGACGTATTACGGATCTTCTCCGAGGTCAAAGACGGGTTGGCCAGGGCCGTGTTGGAGGAGGAGATCGAAGGCGTCGGGGTGGATTCCTGGGGCGTGGACTTCGGGCTCCTGGACCGGGATGGGGCGCTCATCTCCAATCCTTACCACCACCGCGATGCACGCACGGAGGGCATGATAGAGGAGGCCTTTGGGCTGATGCCTAAAGAAGAGATCTACGACATTACCGGCATTCAGTTTCTCCCCATCAACACCCTCTACCAGCTACTCGCCATGCGGGGGTCTTCTCTCCTAGAGGCCGCAGATACGATGCTCTTGATCCCCGACCTCATAAACTACTGGCTTACGGGCGAGAAAGCCTGCGAATACACGAACGCCACGACCACGCAGCTACTAGACCTGGAAACCGGCGGATGGTCAGTTGCCATCTTCGAGGGGATGGGCCTTCCTTCCCGTATGCTCTCGCCCGTGATCGGGCCGGCCACGGAGCTCGGACCACTTCACCCCGAGGTGGCTGAAGAGGTTGGGGCCGGACCACCCGTGTTCGCGGTCGCCTCGCACGACACGGCCTCGGCCGTGGTGGCGGTGCCAGCCGAGGGGAAGGACTTCGCCTACATTTCGAGCGGCACCTGGTCACTCGTCGGGGTGGAGCTCTCCGGTCCCGTCGTAACCGAAGAAGGGATGAGAGCCAACTTCACCAACGAGGGTGGGTTCGGGGGCAAGACACGCCTTTTGAAGAACGTCATGGGACTCTGGTTGTTACAGGAGTGTCGCAGGCAATGGGCGAGGGAAGGCCGCGAGTACTCATACGAGGAGCTGGCCCGCCTCGCCGCAGATGCGGCGTCCGGACCGCTGGTCGACCCCGACCACCCCGCGTTCCTGGCGCCAGGGGATATGGTCTCGCGCATCAGGAGCTTCTGCGAGGAGACGCGGCAAAGACCGCCCGAAGAGCCCGCCGCGGTGGCGCGGTGCGTCTTCGAGAGCCTGGCACTGAAATACAGGCATGCCATAGAGCAGGCGGAGAGCCTGACCGGCCGGGCCATCGGGACGATCAACGTCGTCGGTGGCGGGTCCCAGAACGATCTCCTCTGCCAGCTCACCACGGATGCGACGCGGCGTCCGGTGCTGGCCGGGCCCGTCGAGGCTACGGCGCTTGGAAACCTCATGGTCCAGGCTTACGCAAGAGGACGTCTGGCTTCGCTGGAGGAGATAAGAGAGGCCGTCCGCCGCTCGGTGGAGGTGCGCGAGTACGAGCCACAGGGCGCAGAGGACGGGTGGCAAGAAGCTTACGAGAAGCTGCGAAGCGTCGTCGAGGCCGCACCGAGGTTGGATCCGAAAGGGGAAGGCACTTGAGAGAGCCGGAGGAGACCCGCACCGGAGGAGCCGGGGTGGCACCCGTCTTCAGGCTCGACGGCGTTACCAAGCGGTTCGGGGGCGTGGTCGCGGTCGAGGATGTAGCTTTCGACCTGCGTCCTGGAGAGGTACATGCCCTGGTCGGGGAGAACGGCGCAGGCAAGAGCACGCTCATGAAGATCGTGGACGGTCTTTATGGTCCCGACGAGGGGACGTTAGAGGTGGGTGGCGAGGCCGCGTCTTTCTCGTCGCCCCGCGACGCGGAGGCTTCCGGAATAGCCATGATCCCGCAGGAGCTCGACCTGTTTCCCGAGCTCTCCGTGGCCGAGAACCTTTTCGTCGGCCGCAAGAGACCACGGACCGGCTGGGGCGGCCTCGACTGGGAAACCATGCGGGGTGAGGCGCGCAAGAAGTTGGAGGCCCTCGGCGTCAGCCTCGACGCCTCATTGGCCGTAAAGAGGCTCTCTGCGGCGGAGCAGCAGATCGTTGCCATCGCGCGGGCGCTGGTGGGGGAGGCGCAGGCCGTCATTATGGACGAGCCCACCTCTTCACTTACCGACCGGGAGGTTCGCCAGCTCTTCAGCATAATCGAGGACCTTACCGCCGAGGGCGTCGGCGTGGTCTATATCTCGCACAGGCTGGAGGAGATCTTCGAGATCTCAGACCGCATCACCGTGCTCAGGGACGGCCACCACATCAAGACCGCACCAGCCTCTGAGCTCGACGCCGAAGAGCTCGTCCGCCTCATGGTAGGCCGGCCCCTGAACGAGCTGTTTACGCGTAGCGAGAGCGACCCGGGCGAGACGGCGCTTGAGGTGCGAGGGCTCTCCCGTGGCGGGGAGTTCGAAGGTGTGAATCTCACGTTGCGCAGGGGTGAGATACTTGGCCTCGCCGGGCTCGTCGGGGCCGGGCGTTCCGAGCTGGCCCAGTCCATCTTTGGGATACGCCGATCTGATTCGGGTGGGATCTTCGTCGAAGGGGAGGAGGTCAGGATCCACTCCCCACAAACCGCGATGGAGCAGGGAATTTTCTATGTTCCCGAGGAACGACGCTCCCAGGGGCTTATCCTGCCTTTCTCCATCAAGAACAACATTACTTTAAGCATACTCGACCGCATCTCCCGGCTCGGGTTCGTGCCCAGGTCAGAGCGCGGCATCGCGGACAAATTCATGGGAGAGCTCTCAATCAGGGGGGCTGAGGTCTCCGACCCCGTGAGCCGGCTCTCGGGTGGCAACCAGCAGAAGGTCGTCGTCGCCAAGTCGCTCGCCCGGGGGCCGAACGTCTTGCTCCTGGACGAGCCCACCCGGGGCGTCGATGTCGGGGCGAAGTCCGAGATCTACCGCCTCATGGACGATCTGGCGAAGGAAGGCAAGGCTATCTTGCTGATCTCCTCGGAGCTCGAAGAAGTCCTCTCGATGGCCGACCGGGTCCTGGTGATGCGCGAGGGACGCATTACGGGCGAGTTCTCGCGCGCAGAGGCGACCCAGGAGAGCGTGATGACCGCGGCTACAGGTGGTCCCGAGCAGGAGGTTTCCGAGGATGAGTGAGGCTAGAGCCCAAGCCGCAGGAATGGAGGGTGGGACGAGGTTCCGGAGGTTCCTCGGTCGTCCGGAAGCTCCGGCGCTCGCTTTTCTGGTTCTGCTCGTGGTGGCTTTCTCGGTGCTCAGCGGCAAGTTCCTGAGCGTGACGAACCTCGAGGCCATCCTCACCTCCGTGGCCGTGCTCGGGGTCATTGCCCTCGCGGTCAACCAGGTCGTCCTGTGCGGGGAGATCGACATCTCGACTGGTTCGATGCTCGGTCTGTGCGCCGTTGCCGGGGGCGCCGCGGCACAGAGCACTGGTGGGTTCGTGCTGCCCCTTCTGGCCGCCGTCGCCGTCGGTGCTCTATGCGGAGCGATCAACGGTTCCCTCGTCACGCTGGGGCGCATCCCTTCCATTATCGTGACGCTCGGGATGCTGTACGCCTTGCGGGGTGTGATCCTGCTGGTCACGGGCGGAACCTGGATCACCGGCGTACCCAACGCGTCCAGGTTCTTGGGGATGGGGAACGTGCTCGGTTTGAGCGTTCCTGTGCTCGTCCTCTTCGGCCTCTTCATCGTGATGGAGGTCGTCGGACGACACACGACCTGGGGCCGCAACGTCTACGCCGTCGGCGGCAACCGGCGGGCGGCACGCTTCGCGGGCTTGCCCACGGACCGCGTCAGGTTTTCGGCCTTCGTGCTCGTCGGCGTCTTCGTCGGCATAGCGTCCATGATCTACATGGGGCGCGCGGGCTCGGTGCAGACCAACACAGGCACTGGTCTCGAACTGCAGGTAGTCGCAGCCGTCGTGATAGGCGGGACGAGCATCTCTGGGGGTCGAGGTTCTTCGCTCGCGGCGCTGACCGGCGCGATCCTAATAGGGGTCATCCTGAACGGCCTCGTGCTCATCGGGGTGCCTGGTATCTGGCAGCAGGCTGTACTTGGGGCACTGATCCTGCTCGCCATAACTACAGACGTCCTGCGCAGGCGACTCTTGGGAGATTGGGTATGAGCTCGGCGGCAGCGGCCATGAGGCGTGTCAAGTTCTCGCGAGAGCTGGTCTTGCTCGGTGTCCTGATCGTTCTGGTCATCGTGATGAGCCTGCTCTCACCCCTGTTCTTCACCCTCGGCAACCTGCTCAATACCTCGCGCTACTTCGTCGAGGTCGGCCTTATGGCGCTCGGGATGACCCTGATCATCATCACTGGTGGAATAGACCTCTCTGTCGGATCTAACCTGGCGCTCGTCTCTGTGGCCATCGGCTTTACCTTTGCAGCGGGTCTCCCGCTGCCACTCGCCATCCTGTTCGGCCTCGTGGTCGGGATGGCCGCCGGGTTCTTCAACAGCGTCTTCATTACGTTTTTGGACCTGCATCCCCTGGTCGTTACGCTGGGGACCTTCGCCCTCTTCCAGGGGCTTGCTTACGGCCTCACGGGCGCGCGAGCCGTCTCGGATTTTCCTGCCTGGTTCGCCTACTTCGGCCAGGCTTACTTGCTCGGCGCGGTGCCAGGACAGCTCATCATCTTCCTGGTCGCCGTGGTGGTGGTAGGGGTCATACTCTCGCGCACCAGCTTCGGACGCTACGTCTACGCCATAGGGAACAACGAGGAGGCGGCGCGTTTTTCGGGCGTGCCCATCCGCAAGGTCAAGGTGGCCATCTACACAGGCATCGGGCTGCTGGTTGCGATCGCGGCGGTGATCTACACCTCCAGGGTCTATACGGCCAGGGGCGACGTCGGCCTCGGACTCGAGTTGGATGTGATCTCCGCAGTCGTGCTCGGTGGGGCGAGCATCTACGGTGGCTCTGGCACCATAGCCGGGACCGTACTAGGAGTCGTCATCATCGCGATACTGCGCAACGGCTTGCTGCTGGCCGGGGTTCCAAGCACCTGGCAGCTTTTCATCCTCGGCGTCTTGCTCCTCGTGGCCGTGTTCCTGAACGAGTTTTTCCGCAAGGGCGAGGAGTAGAACATGCCAGGATAGGGTGGGTACTAGTATTTGCAAGGAAAACTCTGGGGAAGGAGGAGTAGCGTGTTGGGTGGGACGAAGAATCTCAAGGTACTTTCGGTGGCTTTGCTCGCGGTGCTGGTCGCCGCGGCCGTCTCGTGCGGGGTGGGCCAGGCGCCGTCTCAGGGCGGTGGCGGGGGTGGTGGACCGGCCAAGATCTGCATGATGCCCAAGCTGGTCGGTATCCCTTATTTCAACGCTTCCGAGAAGGGGGCCGAAGAGGCCGCGAAGGAGCTCGACGTCGAGCTGGTCTATGACGGTCCGACCGAGGCCAAGGCCGCGCTGCAATCGCAGATGATCGAACAGTTCATCCAGCAGCAGTGCGGGGCCATCACGGTCGCCGCCAACGACCCGAACGCCCTGGCCCCAGCCATGAAGCAGGCCGGCGACGCCGGGATCGCCACGGGCGCCTGGGATGCCGACGTGGCCCCCGACGCCAGGGACGTCTTCGTCAACCAGGCTACCTTCAAGGCCATCGGTTACGAGCTGGTCGACGTGATGGCTGAGCAGACGGATGGCAAGGGCAAGTTCCTGGTCGTTACCGGTTCGCTGACCGCCCCGAACCAGGTCGCCTGGCTCAAGGAGATGCGCGCGCGCATGAAGGAGAAGTACCCTGATATGTCCATCGCCGCCGTCGAGCCCGGGGAAGAGGACCTCCAGAAGGGCATCGACCTGACCAAGAACTACCTAAGGGCCAACCCCGACACGGCCGGCGTTTTCGGCATTACCTCCGTGGCACTTCCGGGTGCCGCCGAGGCCGTCGAGCAACTCGGCCGCGAGGGCGAGGTGCCCGTGACGGGACTCTCCACACCCAACGAGATGAAGCCCTACCTCAACTCCGGAGCCGTCGAGGAATTCGTCCTCTGGAACCCCGTTGACCTCGGCTACCTCGCCGTCTACGTGGCTGACGCCCAGATCAACGGCGACCTACCGAAGTCGGGCACCTTCAAAGCGGGACGCCTCGGCGAGGTCAAGATGCTCGCCCCCGACGAGGTCCTCCTCGGACCGCCGCTCGTGTTCTCGAAGGAGAACATCGACGACTACGATTTCTAACTGGTTAGCTAATTCTGGTGCCGGCGCCCAGGTAGGCGCCGGCACCGCAAGAGGAGGACGGTTTTGGGGATGATGACCGGACAGGCTTACGAGGACCTCGCGCGGAGGCTCGCGGATAGTAACGTGGATCTCTCATCCGTCGAGGAGCGCCTGCGCGCCCAGAGGGTGGAGACTCCCTCATGGGGCTACGGCGATACGGGCACGCGCTTCGCCGTGTTCCCACAAAAAGGAGTGCCCCGCGACCCGTTCGAGAAGATGGCCGACGCGGCCCAGGTGCACGGCCTTACCGGAATATGCTCCTCTGTGGCGATCCACATTCCGTGGGACAAGGTCGACGACTACGGCGAACTGAGAGGCCACGCCGAGTCCCTCGGCCTTCGCATCGGGGCTGTCAACCCCAACCTCTTTCAGGATCCGGAGTACAAGCTTGGGGGCGTCTGCAACCCGGACCCGGCGATACGTCGGAAGGCCACGGATCATCTCCTGGAGTGCGTCGAGATCGCGGGCGAGACAGACTCCGACGTCCTCTCCCTGTGGTTCGCCGACGGCTCGAACTACGCTGGCCAGGACTCTTTTGTGGAGCGGCGTCGCAGGATGGTCGAGTGTCTGGACGAGGTATACGCGGCCATGCCCAACCACATGAGAATGCTCCTGGAGTACAAACCGTACGAGCCGGCCTTCTACCACACCGACCTGGCCGACTGGGGCGCCGCCCTGACGATAAGCCAGAGGCTCGGCGAGAGGGCGAAGGTTCTCGTTGACCTCGGCCATCACGCCAAGGAAGCGAACATCGAGTACATCGTGGCTCTGTTGCTCGATGAGGGGCGTCTCGGGGGTTTTCACTTCAACAACAGGAAGTACGGCGACGATGACCTCATCGTGGGAAGCGTCAACCCGTTCGAGCTGTTCCTGATCTACGTTGAACTCGTCGGGGCCGAGGAGCGTTCGGGAACGCATATCGACTACATGATCGACCAGACCCACAACATAGAGCCCAAGATAGAGGCCATGCTCCTCTCCGTAATGAACCTGCAAGAAGCCTACGCAAAGTCCCTCCTCGTGGACCGCACGTCACTTACAGAAGCACGCAGAGCGGGCGACGTACTCGGTGCCCACCGCCTCCTCCTCGACGCCTACGCCACCGACGTGCGCCCGCTTTGCGCCAGAGTCCGCGAGAGCCTCGGCGGCGCAGTAGACCCGATATCCGCCTTCAAACAGAGCGGTTACGCCGAGAAAGTAGCAGAAGAGCGGGGCGAAGGTGTAGGGGTGGGATGGGGTTAGAGACGTCAGCCTTCAGCCACATCGTAGATGGTGAAAGTGCATCTCCGTTTCCAGAAGCTACGGGGACGACCCCGTGCCGCAATACGCTCGCAAACGGCGATCGGAACACAAAGAGCTGATCGCTGACAGCGCCGACCGAAGGGAGGCCACAGACATGGACACGAAAACACCCGGAGCGACTGAAAACCTCTGGGACTCGCAGACGGCCCAGGATCTCTCCGAGCTCGAGGCGCTGGCATACCGGTCCAACCTGTTGGGGAGAGATCGGGCCGTCGCCAACTACGGGGGAGGCAACACCTCGACCAAGTCTAGAGAGAGGGGCCACACGGGGCGGGAGGTCGATGTCCTGTGGGTGAAGGGTTCTGGTTCTGACCTGGCGACGATAGGAGCCTCGCAGTTCACGGGCCTCAAGCTGGACGAGGTCCTGCCGCTTATGCGGCGCGATGAAATGGAAGATCAGGAGATGGTTGCCTATCTGGCCAGTTGTCAGCTCCGCCCGGATATGCCGAGAGGGTCTATAGAGACGTTATTACACGCCTTCGTGCCCTACGCGCAGGTCGACCACACGCACCCCGATGCGGTGAACATGATCTGCTGTTCCGAAGGCGGCGAGGAGCTCGCCCGCGAATGCTTCGGCGACGAGGCGGTCTGGATCTCCTACATCCGTCCCGGTTTTTCCCTCTCGAAACAGGTGGGCGAGGCCGTGAAGAACAATCCCAACGCGAAATTCATCCTGCTCGCCAAGCACGGCCTCGTGACCTGGGGCGACACCCACGGGGAGAGCTACGGCCGCACCATAGAGGCCATAAACCGGGCCGCAGAGTTCATCGCCGGCCGGGCCGGTGAACCCTTCAGCGGCAGGAAGGTTGAACCCCTTGTGCCTGACCGGAGGGAAGAACTGCTTGCACGGGTCCTGCCCGAGCTGCGTGGGGCGCTCTCTTCGGGATCTGATGAGTCGGCCCACAAGATACTGAGCGTCGACCACACCTCAGAGGAAGTCCTCAACTTCGTCTGCGGGCGCGACTCGGAGGAGCTCTCCCAGGTCGGCGCGGCATGCCCGGATCACCTGGTCCGTACGAAGGTCAAGCCCCTTTGGGTGGACTTCGACCCCAAGAACGAAGGCACCGCGGATCTCGTAGAGAAGCTCCGCGAGGGCGTAGTCCGCTACAGGGAAGACTACGAAGCGTACTTCTCGCGCCACGAGGAGGCGGACGAAGAGATGTTCGACCCCAACCCGAGGGTCGTCTTTATACAGGGCGTCGGCCTCGTCGCTGCCGCGAAGAACGCCAAAGAAGCAAACCTCTCCAGGGACTTCGCCCACAGGGCCATCAACGTCATGCGCGGCGCCCACGCCCTCGGAGGCTACGTTTCACTGACCGAAGACGAATCCTACGCCGTCGAGTACTGGCCGCTCGAGCTCTACAAGCTCGCCCTCGCCCCGCCCCCCGACGAACTCGCCGGCAGGGTCGCCTTCGTTACGGGCGGTGCTGGCGGCATAGGCAGCGCCGTCGCCAGGTCGCTCGCATCCAAGGGAGCCTGCGTCTTAGTCTGCGACCTCGACGAAGAGGGCGCAGCGGAGGTCGCCGGTGACCTCGACGAGCCCGGTATACCCGCGAGGGCCGATGTGACGAGTGAGGACGAGGTCGCTGGTGCCTATCGGCGTGCTATTCTCGAGTACGGTGGCGTAGACGTTGTCGTGTCGAACGCTGGTCTCGCCTCCAGCGCGCCCATCGAGGACACGAGCGTCGAGATGTGGGACAAGAACCACTCGGTCCTGGCCAAGGGGTATTTCCTCGTCGCGCGCGGGGCCTTCCGCGTCATGAAGGAGCAGGGCGTTGGGGGAAGTCTGATCTTCGTCGCCTCGAAGAACGCGATGGCCGCTGGCAAGAACGCCTCGGCTTACTCTTCTGCCAAGGCTGCGGAGCTGCATCTGGCGCGGTGCCTGGCCGAGGAGGGTGGAGCAGGGCGCATCAGGGTGAACACCGTCAACCCTGATGCAGTATTGCAGGGGTCCAGGATCTGGGACTCTGGCTGGCGCGAGACACGCGCCGCAGCCTACGGCATAGAGCCGGAAGAGCTCGAAGACTACTATCGCCAGCGCAATGTTTTGAAGCTCGAAGTGCTGCCCGAGAACATCGCTGAGGCCGTGCTCCACTTCGCCTCAGAGGCGCGATCTTCAAGGAGTACTGGCAACGTACTCAACGTCGACGGCGGTGTGAAGGACGCCTACCCCAGGTAGGAGGGACAGATGGCGCAGTACGCGTGGGTTCTGGAGGTCAGGCCGGGGTATGAGGAAGAGTACGTGCGCCGGCACAAGGAGATCTGGCCCGAGATGGTCGAGGCTTTGCGCTCGGCCGGCATCAGCAACTACTCTATCTTTCGTCATGGCCTCACCCTCTTCGGATACTTCGAGACCGACGACATCGAGAAGACCCAGGAGTACCTGGCGAACGATGAGATCAACTGGCGGTGGAGCGAGTGGATGGCCCCGATCATGAAGGTAGACATCGACCCCACGACCAACTTCCCATACCTCCTACCCCTTCAATGGCACATGGATTGATCGAGCCCGTGACGGCGACCGGATACGGTTAGCGCGAACGCTCTTTGACTACGGGCGCGTGTCAGGTATACTCGGTGCGCTACGCGATAAAGAACATACGTCCATGATCATCGAGATGCCGGATGACGAAGAGCATCTCCTTTCTTTGTGTCTTGTGCCTGTCCTCTCCCGTTGAGTGGTAGCCCACGACGTACGCTCTTATGGTGGCGACCACAACTATAGAGAGGAAACAGCACATTATGGCAAGCACTATATCTGAGGTCCACGAGACCTCTTTCGCAGATCTGCCTTTGTCCGAACAGGCCCAGAGGGCCGTGGCTGACCAGGGCTGGAAGACCCCGACACCCATCCAGGCTATGGCGTTGCCAGAGCTTCTGGACGGGGAGGACGTAGTCGGGCTCGCGCAGACCGGCAGCGGCAAGACGGCCGCTTTCGCCATACCCTTGATCGAGTCTCTCGACCGTAAGGCGCGGGGAGTACAGGCGCTCGTACTGGCACCGACGCGGGAGCTGGCCGCGCAGGCGGCGGTAGAGATATCAAACCTCTCCCGCCACAGTCCGGTCCGTCCGGTCGTCCTCTGCGGGGGCGTGTCGATAGGGCCCCAGATCAAAGCCCTCAAAAACCGCTCCACCTCCGTCGTAGTCGGTACTCCAGGGCGGATCCTCGACCACCTGCAGCGGGGGACTCTGCGCCTCGGTGGCGTGCGCTACCTGGTGCTCGACGAGGCGGACAGGATGCTGGATATGGGCTTCGCACCCGACGTCGGGCGCATCCTGTCCCACACTCCTGAAGGCAGGCAGACCGCTCTCTTCTCGGCCACGATGCCCGGTGCCATACGCGGGATGGTCAAACGCCACATGAGATCCCCACGCTATCTGACGGTGGAGTCCGAGGCGCCCACGGTGGACACCGTCGAGCAGGTCTACTACCGGGTGGATGGCCGGGACAAGACGCGGGCTTTGAGGGCCTTGATCGACGCCGAGGACGACCCATTGGCGATCGTGTTCCGCAGGACCAAGCACGGGGCGACCAAGCTGCACCGCCAGCTGGAGAGGGACGGCTACAAGGCGGCCCTCCTGCACGGCGGCAAATCGCAGTCGCAGCGCACAAAAACGCTCGCCGGGTTTGCCCACGGCCGGAGCAGGATCCTGGTTGCGACCAACGTCGCCTCGCGCGGGCTCGACATCCCCAACGTCTCGCACGTCGTCAACTACGATCTACCCGAGGACGCGGAGACCTACGTGCACCGCATAGGACGCACGGCGCGGGCCGGCAAGGAAGGCGTGGCTGCTACGCTCGTTGGCGAGGCTGAAGTCAGGGAGTTCGATAAGATCCAACGCTCTTTGTCCGTCGAAGTGCGCAGGAGCAAGCTACCCCTCTCCGCCTGACCCAACCAGAATGACACCAGGCTGGCGTGATCCTTGCCAGCCTGGGTGAGTCGACCCACCTCTAGTTCTCCTCGATACCCAGCTTTATGATCCAGACAAACCAGATAGTAGAAACCAGGGGGTCAGAGTATGTCCTGGCAATTACAGGAAGCAAAGCAGAAGTTCAGTGAGCTGGTGCGGCGCACACGATGTTATCGGGCTCGATCTGAGAGGTTTGGGGTATGAGGCTTGACCAACTTCTGGAGGAGAAGCGCGGGGAGATCCTACGCATCGCGGCCGAGCACGGTGTGCGAGATGTGCGGGTCTTCAGGTCCGTTGCCCGCGGTGAGGCTGACCGGGAAAGCGACATAGATTTCCTCGTAGAGCTCGAGCCCAGAAGGTCCTTATTGAACCTCGGCGGGCTGCAGATGGATCTCGAGTCCCTTCTTGGACACCGAGTGGACGTCGTTGCCGCACGCGGCCTCAAGGCGCGCATCCGCGAACGTGTGCTGCAGGAAGCAGTGCTTGTGTGTTCGCCCAGTACGAATTAGTGCTGGCGCGCGAGGAGGCGTATCGGCTAACATACCTGTACGCTGATGGGTAACGGGATAGACGACTACGCAAGACGTTTCGCCCGCCTCCGGACCAACAGGAACCGCAAAGTATGGTCCGAGGTCACGGCACATCAGGCTCCACACAAGCCGATCCTGCTCCTGTGCGTCCTTGATTTCTTCGACTCTGGCGAAGTCTCTGCGAACCTCATCGAGATCTCGGACGATATCGCGGAACTGTTCGGTGGATACTGGGAGCGTGCCCTGCCCTTCAGCCGACCGGGCAACCTCGCATTACCCTTCTTCCACCTGCAGGGCGACGAGTTCTGGCACCTTCTTCCGAGGCATGGGAGCACCTCGCTCGGCGCGCAGATTACTTCGCTAGCCCGGCTTCGGGAGGAGGTAGTTGGAGCTCGCCTGAACGAGAATCTCTACGAGCTTTTCCGATCGCAGGAGAACCGCGACCGGTTGCGAAGCGTTCTGATCGAGACATACTTCTCACCGGAAACGAGGCGTCCCATCCTGAAGCAGAGCGCAATCAACCGCGGTGTATTCGTGTACAGCGAAGAGTTACTGAACCATCCCGAAGGCTCCAGGATTCAAGAGACGCTGTCTGTAGAGGAAGCGTACCGTCCCGCCATCCGTGACCAGGGTTTTCGACGAGCAGTCATCAAAGCATATACTCACCGCTGCGCCTTGTGTGGCATCCGCGTCCGTACCTTGGACGGGCATACGGCGGTAGCGGCGGCGCATATCGTCCCGTGGAGCGAGACGCAGGATGATCGGCCCGCCAACGGCATCGCGCTTTGCAGGATGTGCCATTGGATTTTCGATGAGGGCTTGCTCGGAGTCTCGCAACAGTACCAAGTCATCGCCTCCCAACAACTTATCGTCCTGAATAATCTCCCCGGTTACCTGACCAACCTCGAAGGACGCGGTATTGTGGGCCCTGCCCGCAAACCACTCTGGCCCGACACTGAGTCTTTGCGCTGGCATCGAGAGAACGTACTTCGAACACAGTAACCCTACCCAACCTTTCGACCCCGTCTCCCGGCGGGCTGGTCCTACAGATCGGCCTCACGATTGCCGCCGGTTCTCGCGACGCAGGGGATAGAATCAATCGAACGATGAGCCCGACGTCCGATGCGAGATCCTCCGAAAACGTTGCTGGCCTTCCCGGTCGTCTGGGCGACGATGCCTGCGCCGCCGCGGTTCTCGGTATGGTCGCTGTTCGCTTCGGTAAAAGTAGTACGCCTTGAAAAAGGTACTCTGGGTAATAATGCTCTCGTGCATCCTGGCGTCCTGCGGCGCCGAGATCACGAAGCCCGAGGCGACTCCCCCGGAAGCGGGCGCCGGGAGAACGACTACGGGCGGGCAGACAACCTCCGTCGCGGAAGCTACCGAGGAAGCCGCGGCGAAGGAGACCACGGCGCGTGAGACGACGACGCAGACCGGCGGCACGGAGGAGCCGGAGCTTCGTCGAGGGCCTGCGAGCAGCAGCACGCGGACCCGACCGGCGCTCGGCACGAACGGCATCGTCAGCTCTGCCCACCCCCTCGCCACACGGGCGGGGTTGGAGGTCCTCGAAGACGGGGGCAACGCTTACGACGCGGCGGTTGCTGTCGCTGTCTCCCTGGGCGTCGTGGAGCCGTACATGAGCGGCGTGGGCGGCTACGGGGCGATGGTAGTCTACGACGCCCAGACCGGACAGACGCGCTCGCTCAGCGCCGCCACCAGGGTGCCGGAGACACTCGACCCTGCCGTGTTCCGCCCGCCGGCGCCGGGTTACCTGCAGAACAGGCAGGGCGCCCCGGCCATCTCCACGCCCGGCGCGGTGAACGACTGGGAGGCCCTCTGGGATGAGTACGGTACGCTGCGGTGGGAACGCCTCCTCGAGCCCGCCATTAGACAGGCCGAGAGTGGGTTCATTTTGGACGAGGAGAACTCTGCCTGGATCGGCTCCGAGTTCTATACATTTCCCCCTCACGCCCGGCAGATATACGGCGACAATGGAGCACCCCTAGTTGCGGGACAGCGCCTCGTGCAAGAGGATCTGGGGCGTTCTCTGCGCCGGATCTCCGATGAAGGTGCGGACGCGGTCTACGGTGGCGAGCTGGGCGGGGCGATGGTTTCCGCTGCGCAGCGAAACGGCGGCTTCCTTACCACCGAAGATCTAGACGCCAACCGCCCCGAGTGGCAAGAGCCCATAAGCATGAATTACAGGGGAAACGAGATCTTCACTTCTCCCACGCCGACGACTTCGTGGAACGCCCTCACCCGCCTCGGCGTCATGAGCCGGCTCGACCCGGAGGCCCTGGGCCACAACACCGTGGCGTACCTCGACACGTACGCGACCGTGACGCGGCGGGCCCACTACGAGCGGTCCGAGTACGCCGCCGACCCGGAGGTCGCGCGGACGCCCCTGGACCTCCTGCTCTCCGAGAACTACTGGGAGCAAGAGGCCGCCGCGGTAGAAGCCGGTTCGTCGGCGGGCTCGTCCGCGAGCGCCTCGCCCGTGGGGTTGGATCCCTCCGAGCAGCGCGGGCATACCACGCACTTCGTGGTGGCCGATAAGGAGGGGAACGTGGTCAGCATGACGCAGACCCTCGGCGACATCTTCGGGAGCAAGGTCATGCCAGAGGGTACCGGTATCTGGCTCAACAACTCGATCTCCTACTCGCACTTCGAGCCCGAGGGCAACCCGCTAGACGTCTTCCCCGGTCGCCACAGGCTCGTCGGGATTGCGCCAACCATCATCATGCGCGACGGCAGGCCCTGGATCGCCCTCGGCTCCCACGGCGGCTACTACATCTTGCAGACCACGCCGCAGATGATCATGAACCTCATCGACTTCGACATGGACGTCCAGCAGGCCATAGCCGCCCCCCGCATCAGCTTCACCGCACCGAACTCGTTCGCGGTGGACGCCGGCATGCCTGCCTCCGTCCAGGGTGGGCTGGAGGCCACAGGCCACGACGTGTACGTGGACGAGTACGGCCTCGGCAACGCCCACGGCCTGACCGTCGAGTACGGCCAGAGCAAAGCTGGCGGGCCTACCCGGTTCACCGGCGGCGCCGATCCGCGGGCCGAAGGGATCGCCACCGGTTATTGAACCAGGTATGCTTTCATCCGGCCTCCCGACTATTGCTGTCGGACGTCGTCTTGTTTTCCGGCTTCGATAATCATCCTCCGCAGGTTCGGTGAGAGCCTCATTCCTGCCTCTTCGAGCAGTCCCAAGTCCTCGTCGACGCTGAGCGAGGTCAGGCCGAAGTGGTGCAGCCTGAGCAGTACCCCCAGCGTGCCTGTGACCTCCAACCCTGCGCGACGGGCACGCAGGCGCGCTTTCCTGTCGTCGAGCACAACCGGACACGAGAGCTCCAGGCCGAGCGCAATAACTTCCTTCTCACCCTTGCCGACGGTCGGTGGTTCCCTTCCCACCCGGCGCACGCTCTCCGGATCAGGGGTGCGGTGTTCCACCCAGTCTAACGAGACAACCCCGCTACCTGGAGATCCTGGACGCACAGATAGCTCCTGTGATACGGCCTCGGGTACCACGACCCGGTAAAGCTGCCGAAATAATGGCACATAGCCGAGGAGATCGAGGAAGATCAACGAACTCGTGTCGAAGGCGGCCGGTTCTTCGTAGCGACCAGGCCTTTCCACGAATTCGCCCGGCTTCTACGGCTTCCGGGCGTGGCGTAGTTCTTCGTCCAGATCCTCTCCGGAAAGGTCCGGGTAGTCGAACCCGTGCGAGGTGTACCAGCTGATAGCCGAGATCCTGTCGAGGTGCAGGATCTCACCGGCGCGGGCCACCGACATCTTGTCTTCTGAAACCAAGAACAGGAGCACAGCTTCGAGCGCAGAGCGTTCTGGCTCGGGCCCTAAAGCTTCGATGACCTCCTCTGGCAATTCCAGGTTTATGCTCATGTTTAGTATTTTATACTAGATTTGTTCTGTATATTGAATGTCGCACACCAGCCTTGGGCGCCAATCGAACCTAGCTGGCCTTCCGGCTTCTTCTCCCGGCCCGCAAGAAGGCACCAGGAGCAGACGCCATCCTCGGCACGGGTATCCTGGTCTCGAGCAGTACGTCTCGCAAGCTCTCTATACGATGGACTAGAAAGGCGAAGCCTTTTTCTATGGTCTGCTCTACTCTGCCTTCGAGCAGGAACGCTCCTTCGTGGTGCAGGATATCGCCGCACCGCTCGTAGACGGAGCGGAAGATGGTAGCCTGCAGCAGGCCCCACTCGTCTTCTATTAGCAGGAAGTAGATGCGGTGACCGCTCCTGGTCGGGGGACTTTGTAAACACTCGATCAGGCCTGCCGCGCGGGCCTTACTGCCGTGCGGTAAGTCCCTGATCCCCTGGCTCGAAATAACCCCGAGTTTCCTGAGGGCAGTGCGGGCGGGAGAGAGCGGATGCCTGTTGACGTTGAGGCCAAGGACTTCCCACTCCATCCTCTCTTTCGCCGTGTCAGCGAGGGGCAGGTGCTCGACGATCCTCCTCTCCCGCGCCACCCACCAGCTCGCTGGGTGTGGCAACGGTATCTCTGGTTGACGACCATTCCTCCGCTTTTTCGGCAGCGCCGTCGCCTCGTGGAGCAGCCGCGACCGTTCGGTCTTTCTCGCCAGAGAGTCAAGGAACCCGCCCCTGACGAGGTTCTCTAAAGCGTCTTTTTCGACGGCTGTGCTCTGGTAGAGATCCGCGACCGAGGCGAACGGCTTCTCACGCCGCTCGGCTATGATGGAAGATATAGACCTCTCAGAGAGACCCTTGCAATAGCGCAGGCCCACGCGGAGGGCATTGCCATTCTCCTCAACAGTGAAACACGTGTCCGAGAGGTGGATGTCCGGTGGGAGCACGCGAAGTCCGATCCTGCGCGCTTCGTTCAACAACAGCCGTGGACTGTAGAAGCCCATGGGCTGGGAGTCGAGCAGCGCGGCGAAGAACTCCGCTGGGTAGTGGCACCTCATGTACGCGCTCGCGTAGGAGAGCTCCGCGAAGCAGGCGGCGTGCGCGGCGGAGAAGCCGTAGACGGAGAAGCCTTCCATCCAGGAGAAGACCTCGTCGGCCCCTCTGTTCGGGATGCCTTTCTCGCGTGCACGGCGCAGGAACTCACGGCGCAGGTCCTGCATTGCGCCTGGTCCTCTATCCTTGGTCATGGCGCGGCGCAGGAGGTCGCCTTCGGCCAGGGTGAAGCCTGCCACGGCGTTGGCCACCTCCAGGACCTGCTCCTGGTAGACGAGTATGCCGTACGTAGGGTGAAGCACCTCCTCCAGCTGGGGGAGTATCGTCGGGTGGGGCTTTTCGCTGTTCTTCCTGAGGACGTAAGGGGTTACGAGGTCTCCCCTGACGGGGCCAGGCCTGAACAGTGAGATCTCGGCCACCAGATCCGCGAAACGCCGGGGCTTGAGACGTTGGATCAGGTGCATCTGTCCCGGTGACTCGAGCTGGAAAATACCGGCCGTCTTCCCTGTCCCGATCAGGTCGTAGGTCTCCCCATCCCCGGGCGGCGGACTGTAGGGGTCCACCTCTCTGCCAAGCCGCCTCGACGCGGAAACGCCTGCCTTGTGGAGCGCGGTGTGCATCCTCAAGCCCAGCAAGTCAAGCTTCGGCAGGCCAACACGTTCGAGATCGTCCTTGTCGTACTGGCAGCGTAGGAGCCCCTCCTTGCCAGAAGGCTCCAGCGGCACCAGCTCGGAGAGGTGATGATCCGCCGTCCCGAAGACCATACCCCCGCTGTGTGTGCCACCTTCCTTTATGCGGCCGGCGAGCCCAGCCGAGAGCTCTAGCAGGAGACGATATCTCTCTACATCCTGCAGAGGATGGCCCTTCATCGCGGGCTCGGCGAGCGACTCTTCCCAGCCGGAGAGGCCGGCGTAGACCCTGTTGCGGTCCCTGAAACGGGTCGGCACGTGGCGGCTGAGAACGTCGATCTCGCGCGGCGGGTGGCCGAGCGCCCTGGCCGCGACCCTCACCGCCCCGCGCAGCGACATCGTCTGCACCGTGGCGGCCTCGGCGACCCCGAGCCTTTCGTAACGCCGGATCATCTCGAATCGCACCTCGTCGCGCCGCACAGAGCAAAAGTCCAGGTCCACGTCAGGAGGGTCCTTGCGCTCCTCGTGCAAGAACCGCTCGAAGAGGAGCCGGTTGGAGAAAGGCTCGGGTTGGGTCAGCCCCAGGCAGTACGAGACCAGGCTGTTCGCGGCGCTCCCCCTACCCGTGACGGGGATGCCTTTGGACTTAGCTACCTCTTTGGCCTCGTGTGCGATCAGGAAGTAAGGCGCGAACCCCAAAGTGTCGATGCAAGACAACTCCCTCCTGAGCCGGCCTTTGATCTCCTCGACATCCGGTTCCCCGTTCTTCCGGTACCGTTTCCTGGCCCCCTCGATCGTCAACTCTAGCAACACCTTCCCGGCCGTCTTGCCGGGAGGCAGGAGCGCCTGCGGCATGTGGACTCTGCCGGACAACTCCACCCTACCGGCGCACCGCTCCGAGATCACAGCGGCGTTTGCCAGGGCTTCGGGGTAACCTTCAAAGAGACGCCGCATCTCTTTGCCGGGTCTTAGATGTAGCCGGTCGGTCGGCCTGTACCCAGGACCAGGGAGCGCCGTGAGGTTCGCCGAGGCGACGAGAACCTCGTGCAACCTGTGGTCCGCAGGGTAGAGGTAAGCGACCTCGCCCGTGGCGACGACGGGCACGCCGGAGGCTCGCGCAAAAGTCGCCACTTGCCCCATGTTCCGCCGCCCGTGCGCCGTCTGGTCGTCGGTGAGTTCGACGTAGAGGCGGTCCCCGAAAGCTTCGGACAGAGAACGCAGAAGCCCAGTCGCTTCCTCTTTACTCCCGCTCAGAACCAGGCGTGGAACGAGCCCGAAAGGGACGGCCCCGGTCAGGCAGATCACACCTTCCGTATGCTCGAGTACATCCCCAAGCGGGCACAAGGGACGGCGCCGGTCTTCCGAAGAGGTTCTGTACCGTGTGATGAGCCTGCACAGCGAACGATAGCCCTCTATAGACTCGGCGAGCAACACGACGTGCCCTTCTGCCATCGAGATCTCGGCTCCTACGATGGGAAGAATGCCCATCCTACTCGCGGCCTCGAGGAAGCGGGGGATGCCGTAGAGGCCGTCGCGGTCTGTGAGCGCCAGGGACGGCCTCTCCATCTTTGCAGCGGCCTCCATCAGCTCCTCCGGCCTCGCCACCCCGAACCCGAAAGAGAACCCACTCCTGACGTGCAGGTGGGCGAAGGGGTCTGCGTTCAATCCGCCACCCCGACGAGGGACCACTCACCGCCGCTCTCCCGCGCCAGGTCGACTACGGAGCCGTCGGAGAGGAGCACCCTCACAAGGTTTCTGTCCGTCGCCCGGGTCTCGTCCCACCACGCTCGGACTTCCCGCCAGCGGTTGAGGACCTCGACGATCCGGCGCTGTTTGCGGCATCGTCTCCGATCCGAATCCCAGGAGATGCGCACGCCCTCACCCTGGTTATCCACCTCGACCGGCTCACAACGGGTGTGTACGGTCTGGCCTCCCCTTCCTTGTATCTCTGAGGCCAGTGAGAGCCAGGGGGATCGCAGTAGGTGATCCAGGACCGCCCGCTTCGACTCCGGGGTCGGAAACAGCGGCTCCTCGAAGCCGTCGGGACGCAGGGGATAGCGGTGTATCTCCGAGACGCTCGCCTGCATAGAACTCCTCCCTCCGGGGAGCGCCCGAGCCGGGGGATGAGAAACCCGCACGTCCGGATATAATCCGTGGAAGCGGCGGGCGTCCTCGCCCCTCTAAACCCTCGCAGACCGGCACTGGTTGGTCGCCGGACGGTCCGCGGGGCCCGTGTGGGGGCGCTCCTGCTTTCTCGTTCTACTTCACGCTACCACAAACTATTGTTTGCAGTCTAGGGCAAAATCGTATAGAGTGTCGTTGCGAGGTACCCGAAGGAGGCCAGTATGGTTCCGGAGAACTGGAAGGTAAGGATGGAGATGCTCCGGCACCTGGCCCGCGCGAGTGCGAGGGGGGAGTGGTCGCCGAGCGTGCGCGAGGTGGGGGAGGCCGTTGGCCTCAGGAGCTCCCAGACGGCGTACAAGCACCTCAAGAGGTTGGAGGATGCCGGTTACGTCGAGCGGGGGGGCGGTAGGGCGCGGGGTGTCAGGCTCACGGAGAAGGGTTGGGAGGCGGCGGGAGAGATGCCGCTCCTCGGTAGGATCGCCGCCGGTCGCGGGCTCGAGGCCGTGACGGTCGGGGACGAGGCCTATTCGCTGGCCGCGGAGCTCGTGGGGTCACGTTCGGGCAGGCGGCGCTACCTCTTGCGGGTGGTCGGGCAGTCCATGATCGGGGCTCACATAGCCGAAGGGGATCTCCTGGTCGTGGAGGAGGATGAAGACCCGCCCGACGGCACCGTGGTCGCAGCCCTGATCGGGGACGGCGAAGAAGTAACCGTCAAACGACTCTACAGGGACGGAGACCTCCTGCGGCTCAAACCCGAGAACGGCGACCACCAGGACCTCGTCCTACCCGCCGAGGACGTAAAAATACAGGGCCGCGTCGTCTATGTCGTCCACCCACCCCGGGGAAGGTACTAAAATGGTCCCCTTGTAGGGCGGTTCGCGAACCGCCCTCGCAACCCGCGGCGTCGGGTGTTGTAGGGTAGGGGCCGTGAACGAGCGGGCACAAACGACCGGGGCTCCGGAGCGGGAAACTTTGCTGACCCGGCCGGTGGTTCTGCTCATCCTCGTCTCTTTTGCCGCGCTCTTCGGTTTTCAGTTGCTGCTCTCGGTCGTGCCCCTGTACGCTGATGAGGTCGGTGGTGGCAGCTCGGGGGCGGGGCTCGCTACGGCGGTCTTCATGCTCTCGACGGTGCTGACCCAGATCCAGATGCCCCGCATCCTGGGTCGCTACGGCTACCGGCGGGCCCTCGCGGCCGGGCTACTGTTCCTCGGTGTTCCAGCGCTGTTCTACGCTTACACCGGGACGCTGGTGACGATACTGGCAGTCACGCTGCTGCGGGGCGTGGGGTTCGGGATCGTAACCGTGGTGTTTGCGGCCTTGATCGTCGAGCTCGCTCCTCCCGGCCGCCGGGGAGAGGCTTTAGGGCTACTGGGCATCGCCATCACGCTGCCAACCGTTTTCTGCAACGCGCTCGGACTGTGGCTGGCTGGACGGTTCGGCTTCGAAGTCGTCTTCTTGCTAGGTGGCGTCACTCCGCTTCTGGGCCTCTTCATGATCCCGGGCATACGTTTCGCCCAGGCTACTGGGAAGGACGAAGGAGGCGGGGTCGGTTTCTTCGCAGGCCTCGGACGGCCCCACCTGCGAAGGATCTTCCTACTCTTCGCGGCCACGACGATGGCTGCGGGGGTGATCGTCACCTTCCTACCCCTGGCGGTGCCAGGTTCGGGGTTGTTCTCTGCGGCGGGCGCGCTGCTCGTCGTCGGGATCACCTCTACCATAAGCCGCTGGTGGGGGGGACGTTTCGGCGACCGCAAAGACCCGCGCCTCCTTCTCGCCCCCGGTCTCATCGCATGCGCGCTCGGGATGGCCGGCCTCCCATCAGGGGGTGTGCTCCTGCTGGCCGGGGCCGTGCTCTTCGGGACCGGGTTCGGGCTGCTCCAGAACTCTACCCTCATCCTGATGATGGGGCGTGTTTCCAAATCCGAGTTCGGGCTTGGCAGCACGCTGTGGAACGCGGCTTTCGACGCGGGTACCGGCGTAGGAGCCTTCTCGTTTGGGTTCGTGATCTCCGCGTTCGGGTTCTCCTGGTCCTTCGCTATCTGCTCGGTCCTTCTCGCCTCCGCCCTCGTGCTCGTGGTCCTGGATCGCCCCTGAATAGCGAATCAGGGAAGGTCTACGGGTGCCCGTGATCTCTCAGCCAGTCCTTTGGATGATCGCCTGCATCTGATCGTGATCGAAGGCCCGCAGCGTGGAGGTCCTGACGCTGCCCCCTGCCGTTAATTCAAGCATCATGGCCGTGACGCTCTCGTCGTCAGGGGCTTCGATTACGGCAACCATATCGTAGTGGCCCATCGTCCAGTAAGCTTGCTCTATCCTCGCCCCATACTTCTCAGCCAGTTGATCGGCTTGTTCGCGGCGGCGGACGGTGTCCCTGTCGGCCCTGACCCCTTGATCGGTCCAGTTCATCAAGATGACGTAGGTGGGCATTAGTACCCTTGCTCCTTCCTCCCGCCTTCGGCTCCAACGCGGGTTCGTCTTTGCGCCTTGGAGCATGATGCCACCAACCGCAGCCAGGAGCGACCTTCCCAGAACGCCGGCCCCGGAGGTAAGGAGGGCCACCCCAGCCAGCCCGGTTTCCCGTGAACCGGGCTCTACGACGAGGCTCCTTGCATACGACCTCCCGAAAAACTTCCTATCATCAAAACGTGCTATCAAGATATATCGTGATATACTGCAAAATCACAAAAGGCCGTCTGGACAGAGGAGGCGAGATGTACGGTCGGGGCATAATGGGTCACACGGGCGGGAGGCGGACGTTGGCGCCTTACGGGAGGCCTTTTCACCCGAGGTTCATGGTGGGGTTGGTGATAGGAGGATTGTTTCTGCTCTTCGTGGCTGGTCCGGGCTTCCACTTCCTCCCCCTTCTCTTCCTCATCTGGGCCGTTCCTTTCCTGCTGGTGCCGGCGTTCGCGGCAGCGAGGGGTTTGTCGGGGCTTGCCGAGGCCAGGACGCAAGAGAGGACGAACAAAGTGGCGACGCAGGAGAGCAAGGAGCGGGAGCTTCTTGGGGCGCTTGCGCGGCGGGGGGAGCTCTCGCCGGCGCTAGCGGCCATAGAGACCTCGCTCACGATCGCCGAGGCTGACCGGATGCTCTCTGAGCTTGCGGAGAATGGGCACGTGGAGGTGAGGGCGCACGAGGGAAGGTTAGGGTACGCGCTCTGGGAAGGAGACCGGCGTCAGTTGACGGATGGGGATCAGGGTCAAGGTAGCAACTCGGAATAGAGTTTGAGAAAGGAGACCGAGAAAATGTTCGGGCCAAAGGCGATGAAGGGTTTCTTCGGAGGTGGACACAGGACGGGATTCGGCCACGGTCCGCGGCGGGGAAGGATGTTCGAGAAGGGGGATCTCAAGTACGTCATCCTGGATCTGCTCAAAGACGAGCCCTCCCACGGATATGAGATCATAAGGAAGCTCGAGGAGCGGTCTCGCGGGTTCTACTCTCCAAGTCCCGGCTCTGTCTATCCTACCTTGCAGCTGCTAGAGGACATGGGCTACGTTACATCGACGCATCGGGACGGCAAGAAAGTCTACGCCATCACGGACGGGGGGCGGAAGTTCCTGGAAGAGAACCGGCGCTCCATCCAGGACATCTGGGGCAAGGTCGGGGGAGGATGGGACCCTCAGGTCACGGCCGAGATGCATGAGATCCGTCACGACCTAGCCGACCTCGGCAAGCTCTTCGGCCAGAAGATGCACGAGGGCAAACTGGACCACGAGAAGATGGTCCGTATCAGGGCGGTGATCTCAGTCGCCTCGAAAGAGATAGAGGAAATCTTGCGGGATGATGCGGAGACGACCAGCGTTTGAGGTAGCACGCTGCCTTCAGCAGCTTGTCAGCACGCTTCGGGCCTTACGGCCCTCGCGGTTGGCAAGTCAGCGTGCTGAATGCTGAAAAGCGGAGGCGAAGCAGGAGCGTGCTAACATGGCGGCGTGTCGAGAGGGGAGATCAGCGGGAGTACGCGGCTACTGGCCCTGATCGGGCACCCCGTCGGCCACAGCTTGAGCCCCGCGATGCACAACTCCGCCTTCGCCGAGGACAACCTCGACTTCGTCTACGTTTGCCTGGACGTCGCCCCCGAAGACTTGCCAGCCGCCGTAAAGGGCGCCCAGACCCTGAAGTTCCGGGGCTTCAACGTCACGATGCCGCACAAGCGGGCGATGATCCCGCTTGTCGATGACCTGGACGAGGGTGCCCGCATCTCGGGGGCGGTGAACACCGTCGTGATCGAAGACTCCGGGATGCACGGTTACAACACGGACGGGGGTGGGATGGTGATGGCCTGCAAAGAGGCCGGCATCGAGCTCTCCGGCAAGCGCGTCCTGCTCCTCGGCTCCGGTGGTACCGCCGCCGCTATCGCGGTCGCCTTCTCCGAAGCCGGGATCGGCGAGCTATTTATCATCAGCAGGAACGTCGAAAACGCCACGCGTCTGCAAGATAAGCTGCGCCTGACAGGTATCGAGAAGCTCTCGGTCCATCCCCCCGAAGTACTCGAACACGGAGTACCAGCTGCGGACGTGATCGTAAACGCGACCCCGCTTGGAATGAAGAGAGAAGACCCGATGCCCGTGCCCGCCGAGTACGTGCGGAACGGCCGGGCTTTCTGCGACGTGGTCTACCGTCCAGGAGAAGAGACGCCGCTGGTCAGGCTGGCACGCGAGAGAAACCTCCGTGTCGTCGCGGGCGGCCGCATGTTGCTCTACCAGGGCGTACTGGCGCAAAAGCTCTGGACAGGAAGGGACCCAAACGTAGAGGCCATGGACCGGGCCGTCTCCCAAAGATAACCGCCCGGGCTGTGATTAGGTCATCAGGGTAGGATCCTCTATCGTCTCGTGCCCTTCGCGAAGTTTGTTCCAAAACTCAAGACGCAGGTCCCCAAGAACTTGACATATAACCATATAGTTATGTATAATCTCTCTATGGCACGAGCGGCGACTACAACGGACGCGTTCAACGCGGTGGCCGAGCCCCGGCGGCGGGAGATCCTGGATGTCCTTGCCTCTGGTGAGCGTCCCGTGAACGACCTGGTGCGCGTGCTCGGGCTATCCCAACCGCTGGTGTCCAAGCACCTGAGGGTGCTCAGGGAGGTGGGAGCGGTCGAGGTACGTGAAGAGGGAAGGCAGAGGCTGTACCGGACGAACGGTCGTGCGCTCAAGCCCATCTATGATTGGGTGAAGGGTTACGAGATCTCGTGGTCGGAGCGGTTAGATCGGTTGGATGTTGTGTTAGAGGAGTTGAAGGAAGAAGGTGGTGACGGTGGCGAGTAGCGGTGTTGCGACGATCACGCTCCCCACGGACGAGCAGATCCTCATCACGCGGGAGTTCGACGCGCCAAGGCATCTGGTGTACAGGGCGTGGAACACGCCCGAACTGGTCAAGCGCTGGTGGAGCGGGGAGCGCGGCGAGGTGACGATCGCCGAGATCGACCTGCGGGTCGGCGGCGTATGGCGGTGCGTGATGGTGACGGAGGACGGGTTCGAGGTTGCATTTCACGGCGAGTACCGTGAGATCGTCCCGAACGAGCGTATCGTCTCGACCGAGGTCTACGAGGGCATGCCAGAAGGGGAGGCGCTGAACACCGTGACGTTCACCGAGGTGCACGGGCGCACGACCCTTACGGTCCTCGTCGAGCACACAAGCAAGGAGGCCCGCGACGCGCACATCGAGTCGGGGATGGAGGTGGGTATGCAGGAGGGGATGGACTTGCTGGAGCAGGTCGCGGTCTCGCTCCGCTGAGTAGCGGAGCGAGACCCGGCGGATACGAGATTAGGTGAGATGCAGGATCCGAGAAGTAGGAGGATGTAATGAGCGACACTGGTGTCACCAACGGAACGCGGGGCGCGCCGGCCACGAGCTGGGGACGTGCCGTGAACTTTGCGTTGTGGGCACTTCAGATGGTGCTTGCGCTGATGTTCGCGATGGCCGGGTTAGCCAAGTTGTTCGGTGACCCGGCGATGGTGGAAATGTTCGATGCGATCGGCATCGGCCAGTGGTTCAGGTACGTGGTCGGGGGTTTGGAGGTCGCCGGAGCCGTCGGCGTGCTGGTCCCGCGGTTCTCCGGGCTGGCAGCGCTCGGGCTGGTCTGCCTGATGGTTGGCGCTACGCTCACCAACGTGGTGGTCCTCGGTGCCAGCCTGTTACTCCCGCTCGTCCTGCTCCTGGTGGGCGCCCTGGTCGCTTGGGGCCGCCGGGCGCGGATCCAGGCCCTTCTCAGCGCTTTCACGCGCCGAGCGCGCTCATCCAAGCCCGCGCATGTGCGTTGAGTGCCACCCACTGCGACCTAGGGAACGTCGATAGACACCGTCGAAAGGGGAACCGTCATGTCGGACGAGACCACCAACGAAGCCCAAGGCTACGGGCAGACGCCAGAGCCCAGCCCCGCGCTCAGGAGGCTGGACAGGCTGGTCGGAACCTGGGAGCTGTCGGGGGACGTGGGGGGAAGGGTTACCTATGAGTGGATGGAGGGCGGCTTCTTCCTTCTCCAGCGCATCGACCTTGGGCAGGAGGCGGCAGGCATGGAGGTTATCGGCCATGAGAGGGGATTCCAGGCCGAGCCCAGCGCGGACGTGAAGAGCCGCTTCTACTCCAGCTCGGGCGACACGCTTGATTACGTCTACGAACTCGATGGTGACAACCTTACGATCTGGTTCGGGGAGAGAGGGTCGCCGGCGTACTACAAAGGCGAGTTCAGCGGCGACGGGAACACCCTCGCTGGTGCCTGGCACTATCCCGGTGGCGGCGGATACGAGGCGATCTCGACCAGGGTCGGGTAACCGACACCGCGACAGGAACACGCGAGTTTCTCGTGGCGTCAGGGCCAGCGCTCCCGGCGCCACCACTCAGGGCCAACGGGATAGGGGGAGGATGTGGATCTCCAGCAGGACCTCGTGGCATGCTACACACCACGATGGGCCTCGGTGTAGGATGGGGACATGACCCACCAGGCTCCCGACTGGCACGCGTTGCAAGGCGTGCTCGAGGGCGCTGTCGTTCTCCCCGGCTCGCCAGGCTACGAGTCGGCGCGCAAGCCCGCCATCAGCCGCTTCCACGCCGCAACGCCGCAGGCTATCGTGCTCTGCGAGACGCCAGAAGAGGTCTCGGAGGCGATCTCGTTCGCGCGCCGCTCAGGGATCGAGACGGCGACCCGCAGCGGAGGGCACTGCTTCGCGGGGCGCTCCTCGACGGAGGGCATCGTAATCGACGTCAGGCCGATGCACTCCGTATCGGTCTCGGGTGGCGTGGCGACGGTGGGTGCAGGGACGCGCCTGGGCGAGGTGTACGACGCGCTGGACGGGTACGGGCTCACCATCCCGGCCGGCTGCGGTCCCTCGGTCGGGATCTCGGGTCTCACCCTCGGCGGCGGGATGGGCATCCTCGGCCGCAGGCATGGTCTTACGTCCGATCACCTGCTCGGGGCACAGGTGGTCCTGGAGGATGGCAGCATTGTCGAGTGCGACGAGCACAATGAACCGGACCTGTTCTGGGCGTTGCGCGGGGCCGGAGGCGGAAACTTCGGCGTCGTCACGTCCCTGGTCTTTGGTACTGTACCGGCGCCGCCAGCGACGGCATTCCACCTGACCTGGCCGCACGCTTACGCCGCCGAGATCGTCGGCGCCTGGCAGGTTTGGTCGCCCGCCGCGCCCGACGAGCTCACCGCCAGCCTTCTCATGGTCGCCCCGAGCGATATCGACCAGCCCCCACAGTAAACGTGTTCGGGGCCATGCTCGGCACCGAATCCGACACCCGCGATCTACTCGATGAACTGGTCGTTCGGACGGGAGTGGGCCCGACGGCGGCAAACTTCGAACATGCGTCCTACCGGGAGACCAAACGCTTCCTCGCCGAACACGGTCCCGGCGATGACCGGCCGGATGATCACCAGTTCAGCAAGTCGGAGTTCTTCCACGAGCCGCTGCCCGAAGAAGCCGTCGCGGCGCTCGTGGATAACATCCTAGAGGGCAGAATCGCCGGCCAGTCGCGCGAGCTGGACTTCACGCCGTGGGCAGGGGCCTACAACCGTGTTCCCGCCGACGCCACGGCCTTCGCCCATCGCGAAGAGCACTTCTTGCTCCTGCACGTGGCCGTAGTAGATCCCGACGCATCAATCGCCCAGCGGGAGGCCGCTCGAGATTGGCTGGCGCGGTCGTGGGCGTCTGTGCATCCATGGGGGACCGGGCGCGTGTACCCCAACTTCCCCGACCTGGACCTGGCAGACTGGGCACGCGCATACCACGGGACCAACCTCGAGCGGCTGTCGCGCGTCAAGGCGAGATACGACCCCGACGGCTTCTTTCGCTTCCACCAGTCGATTCCGAGCCCAGCCTCGGCAGGAAGTGCACGCTCGTGAAGAGCATTACGTGTCGCACACCGCTTCGAAGCGCTGCTACGCCCCGCCGACGGCGGCAGGCTCGGGAAGGGGGAAGAGCGTTAGGAAACGCTCCGCCACCTCTCTATCGCCTTCGATCCTGATGTCTCCCGAGTCGAGAGCGCCGTCTAGCCCGAGGTCGTCGTAAACCAGCGCGGCTAGCGTGCCTGCGTCAGTCTCGAAGATCGCGTCGGGGGCGTCGGCGAATCCACGTTCTATCACTAACCGTCCTCCCGCGACCTCAGCCCGAAAACTGTCCTCGCCGAGCCTGACCTCGTACCCGGCCTCGAGTCCTTCTGCCCTCTGCGGATCGAACATCGTCCTGAAGGAGAGAATTAACGAGTCAATGCCAAGCTCAGCGTCAGGGGGCTTTGACGGGGAGCGGACGCCCCATTTGCCAAGAGAGATGATGACCGGTTCGAGATCCCGCCCCCACTCCGTGAGCTCGTAAACTTTGGAAGCCGCCGGCGGAGGGAGCCTTCTGCGTCTCACCACCCCAGCCGCCTCCAGATCCCGCAGACGCTGAGCGAGAACATTGGGACTAGCATTGGGCAAACCCGTCCGTAGATCTGTGAACCGCTTCGGCCCCAAGAGCAACTCCCTGACTACCAGCAACGCCCAACGCTCGCCCACGAGATCGAGAGCATGCGCCGCAGCACACCCATCGTCGTATGTGCGCGTCGTTGCCACATACAGAGTCTACCATCGTTAGTCCTAATGTCTATACGATTGATCGTATCTTAGTAATTGATAGTTGTTTTTTAGGACCTAAACTGTATCCTCTAATTAATGATACTGCTGGCTTTAGAAACGGAGTAGGGGTAAATGATGGATCAGGAGAGCGATCTCCTGGCTGGGGAAACCTGCACGGAGGGCATTCGCGGGGCTGGATACGTGCGGCTGCGGCAGTTCACGCGGGTCGGCTAGTACGAAGTTCCGATCCTACACGGTGTGGGCCCAGAGCGGTGGGGCAGATCCGACGCGCTCTGGTCTCCAGGGGACAATCTTTCGCTGCCGGGCCATCGAGTTCGGTGGGGTATGACGCAAATAACAAAGCGCGAGGAGATAACTCATGACAGATAGAGAACGTTGGATCTCGCTCTACGTGCTCTGCGCGGGGATGCTCATGATCGTGCTCGACGCCACCGTTGTGAACGTGGCGTTGCCGGCGATCCAGGACGACCTCGGTTTCACGCAGTCGGGGCTTGCGTGGGTGGTGAACGCGTATTTGATCTCCTTCGGTGGCCTTTTGTTGCTCGCCGGGCGGCTCGGGGATCTTATCTCCCGCAGGGGGATGTTCCTGGTCGGCCTCGGGGTGTTCACTGTAGCTTCTCTGTTATGCGGGTTGGCCCAGAGTCAAGTATTGCTCGTCGCGGCCCGCTTCGTTCAGGGCGCCGGCGGTGCCATGACCTCGGCCGTGATCTTGGGCATGATCGTCACCATGTTCCCAGAGCCCAGGGAGCAGGCCAAGGCGATCGGCGTTTTCGCCTTCGTCGCCTCTGCCGGGGGAGCGGTGGGGCTTCTCGTCGGCGGCGTGTTGACCCAGTCGATCAGCTGGCATTGGATCTTCTTCGTCAACGTCCCAGTTGGGATCGCGACGGCGGTGCTCGCCGGACGCCTGATCGAAGCCGACAAGGGTATCGGGTTCGGTGACGGCGCGGACGTGCCAGGTGCGGTTCTGATTACGAGCTCGCTCATGCTCGGCGTCTACACCATTGTCAATCCTGCCGCCGAGTACGGCTGGGGTGCCGGACGCACGCTGGCGCTTGGCGCGCTCTCGCTCGTGCTGCTCGTGGCCTTCGTCGTACGAGAGGCGACGGCGAAGAGCCCGCTCATACCGCTGCGTATCTTCCGCTCGCGCAACGTCACGGGTTCTAACCTGATCCAGGTCCTCAGCGTCGCTGGGATGTTCGGGATGTTCTTCCTCGGCGCTCTCTACCTGCAACGCATCCTCGGCTACGACGCCCTGCAGACCGGCCTGGCATTCCTGCCGGTCACTATTCTGATGGGCATCCTGTCGGTCCGCTATACCGACCGCCTGGTAATGCGCTTCGGCGCGCGGACGATGGTGCTGGCCGGGCTCGCGCTATTCGCCGCGGGGCTCGCCCTGTTCACGCAGGCGCCCGTCGATGGTGACTACGTGGTCCACATCCTGCCCGTGATGGTCTTGCTCGGGGTCGGCGCGGGCCTGTGCTTCCCGGCGCTCATGACGCTCGCGATGTCGGGCGCAACGCCGGGCGATGCGGGGCTCGCCTCTGGCCTCATCAACACGACCGCGCAGGTCGGCGGGGCTTTGGGTCTTGCCGTGCTCGCGACCCTCTCGGCGGCGCGGAGCAGCGGCCTGATCCGGGACGGAGAATCGACCGTTGCTGCTTTGACGAGTGGGTACCACCTCGCGTTCGGCATCGGGGCCGCACTCGTCCTCGTGGCCATCGTCGTCGCCGTGGTGGTGCTGCGGCCCGAGGAGCAGGTAGACGAAGAGATCCAGGCCGAGCCAACAGATTGCGAAGCGGCCTGAGGGCCGGCGAGAGGTAGATTGGTGATGCGCATGCGAGTCGCGAACGTCACTTCGGCGGATGGTACATTGATCGCCTCCGAGCGTTTTGGTAGTGGGCCGGCGGTCATCGTGGTGGGCGGGGCGACCTGCGACAGGGCGATGACCCGTCCCCTGGCCGAAGAGCTGGGGCGGCACTTCACCGTGATCAACTACGATCGCAGGGGCCGGGGTGACAGCGGCGACACGCAGCCTTATGCGATCGAGCGCGAGGTCGAAGACATAGGCGCCCTCATCGCCGAGGCCGGGGGCATTGCGTCGGTGACCGGCCACTCTTCCGGTGCGGGCCTGGCCTTGCACGCGGCGGCACGCGGTCTGCCGATCACCAGGCTCGTGTTGCACGAGCCGCCCTACGCGCCCGACACTGAGGAGGAGCGCGGGATCTCGCGTGAGTACGGCGAGAAACTGAAGGCCATCCTGGCAGAGGGACGCTACGACGACGCGGTCGCGCTCTTCATGACGACCGTGGGGATGCCTCAGGAGATGGTCGAAGGGATGCGCGACGAGCCGTGGTGGGCCGGGATGGAGAAGATCGCGCCCACGCTCGCCTACGACTCTGAGATCATGGGCGACATCAGCAGGGGCGGCACGGTTCCGACTGACCTGGTCGGCGCGGTAACCATCCCAACGCTCGTCCTCTGCGGCGGTGCTAGCCCGGAGTGGATGATCGAGGTGGGAAGCCAGATCTCAGACGGTCTGCCGAACGGACGTCTCCGCGTCCTTGATGGCCAGGAACACGTCGTGCCTCCCGAGGTACTCGCGCCGGTGCTAGTGGAGTTCTTGACCGAAGCCAGAATGACAGACAGAGTGGGCTGACGATGCTGCTCGAAGGGAAGAACGACGTGAGCTACGGCGGTGGAAGAAGTGTAGGCGGCGCGGTGGCACGTGCTTAGTAGCCGCGCCGCTGGGCATCGCAGGTTGCCGAGAGCTAGCCGACCGTGCGGGTCGGGCCTCGAGACATCGTGGTCCGGCTCGTGGATAGAAGAAAGGAGTCTTCGATGCCCGAACCGCAGATCCTACTGACCGGTCTCGCTATCGGCGAGTCGCCGCGTTGGCACGAGGACCGTCTCTGGTTCTCCAATTGGGGTACGCAAGAGATCGTCGCCGTAGATATCGAGGGCAACAGCGAGGTGATGGCGCGCGTCCCGACGACCATCCCGTTTTGCGTCGACTGGCTGCCGGATGGGCGCCTGCTCGTCGTATCAGGACCCGAGGCGCTGCTTCTGCGACAGGAGCCCGACGGGTCTCTGGTGACCCACGCCGACTTGAGCAGCCTCGCCGAGTTCTTCAACGAGATTGTCGTGGACGCTCGCGGCAACGCCTATGTCAACGGCGGCAGCTTCGACTTCGAGACGGGCGCTGGGGTGGAATCCGGGGTCGTCGCGCTGGTGACCCCTGACGGCTCGGCGCGGCAGGTGGCTGACAACATCCACTTCGGCAACGGCATGGCCATATCGCCCGACGGCTCGACGCTGATCGTCGCCGAGTCCTGGGCGCGACGGCTGAGCGCCTTCGACGTCGCCGCGGACGGTGGCCTGTCGAATCGTCGGGTCTGGGCCGACACGGGTGATGGCCTTCCCGACGGGATTTGCATGGACGCCGAGGGGGCGGTCTGGTACGCCGACGTGCCGAACAGGCGTTGCGTGCGCGTCCGCGAGGGCGGCGAGGTAATGCAGACGATCGAGCTCGACCGCGGTGGCTTCGCCTGCATGCTTGGCGGACCGGACGGGCGGACGCTCTTCATGCTCGCGGCCGAGTGGGGCGGCATGGAGAACGTTGACGACTCGGACCGGACCGGCCAGGTGCTCATCGCCGAAGCGCCCGCACCGGGCGCCGGTTGGCCGTAGGAGAATGGCATCTCTGGTCCAAGCAACCGGACCCTACAAGGTCGGCCGTCGGGATGCCCCGTCGAACGGGCGACGACGGGATGCACTCTCGTGAGTGAGAGACTGCGATCGGTCGTTGAACAATTGGACATCAGGCCGGGCGACCGGGTGCTGGAGATCGGGTGCGGGCACGGCGTTGCGGCGACGCTCGTTTGCGAGCGGCTCGAAGAAGGTCATCTCACCGCGGTCGACCGTTCGGAGAAGATGATCCAGGCCGCGACGCGCCGAAACGCGGCGTACATCGAAGCTGGCAGGGCCGAGTTCCTCGTCGCGACCCTTGAGGACCTCGACCTTGGAGATCGCCGCTTCGACAGGATCTTCGCCGTCCGTGTCGGCCTCTTCCACCGCGAACCCGAGCGTGCGCGCGGCTTCGTCGAGAGGTGGCTCGCCCCCGGTGGAGATGTTTTCGCCTTCTTTGACCCCGCCGAACGAAAGGAAAGCTAACCAATGAAAAAACAGGTGTTGTTCGTCCACGGCGGCGGGGAGGGAGCGCACGAGGAAGACAAAAAGTTGGCGGCGAGTCTGCGGGACGCGCTCGGATCCGACTACGATGTGCGGAGTCCGAAGATGCCGGATGAAGGTAGCCCCGAATATGCGGCGTGGCGGGATCTCATCTCCGAAGAACTCGCCGCGTTGGACGTGGGGGCGATCCTCGTCGGACATTCTTTGGGCGCTTCGGTCCTGTTGAAATATCTCTCCGAAGAGGAGTCGGAGAAGCCTGTCGTCGGTCTATTTCTCGTCGCACCGCCCTACTGGGGGGCCGAGGATTGGGAAGTCGGCGAGTACGCGCTGCAAGCAGACTTTGCGTCGGAGCTTCCCGAAGAACAGCGAATGTTCTTCTACCACAGCCGCGACGACGAATGGGTACCGTTCGCGCACCTCGCGCTGTATGCCGAAAAACTCCCGCGGGCAACCATCCGCGAGTTCGACGACCGCGGACATCAGTTCGACGACGACCTGTCCGAAGTCGCCAGGGACATCGAAAATCTGAAAGCAATGGAAGAAGTGCGTCCGAATGACGTCACCACAATCGCGTTTGATCGCCAGGAAACCGATCTTCCGATCGGGCTTGGTAAACCTGCGCGACGGGCGCTCCTCGCGGCCGGGTACCGGAGACTCGAGCAGTTGGGCGAGGTGAGCGAGGCCGAGGTCAAGCAGCTGCACGGCGTAGGGCCAAAGGCGCTCGAGCTACTCCGTCGCGCCCTCGACGATAACGGCCTGTCGTTCGCCGAACGGTAAAGTACATGGTTCCGCCTGACAATCCACGGTCAAGGAGGGAAACGAGCATGAACGACCTTCAGCAACAAGTCCAGGAAGCCATCGATGGGCTTGTCGAATCGGGAACCGAGCGGGGCCTGCAAGTCTCCGTCTACCGAAACGGCGAGCAGGTAGTCGATGCCGTAGCCGGCGTCGCAGACCCCGAGACCGGACGCCCGGTCACATCGGACACCCCGTTCTACGCCTACTCGGTCGGAAAGGCCGCGACTTCGACAGTGGCGCACATACTCGTAGAGCGGGGCCTCTTCGGTTACGACACCAGAATCGCCGAGCTATGGCCGGAGTTCGGCGCCCACGGTAAGGAGAGTGCGACCGTGCGCCACGCCCTGACGCACACCGTCGGAGTTCCTGGCATACCGGCCGATACCATCCCCGAGGACCTGTGCGATTGGGACAAGATGTGCAGCGTCATCGCCGACTCAGAGCCGTGGTGGGAGCCTGGCACGAAGGTCGCCTACCACGCCTACCCGTTCGGCTACATCGTCGGCGAGATCGTCCGCCGTGCGACCGGCAAGCCCATCTCGCTGGTGCTGCGTGAGGAAGTGGCCGCGCCGCTCGGCATCACGGATGAGATCTACTTCGGTATACCAGAGTCCGAGCTTCACCGGTTGGCCCGGCTGGAGGACATGGAAGGAAGCGCTGAGTTTCTCGCCGCGATGCCGGATGATGCGCCGTTCTTCAAGTTGGGACCGCGCGCCACGACCCCTACCGCCGAGTTCGGCAACCGCAAGGACATCCTCATGGCCGACATCCCGGCCGGCGGCAAGACCTCGGCGCGGGCTACCGCCCGCATGTACGCGGCGCTTTTGGGCGAGGTGGACGGTGTCAGGCTCGTCTCGTCAGAAAGGCTGCGCGAGATTTCCGCCGGGGCGTTCACCGGTGAAGACCAGATCATGGGCTTCCCGACAACGTGGGCTCTCGGCTACTCCGTCGGTCGTCTGGGAGCGGACCCGCGAGAGACAAGTAGCGTGCTCGGTGTCGGGGGCGTGGGTGGGAGCTTCGCTTGCGCCGACACCGCAACCGGTGTCACCTGGGCGTTGACCAAGAACAGGCTCACAGCCGACTTCTCCGCCGCCGAGCGGATCTCCGGTATCGTCACGGAAGCCGCCGGGCAGTGACCCCAGGATCAGAGGAGGGACTATGGATCTTTCAGAGGTAACATCGAGGGAGGAGTGGCTAGAGGCGCGCAAGGAGCTTCTGGCGAAAGAGAAGGAAGAGACGCGAAGACGTGATGCTCTGCGTGCCGAGCGCCGGACTCTGCCGATGGTCGAGGTGGAGAAGGATTATGTCTTCGAGGGGCCCGACGGCAAGGCGAGCCTGCTCGACATGTTCGAGGGGCGCAGGCAGCTCATCGTGCACCACTTCATGTTCGACCCTGAATGGGAAGATGGATGCCCGAGCTGCACGTACGCTGCCGAGGATCTCGGGGACCTCTCGCACCTTCACGGGCAGAACACCTCGTACGCGGCTGTCTCGCGCGCCCCGATACAGAAGATCGAAGGCTACAAGCGGCGCAAGGGCTGGACGTTCCCCTGGTACTCTTCGTTCGGGAGCGACTTCAACTACGACTACCAGGCAACAGTTGACGAGGATGTCGCCCCGGTCTACGTCAACTACCGGACGGCTGAGGAGCTCGAAACAGCGGGGATCTCCGCGAACATGATCGGGGAGATGCCAGGCTACAGCATATTCCTGCGCGAAGGCGAGGAGATATACCATACTTATTCCACCTTCGCGCGCGGCGTCGAGCTGCTCAACTCCTCGACGCAGTTCATCGACCTGACCCCGCTCGGACGACAGGGGGCTTAGGTGGATTTCTCCTTGACGAGGAGAGGCGAAATATGAGCGGCGGAGGGTTGTCCGAAGCCAGACTAGAGAGAATGCACGACACTATGGCCTGGCACGTGGAACGCGGTCATGTGCCAGGTATGGTTACCCTCGTCGCCCGTCGGGACTACGTAGCTGTAGACGTTATCGGGGCGAAGTCGGTAGGAGGCGGCCCGATGCGGCGCGGTACCATCTTCCGCATCGCCTCGATGACGAAGCCCGTGGCGGCTGTTGCGGCGATGATCCTCGTCGAGGAGTGCGCCCTCAGGCTCGACGACCCCGTCGACGCGCTACTCCCCGAACTCTCCGACAGGAGGGTCTTGCGCTCGATAGACGGCCCTCTCGACGATACCGTGCCAGCCGGGCGGTCCATCACCCTGCGCGACCTCCTGACGCTCCGAATGGGGCTCGGGGCAATATTCGCTCCTCCCGGACAATACCCGATACAGCGGGCGATGGACGAGTGGGGTCTCTCGCCAGGACCAAACATGCCCGCGTTGCCCCCGGACGAGTGGATGAGGAGGCTAGGAGAGTTGCCTCTGGTACATCAGCCGGGCGAGGGTTGGATGTACGACACCGGCTCAGACGTGCTGGGCGTCCTGATCTCCCGCGCGACTGGACGAACGCTGGAGGAGTTCTTCACTGAGCGAATCTTCGGGCCTCTCGGCATGCACGACACCGGCTTTCAGGTTCCGGAAACGAAACGTGACCGGCTCTCCGATTGCTACGGGGCGGACCCAGAGACAGGGACGCTCGAGATCTTCGACGCCGCCGGGGACAGCCTATGGGCTCGTCCGCCCGTCTTCGAATCCGGTGCAGGCGGTCTGGTATCCACCGCGGACGACTACCTCGCGTTCTGCAAGATGCTTCTCCGTAAAGGAGCGTACGGTGGCGAGCGCATCCTTTCGAGGCCGTCGGTCGAGTTAATGACAACCGACCACCTGACGGAAGGGCAGAAATCCGACGGAGAGATTCTATTCGGAGATGGTGTCGGTTGGGGTTTCGGCATGTCTATCGTATCGGAGCGCACGGGGCTTGCGCCTCCCGGAGCTTTTGGCTGGGACGGCGGTTACACCACGTCCGGATATTCGGACCCAGAGGAGGAGATGGTCGGCGTAATCATGACCCAGCTCCTGGCCGGCAACGAGATTTCCAACGAGATCTACCGCGATTTTTGGACCTCGACGTACCAGACGTTAGACGATTGACGATACCGGCATGGCTCGTGCGAAAGGAGGACTGATGAGGAAATTGGTCGCAGTGGAGCTGGTATCGCTCGACGGCGTTGTGGAATCGCCGGAGGAGTGGGCGTTCGGCTACTCCGATGACGATATGAACGAGGCGAACGCTAAGGGAATGGCCACCTCTGACGCGATGCTGCTGGGGCGGGCCACGTACGAAGACCTCGCCGCCTTCTGGCCGGAGCAGCCGGCCGGTACGCCGATGGTGGACTACTTGAACAGCGTGCAGAAGTTCGTCGTTTCGAGGACTCTGGAGGAGGCTGGATGGAACAACTCGACCCTGATCAAGGACAACGTCACGCAGGAGGTTGCCGACCTCAAGCGGCAGTCGGGAGAGGACATTACGATCATAGGCAGCGCCGCTCTCGTACGGTCGCTGCTTCACGAGGGACTACTCGACGAACTGAGGCTCATGGTACATCCTGTCGTTCTCGGCAGCGGGAAGCGACTTTTCGACGACGGAGAGCAGGAGACCCTCGAGCTCGCGGACGCGACAGCGTTTGGCTCGGGTGTCGTATCTCTCGTGTACCGGCCATCGGGCGAACAGAGTTCTTAAAGGTCGCGACAAAGGAGAGCGTAATGGATTGGAAGATAGAGGTAGTCACGGTCCCGGTATCGGACCTGGATCGCGCCATAGACTTCTACTCAAATAAGATCGGCTTCGCCGTGGACATCGACTTCAAGGTCAACGACGAGGTCCGTCTCGTCCAGATAACCCCGCCGGGATCCGGGTGTTCGATCCACCTCGGACGAGGAACGATTGACATGGAGCCGGGCGACCTCGACGGCGTGTTCCTGGTCGTCCCCGACGTGCGCGCCGCCCAAGCCGATCTGGCCGAGAAGGGCGTCGACGTCGGCGAGATACTCATTTTCGATAACGGCGCGTACCGCCCGGCCCTGGAGGGAGAAAACCTCGACCTCGTCGGGTGTGTCTACTTCAATGACCCCGACGGCAACCGCTGGTGTGTGCAACAGATTCCCGCCCGCGACTAGGCTGTCGAAAGGAGAGATAAGCGTGGAGTTTCAGCTCGAAGTTATTCCGGTTCCCGTCTCCGACGTGGACCGGGCCAAGCATTTCTACAGCGAGCAGGCTGGTTTCGTCGTCGACCTCGACACCCACCTCGGCGAGGGGGCACGCCTCGTCCAGTTGACGCCGCCGGGATCGGCCTGCTCGATCCACCTGAACACCATGCTAGACGTGCCCCCAGGGATCCTGGAGGGCTTGCAGATGATGGTCTCGGACATCGAGGCCGCCCGGGCAGAACTTGTCGAGCGCGGCGTGGAGGCCACCTCGGTCCAGCACATCGACGACGGTGCCTGGGTCGAGGGGCGGGGTGAAGATTGGAACTCTTTCGTCTTCTTCAGCGATCCCGACGGCAACGGCTGGGTTCTGCAAGAGCGCCCCGCCAGCGACTGATCCCGAAAGGAGCAAGAACATGACGAAGGTCAGTATGGGGCTCACGATATCGTTAGATGGGTTCATCGCCGGGCCGAATGACGGTCCGGAGCATCCCCTCGGCGAGGGTGGAATGCGGCTCTTCGATTGGTATGCGGCCGGCGACACCGAGTACGACTTGCCCGGAACCGAGATGTCGTTCATGGTCTCCTCGCAGAGCGCCGAACTCCTCCGCGAGGCACACCGGAGGATGGGGGCGTTCGTGACGGGAAGGAGGACGTTCGACATCACCAACGGGTGGGGCGGCAACCCTCCCCTTGGCGTACCCGCGTTTGTCGTCACCCATTCGTCGGCACCCCAGGAATGGGTTTATGAAGCATCTCCGTTTACGTTCGTCACGGACGGTGTAGAGAGCGCAGTCGAGCAGGCCAAAGCTGTCGCGGGCGAGAAGGACGTTGCCGTTGGCGCGGCGAGCATCGTGCAGCAGTGCCTGAAGGCCGGGCTACTCGACGAGATACACGTCGACCTGGTACCCGTCCTGCTCGGAGAGGGCGTCAGGCTTTTCGACCATCTGGGCGGCCCGGTCGAACTGGAGAGCACGCAGGTAGTAGAGGGTGCCGGGGTAACGCACCTTACGTTCCGCGTCGTGAAGGAGGCTTAGCGTGAGAAAAGTGGTCGTATCGGAGTTCGTCTCGCTCGACGGCGTGGTGGAAGACCCACGCTGGACCTTCGAGTTCGAGAGCGAGGACAGGGACCAGTTCAAGTTCGAGGAGTTGGCCGCCGGCGACGCGCTACTTCTGGGGCGGGTGACCTACGAGGGCTTCGCCGCAGCCTGGCCCCAGATGGAGGAGCAAACGGGGGAATACGGCGCCTGGATGAACGGCTACCCCAAGCACGTTGCTTCGAGGACTCTGCAGGAGCCACTTGAGTGGAACGCGACCCTGATCGGTGATGACCTCGCCGGAGAGGTGTCGAAGCTGAAGCAGCAAGATGGCAGGGACATCCTGATCTTCGGTAGCGGCGACCTTGTGAACTCTCTGATGCAACATGACCTCATCGACGAGTATCGGCTTATGGTTTTTCCGATCGTCGTCGGGAGCGGGAAACGGTTATTCGATGAGGGTGGCGACGCGAAGACGCTGAAGCTCACGGACACGAAGACGTTGGATTCTGGTGCCATCGTTCTCACCTACGAACCGGCTGGGGAGTAGTGCGTATGGTGCCGGAAATACCTGGCCTGCGGACAGAGGTCTTCAGATAAAGGGTGCTGGTATGCATGGCTGAAACCTACGCAGAGATCGGAGAGACCAGCGAGAACACCAGGGAAGGAAAGGTGTCGCCGCTCGGGGTGGTGGACGAATGCCTGGGGCGGATCGAAGCGCTGGATCCGAAACTCAACGCGTTCATCACAGTGAAGGACTTCGCCGCCCCCTCACCCCGCCAGGTCGAGCGCGGCGTGGGGTCTATCCTCGAAACCGTGGCGGGGGAGGCGGCGGCGGTCCACTGCGGGGGCGGCCTCGGGCGCACGGGCACCCTGCTCGCCTGCTACCTGGCAAGCAGCGAGGGGATCGGAGCAGAGGAGGCGATCGGAAGGGTGCGCGCCCTCAGGGCGGGCTCCGTGGAGACCCGGCCCAACTCGCGGCGATACGGGCGTGGGCCGAGCGTCGCCGCTCCTAGCCCCCCGTCAACGGTTGTCGGGCGGATTAGCTCGATCCGTACCCATTCGTCGGTCGGCTCCGCGCCGCCAGCGCGGTCTGCTCTCCATTTACCCCACACCCCACGCCTGTGTTGACCTCGGGTGGGAAGGATGCCAAAATCCGCCCTTTGAGGCCAGCCCGGTTCCCGTTATGCGTCCCAGACATTTAAGAGGCTGCGCGGATAGGTCATGGTTGCCGGGAAGGTCGTCCCTCCCAACGGTAGCGCATCCAGCCTTCTCGGATCAACCTCCTCACGATGATGATCACCTCCGAGAACGCCACCCAGAAATCGATCACCCGCCCCACGCGCTCCGTGCACCATAGAAGCTTCTTGTGGGCGTTGTGCCAAAAATTGGTCCTTTCCACAACCCATCGTTGTCCGGCCTGTAGTGGCGCCGGTTGGCCCTTCTTCGCTATCTCGGCGCTCAACCCTAGCTCCTTGAGACGCTCGCGGGTGAGCGAGGAGTCGTAGCCACGATCCAGATGCACGCTTGCTAGATCAGGTAGCTCTCCCACCGACGCTCTGGCGCGCTCGAGGGTAGGGACCAAAAGCGGCGAATCGTGACGGTTTGCGGGGGCGCTGACGCCTCCTATGGGGATGCCCCGCCCATCCACCGCCGTAGAGCGCTTGATGCCCTGTTTGCCCCTATCCACCGGGCTCTTGCCCGCCTTCTCGCCGCCACAAGGAGCTTTTGCAATGCAGCCGTCCACTGCCACCTCAGCCAACTGAAGGCCAATCATGCGATCGTAGGCGTCGAGTGCTATTTGACGCAGCTTCTCGATCACCCCGCAGGCTATCCACTCGTCTCGGCGCTCCCGAAGCGTGGTGGCCGAACATGAATCGTCGGCGATCCTCCGATAGGCACAGCCGAAAACCAGAACCTGAACCAGCTTGTTGAAAACCACCCGCTCGGGAATGCGCGAGCGGTGACAGCCCAAAGGGTGATGCACCTCTCGCTCGGGCAAAAGAGCACTGAATTGTTCCCAGATGGGCTCGATGATGTATGGTGGGATCGCGGGCACGGGCACGCTCCTTCTCGCTCGGGAAGCTTGGTAACTCCCCGAATGATCGAGCATCCCGTGTCCGCTTTCCACACGGGCGCATCACATCCCTATCCGCGCAGGCTCTAAGGCGAGATTTCCTTACGAAGGGTGAATTATCCTTCCCAGAGCCTGGACAACGGCCCTTCCTCGCCGAACAGCGGGTCGAATTCAGGCAGGGCGACGTTGCTGATGTTCTCTAGCACCTCGGGACGCTCGCCCTCCTCGCCGGTTCGCAGGTCGTAGTCCTCCTGTCCCCGCGGATATGCCCCAACGACCGAGAACGCGCTGTCTGATCCCTTGTTGCAGTGCCCCACCCCCGCTGGTATCACAACCGCGTCACCAGACGAGACCTCGACTGTCTCCCCTTCCGGGCCGCCGAACGCGATGCTCGCGGAGCCGCCGACCACGCACAGGACTTCGTGACAGGTGGAGTGATAGTGGTGGTAGGGTAAGACGCCGTCCACCCAGGCACCGCCCCAGCCGTTATCGGCGAGCATCTCCTTGCACTGCGAGGAGGCGAGATCGCGGCCAGCGAGCACCCCGGGGTATACGAGCAACGGGAGCGTCGGGTTGTTGGGGATGCTGCCGTCGTCTTCGAACCGGTGCTCGCTTACCCCCGTCTTCCGTGTCCTGTCTGGCATAAGATCCTTCCCGTATCCGACTGCGTCCTTGCCCCACTATTCCCCTGTGTTTGACGATCCAACCCGCCGAATGCAAGTTGAAGCTTCGATGTGTATTCAGGGCCACGAGCGGGGTAAGAAGCCGCCATGGCGATGCTCGCGAATAAGCCTTTGACAGAGCCCGGGACGACAAGACGTCTGGAAAAAGCTTGTCGGTGAGGAGGTAAGATGGCCGGTGAACAGTACGTAGTAGCGGTAGGCTCCGACGATGCCGGGGTCAACCTCAAGAACTTTATAAGGGACCAGCTGCGGGACGACCCGCGGGTCGGAGAGGTTATCGACTTCGGCGTGGCCGACGCGGACGACAAGACCGCCTACCCGGTAATCTGTATAAGGGCCGCCGAGGCGGTCGCAAGGGGCGAGGCCGACAGGGCGGTGCTCTTTGGCGGCACGGGTCTGGGCGAGGCGATCTCCGCCAACAAGGTACGCGGTATACGTGCCGCGGTCGCCCACGACCCTTACTCTATCGAGAGATCCATACTCTCCAATAACTGCCAGGTGCTGTGCCTGGGAGAGCGTGTGGTCGCCCCGGAACTCGCCGATCGTATCGTGGGGCAATGGCTTGGGTATGAGTTCGATCCCTCGTCCCCATCGGCCGAGAAGGTTCAGGTCATAACCGACTACGAAGCGAACGGAAGCTTGTAAGCATCACGGGGTGTTCGTAGGACTGCGTTACGTCGAGTTCAGCCTCGCGCAGAACGCGCTTCTTGCGCCGGTGCAGCAACTGGTTCTTCATCGTCGAGGATTTCGAGCATCTTGCCTGCCGTATCAGAGTCCGTGATCAGGACGTTCAGCAGGCTGGAGCGCGCCGCGCCGATGTTGGCCCGCGGCTTCTCGGCCCCCGAGCTGACCCCGACGCGGTTGGGTACGTGCCGCAATTGCTTTGAGCTTATGGCTATCGAGCGCTCGTTCATTTCCAGGTGTACCAGCGAGCCGTCGAACGCGAAGTAGACGCCGCAGATGTCGCCCACGGCCCCCTGCTTCCTGATGTACTCCAGGTCCTCGTCACCGAGGTACCCCGTAAGGTACTGGCCGTGTTCGCGACCTGGCGTACCAACCGACGATACTATGGTGTCCGCGTCGCCCGCTACCTTCAGGGTCTTGCTTATGTGCGGGTCTTGCAATAGCCCGGCCCGTACCGCGGCGTCGCTTACGAGCATGGGCGCGTGCAGGTAGTGGGCGCTCGCCCCCAGCATCTCCGCCAGACGGGCGGTGGTGGCTATGCCGTCAAACTCGGGGATAGAGCCCCCGATGCTGCCCATTACCTGGACCGCCGTAACGTCCTCCTTCTCACGGAAGAACCTGTTGTGGACCACGCGGTGCACGCTCCTGCCCCAACCCAGCCCCACGATGGCGTCTTCCGCGATGTTCTCGTGCAGGTAGCGCGCCGCGAGCGCCGCAACCTGGGTCACGGTATCCGTGTCCTCGAAGATATGGGAGTTTCGATCGAGAGCCGCTAGCACCAGGCACTCCCGCAACCCTAGCCGCGAGACGAGCTCCTCCTGCATGCCGGGCACCGTCCGCAAGGGAGAGTGGATCCTTACCTCCACCATTCCCTGCTTGCGCGCCTCTTTCAACATCCGTGAGACGTTGGAGCGCGAGGTGCCTATCCGATGCGCGATCTGCGCTTGCGTGAAGTCCTTGACGTAGTAGAGCTGGGCCACCTCAGCCAGCAAGAATTGATCCTCGGATAGAGGGATCCGACGCCGCGATGCCAACCCGTTAATCCTCCTCCCGATCCGGCCATATGCCGGAATCTGGTGCTTGTTCTTGCCGATTGGTCCCAGAATACATGCAACCCTACCCTCGCCCGCAGCAGTTTAGCATCTCGGAACCTCGGGAAACCGGATGCCAATTTCGCACATAAGTGCACAGCTCGCACGTTTGACACCCTTTGCCTGATCCGCTACGCTTGTTCCAATGGGGGAGAGGAGGACAACGAGTACCTTACGTTGATGGATCGCCAGACACCGCTTCGGGTGTCTGATGTCTTGTGTGGAAAGGCGAGTCTTGTTCTGCGTCTGCTCCGGTCTACGGGCGGGCATAGGTAAGACGAGGAGGTCACGGAGAAGTTGGCAAGCATAGCGATAGGCTCTGATAACGCGGCTTTCGGGCTCAAGGACGTATTGGCGCAGCACATGCGCGAGAGCGGCTACGAGGTAAAGGATTTCGGCACAGATCCTGACGCCCCCGAAGACTACCCTGATGTCGCGGTCGAGGTGGCCGAGGCCGTAGCCAGGGGGGAGCACGAGCGGGCCGTTTTGTGTTGCGGGACCGGGCTCGGGATGTCCATTACGGCGAACAAGGTGCCGGGTGTGAGGGCAGCGCAGTGTCACGACGTCTACTCCGCCGAGAGGGCGCGCAAGTCGAACAACGCGCAGGTTTTGACCATGGGCGGGCGCGTCATCGGGCCGGAGAACGCCAAGACCGTGCTAGATGCCTGGCTCGCTTCCGAGTTCGAGGGGGGCAGTTCGGCGCCCAAGGTCGAGAAGATGGAGGAGATCGACCGCCGCTACCACGCCACGAGAGACCTAGAGTAGGCCCCCGCTAACGAGACGCCACCGTTTCTGGTCGATGGTCAAAGGGTAAGATAAGCAATAGGGGGTTGAGTAAATCGCATGGTTCGGCCGGATAGGCTATATGAAGGTTACGTCTTCGATCTCGACGGTACCATCTACCTGGGGGACGAGCTCCTCCCCGGCGCCGAGCATCTGGTTCTCAAGTTGCGTGAGCTCGGAAAGCGCGTCGTCTTCCTCTCCAACAACCCGACCAAAGACCCGGAGATGTACGCCGAGAAGCTTGGCAAGCTGGGTCTGGAGACGCCAGCTTCGGAGATAGTCAACACCGTCGTCACCATGACCCAGTGGTTGCTCCAGAACCACCCGGAGGCGACGGTCTATCCCATAAGCGAGGAGCCGCTCGAGCGTTCACTCGAGGAGGCCGGCATCAAGATGTCCGAGGATCCAGAGGAGATCGACATCGTTATCGCCAGCTACGATCGCGGTTTCGAGTACAGGAAGCTCCAGATCGCCTTCGACGCCATCTGGTTTTACAAGCGGGCGATGCTCGTGACCACGAACCCCGACCGCTACTGCCCGTTTCCAGGTGGCAGGGGAGAGCCTGATGCGGCGGCGATCGTCGGGGCTATAGAGGCCTGTACAGGAGCGAAGTGTGAGGTCAACGTAGGAAAGCCAGATCCTATCATGCTTGAGACGATCATGGACCTGATCGGGCTCGACGCCAGTGAGTGCGTTATGACCGGCGACAGGCTCTACACGGAGATCCTCATGGCGAAAGGCGCAGGTATGCCATCGGCCGTCGTCCTCACTGGCGAGACCACCGCCGAGGACCTGGAAAGCGAGCCTGAGGAAAACCTGCCGGATTACACCCTGGAGAGGATAGATCAGCTCGTCCCGCCCGACCTGTGGGATGAGTTCGGTTGGAAGGAGGGAGCCTAGAAATGGCCGAGGGTCCGTACCTCATGGGAATCGACTTCGGAACGGGTGGAGCCAGGGTCGGCATCTTCGATCCAGAAGGGACGCCGGTCGTCTTCACCGAGCGGGAGTTCGCGCTGAAGCACCCGCGGCCGGGCTGGGCTGAGCAGGACCCGGACGAGTGGTGGTCTTCGCTCGTGGGGGCGGTAAACGATGCGAGGCAAGAGAGTGGCGTGCCTGCGGAGGAGATCGCTGGCATCTCTGTAGACGCGGCGAGCAGCACCGTGCTAGCCATGGATGACAAAGGCAGGCATTTGCGGCAGGCCATCATGTGGATGGACGTACGCGCCTCGGAGCAGGCAGACAGGATCGCGGGTACTAGCAACGACGCCCTCAAGTACAACGGCTACGGCCCCGTCTCCGCCGAGTGGGGTCTTCCGAAGGCGCTCTGGATCAAGGAGAAAGAACCCGAGGTCTACAAGAACGCCAGGCACATCTGCGACTGCGGCGACTGGCTGATCCATCGCCTCACAGGCGAGTGGACGTCATCCATAAACATATCGAGCTCGAAGTACTACTACGACCGCGACGAGGGTGGCTACCCGGAGAGCCTCTACGACGCGGTGGACGCGGGGGACTTGCTCGAGAAGTATCCCAACGATGTCCTGGACCTCGGCACTGTCGCCGGAGAGTTGAGCGAAGAGGCCGCCGATGAGCTTGGCCTGAAGGCGGGTACGCCAGTCGCAGAGGGTGGAGTGGATGCCTACGTGGGGGCGATCGGTCTCGGCGTGGTCGAGCCGGGGAAGATGGCCCTGATCACCGGCTCTTCGCACGTCATGATCGGGCAGACGGATAAACCTATCCACGATCCTGGCTTCTGGGGCGCCTACACGGACGCCATGATTCCCGGCCAGTACACGGTAGAGGCCGGCCAGGCATCGACGGGCTCGATCGTGGCCTGGTTCAAAAACCAGTTCGCGGGCGACGCGGCAGCCGAGGCAAAGGAACGCGGCGTTGACACCTACGATGTACTGACCGAGCTCGCGCGCGACGTGCCCATAGGTTCTGACGGCCTGATAGTGCTCGACTACTTCCAGGGCAACAGGTCGCCTTATACGGATCCCCTCGCCCGCGGCATGATGTGGGGCCTGACCCTCAGCCACAAGCCGGGGCATGTGTTCCGGGCCATTATCGAGGGCATCTGCTACGGTACGGAGAACATCCTGCGTACCATGCGGGAGCAAGACTTCGAGCCAAGTCTCAACGTCGTCTCCGGCGGCCCCGCCAAGAGCGAGTTGTGGATGCAGATGCACGCCGACGTTTCGGACGTGCCGATCTCCTTCACCAAGGTGAGCGACGGTCCCGCGCTCGGCTCAGCGATGCTCGCGGCCGTCGGGGCGGGCATTTACCCTGATATTCAGACCGCCGCCGAGCACATGGTCCACACGGCGGACACCATCGAGCCAGACCCCGACCGCCACGAGGAGTACAGGTTCTACATGGACCGCTACCTGGAGACCTACCCCCAGATGAAAGAGCTAATGCACAAGACGGAGCGCCACGTCGCGGGCGGAGGACCCGTGGCGGAAGAGTAGCAATGCCGACTCGTACACGCGGGAGATAACTTGTGAGCGAACAGCGCATTAGGGAAGCACTTGACAAGGCTACCGACACAAAGGACGTGCATATCGAGGCGGGTGCGCTCACCTCGGTTCCCGAGGTTTTCAGGGAGAATTTTGGCGAAGGGCCCGCAATCGTCGTCGCCGACGGCAACACCTTCGGGGTCGCGGGCGAAGAGGTGCAGAGGCGGCTGGAAAAAGCCGGGTACACCGCAATAGAGTCTTACGTGTTTCCCGCCGAACCTCCGCTCTACGCCGAGTACTCGAACATCGAGAAGCTCAGGGACTCCTTGAAGGAGCATGATGCGATCCCCGTGGCCGTAGGATCTGGGACGCTGAACGATATCGTCAAGCGCTCCGCCCACGAGTGCGAGAGGTCGTACATGTGCGTCGGCACGGCCGCGTCGATGGACGGATACACGGCGTTCGGGGCTTCGATCGAGAAAGACGGGTTGAAGCAGACGCTCTCTTGCCCAGCCCCTAAGGCTGTGGTCGCTGACCTGGGGATTCTGGAGCACGCCCCCGAGGACATGACGGCCTCGGGGTACGCGGACCTACTGGGCAAGGTGACCTCGGGGGCTGACTGGTTGATCGCCGACGCTTTGGAGGTCGAGGAGATCGACCCCACGGGTTGGTCGCTGGTGCAAGACCATCTGCGCGAGTGGACGGACAGCCCGGCCGAGTTGCGCGCGGGCGACCAACAGGCCACCGAGCATCTTATAGAGGGTTTGATCTTGTCAGGCCTCGGGATGCAGTCTTACCAGTCTTCGAGAACGGCCTCGGGAGCCGAGCACCAGTTTAGCCACCTGTGGGAGATGGAAGGCCTCGGTCACGGCGAAGGCCATGAGGGAACTCCCCTCTCCCACGGCTTCAAGGTCGGGGTAGGAACGGTCGCCATCGCCGCCCTCTACGAACTGATTCTGCAGCGCGACCTTGGCGACCTCGATACCGAGGAACTGCGCAGCTCCTGGCCGACCAGGGAGGAGATGGAGCAGTCCGTGCGGGCACAGCATACAAGCCCCGATCTGGAAGAAGGTGCCGTCGAACAGACCCTCGGCAAGTACATAAGCGCGGACGAGCTCGCGCAGCGGCTAGAGTTGCTGCGGGACGTGTGGCCCGAACTGCGCGAGAAGGTCAGGGAGCAGTTGATGCCGGCCGGGCAGATAAAGGAGATGCTGGAGGCCGCCGGGTGTCCTACGGGTCCAGTCGAGATCGGGCTAAGTTGGGACGCCTTCAAGGCGACGTACTCGAGGGCGCAGACGATCCGCAAACGCTACACCGTCCTCGACCTTGTCTTCGAAGCCGGCATCCTCACGGAGTGCGTAGACGAGCTGTTCGCGCCGGAGGGCTTCTGGGGACGCGTGGCGTCTTCGTAGGCAGCGGCGGACAGTGCGGGCCGATAAGAACCGCACTCCCGCCCGCACAGAGCGTATGAGAACAGGAGGAGGGCTATGAGCGAGGGACCGTACGCGCTCGGGATTGACTTTGGCACGGAGAGCGTGAGGGTTGGGATCTTCGACATGGAGGGAACCCCTATCGTTCTCACCGGGGAAACCTACGGGCTCACGCACCCGTATCCGGGTTGGGCCGAGCAGGACCCCGACGAGTGGTGGGGTTCCCTCGTCAAGGCGACCCGGCGGGCGCTTGAGGAGAGCGACGTCGCCCCGGAGGAGATCGTCGGCCTCTCAGTCGATGCCACGACGTGCACCGTCGTCGCGCTCGACCGGCAGGACAGGATCTTGAGGCCCGCCATCATGTGGATGGACGTCAGGGCCGTGGACCAGGCCAGAAGAGTCGAGGAGACCGAAGACCCCGCGCTCAAGTACAATGGCTTCGCCAGGGTTTCGGCGGAGTGGATGCCCTCCAAGGCGCTGTGGCTCAAGGAGAACGAGCCCGATACCTACGAGTCGGCCGTTCACATCTGCGAGTGCCTCGATTGGATCACGTACCGCCTCACCGGCGAGTGGACCGCCTCGATAAACATCGCGAGCTTCCGCTGGTACTACGACCGCGACGAGGGCGGTCTCCCAGAGAGCCTCTATGGAGACCTCGGTCTCGACGACCTGCCAGGCAAACTCCCCCAGGAAGTTCTCGACATGGGCAAAGTCGCGGGCGAGCTACGCAAGGAGGTGGCGGAAGAGCTCGGGTTGCCTGCAGGTATCCCCGTCGCGGAGGGAGGCGGTGATGCCTTCGTCGCCCTTGTAGGCCTCGATGTTCTGGAGCCGCGCAAGATGGCGCTCATCACGGGTTCCTCCCACGTCATAGTGGGACAGGCGGCCGAACCCAAGCATGGGGCCGGGCTCTTCGGAGCTTACACGGACGGGATCGTACCGGGCCAGTACTCGGTCGAGGGCGGCCAGGCTTCGACCGGTTCCATCATCAAGTGGTTCAAGGACAACTTCGCCAAGGGGGCCGCCGAGGAAGCCGGGCGCCGCGGCGTAGACGCCTACGAGGTGCTCGGTGAGATGGCGGCGAAGATCCCCCCGGGTTCCGAAGGCTTGATGGTGCTGGATTACTGGCAGGGCAACCGCACGCCGCACACCGATCCCGAGGTCCGAGGCGTCATGTGGGGCCTCTCCCTAAGGCATGGTGAGGGGCATGTCTTCAGGGCAATTATGGAGGGCATCTGCTACGGCACAGAGGACATCCTGCGCAGGATGCGCGAGAACCACTTCGAGCCCAAAGAGGGGGTCGTTTGCGGCGGTCCCACCAAGAGCGGGCTGTGGATGCAGATGCACGCCGACGTGTCGAACCTGCCGATCTCCTTCACGAAGGTACCCGAAGCGCCCACGCTCGGCTCGGCGATCCTCGGTGCCGTCGGCGCGGGAATATACCCAGATGTCCACGAGGCCGCGCGCAACATGGTTCACGCCGAGGGCGGTATTGAGCCTGATCCGGCCGCACACGAGGAGTACAAGTTCTACGTCGAAAAGTACGCCGAGACCTATCCAAGGATGAAGGAGCTGATGCATGAGGTCTCCCACCACGTGGCGAGCCAGGACAGGGACCAGTCCCCGGCTCCCGGCTGATGGTCGCGGTCGTGCACGACATGAGAAACAAGAAGCGTACAGAACCTTTCGAACAACGAGCAGAGGAGATGTGATCAGGTGAGCAGTCAGCAAGCACAGGGCGAGTACGGCGCCTTCGGCAACTTCGTCGAGCGTATCGGCATGCACAGGCCGATCTTCTGGGGCTACGTCGCTGTCTTCATATTCATGATAGGCGACGGTGTAGAGATTAGCCGTCTTCCGGGTTACCTGACCAGCACGGGGGGACTCAGCGGTGGTCAGGCTACCTTGATCACCGGCAGCGTCTACGGTCTCGGCGTTCTTATAGCCTCGTGGTTCTCAGGCACCCTCTCCGCGATCTGGGGACCCCAGAGGGTCATGCAGCTCGGTGCTGCGATCTGGGTAGTCTTCGAGATACTGTTCCTCCTCTTTGCCATCGACTCGGGGAACCTCTTTCTCGTCGGCCTTATCTACGGTATCAGGGGCCTCTCTTACCCGCTCTTCGCCTTCGGGTTCCTGGTTTGGGTCCAGACGGTCACCCCGGTGCACATGAGGGGCTCGGCCGCGGGCTGGTTCTGGTTCGCATTCACCGGAGGGCTTCCGACCCTGGGCGCCGTCGTGGCCGCTATCTCCGTTCCCCTTATCGGCGTGTACAACACCTTCTGGCTCTCGCTCGTTATAGTTGCCATCGGCGGCCTTGTAGGCTCCTTTGGCGTGCGCGAAGCCCAGGGCCTACAGCCGATAGCCGACGAGCACGTCGAGGACCCGAGAAGCTACAGGCGGCTTCTCGAAGGCATCGACATCCTGTGGCGCGATCCCAGGACGACCCTTGGCCTTGTGGTTCGCCTCGTAAACACCTCGCCGCAGTACGGGTTCTTCTTCTTCATGCCGTTCGTTTTCGTGACGGTCTCCGCGGAGGCACCTTATGATGGCTTCATGGGCGCGGGGCAATATTCTATACTCGTCTCACTGGTTTACGGTGCCAACATCGGCGCCAACCTGTTCTTCGGGATAGTCGGTGACTACTTCGGGTGGCGACGCACGGTAACGTTCTTCGGTTGCGTCGGCTGTGCGATAGCCACGCCGCTCTGGTTCTTCGGGTCGCTGCTCACGGGAAGCTACGCCTTCGCGGTCGTGGCCGGCATGCTCTACGGCGTCCTGCTCGCCGGTTTCGTGCCGCTCTCGGCCCTGATGCCCTCGATGGTAGAGCGGCACGACAAGGGCGCAGCGCTGGCTATCCTCAACACAGGTGCTGGTGGCGCCGCTTTCGTCGGCCTGGCCATCCCGACCGCCCTCGCACCCTTTATAGGTTACGGGGGCGTCGTGATCACCTACGCCGCCCTCTACCTCGTGAGCGCCCTGCTGACCTCGTTTATCGTCTCCCCGGCCGACCCCGGTGAGGAAGGAGAGATGGAGCAAGATTCCGTCGCCACTACCGCGTAGGAGGGCTCCTGCGCTTGGCAATCTTGCCGACAGGATCCGAGTGGGGGAAGTGGGATCTGGTAACCTGGGGGGCCACCGAACCGGAACTTGGGTGGCGAGTCTGTTCTGACGTTCGAGAGGGAGAAGCATGACGACCATCGGTGTTCTTGGCTCGGGAATAATGGCTACGGCCCTCGCCTTCCCGCTCGCGGACAATGGCCACGAGGTGCGCCTCGTCGGCACGCACCTCGACCGTGAGATCATCGACAGCATCAAGGAGACGGGCGTGCACCCGGGCCTCGGACTCGAGGTTCCGGCTACGGCCACCGCCTTCCAACTGGAAGAGGCCGGGGAGGCGTTCGACGACGTCAACGTCGTGATGAGCGGGGTCAATTCGTTCGGGGTGCGTTGGGCCGGAGAACAGCTCTCCTCGCTCCTGAAGCCAGGCATGCACGTCCTCTCTATCGCCAAGGGGATGGAGGCAACGGAGAGCGGCGACCTGCGCATCCTGCCCGAGGTGCTCGCCGGCGAGGTCCCCGAAGACCTTCGCAAGCAGGTCTCCTGGTCGGCCATCGCGGGGCCTTCGATCGCCGGTGAGGTCGCCGTGCGGCGGGATACCTGCGTAGTCTTCACCGGCCGCGACGCGGGTGTGCTCGAGGAGATGTCGTACCTCTTCAGGACCCCCTGCTACCACGTGTGGAATTCTATCGACCTCGTTGGCGTCGAGGTGTGTGCCGCGACCAAGAACTGCTACGCTCTTGGGGCCGGTTTCATGGACGGCATCCTCGACCGCGAGGACGGGTCTGAGACGAAATATCGCAACTACGACTACGGGGCCGCGCTCTTCGGCCAGGCGACGCGGGAGCTTGGCCAGTTCATGGAACTCCTTGGTGGCGAACGGGAGACGCCTTACGGGCTCGCGGGGGTCGGGGACATGTTCGTCACAAGCATGGGCGGGCGTAACGTGAAGGTGGGCCGGCTCGTCGGCTCGGGGCTGCGGTTCTCGGAGGCGCGCGAGAAGATGCCCGGCGTGACGCTGGAGGGGGCGGCGGCCATCGAGGTCATCGGCGGCGCGCTACCGAAGCTTACGGAGCGTGGGATCGTCGAAGAAGGTGACTTCCCACTCATGCGCCACCTGCATTCCGTTGTAGCATTAGACGAACCACTAGACATGCCCTGGAGCACATTTTTCGGGGGCGAAGACAGAGCGGGGAAAGGGTAGATATGGAATCACGCGTACCGCAGGACATCGAGAGGCAGGTCTTCGACGTTATCGTGATCGGGGCCGGGATCAACGGCGCCGGCATAGCCCGCGACGCCGCGATGCGTGGTCTGCGGGTCTTGCTTCTGGACAAGGGCGACATCTCCAGCGGAACGACACAGTGGGCAACCCGCCTGATCCACGGCGGCTTGCGCTACCTGGAACACTACGAGTTTGCCCTGGTAAGAGAATCATTGAGGGACAGGGAGGCGCTCCTTCACATCGCGCCGCACCTGGTCAGGCCGCTAGGCTTCCTGGTCCCCATCTACGACAGAAACGCCCACGGACCACTCATGATCCTCCTCGGTATGAACCTCTACGACACGCTTTCCTTCGACAAGAGCATGGACCGTCACAAGATGTTCAGTCGCAAGAAGGTCGAGGAGCGCGAGCCAGGCCTGAACCCTGAAGGCCTGAAAGCCGCCGCCTTCTACTACGACGCGCAGGTCGAGTACGCTGAGCGGGTCGCCGTGGAGAACGCCATCTCTGCCCGCGACCACGGCGCGACCGTCATTACCTACGCCAACGTGAAGAACCTGATCGTCGAGAACAACGACGTTAAGGGCGTGGAGTTTACCGACGTTTTTACCGGCGAGAGCTATACTGCCCGCGCGCCCGTTACGGTCAACGTCGCCGGCCCCTGGGTGGACGAGGTGCTCGCGGAACTTCAGCAACCAGGCACCGATAAGAACATCGGGCGCTTTATGGGCGGCACCAAGGGCAGCCACCTGGTCGTCGATCCCTTCCCCGGCGCACCGAAAGGCGAGGCACTTTACGTCGAGGCCCGCAAGGACGGCAGGCCCTACTTCATCGTGCCGTGGAACGGGAGGTACCTGATCGGCACGACCGATCTCCGCTACGATGAAGACCTCGACTACGTCAGGGCGAGCGAGGAAGAGATCCAATACCTCCTCGACGAGACCAACTATGTTATCCCCGAGGCGAACCTCTCCCGCGAAGACGTGCTGTTCACGTATTCAGGAGTGAGGCCACTGCCTTACAACCCGGAAGGTGAAACGGGAGGCGTCACGCGTAGCCACGTCGTCTTCGACCACGCTACGGGAGGCTCGGCGGCGGGTGGCAAGGTCAAGAGCCAGAGCGCCGAGCTGCCGCAGGTCGGGGGTCTGCTCTCGATCATCGGCGGCAAGCTGACCACCTACCTCAACCTGGGCCGCCAGACCACGGACGCCGTCTACAAGAAGCTGGACAGGAAGGCGCCGAAGAGCACCTCGCGCAAGACCCCGCTGCCGGGGAGCGAAACCTCGGACTTCGCGGCTTTCGCGGCCGGGTTCAAAGCCGCGAGCTCGATACCGGACGTGCTCTCCGAGCGGCTCCTCAAGCTTTACGGCGTGAGGGCGGCCGAGGTCCTGGCGGTGGGCGAAAACGACCCGGATCTCCTCACGCCGCTCTCCCCGATAGAGAGCGTAGAGACGGCCCTGATCGGGGCCGAGGTCATCTGGGCGTTCCGTGAGGAGATGGCCGAGACACTCTCCGACGTGCTCCTGAGGCGCACGATGGCGGGTTACGGTCCCAGGGTCGCGCTCGACGTCGTCGAGGCCGCCGCCGAGGTCGGCGTCAAGCACCTGGGATGGGAACAGGAACGCGCAGAGCGCGAGGTGAGCGAGTACCGCGAGTGGGTCGAGCGCTATACCCCGAAAGAGTTCAGGGATCGCGAGTCCTCGCCAGCCTAGAGAACACTGGTTCGCTCCGCGGCTACCCCGCTTCCCCTCTGCGGACGGGGTAGCCGCGAGACTGGGTTCCGGCCCAGTATGCCTGGGGCGAGAAAGTCGGCCCGAATTGTGAACGAACGATAGCGATGATGGTGGCACCAAAGAAGGCGTGGGCGGTAGATCAAGAGCTACCTGGCGTCGAAGGAGATGTTTCTTACCCCAGGCGTGACTGAAGCCGGATCTCTGGTAACGGGGCACCAGTTTCCGCGGGGGTAGCAGACAGAACACGAATAAGGCATGCGCTGTGGGGATCGCGTGGTCGAGCAACAAGCAGAACGGAGAACCGAGTCTCGATCGGTAAGGCTTACAGACGGTCGGACGGTCTGTCACGGTCATCCTGGTGGCTGGTCGCGAAAAGCGGTGGCGACCACTACGCTGCCCATATTTAGCGGAGAGGGTCTGGTGTGGGCTGGATCCATATTGCTCGGTCGGTGTTCAGAAGGTGGGTGTGGCCGCGTTTTCGCCCGCGATCCTGCCTAGTACGGCTGCGGCGAGCAGGCCGTTGCCGCTGGAGTAGCCTGCGTGCCCCGACCCGCTCACCCCAACCGCGGTGCCGCCGCCGGCGTAGAGTCCGGGTATGACGGTTCCGTCGCGACGCAGCACCCTTGCCCTCTCGTCCACTTTGAGGCCGCCCTGCGTATGGAAGAGGGCCCCACGGACGTGAATGCCGTAGAATGGTGGTTCCAGCGGCCCGCTGGCCAATCCTTCACGCCCGAACGGGTCGCCCGCTTCCCCGCGCGCGCAGCGGTTCGTCTCCTCGACCGTCAATGCGAGGGTGTCGGGGGGTAACCCGAAGGCAGTACCCACCTCATCCAAAGCCTCGAAGCGACGGATCTTACCGGCCTCGATGACTTCCTCTAGCCGAGTATCCTGGGAAGCCTCGTAGACCTCCCCGTCGAAGATTTCCCAGGCCTCCCCACCCGCCTGGGAGAGGACATCTGCCGCGAACTCAGAGTACCCGACCATCTCGTTCCCGAAGCGGACGCCCTCCCTGTTGACGAGAATCGCGCCGTTCACGATCACCCCCCATGTTACGAGCGGGCCGTCCGGGTAGGCAACGGAGGCGTGGCCCTGGTAGGCGCCCATGTGCTCTGTGGCCGCACCGAGTTCGACGCCCCACGCTATCCCCTCGCCGGTGTTGTTCGGAGACCCGTAGTAGAGGGCTTCGACTACCTGCCGGCCCAGGTGCTCACGAACCATTTGCTCGTTCCCACCGAAACCGTTGAGTGTGAGCAGTACGGCTTCGGCCTCAATGCGGCCGTCTTTGGTCTCTATACCGTTCACACGCTCGCCGTCCCACGCGAGCCCAGATGCTGGGATGCCGGTGAAAAACTCTATCGCTGGCTCCTTGCGCACCGCCCGCTCCAAGGCGGAGGCGAGCTCCGTTCCGTAGCCCGTCGGCGGGCCGTGCATCCGAAGGCGGCTGTGACCTGGGTAGAGGAAGTCTGTGAAGCAGATCATCTCGCAGCCCACTTCGTCGGCGAGCCACTCGACGAGCGGGCCCGACCCCTCGCAGAGCAGGCGTGTGATCTCCGGATCGCTCTCGTGGCCGTTCTTCTCGAGTATGTCGTCGGCCATGAGTTTGGGGCTGTCGTCCCCGATGCCAACATCGCGCTGAAAGCGCGTCCCGGCGGCGGGGATCAGACCTGTCGATCGCACGGTGTTGCCCGCCGGCTCGTCCCCCTTGTCCAGCAGCGTGACCCTGAGTCCACGTTTCGCCGCCGCGACGGCCGCCACCATGCCACACGCGCCCGCTCCCACAATGACCAGGTCCACCGGGGCGTCGTTCGACAACTGACCAGCTCCTTCGCTGTGCAGGTCCTCCGTCATTATCGGGAACCGCTCCGCGCCGCGGTTGTTTCGGAGCGTGGCAACCCGATATCGTTCGCGTCGCCGAGCAGTCGCAGGGCAAGTTTGTGGGATCTACGAGCGCGAGGCCGCCAGGCTTGCGATCCTCCGGTCATCACCCCTAGCGTGTCCAGGAGGGTCTCGACGAGCTGCTCCTGCAGCCCCCGCCCACGGACTGCCAGTCGAACGTAGCCACGAACCCACCGAGCTCCTCCAGGCTCTGCGCGACTCCCTGCTCTGGTGTCGTCTTCCCGAAGCCCATCCCCGCTGTCCTCGCCGCCACGCTCGTCCCTTACGGTGTGGACAGCGGCCTTGCCTCGGTTAGCGGACGCTTGAGGTAGGTGCCGGTCGGCGAACCCGTCGCCTCGCCGTCGGCGAAAACCGTTTGCCCCCGCAGCAGGGTGCGTGTCGGCCAGCCGGCGAGCTCCATGCCTTCGAACGGGGTGTAATCCTGCGCCGAGAGCAGCCGCTCGGTCGTTACGGGATGCGTCTCCTCCAGATCCACTATGGCGAGGTCGGCGTCGGCGCCGACGGTTATGGCGCCCTTGCGCGACGCTAGACCGTAGGCACGGGCCGGATTCGTGGCAACTAGATCCACGACGCGCTCGAGCGAGAGTCCCCGCCTCAACCCTTCCGTCAGCATGAACGGGTAGATGAGCGCGGTGCCGCCGAAGCCGGGGAGCGCCTGCCAGAGGTCGCCTTCCTTGTTCTCCTCCGAGCAGCAGGCGTGATCGGAGCAGACCCAGTCGATCTCACCCCGCAAAACCCCCCGCCACAGGGCGTCCACGTCGGACTGCGCCCTTATGGGCGGGTTGACCTTGCCGCGCTGGTCGTTGTACGTCTCGTAGGTGAGCGCGAGGTGATGGAGCGTGGTCTCCAGACGCGCGTCGAGGGCCGGGTGCTGGCGCTTGAGCTCGAGCGCCGCCTTTACCGCCTCCTCGCTGGAGAGGTGCAGCAAATTCACCGGGCACCTCGTGTGCCCCGCGAGCACGCCGACCTCGGCGACGGCGAGGTGCTCGGTGAGCGTTGGGCGCGATGCGCTGTAAGCCTCGAGCCCTTGGAGGATGCCTTCCTCCTGCACCCGCTCTTTGAAAATCCGGATCAGCTCAGGCTGCTCGCAGTGGATGGACAGTGAGACACGCGAGCCGTCGTCGCGGCTTGCCTGGACCCGGGCAACCTGCTCCATGATCTCGAAGAGGTGTCCGAGGTCGTAATTCTCGCTCATGGTGTACCCTGCCGCGTCGCTGGACCCTCCCGCAAGGTCCATGCCCTTGTAGAACATGTAGTACTTGAACGAGGCCACGCCATCCTCTCCAACCAGGCGTTCTATCTCCCCGACCTGATCCCGCGCCATAGGGGCCAGATGATAACCGTAGTCCACGTAAGAATGTCCCTGCGTCGCCTCGAGTACCTCGGGGAAGATCTCTGAATAGGGCCCACTTTTCTCCAGGTAGTGGCTTCCCGTCCTGAAGTAGCTGATGATGCTCGTCACGCCCCCAGCAAGCGACGAAAGCGTCTCGCTCTTCGCGTCTTCTGTTATGTCCCTGTAGATCCCCAGGTGATAGTGGGCGTCCACAGCCCCGGGGAGCACCAGGTTTCCTTCGGCATCTATCGCCTCGTCGGCTTCGCCTGACGAGAACCCTTCGCCAATGGCCGCGATGCGCCCATCCTTGATCCCAAGATCCGCCCGGACTGGGCCTCGTCCCGGCAAAACAATCCGTCCACCCAGAACGACGGTGTCGTAAGAAGCCATGCTCCTCCTTCCTCGAGAGCCCCCAGAGACTCTCCCTACCCCTTGTGTTCCGCTGAAAGAAACCCCAACTCTCCATCCGCAAGCCCAAAATAGCTGAGATGCCGTGTATTGTCAAAAGCATTGCTTTCGCGAGCTGCTTGTTGCAATATGGGTCCGGGAAACGATGACCGAGGGGGCCATTACGGAGTTGTTCCTTTGAGAGGAACAGGAAACGGTGAGGCGAAGAACTCTGCCGGTGGAACGACCGCTGCGGACCGGGTGGCAGACGTTCTGCTGACCTTCGCTGGGACGGAGGGATCGCTCGGGGTCAGTGAGATCTCGCGCCGCCTGGGTTTAAGCAAGGCGGTAGTTCACAGGATCTTGCGCTCCCTGGTCTCCCGCCGACTTCTCGGAGTAGACGAGACGGGTGGAGGCTATCGCCTCGGTTCAGCGGCAGCCACGCTGGGTGCGCGCGCCGTGCGCGACATCAACCTGAGGGGATGCGCCCTGCCACTGCTCAATCAATTGCGGGAGGAGTCTGGTGAGACGGCAACGGTCTCGGAACTCGTCGGCGTCTCCAGGGTGTACCTGGATCAGGTTCCGAGCCGGCGGGAGATCAGGATGACCGTGGAATTGGGTCGCCCGTTTCCGCTACACGCCGGGGCTTCGAGCCGTGCGATACTGGCCTTCGGCCCGCCCGACCTTCGGCATCAGATCCTCGGTGGCCCGCTGGAGGCATTAACCCCAAAGACCATAGTGAACCGGACAGAGTTGGCTACGGAGCTCGCCAGCAACGCGCAGGAGGGGGTGACTGTCTCCTACGGGGAGCGTCAGCCGGGTGCCGCCTCGGTCGCTGCTCCCCTTCTCGCGGCGGATGGCAACGCCATCGGGGCCATCAGCGTGTGCGGGCCCGTGGATCGTTTCGACGAAGAGATAGTGCGCCTGCTCCGCCCCCGCGTCTTGGAGGCAGCACGCGAGGTATCGCGGAAGTTGGGCTGGAAAGAGACAAAAGGGGAGGCCAGGCTTGACTGACAGTAAGGCGTTAGAGGGAGTCAAGGTCATAGACGCGGCGAACCTCTTCGCCGGTCCGCTCGCCGCCACGATACTCGGAGACTTCGGGGCTGAGGTTCTCAAGTTGGAGCATCCACGCGGAGACCCTTCTCGTACCCACGGCTACGCCAAAGATGGGGTGGGGCTCTGGTGGAAGATGCTCGGACGCAACAAGAAGTGTGTCACCCTGAACCTGAGCAAGCCGGAGGGACAGGAGATCTTCAAACGGCTCGCTGGGGAAGCCGACGTGGTCATAGAAAGCTTCCGTCCCGGTACTTTCGAGCGTTGGAACCTGGGCTACGACGAGCTCCAGAGGGAGAACCCCGGTCTCGTCTTCGCTCGCGTCACCGGCTTCGGTCAAACCGGACCTTACAAGAACCGTCCCGGTTTTGGAACCCTGGCCGAGTCCATGAGCGGTTTCGCGCATGTGACCGGCCAGCCCGACGGGCCGCCGACCCTCCCGCCGTTCGGCCTCGCCGACGGCATCGCGGCGCTCGCCACGGCCTGCGCCGTGCTCACCGCGCTCAGGGCCCGCGACTCGACCAGCCGCGGCCAGGTCGTCGACCTGGCGATTTTCGAGCCGATCTTCACCGTGCTTGGTCCCCAGCCGATCGTCTATGACCAGCTCGGCATCGTCCAGGAACGCAGCGGCAACCGTTCCGTGAACAACGCCCCGCGTAATACCTACGAGACGAAGGATGGCCAGTGGGTCGCCGTCTCCACCAGCGCCCAGAGCATCGCCGAGCGCGTGATGCGTCTCGTCGGACGGCCCGAGTATATAGAGGAACCCTGGTTTCAGAAAGGCTCCGAGAGGGCCAAGCACGCCGACGAACTCGACGAGGCCGTGGGATCCTGGATCTCCCAGCGCACCCGCGACGAAGTCATCGAAGCTTTCGACGAGGCCGGCGCCGCCGTCGCCCCCATCTACAGCATCGAGGACATCGTAGAAGATCCCCAGTACCAGGCACTCGAAACCATCACGAGCATCGAAGATCCGGAGCTCGGCCCGATCAAGATGCAGAACGTACTCTTCCGGCTCTCCGAAACACCTGGTGAGATCCAGTGGCCAGGGCCGAGACTTGGTGAGCACAACGAGGAAATCTACGGCAACCTTGGCATAGGCGCGAAGCGTCTCGAAGAGCTCGCAGAAGCCGGCGTCGTATGAGGCCGCAGGGGGCAAAGTTTCGTAGCTACCTCTACGTTCCCGCGAGCGATTCGCGACGTATCGAGAAGGCACTCGGCTCAGAGGCGGACGCGGTGGTCCTCGACCTCGAGGACGCCGTCGCCCCGAACCGCAAGGCGGAAGCCCGCAAGAACGCTGGGCGGGTCCTCGAATCCGTACCGCCGAAGCCCGTCTTCGTGCGCGTGAACGCCCCCGGCTCGTCGCTAGCCGCGGAGGATCTTGACGCGATCGCCGGTCCGAACCTCTTCGGCGTACGGCTTCCCAAGGCCGAAGATCCCGAAGAGGTGCGTCGGGCGGCGGAAGTTCTGGACGGCTCACAGGCAACCATACACTGTCTGATAGAGTCGGCACTGGGCCTCGAGCTCGCCTTCGAGCTTGCCAGATCCCACGAGAAGGTGGCGGGCGTGAGCCTCGGCGAGGCCGACCTCGCGGCCGGTCTCGGGGTGCGCGACGAGGCAGGGATGCTTTACGCCCGCTCACGGGTGGTGGCCGCTTCGAGGGCGGCGGGCCTGCTTGGGCCCATACAGAGCGTCTACACGGATGTGCGCGACCTCGACGGTCTGCGCCGTTCTACGCAAGAGGGCAGGGGCATAGGGTTCTTTGGACGCTCTGCGATACACCCGGCCCAGCTCCCCGTCATCAACGAGGTTTTCACCCCCACCGAGGAGGAAGTCAGCGAGGCGGAAGATCTCCTCAGTAGGCTCGAAGAATCCGCCGGCGAGGGCACCGGCGCGTTCGTCTTGGAGAATGGCAGGTTCGTGGACAGGGCCGTCGTCGAAGCAGCTCGCTCTACGCTCGCGTTGGCCGACCTTCTCACGGAGGAGGTATCTTGAGCAAGCTACTAGAAGCCCTGTCATCTGGGACGGTAGTCCTCGACCTGGCGCAGCCACTCTCGGCCGAAACCCCATCCTCACCGAACCACCCCGGCTTCAAGATGGCCCTCATGCGGCGTCACGGCGACTCGGTTCGTGAGGACGGCAGCTCGGCGGCGAACGAGATGATCGTCACCGGCGGTCACGTTGGGACACATGTCGACGCTCTGGCGCACGTCTCCTACAAAGGAAAGCTTCACGGTGGCGTTTCGGCGGAGGAATCTCAGTTAGGGGGACGTTTCTCGGACCTGGGGGTAGACTCCATAGCGCCGATGGCCTGCCGGGGGGTGCTGCTTGACGTCGCCGGCCTGCACGGGGCGGACACCTTACACGGGGGCTATGGCGTAACGGAGGACGACCTCGACGCCGCGGCGCAGAAGGCCGGGGTCGAAGTCAGGCCCGGCGACGTCGCCCTCGTCCGATCCGGCTGGGCCAGCCACTTCGGAAACCAGGAAACTTTCCTCGGACACGCTACCGGCGTGCCCGGCCCGACCGAAGGTGCAGCCCGCTGGCTCGCAAATAGAGGCGTGCGCGCGACGGGCGCCGAGACCATAGCCTACGAGCAGATAAAGCCCGAAACCGGGCACGCCCTCTTGCCCGTGCATCGATTGCTCCTCGTAGAGAGGGGGATCCATATCATCGAGGTGATGAACCTCGCGCCCCTCGCCGAAGCCGGCATCCACGAGTTCATGTTCGTTCTTGCTCCCCTGAACATCGTCGGCGGCACGGGCTCGCCGGTGCGTCCCCTGGCGGTGGTTCAACGATGACGTCTTCCACGATCCTGGAGGAAGTGGCGAGCTTCGCGGTACGGACACGTGGTGGGGAGGTTGAACAGGAGATCCTGCGCGACGCCAGGCGCCGCGTGACGGACATCGTCGGCATAGCGCTCGCGGCCAGCGGGATGGAGCCCGCGCGCGCGGTGGGCGAAGTCGTCGAGGGATGGGGTGGTAAGGGGCAGGCGAGCGTAGTTGGACGCGAGGGAAAGTACCCTGCTCCAGGCGCGGCCTTGCTGAACGGCACGATGGCCCACGCCCTTGACTACGACGATACCCACCTTCCTTCCGTACTTCATCCAAGTGCCTCCGTAGTCCCCGCCGCGCTCGCGGTGGCCGAGGCCAGCGGGGCTTCCGGCAGAGATCTCGTATCCGCCGTGGCCGCTGGCGACGAGCTGGTGGTCCGAGTCGGCATGGCCGGCTACGATCCTGAGCTCGGCAACTCCGTCTTCTTCGAGAAGGGCTTCCATGCTACCTCCATCTGCGGGACTCTAGGCGCGGCCCTCGCGGCGGCCATGCTTTACGGTTTGGACGAGGAGGCGACCGCCAACGCCGTCGCCATCTCGGCGAGCATGGGCGCCGGCATAATCGAGGCCAACCGCACCGGGGGGACCGTCAAGCGTGTCCACTGTGGATGGGCCGCCCACTCCGGGATCGTTGCTGCGGAACTGGCCGCGCGAGGCCTGACCGGTCCTCCCACCGTCTTCGAGGGAAGGTTCGGCTTCCTGAGGGCGTACCTGGACGAGGACGCCGATGCTGGAGCCATAACCCGCGGCTTGGGCGAGCACTGGGAACTTGCCAGAACCTTCTTCAAGCCCTACCCGGCGAACCACTTCACCCATGCCGGCATCGACGCGGCCATGCAACTACGTGAGGATGGGCTGAACCTGGACGATGTAGAGGCCCTAGAGCTCGGCGTCGCGGCGCCCGTCCTGCGTACCATAGCCCAACCGGAAGGGGAGAAAGCCAGGCCGAGAACCGGCTACGCCGCGCAGTTTAGCGGCCCGTTCACCGTTGCCACCGCGCTCGTCGGGGGCGGAGGCCTCGGCGTCTCCTTGGACGACTTCACCGACGAACTCGTCAGAGATAAAGAGAAGCTTCGTCTGGCCTCCCTCCTTACCTGCCACGCCGACGAAGAATGCACAGGCGTCTTCCCCAACCAGTTCCCGGCTGTGCTGCGGGCTCGCCTAAGAGGGGAAAAGATCATGGAGGCACGCATCATGCATAACCGTGGCGGACCCGAAAATCCTCTCTCAGACGAAGAGTTGGAGACCAAGTTCAGGACGAATGCCCGGCGTACCTTGCCAGAGGAGCAGACGGCGGAACTCGAAGGAGCGTTGGGTTCACTAGAAAATTCTGCAACCGTGGGGGAGGTGATGGGGCTGGTTCGAGCCCGGCAGCCAGGCTAGAGGGCTTGATCCGGTAAAGTCAGATGTAAGGGATAGTCGGTAGGAACCGGCGGAGAAGTGGAGAATCGTGGAGAGTATGGAAAGGCTCGGCGGGAAAATAGCGGTGACAGCACCTCCCTAAAGCAGCGCATGGGTATTTGGCGCGACCTGAAGTTCAGGAAGAGAAAGACAGCAACAGACGAGCAGGTGGCCATCGCCGGTACCCAAGGCCTCCTTACCCCGTCAACCGCGCTGTCCACGATCTTATCCACGGGATAGAAGGGGGTCAGCGTGGCAAGGACCGGGAGAACATGAAAGCGGTTGTGCCCTGCGCAGGCGCCTAACTGGAAGCCTAGGGCCCGGCAGGGAGGGGCTAGGGTATCCGGTTCCGTAGACCGAAATAGCCGGTTCGATGCGGCTCTTTGAAGTGCGCTAAAGACAATTCCTGAACCCTTTCCGCGCCTCGGGGCATCCGTCCGTTCTATCCTACTCCTGTCAAACCCGGAAGAGCCGGCTGCTCTGAAAGCGGAGCTACAGTAAGAACTCCTGTAAACCAAGGTATTGTCGTGGCGCGCTCGGCAGGACTCGAACCTGCGACCTTCTGATTCGTAGTCAACTTACGCAGGTGCCTCCAGTTCCCCACAGATCCCCATGCGCCCCTTTAGAAAGCCGATTCCCGTCCTCGGACGAGCTGGTCGACCCTTACGGAACCCCGCGGTCACTCACGGATAAGTGGTCAAATAAGTGGTCAAGCTAACAGCTCAGAAGGGGGTGTCGCGGCCCTGGTCGTCGTGAGCACGCAGGCTGTCGTTGAAGACTGTGCCTCCTTCGCGGTTGGCGACCTGATCTTCCCGCCGATCGACTCCCCGAGCGCCCTGCTCATCGCTTTTGCGCTAGAGGTGTTCAAGCCGTGGGGCCCAGATCCGCAAGCGCCGGACGCCGCAGGGAGACTCACGATGAGCAGCGCCAGTCAGGAGGTTTACGACCCCAAGAGGCATCGATGACGACTTGTCTTGAGTGACGACTCGTCTTGAATACCTGTACCTTGTATGGCCTTGAGGTGATCGGAAGGAGGCCCGTATGGTGCTGAAGTTGAGAGGGAAGGTTGCCCTAAAGGCTGTTATGAACTCGATCAAGAATGGCTTAGAAATGCGGAAAACGTCGACAGTAAAGTCATCAGGTCGACTCTGGAACGCGCATTCCTACGGGGTTTTCACCCGAGTCAATAACACGCTCTAGCCGGGAGAGGAGCAGCTTTTCTTCTCAGGCAGCTCCGCACAAAGTCTTGTTTTGCGGGTGTCTCCCATTGCTCGTTCGCTGGTTTGGCGTCCGATCCACCCTGTACCGGCTGATGAGTGGTGCGTAAGTGGTGGAAGAGGGGAGTCGTGGCCGGGTATGCGGGATAGATGGCTGGTCCCTTATACTGCTGGTGTCGTCTCCGTCCGGTGAGCGACACGTCTACCGGTACCGACGGCGTATGCAGCAGCGTCGTGCGGGTGCGAGGTGGGGAGGATGACGGAAACCGAGGCTAATGGGGCAACGATCTTGGGCCGGATGCTCGGGCCCTACAGGGTCTTGCGTGGCAACCGGAACCTGCAACTGCTCTTCGGGGGGCAGGTGGTCTCGGCGTTCGGGGACTGGCTCTACGTCCTGGCCCTCGCCGTGCTGGTCTACGACCTGACCGGCTCGGCCACAGTGGTCGCAGCGCTCACGTTCGTGAGGCTGCTGCCGTATGCGCTGTTCCTGCCGTTCTCTGGGGTGCTGGCCGACCGCGCGAACCGCAAGGCGATCATGATCGGGGCGGACCTGGGGCGCGGGGCGTGCATGCTGGGGCTCCTGTTCGTGGGGTCGGCGGGGACGGTCTGGGTCGCCTTCCCGGTCGTCTTCGCGGCCACGGTGCTCTCCAGCCTCTTCAAGCCGGCGATGAGCTCGGTCTTGCCGCCGCTCGTGGGGGACGAGGAGGACTTGGTCAAGGCCAACAGCATCTGGACCCAGATGGACTCGGTGTCGTTGGTGCTGGGGCCGGCTTTAGGCGGTGTCCTCGTTCTGCTCGGCGTGCCGCAGGCCGCCTTCCTGATCAACGGCCTCACCTTCTTCGTCTCCGCCGTGACCCTCCTCTTCGTGCGCATTCCCCCACGCGAGGCCCCGGAGCGTCCGGAAACCGGGGAGGAGGAAGGCTGGATGTCGGAGACGCTCGCGGGCTTCCGTTTCCTGTTCCGGGAGAACGAAGGCGTGCTCGCCTTCCTGACCCTGGCCGTCGTAAGCCTCGCGATGGTCGGTGGAGCCTTCTGGACCCTGACGGTTGTCCTGGCGGAGGAGGCCTACGGGCTCGGGGGAGAGGGGGCTGGCTTCCTCAACGCGGCCTACGGCGCAGGCGGGCTCCTGGGCGGCTTCGCGGCCGGACTCCTGTCCTCCAGGGTCAGGCTCGCACCCGCATTCCTCTGGAGCGCCACCGCGAGCGCCGTGCTCTTCCTTTTCTTGGGCCTGAGCCCCGCCGGCCTCTTGCCGTTCGCCATCCTGGTGATCGTCGGCGCGATCGACATAGTCGCGGACGTGAACGGGACCACGATCCTGCAGATCGCCACCCCCGACGACCTCTTGGGGCGCGTCTTCGGCGCCTTCGAGGCCACGCTAATCTCCTCGATGCTTGTGGGCGCTCTTGTCGTTGGGCCCCTGATCGACGCCCTCGGCGTACGCGCCGCCACGGTCGTCTTCGCCGTAGTCGGCCTCGCGCTGCTCCTGGTCTGCTTGCCGCGCCTGAGGAGGCTCGAGGACGCGGTGGGGGTGCGGGTGTTCGTGCGGCGCGTGCCGGTGCTCTCCAGCCTCCCGCACCGCGTCCTGGACGACCTCGCCTCGCGCATGGAGCTACAGAAGATCCCGGAGGGCACGGACATCGTGCGCGAAGGGTACGTCGGCGACCGGCTCTACATCATCAAGGAAGGGGAGGCCGAGGTGGTCGTCCGCGGCGAGGGGGAGAGGGAGGTGGAGGTGGCGACGCTCTCCAAGAACGACTACTTCGGGGAGATAGCGCTCCTCAGGGACGTTCCCCGTACCGCCACCGTGCGCTCCCGCGGTCCCGTGGAACTCTACTCCCTGGGCCGAGACGACTTCCGGGAGCTACTGGAGCGCTCCGAGGAGCTGAAGAGTGCGATGACCGGCACCAGCGACGCCCGCTACGTGGAGACCCAGAACAGGCTACTCTTGCGCCGGTGAAAAGCGGGGCTCCGAAAGTCCCCGACGCTGCTCTGGTTGACCGGCTCGACTTCCTCGGCTCGCCTACCTGGCGCGCTGGGCGAGGGCGTTCTCGTCGTGGACGATAAAGTGTCCTTCGCTGTCTATGGAGATCAGGCCGCGCTTGCGCAGGTAGCCCAAGACCTGGTTGACCCTCACCCGCGAGGCGCCCACCAGCGCGGCCAGGTCGGATTGGGTGAGCCTTATGGGTATTCGCACGCCATCCGTAGTTTCCTTCCCGTACTCTCGGGAAAGAGACAGGATCTGGGAGGCCACTCTCCCCGGTACGTCGAGGGCGGCCAGGGAGAGCAGGTGGGCGTTGGCGAGCCTCATCCGCCTGGAGAGGATGTCGGCGAGGTTGCGGGCCAAGACCGGAGACCCTTCGATGCCGGAGCGGAAGATAGTGCGGTCGATCCACAGAAAGGTGCTCTCTTCCAGCGTCGTGACGCTGGCCGAACGGCCGAGGCTGTCGGCGAGGCTCATCTCGCCCACCACCTCTCCGGGGCCCAGCACCGCCAGGATCACCTCCGCCCCGTCGGGCGTGAGGAGGTGGACCTTGACGGAGCCGCGGAGCACCACGTAGACGGCCTCGCCGGGCTGCTCGGCGGTCAGGACGCTCGCGCCGACTGGGAAGCTCCTCTCATGTAGCAGGGGAGCGAGCCGTTCGAGCTCGTGCGGAGTCATCCCCCGGAAGAGGGCCATCCCGGAGAGGGCGGAGGTGGCAGGGTTGCCTGGTGCCACGCTACACCCGCTCCTCCGTGTCCTCCAGGGCATAAGCGATGGCATCCTCTAGAGTCATGGCTCGCCCCTCTTCCCACGCCCGCCCGGCCCGGTAAGCGTGCGCAGGCTCTCCAGGGTCCTCAACGGCGGGAACTCCGAAGGAGGTCCGGGACGGTGACCTGAAAAACACGCTCGGGACGGAAGAGGTTCTTGAGGCGTCTCTCCCCGAGGTCTTCCCGCCGTGTAAGGATATCGTCGTGAAGGGCGAGGGCGGTGTGCATGATTTCCGCGTTGTGCTCCCACATCCTGGTGGAGCCTTCGATGTCCGTGAACAGGAACGTTACGGTGCCGCTCGGCGGCTCAGCCATCCGTTATTCTCCTGGCCCTTCGAGAAACCCCAGCATGAGAATTGTAGCAGCGTGAGATCAGGCCGCATAAACCGTAACCCCCCTCTGGTTAGCGGGGAACTTCTCCGCTCTGTATGATTGCGGGAAGACTACGGAGGGGGTGAATGGGCTGGTCTCGCTCTTCTCCGCGGCGGAGGCGACGTTGCTGGAGGCTGTATGAACGACGACCCGCTCGGGCTCGATCCCGAAACGATGCGCCGTCTCGGCTACCGGACGGTGGATATGCTGGTAGACAGGCTCTCCGCCGTCGCGGACGGGCCTGTAATTCGCCGCGCCGGCCGGCCTGAGATGGAGCAGCGCCTGAACGAGCCGTCTCCCGAAGCGGCGCAGGGCTTCGACGAGATACTGGACACGCTCGGCTCCGACGTGCTGCCTTTCGCCAGCCTGACCGGCCATCCCCGTTACTTCGCCTTCGTACCCGGTTGCGCTACGTGGCCTGGGTCCCTGGGCGACCTCATAGCCAGCGTCAGCAACATCGAGAACAGCTCGTGGCTGGAGTCGGCCGGGCCGAGCCAGTTGGAACTAGTGGTGCTCGACTGGTTCAAGGACTGGATCGGCTACCCGGCCGAAGCGGAGGGCATACTTGTGAGCGGCGGCTCGGCCGCCAACATGACCGCGCTCGCGTGCGCCCGCGAGGCACTGCTCGGCGCGATGTCGGATCAGGTGGTGGCCTACGTCTCGGACCAGGCCCACTCCTCGATGGCGCGGGCGGCCCGCGTCCTGGGCTTCCAGCCCGAGCAGGTGCGCGTCCTGCCCACGGACGAGCGCTACCGGATGCGCACCGACGCCCTCGTTGACGCGATGAACGCCGACCTGCGCGCGGGCAGGCGGCCGCTCTTCGTTTCGGCGAGCGCCGGCTCCACCAACACCGGCGCCGTGGACCCTCTCCCCGAGCTGGCCCGCATCTGCCGGGAGCAGGGAGCGTGGCTACACGTGGACGCGGCCTACGGCGGCTTCGCTGCGTTGACCGAGCGTGGCAAGCAGTCGCTCGCGGGCATCGAGCTCGCCGACTCGGTGACGCTCGACCCCCACAAATGGCTCTACCAGCCATTCGAGTGCGGCTGTCTGCTGGTGCGTAATGGACACTACCTGCGCGAGGCGTTCGAGATCACACCCGATTACTTGAAGGACACGGAAGTTCTCGCGCGGGAGGTGAACTTCGCCGACCGCGGCGTCCAGCTCTCACGCATGTGCCGCGCGCTCAAGCTCTGGGTGTCGCTCAAGTACTTCGGGGTTGCCGCGTTTCGGACGGTGATAGACCGCTGCCTCGACCTGGCGCGCGAGGCGCAGGCGCGGATCGAAGCGAGCGACGAGCTCGAGCTCCTGGTCCCCGCGACGCTGGGCATCGTGTGCTTCAGGCGTCGCTTCGGAGGCGTGGAGTATGAAGACGAACTGGCGCGCCTTAACGCCGGACTCGTCGAGGGGCTGACCGCAAGCGACGAGGGCCACATCTCCTCCACCCGCCTGCGCGGGCGCTACGCGCTCCGGATGTGCATCCTCAACCACACCAGCACCGCCCGCGACGTACATCGGGTGCTCGACTGGATCGAGCATTCGCCGGTTCCGGAACCGGAGGAGGCGACGGGATATGACCGTCACCCGGACGTGCGGCAACCTTCCTGGCTCGGACGCCGTTCGGTGGATGTCTCCGAGTTGCGAACGCTGCCGCTGTTTCGGGGTCTCACCGACGATGAGCTGGCGCGCATCGCGCACTCCTGTCACGAGGGAGCGGCGGTGGCGGGGGACCCGATCGTGCGCCAGTGGGACCCGTCGCGCGAGTTCTACGTCATCCTCGATGGCACCGCCGAGGTGCGGACCGAAGAGCGGCACCTGGCCAACATGGGGATGGGGGACTACTTCGGGGAGCTTGCCGCCCTCGACTGGGGGGCGAGCTTCGGGTATCCGCGGCTGGCGACGGTGATCGCCACCTCGCCGGTGCGGCTGCTGGTGTTTCCGGGCGCCAGCTTCAACACCCTGGTGCGCGACGTGCCGGGCTTCGGCGACGAGATCCGCCGCACGGTGCGGGAGCGCCTGCCCGGGCTCTGATCAGTATGCGGGCCGTCCTCTCGAACCTGGCCCAGGCGGTCCGGGTGTTCCGGGCCGTCTTCGTCAACCCGGACCTGCGGCGGGTCGAGCTCGCGTTCGTCGGGTTCAACGCTGCGGAGTGGGGAACCTGGATCGCCATCCTGGTCGTCGCCTACGAACGTGGCGGGGCCGCCGCAGCCGGGGCTATCGGCGTGGTGCAGTTGATCCCGGCAGCCATCTTCGCCCCTTTCGCCTCGCTACTCGGCGATCGGTACCGGCGAGAGCGCGTATTGCTCGCAGGGTACGTGGTCCAGGCGCTGGCTATGGGTATGACCGCAGCCGCACTCCTGGCCGGGGCACATATTCTGATCATTTATGCTCTGGCTGCGCTCGTGGCGACCAGCATTACCATGACCAGGCCGGCACAGGGATCGCTGCTGCCGTCGCTGGCCCGGACGCCGGAGGAGCTCACTTCAGCCAACGTCGCCGCGGGGTGGATCGAGAGCCTGAGCATGTTCGGCGGACCGGCCCTGGCCGGCGTGCTGCTCGCTGTATCCGGCCCCGGTGTGGTCTTCGGCGTTTTGTCTGGGGCGGTGCTCCTTTCCGCGCTCCTGACGGCCCGGGTCGGGACCCGGAGCGTTCCTCCGGCGCGCAGGCAGGATGAGTCGCCGCTCGCTGACCTGCTCGGTGGTTTCCGGGTGCTCGTGCGCGAGCGCCGTCCGAGGCTGGTCGTCTCGCTCATGGGCGCGCACTCCGTCATGGAGGGCGCCATGGACGTTCTTCTAATCGTGCTGGCGTTTCGGATGCTCGACATCGGCAGCGCGGGGGTCGGTTTTCTGAATGCCGCATTCGGCGTCGGCACCATCGTGGGGGCGGCGCTGACGACGCTCCTCGTCGCCCGGCGACGGTTGACCCCTCCCCTTATGGCCGGCGCCGCTTCGTGGGGCGCCGGCCTCGCAGCTATTGGCATCTTTCCAACTCGTATTCTTGCGCCTGTCTTCGTCGGGCTCGCCGGGGCGGGGCGGCCCATGATAGATGTCGCCGGGCGGACGTTGCTGCAACGGGTGGTTCCGGATCGGGTACTGTCCCGGGTCTTCGGCGTGGTCGAAGGACTCTACATGGCGGGGCTGGCATTGGGGCTGGCCATAGCCCCGATCCTGTTCGCCGTCCTGGGCGAGCGTGCGACCTTCGTCGCCGCCGGCGCCTTCCTGCCCGTCGTCTTCCTCCTCACCCGGCAACGTCTGGCCGAGATCGACGCCTCAGTCGCGGTCCCGGAGGCCCGGATCTCACTCCTTCGCTCCCTGCCGATCTTCGCGCCGCTCTCCGCCCCGGCCGTGGAGCGCGTCGCCTCGCGCCTCGTTCGTGCCGACGCGGCTGCGGGTACTGAGATCGTCCGCCAGGGGGATCCTGGCGACCTCTTCTATATCATCGAGAGTGGTGAAGTTGAAGTGTTCAAAGAAGGCCGCTCCGTAGCCTCGTTGGGACCAGGGAACTTCTTCGGTGAGATCGCCCTGCTGCGCGAGATCCCCCGTACCGCGACCGTAGCTGCGCGCACGGACACCCTACTATACGCCCTGGTACGCGACGACTTCCTGGAGGCTGTGACCGGGCATCCCCAGAGCACCGAAGCTGCTGACGCCGTGACCCGCGCACGACTCGCCGACCGATAGACCGGGGGCGGCGGACCCCCGCAAGCCCATGAAACAGACACTCCACCACGGCGCTACGTTAGACCCGCTCCTCCGTGGCCTACAGGACGTAAGCGACTGCTTCCTCCAGGGTCATCGCTCGTCCCTCTTCCCACGCCGCCCTCCAGTCCGCTTCGTCCGCTCCGGAACGGACGGCGGCCAGGTAGGGCTCGTGCAGACTTTTTTCGAAGGACATCCAGGGGGAGCCGGTGGCTTCGCGCAGCGCGTCGGCAGCACCCCACAGCCGCGCCGCACGCGGGGCATCTCCTAAAGTCCCGGCCATCTCCGCCATCGTCTCCAGGCACTCGGCGACGTTGACCATGCTCCCCAATCTCCTACTCAAGACCAGGCTCTCCTCGAGCAGCGTCTTGGCTCGCCTGTGGTCGCCCCGGCGCGTCGCCAAGATCCCGAGACCGAGCAAGTCCTCTGAATTGGCATGCGGATCTTTCGATTCCCTGGATATCGCCAGGCTCTCTTCGAAGAGGGCTTCGGCCCGCCCGAAGTCACCCCGGACCACTTCTACGTACCCCATGTTCAGGAGCACGGCCCTCACCCGCAGGCGGTCTCCCAGCTTCCGGCCCAACGCCAAGGACTCTTCCCACAACGCCTCGGCTCGCTCGTAGTCCTCCCGGTCGCTAATGAGGACCGCGAGGGCGTTCAGTGTGCGGGCGATACTCCAGGCGTCATCCGACTGCCGGGCATCCACCAGACTTTCCTCCAGGAGCGCCTCGGCCCGCTCGTAGTCGCCCCAGTACAGGGACGCCCATCCCAATTCGCAGAGGGAGTCAGCGACGCCCTTCTGGTCCCCCAGTCCCCGGTAAAGTGCCAGAGCCTCTTCGGCGGACGTTTCCGCCTGCCCGAAGTCGCCCTGCTCCACCACCAGGCTCGCCAGTACCCTGAGCGCCTTCGCCCGCGCCTCGGGCTGGGCCGCGGCGTTCCCCGCCAGCGCCTCCTCCAGCCATCCGCGACCTTCCCTCCAGTACCCGCGCACGAACCAAAAGTACGAGAGCGCGTTTGCCAGCCTGAGCCCCAGCTCCTCCAGGTCTTCGCCTTCGAGCGACCGCGAGAGCGCCGCCCTCAAGTTGTCGTGCTCGGCTTCGAGTCGCTCCAACCACCCCGCCTGATCCGGACCCGTCAACTCGGGCTCGGCCTCTTCCGCCAGGGCCAGGAAGTACTCTGTGTGCGCGCGCCCGATCTCTTCGGCTTCCCCGCTCTGTTGGAGTTTCTCGCGGGCGTACTCGTGGATGGTTTCGAGCATCACGAACCGGGGCTCGTCCTCCGATCCTTCCTCCTGCCTTACGAGGCTCTTGTCCAGGAGGGAGGAGACGCCCTCGAAGGCGTCCACGGGCAGGTCGCCCTCCGCGTCGCAGACGGCCTCTATGGCCTCAAGCGTCCGTCCGCCGGAGAAGACGGCCAGCCGGGCGAAGAGCGCCTTCTCGCCTTCGTCGAGCAGCGTGTGGCTCCACTCTATGGCCCCCCTGAGGGTCCTCTGCCTCTCGGGCAGGTCGCGCGCGCCCCCGGTGAGGAGCTTGAGGCGCCGCCCGAGCCTGCCGAGCATGGCGTTAGGCGGCAGTAGCTTGACCCTCGCCGCGGCGAGCTCTATAGCGAGCGGCAGGCCGTCGAGACGGGCGCAGATCTCGGCGACCGCGGGGGCGTTCTCGTTGGTGAGGGCGAAGTCTGCCTTGGCGGCCCTCGCCCTCTCTATGAAGAGCCTGACCGCCTCGTACTGGGAGAGGGCCTCGAGGCCGGGCAGGCGCTTGGGGTCGGGTACCGCAAGCGGCGGCACCGCGTACTCGTGCTCGCCGTAGACCCCGAGCGGGATGCGGCTGGTGGCGAGCGCCTTGAGACGGGGGGCGGACAGCAACTCGCCCACCAGCGGGGCGGCTTCCAGCACCTGCTCGAAGTTGTCCACTACCAGCAGAAGCCGTTTGTCCTTGAGGTAGTCCTTCATGCCCTCGATGAGCGGTTGGTCCCCGCTTTCTCTTACGTCGAGCGCCTGCGCGACCGTCGAGGCGACCAGCGTGGGATCGGCAATAGTGGCGAGCGCCACGAAGAAGACGCCGTCCTCGAACTCGTCCAGGAGGTCCGCCGCCGCCTGCAAGGCTAGGCGGGTCTTGCCCGTGCCCCCAGGACCGGTGAGGGTAAGGAGGCGCACCTCGGGAGCCAGAAGCCGCCCTCGGATCTCCTCCACCTCCCTCTCGCGCCCGACGAGCGGGGTGGGCTGCATGGGCAGGTTGTTCGGGCGGCTCTCGAGCGTCCTCAAAGGAGGGAAATCGGCGGGCAAATCCGGCGCCAGGAGCTCGAAGATGCGCTCGGGGCGGGCGAGGTCCTTCAGGCGGTGTTCCCCCAGATCCCGCAGTTGTGCACCCACCGGCAGGTGATCCCGCACCAGCTCCTGGGCCGGCAAAGAGAGGAGCGTCTGCCCCCCGTGACCCGCAGACAGGAGCCTGGCGACCCGGTTCAGGGGAGGGCCGAAGTAGTCCCCGTCCCTCTCCTCGGCGCTCCCTGTGTGCAAGGCCATGCGCACCAGCAGGGGTCCGTTCTCACCCCAGTCTTCGTTTACCAGCAGCGCTCGCTGGGCAGAGAGGGTCGCCTCCAGGGCCTCGGGAGAGGTGGGGAATGCGGCGCAGAAGGCGTCTCCCACCGTCTTGAATACGTGGCCCCCGTGGGCTTCGATGGCGCTCCGCAAGACCTCGTCGTGGTGGGCGAGGACGGCACGCATCCCCTCCGGGTCCCTCTCCCACATCTTGCTCGAGCCCTCTATGTCCGTGAACAGGAAAGTTACCGTGCCGCTGGGCGGAGCCGCCATCTGCTTACGCGTCCTCCTTCTCCTCAAGCGACATCCTCAAGCGACACTATAGCACCGGCAACGCTCCCTCAGAAGCCGAAGGCGTCGAGGTCGCGCGAGACCTCCACCGGGCCGTCGAAAACAGCCTGAGCCTCGGCCGCGAGCTGTGTGGGATCCACGAAGCTGCCGGAGCGAAAGTGCGTGAGGACAAGCCGCCGGACCCTGGCGTCGCGCGCGACCCTGCCCGCATCCGCAGCGGTGGAGTGACCGAAGGCGTGCGCCTGCTTGGCGTCATCTTCTGATCCGTAGGCTTCATGGATGAGGAGGTCGGCGTCCTTCGCGTACTCGACCACGTTTGGGCACGGGCGGGTGTCGGCAGCGTGGACCATCGTCGAGCTCCCTTGCTTGAGGCGGAAAGCGACGCACTCCAGGCCGTGGTCCACCAGAAAAGGTGTGACTTCGGCGTTACCCGCGATGGTCGGCTTGCCGGGAATAAGTTCGGCCCAGCGGAGGCGGTCGCCGAGCCAGTCCTCGACGCCAGGGATGGTGAGGGAGAGGAGATCCCGGAGGGCCGCGAGCGTCTGCGGGGTGGCGTGGATGGCGAGGGAGGCTTCGGGCAATGCCGTGAGGGCGATCAAGAGGGGCGCGAGCCCGCCGACGTGATCGAAGTGGCGGTGGGTTACGAAGAGGTGGCGCAAGCTCTTCAGGATGATGCCGGCGGCATCGAGCTGCCGGAGGAGGACGGTGCCGCTGGAGGCGTCGAAGAGCATCGCTTCTCCTGCGGCTAGGGGAACGGCGAGGCTCGCCTGCGCCCGCTCCCCGTTGAGGGGGTCGCCGGTACCCAAGAAGATCACGCGCCCCACGCCGCACCCAGCCTCCTGCTCTGGTTCGATCCCTGTGTCTACACCTGTACCACCGGTAGTATTGTCGAACAAGTACTCGACTGCGCATAGCCCGCCGTCCGGGAAGAAAGAGGGCGGGGCCGCGAAGCCCCGCCCGAGCTGCACATTCTCTGTGGATGCGTTACCTGTGCTTGCCGATGAATCCCTGGGTGTCCTCTCCGCCCTGCTCCTCGATCCAGCCAACCAGGTCGTTCCAGGCTTGCTCCGATTCCTCGCCCTGGGCCGAGTCCAGGATGCTGCCCAGCATCGCCTGCCCGGAATCGTCCAGGGAGGAGTGGAACTCCTTGAGCTTGCCGACGAACGCCTCGACCTCCTCGTGGGTGGCCCTTACCTCTTGCTCTTCCGCCATCGCCTCGCTCCTTTCCGTGGCCTCCGTCACCTCGATTGTACAGGCACCAGTCTAGCGTGACGCATGTAGCGGCGCTATCAAGTGCTTAACGCTCGGCATGTTAAATGCGTAACACTCGGCTCCTGCGAGGAGAAACTGATCGAAGGATGCTGCGTGGCGTCCGTCACGCTAGAATGCAGCGTGCATGATCCCTTGATCGGAGGACAAAGATAGTGGGCGGAGAGGGACGGGAGAGGGATGAACTTGCGCGGGCGCGGGAGGAGATTTCGAACCTCAGACGTCGACTCGCCGACGAGCGCTTCGCCGAAGAGTTGCGTGACGCCCTGACCCTGGCCGCCGCGGCGGGTGAGATCTCTTCTCCGGTCTCCCACTCGCGCCTGCTTGAGATGATCGTGAAGACGGCGGCGAGCGTCATTCCCTCGCACGCCGCCGCCCTGTTTCTGATCGACGGAGAAGGCGAAGAGCTGATCTTCCAGGTCGCCCTGGGACCGGAGGCCGAGCGGGTGAAAAATCTGCGCGTCCCCCTGGGCCACGGCATCGCGGGGCTCGTCGCCGTGAGCGGACAGCCGATGGCGATCTCGGACGCGAAGAGCGACCCGCGCCAGGCAGCGGAAATAGCCAAAAGCGTCGGCTACGAACCAGAGAGCATCCTGTGCGTGCCCCTGTTCTACGACGAGGAGGTCGTCGGGGTGCTGGAGCTCCTGGACCGGGAGGGAGCACCCTCTTACTCGGCATCAGACATGACCACTTTGGGCCTGTTCGCGGAGCAGGCGGCGGTGGCTATCGAGCAATCGCGCGCCCGGGGCAACCTCGCGGCGCTACTCGGCGAGGCGTTGAGGTCGACCGGCGCCGTGCCGGATTATCGGAGAGAGGGCCTGGCGGAGGGTGGGAGTTCCTTTGCCGAGAGTATGGAGGAAGACGCCACGTACCAGCGTACGCTGGAGCTGGCCGCGCTGGTGCGAGAGATCTCCCGCGCGGGCGAAGAGGAGCACGCCGCGTGCCGGACGATCCTCGAAGGCTTCGCCGGGTACCTGAGATCCCGGCCCGAGGAGCGCGACGACCTGGGGCTGGGGGACTTCGGGTAGTGGCCGATCGTCCGGCGTGGAGCGCGCAGTTCGCCCCCGACGCCCTGCGGACGCTCACGCCCGTTCCACCCCTGGACGAGATAACTCCGGAGTGGGCGTGGGGCGGGAGCACGGGGACTAAGGTGAAGGTGGCCGTCATAGACTCCGGCATAGACGCCGGCCATGAGGCGGTTGGCGGTAGCATCAGCGGCTACGTCACCATCACCGATGGACCTTTGGGGCTCCTGCACGACACCGACCCCCACGAGGACTCCTACGGCCACGGAACCGCCTGCGCCGGCATCATCCGTTCTCTGGCCCCCGAGTGCGAGCTCTACAGCGTCAAGGTCCTGGGGGCGCGCCTGACAGGCAGGGGCGCCACCTTCGCCGCCGGTCTAAGTTGGGCCATAGAGAATGGGATGGACGTGTGCAACGTCAGCATGGGAACCACCAAGAAGAACTTCTTCGGAACGCTGCACAACCTGGCCGACAGGGCCTACTTCCAGAATACCGTGCTGGTCACGGCCGCCAACAACATGCCCGTCCCGAGCTTCCCGTCGCTGTATGCCTCCGTGATCTCGGTAGCCTCCCACGAGGGGCACGATCCCTACGCCTTCTACTACAATCCGGAGCCTCCCGTGGAGTTCGGCGCTCCGGGCATAGACGTGCGGGTGGCCTGGTCTGAAGGAGGTTGGATCACCGCCACAGGCAACAGCTTCGCCGCCCCCCACATAACCGGCGTGGTGGCGAAGATCCTCGGCAAGCACCCTTACCTCACCCTCTTCCAGATGAAGACCGTTCTCAGAGCGCTCTCCGCCAACATGGCCCGCGGAGCGGCTAATCGGCAGGTAGCCTCCCCCGACGGTTGATGGCCTTCGTCCCTCGCTCGCGGCCGCCTGTCGGGTCCACGAAGAAGGTTAATTACCCTCTTACAGAGCCCCGCCCGCGTTGTTGGTCACTTGGCGCCTGGCTCTATGCGCCTTTCCTGTAACCTGAGCCAAGGCAGAATCCTCGGGTGGGCACATACCTGAGGATTCGCCTCCTGGAAAGAGCAATCGCACGTTACTGGTCTGCAAGACCCTTATTCGAGGCAAACACGGTAGCCTCCGGTACGCTTCGGAGGCATCCAGTGAAGCCGTTTCGAAAAAGATAAGTGGTCAAACGGATGGCACAGGCCAATCATCAAGGTAATCTCAATGGTCAAAAACACTGTATTTGCAGGTATTTCGTAGCGCGCTCGGCAGGACTCGAACCTGCGGCCTTCTGATTCGTAGGCCGAATTAGACGGTTCTATACGGTTCTTTGGGGTGCGCAAACAACGATTTCTAAGCGCTTTTTGTGCTTCGTGGTATCGATTGGTTCTCTCCTGCTCCCGTCCTACTCCCGTCACGCTCCCGTCAAAATCGGCCCCCGGTATGTCAATGGGATTCGCATGAGACCCTTGGCAGAATGGCTTGTCTAGATGGCAGCTTTCTTTTAGAATACTCACATTGATGAACGTTTCATAAATGTGAGTCTTATTGTTGTGAGTAAGTTGAAAGACAGAACATGAACGACTTCGTCGGTAGACGCGGCTACATGGCGACCCTGGAGGCCGAGCTGGACAGAGTGCGGCAGACGGGTCGCGGCCGTCTCGTCTCCATGCGGGGGCGGCGACGGGTCGGGAAGTCGCGCCTCGTGGACGAGTTCCTGAGGCGTGGTGCCTATCCTCCGGTGCCTTACGTCTTCTTCACCGCCTCCAGGCAACCGCTCGCGCGTGAGCTCGAGTTGTTCGCGCAAGACGTCGCGCGCTCTGACCTGCCGGCGGCCGACGTTGTGCGCAGCGGGGGCGTGACCTTCGAGTCGTGGGACGGGGCGCTGACCTTCCTGGCGACCGCCGCCGGCGGAACGCCGCAGGCCATAGTGATGGACGAGTTCCCCTACCTCGTGGAGCAGGACCCTTCCCTGGAGGCGACGCTGCAGAAGGTCTGGGACAGGTATCTCAGGGAGGCTCCGGTACTCCTCGTGCTCATAGGTTCGGACATATCCATGATGTCGGCGCTCACGGAGTACGACCGTCCCCTCTACGGGAGGCCGACCCTGGAGATGGTCGTGAAACCCTTCGGGCCGCACGAGACGGCCGAGATGTTGGATTTGCCTGCTGCTGACGCGATCGATGCCCAGCTGGTTCTCGGTGGGTTTCCCCAGGTCACCCAGGAATGGCGGCCCGGAACCAATATGTGGGACTTCCTGGATGAGCAGCTCTCCAACCCAACCTCGCCGCTCATCGTCGGCGGGGAGCGTATCCTCTCCGCGGAGTTCCCGGAGGAGGTCAGGGCTAGGCAAGTGCTCGAGACCATCGGATCGGGCGAGAGGACATTCACCACTATACAGCGGCGGGCGGGCATCCACGAGACGACGCTGCAGAGGGCGCTTGCGGTGCTGGTCGGAAAGAAGCGCATGGTGTCGGCCGAGCGCCCGCTCTCGAGCAGACCCTCGAGGGAGACGCACTACGCGGTCGCCGACCCCTACCTTCGCTTCTGGCTTCGCTTCGTCGGGCCCAACATGGCCGAGATAGAGCGCGGTCGCGGCGACCTCGTGGTCGCGAGGATCCGGGAGGGCTGGTCCGCGTACCGCGGCAGGGCCGTGGAGCCCCTGGTCAGGGAGTCCATCTTCCGCATGCTGCCCGACGAGCGGTTCGGAGAGGCGCAGTACGTGGGCGGGTACTGGACGAGGAAGGGCAACGTGGAGGTGGACCTCGTCGGGGCGGAGGAGAAGATGCGCCCGGAGCGCGTCGCGTTCGTGGGTTCGATCAAATGGCGGGAGAGGATACCCTTCGGCGGTCGCGACCTGGGTCACATCGCGGCGAAACGCGACGAGGTCCCCGGAACAGACGAAGATACCGTCCTGGTCGGCGTCTCTAGAGGGGGATTCGACAAGCAAGGCAGTGGTCTCGACGCAGCCCTCGTTCCCGAGGACCTGCTCGAAGCCTGGAAGCGGTGATTCCTCGCCTTCTGGGGGCGCGTTCAGCAGAACTCAAATCTCCGGATCTCCGACGGATGGACGATCCTGTTGGTGGGGCAGTGTATCCGTCGTGACGGTGGGAGGCTGACGATATCTAGGAAAGGCATCTACGCTGTATGTACTGCGGAGCTCGTCTGTGCCCTACTACATCAACCCATGCCCCGCGCCGACAGAGTCGCTGGCGTCACCAAGTGCTTCGGTAAATCCATGTAACGATCATGCACGGTTGAAGTTCACGGATAAGTCGGTTTCGAGAGCATCCAGTAGGTTGCTTTGCAACTCTCGATGTGACCACCATTGTGGAAGAACCGGCCACGTCAGGGCCTTCTGTCGGAGCCCTTGCAAGTTCTATCTCCGGACCACTGCCTCTAGCCACGAGTACCTTGAGACTGAGCATCTTGTAGAGCCGGTGACGGCGGTAACCTAGAGGCCTTCGGTGCTCGCGACTTTTGTAGCCACGGGAGGGTGCTCCCTTCGAGGAGGGTGCAGATCTGCTGGTCTGTTCTGTAGCATGCGCTACACGGGAACATCACTGGTGGACGAGATCCTGACAGTCTCACTGCGCTTGCCGGGTACGGCCAGTGCCACCTGAACAGTTTGCAGCCTCTTTGCAAAGACGTGTAGTATGCAGCCAACAGCATCCTGGTGATGAGGAAAGGTGAAGGTCTCGTTGGAGAGCCAGGTAGATTTCCCGTGGCCGCGCACCACTTTGTGGCTCGCTCAACCCGTCAGTACCTCCAACGCCTTGGCCATGGGTCCTCCCGTTCCCAGCGCCCTGGCGAGCCGGAGCAGGTTTGCGGGAGAAGCCCCGGGGCGGCTCAGATACCGTCTGAGGGCCTCGTTGGCTACGTCGGACCCTACCCGATGGCGCAGACGCATCGCGTCCACCACGCTCCGTTCGGGCGAGTAGATCGCGACCTCCTCCTGGGATCCCACGTCGATGAGGCTACGTCCAAGATCGAACGTGCGCGCGGAAAAGACATGCACCCGCGTGGGTGGGTAAGAGATGTCGGGTTGCCAGGACCCCCGCGGGACGGCCAGATGGACCTCGAAGGGTACTTCATCCGTCAGATCCCAGAAGGAGAGGGAGGAGTTCAGGCAGATTGTCCCGTGAGGGCAGCGACGGTACACCGCAACGAGGTCCAGGTAGGGAGTGGGCTCGGCCTCTTCGAGACGATACACTCCGCGGGATAGTTCTATCAGGAGTCCTTCGTCTCTCAGATCATAAAGGTCGCGCCACTGCAGGCCCGCCTCCACCGCCTCTTTCGAGGTGATGGTGCCTCCCAGGTTCCGCAGGATTTCCAATGCTCGTTGTCGCTTCATGGCTACTCTGCATGAAATCCTATACAACAAATTACTAGTTGTCCAGGATTTCATGCAAAAGCCGTGGATCAACCGTCCTGGTTATGATCAAGGATCGAGATCATCGCCGCCTTCGAATCCGAGAAGCGCAAAGACCCGCACGTATATCCAACAAACAGGGCTCACCCACCACGCCCGCGAGCCGATCGAGATGGAGGGCGGCACGAGCTTCCACTTCGTCACCCAGGGCTTCGAGGCCGCATACGCGCAGGCGCGTGAGACGGCCGGCGAGGATGGCATCGACATCGCGGGCGGCGCCTCGACCGTCCGTCAGGCGCTCGCCGCAGGAGTGATCGACGAACTCACGCTCGACGTGGCCCCCGTCCTGCTCGTCTCCGGCGAGCGGCTGTTCGACGGAGTCGAGTCCTTCGGGTTCGAGCCGGTCGAGGTGCTCCACTCCCCGCTCGCCACGCACATCCGCTACCGCGTCGGTCGCTGAGCGACGGCGCCGCGGAGATCCTGGACCTCGACCGGCACGACCCTTCACCCTGCAAGACAAGAACGGACCGACGAAACGCGCGAAGTGGTGCTCTACAGCCAGCAGCCCTGAGCGTTTGCCGGGCCCGCACCCCTTCGGGGATCTCGGGCCAGTCGAGCCGGAGCCCCGCCGCGTCCGGTGGACCCGGCCTTTCCACGCGCCCAGTCTACCCTCCGAGCGGCGGACGGGCCGGCTCTGCCGTCCCTTGAACTTCGCGGCCAGACTGAGTCCCGCTATGCGTCCCCGCACATTACGGCTGTGAAAATGGGGCAAGGTGCCTGCGACGGGTTCGCCGGCCGGCCTGACCCGACATTACGGTGGGCCACGTGCCTTGACCTCGACCAGTCGGCCGTCGCCGCGGTCCGTCGCGAGCGCCCACTAGGTCGGGGCGGTGCGTGGCCTCATAGGAGCACGCCCAAGCGACCGGGCCCGTCACAGTCTTGCCCGCCCACCTCGACCGCCGAGTAGGAACGCGGCGCGCAAGGCGCCGGCAAACGGAACGGAGGTGGCGCATGGAGGGATTGGCCCGTGAGCGATGGGACGTGCCGATCTTCTTGGGGGTGGACACCCACTCCCAGACGCACGTCGCGGTGGCCCTGGACGGGGCGGGCAGGCGCCTGGGAGAGCTGGCCATCGCCAACGACCGGGGAGGATACGCTGAGCTCTTGGACTGGGCCCTCGGGTTCGGCGTCGTGATCGCCGCCGGGGTGGAGGGCACGGGCAGCTACGGGGCTGGACTCTCGCGTTTCTTGCGGGCCAAGGGCGCGAGCGTGCTGGAGGTCAACCGCACGAGCCGCCAACACCGCCGCCGCTACGGCAAGCACGACGCAGCCGACGCCGAGGCCGCCGCTAGGCAGGTGCTCTCCGGGACGGCCTCGGGCGAGCCCAAGGGCGCCGACGGGGCCGCGGAGTCGCTGCGTGCCCTACGGGTGGCCCGCAGATCCGCGGTGAAGGCCAGGACGCAAGCGGCCAACCAGCTGCATGCGCTGCTCTCCACAGCGCCCGACGAACTGAGGGAGGTGCTGGGTGGGTTAGTAACGAAGCACCTAGCTGCGAAGGCCTCGCGCTTCCGGTGCGGAGCGGGGCTGGTCGATCCCACCGCGGCCACCAAGCTCGCCATGCGATCCGTGGCACGACGCTACCGGGGCTTGTCCGAGGAGATCGCCGGACTCGATGCCCACATCGAGCTATTGGTCGAGGAAGCCGCGCCGGAACTGGTGGCGCTCGACGGCGTGGGGCCCGACTCGGCGGCCACGTTGCTGATCGCCGCCGGCGACAACCCCGAGCGTCTCAAGAGTGAGGCCTCCTTCGCCCACCTGTGCGGGACCGCCCCCGTGCCGGCTTCCTCAGGGAAGGTCGTACGCCACCGGCTCAACCCGGGCGGCAACCGCGACGCCAACCGGGCGCTGCATGTGGTGGCGCTCAACCGCCTTCGTCGCGACCCCCGCACGCAGGAGTACGTAGCAAAACGCACCGCCGAGGGCAAGTCCAAGAAGGAGGCCATGCGGTGCTTGAAGCGCTACATCGCCCGCGAGACCTACCGCGCGGTCCTACTGGACGCCGGTGCCCGACGTCCGCCGGGTTGACGCAGATAGGAGCGTCGAG
>CAWHLD010000015.1:0-36517 GCA_963830075.1 uncultured Rubrobacteraceae bacterium | reverse complement strand
GGCCTCGGTCAGCCCGGCGTGCGCGACCCCCGCCGCCTTGAGCAGGGCCTTGCTGGGCACGCAGAAGCGGCGAAGCGAGCGGCGGTGATACCGCCCGATCCGGCATCGATGATGCCGAGACCGTGCGTGTAGGACAAAGGTATCCTTTCCAGTAGATGGTCGCAGATCGGTCCCTGAGGGGAGGTTCTCACTCGGTAACCATCGCCAGGATACACTTTCACTGGTCCGGGGAAGATGGCCCGGTATCGCGGCCTCCTTTAGAATCCGGGAGAGGAGTCCTAGAAGGTGGGACGGCGCAATAACGGGGCGCCGGGACGTTAGGGGGTTTGCTTTGCCGCTAGATTACACGTATCGCATCAAGGTGCCGCACCGCACGGGGCAGTTGTCCAAGGTCGCGGGGACTATCGCAGAGGGAGACGGCCTGATCGGGGACGTGACCACGATCAACGTCGGCCGCGAGGCATCGGTGCGTGAGATAACTCTGGAGGTCGAGGACCAGGAGCAGGCCGAGCGGATCGTCGACATGCTGCGCGAGCTCGAGGGCGTCGAGGTCCTGTGGGCGCGCGACAGGGCGCTCCTCAAACACGAGGGCGGGAAGCTCGTGATCGAATCCGCACACCCCGTCAGGACGGTGCAGGATATGCGCGACGTCTACACTCCCGGCGTCGCTCGGGCGTGCGAGGCCATATCGGAAGACCCGTCGCTTGCGCGCGAGCTGACCATGATCGGACGTAGCGTCGCCATCTGTACGAACGGAACGCGGGTTCTGGGACTGGGAGATATAGGCCCTGTCGCCTCGATGCCCGTCATGGAGGGCAAGGCGGTCTTCTACCATCAGCTCGCCGGTATCTCCGCGATGCCCATCCTCATCGACACCAAAGACGTGGACGAGTTCGTCGAGACGGTTGTGCGCATCTCTCCAACGTTCGGGGGAATTCATCTCGAGGACATCTCGGCACCCGAGTGCTTCGAGATAGAGGCCCGCCTGATAGAGACGCTCCCACAGCCTGTCATGCACGACGACGTCCACGGCACGGCCGTCGTCACGCTCGCCGCCGCGCTCGTGGCCTGCCGCCACGCGGGGCTCACACTAGAGCAGGAGGTAGTCGGCCAGATCGGGCTCGGCGCGGCTGGCTACGGCATCGCCGCGCTGATGATGGATGCCGGGGCGAAGCGGGTGCTCGGCTCCGACCCGAATTCGCTCTCCCACGAGCGCGCGAGCGCGAAGGGGATCGAGATCACCGACATGCACACCGTCATGGCTGAGGCCGACCTGGTCGTCGCGACGACCGGCGTGACCGGCCTTATCGAGCCCGATATGGTACGCGAAGGGCAGGTGATCCTGGCGCTCACCAACCCCTACCCCGAGATAGAGTCAGACGCCGCCCTCGCGGCGGGGGCCGCCTTCGCCGCAGACGGCCGGAGCGTGAACAACGTCCTCGGATACCCTGGCATCTTTCGCGGCGCACTGCTCTCTGGTGCGTCACGGATCAACGCCGAGATGAAGCTGGCCGCGGCCCAGGTCCTGGCCTCCCTCGCTACAGGCTCGGAGCTCGTTCCCGACGCCTTAGACCCGGAAGTCCACCTCGAAGTAGCCGGCGCCGTGCGCGAGGCGGCCATAGAGAGCGGGGCCGCCCACCTGGACCAGGCACCGACGGGATTGTAGGGGCGCGACGCGTCCACAATAGGTTCCCGGATCCTCCCACGCCCGGAAGCGCGAAAAATATGGGAGGCCCCTGCTGGAGCCTCCCGCGAATGGCGGACGTTTTCTACTCGCAGATCGCGAACACCTTGAACTCACGCAATATTCCGCTCGCGTTTCTTTGCGCCGCGTACCATTGCCTGGCGACGTCCCCGTCTCTGGTCTCCAGGGTTACCCCTGTGCCGTCCAGCGGGCCGCTCGCCCTGGTAAGAAGGCGATCGGGCGATCCACTCTGAACCACACCGCCACCCAGGGCGCGCTTGCTGGTCCCACATCTTGCGAACGCCTCGCCGGTCTGGCCGCTCTCGACCGAGAAGGCGGAGGCTTTGATCCTGGCCGAAGAGTCCCCGGAGCAGATCGCGAATACCCTGAGGGTGCGCTGCTCTCCCGAAAGGTCTTCCACCGCAGCATACCATTGCCTAGCGACGTCGCCCGTGACGGTCTGGGAGGTGAATCCGGTGCCGTCCAGCGGGCCACTCGCCCTGGTAACGAGGTCACTGGCCGATCCGCTCTGGACCACACCGCCACCGAGGACGCGTCTGTTGCCCGGACACACAGCGAATTCCTCGCCGAGAGTTTGTCCTGGCTGGATCGTTAGCGTTGTAGCCTCGATAGTGGCCGTGGAATTACTCGAGCAGATCGCGAACACCTTGAAGATGCGTTCCGTCCCGGTGAAGTTGTCTACTGCAGCGTACCACTGCTTTGCTTTGTCACCGTCGTTGGTGTTCAAGGTCACCCCCGTACCGTCGAGCGGGCCACTCGCGATCACGGCAAGGCCGATGGAGGCCTGGCCACTCTGAACCACGCCGCCGCCAACGGCCCGCTTGGTCCCGGGGCACACGGCGAACGCCTCGCCGACCTCGCCGCTCTGGACGGTGAACTGGGTCGCCTCGATGGTGGCGCGGGTGGGTGTGGCCGCCCGTACCACCCCGGCGTCGAGGGCCACGCCCAAGACGGCCACGGCAGCGGCTACAACGCCGACCGCGAGCACCACCCACAACCTGAAGTTGTCGATTCTCGTCATGCCCGCTCCTCTCCTCGAAGGGTCACCGTGTGGAGCCTAGCATGCCCTCGTTACGAGAACGCTACGGGGAGCGTTACGAAAACAGCAAAAGGACGAAACCGTGAGAAATCGGCCCGTTCCGCACTTTGAAAGCGGAACCAGGGTCCGGCAACTAACCGCGTCCGTCAGGGTGCAAACACAGGGCGCGTTCGCGGAGGGAGGTCCGATCCACCTTCATCCCCTCGCTCTCTTCGGGCCATCCGTGAAAGGCAACAGGTATCTTGAAGCGTGGCAAAGCCGGTTCGAGTGCACGCGCCAAATGCTCTAACCTCACAGCGTCGGTCTTCGTGCGCACGAACGCCACCGGCCTGTGGCCGAACTCGGGGTCAGGCACGGGCACCACCACGGCCGCTTCGACGCCAGGGAGACCAGCAATAGCCTCTTCTATCTCTTCGGGCTGGATGTTCTCCCCGCCCGAGACGAAAAGGTTGTCTATGCGCCCGAGCACGCGCAGGTAGCCTACTTCATCCAACTCGCCAAGGTCCCCGGTATGGAACCAGCCATCCTCGTCGAGTGAACGGTCTAGCGACTCTCCTTCGACGTAGCCGGCGAAGAGCGTATTGCCACGGACCAGGATCTCACCAGTACCGGAGATAGAAACCTCGCGGCCGGGCAAGGCGCGCCCCGACGTGTGCAGCTCTTTGGACGATGCACCTTGTGGTGTCGTCGCGACCTGGGAGGCCATCTCCGTAAGGCCGTAGCTGGTGTGGATCGGCAGCCCGCGGCCCACGGCCTCGTTCACCAGGGAGGCAGAGATCGGGCCTCCCCCCATCAGAACCGCCTCGAGTCTGCCTATGTCAACGTCCTCCCGTAGCAGCCTTAGGAGTTGGGTGAAGACCAGCGAGACGTGGGTGACGCCGAGGCCGGCGATAGCCTCACCGAGTGAAGTCTCCTTTCGCGGAAACGCGACCGTTGTCCCCGAGAGCAGGCACCGGAACAGGATGGAGAGTCCCCCGACATGATAGAGCGGCAACGAGTGGAGCCATCTGTGGCCTGGCGTGAGCGCGATGTTGGCGTTCGAGCCCAGCGCGCTGTGGTAGTGATTGCCGAAGGTGTGTAGCGTCGCCTTCGGGACGCCCGTGCTACCCGATGTGGAGATGATCGTCACTGGACGCTCCAGGGGAATTTCTATTGGCTGTGTACGGTCGAAGAGATCTGCCAATTCGAGCAGCATCTCCGGCCGTAACTTCACGATGTTCTCGTCGACCGTTTGCAGAAGTTCTTCGTTGTCCGAGATCAGGGCCTGGCAGCCCGCTCGCACGAGGATTGAGGCTAGGCCTTTCGCTGGGAGACGGTCGCTGACGGGACATGCTACGTGTCCGGCACGGATCAGGGCGAGCAGCAGGATCACATATCGCTCGTCTTTCGGCAGTAAGAGCGCCACCCGGCTCCCCGGCTCGAGTCCCCCGAGACGGAGCGCCGCGGCCGAGACCCACAAGTCTAGCTCCCCGTACGAGGTGGTCCCCCGAGCACCGATGAGAACCGCCGCTTCGGGTGCGGCGAGCGCCGCAGCCCGCAAGGGACAGGGGACAGATAGAGTATCGTCGCTCATGCCCCTACATTAGCCCGAGCGTCAGGGTCTCTGTTGCGAGTTGTTCCACGAAATAGCGGTCGTGAGAGACCAACAGTATCCCGCCGGGGAAGTCGGCAAGCGCCCCTAGAAGCACATCCTGGGTCTCTATGTCGAGGTAGTTCGTTGGCTCGTCGAGAATGAGGAGGTTGTTGTCTCCAAGGATGATCCCTGCCAGGAGCACCTTGGCGCGCTCTCCCGAGCTCAGCTTCGCCGCCCTCTTGCTTACGGTCTCCCTCTTTACGCCCATCCTACCCATGACGGTCCTTGCCAGGGTCTCGTCGCGCCCGGTCCCGAGGACCGCTTCGACGGCCGTGACGTCGGGAGGCACACCCCGGTTGTCCTGGTCGAAGTACCCAGTCTTCGCCGAAGGGGCGAGACTAACCTCGCCGTCGAGCGCCGGAATCTCACCCAGCACGGTGCGTAACAGCGCCGTCTTGCCTGAACCGTTCGGCCCGAGGACCGCGATCCTGTCCCCCGCCGATACTTCGAACGAAAGCTCTCCAGCCAAAGGTTGCTCCTCAGAGTAACCAACAACGAGGTCCCCAGCGCGCACGAGGCTGCGGCCATTCGAGGACCCGAACTCGATCTTGACCGCGCTTTTCTCGAAAGGCTTCTCCGTCCTGGAGTTCTCGACGGCCTCCTCCATGCGGCGTCGGGCGGCGAGCGAACGCTTCATGAGCTTCGCGGCCTTGTGACCCATGAACCCCTTGTCCCCGGCGCCCCGCTTCTTCTTCTCGCCGGCGTCCGACCACTTCTGATAGTCCTGGGCTTGGCGCTGCAGCTTCTTCGCCAGCTTGCGGCTTTTCTCGTACCTGCGCCAACCCTCCTCCTCGGCCTGCTCCAGTTGTTGCCTGAACTCGGTGTAGTTGCCAGGATAGACAGTCAGCGCTCCACGGTCGAGGTGGGCCACTTTGTTGGAGACGGCATCAAGAAAGCACCGGTCGTGGGAGGCGACTACGTAGGCAGCGTCCATCCCGGCGAGGTATCCTTCGAGCCACTCTCTGGCGGGGACGTCAAGGTGGTTGGTCGGCTCGTCGAAGAGGATGAGGTCGTGGTCCTCGAGCAAAAGCCTCGCGAGCGCGAGCCGCACCCTCTGGCCGGCTGAAAGTTCGGACACCTTACGTTCCCAGAGCGGCACTGGAAGCCCAAGTCCTTCGAGCGTGGCCTCGGTTCTCGCCCTGTACTCGTAACCACCAGAGACCTCGAAGCGCTGCTGCGCCTCACCAAGGTCTGTGAGTAGCCCCGAAGCCCTTTCTCCTCCCGCGTCGCCGAGCTCGAAGGTGAGGCGTTCGATACTTTTTTCGAGTTGGATCAAGCCCCCGAAAGACTCTAGCGAGGTCTCCATGCAGGTACGCTTCGGGTCCTCATCCATGCCAGCGAAGTCCTGCTCCAAGTATCCGATTCGGACTCCTCTGGCAAGCGAGACTTCGCCCGAGTCCGGGAGCAGATGTCCTTTCAGCATGCGAAAAAGGCTAGTCTTCCCGGCGCCGTTCTCGCCGACGAGCGAGATCCTATCCCCGGGATAGACGGTGAGGGAGACATCTTCGAGTACCTTCTTGTCGGGGAACGAGAGCGAGACGTTTCTGAGTTGGGCGAGCACGTAAAGGTCCTTTGCACGGAGGGGGAACGGGAGAAGATATCGCAAAGGAAGCTCGCTACATGCGGGAGAGTATAACCCAGCTCACCCTGACCCGCTATAACCTCTCCAACCCGCGAACGTCTACCATGCGTGAGGCGTTCACCGTCTCTTCGACGTCTACGCTCGGGGCCGGAAGGCCAAGCGGCGCCTCAAGAACGTCTCCCGCCATCACGCGATACGTATCAAGCCCAGCAGGAACGGGACGGTCCCCGATACCCGCGGCCAGCACTACGAGGGCGGCCGTCCCAACGCCGCTCTCGTAGGACGAGCTGATCACGGGCGTCATGCCCAGGCCAAGCGCGCCCCCCGCCATCCGTAACGTGCGCGAGATGCCGCCGAGCAGGGTCGGCTTGAGCACGACGGCCCGCGCGTAGCGGTGCTCGTCCAGGTCTTTCGGCTCCATCCCCACGAGCGATTCGTCGAGCGCGACGGGCACGCCGAACTCGTGGGCGAGCTCCGGCAACCTCTCCGGATCGGTGAGCGGCTCCTCGATGAACTCGAAGTCGACTTCCGCCACACCTCGGATAAACTCGGCGGCCGCCTCGTAGCCCCACGCCCGGTTCGCATCGAGGCGCAGATAGACGTTGTCACCGACCTCGTAGGCGAGATCGCGTACGAGCCCGACATCCTCATCGACGGTCCCTGCGCCGACCTTGAGCTTGATGCTCCGGTAGCCCGCATCACTCATGCGCCGGGCCTCTTCCAAAGCATTCGCGGGCGGTCCATGGATCAAACCGTTTACAGGCACCCCCGTCCTCGCAGAGGGCGTCACCAGCTCTGGAAGTCCTTTCCTCACACAAGACGCATACAGGTTCCAGACGGCCAGCTCCAGCCCGAACTGGACCGAGGGAGCGGGGTCGATACGGTCCATCTCGCGCCCAAACTCTCCGCCTACCCAGCCGCCTGTAACCTCCCGACCTATCAGCGAGCCGGCGAGCCGGCGCACTTGTTCCGCCGCCTCGTTGAGGCTCTCTTTACTGAAGCCGGGAAGCGGCGCACTCTCACCCCAGCCTTCCGAATCATCTTCTCCGGATAGCCTAAGTAGCAGGCCTTCGCGACGACGGAGCGTCGTGCCCCTTAGTGTCAGCGGCCGGGAGAGGGGCAGGCTGTAGCGGTATAGGTCAAAGCTCGTCGGCTTCACGCCGTCCGACCCGCCAGCTTATGGGCGGTGGGGAAACGTCGAGAAATCGGGTTTGCGCTTCTCTTTGTAGGCGTCGCGGCCCTCACGCGCCTCTTCGCTACCGTAGAAAAGAAGATTCGTGTCATGGGCTAGTTGCTGGATGCCGGCGAAGCCGTCCTCATGGGCATGGAAGCTGGACTTGAGGAGGCGCAGCGCGAACGGTGAGCGCTCGAGCATCTCCCGGCACCAGCTGACGGTCTCCTCCTCGAGTCGGGCGAGCGGGACGACCGCGTTGACGAGCCCCATCTCCAGCGCCTCTTCAGCCGAATACATCCTGCAGAGGAACCACATCTCCTTCGCCTTCTTAGGCCCGACGAGGCTCGAGAGGACCGAAGCGCCGAAGCCGCCGTCGAAGCTGCCGACCCTCGGGCCCACCTGTCCGAACTTCGCGTTATCCGCGGCGATGGTGAGGTCGCAGACCACGTGCAGGACGTGGCCCCCACCGACGGCGTATCCGGCCACCATCGCGACCACGGGCTTTGGACAACGTCGGATCTGGACGTGGAGGTCAGTGACGTGGAAGCGCCCGACCGACGCGCCCCCCGGCGTGCGGCTCGGGTCTTCGGGGTCTTCGAGGTACCCTGCGTCCCCACGCACCTTCTGGTCCCCTCCCGAGCAGAAAGCGTCGGGGCCTTCCCCTGTCAGGATGATGACCCCCGTGTCGTGGTCCTCGCGGGCGTCTTCGAGGGCCCCTTGCATCTCGACCACCGTAAGCGGACGGAACGCGTTACGGACCTCGGGGCGGTTTATGGTGATCTTCGCGATCCCCTCCGCCTTCTCGTACCTGATGTCCTCGAACTCTCCGGCTGATTCCCAAGTTGTATTTGTCATGCCAGAGATTATATAGGGACGTGTGGATCAGCTCTTGCCAACCCGGTTCGCGTGTTGCGCGCCTAGCATTCACTCCAAATTTCGCGCTTCGGCTGGACCGGTCTCAACGATTAATCGATCTCATACTGGTGCCCTTGAACCTCAAGCGCGGGCGAGCTCCGTTCGCAGCTTCCTCGCCTTGTTGGCGACAGACTTGCGGCCGTCCTGCGCGAGCCGCAAAAGGTGGGGCTCGAGCCACGACCTAAGCTCTTCGTCCTGATGCGCCCATCCGCCCAGGGTCTTCATGGTGGTGTTCAGGACGATCCAATCGCTGCTGGTTCGCAGGTTGCGTTGGAGCACCCGTACCGCTTGGCTTTTCTGCTCGGCCGTCAGCCGATCATGTAGGCTCTCCATGAGCTGTGCCAGCGTCCATTGGGCGGATGGCTGGTCGATCCGCGCTACGTCGCGCAGAAGGCCATCCACGTAAGGGAGGAGCCATTCGGGCCGCTCGGCGCAGACACGCTTTAGTGCGGACGAAGTCCTCAGCCGCACGACCTCGTCCGCACTAAAGTAGCAGCCGTATAGCTCCGGAAGCCTGGGCGGCCGCGCGAGGACGGCGTCCACAACCTCGACGGTCCTGCCGAGCGAGTTCGGATGCCCACCCGCCAGCATCTCCTCAAACGGTTCTTCCGATGCCTTCGGCATACCCTCCGCGCCTCCTTTGCCCTGGGGTCTGACGGTTGACCCAGTTGGTCATTCTAGGTGCTTCCCCGCGGTGGGGCCAAGGCGAGCGCTTCATCGATGCAAAAGGAAAGTAACGTCTTCGGGTGCGTTTCGCCGACAGGCCGAGACGAAAACGATCACTCCCAGCGTCACGGACCCGACGGCCGGGTTTCTGCGTGCCGCCGACTATGCCCTTGGCTCGTGTGTCACGTCGTGTACTCTTCATCTACCATGCACCCTCAGACTCACAGGAGCCTCGCCCAGGCCAGGGAGTTCATGCGCCACGCCTACAACACTCCCGTTTCCTTGCCTGACGTCGCGGCCCAGGCCAATCTCTCCCCCTACCATTTTTTACGCGTCTACAAGCGCACCTACAGAGAGACGCCACACGCGTTTCTGACTCGTCTGCGCATAGAGAGGGCCAAGACTTTGCTGGCCAAGGGTAGCCACAACGTCACTGAAGCGTGCTTCGAAGTGGGCTTTTCCAGCCTGGGCAGTTTCAGCAGCCTGTTCGCACAACGCGTCGGGCTCTCACCCTCAGAGTACAGGCACTATGCAAGATCCAGCATCTCCGTCCCGTCTACGGTGAGAAGACTGTTAGTTCCCTCGTGCTTTTTCACGATGTTGTACGGAACGCTGGACGAGCGCAATTTTCGAGAAGCCGGGAGGGCGCCCTGCGGATAGTATTTTCGGGACAGGGCAGCGAAGCTGGGAGGTAAGCCGTGATCCTACGCCAGAGCCACTCGACGATCTACGTGATCGACCAGGAAGAAGCCCTCGCGTTCTACCGGGACACCCTGGGCTTCGAGGTCAACACCGACATGCCCATGGGCGACTCCAGCCTCCGCTGGCTGACGCTGAGCCCGAAGGGACAGCCCGACCTCGAGCTGATCCTGGCCCAGGTAGCCCCTGGACCGATGTTCGGAGCCGGGATGGCAGAAGAGATGAAGGCGCTTGTCGAGAAGGGCGCCTTCGGTATCGGTGTCTTCGAGACGGACGACATAAAGGCCGACTACGAGCGCCTGAGCCGGCAGGGCGTCGTGTTCGTGTCGCCACCCGAGGAACGGTTCTACGGCACGGAAGCCATCGTGAAAGACAACTCAGGGAACTGGTTCAGCCTCACCCAGAGCAAGCGGTAGCCTATCCAGAAAATCCACGAGCAGGGAGATAAATACTTCTGGGGTCTCGGCGTGCACGGTATGTCCGGCACCGGGGACCACCGTGGATTTCATTCGTGGGCTGATCTCCGCCATGCGCGATGAGACGCGCGTGTACTGGTGGTCGAGCTCTCCCGCGACGGCGAGCGCTGGTACGCTGAGGTCCTCCAGCTCGCCCCACAACGAGAGCTGGCTGCCCGTCCCCATGCCCCGCAGCGACCGCGCGAGCTCCCCGGGGTCGTTGCGCCGCCTCGCCGCGATGGTCCGCCCGAGCAACCTCTCGTCCCCCGCCAGCGACTCGAAGATCGGCTGCCTGTACCAGTCGCTGAGAAACTCTTCGAAGTTCCCGGATTCCAAGCGATGCGCCTTATCTTCGTCTGCTGCTCTGCGCGCCGCCCGCTCCTCCATGCTCTCCAAGCCAGGGGATGCCGATTCGAGAAAGAGGCCAGCGCACCGCTCCGGATAACGCAGGGCCAGGTACAACGCCAAACGTCCACCCATCGAGTAACCTACGATTACTGGACGCTCGACTTCCAGATCGTCCAGAGTATGGATCACGGCCCGCGCCGACCCTTCGATGGTGTACGACTCAGGCGCCAACCCCTGTAAACCCCCGTGTCCCGGCAGGTCGGGGGTGATGCAGAAGCCCCGGTCCCCAACCGCGTTCGTTACATCTCGCCAGTCGTCCGACGACCCCAAAAAGCCGTGCAGGAAGAGGACCGACCGCGACCGGCGCGGGCCGGAGACCTCGTAGTTCAGGCTATCCGGCGGGTGCATCGTGTGGGATCAGGGGTCATCATGCCTTCTCGACCCGGGCGGCTACCTCTTCGAGTAGCCTGCGGTGCAGGGCCACGTTCTCCTCGCGGTTGGTCCTGATTTCGATCAGGGCCGAGGATCCGCTCGCGCAGGCCTTGCGATACGACTCGATGAACTCCTTCATCGAGTCAGGACCTTCGTAACCGAGCCCGAACATCCGTGCCGCTGACTCGAAACCAACGCCTTGAGGCGTGCCGAAGTAGGGCTCGAAGAATTTCTTCTGGCTGGATACGGGGAGAAAGGAGAAGATACCCCCGCCGTCGTTGTTGAGCACGACGACGACGACACGCACATCGCGCAACATGGCGAGGGAATTCAGGTCGTGCAACAGCGCGAGGTCCCCGATGAGGAGCGTAACGGGTCTTCCGAGACCCCGCGCGTAGCCAGCCGCGGTCGCGACGGTGCCGTCGATGCCGCTCGCGCCCCTGTTGGCGGCAACGGGCACGGCCGCGCCGGCCGCAGCGTAGGTATCCAGGTCCCGCACGGGCATGCTGCTGGCGACGACGAGACCATGATCCCCGGGTATGTTCCGCGACACACCACGCGCCACGAACGGCTCGTTCGGTGCTTCGAGCACCTGCTCGTCCAGGTGGCGGCCCGCCTCCTCCGACGCCCCCCGCCAGCCCGCCGTCCATGCGGTGTCCCCCGTCGGTGGGTCATCCGTAGCGGCCCTTTCGAGCGCGGCGCAGAAATCCACGACGTCTACCTCGATGCTGTGGGTGACGCGGTGGGCGGGGTCGAGCCTGAACGGATTCTCGCGCGCGACGATGTAGGGGTCGGGCCGACTGCGACCCAGGAATCGCTCCAGTCGCTTGGAGAGGGCCCTTCCCCCAACGTGGACCACCGCCTCGGGCACGTGCGCTTCGGCAAAGGGGTCGCTCGCCAGGAGCGCGTCGTAGTAGGCCACGAGGTCCTTCGAGTCCGCGCCGAGACGAACCTGTGAGCCTATGTCTGGGAGGAGCGGCCAGCCTAAAGTGTCGGCGAGCCGCAGCACCGCCTTACCCTGCTCTCGGGAGGCCAGCCGGCCGGCTACGACGAGGCCGCGTTTCACAGGATGGAGCCTCTTCCAGAGGTTTTGGATCTCCGATTCATCGACGGCGGGCTTCGTCGAGGCGTAGCGGGTGTACGGTTCGTCAGCCTCTACCCAAGGGGATGGTCCGGGGAGATCATCTTCCCCATCCGGCAGAAAAGGCTCGCGGAACATCAAGTTCAGGTGGACGGGACCATGAGGACTACGTTGCGCACGGTAGACGGCCTGGTCAACGGTTGTCAGGACCATCGCCGGGTCGATGGATGGGTCGGGGGCGGGAAGATCGAAGCGCCAGCGGACGTAGTCGCCGAAGATGTCGGGCTGGTCTATGGTCTGGTTGGCGCCGGTCTGGCGAAGTTCGGGGGGACGGTCGGCGGTAAGCAGGATCATGGGCACACCGTCTGTCGAGGCCTCGACGACGGCAGGGAGACCGTTGGCGACCGCCGTTCCTGAGGTCGTGATCCAGGCTGCGGGACGCCCCGTGGCGCGCGCGTAGCCTAAAGCCGCGAAGGCCGTTCCGCGCTCATCGAAGTGGACGAGGCTACGGGCCTTCTCGTTCGCGGCTAGCGCGGCGACGAGTGGGGTCGAGCGGGAGCCGGGGGCCACGCAGAAGAAGTCGACGCCACAGCGCACGAGCTCTTCGACGATCAGGTACGCCCAGAGGCGGTTAGCTCGCGGCGTTTCCCTGTTCAAGCCCGAACACCCCGATGAAGTCGCCGATCTTCTGCTCTATCTCGGCCCATTCCTCGTCGGGCATGGAGCCGGCGACAATCCCGGCCCCGGAGAAGAGATCCAGCGTCCGGCCCCGAACCAGGCCTGACCGTATACCGACGGCGAACTCGGAGGCCTCGTCCCCGATCCAACCTACCGGGCCTGCGTAGCAGCCCCTGTCGAAGGGTTCGAGATCCTTTATCTCTTGCAACGCCTCGACCCGCGGATGGCCACCGACGGCCGGCGTCGGGTGCAGCGCGTCGAGCAGCACGGCGTCGGTCACGCCTTCTCTTAGCGTGCCACGGACCCTCGACCTCAGGTGCCTCCCACGCGCCAGCTTCATGTCGGAGACGACTTCCTCGATCTCAAACTCCTCGCAGAGCGGTGCGAGCGTCTCTCCTATGCCGATGCGCACGTAGGAGTGCTCGGCCCTGTCTTTTGCGCTACGCATCAGGTCGTCACGTAGCCCAATATCGTTCTCCAACGACGTCCCGCGCGGCCTCGTTCCCGCCACGGCCTCGCTCACCACCGAGCTTCCGTCGCGGCGGAACAGGCGCTCGGGAGAGGCCCCTAGGAAAGCCACCCCATCCTCCGGCTCGGCGTAGAAATGGAAGCAGCCCGGCGTGGCCGCCTGCAAGCTCCCGAGTAACAGCGTGGGATCCAGGTCCCCATCGAAGCCGAACTCGACCCGGCGGGCGAGCACGATTTTGCCGAGTCGCCCCTCGGAGAACGCGGCGAGTGCCCGCCCGATGTTCTGCCTCCAGCCCAGCAGGTCAGGCCTGTCTACGCGAGAAACCGGGGTTGGCAACGTGGAGCGCGATTCGCCCTCGGGCAACGTGAGGTCTTCTATCTGCTCCAATATCTCAGAAGCGTTACCCACGTCCCTGGGCAACACCAGATTGCAGGTTAGGATCGTCCCTCCGTCCGCCGCGTGCAGCTCGAAGCGCGGCAGGACGAACCGGTAAGCCCCGAACGCTGCCCATTCCTCTTCGGGCCTGCGCAGCGGATCGAAGCGCGCGCCGCCATAGTAGCGTGCCCCGGAACCTGCAGAGTCGGGCAGCGACGCGAGCAGCTTGTGCAGTGACAGGTCGCCCCCTGAGGCGTCCGCCTCCCGCAGGTCCGCGACTCCTACGGCCGCGACCCCGCCACGGTCCTCGCGCCCGGACCAGTAGGTCTTCGGGAACATCCGCTGCTCCCGCAGCCACACGAAAGGGTCCACGCGGCCAACGGGCACAGCAAGGCGTACAACCCGCTCGCGCGTACCAACGGCGTTCTCTGTTGCCGAGAGAGCGCGTCCGACCCGGTCAGCCAGGAGCCAACGGGCGCCAGCCACGCCGTTGTCCGTTAGAGATCCCGCGTATCCCTTGCTCAACAAATTCTACACCGCCCCGTCATTTCGAAACATAGTGTAGCAAGGAGTATCTAGTAGTATAGAGGCTTCGCTCACAATTGCGGGCGAATCTGCGGCACCGGACCCTGAAGCCTGGGATAGAGTTCCCTGTAGCGGTCGTAGGCGGCCTCGTAGTCCTCGCTAGCTTCGCCGGGACGTACGGATCCCTGCGGCTCCGGGGCGAGCCGAAGCGTATCCTCGACCGCCGAATAGACGCCGGAGGCGAGGCCGGCCAGGAGGGAGGCGCCGCGGGCCGATGCGACGCTGGAGATCCCATCGGGCAGGAGCCGCAGGGGGCGGCCGAGCGCGTCGGCCAGTAGCTGCCGCCAAGGCTCTCCCGTCTCCCCGCTAGCACCACCCCCGGCGAGGCGGAGCTCGGGGACGAAAATCCCCGGCTCCTCCAGCGCTTCGAGGCCCTCGCGCAGCGCGAACGCGACGCCTTCGAGGGCTGCGCGTAGGAGGTGGCCCCGCGTGTGGTCGAGGCCGAGGCCGGTCCAGGCGCCGCGGGCTCCAGGATCGAAGCGCGGGGTCCTCTCCCCGCTCAGGTACGGCAGGAACGCTACACCTCCTGAGCCAGGCGGCACGGCGAAGGCTTCGTCGTAGACTTCTTTCCAGGAGGCGCCGAGCACTTTGCGAACCCACTCGAGGGCGAGGCCCGCGTTCTGGATTGCCGCCATCGAGTACCACAGCCCGGGTACGGCACCACGATACAGGTGCGTGCGAAGATGCGGGTCGGGTTCAGGGTCTTCCCTCGGCGTAAAGATCTGGCCTCCCGTGCCGACCGTGAGCTGCACGGGACCGGGGCGCAGGAGCCCAACGCCTAGCATGGCTGCGGCGGTGTCGGCCGCCCCAACCGCAACCGGTAGTCCATCTCGCAACCCGAGGTCGCCAGCGGCCTCTGCCGTCAGTGTCCCCGCGACGACGGCGGACGGTGTGAGCGGCGCCAACAGCTCCGCGCGGAGGCCGAGGTCCTCTACCACAGCGTAGAACCAGTCATCGGCGAAGAGATCGTAGAGCAGGGTGGCCGAGGCATCGGACGGTTCCGCGGCTACGTCGCCAGTCAGTCGCATCCTGAGCCAGTCCTTCGGCTGCAGAGCCCACCTGGCGGACGCATACGTGTCGGGTTCGTGGTCGCGCAGCCACAGGAGGCTCGGGCCCGCCATGCCAACGGCAGGCGGGTTGGCCAGCCGGCGCCACTTCTCTTCATCGAGCCCCCGGTAGGCCGCCAGCTCGGCGCCGGATCTGGCATCGGCCCATAGGACGGCGGGACGCGAGGGACGCCCCCCCTCGTCAGTAAGGACGACGCCGTGCATCTGCCCGGAAAGCCCGAGCGCCTTCACCTCCTCTCCGCGTTGGCCTACGGCGGCTTCCGTGGCCTCCAGAACGGCACCCCACCAGTCCTCCGGAGACGACTCGGCCCACCCTTGTTTGGGTGCCCGCACGGGGTAAGGGGAGGATCCCTCACCCAGCGAGTCGCCGTTCTCCTCCATGAGAAGGGCTTTTACGGAGCTGGTCCCTAAGTCGAGGCCGAGGAGCATGGGACGGCCTTACGCCGATCCCAAGACCGGTTGGCTATCGGTCATGAGAAAACGCCATGCTCTCTCGCCTTCTCGCGCAGGAAGGCGAGGCCGTCCCTGACGAGGGCATCGGGGTCCCCAACCACATCGCGCCAGAGCGCCGTCGCGCCGATGATCGCCTCGTTCACGGCGGCGAAGGATTCCATCGCGAGGGCACCGCTGTAGCCTACGTCTTTCAATCCGCGGAAAACCTCATCCCAGTGGACGTTCGCCGTCCCCGGCGTCCCGCGGTCGGATTCAGAGAGGTGGACGTAGCCGAGCCTGGAACCGAGAGAAACAATCGGGTCGTAGAAGCCCCTCTCTTCTATGTTCATGTGGTACGTGTCGAGGTGGATGAAGACGTTGGGCTCATCTATCCGGTCTAGCAGTTCGCCGGCCTGGGAGGCGAGGTTAAGGAGGTAGGTCTCGTAGCGATTGACGACCTCTATACCCAGCTCGATGCTGTGGTCGGCAGCCCGGCGGCCGGTCTCCTTCAGGACGCGCGCGACGGCTTCCAGCTCTGCGGCCTCTGGGGGCTTGCCGGTCAGGGTTCCCAGGTGTGTGTAGAGGCAGCCCGTTAGCACGGGAGAGCCGAGAGCCGCGGTCACCTCCACGGCCTCTTGTAGGAAACGCGCTGCGCCTTCCGGGTTGACAGGTAGGTGGAACTCCTTTGGCAAGCCGAGTGAGCATGAGCATTGGAGATCGTAGCGATCTAGCAGCGATCGGGTGTGATCTACATCCATCGAGCCGGGGTCGAGGAGTGGTATCTCGACGAAATCCAGGCCCGCCTCTGAGGCGCCGGAAATGACACGACCGGCACCTTCGCGCGTCCACTCACCGGACCATATAAAGGCATGTGCCCCGAAGGCCGGACCGCCACCCCGCGAGAGCAATGTCATCTCTCCCCCATTCTCTGTTCCCCTGCTCCGAACCGAAGCAATTATGACTTTCGCTGCACGCAGGTATCAAGCGTTTCTCCTGTGACTCCCGCGAACGTCGCCGTTCGTAATTGTAGGTTCATCACCCTCGTTGAATCAACAAGCGGAGAAATATCAGCTCTCGCCCAAAGGCAACCTGGCCCGTGTGCCGCGGGTTCCTGTTCCATAAAACATATTCGACCGGAAAGCCTGAGGACCGGAACTTCATCCCGGTCCTCCAGCATCTAACGTCGCCGTTGCCCTACGTGGTACTTAGGACTCGTCGCCCTCGATGTCCTTGAGCTCGGCCCGGTAGATGACCCGCTTGCTGTAATCGGGAAGCGTGCAGGTCTGCAGGCTGATGATGTTCTTGCCCGGTATCGCGTTTATGACGGTGAGGTTCGTCGGCTCGACGATGAGCTTCTCGTAGACCTCGTACGTATATCGTCTGCCTTCGGCGTCTTCCAGGTAGACTTTGTCGCCGTTCTTCAAGCCCTCTAGGTCGTAGAAGGCCATGTTGCTCTTCGTGCCAGGGAACCCGATGCGGTGCCCGGCGATGTACACGTTTGCCGTCTCTTTCCAGGGAAAGCCCGAGGCACTGAGGTGGACGCCAGCGTAGTCACGAAACAGCTTCTCGTCGGTGCCGGGGCCGGTCGGTATGGGATCGTTCTCGATCCGCTTCATCGCCGGTACGGTGAGCTTGAGCCTCTTTTTCTTCGGAGGCTCCACCCTGTTCTCGCCGCTTTGAGCCTCGTCCTGCGTCCCCGCCTTAGGGGCGACCTGCTTTTCTTTGGCCTCGTCCGTCATCTTCTTGGGAGGCTCCTGCTCCTTCGGCGCTTTATCCTTCGACTCTTGTTCCTTAGGCGCCTTTTCCTTCGACACCTGCCCCTGATCGCTTGAGCCCTGATCACCTGAGGATTGGCCCGCGGAGGTGCAGGCGGCAAGCGCCACGACCAACGCTAGGGCCGCAAGTACCAGCACCAGATTTCTCGAACGCATCACATCACCTCTCGCTCTCCATATAAGACACCGTACTCCGAAAGTGTACAAAACCAAGATAACAAGGCGGTAACGTTTGGACCAAATCTACGTTACAAGCCCCGCCGCGAAACACCCCGCGCCTCGCGGTCGTCCCGCCCGGATCATCTCGCAAGACGCCCATATTAAGGTTCGCAACCCCGGCTGTAAAGGCCGGGCTTCTCAGGGTATCACTTCTCGCTCCCCCGAAAATCGAGAGACCGCATGCTAAATCCTCACCGACCGACTCCCTGTGCCAACCTTGACAGTGTTGAATATATGTGTAGACTGCATATACATAGTTGCAAGTAACAAAAGGAGGATTCAGTGGACACCATAAAGCACACCAACATGACTGCGGAGCGGCTAGCGAAGACGAGCGGCGACTCCTACAAGATGGTCGTAGACCACTTCGTGGTGCAGCAGGAGCGCAACGTGAAGTTTGCGCAGGAGATGCTCGACAGCACTTCGCGTGAGATCCGGCACCAGGCTGAGAGCAACCAGGGGCTGACCCAGGAGCTCGTCGAGGGGGCCGAGGAGCAGCGCGACGCGTTCCAGACGCTCGTTGGAGAGATCGTTGATACGTACACGGACCTGATGTATGCCCCGTTCGCGTATTACAGGCAGGGTCTGCGCCTCGTCGAGAACGAGGTCGACAACGTTACGTTCCCGATCGCCGGCTACGACGAGATGAACGTCAGGGAGATCGGCAACCGCATCGAGGGCCTGTCTGCGGCTGAGATCCGTACGGTTCGCGAGCATGAGAAGCGCAACAAGAACCGTGAGACCCTGATCGAGCAGTTCGACCGCAAGCTCAAGGCCGTCTCCGCGTAAGTAGGCATCAGCCGTCAGGTTGTGAGAGGGGGGCGGGGCAACCCGCCACGATCAGAAACGCGGCTGATAGTAGGAAGGGCCGGGGAGATCTCCCCGGCCCTTCCGTCTGCCTATGGTCTTTATTGGTGAAGCCTGCGGCCTGAAGCTTACTTGAGCAAGTCCTTGACGTTACCCTTCTTCTCCTTGACGTTTCCACGACGCTGATCGGAGCGGCCCTTGGACTTCGTGTCCTTGTCGCCGGTGATGGCGCCCGCCGCTTCCTTCATGCGGCCCTTTGCTTTGTCCTTGGTAGCTTCGTCCTTGTCCTTGCGGCCATCACTGCCTAGTAAACCCACCTGCTTCTCCTCTACTCGGGAATGGTTGTCGCTTTGGTATCTTTTCCCCGGGCGACCTGAAGCTAAACCTCCACGTCAGGTCTGCCCTGGAGGTCGGCGTCGCGCATGCCGGCGCTGCGGTCTCGGGCGTCCTGGAGAGCCTCCCACACCTTGTACGGTGAGGCCGGCATGTCTATATGGGTGACGCCTTCGTGCGAGAGCGCATCTATGACCGCGTTTATGACCGCCGGCTGGGCGGCTATGGCCCCCGACTCCCCTATGCCCTTCACGCCCATTGGGTTGGTCGGCGAGGGGGTCTCGGTGCGGTCCAGGATCATGTTCGGTATCTCGGGAGCGCCCGGGATCATGTAGTCCACCATCGTGCCGGTTACGAGGTTGCCCTCGTCGTCGTAGACGGCCTCTTCGTAGAGCGCCTGCGCAATGCCCTGGGCTATGCCGCCGTGCAGCTGGCCGTCCACGATGGCGGGGTTAACGACGGGTCCACAGTCGTCGACCGCCACGTACTTCGGGATGGTTACCATCCCCGTCTCGGTATCCACCTCGACCACGCAGACGTGCGTCCCGTAGGGCCAGGTGAAGTTCGGCGGATCGAAGACGTGGTCGGCTTGCAGCAACGGCTCCATCCCATCGGGGAGGTCGGCAGCCAGGTAGGCGGCCCCGGCGACCTCCTGTATGCTGACGTTCTGGTCCGCAGATCCGGCCACAGAGAAGCGGCCGGCCTCGAACTCCAGGTCACCCTCGGCGGCCTCGAGCATGTGGGCCGCCACCTTCTTGCCCTTCTCCACGACCTTCTCGCACGCGAGGTGGAGCGCGACCCCACCGACCGCGAGGCTCCTCGAGCCATAGGTGTCACGGCCGTAGGGCGCCAAAGCCGTGTCGCCGTGGAGGACTTCAACGTCGTCTACGTCGATACCGAAGGCATCGGCGGCGATCTGTGACCAAGAGGTTACGTGCCCCTGGCCGTGGGGCGAAGTGCCCGTGACGACCACGACCTTGCCCGATGACAGCATCCGCACGGAAGCCGCCTCCCAGCCTCCGCTCTGCAGGCGGACGCCGGCCGCAACCTTCGAAGGCGAGAGGCCGCCGCTCTCGGTGAAGTTGCCTATGCCGACACCGATCTGCCTGACGTCACCGGCCTCGCGTCGGCGGCGCTGCTCGGCGCGCGCCTCCTCGTATTCGGCGAGGTCGAGGGCCTTGCGCATGCAGGTCTCGTAGTCGCCCGAGTCGTACATGACGCCAGCGGGTGTCGTTGTCGGTTCGTCGAACGGGGGGATCAGGTTCATGATGCGCAATTCCGCAGGGTCCATACCGAGCTCCCGCGCCAGGTCGTCCATTATGCGCTCGTGGGCGTAGGCCGCCTCGGAGCGTCCGGCGCCGCGGTAAGCGTCGGTCGGGGTGAGGTTGGTGAAGACACCCGTGCACTCGAAGGAGTAGGCGTCGAAGGTGTAGAGGCCTGGGTAGGTGAAGGAGCCGAAGATGGCGATACCGGGGGTGAGCAATTGCAGGTAGGCGCCCATGTCAGCGAGCAGCCTGACCTTCATGCCCAGGATCTTGCCGTCTCTTCTGGCGGCGAGCTCAATGTACTGGACCTGACCGCGCCCGTGGGTGCTCGCCAGGTGGTTCTCCGAGCGGTCCTCGATCCATTTGATCGGGGTCTTGAGCTTTCGCGCCAACGCCAGCGCGAGCGCCTCCTCGGCGTAGACGTTGAGCTTGCCACCGAAACCGCCGCCCACGTCGGGGGCCACGACCCTGAGGTGCGTCTCGGGAACACCGCACACGATGGCCAGGATGTCCTTCACGAAGTGGGGTACCTGGGTCGAGGTGTAGATAGTCAGGTTGCCCGTGGCTGGTTCGGGGTTGGCCACGACCGCGCGGGGTTCGATGGGGCTCGGGATCAGGCGCTGCTGGATGTAGCGTCCGCTCACTACCACGTCGGCCTTCTCGAAGGCTTCGTCTATATCCCCTGTTCCTAGTGGCCAGGTGTAGCACTTGTTGGTGCCGAGCTCCTCGTGCGCTAGCGGCGACCCGTCCTCGAGGGCGGCCTCGATATCGACCACGGCTGGGAGCACCTCGTAGTCCACATCTATGTGCTCCAGCGCATCCTGGGCCTTGTAGCGGTCTGTGGCGACAACAACGGCCACAGCTTCGCCCGCGTGGTTCACCTCGCCACGGGCCAACGGCCAATGGTCGGGGATCTTGATGTCCTCCGTCACGGGCCAGCCGGTCGGTATGCCGACCACCCACTCGTCGGCCAGGTCCTCGCCTGTAAAGACGGCTACGACGCCAGGCTGCTCCGTCGCGGCCGAGGCGTCTATGTTCGTGACCCTGGCGTGCGCGTGCGGGCTACGCAGGAGGGTCATGTGGAGCATGCCAGGCAGCCGGAAATCGTCCGTGAAGTTAGAATGCCCCGTCAGAAGCGCCGGGTCCTCCTTGCGGGGGACGCTGTTCCCCATGTACCGCTGGACAGACTCCGTCATGCCGCGACCTCCTCCGTCATCGTATCCTCTTCGTGGTTGCGCGCCTCCGCAGGGGCCGCGTCTTTATCCCCTTACTCCAGTTCCAGGAGATCCTGTCCAGCGTCGACGGCATCTTCGTTCTCGACGAGGAACCGGGAGATAGTGCCATCCTCCTCGGCCTTGACCTCGTGGAAGGATTTCATCACCTCGATCAGGCCGACGGTGTCGCCGGCGGAGACCTGGTCTCCTTCTTCAGCGTAAAATTCGCTCTCGGGGTCGGGGCGCCGGTAGAAGGTACCGGGCATCTGGGCTTTCACGGTCTTCGCCAACTCGAGCTCTCCTTGCGTTAGGGAACTTTCTGCTCCGCCCGTCCGACGGGCTGGATCTCTATGCCGCTCTCCCCGAGCTTGCGGACTATAGTCTCGGCCAGCCTCGCAGCCCCCGGGGTGTCACTGTGGACGCAGATCGAGTCCGCCGCCACTTCTATGTCGTTGCCTTCTACCGTCCCGACCCTGCCCTCCGTTACGCCCCGGAGGACCCTCTCGGCCATTTCCTCAGGGTCCAACTCCTCGCCTACGCGGCGGGTAAAGACGATCTGGCCCTCGTCGTTGTATTCGCGGTCGGCGAAGAACTCCCTCGCGACCGGCTGGCCTATCTCAAGGGCGATCTCGTAAGTCTTCGAGGATTGCATGCAGTATAGGACGAGGGCAGGGTCTACCTCCTGGATAGCCCCGATGATGGCCCGCGACAACTCCTCCTCGCGGGCTGCGACCATGTAGAGGGCGCCGTGGGGCTTGACGTGCTGAACCTCCAGGTCGTAGAGGTTGGCAAACTCGCGCAGGGCGCCGAGCTGGTAGATCAACTCGTCACGGATCTCCTCGGGCGCGGCCTTGATCTCCCTCCTACCGAAGCCAACCAGATCGCCATACCCGTTGTGCAACCCGACCGCGACGCCGTGTTCTTTGGCCAGCGCTATGGTCTCGCGCATGACGTGCGGGTCGCCCGCATGGAAGCCGCCGGCCACGTTGGCCGAGGAGATGTGGCGCATCAACTCCCGGTCAGCGCCGAAACTGTATGGGCCGAAGCTCTCGCCCATATCGCAGTTGAAGTCTATGTGCATGGTGCCTCCATTCGGTCGGCGGCTTCAGGGGTAGGGCATCAGGTCCGCTTTAGCGATTGCCCTCGGCCAGGACAGAAGCTCCCGCTCACCCCGAACGACGCCACGCTTGCTCCACCCAGCACCTCCTGAAGCCCGCTGCCTGATGCCTCAATCAAGCGCTTCCTTGATCTCCGCCATCTGCTTGCGCCTCTTCTCGCGGGCCGCGAGTGCTTCTTCGAGGTCGACGGAGCGGAAACGGGTTTTGTCGTTGGTCTTGGTCTGGGCCAGTTTGTCGCGGTCGGCGCTTATGACGGTACCGATGGTCGCGTAGCCACCGCCGGTGACGGCGTCGTTCATCAGGACTATGGGCTCGACGCCGCCGGGCACCTGGATTGAGCCTATAGGGTAGCCGAAGTCCACCACGTTGGCCTGGTCTGCCCCGGCCCCCGCGGGCTGTTCCCGTTCGACGAACCCAAGCTCGCCACCCTTGTAGCGGTAACCGACCCTGTCCGCGTCAGGGGTGACCGTCCACGTGGTGTTCAGGAACTCCTCCATGCTCTCCTCGGTCAACCGGTAGCTAGCGAGCCCGATAATGACGCGCAGCTCCGTCAATTTAGAGTAGCGTGGGATCTGCTGGTCCGCGACGGCCATCCCGACGCGGTCGGAGCGGTCGCCCGCCTCGCCGAGCGCCAACTCGTCGCCCTCCCCAAGCGCCCTCCCCTCGTGGCCGCCGAGCCCGATCAAGGTGTAGGTCGAACGGCTGTGCATGAAGACTGGCACGTCTATCCCGCCCGCCACAGCGAGGTATGACCTCGCGCCGTTCTGGAGGTAGTCGAAGGTGAGCATATCCCCCGCCTCCACCGCGAGCGCCTCCCAGGTCGGGGCCTCTTGGCCGTTTATCTTCGGCGGCATCTGTGCTCCCGTAACGGCTATGACGGCGTCCTCGGTAAACTCCAGCTCAGGTCCGAAGTATGTTATCTCCAGTCCAGCCGCGCCTTCCTCGTTGCCGACGAGGTAGTTGCCCACCTGGTAGGAGAAGACGTCCATCGCCCCGCTCGGGGGCATCCCGATAGCGTACTCGCCGAGGCGTCCCGTATCCTGGACGGTTGTGAGGAGGCCGGGGCTCTTCATCCTAATCGTCATAGAGCACCCCCAGTATCTCCCCGTTGTACGCGTGCGGGTCATCGAGCGCCCTGTCTGGGTGGAAGACAAAGTCCTTCTTCCTATACTCGAAGGTGCCGTCCTCGACGCGGCCCCGGATCTCGTCGAACTCCTCCTGGTCTATGCCCCGGTATTTGAAGACGTCGCCCGGCTTGGGGAAGACGATCGAGTGCTGAAAGTCCTTCAACTCCTGCTTCACGTCGAGGACCGGCGCAGGTGCCAGGCCGTAGAGTTGGTAGCCGCCGGCCCCTTCGACAGAGTAGACAACCGCGAACCCACCGCCGAAGCCGAAAGCCCGCTCCGGGGTGTAGGTGCGTGGCCTGACGTACTTGGGCACCTCCACCTGCTCCTCCGGTGGAACGAGCTGGTAGCACCAGGGTAGGCCAGGGACGAACCCGATCATGGTCACAAGCCACGGCGAGCCGAGCAGCGCCGCGATAAAGTCATCTTTCGAGTCGTAGCCGTTGATGCGGGCGGAGTACTCGAGGTCGGTCGCGTCAGGGTCCTGGTGGCGGTCACGGAAGCGCATCAGGGTCTCGTGGGTCCAGGGGTCTTCCATCATAACGGGCACGTCCACGACCCGCGTCTGGAGCTCGAAGCCCTGGATGTCTCCGACCTCGACGTCTATCTCCTCGAGGCGTGAGATCAGCTCGTCGGGGTGCAACACGTCAGGGTCTATGCGGACCATGTACGAGGCGTTGGACGGACAGATATCCATCACGCCCTCGATGTGCTCCTCCTCGAGCTTGTTGGTTATCGCCATAGCCCTGAAGTTGACCTTCAAGCTCATCGCTTCGGCGAGCTCGACGAAGACGAACTCGTCCCCCCCGTAGCTGTAGCGCGCTTGCGGAAGCTCGGTTTCGACGCCGCTACTCATATCCGGTTGCACCCGCCTTCCCCTGGACTGTGCCGCAATACTACAGACGCCGGATTTTTCGGTCAATAGATGCTAAAAGAGAGTAAGGATACATTCGATAGTGGTGAAAGGGAGGCGAGCTTGAACGTAGCGACGATGACCCGCGTGGCGCTCATGGCCGCCGTCACCGCCGTGGCGGCCCAGATCGCCATCCCACTGCCCTTCTCGCCCGTGCCTTTCACCTTGCAGGTGCCGGCCGTCGTCCTCTCCGGGCTGCTGCTAGGATCACGCTACGGGGCGCTGGCGATGGCAGTCTACCTACTCGTCGGGGCTGTTGGCGTGCCCGTATTCGCCCAGTTCTCGGGCGGGCTCGGCAAGATCGCAGGCCCAACGGGTGGATACCTCCTCTCCTACCCCCTGGCTGCCGCGGTCGCCGGTCTCGCCGCCTACGCCGCGGCAAACTCGCCACGTAGTAGAGCGCTGACGCTGAGCTTTCTGTGGGGTGTTGCAGCCCTCGCCGTTATCTATGCGATCGGGGCGGGTTGGCTCTCGGTAGTGGCCAACTTGCCCATCGCGGTAGCCGTCGCCCAGGGTGTGCTGCCTTTCGTGGTCTTCGACCTGGTGAAGGTAGTTTTGGCCGCGCTCGTCGCCGTGGCTGTCGCCCCTGCCATCGCCGTCTCCCGGACCTGAGAAAGCGCGGGGCTCACAGCGAGGCTAACATGACGCTCCTATCGTGGCGGCTCGGAGGAGGACGAGGGTATGTTCGATAAGGTACTCGTGGCGAATCGGGGGGAGATCGCGCTTCGCGTAGTGCGCGCCTGCCGGGAGCTCGGGGTGGGGTCCGTCGCCGTCTACTCCGACGCCGACGAGAGCGCCCTCCACGTGCGCCACGCCGACGAAGCTGTCCGCATCGGCCCGCCGCCCGCAGGCAAGAGTTATCTCGACGGTGAGGCGCTGGTAGAAGCGGCGAAGGAGACGGGGGCTGAAGCCGTCCACCCTGGCTACGGCTTTCTGGCCGAGAACGCCTCGTTTGCCGCTGCGTGCCAGGAGGCCGGGCTCGTATTTATAGGGCCTTCGGCCGGGGCTATCGAGAAGATGGGAAATAAATCAGCCGCCCGAAGGCTAGCCCGGGAGGCCGAGGTGCCGGTCGTGCCTGGCTCGGACGATGCCTCTTCCGCTGACGAGGCCGCGGAGACGGCAGAAGGTATCGGCTACCCGATCATGGTGAAGGCCGCGGCCGGTGGCGGGGGTCGCGGCATCAGGGTGGCAGAGGACGAGGAAGGGCTTCGCAAGGCCGTGCAGGTAGCCAGACGCGAGGCCGAGGCCGCCTTCGGGGACGGGACGCTCTATCTGGAGAAGTTGCTCGTCGCGCCGAGGCACGTAGAGGTGCAAATTATGGGAGATCACGAGGGAAACGTCATCCACCTCTACGAGCGCGAGTGCTCGATGCAGCGCCGCCGCCAGAAGGTTTTGGAGGAGGCCCCTTCGCCAGGCATAAGCCCCGAGGTTAGAGAGGAGATGACGGAGGCGGCGGTTCGGCTGGCCCAGGAGGCAGGATACGCGAACGCGGGTACGGTGGAGTTTCTGGTCGAGGGCGACGAATTCTACTTTATAGAGATGAACACGCGCATCCAGGTCGAGCATCCCGTGACGGAGATGCTCACCGGCGTGGACCTTGTGAAGGAGCAGATCCGGGTCGCTTCGGGCGAACCCCTGAGCCTGAAGCAGGAAGACGTCCCGATGGTCGGGCACGCGATGGAGTTTCGCATCAACGCCGAAGACCCCGACCAGGATTTCATGCCCTCTCCGGGTGAGATCTCCTCTCTCGAAGTCCCTGGCGGCCCAGGCGTCAGGGTGGACTCGGCGATCTACCAGGGGTACCAGATCCCCCCGTTCTACGATTCGATGGTCGGTAAGCTCGTAGTCTGGGCCCTCACCCGCGATGAGGCAATCAGCCGGGCCCGGCGCGCCCTCAGCGAGTACCGCCTCGAAGGCATAAAGACGACGATCCCCCTCCACCTCAGGCTCCTGGAAGACGACGCCTTCCGCTCCGGCGAGTACAACACGGACTATTTGGAGGAGCTGTTGGACGGGGACTGAAGGCGAAAACTTAAAGGTTTCTCTTTGCGGTCCGAGTATACTTCTCCATGAGAAGAGCAGACCACAGGAGGTCTTTCGCGTGGAGGCGAGCATGCAACATGTTACCCGCTGGCGCTTCACTGTCCACGACTACCACCGCATGGGGGAAGCAGGGATCCTGCACGAAGACGACAGGGTCGAGCTCATCGAGGGCGAACTAGTCGAGATGGCCGCCATAGGTACCCGCCACTTCTCGTGCGTCAACAGGCTCAATCGGCTGCTGGTTATGAGCGTGGGCGACGAAGCAATCGTCAGCGTCCAGAACCCTGTAAGGCTCGACGAGCACACCGAGCCGCAGCCCGACCTCACCGTGATCCGTACTCGCGACTACACGGAATCGCTCCCCGTTCCCGAAGACGTGCTGCTCTTGATCGAGGTTTCGGAAACTACCCTCGCCTACGACCGCGGGCTAAAGTTGCAACTCTACGCGCGGGCCGGGATCAGGGAGGTCTGGATCGTGGACCTCCCCGCCGAAACCATCGAGCGATATACTGCCCCGTCCGGTGACGGCTACCAGCGCGCAGAGCAGACGCGTCGCGGGCAGACGCTGAACTCAACCGCGCTACCGGGTCCCACCCCGAGCGTGGACGAGATACTCGGCTGAGGACCCTCAGAGAAAATACGGGCCGCACCCGCGGCCCGTATTTTTGTTGCTGGGTGAAGAGCTCTGCTACGCGGCTGAGTCTACGGCGCGTCCGAGGATGTCCAGTCCTTCCTCCAGTTCCTCGTCCGTGATGACGAAGGGCATGAGGGTGCGGATACAGTTGCCGTACTGGCCCGCGCTCAGGAGCAGGAGTCCTTGTTGCAGGGCGCCTGCGATCACCTTCGCGGTCCGCTCCTTGTCGGGGGTGCGGCTCTCTGCGTCCTTGACAAACTCCATCGCGGCCATCGGACCCCTGCCGCGAACTTCGCCGACGAAATCCGGGTGCTTACCCTGGATCTCACGCATCCCCGCCATGACACGCTCGCCTAATGTGTTGGCGCGCGAGAGAAGGTCTTCTTCTTCGTACGTTTCGAGCACGGCGAGGGCGGCGGCGCAGGCTATCGGGTTGCCGCCGTAGGTCGTGCCGAGGCCCCCGACGTGGACTGAGTCCATGATCTCCGCTTTCCCCGTCACGCCGGCTATGGGCAGCCCACCGCCCATGCTCTTGGCCGTCGTCATGATGTCGGGCTCGACCCCTGAGTGCTCGATGGCGAACATTTTGCCCGTCCTGCCGAAACCGGTCTGGACCTCGTCCACGATCAACACGATGCCGTGCTCGTCACAAAGCTCCCGCAATTGCCTCAAGTAGAAGTCGGGGAACGGTATGAAGCCGCCCTCACCGGAGACGGGCTCGACGATTATCGCCGCGACGCTGCTCGGGTGAACCGTGCTCACGAACGCCTTCTCGATGGAGGCGAAGCAGTCGCCCTGGCAGCCACCAGAGCAGTCCTTGCCAGCAGGGCAGCGATAAGCGTAGGGTGAAGGCACCCTGTAGACCTCGGGGACGAAAGGCCCGAAGCCCTTCTTGTAGGGATCTGTCTTCCCGGTGAGCGTCATCGCGAACATAGTGCGGCCGTGGAAGGAGTTCTCGAAGGCTATAATCGCCTGACGTCCCGTGTAGTAGCGCGCGATCTTGGCCGCGTTCTCGACCGCCTCGGCCCCCGAGTTGACGAAGAAGGAACGCTTTTCCGTCTCACCCGGCACTAGCGCGTTCAGCTTCTCGGCCAGTTCCAGATAGCCCTCGTACTCCGTGACGTAGAAGCAGGTGTGGGTAAGCCTCTCGGCCTGCTCCCTGACAGCATCGACCACCCGCGAGTCCGTGTGCCCGACGTTCATCACACCGATGCCGCCGCCGAAATCTATAAACGTATTGTCATCAACGTCGGTGAGCAGGGCGCCCTTCGCCTCCTTGGCGAACATCGGCGTCGCGATCCCAACCCCGGATGAGACGGCCTTGTAACGCCGCTCCATCAACTCCCGGCTCTTCGGGCCCGGTATCTCTGTCTTGATCCTCGTTGACTCAAGCATCGTCACCACCTCTTCCTGTCGGCCTGACTCGTTCCAGTATACCCGTGGTCAACTGCCAGGCGATACCCCCGAACCGGACTCGCCGGCGGGGCACATCGAACCTCTATTTGAGCAGTGCGATCAGGCTGAGAAAATCGTGCGCCACGTTCGCCGCAAGGAGAGCCGTGATCTGGGCCGGGTCGTACGCCGGATAGACTTCCACGACGTCGCAGCCGACGATGTCGACGCCCGCCAGTCCCCGTACGAACTCCTGGGCTTCGCGGCTGGTGAAGCCCCCGATCTCCGGCGTTCCCGTACCTGGCGCGTACGCGGGGTCGACGAAGTCCACGTCGAACGAGACGTAGACCTTTGCGTCGCCGACCCGTTCGCGAATACGGTCTATGACGCCGGGTATACCGAGGTCGCGGACCTCGTCGGTCGGGACGAGGTCGAAGCCCATCTCGCGGGAGTCGTCCCAATCGTTCTTGTCGTAGATCGAACCCCGCATCCCGACCTGGATGGAGCGCGAGGGCTCGAGCAGACCCTCCTCGACGGCCCGCCTGAACGGCGTCCCGTGCGTGTGTTTCTGATCAAAGTAAGCATCCCAAGTATCCGGATGGGAGTCGAACTGCACGAGCGCGAGCGGCCCGTGAGCCGCCGCCGCGGCCCTCAGCTCGGGCAACGCTATTGAGTGGTCACCCCCGAGGACTATCGGGGTGACTCCAGCATGGTAGATCTCGGCCAGTCCCTCCTCTATACGCCGGTAGCTCTCTTCGATGTAGCCTGGCACGACGGGAACGTCGCCGTAGTCGATGACCGAGAGGTGGTCGAAGATCGCTACGTCCAGGCTCGGGTTGTAGCGCCTGAGGAGGTGGGAGGCGCTGCGTATGCCTTCGGGGCCGAAGCGCGCCCCGGCCCTGAAGGTGGCGCCGGTATCGAAAGGCGCGCCCACTATCGCGACGTCCGCGTGGTTGAGGTCTTGCGTGTTGGGCAGCCGCATAAACGTACGGACGCCCGAAAATCGCGGCGTCTCGAACGAGTCAGCCGGTTCGTAATAGGTCAAGGGTTGCTCACCTCTGTACGGGTATCAAGATCCAGCCTCCGACTCCCTCCTGGTCTCGGACTCCCTGATGACCTCTGAAGGGTCCCTCTGCGGGGGTCCGAACGCCTTGCGCAAGAAGTAGGCCACCAGCATCACGCCAAGGCTTATGAGGCTCGCTATCAGTAGGGGACGCAGATCGGAGATGATAGCCATCCCGATGAGCACAGCCACGATGCCGAATATCGACAGGTACGTGAGCCACGGGTAGAACCACATTTTCAGCTGCAGGGTCTCGGGCGCCTCTCGCTCCAGGCGACGGCGCATCACGAGCTGCGAGACGGCGATCAAGAGGTAGACGAAGAGCGCGATGGCACCGGAAGCGTTGATCAGCCACGTAAAGACCTCGTCGGGGAAGAAGTAGAAGATCCCGACAGAGACGTACGCGAAGATGGTCCCCGTGAGGATCGCCCAGATCGGCACGCCACGCTTGGTCGTGTTGGTCATGAACGAGGGCGCGTCGTTGTGGCGGGTCAGGGCGAAGAGCATCCTGGAGGTCGTATACAGGCTGGAGTTGAGGACGGAGAGGACCGCGGTCAGGACCACGAAGTTCATCAACGTCCCCGCGCCGGGTATCCCCATCTTCTCGAACGCCAGGGTGAACGGGCTCTTGATGATGTCCTCGGTGAACCCGGTGTTCCACGGTACGATAGCCGCCACAAAGAACACCGAGATCACGTAGAAGATCAGAACCCTGTAGATGACCGCGTTGGTAGCCCTGGCGACGTTCCTCCCCGGCTCGTTGGACTCGGCGGCGGCGATGGTGACGATCTCGGCCCCGACGAAGGCGAAGATCACGGTGGCAACGCCGCTGAACATCACCAGAGGCCCGTTGGGGAAAAACCCGCCATCGGCGTAGAGGTTCGTGAGACCGGGCGAGTTTCCGGGCCACAGCCCGATCACGAACAGCGCCCCGAGGCCGATGAACAACAGGATCGCCACGACCTTTATGCCGGCGAACCAGAACTCGAACTCACCGTAGGAGCCGACGGAGTAGAGGTTCGTCGCCGTGAGCAGCAACACCAGGATCAGGGCTATGACCCAGGGCGCCACGTTCGGTATGTACTGCCCCAGAATGGACGCCGCCACCGTGGCCTCGAATCCGACCACGATAGCCCAGAAGTACCAGTACAGCCACCCGATGGAGAAACCTGCCCAGTTGCCAAGGGCCATTCGGCCGTAGTCAGAAAAGGAGCCAACCGAAGGTTGGGCCACCGCCATCTCCCCGAGCATCCGCATTATCAGGATGAGGAGGGCTCCGGTCAAGAGGTAGGTGAGTATGGTCGCAGGCCCCGCCTGGTTGAGTATAGGTCCTGTCCCAACGAAGAGGCCCGCGCCGATGATCCCGCCGAGCGAGATCATGGTCATGTGCCGCCTCTTTAGCCCGGGCTGCAGACTCTGCTGCCCTTCGGTCTTCGCCTCTTGTGTCCCCGCTTCGGCCATCCCTTCCCCTTCCGTAAGGCTGATCCCTCCATGCGCAGCTTACACGTCACGCATGCATTTTTACAGCACCCCTACGTGCGTCTATTTCCCTGTTGGATAAGCGGCTAAACTACGATCAGCTCAAGGGGTTGCGCGGAAAGAATTTCCCTCCCGGATTCGGTCACCAGGCAGGTGCGGCCGAGGCTCATGGCGACTCCACGCCCGGAGTCGGCAACCACGCAATGCAGGAAGTAGACCATCCCCGGTTCGGCCGGCACATTGTTACCCGAGAACAGCATCGGCCAGTCCATCCAGTTGGGGCTGAAGGTCGTGCCCAAGGAGTACCCGCACGCGGCGAAGCGGTGCTCTTCGAGCCCCGCCGCGTCCAGCACCTGGCGGTGGGCCTCGTCGACCTCGCCGACGGGTCGACCCGGCACCAGGGCCTCGGTCATCGCTTCTATCGCCTCCCGAACTGCGGAGAAGAGGTGCCGCTGGTAGCCCGAGGCCTCGCCGATCAACAGGGTGCGCATCATGGCGGCGTGGTAGTGGCGGTAGGAGCCGGCCCACTCCAGGGACAACTGGTCGACGGGGTCCATGCGGCGCATGCCAGCGGCGGAGCGAAACAGGAGGGCGCGGGGTCCGGAACCGATGATGACCTCGTTCGCCGGGAAATCCCCACCCCCCTCGAAAATAGCACCCTGCAACGCGGCAAGAACGTCACCCTCGAAAACACCGGACCCCGCCGTCTCCATGGCCCAGTCGAGGCCGAGGTCAGCGAGCCGCGCGGCCTCGCGCACGTACTCGATCTCAGCAGGCGACTTGACGGCCCGTAGTCGGGTCACGAGATCCGAAGCCTCCACCAGCTCGCAGAAACCGTCGAAGGCGGCCTCCACGCGCTTGAGGTTGTATCCCGTGAGGCCGTAAGCGTCGGTCTCTATCCCGAGACGCTTTCCCTTGAGGCCGTGCTCCTCGAGGATTCCTCTCAGGTCCACAGCGGGATTCGCGTCTTCCGCGTCGTACCAGACCCTGATGTCCTGGATCACCGAGGTGTGTTCGGCCTGGCGCACGTCGGGGGTGCGAGTAAGCAGGGTAAGGATCTCGCCATCGGCCCCCATGTAGAGGCACTGGAAGAAGACGTAGCCGAACGTGTCGTACCCGGTGAGGTAGTACATCGACTCCTGGCGGAACACGAGCAACCCGTCGAGGCCACGCCCGGCAAGCTCCCCGGACGCGGCCCTGCGACGGTCTGCCAGCTCCGCAGTAGAAAAGTGGATCAAGCCAAGTGGTGCTGGTAGATACTCTACCCGAGAATTCTGCTCGCGTCAGTGTACTCGAGGTCGTGGGCTTCGGCGACGGGTTCGGAGACGAGGTCCCCCCGCAGCGTACTGAGGCCCTTGGCCAGGTCCTCGTCGTCGGCCGCGGCGCCCTCTATACCTTTGGCCGCGATCTGGATCATGTACGGCAACGTCGCGCTTGTCAGGGCGAGCGTCGAAGTCCTGGCCACGGCCCCTGGTATGTTGGCGACGCAGTAATGCACGACGCCCTCCTCTACATACGTGGGATCAGAGTGCGTCGTCGCCCTCGCCGTCTCTATGCAACCGCCCTGGTCGATGGCGACGTCGGCGACCACGCTCCCTGGACGCATGCTCGCGACCATCTCGCGCGAGACGAGCTTGGGCGCCTTGGCCCCGTGTACCAATACGGCCCCTATAACCACGTCGGCCTGCCTGACGTAGGCTGCGGTCCTGGCGCGGTTCGGAACAACCAGGTCGGCCCTTCCCTCGAAGATGTCAGAGAGGTAGGCGAGCCGCTTCGGGCTAATGTCCAGAACGCTCACCAACGCCCGCATGCCGAGGGCAATCTTGGCGGCCTCGGTGCCGACGACCCCGCCACCGATGATCGTGACCTTCGCCGCAGGAGTGCCAGGCACGCCACCGAGCAACAACCCGGCTCCCCCCTGCGGGCTCTCCAGATGGTGCGCCGCGGCCTGTACGGACATCCTTCCAGCCACCTCGCTCATAGGTGTGAGGAGAGGAAGTAGACCATCAGGCGTCTCGACCGTCTCATAGGCGACGGAGTTGATCTTGCGTTCCATCAAGAACTCCGTAAGGCCCTTGTCGGCGGCGAGGTGCAAATACGTGAAGAGCTGCTGGCCCTCCCTGAAGCGGTCGTATTCCTCCGGGACAGGTTCCTTGACCTTAACGATCAAGTCCGCAGCCTCGAAGACGTCGTCGGCCTCGTCGACGACGCGCCCGCCCGCCTCGTCGTACTCCTCGTCAGAGAAGCCAGCTCCATCACCGGCACCGGTCTGGACCATCACCTCGTGGCCATGATGCACCAACTCGGCTACGCCATCGGGCTGCATCGAGACGCGGCCCTCCATGTCCTTGATCTCCTTGGGTACCCCTACCACCGTCGCCATGAGACCCTTCCTTTCCCTCGCTCCACCCATATAGCCTCCATACCTTATAGCAAGGCTACTATAAACGTGCAAGGATGCTAGTAGTGCCTGCCCCTGGAAACAGTACCGTGGGCGATGACTAGCGCGAACTCCAGTTTCTGGAGGCCGGATCAGAGCGCAACCACAAAGAGACGTGCTGTGGCTGCATCGTCTCGTTGACGACCGAGACGAGATCCTCGCTGAGGGTGTCCAGATCCGTCTCCTCGCGTAAGCGGGCGTTGAAAGCGCCGAGCGTCCTGGCAGCATCGTACTTCTTGCGGTAGAAGCGCCTATCTATGAACGCCTGGATGCGCCGCCGTAACGGGTTGAACAGGGCCGCTATCACGAGGGTGGAGACGACGATCGCGAGCTGGGGCTGCTGCTCCTGGCCGGTGAGGGCGCGTAGGATCGTCTGAGCTACCGCCACGCCGCTGGCGTAGACCGCTACGAGCATCGCGGTAAGGGAGCCGTAGACGAGCGTGCGGTTGATGACCACGTCTATGTCGAACAGGCGCGAACGCAGCATCGCCACGCCTATGGAGAGCGGGATCATCAACCCGGATGCGTCCATTAGCAGCATGCTCAACATCCGCGCCCCTACATCCCGCGGCGGGAGGTCTACCGCGGCCCCTATGGTGAATATGGTCGCCAGGGTGCCAGCCACCGCCACTGCCACCCCGAAGACCACCCACTTGGTCTGCTGGCGCTCGGTCTGGCTGGAGATGCGGGCGTAGCGGTAGATCTGGGCCACCGGGAAGCTTCCCCACACCGCCAGGACGGCCGCGCTGAAGAGGGGTGGCGGCCAGCTTTCCGGGCCGAAGGGCGTAAAGGTCCAGAGACCGAAAAAGAAAACGCCGTAGATCAACGCCAGCCAGCGCGTCCAGCGGGGCACGAAGCGGCCACTCGGGAAGAGGTAGAAAAAGAGCATCCACGTTATGTAGCCGACGTAGGTGAGTACGCTACCCGAAGCCGCTTGCACGAGGCCGTACGTCCCATCGGTCGCGCTCGGGGTGAGCACGAACAGCCCGTTGAGCGGCCCCCACACCACCAGCATCGTCGCGACGAGTAGCGCTACGGGATCGTCGGAGCGGCGCCAGAAGATGACGACGGCGACCGTAGCAAAGACGGAGACGAAGATCGTGTCCAGGGCGACGTTGTAGAGGGCGTACGCGCTTGCGGAGAGCCCAAGCTCCGCCAGGGCGTCGCTTACGTTTTCGGAGGGATGAGCGAGTTCCGCATAACGAGCAGGGACGCTACTTGCGAATGCCCCCACCAGTGTGGCCACGGCAATCGCCACCCAGGCTACTCTGGCGGGGAGAAGCCAACGCCTGCGCGGGATCTCTCTATCCTGTTGCGTTGTCTCCACCGTTACGACACCACTCTACACAATCTCCTCGCACGCTGCGGTATACATCACCGCCGCCAGTCTACTTGCTCGCCGGGGGCCGTCTCTGGACGTAGCCACAGCGAGACGTGTGCAGGTTGCATCGTGTCCTTGACCACCTCAAGCAGATCGGCGTTCAAGGCGTCGAGATCCGTCTCGTCCCTGAGCCTGGTCGAGAACATTTCCAGCGTCTTCCTCGCGTCGTACTTGCCGCGGTAGAAGCGTCGATCCACGAACGCCTGCACCCGGTGCCTCAAGGGGTTGAACAGCGCCGCGATGGCTAGCGTGGAGGCGACGGTGGCAAGTCCATTGTCCTCTCCCACGATCGGAGAGAGGAGCCGCTGCAACCCCACCACCCCGCCAAAGTACACAACTGCAAGCATTACAGTAAGCGAACCGTAGACGAGGGTACGGTTGATAACCACGTCTATGTCGTAGAGGCGGTGCTTCAGGATGGCTACGCCCGTCAGGATCGGCAGTCCGAGTAGGGCGATGGCGATCATAGCGATGCTGACCGACGCGCTCCAGATGCTGATCAAACCGCCCACGAAGATGGTGCCGACCACCACCGCGCCCCCGTAGGCGAGCCATTTGATCTGCTGGCGCTGCTCGTCCCCCGCGCGGCGCATTCGTACGAGGAGCGAGACGGCCGACGCAATCATGGAGCCTCCCGCCACGATGAAGCCTACGAACCCCACTACCAAAATCGGGCTGTCGATGCCGTAGGGGTTCACGATCTGTGGGTATTCTTCGAGCGGGCCGACCTTCAGCGCGTAGCCTGCGACGAAGCCGATGATCCCGAGTGCCGCGCACCAGGCCACGGGTCGCCAGCGGGGCGATGGTAGCCGACCGTCGGGGAACAAAAGCAATAGGAAGCTCGTGGGAACATATACCCAAAGGGTCCAAGACCACGAGGAGAACCACGCCGCCGTCTCGGCGAGCGTCTTCGCGCCGTAACCGCTAGCCAGCCAGAGCTCGGCGTAGCCTCCCGTGAAGGAAGTGAGACCTGCCACCAGGCCCGTGCCGCAGAAGAGCCAGCCTATCGTGTTGCGGGGATGGCGGGATGCGACGATTGCGCCCACGACCGAGAAAATGAGCACGGTCGCCAGGGCAATGACCGCGCCGATGGGGTCAGACCCCCCACCGGATGGAAGCTCTGGAACGCTGGACCTCACCGTGTAAGACAATGAGAGCCCACCGAGAACCAGGACCAGGGACAACGTAGCCAGCGACCACGCCAGCCACGCGGGGGCTCGGCCACTCACTCTACCGACTCCACAACCATGCGTTTCTGATGAATGTTCACGACCCCCTGAGGTGCCGGCCCAGTATCAGGAACCACACCGGGATACACAGCCAGGCGGGCAACCCGACGACTACGCCAACGCCGAACACTACGAGTTGCGGCCACGACATCCAGGGTAGCAGGAGCCCGAGGCCGAAGATCAGGAACCCGACCAGGTAGCCGGCACCCACGAACTTCCCGAACCGCGTTACCCCAGTTCCGAGGTCATCAGACGATCCCAACCACCGGTTGGTCTGGAACAGCCATATACAGAGGACGATGTAGGATGCCACCGCGTTCAGCGTCGCGACATCGAAGGCGAGCACCCCGAACACGAGCAGCGGGCCGCCGACGGCCAGTAGCGCCATTGCTATGAGGCCGGCCGCCTGCACAGAGCGCGTTGCCCTTCGCCGCGGCAGGAGCATCCCCAAATAGTGCGCAACGGGGATCACGAACGCGGCGGTGAGGGATCCCAACAGGTCGTTGGCCGAACCAGCCAGCTCACCGACGGAACCGAGCACCGTCCCGTCCTCGGAACCCCCGGTCTGCAGTCCGATCTCGATGTACAGGATGATGAGAAAGGTGTTGGCGATGATGCCGCTGACCCCGGCCGCGTAGGCGAAGAGCGCCGCCACCTTGGCGCTCGACTTGCGTACCGTACTCCCGATCATCTTTAGCTCTCCCTCCGGGATGCCTGGAACTCCCTTTCACTCGCTACTCTAGCGGGTGAGCG
>CAWHLD010000014.1:0-198378 GCA_963830075.1 uncultured Rubrobacteraceae bacterium | reverse complement strand
CGCGAGGAAGAAGGCGTCCTACGTTTCGACATCCACCTCCAGGGCGAGCACCAGACCGCCTTCTTCGAGCTTTAGGCATGTCGGAGGAGATCTTCGGACCCATCTTCGTCCCCGAAGAGTTCCGCGAGGCAGTCTCCGGGCGGGCCTGGCTACAGGCGATGCTGGACGCTGAGGCCGCGCTTGCGACGGCCGAGGCGCGGGTGGGCCTGATCCCCCACGAAGCGGCCGCGGCCATCGTCTCGTGCTGCGAGGCCGCCCGCTTCGATCCCGAGGAGCTGGGACGCCGCGGAAGAGCGGCGGGTAACCCTGTCCCACCGCTCGTCAAGGCTCTGACCGCGGCCGTTGCCGGGGTCTCCGAAGAGGCCGCCCGCCACGTCCACAAGGGGGCCACGAGCCAGGACATCGTGGACACGGCCGCGATGCTCGTCGCCCGGCGCGCGCTAGACCTCGTACTCGCCGAACTGGAGGGCATATCCCGGGCCTGCGCCCGGCTGGCCGAAGAGCACCGCGAGACCATCATGGCCGGGCGGACCCTGCTCCAGCAGGCGCTCCCCACCACCTTCGGCCTGAAGGCAGCCGGTTGGCTCGTATCGGTCCTGAGGGTGAGCCGAAGGCTATCGGACGTGCGAGAGGGTGGGCTCGCGGCCCAGCTCGGCGGGGCCTCAGGGACGCTCGCCTCGTTGGGCGAATCCGGCGTCTTGGTGCTCGGGGAGTTCGCGCGGGAGCTAGAGCTCACGGAGCCCACGGTGCCGTGGCACAACGACCGGACGAGGATGGCGGAGCTCGGGGGCTCCCTCTCGCTCGTCGCCGGGGTACTGGGGAAGATCTCCCTGGACGTGATCCTGATGGCCCAGACCGAGGTGGGCGAAGTCACCGAGCCCGCGGGTGAGGGACGCGGCGGCTCCTCGACGCTCCCCCACAAACGAAACCCCATCCTCTCCGTAACCGCCGCGGCGGTCACCCGACGCGTTCAGGCGCACGCGCAGACGCTCTACGGGGCCATGGCTGGCGAGCACGAGCGCGCCGCCGGCGCCTGGCACGCCGAGTGGGAGGCGCTCTCCGACGCCCTCGCCCTGACGGGCGGCGCCGCGGCCGCCGTGCGGGAGGCGACAGAGGGGTTGGAGGTCCATCCGGAAAAGATGCGGCAGAACCTTGAGGAGACGGGGGGGATGCTCATGGCCGAAAACGTTAGCACGGCCGTCGCCGACCGACTCGGACGGCTGGAGGCCCACGAGATCGTGGGGGCGGCCGCCCGGAGGTCCGCAGAAGGTGGCAGGCCTTTCCGTGAGGAGCTCCTGGCGGAGCCGGCCTTGCGCAAACGTCTCTCTGCCGAAGAGATCGACGCGGCGTTGGATCCCACGTACTGCCTCGGATCTACGGGAACATTCATCGACCGGGCGTTGTCCCTGTATCGCGAGGAGGTGCAAACGTGACGTGGGACAGAACCATCGAGCTACACCACCTGATCGAGGGTCCGGAGGATGCGCCGGTCCTGGTGCTCTCGAACTCCCTGGGCACGACGCTTCAGATGTGGCGGGACCAGGCGCCCGCACTGAGCGAGCGTTTCCGCCTCGTGCGCTACGACCACCGCGGCCACGGAGGTTCCCCCGTCCCGTCAGGCCCCTACGCCTTGGACGACCTCGGCCGAGACGTCCTGGCGCTCCTGGACAGCATCGGGGCGCAACGCTTCTCCTTCTGCGGCCTCTCCGTCGGGGGGATGGTAGGCATGTGGCTCGCCAGCGAGGTCCCGGAGCGCGTGGAGCGACTGGTGCTGTGCTGCACGGCCGCGAGCTTCGATCCCGACGCCTATAGCTCCCGCGCCCGGACGGTCCGCGAGCACGGCGTCTCGGAGGTGGCCGGGGCCGTCCTCGAGCGCTGGTTCACGCCCGAGTTTCGCGCGACCCACCCGGACGTCGTTGAGTGGGCCGGGCGGATGCTGATCGAGTACCCCGCCCGAGGGATACGCGGGCTGTTGCGAGGCGATTGCGGGCGCCGATTTGGCAGGGAGGCTGGGCGGCGTGCGCGCCCCCACGCTCGTCATCGCCGGGGCGGAGGACCCCGCCGCGCCGCCGGATCGGGCGGAGTCGATCCGTGACTCAGTGCCCGGCGCGCGCCTTACGGTCCTCTCGCCGGCGGCGCACCTGGCCAACGTCGAGAGCCCCGAAGCGACGACGGGGGCGATACTCGAGCACCTACAAGCCGATCCAAGGGAGGGGACATGAGCGCTGGCGAGCCTGCCCACGAGCGCGGCATGGAGGTACGCAGGGAGGTCCTTGGCGATGAGCACGTCGATGCCTCGGTGGAACGAACGACGCCGTTCACCGCCGATTTTCAGGACCTCATAACGCGCTACGCGTGGGGCGAGATCTGGACACGACCCGGGCTCGACCGCAAGACCCGTAGCTGCATCACCATGACCGCGCTTATGGCCCGGGGGCAACTGGAGGAGCTGGCGCTGCACGTGAGGGCGGCCCTGCGCAACGGTCTCGCCGAGGAGGAGATCAAGGAGGTCCTCCTGCAGGGAGCCATCTACTGCGGGGTGCCCGCGGCCAACGCCGCCTTCGCCGTCGCCCAGCGGGTCTTGGACGACCTCAGCGATCGCTAGCATCTCGGCACAGCGGAGCCCAACAATACCGCAACCACCATCCGAGCGGGAACGCGCGTGTGCACACGGGTAGGGATAGATAAGGAGGCGAGCCTAGGGTTTTCATAACATATAAGACGCGTAGCGCAATGCCTGAACCAGCCTGCGGCATCACGCCGGCTCACTGCGTCGAGTGCCTCGCCTGTCGCTCCAGCAGGGCTTCTCGGGTGCGGGCTCCGATCCGCCTGAGGATGGCCTTCACCTTCGAGAACGCTTCTTCGATGGGCGAGAAGTTCGGCGAGTAAGGGGGCAGGAAAAGGATCTCGGCTCCCGCCCCTTCGATGAGCTCTTCGACTCGCCTCATCTTGTGGACCTGGAGGTTGTCCATCACCACGATCTTCCCTTCCCCGAGGCTCGGGAGCAGGAAATGCCTCACGTAGGTTTCGAAGGCGGCCCCGTCCGTGGCCCCTTCGACGCTCATCGTCGCCCAGATCCCTTCGGCGCTCATCGAGGCGATCAGCGTCACGTTCTTGCCCCAGTTCCTGGGCGCCTCGCCGTAAGCCCTCTCGCCTTTGGGAGCCCTGGCGTAGAGCCCAGTGAGGGCGATGTTCGTCGAGCATTCGTCCACGAACAACAGCCTCCCAGGATCTAGGGTGCTCACGTGCTCACGCCAAGCACCTCTTTTCTCTTCGTCTCGCTCGGAGGCACCCAGACTCTTTTTTGAACGTCCAACCCAGCTTTCGCACCGCGCGGCTCATGGTGAGACCGAGACCCTCACAGCCCGGCGCTCTTCCCAAAGCTCGCAGTGGCGCTCAAGCGTTGCCTCGTTGTTCTCTTCGAGCTGCTCCCAGAGCATCCGCCTCTCCTGAGGCGTGGCGCAGATAGAAGGCGTGCGTCCCGGGGATGGCTTGGAGCGAGATCCCCGCTTCGCCTCCTCCGTCTGAGGTAGCGTTCCAGGGTCGGCATCGAGACGCCGAAGGTCCTCACCACCTCCCTCCTCGGGATGCCGCGGTCGATAGCGTCTAGCACTTTCAGCCTAAGGTCCAACGAGTAAGCGTTCATCTAGACAGGTCGAGGCGGGCCGGCGGGGGCGCCACTCTCGCACCTCTTGTGAAGCTCTCGGTACGGTACCGAGGGCTCGGTGACGCCACGCCGACGCCACCGCGCAAGTATCGCCGGCTTCGAAACTATCTGGCGACCAATCTTGTGGTCGGCGTAGAGTCCGAAGGGCCGCATCCTCGGTGCCTACTTACACGATCCGGAGGACGTTTAGTAGATGGGAAGCGACGCACCACCGAGTATTCTCTCGGTGGACGAAGCGAGCGACGGGGGGTGATCCTTGGGCGGACCGGCCGGAGCGAACCATTTATAAACCAGTCATAAACCATCCCGATCGGCCCGCACCGACGCTCGAGGGTCTCGTCGAGAGGTTGCAGTTGCGGCTCAACGACGATGCAACGGCCGCCACGCGCGAGTGGTGGACGAAGTATCTCAAAGGCGCCGCCTCCTTCCGCGGCGTCAAGATGGCAGATATCCGGGAGGCTGTGCATGCCTGGTTTGGGGAAGAGCGGCTAAGAGAGCACCTCTCCGCCGGACAGCAGAAGGATCTGGCACTTCTGCTGCTCAAAGAGGACTATACGGAGGACAAGCTCGCCGGCGTCCTCTTCCTAAAGGAGATCCTTCTGCCCGCAGGCGCGCTAGACTGGCGCTCCGACCTGCCCCGATTCGCGCGCCTCTTCGATCGGGGGCACATCCACGACTGGGGCGTCTGCGACTGGTTCTGCGTCAAGGTGCTAGGCCCGCTGGTGGAGCAGCAGGGGGAGGCGTGCGCGCGAGTCATTTCCGACTGGCGACAGGCGGACAGCTTGTGGCAGCGCCGCGCCTCCGTTGTCGCGTTCGTCAATCTCGCCAAGCACGGCCATGGCAACTTCGTGGGCTTTACCGAGATGGTGCTCGCCAACTGCGACCAACTCTTAGGAAGCCAAGAGAGGTTCGCGCAGACGGGGGTGGGCTGGATCCTGAGGGAGCTCGGCCGCTAGGATGAGGGCCGCGTCGCCGGATTCGTCGAGACGAACCTGGATCGCTTCTCTCGAGAAGCTTTGAAGAATGCGACCAAGTACCTGCCGCCCGAGGTGGCAGAGCACCTCCTTGCAGGCGCATCTCCCGCGCGGTAGCCGCAGTCGCCGTCGGAGGTGAGCACCTCTGTGGAACGTTGCCACCGGCAAGTAAGGCCAGCGAACGCCGAGGGCCGCCAGGTAACCTGTGTAAGAGCCAGCCCCGCAAACACGCGCTGGTATCCCTCTCACCTTCAAGGCCGTTCTTGCATTGAGCGTGGGCCGAGATGGCCACTGAAGCCGCCCTCCAGGCCGAAACCTATTACCTCGTTGGCGATCGGATTCACAAAGATCTCTTGGGCGCTCGGCGTACGCTAACCGATATTTATGTGTAGTTGGCATCTAGCGTAAGGAGAGCGCCATATTTCCGACGAGGATACTGCTGGCGGCGGACGGCTCAAAGGAGACGCCCCTGGCCGTAGAGGCGGCGGTCCGCCTGGCAAACGGCACAGGCTCGGAGTTGCACGTGGTGCACGTGGTCTCCACCGTGCCCGAGGCGCCGTATCCCCGCTCCTGGGAGAAGGAGAAGCGCGAGGCTTTGCTGGAGTGGAAGAAGCTCAGGGGCCTCGAATTTCTAGACGGTTTGGTGCGGCGCATAGAGGAGGAGCTCGGGGGGAACGTTGCGGGATCTCACTACAGGGATGGCACCCCCGACAAGGAGGTAGTGCGTCTCGGCGAAGAGATCGACGCCGGCCTGATCATGGTGGGAGGCCGGAGGCCAAAGTGGCTCGAGAGGATCTTCTTGGCAGGCTTCCCCGAGAGGGTCCTTCGACGGGCGAAGTGCCCGGTGCTGGTGGTCGGTGAACGGGGTTCGCGCGAATCGCCCGTAGCGCGGCGGCCCTAGTTTCGTACCCCGACGGCGGCACACCGAAGCTCAAGTCGTACTACTCGCGTCCTAGCCCCAAAGAGCGGGTGCGGCGCCAAGCTGGAAGAGGCATCCCGATGGCGCTACCGGACACGAAGGTGGTAGTCCGAACAAGGCTCTGACACCACCGCGAGCGCAATGCGATGCAACTCGCGGCAAGCAGGGAAGTGAAAGTCAGCTCCTTCGGCGTACTGCAACGGTACCGCGAACGTGGTGGTACGGGTCGGTAGGGGATGGGCGGAAGGACCCCTCGTGTAGCAATGCGCGGGGTTGAATCCCCGAAACGCTGGTTTGCGAGACCGACCCATCCGACGACGCGTGCCTCCCTGGGTCCTCAAGGTCGGGTGGGAAGCAGCGCGCGGGATCTCACCCGTGGCCGACTCTTGCTCAGAAAGTACGCGTAATCGCCACCGCTGCCCTCCGCGGTCAAGCACCCCGGGCTGCTTCCCTTGTCCATAGTCGAGGTTCGAGTCCTAGCTGCGAGCTAGATGGAGAGCTCACCCTACGAACTTCGTCATTCACCCCAGCTCGTTGAAAAACGCGCCCGCCGGGAGAGCGCGAAACCCGCATGGCCGCTAGCATAGCCTACCGTACCTTACTGGAGGTCATGCGCCATTATGATGGGCAAGAAGATACGCAACTTTGCACCGCTGCCCCTCGACCTCTCACTGGAGGACTTGGTCCCCGATGACCACTTCTACCGCCGCCTGGAGGCACGTCTGGACCTCTTGTTCGTAAGGGAGCTCGTCGCCCCGCTCTACGCAGGGGGCGGCAGGCCTTCGGTTGACCCGGTCGTCTTCTTCAAGCTCCAACTCGTCATGTTCTTCGAGGACCTGAGAAGCGAGAGGCAGCTCATGCGGGTGGTCGCCGACCGCCTCTCGGTGCGTTGGTACCTGGGCTACGACTTCTTCGAGTCCTTGCCTGACCACTCCTCGCTCACCCGTATCCACGAGCGATACGGCTTGGAGGTCTTCCGTCGTTTCTTCGAGAGGATCGTCGAGGAGTGCGTCGATGCCGGGCTTGTGTGGGGCGAGGAGCTGTACTTCGACGCGACCAAAGTGGAGGCCAGTGCCTCTATGGAGAGCCGCATCCCGAGGTTCTCAGCCGAGGCCCACCTGGGCGGGCTCTTCGGTGACGAGGAGATGCCCGAGACCGAAGCTAGAGACGAGACCTCGGGGTCTTCTGCCGAGGCCGACCTAAGCGCCCTGCCCGCTGCTGAGGACCAGGGGCTTCGGGCGAAGAACGCCCAAAGAGACGACTGGATCTCCAGGGAAGGAAAGCCGGACCGCACCATCGTCAGAAACGGTTACCGCAGGAGGAGCGACTACGAGCTAAGTCCCACCGATCCTGACGCCTCCTTGATGCAGTACAAGAGGGGCGCGACGCGCATGGGCTACCACACCCACTACGTGGTCGATGGGGGGAAGGCTCGTGTGATCCTAAACGTGCTAGTCACCCCGGCGGATGTCACGGAGAACCAGCCCATGCTCGACCTGCTCTTCAGGACGCGCTTCCGCTGGCGGGCTAAGGTGCGCCGGGTCACCGGCGACGCCACCTACGGCACCAAGGAGATCGTGGCGGCCGTGGAGAAGGCGTCCATACGCGCCTACATCTCGATGGCAGACTTCGAGGGCCGCAGCCCCCACTACGGGGCGAGCAGGTTCGTCTACGAGTCAGAGGGGGACCTCTACAGATGCCCCAGGGGAGAACCCCTGCGCCTTTACACCCACTCCTACACCGAGAGGCTCAGCAGGTACCGGGCCGATCCCGAGGTCTGCAACGCCTGCCCCTTAAAGCCCGAGTGCACGCCGGGAGACAGCGGGCGTGTGCTGATGCGCAGCTTCGACGAGGAGATCCTCAAAAGGGTGCGCGCATACCGAGGGACCGCCCCCTACGAGAAAGCGTTGCGCAAGCGCAAGGTGTGGATAGAGCCGATGTTCGGAGGGGCCAAGGATTGGCACGGGATGAGGAGGTTCCGTCTCAGGAGGCTCTGGCGGGTGAACGCGGAGGCTATGGTGACGGCCGCAGGACAGAACATAAAGCGGTTGCTCACGTTCTGGGGCAGGGGACCGCGGAAGTTGGCACAGGTCGAGGCCCTGCGGCCTCCGGCACCGACCTCTTCGGCGAAAAGCCGACTCCTTCCGGGAAACCCTCACCGTCGGAGATCCACGCGGCTCTTCACGCGTCTTTTAACGGGCTGAACCCTTCCACGCTGTGAGTATCCTGGAGAATGGCTGTGGGCGACACCTCGGACCGGCCTGACCCTCCTTCCACGTGGGCCAAAGGTGCCTTGCAAGTGACCCGTCGGCCGGACACCTTGGTGTCGCCCGCAGGCCACCCGGGGCCGGAGCAGCGTCGTGACCTCATAGGAGCTCGTTGGTGACACGACCCCTCACAGTATCGTCCGTTCTCTCCTGCTCCTCGGGTCGTGAAGTGACCGCGGCATCGAAAGGAGCTTTCTGACGTGAGGACGATCGGCGCCGTAAGGCCGGAGACGGAGGTTGCTGTGGTCCTGGGCGTGGACACGCACCTCGACTTCCACGTGGCGGTGGCCGTGGACCATCTGGGCAAGACGCCTGGGCGAGTCCAACGCGCCAACGACCGCGAAAGGTTACGAGGAGCTCCTCCGCTGGGCGGAGGGTTTTGGCCCCGTGAGGTGCGCCGGGGTAGAAGGTACCAGCAGTTACGGGGCTGGGCTCGCCCGCCACCTGAGAGCCAGGGAGATCGAGGTGCTGGAGGTGGAGCGCCCGCAGCATCGGCGGCGAAGCTCGCGCCGTAACGTCGAGAAATCCGACCCCTCCGACGCCGAACGTGCCGCACGAGCGGTGCTGGCTGGCGAAGCGTCGGGCGTGCCCAAGAGCGGCGACGGGCCTGTGGAGATGATCAGGACCCTACGCGCGGCCCGCCGCTCCGCGGTTAAGGCCAGGACGCAGGCGGCCAACCAGATCCAAGGCTTGCGCGTGACGGCTCCGGAGGAACTGCTCAACCGTTTGCGCGGCCTCTCCACGAAGGAGCTCGTCTCGGTGTCCGCACGCTTCCGCCTCGGAGATGACCCTTGCGACGTGCCGTCTGCGACCAAGTTCGCGCTCCGTTCGGTGGCCCGCCGCTACGAGGCCCTCTCGGCAGAGATCGCCGAGCTAGAGGCGCACCTCGACCGGCTGGTGGCGCAAGCCGCCCCGGAGCTTATCTCACTGCCGGGCATCGGTACCGAGAACGCCGCGACGCTCTTGATCGTAGCCGGGGACAACCCCCAGAGGTTGCGGAGCGAGGCCTCCTTCGCCAGCCTGTGCGGGGTCTCGCCCATCGAAGCCTCCTCCGGCAAGGTGGTGAGGCACCGTCTGAACCGCGGTGGAAACCGGGAGGCCAACCGCGCACTGTACATGATCTGCCTGGCTCGGATGCGCAGGGATCTTCGCACGCAGGAATACGTCGCACGGCGCACCGCGGAGGGCAAGAGCAAGCGAGAGATCATCCGCTGCCTCAAGCGCTACGTTGCCAGGGAAGCCTATCGCGTGCTGATCACTTGCGGCGCCCGCTCCTTGCCGACAGGACCATAAGACGAGGCTTGCATCACCTCCGGGAGCAGCGCCGCTTGACCATAGGAGCGTCACTTCACTCCGGTGAATAGGGTCAGGGAAAAGGTAGAGTTCAGCTCCTGCTCGACTGGGCCCTCGCGAAGAAGTCAATGTGACCGCAATTTTGACTGTAACTGACTGCAACCAGGCCGGACAACACTGGACAAGGCCGGACGATACACACGATTGCGATCAGAATGGACCGCGAAAAACCGATAGTAATCGGCATTTCTACGCGGTATCCAAAGTGGGCGATGCTGGGTTCGAACCAGCGACCTCCTCCTTGTAAGGGAGACAAGGGACGTTTCCAGGCATTGCGAAGGCTTGCATACCCCGCATATCTAAGCGGTTTCCTCTTCTCTCGCTTACTCAGTCGTTGCGGGGTATTGCAGCCTGGGTGATGTAGAGGTGATGTAGATACTTGGCCCAAAGCTGGTCGCGTACTGCTGGCACATTGCTGCGAGCGTCGACTAGTGGCAGGTCGCTTTGCCCTGTCTTTTCTGTTTGTTCCACGCTGCGTGATGCTAAGGTAGTATCAAGCCGCGTAAGGCGCTTTCGCAGGCCGTAAGGTGGAATCTGATGCCTCGCAACCCGGCGGATGCCGTGAAGGCTCCTGCGTCCTCTACGAAGGAGATGCACCCGCTATCGGCACAGGAGGCAAGGCAGTTGGTCGACGCTGCACGGGAAGACCGGCTCGAAGCCCTCTACGTGCTCGCCCTTCACACCGGCATGAGGCGCGGGGAGCTGCTAGGGCTGAAGTGGGAGGATGTGGATCTCGATAGCGCCACTGTCCAGGTGCGCCGAACGCTCACGCGCACCGACAACGGCCGTCGCCTTGCTATCGGAGAGCCGAAGACCAGGAAGAGCCGCCGCACTGTGAGGCTCACTCAGAGGGCCGTATACGCTCTCAGTAGCCACCGGGCGAGGTAGGCAGAGGAAGAAGCTAAAGGCCGGCTTCTACGAGGACTCAGGGCTCGTTTCTCGGGTGAGGGCGGCGACTTCATCAACCCCTCGAACCTCCGTCAGCGGCCCTTCGCGCTGCTGGAGCGCGCAGAGCTGCCCCAGATAACCTTCCACGATTTGCACCACACCTGCGCATCTCTCCTGTTCCAGAGGAACGTCCACCCGAAGATGGTGCAAGAGCTACTTGGACATGCCTCCGTCGCCATCCCCCTCGACACCTACTCGCACAAGCTGTCGGACATGGGAAACCAGACGGTGACTGCGAGCAGGATGCGCTGTCTCTGTAGAGTACGGGTTACGCATAGGACTCGACCCGTCGTGTAAGACCTGATTCGGGTATGATAGGGACGGCTTCGTTCCGCAGGAGACGATGTAGAAGTGCTTCGAGTAGCGACGTATCGCCTCTCATGTCGCTGACGTTCGGTGGGTATGATAAAGAACGGAACATCCAAGATCGTCGGTCTAGGACTTATCATTTTCGTGGCGGCGGGACTAGTGGTGGCCGTCTACTTTTCGGTTCCGGACGGTTTCGGAAGTTCGGTCGGAGGGTACCGCGTATCGCTTCTCGGTTCTCTACTTATCCTGTCTTGCGTTTCACTTGCGGGTCTCGGCTTCTACCATTGGCGCGCAACGACGTGCCTGCGACGGGAGGTTACGGGACTTAAGCGAGGGGTAGCCGACCTTCAACATACCAAGGAAGTTCTTCACGTCAAAGAGGCCCCTTACAGGGAAGTCCTGGCCAGCTTGCCCGTCGCCCTGATAGCTCTGGACACGGACGGGGTGTTCACCCTCGTTGAGGGCAAGGGGCTAGACGCTTTGGGTCTCGAACCAAAGGAGGTAATGGGGCGTTCGATCTTCGAGACATACCGCAACGCACCGCGCCTGACAGAGAACGTGCGCCTCGCGCTCGCCGGCAAGTCGTTCGGCTCCATCGTGGAGATGAACGGGCTGACCTTCGAGATGCTCTATTCGCCTTTGCAGGTGGATGGGCGGTTCGCTGGCGCGCTGGGGATCGTCACGGATATAACCGAGCGTACCGAAGTCCGGCGGGCACTAGGCGAAAACCAGCGGCGCCTCGCCACGCTACTCTCCAACGCCCCGGCCTACCTGTACAGGTGCCGCAACGAACCCGAGTGGCCCAACGAGTTCGTGAGCGACCACGCCCAGGAGCTCACGGGCTACACACCGAGGGAGCTGACCGACGGGACGGTCATGTTCGGCGACCTCATATTGGAGGAAGACCGGGACAACGTTTGGGAGGAGGTGCAGGCGGCCCTGACCGAGCACCGGCGCTTCGAATTGCAGTTTGCGTTGTGCCACAAGGACGGCGAGGTAAGGCACGTGGAGGAGCGCGGGCAGGGTGTCTACGACGACGACGGAGGGGTAGAGGCGATCGAGGGCGTAGTCTACGACGTAACCGAACGCGTGCGGGCCGAGGAGTTGCTCAGGGAAGCGGAGGAGCGCTTCAGAAGATCATTCGAGGACGCCGCGATAGGAATGGCGCTCGTAGCGATCAATGGGCGCTCGATGCAGGTCAACGATGCCCTGTGCCGGATATTGGGCTATCCGAAAGAGGAGCTGATAGAGAAGACCGTCCAGGAGGTAACCCACCCCGACGATCTGGAGGCCGACCTCGACCACGTACGCAGGATGATCGCTGGCGAGATCCTGACCTACCAGATGGAGAAGCGCTACATCCACAAGGAAGGCCACGTGGTATGGGCGCTATTGAGCGCATCGCTCGTGCGCACAGACGGAGGCGACCCGCTCTACGTCGTCTCCCAGATCCAGGACATCAGCGACAGAAAGGCGGCTGCAAGGGCGCTCGAGGAGGCGGAGGAGAGGTACCGTACCCTCGTCGAGCAGATACCAGCGGTGACCTACATCGATAAGGTCACGGACGGCACCGACGAGATCATCTACACGAGCCCGCAGATAAAGGAGTTGCTCGGCTACACCCCCGAAGAGTGGAGAACCGAGGAGTTGTGGCCCGAGCGCCTCCACCCCAACGATCGGGAGCGTATTTTGGCGGCCGACAAGCGCTTCGAAGCGGGGGACGACGAGCCGTTCAGCGAGGAGTACAGGCTTTTGGCAAAGGACGGGTCCGTTGTGTGGGTGCGCGAGGATGCCGTACTGGTCAAGGACGCAGCGCAGAGGCCCCTCTACTGGCAGGGGGTCATCCTCGACATCACCGATCGCAAGGAGGCCGAGGAGTCCTTGCGCCAAAGCGAGGAGCGCTACAGGACGGTCGTCAAACAGGCCGCCGAGGGCATCTTCATCGTGGACATCGAGACCAAGCTCATCCTGGAGGCCAACGCCGCCTACAGGAACCTGCTCGGCTACACCGCCCAGGATATGCTGGGGCTCGGGCTCACCCTCTACGACGTCGTCGCACGCGACCGCGAGACCATCGACCGTTACGTGGAGAAGATCCTGGAAAACGGGGTCCTCTTCATCGGCGAGCGGCGCCACCGCAGGAAGGACGAGTCGCTCGTAGATGTCGAGGTTAGCTCTAGCGTGATCTCCTACGGGAACGGTGAGGCTTTGTGCGTGATCGTCCACGACATGACCGAGCGCAAGCGTCTAGAGGAGAAACTCCAGCGCCAAGCGCTGCACGATCCGTTGACCGAGCTGCCAAACAGAACGTTGTTCTCGGACCGCCTGCGCCAAGCTCTCACAAGAGCCAAACGTCGAGGAAGCCAAGTCGCCGTGCTATTCATGGACCTCGACAATTTCAAGGTCATAAACGACTCGCTCGGACACAAGGCCGGCGACAGGTTGCTCGTCGCCGCGAGCAAGCGGATGAGGGCGCTTCTAAGGCCCGAGGACACAGTCGCGCGGCTTGGCGGCGACGAATTCGTCTTCCTGCTCGAAGGCACTACCGCATCCCACGCAATTCGCATCGCCGAGCGGTTACTCGAGCAATTTCGCAAGCCCTTCGCACTTAGTGGGCGGAAACTTGTAATTACCGCGAGTATCGGCATCGCGATAAGCGACACCGTTGCTACCAAGCCGGTGAATGGGAAGAACGCGGACGACCTCTTGCGCAAAGCGGACATGGCGATGTACAGGGCCAAACAGTCCGGCAAGGCCCGCCACGCCGTTTTCGAGGAGGAGATGAACACGACCGCCCTCGAACGACTGGAGATGGAGCACGACCTAAGACGAGCCCTGGAGAAGGGCGAGTTGAGGATCCACTATCAACCCCAAATGCTGCTCGACGCGGACCTGCAAAGATCCCTGCGATCGAAGGGGAGCAGGGCCATAGTCGCTACCAAAGCACCCCGAGAACCGCAGATAGTAGGGACAGAGGCGCTGGTCCGTTGGGAGCACCCGGAACGCGGCTGGCTGCTCCCCGGGGAGTTCGTCCCGCTCGCCGAAGAGACAGGACTCATCGTCCCAATAGGTAAGGCGATGCTCGAGCAAGCGTGCCGCCAAACCAGGGAATGGCAAGAAAACTCCGTCACGGACACGCCGCACTTCGTCAGCGTAAACCTCTCGGGGAGGCAGTTCCGGGAACCAGATCTTGCGCAGAGCGTCTCTCGGATCTTGAAGGAGACGGGGCTAGATCCCGCATGCCTGCAACTTGAGATCACGGAGAGCACGGCCATGGGCAACGCACTGGCGACCATATCCACTCTCGAAGATCTGAAGGTCCTTGGCGTGCGTCTCGCGATAGACGACTTCGGTACGGGTTACTCCTCGCTCTCCTACCTCGAACGCTTTCCCGTCGACCGCCTCAAGATCGATCGCTCCTTCGTGGGTGATCTGGAGACAGAGGCCGGTGCCGCCGCGCTAGTTTCGGGCATGATCGGTCTGGCCCATGCCCTCGGCATAGAGGTCATCGCCGAGGGGGTGGAGCGGGCCGGACAACTCGAAAGGTTGCGTACGATGGAATGCGACTTGGCGCAGGGACGCTTCTTCTCCGAGCCCCTCCCGTCCGATGCAATGGAGGAGTTACTCAACGGCTTGGCACTCGCGTAGTGTCGTGCGCTTCTCAATTGGGTCGTCCGTGGGATAACGGCTGGCAGTCCGTACAGGGTCTTGAAGAATAGTGGACTTGCCTTCTTAGATACCGATCCGTTGATGCAGCCCTCCGGTAGCTGCTGGTGGTATCAGCGTGGTATCAAACCGGGCGGGAGCGATCTCTAGTCCGGTTTTTTCTACTACGTTTTACCTGCAAAACGCCGCTTTTCCCGAGTGGGCGATGCTGGGTTCGAACCAGCGACCTCCTCCTTGTAAGGGAGGCGCTCTACCCCTGAGCTAATCGCCCGAAGCTGTGCCCCCAACGGGATTCGAACCCGTGCCGCCGCCTTGAAAGGGCGGTGTCCTGGGCCTCTAGACGATGGGGGCTCACGAGCCGCGGGCCGGGCCCGCCTCGGAAAGTTTAGCAGATCGTCCCTGGGTAAGGCGGGGATCCGTCACCGTCGAAAACGTGAGCCAGGTAGGGATCGAACCTACGACACGAGGATTAAAAGTCCCCTGCTCTGCCACTGAGCTACTGGCCCAGGCTCTCTGAAGAGTTTACCCGAAACCCGCCTCGTCTTCGACCCTTAGAAAGGCTCTCTAGTGAAGGAAATGACGCCGTCCGGTGAAGACCATCGCGAGCCCGTGACGGTCGGCGGCCTCGATGACCTCGTCGTCGCGCACGGAGCCTCCGGGTTGGATCACGGCGCTTGTACCAGCCTCGGCTAGCGCCTCCACACCGTCGGCGAAAGGAAAGAAGGCGTCGCTCGCAGCGACGGCCCCGCGCGCCCTCTCGCCCGCCTTCTTGACCGCTATCTCCGAGGAGTCGACCCGGCTCATCTGGCCCGCTCCTACGCCGACCGTGGCCCCGTCCCTGGCGAGGACGATCGCGTTGCTCTTGACCACGCAGGCCACGCACCAGACGAAATGCAGGTCCTCCATCTGTTGCGGCGAAGGCTTCACTTCGGTGACTACCCTGTACCCGGAATCGTCCTCGACGGTGTCTGTATCTTGCAACAGAATGCCGCCCGTTACCTGTTTGGCTGAGAGCGCGGGACGATCTATCCGTCCTGCGACGAGCACCCTCATGTTTGGCTTGGACGACAGGATCTCTCTGGCTTCTTCGGTAAAGCCGGGCGCGACGAGTATCTCAGTGAACACCCTGGATATTTCGGCGGCGAGCTCGCCGTCTACCTCGCCACCCAAAGCCACGATGCCCCCGAACGCAGACTGAGGGTCCGACGCGAGCGCCTTACGGTATGCGTCAGCGGTCGACTCCCCCACCGCGGCGCCGCACGGGTTGGCGTGCTTGACGATAACGGCGGCAGAACCTCCAAGGTCGGCGAGGAGGGTACGTGCGGCGTCGAGGTCGTAGAGGTTGTTGAAGGAGATCTCACGCCCCTGCAACATCTCCACGCCGGAGAGCAGGTGCTCCGTGCCCGCCTCAGCGTAGTACGCCGCCGCCTGGTGTGGGTTCTCCCCGTAACGCAGCGTCGAGACCCGCTCGTAGTCGACGGTCCTGCGCTCCGGAAATTTCTCAGATGATTCAGTTCCTCCCTCGACCTGCTCACCGAGCCAGGCCGAGATCCCCGCGTCGTACTCGGCGGTCCGAGTGAACGCCGCGAGCGCCAGGCGCCTACGCGTACTTTCGGAGGCCTGGCCCTCGTTTTCGAGCTCCGATAAGATCTCATCGTAGAACTCGGACGAGGGGACGACCGTCACGGACCCGAAGTTCTTGGCCGCGGCGCGAAGCATGGCGGGCCCACCAATATCTATCTGCTCGATGGCCTCCTTTTCGGCGGCGCCGCCGGCGACGGTCTCCTCAAAAGGGTAGAGGTTGATGCAGACCAGGTCTATCGGGCCGATGTCCTGCTCGACGAGCTGTTGCACGTGGTCGGGGTCTTCCAGGTCGGCCAGGATGCCGCCGTGGATCTTCGGGTGCAACGTCTTGACCCTGCCGCCGAGTATCTCAGGCGCGCCCGTTACCTCGGAGACGGGGACGACCTCGATCCCGGCTTGTGAGAGCGCCTTTGCGGTGCCTCCGGTCGAGATGATCTCGAACCCAAGTTCCGAGAGCCGCCGTGCGAAGTCCTCGATCCCCCGCTTGTCCGAGACCGAGACCAGCGCCCTCCGCTTCATACCTGCACCCTCCCCAAGAAATAGTCGGCGACCGCCCTCACTAGCAACCTGTGCTCGACAGGATGCAGCCGCTCTAGCAACATCTCTTTCGAGTCCTCGGGCAAGATCTTTACCCTCTCCTGCGCTACAACCGGCCCTGCGTCTACTTCTTCGACCATGAAGTGGACCGTCACCCCCGTCTCACCTGCACCCGCTTCCAGCGCACGTTCCACGGCGCGGAGCCCACGGAACTCGGGCAGAAGCGAGGGATGGACGTTCAGCACGGCGGGGAAACAGTCGAGGAAGACCGGCGACAGTATCCGCATGTACCCTGCGCCCACCACGAGGCCCACATCGTGGGCTGAGATCCTGGCCGCGAGTTCTTTGTCGAAGGCTTGCTTGCTTGCGAACCCAGCAGGGTCGACGTGCTCGACGGGCACTCCAACCCGCCGCGCCCGCTCGAAGGCGAACGCCTCCTTGTTGTCGCCCGCTACCACCACGAGGTTCTTTGGATAAGCGTCGAGCAAAGCCTGCAGGTTCGTCCCCGAACCCGACGCGAGCACGGCGAAGCGCGAGCCCTCTAGCAACTGCTCAGGCAAACTCGATGCCTCCTCCGTCGTCGATGACCTCTCCTATGCGCCAGGCAGGTTGACCCGCCCCATGCAGTGCTTCGAGCCCCTTATCTACCTCTTCCGGCGGGACGACGGCGCAGAAGCCGACGCCGAGGTTGAACACCCTGCGCATCTCATCCTCGGGCACGCCTCCTAGGGAGCGTATGAGCCTGAAGGCCGCCGGCTCCTCCCACGAGCCCGCATCGAGCCGCGCCCCGAACCCACCGAGCGAGCGCGGAAGGTTCCCCACGAGTCCTCCCCCGGTCACATGCGCCATTCCCCGCACTTCGACCGCACGGCGTAAGGCTTCAACCTCCCGCACGTAAGCCCGGTGCGGCTCGAGATAGACTTCACCGACGGTCCTGTCCAAACTCTCAGGAGCCTCCGAATAAGAGATTCCGTTGTCCTCGAGTACCTTACGCGCCAGCGTGTAGCCGTTGGTGTGCAACCCGCTCGAAGCCAGGCCGAGCACGATGTCGCCTGGACGAACCGCTTCGCCGCTGAGTACCTCGTCCCTTTCGCAAGCGCCAACGCACACGCCGACGATCTCGAAGTCTCCTCTATGGTAGAGACCTGGCATCTCCGCCGTCTCACCGCCGATGAGGGCGATACCTAGACGGCCGCACGCCTCCGCCGCGCCGCGGACTATGCCGGCGATGGCCTCCGATTCAAGGCGCCCACTCCCGATGTAGTCGAGGAAGAAGAGAGGACGAGCACCCGTGGCGAGCACGTCGTTGGCGCAGTGGTTGACGATGTCCGTGCCTAAAGAGACGTAGCTTCCCATCTCCTTTGCGACGAGGACTTTCGTGCCGACACCGTCGATGGTCGAAGAGAGGACAGGGTCTCTGTAGCCGGCGAGGGCGTAGAGGCCTGCGAACCCGCCGGGCGCACCAAGCACCTCGGGACCGTGGGTCTCCTCAACGGAGGAGCGCATGAGATCGACCGTCTGCTCGCCGCGCTCGATAGAGACCCCAGCGGCCTCGTAGCCGCCCCGTTTTTCAGGCAACGGTGTTCCTCTCATGCGACCAGTCGAGGCCCGACGCGCGCAGGGCTTCGGCGAGGTCAGGATAGCGCACCACGCTCGCGACCAGCCCCTCGCGAACGACGAACAAGGAGGCAACGGTCTGTTCGCCGCCCGCCTGCCACTCCGCCATCTGCTCCACGACCACCATGTTAGCCTCGTGGAAGACGCGTGCTGGTTCGAGGTGGATGTTGGCGCGGTCCACCCATTCTCGCAGGAGCCGCGCGCCGTGGCCTGAGCCCCTGGGGCCACCGATTCCCACGTCGGGGTGCGAGAGCTCGACGAGGAGGTCCACGTCTCCTGAGTTCAGGGCCTCGTGCCAGGCGGTGACGGTTTGGATCTCTGGACTGATCTCTCCGGCAGGCGGGGAAGAGATCATCCGTCCCTGGTCGTGGCGTAGTGGGTCTTGTTCTCGAGGGCGAACTTGCTCGTCGTGCCAGTGATCGGGTAGTCGCCGTCGAAGCAGGCGCGGCAGAGGCGGTCTTTGGGTTGCTCGGTCGCGGCGACCATCGCGTCGGTCGAGAGGTAGGCAAGGGTAGTAGCCCCGATCTGGGCCCTTATCTCCTCGATCGTCAGGTTCGCTCCGACGAGTTGATCCGGGCTATCCATGTCGATGCCGTAGTAGCACGGACCCGTGATCGGGGGCGAAGACACCCTGAAGTGCACCTCGGTAGCGCCGACCTCGAAGAGCAACTCGACCAGCTTGCGGCTTGTGTTGCCCCGAACGATAGAATCGTCCACGACGACGATCCTGTTTCCTTCGATCACGCTCGGCAGGGGGTTTAGCTTGAGCCTTAGGCCGAGCTGGCGCATCCCGTCCGTCGGCTGGATAAAGGTCCTGCCGACGTAGCGGTTCTTTATGAGGCCTTCTGCGTAAGGTATTCCGCTCTGCTGCGAGTAGCCGATCGCCGCCATCATCCCCGAGTCGGGAACGGGTATCACGACGTCGGCCTCGGCCGGGGCCTCCTCTGCTAGCAGCTCGCCCATCCTGTGCCTGGAGTCGGCAACCTCGCGCCCGTCGAAGCGCGAGTCGGGCCGGGCGAAGTACACGTACTCGAAGACGCACAATGCGCGACGCGGGGTCTCCGCCCTGTAGCTCGTCAGGCCTTCATCGTCTATCACGACGACCTCGCCGGGCTCCACGTCGCGCAGGAACTTCGCCCCGATAATGTCCAGCCCGCAGGTCTCGCTGGAGACGGCGTAACCGCCATCGACCTCGCCGATCGAAAGGGGACGGAAGCCGTGGGGGTCGCGAAAGGCGACGAGCTTGTCCCTGAAGATCATGGCCACAGAGTAGGCGCCTTCGAAGTGGTGCATCGCCGCCCGCACAGCTTCTCCGACCGAACGCCCCCGCTCCAACTCCCTCACGGCAGCCGCCGCAATGTATGTTGTGTCCGATGTCGAGTAGAACCTGAAGCCGTCCTCGGCCAGGCCATCACGCAGCGTCCCGGCGTTTACCAGGTTGCCGTTGTGGGCGACGGCCACGTTCACGTCGCCGCGTCCGCCGAACTCGGGCTGGGCGTTCTCCCAGGAGGCTGACCCCGTCGTCGAGTAGCGGACGTGGCCCAGCGCCAGGTGCCCGGTTTCGAGGGCGGCGAGGCGCGGGCCGTCGAAGACCTGAGAGACGAGGCCCATGTCGCGCATCGCCGTCGTGCGCTCGCCGTCGGAGACAGCGATGCCGGCCGACTCCTGGCCGCGGTGCTGGAGGGCGTAGAGCCCAAAGTACGTGCGCTGGGCCAGCTCTCCCTCGAGCTCTCGGGAATAGAGCCCGAAGACGCCGCACGCCTCCTTCGGCTTGCCTTCCGTGTCCAGGTAATCCACGTCGAGAGCACCCACCTTCCGGGTTCAGATCCTGTCCAACTCGGCGACCGTCATCCCATCCGTCACGTTGCCCGTGTTCAGCGTAGACGCAGGCTCGAAGAGCATAACGCTAACCTCGTTCTCGGCGAAAGGCCTGTGCTCGACTCCGCGTGGCACCACGATAAACTCCCCCGCTTCTATCCAGACTCCACGGTCCCGGAACTCCATCTTGAAGCGGCCGTCTATCACGAGGAACATCTCGTCCTCACCGTCGTGGTGGTGCCAGACGAACTCACCGAGTAGCTTCACCAGCTTGACGTGCTGGCCGTTCAGTTCGCCGACTATCTTCGGACTCCAGTGCTCGTCGAACAGCGAGAGCTTCTGAGCGATGCTGATCTTCTCCACGCTAGCCAATGTGTCCGCCTTCCGGGGCGTGCGCCTCGAAAAGGTCCAGCTCGTATGCTTCCCTCAGCTCGTCGAGGCTCACGTCGATCAGGTCCCCGACTTTGAACCTGTTCCCACCAGTGCGCCCCACCACATCGTATCCGATGCCTGGCTTGCCTTCTTCGTAACAGTCCAAGGCATCCTCAAGCTCGGTCCACCGAGCCTCTGGAACGGAGACGAGGAAACCTGCACCCAGTTCGCCGAAGAGCGCTTGGAGAAGGATACCGTCGTTTCGTAAGCTCTCGATCTCAAGTTCTTCGTACTCGAATCCGATGCCGCCGGCGAGCGCCATCTTGGCGAGTGCCACAATCTCTCCACCACTGGAGAGGTCATGCACTGTATCCGCCAGCCCGGATGAGACCATTCCACGCACGAGATCTGCGGCCAGCTTCTCGGCCGGGAGATCCGGCACAGGCGGTCGGCCGGCTACCTTACCATGAACTATCTCGAGATAGGTTGAACCCGCGAGGGTCGAATCCTCAGTAGACCGGGAGAGGTCGGAGAAAGCGCCGATCACGACTACCATGTCCCCGTCACGCTTGAAGGCGGGCGTAGCATGATGGTTTACCTCCTTCAAAACGCCTACCATCCCGACCGTTGGGGTAGGATAGATGGCGCCACGGTCCGTCTCGTTGTACAGGCTGACATTGCCGCTCACGACCGGCGTCTTGAAGACCTCGCACGCCTCGGACATTCCCTCGATACACTCTGCGAGCTGGTAGTAGCCGTCGGGCTTCTCGGGGCTGCCAAAGTTGAGGCAGTCTGTGACGGCTACCGGCTCAGCACCCACACACGAGAGGTTCCTGTACGCCTCGGCGACCGTCGCGGCTCCGCCTCCGCGCGGATCGAGGTAGCAGTGGCGGCCGCGGCCGTCGGTGGTAGCGGCGAAGCCAAGCTGAGTGCCTTTGATCCTCATGACCGCAGCGTCCGCACCAGGCAAGACCACGGTATCCGTGCCGACCTGATGGTCGTACTGGGCAAAGATCGGACGCCGCGAACGCTGGTTCGGATGCCCGAGCATCTGTAGGAGTGCGGCATTGTAATCCTCAGGCTCGGGAATTTGGTCTACGTCCAATTGTTGTACTTCGTCAAGATACCGTGGACGTACCACCTCGCGCTCGTAGACGGGGGCGTCTGCAAGGTGTTCGGCGGGGACGGTGCCGACTATTTCTCCGTCGTGGAGAACGCGCAGATCGCCGTGCCCTGCGACGCGGCCTACGACCGCGCCTACGAGCTCGTAGCGCTCGGCTAGACGTAGAACCTCTTCGACTTTCTCGGGTTCTACGACGGCGAGCATCCGTTCCTGGGACTCGGAGATCATAATTTCCCACGGTTCCATCCCGCTCTCGCGCAGGGGCACTTTGTCGGCCTCGATCTCGATGCCAACCCCGCCTTTCGCGGCCATCTCCGATGCAGACGACGTGATGCCGGCCGCCCCGAGGTCCTGGAGCGAGACGAACAAACCTTCATCGAGCAATTTCAAGCAACACTCGATGACCATCTTCTCGCAGAACGGGTCGCCGACCTGCACGTTGGACCTCTTGGACTCGGACTCCTCGGTGAGCTCGTCGGAGGCGAAGGTCGCCCCGTGGATGCCGTCGCGCCCGGTCTTCGAACCGAGCAACACGACTAGATTGCCTTCACCCGTTGCGCTCGCACTCATGAGGTCTTCCGTACGGATCAGGCCAACGCACATCGCGTTGACCAGCGGGTTGCCGGAGTAGGCCCCAGCGAACTCGACCTCGCCGCCGACGGTCGGCACCCCGACGGCGTTACCGTATCCCCCGATGCCGCGCACGACCTCCCTGAAAAGGTAACGGCTCCGCTCCTCATCCAGCGGCCCGAACCGGAGTGAGTCGAGTAGTGCCACGGGACGGGCGCCCATCGCCAGGATGTCGCGGATAATGCCACCAACCCCCGTCGCCGCCCCCTCGTAAGGCTCCACCGCCGAAGGGTGATTGTGGCTTTCCATCTTGAAGGCGAGCGCCCACCCATCCCCCACCTCGACGACGCCGGCGTTCTCCCCGGGCCCCTGCACGACCCGCTCCCCCTCGTTCGGGAAGCGCTTCAGGAGCGGGCGCGAGTTCTTGTAGCCGCAGTGCTCGCTCCACATCACCGAGAACAGCGAGAGCTCCAGAAAGTTCGGCGCCCGACCCATCAGCTCCAAAATACGGTCGTACTCGAAGTCCGAGAGCCCTAAAGAGATGTATGTCTCCTGGATGTTCAGACCCCAGCCCCAACGAGCACGGATCGCAGTATCCTGAGTCCCTCGTCCGAGCCGAGGGCGGGGTCAGACACCCTTTCGGGGTGCGGCATTACGCCGACGACGTTGCGGCCCTCGTTGCAGACGCCGGCGATGTCGTTGGCCGAGCCGTTGGGGTTCTCGATGTAGCGCAGCACGACGCGTTCTTCGTCTTCCAGACGCATGAGCGTCTCCGCGTCGGCGAAGTAGTTTCCTTCGTTGTGGGCGACGGGCAGGGTCAACTCCTCCCCGGGATCACAGCCCGCGGTCCACGGCGTGTCCAGGGTTTCGACCCGCACCCTGACGCGGTCGCACACGAAGCGCATGTGCGTGTTGCGCAGAAGGGCACCGGGCAGCAGATGCGCCTCGGTCAGAACCTGGAAGCCGTTACACACACCGAGCACGGGTCCCCCGTCGTTCGCGAACCCTTCGAGTGGGGCCATGACCTTCGCGAAGCGCGCGATGGCGCCGGGACGCAGATAATCGCCGTAAGAGAAACCTCCGGGTACGATGACGGCATCTACACTCTTGAGGTCAGGGTCCGCGTGCCACAGTTCGATCGCCTCGGCGCCCATACGGTCCACACCATACAATGCGTCGCGGTCGCAGTTGGAGCCTGGAAAGACCGTGACGCCTATCCTCAAGAGACGACCTCCCACTCGTACTCTTCTATCGTCGGGTTGGAGAGGAGACGCCGGCACATCGAGTCGACCTCGTCTGCGCTCTCGACCTCCATCTCGATCAACCTCCCAACATGCACGGTCCTGACGCCCTCGAAACCAAGCGCAGGAAGCGCGCTCCTCACCGCCTCGCCTTGCGGGTCGAGGATACCGGCCTTGGGACGGACGAGGACGCGAATGTTCAATCCACCGCGCCCCTCTGCGTGATCTCCGTGACGCGCCTGAGCATCTCCGCGTAGGCCTCTTCGACGCCACCCATGTCGTTGCGGAAGCGGTCTTTGTCAAGCTTCTCGCCGGTCTCCTTGTCCCAGAACCGGCAGGTGTCTGGGGAGATCTCATCGGCGAGCATGAGGTTGCCCTCCGAATCCCGCCCCGCCTCGATCTTGAAGTCCACGAGCGTGATTCCGCGCTCGTCGAAGAAGGGTGCGAGGGTCTCGTTGACCTTGAGGCCCAGCTCCTCGCAGAACTCGAGGTCTTCGTCGGCGACGCCTAGCTCCCTGAAGTGGTACCAGTTGAGTAGCGGATCGCCGAGATCGTCGTCCTTGTAGCACAGCTCGACTATCGGGGCCTTGAGCTTGCGGCCCTCCTCGAAGCCGAGCAGCCTGCTCAGAGAGCCAGCGGCGACGTTGCGGACCACAACCTCGACCGGCAGCATGTCCAGCTTCTTGGTTTTGATAGAAGTGTCGTCGATCTGCTCGACAAAGTGGGTGGGGACGCCATGCGTCTCCAGATAGGCGAAGATCGCCGCGCTCATCGTCGCGTTTGTCTTGCCCTTGTCCTTCCACGACCCGCGCTTTTGGGCGTTGAACGCCGTGGCATCGTCTTTGTAGCGGTGCAGAAGAACGTCTTCGTCGTCCATGGTGAAGACCTTCTTAGCCTTGCCCTCGTATAGCAGCTCTTCAGCCATCCTCCAACCTTCCTTTCAGTTCTTCGACCCGTCCAAAAACTACGTCCAGATTTCGCAGCGCGTAACGAGGGTCGAAGAGATCTTCTAGTTCGTCGCCTAGACGCGCCCTTACGTCTTCGTTCCTCTCCAGCAGCTCTCTGAAACCCTCGTCGCCTTCCCAGGCTCGCATCGCTGCACCCTGCACGATCGCGTACGCATCGTCGCGGGTCATGCCGCCCTCGACGAGCGCGAGTAGGACGCGGCCAGAGTAGACGATACCTCCCCCGCTGTTCATGTTCTCTAGCATTCGTTCTTTGTCTACCTGGAGACCGCGCAAGATACGCGAGGTGGTGCGCAGCATGTAGAAGGCGAGGATCGTGGAGTCGGGCAGGACGACGCGCTCCGCCGAAGAATGGGAGATGTCCCGCTCCTGCCACAGGGCGTTGTTCTCGAAGCCAACCGAGGCGTTCGCGCGCAGGATGCGGGCCATGCCACAGAGGCGCTCGGCCAGGATCGGGTTCCGCTTGTGGGGCATCGCCGAAGAGCCTTTCTGCCCGCGTCCGAAAGGCTCGGCAAGCTCACGCACCTCCGTGCGCTGTGCGCCCCGGATTTCCACCGCTACTTTCTCCATCGTCGAACCCAGGATGGCGAGCGCGGAGAGTACCTCGGCGTGCCTGTCGCGCTGCACGACCTGGGTCGAGGCTGGCGACGAGGAGAGCCCGAGCTCCCCACAGGTAATGGCTTCGACCTTCGGGTCGACGTTCGCGTACGTCCCGACGGCCCCGGAGATCTTACCGACCGAGGCGACCTCCCTGGCATGGGAGAGCCGGTCGAGGTTCCTTTCCATCTCGAAGGCCCACACGGCCAGCTTGTGCCCCAGCGTCGTAGGCTCCGCGTGCACCCCGTGCGTCCGTCCGACCATCACGGTGTCGCGGTGATCCAGGGCCATATCCGCCAGCAAAAGCGCCAGTAGCTTCGCCTCGGATTGGATCAAGTCCAAAGCGTCCCGAAGCTGCAATGCACCGGCGGTATCGAGCACGTCCGAGCTCGTGAGGCCGAAGTGGAAGTGGCGGGAGACGTCACCGGCGTACTCGGAGACGTTGGTGACGAAGGCGATTACGTCGTGGTTCGTCTCCCTTTCTATCTCATGAATACGCTCGACGGTGAAGTTTGCTTTGTCGGCCAGTTCCTCTACTTCTTGCATAGGGATCTCACCCAGTTCGGCCCTTGCCAGGCATACCGCGAGCTCGACCTCGAGCCAGGCCCGGTACTTGGCCTCCTCGGTCCAGACCGCCCCTATCTCCGGAAGTATGTAGCGTTCGATCACGCTTCCGGCGTCCTCCGTCTCGCTGTGGCCGCGGGGTTCGTTACCCCTCCATCCTATCGGCCAGATCGGGGTCTGAGAGTGCGAGGATCTGGGCCGCCAGAACACCGGCGTTGGCGGCGCCGTTGACGGCGACGGTGGCGACGGGAACGCCCGACGGCATCTGGACCGTGGAGAGCAGGGCGTCGAAGCCGCTGAGTGCGCCAGAGGCTACGGGAATCCCGATCACGGGCAGGTTAGTGCGTGCGGCCACAGCTCCTGCCAGATGCGCGGCCATGCCGGCGGCGCAGATTATTACCTTAAGGCCGCGTTCGCGTGCCGTGCCGGCGTACTCCGAGACGCCCTGGGGGTTGCGGTGGGCGGAGCGTACCTCAAGCTCGTATTCGATGCCGTACCCGTCGAGGCGGGCCGTGCACTTTTCGAGGACCGGGAGGTCCGACTCGCTTCCGACCAGAATTCCAACGCTCGGGCTCAAAGGTCCTCCAGCTCTATCGCTTCCAGGGCTATATCCGTGCGGTATTGCATGCCTTCGAAGTGGATCTGCTCCACTGCAGCGTAAGCGCGGGCCCGCGCCTCGATAAAGGTCGGTCCGGTCCCGACGACGTTCAGGACCCTGCCGCCTGCGGTGTAGAAGCGGGTGTCGCGTTCTTCGGTGGCGGCGTGGTATACGTAGACCCCGGCGGGGATGTTTTCGAGGCCGGAGATCCCATCCCCCGAGGACGAAGAGTCGGGGTAGCCTTCCGAGGCGAGCACGACGCAGACGGCCTTATCCGCCGACCACACGACCTCGCGACCCGCCAAATCCTCGTTGCCGGCGGCCAGCATCAACTCGAGCAGGTCGGAGCCGAGGCGAGGAAGGATCACCTGCGTCTCGGGGTCCCCGAAGCGGCAGTTGAACTCAAGCGCCTTCGGCCCCGTCTCGGTGACCATCACGCCGGCGTAGAGGAGGCCGGTGTAGGGGGCCCCGATCAGGGCCAGCTGGTGGATGGTCGGGCGTATTATCTCTTCGAGTATGACCGCGTACGTCGACGGCTCCATCCACAGGATAGGCGAGTATGACCCCATTCCCCCCGTGTTCGGCCCTTCGTCACCGTCGTATGCCCGCTTGTAGTCCTGGGCCGGCAGGAAGGGCAGGATGTCCTGTCCATCGGTGACTACGAAGACGGAGGCCTCCCTCCCCTCCAGGCACTCCTCGATGAGGATCCTCTCCCCCGCAGCCCCGAACTTGCCTGCGAAAGAGGCCCTTACGGCCTCCTCGGCCTCGTCACGCGTATGGGCCATGGTGACGCCCTTCCCTGCGGCGGCTCCATCGGCCTTCACGACTACCGGGTAGTCCGAGTGCGCGTGCAGGTAGGCGAGGGCGGCAGCCTCGCGGTCGAAAGCCTCGAAGTGGGCGGTCGGCACGCCGGCGTGGCGCATCAATTCCTTGGCGAAGACCTTCGAGCCCTCGATGCGGGCTGCGGCCCGTGAGGGACCGAAGACCTTCAGGCCGGCCTCCCAGAAAGCCTCGGAGATACCCCCGATAAGCGGCGACTCGGGGCCGACGACGGTAAGATCTATCCCGTTGTCGGCGGCGAAGTCCCTGAGCGCGACGAGGTCGTCCACGGGAATGTCTACCGTCTCGGCTATGCGCGAGATGCCGGGGTTACCGGGGGCCGCGTACATCGCGGGCGCCATGGGGCTCGCGGCCAGGGCCTCCACCAGCGCGTGTTCTCGCCCGCCGCTCCCTACTACGAGCACCTTCACTTAAGGGGCCCCCACGACTCTAGACCCCGATCCTCTCGACGATCGCCTGGTCCCGCTCGGGACCGACGCTGATCATGCACAAAGGAGCCCCGACCTCGGCCTCCACGAACCCGACGAAGTCCTGCGCCGCGCCCGGGAGATCCCCCCTCATCCTGCACCACGTTATGTCCTCGCCCCAACCGGGCACCGCCTTGTAAACCGGCTTTGCGTGGTGCAGATCGGTCTGGTTCATCGGGTAGCCGGTAACGGGCTCGCCGTCTATCTCGTAGCCGACGCAGATGTTTATCTCGTCGACCGCCGAGAGCACGTCGAGCAGCGTGATGGCTACGTGGGTGATCCCGTTGAGCGAGGCTGCCCACTTGATGGCCGGCAGATCCAACCACCCAACCCTCCTGCTGCGGCCCGTGGTCGTGCCGTACTCGCGGCCGACGCTCCGTATAATCTCGCCGGTCTCGTCGAAGAGCTCCGTTGGCATCGGCCCGTCTCCGACCCTAGTAGTATAAGCTTTTGTGACCCCCACGACGTACTCCAGGTGCCGTGCGGGGATGCCCGAACCGACGACGGCGCCCCCGACAGTTGGATTGGATGATGTGACGAACGGATAGGTGCCGTGGTCGTTGTCCAGGAGCGTCGCCTGCCCCCCTTCGAGCAGCACGCGCTCCCTGTTTTCGAGCGCCTCCCGCAAGAGCGTTCCGGTGTCTGCGACCATCGGCTCTATAAACTCCCTGAACGAGAGAAGATAGGAGGCGACCTCCGAGACGTCGTAGTGATCCTCACCATAGACGTTCTCGAAGATCGCGTTCTTCTCCCTGAGGGCTGCCTTGAGCTTGGTCTTCAGGATGCCTTCGTCGAAGATGTCCTGGACGCGTATCCCGGAGCGGGCGACCTTGTCTTCGTAAGCGGGGCCTATACCGCGGTTCGTAGTTCCTATCCTGGCCTCGCCGAGCGCGATCTCACGGTGCGAGTCGAGCGCGATGTGGTAAGGCATGATGAGGTGCGCCCGCCCATCCACCTTGAGACGGTCCCTGACGTTGAGGCCCCGCTCTTCGAGGGCCTCGACCTCCTCGACAAGCACTTCAGGGTTTACGACGACCCCGTTGCCGATGGTGCAGACCACGCCCTCGCGCACGATCCCGGAAGGCACGAGGTGCAGCTTGAACTCCTCTTCCCCCACCCTGACGGTGTGGCCAGCGTTGTTGCCGCCGGAGTAGCGCGAGACGTAGCCGACGTCCGACGCCAGCGAGTCACACACCCTGCCCTTGCCCTCATCCCCCCAGGCCAATCCGAGGACGACCGTGGCCGTCAAAGCTCCACCTCCGCACTTACGCGAGTAGTACCAGAATAGGTGTGGCGTCCCGGAAAACGAAGTAGCCCCCACCCTGGACCGAAACTCATCGTCCGCCGATCGGGTCCGCCGCTCTCTGCCACCGCCGCAGCGTAGCACATAGGTGTAACGTTTTGTATCGTCCGCAGCGGTTTTCGGGAACTTCCCGAGAACCGCGCGGTCGGCTTTCGGCTGTCAGCGGTCAGCCATCCGCTTTTGGCCTCTTGCTGAACGCTCTAGACCTGGTCGACTATGTTCTGCAGCTCACCCTGCATGCTCCGCAGGGCCTCTTCGACCGGCACGCTGCCCCCCACGGCCTCGTTGAAGTACTCGGCCATCACGAGCGACATGTCCGAGTAGTAGGGCGAGATGGGGCGTGGCCTCGCGTTCTGCAGCGCCTGCTTGCCTAGGGCGGCGATCGGAACCTTCTTCTGCACTTCTTCGTCCTCGTACAAAGCCTTCAGGGTGGGCAGGCGCGCGCTCTCGAGCGCGAACGTCTTCTGGGATTCGGCCTGCGACATGAACTCGATGAAGGTCCATATCTCATCGAGCTTATCTTCGGAGGCCGCGTTGACCAGAAAGTTCCACCCTCCGAGGCCGGAGAAACTCTCTTTGCCCGCTTCGGAGACGGGGATGGCGGAGATGCCCACCTGCTCCGGCCTGACCTTCGAGGTCTCGGGGCTTGCGAGCAGCGCATAGACGAAGGTCCAGTTGCGCATAAAAACGGCGTCCCCGTTGGTAAAGATGGCCTGCGACTCCTGCGTGGTGTAGTTGGCTGAGGCCTCGGGGGCTATGCCGCCGGAGATCATAGACCGCCTGAGCTGCAAGCCCTCGGTCGACTCGGGGCTGTCGATGATGACCTCATCGCCACTCAACACGTCCCCTCCGGCGTTCCATACGTGCTCGAGGCCATCGACGACGCCACCCTCGTCCTGCGCCCCCTGAAACACGTAGCCGTACTTCGTTCCCGAATCGGACGTTACCTTATCTACCATCCGCTTCATCTCGTCCCAGGTCTCAGGAGGCCTGGAAAAGCCGCTCTTCTCCAACAGGTCTTTCCTGTAGTAGAACATCCCGGCGTCGGTGAACCACGGTACTGCCCAGGTCTTGCCGTCGTACTCCGTGGCCTTTACGGGACCCTCCAGGTTCTTGCGCTTCATCTCCGGGGTAACGCGGTCGGAGAGGTCGAGGACGTAGCCCTGGGCGGCGAACTGGGCCGGCCAGATGACGTCGCCCCCGATCACGTCCGCCGTGGCCTGTCCCGACTGCAACTGGGTTTTTATCTGCTCGAAGTAGTCGTCGCTCGCGGCGGCGGTGGTTCGCCACGTAACCTTGATCTCGCCTTTGTGTTCCTCGTTGAACTTGTCTATGAGCCCCTGCAGGCTACCCGAAGCGTCAGGCCCGAAGGTGAACGTGATTCCGACCGGACCAGTCTGTTCGCCGCCGCCGCACCCGGTCCCGAGCATTGCCACGCCCGCAAGCCCGGCGCCCCCCAGCTCCAGGAACCTCTTCCGGCTCATGCCGCGCCCACGCGACACGGCCCCTCCCACCTCAGTCATAATGAACCTCCCTAACACCCACAGCCTGCCACGACAAACCAGGACGCGCCTACCCGCAGAGACGGTGCGGGCAGGCGCGCTGCGGCCTCCCTATTTCAACTGCGGCACCGGGCAAAAGGCTCGGGACCTCGCCCGTGGTGGGCGGTCAGCCGGTCGCCAAAAAGCTGAAGTGCTGACCGGCTGACTGCTCAATGTGCAGCGAAGAAACCCGCCCCGTTACGCGTTCTTGGCGGCGTCTACCGCGTTCTTCACGTCGTCCTTGTTGTCCTCGTACCAGTTGCGGATGCCCTGATACTCTTTGCCCGTCCCCGCGTCCCTCATCGCCACGCCCATCTGGTTGACCTGCTCTTCGTCGAGCGAGAGGGTCTTGAAGAAGGCGTAGGCTGCTGGATCGTCTTCCTTGAGGTCGGCGTTGACCACGGCGGTGACCCTGGCGGGATTGTCCCAGGAGGCCTGGGCGTTCTTGGGGTCTTTGAGGTAGACGAAGTCGTACTCTTCGTTCATCCAGTGCGGCGACCAGCCCGTGAACACGATGGGCTCTTTGTTGCTGTAGGCCTTCTCCAGCGAGGAGAGCATCCCGGCCGTGCTCGAGGTGACCAGCTTCATGTCCAGGTTGTAAGCGGGGATGACCTCGTTCTTGATCTGGGGCATGAAGGTCGCGCTCGGCTCGATGCCGATGATCTCGTCCGTGTCCACATCGGTGAGGTCCGCGATGCTATCGACGCCCATGTAGGTCGGCGCCGTGAGGCCGTAGGCCGTCTGGCCTTCATACCACGGGTCGAGAAGCTCCAGGTCGGGCTTGAGCTGGGGCTTGTTGATGAACGTCATGTGGTTGGGCAACCAGACGTCCTGGAAGGCCTGGAGATCGCCCTCGGCGACGCCCTGGAACAGCAGGCCGAGCTCCAGTGGACCCTCTACCTTGACCGAGTCGTAGTTCATCTCTCCCTCGAAGACCACCTTCGTCAGGTTGGCGACGGCGATGTTCTCGGTCCACCCGATGCTCCCGAGGTTCAGGGTCTTGCTGTCGGCGGAAGAGCCCGAACCACCGCTCCCGCAACCTGCCAACCCTAGAAGGCTGGCGCCCGCCAGCGTGCCCCCGCTTAGCTTCAACATCTCTTTCCTGGTTAACTTGCCCATTATCTCCCTACCCCTTTGGTTGGACTGCACGTCGGTGTTTCCTACGCTCTACGCGTCTTTCCAAATGTTTCTCAGAACTTTCTCACCCTCCAGACCCCCCGCTGGACGTGGATCCTCCCTCCGCGACGGGGTCAGGCGACGCGGTATTGGACCGCTTACGAGAGCGGATCATCGAGATACCCATCCTGTCTTTACGCTCGAAGCCGCGCGTGATGCGGTCGAGGATTATCGCGAGGATCACGATGCCGAGGCCGCCAACGAGGGCGGCCCCGACATCGAGGTTGCCGAGCCCCACCAAGACCGGCTCCCCGAGCCCGCTTGCGCCAACCAGTGCGGCTATGACCACCATCGAGAGGGACAGCATGATCACCTGGTTGACCCCGGCCATGATGGACCTGACCGAGAGCGGAAGCTCTACCTTCATCAAGGTCTGCCAAGGCGTCGAACCGAAGGCGTGCGCCGCCTCCACGGTCTCCGTCGGAACCTGATGGATGCCGAGCATCGTGAGCCTGACGGCGGGCGGCGCGGCGAAGACGACCGTGGCGATGAGCGCCGGCGTTTCGCCCAGGCTGAAGATGAGCGCGACGGGAACCAGGTAGACGAAGGCTGGCATGGTCTGCATCGTGTCCAACACGGGCATAATGACGGCCTCGATCCTCTTGGACTTGGCCGCGATTATCCCGATAGGGATGCCGATAACCATCGCCGTGATCGCCGAGGCCAGGACGAGCGAGAGGGTCAGCATCGCCAAGGCCCATAGGTCCAGGCTGATGATCAACACCAGCCCCAAGGCGGTGAACAGCGCGACCCGCCAGCCCGCCAGGAGGAACGCTACGGCGGCAAACACGACGATCATGACCAACTCGGGAGGGGCCGTCAGGACAGTACGCCAGCCCGCTCACCGCGCCCTCGATCAGCGCGTCGAGAGGCTCGGTGATCGGTTCGAGCGTCTCGGTGATCCAGCCGACCGCGCTGTTGGTCCATTCGGCGATGGGTAAGCTGGGTATTAATTGCGTCTGCGCGAGCATCTCTTACTCCTCCACCTGATGGACGCCGATCCTATCGCCGGCCCCCGCCCCGTTGAGGTCTTCATCGTCCTCGTCGGGGGCGTCCGTGTACGTGGTGAGGCCGGCGATGAGCGCGCCGCGGACGACGACGCCTGCGAGGCGGTTTTCCTCGTCGACGACGGCGACGGGCGCGTCCGTGTCATCCATGAAAAGCGGCAACACCTCGCGCAGCGGCGTCCTGCGCCCCACCGTCGGCATCCCGTCCTGCACCGCGGGCCGCAGTTGCCGCTCGTCGCGCTCGGCGAGCCGGGCGACCTCCTCGGCCTCGCACAGGCCTATGAGCCGCCGCTCCTCGTCAAGCACGAAGACGTGGGAGAGGCCTGCCTGCCTCATCCGCCGCAGGACGACCGTGGGGCCCTCGCTGATGTACGCCACCTCGCCGGGTTGGACCATAACGCTTTCGGCGGTGCGGACCTTGGCGTAGTCCACGTCCTCGACGAAGCGCTCGACGTACTCGTTGGCCGGCTCGGTCAGGATATCCTCGGGGCTGCCGATCTGGACGATCTCCCCGTCCTTCATGATCGCGACGCGGTGCCCGAGCGTCAGGGCCTCGTCGAGGTCGTGGGTGACGAAAACGACCGTTCGCTGTACCTCGCCCTGGATGGAGAGGAAAAGGTTCTGCATGTCGCGCCGGATCAGGGGGTCGAGCGCCGAGAAGGGCTCGTCCATGAGGAGTATCTCCTGCTCCGTGGCGAGCGCCCGGGCGAGGCCGACGCGCTGCTTCATGCCACCGGAGAGCTCGGTTATGAGCTTCTCGCCCTGGCCCTGGAGGCCGACCAGGTCGAGCGTCTCCTCCGCGCTCTTGCGGCGCTTCTCTTTGGAGACGCCCTGGATCTCCAGCCCGAAGGAGATGTTGTCCAGCACGGTGCGGTTCGGCAGGAGGCCGAAGTGCTGGAAGACCATCCCGATCTTCCTGCGGCGTAGCTCCCTGACCTGTTTGGAGGACATCCGGGAGACGTGCTCGCCGCCGAGATGCACCTCACCTTCGGTCGGCTCGATCAGGCGGTTTATCGCCCGCAGCAGCGTGGACTTCCCGCTCCCGGAGAGCCCGATGACCACGAATATCTCGCCCTGCTTTACCTCGAATTCCGCCTCGTAAACCCCGATGGTGGAGCCCGTCTCCATCTCCACCTCGGCCTTGCTCTTCCCGGAACGCCGCATCTGAAGCGCCTGCTTCGCCTTGCGCCCGAAGACGACGGAGCATCCCTCTACGTGAATGATCGGCTCGCCCCGTTACCCTGCGTAACGTTCTCCTGTGCCTCGCTCACGATTACAGACCTCCAAGCCCCGGCACGACCAGCATCGAGTATGCTGCTCGTGTGACCGGGTGACGTCTTTATACGTGCCCCGCGTCGTCCGGGATCACTACCCCACTATCTCTCATAAGGGGGTACAAATCTACCGTTACGAATAGGGAGGCGTCCGAACGAACGCGATCCCGGCGACCAGCGCAGCAGAGTTGCCGCAGGTCCCGCCCGGTCGAAGTCCAGAAGGCGAAAGAACCCAGAATACTGCGATAAATTGCAATGTAGCATATATGGGCCGCCGTGCAAACAGCAGCCTATAAGTAATAATGCTTGCGGCCCACTCCTAGATGCAATCGACTTGCTTGGCATCGACCAGAGGCTTCGATGGCGTGGGTAGAGCGATGGGAAGAAGTGCTGACTACAAAGACCGCGAGGCCGAAGCGCCGAAATGCTCTAGTTCATTCGAAGAGCACGACGGGCTCTCCGTAGCGGCGGACCCTGTCTTCGTCCCAGCGTCGGCGTATGAATTCTTCGAGTCCCTCGTTCTGCGTGACGGCGTCGCCTCCCTCCATGTCTTCGAGGGGGTATCGCACGCCGAGCACCCGTTCCTTCACGCGGAAGCGGGTTATACCGGCGGGCAAAACGTCCCCCGAGTCCACGATCGCGGCGAGCTCCCCTGGGGTGAAGGTCAGGTGGCGGATCATGACCTCATCGTCGGAGAGGACGAACGCACCATCAGGTTCCACGCGCCTTACCATGACGCCTTTCGGGTACAGCGATTGCAGGCCCCAGAGCGCCCTCACCCGTCCTTGCAAACCCTCCTCCGTGGCCGAGAGGAACATAGTGCCGTCGGCCGTCTCGACCTCGGCCAGCGGATCAGTCGCCGCCGCTTTGCGACGCTTCGATCCCCCCGATGCTGCCGAGCTCGGCCGTATCCAACCCGTCGAGCAGGTGGCCCCAACCCTCGGCCTTCTCCGGCGGCTCGACCGTCTGGACGAGAGCGAAGCGGGAGCCGAGCTCACGGAGGGCGCGCACCCTGTGGGCGCCGTCGAGGACGAGGTAGCGGTCCTCGTGCGGGGAGACGATTACGGGATTGCGCTGCTCGCCCTCGTCCTCTATGCGCTTTCGTAGACGGAGTAGGCGGTCTTCGTCGTGGGCTTCGTGGAGGATAAGACACTCCAGATCCACCAGACGCAGGTCTTCGAGGGAGGGGATCACGCAGCCGGACGGGGTCGCCCTCTAGACGTCTCCCCCGCGGCGGCCCCAGAGGAAGTCGAGCAAGACGAACCCACCGAAGAAGAACAACGCGATGATGAGGAAGAACCCTATGATGCCCATAAGCAGGTAGAGTGTGTCCAAGACTCGCCTTTCAACGGATTAGGCTCCGCCGCAAACAGTCGGGACGGCCGGATTTGAACCGGCGACCACTCGGCCCCCAGCCGAGTGCGCTACCAGACTGCGCCACGTCCCGACGCGTCCGTGATCGGAACCCGATCATACCAGACGACGCCCATGCTATCATGGGATTCCCGTGGCGCTGGCTGCATCCTACATAAGGACCGACCCGGAGGGCGCGCTGCCCCCTAAGGAAGAGCAGTTGGCCGCCATCGTGGCCTACGCCGATGCGAACGGCCACGACCTGGTCGCCCGCTACGAGGACCTCGACGCCCCAGGCCTCCTGCTCTACTATCGTCCCGGCCTCAAAGAGGCGATAAACAACATAAAGGAGCTCGAAGACTGGGAGGTTCTCGTCGTCGCTGATCCCAGATGCGTCTCCGACACGGAGTCGGCCCTGCACGAGTTCGTGCACAAACTCTCCCTCTACGGTAACCGCCTCGAATCGCCCGCACGCCCCTGGGAGGATTTACTCGCCGATATGAAGGCCTACCGGCGCGCGATGCGGTAGGGGCGTATTTCGATCCCGCCCCTACTGCATCGCGAAACATCCCGATTCTCACGTGAAACGTAGGGCAGTGTCCTGTAGGATAGGAAGGTGAACTCATTTTTGATCGCCATCGGGCTTCTCCTGCTTGCCATCTCCCTGGCCGGTGTCGCGATCGGCCTCTACATGGCGGCCGACAAGAGGACCCGCAAACGTGGCAGGCTCTTCGCCATCTTGTGGGTACCAGCGTTGGCCGCGTCGAGCGGGGTTCTGATGCGTGACATCGTGACCTTCACGGTGGGGTTGCTGTGCTTTCTGATCGCGGGTGCCGTTTTCGTCCTTGAGGGCGATAGGTCAAGTGGGCTGTCGGAGGATGGAAAGCGTGATCTGGCCAGAGGACCGGCAGGAGACAGCCTTCTGGACGCCGAGAAACCCACCAAAGAGAACGAGGTCCAGGGCAAGGCCGAGGACCCTGGGAAAGTCGCCTCCTGACGCATCTGCGCTGCCCCTCCCGGACGGCAGCGTTGTTGCTATACTGGCCGCCGGCAACGTCACCCTGGGAGGAAACGTCCCGACGATGAAAGCGTCGGGCGCGGAGGGAAGGAGCTAGAGGATGGGTCTCATCCGCACGATACTCACCCTGGTCATCCTGCTCATACTCATCCACGTCGGGCTGGCCTACACCGGCATCGAACCAGGCGCCAACGTTCTCACGAACGCCATCTACAGTCTCGGGACGTTGGTCGAATCACCCGCCGCCCTGCTACTCAACACCGTGCCTACCCTGCGGAGGTACCTGAACCCTGACAACTTCTACGTCGTCGCCATTACGGCCGCCGCTGTCTATTTCATCCTGTACTTGCTGCTCGGCGTCGGCCGCCGCGCTTAGGGCGCTCTCCAGGGAACATGCCCTGAGCAGACGAGGTCATGGTCCCACCAAAACCTGCCGTCGCGTAGTATGGTGGGGACGCCTGTCGATGGCACGGTTTATGATGACGACAGACCTCGATCGCAGGAGTAACGTATACTTCCCGAAAGTTTTCCTGTAAGTCCGGAGAGGAGCCATGGTCGAGAAAGTAACAATGCGTGAGTATAGGGAGAATGAATGGCACGTCTGGGCCCGCAGGAGGTGTAATGATCGAGTTTAGCCACGTAAGCAAGACTTATCCCGGATCCAACGATCCCGTCGTAAACGATCTCTCCTTCGAAGTGCCAGAAGGGGAGATCTGTGTGTTGGTGGGCCCAAGCGGGTGCGGCAAGACCACGAGTATGCGGATGGTCAACCGCCTGATCGAGATCACAGAAGGCGAGATCCTGATAGACGGCGAGCCGAACACGTCGATGAGCGGCACGCAGCTAAGGCGCAAGATCGGCTACGCCATCCAGCAGATAGGCCTCTTCCCACACCGCACGATAGCCGACAACATTGGCACCGTCCCGAACCTGCTCGGCTGGGACAAGAACCGCATCAAGGGACGCGTGGACGAGCTTCTCGACCTGGTCGGCCTCGCTCCCGACGATTACCGCGACCGATACCCTGCGGAGCTCTCGGGCGGCCAGCAGCAGCGTGTTGGCGTAGCGCGGGCACTCGCGGCGGACCCCCCTATAATGCTCATGGACGAGCCGTTCGGGGCCGTCGACCCGATCACACGCGATAGGCTTCAGGACGAGTTCTTGAACATCCAGGACGATATCAGGAAGACCATCGTCTTCGTCACCCACGACATCGACGAAGCGATAAAAATGGGCAACAAAATAGCCATCCTCAAGCAGGGCGGCGTACTCGCCCAATACGATACCCCCGAGAACATCCTCGCCAGGCCCAACTCCGAGTTCGTCTCTTCGTTCGTGGGCGGAGACAGGGTACTCAAGCGGCTCTCGCTCACGCGCGTAGGCGAGATGGACCTCGAGCCGGCCAACGGCGGTACCGACGACCTCCTCCGGATAAGCGGAGGCTTGTCCGTCAAGGACGCCCTCTCCGAGTTGATCGGCTCGGGGCACAGCAGGGCCGTCGTGGAAGGGGAAGGCGAGAACGGATTGCTAACCTTCGCTGCCATAGAAAATCTCATGGGCGGGGCCTCGGGCCAGGTTACCAACGACGGGGAGACCTCGGCGTGAGCAACCCGGCGTTGCTTCTCTTGCAGGACGTACTTGAGGAACCGAAACTCATAGACTGGGAGTGGCTAAGGGAGAACTTCTGGGAGGATATAGTGCCAGCGTTCCAGGGGCATATCTTCCTCTCGTTTATCTCCGTCGCGGTGGCCCTGCTGATCGCGCTGCCCATCGGAATACTCTCGGCCCGCTACCGTAAGGTCTATCCACCGGTCACCTTCGTTACCGGCATACTCTATTCCATACCGAGCCTCGCGCTCTTCGCCATCCTCATCTCAATACCGGCGGTAGGCCTCGGGCCTACGCCCGTCATTATCGCCCTCGTCGCCTACTCGCTCCTGATTCTTATCCGCAACACCGTCGCCGGCCTCGACTCCGTGCCGCCTGAGACCATAGACGCGGCCCGCGGAATGGGGCTGACAAATCGCCAGATCCTCTTCAGGGTCGAGCTGCCGCTGGCGCTGCCTATAATCGTGGCCGGCGTCCGCATCGCCACGGTGACGATCATAGGTATCGCCACCATCGGAGCATACATCAGCGGCGGTGGCCTTGGGGCCCTTATCTTCGACGGCATCAACCGGCAATTTCCGACCATGATCATCGCCGGCGCGGTCCTGGCAACGGCTATGGCCATCATCGCCGACCTACTGCTCCTCGGGCTCGAACGCTACCTGAGGCCGTGGGCGCGGGCGAGGAAGGCGTAGAGTGATCTCAGATATATTGGGGTCTTCGCCCGTCCTGAGTTCCCTACCCTTCTAAGGCAGCACATCGTGCTCTCGGTGGTCGCGCTGCTTATCGCCATCGCGATAGCGCTGCCTGTCGCCTTGCTGATACGCAACACGCGGGTTGGCGCGGCGATAGCCATCAATATCGGCAACGTCGGACGCGCCGTGCCTAGCCTTGCGATCCTGGCGCTACTTCTGCCGTTCCTTGGGATCGGGTTCTGGACGGCCCTCGTGGCACTCGCGGTGCTAGCCATACCCCCGATACTCATCAACGCCTCGACGGGGCTCAGGGAGGTAGACAAGGGCATCATCGACGCGGCCCGCGGGATGGGGCTCTCTGGTAGCCAGATCCTGGCCCGCATCCAGTTGCCCATTGCCGCGCCCGTTATCTTCGCCGGGATCAAGACCTCCGCCGTGCAGACCGTCGCAAGCGCCACCCTGGCGACGTTTATCGGGGGGGGCGGCCTCGGGGACCTGATCGTACTGGGTCTCCAACGCCGCGGGCCCGAGATACTGCTCGCCGGGGCCTTCTCCGTCGCGGTCCTGGCCATCATCACAGAGATCGGGTTCGGCTTTCTGGAGAGTGCCTTCACCCCGAAGGGACTCAAGATCGCACAGAAGAGGCGTGGCAAATAGGTCAAGCGAAAGAGGAGGAAAGATGAAGAACAGGACCAAACTGATCCGTGCGGTACCCGCACTGCTGGCGGGCCTTTCGTTGCTGCTCGTCGTCGCGTGCGGCAACGTGGGCGGCTCCGGCGGGTCGGACTCGGGAAGCGGCCCTTCGATTACCGTGGGCTCCAAGAACTTCACCGAGCAGTACATCCTGGGCAACATGTACGCCCAGGCGCTCGAGGCAAACGGGTTCGACGTCGATACGAAGCTGGATCTTGGCTCCGAACAGATAGCGGATAAGGCGCTTCAGGACGGCCAGATCGACCTCTACCCCGAGTACACGGGCACGGCCCTCGTGGCCATCGTTCCCTACGATGGGAACCCGGCTGACCTGAACACGCCCAAGGAAACCTACGAGGCCGCCAAGAAGGGATACGCCGAGCGCAATCCAGCCGACACGATGCTGACACCGGCGCCCTTCAACAACACCTACGGCATCTTCGTCCGCAAGTCGGTATCAGAGGACATGGGCATTACGAACCTGGAGCAGTTGTCCAAGGCTTCCCCTGAGCTCACGTTTATCTCGTACTCTGAATTCCAGGACCGCTCGGACGGCTATCCAAACGTGAAGAAGAACTACCCGGCGTTCGACTTCGACCAGATCGAGATAGTGAACCAGCTCGGCCTCCGCTATACCGGGCTCGAGAGCGGCGAAGGCGACGTCGGGGTCGGCTTCACCACCGACGGCCAGCTGACCTCCGACCAGCTCGTGGTTATGGAGGACCCGAAGAGCATCTGGCCCTTCTACTACCCGGCACCGGTCATCCGGAGCGAAGTGCTAGAGAAGAATCCGAAGATGGAGAAGATCCTGAACGAGGTCTCGGCCAGCCTCGACGTCGAGACGATGCGTGAACTGAACGCACAGGTGGACCTCGACCAGGAAGACCCCGAGGACGTCGCAGCCGAATACCTCGAAGAGGAAGGCATCGTCAAGAACTAGATAGTCTAGAAGATAGTACTTCCGTATTCCGGAGCCGCCGCGACCTTGCCGGCGGCTCCATTTTGTCCGCTACAGACCAGGCTAGCCCAAAAGGCCCAACCTTACGCCGAGCGCTCTCCGCTCCCGATGCGCGGGAAGGGGGCTGTGGAGAAGATCACCTCCACAGGCACCTCGAAGTATTCGGCGATCTTCAAGGCTAGGTAGAGGCTGGGGCTGTACTCGCCGCGTTCGAGGTAGCCGATGGTCTGGTAGTGGACCCCGAGCGCGTCGGCCAGTTGCCTCCGCGAGATACCCCTTTCGGCACGCAGCATGGCGATGCGGTTGTACGTGGTCTCGCTCACCAACCGGCCCGCTGCATGGCCTTCTCCCGCCTCGCGTCCACGGTGGAGCCCGACTCGCGCCGCGCCATCCTTCGCAGCACGACCGGCGCCAGAACGAGGCCGACGACCGCCCAGACCCCAAGAACCCCTACGGTCTCCAGATGACGCCAGGAATCGCCTAGCTCCACGCTCGCAAGCGAGTCGGGTAGAAACGCCGAGCGCATCCCGAGCCCCATCCAGTAGATGGGAAATACCTGTCCTATCCACTGCAACCACACGGGAAACACGGTTATGGGGTAGAAGATCCCCGAGATGGCGATAAGCCCCATCAGCGGCACGAAGACGAACCCCAGGCTGCTCGGGTTGGAGAACAGCGAACCGAGAACCGCGCCTATGGGCATCGTCGCCACCAAACCGAGCAAGAGCACCCAGATCAGGGTGAACCACGCGCCGGGGCTGCCAAGCCTGAGCCCGCCGAATAGGAGCGCGCCGGGGACCAGGATGGTCAACACCGAGACCAGCGACATCCCGGAGATCTGGACGATCTTGCCGACTAGGTAGCCCAGCATCCCGTTCGGCGTCGCCTTGGCCCTGAGCAGCGTCCCATCCTCCCTCTCCATGAACAAGATCGTCGCGACCATGATCAAGCCGGCGAATACGATCTGCATGCCGAACACGCTCGGTATGGTTGCGGCACTGAGGGAGAAGCCCGTGCCAGGGACCATGTTTCCGCGGAGGAAGTACATTACGATGAGGAAGAGCGCAGGCAAAAATATGTAGTTCCAGAGGTCCTGGAAGTTCGTGAAGGTCTGGCGCAACTCGATCCCGCCGCGCCGTAACCCCGCCTGTATGGCAACCACCGTGGGGTTCATCGGACCACCCCCTCGAACTCACGCGCCGCCGACTCACCCTGGCCCGACTCGAACCGCCGGACCAGGGACATGTACGCATCCTCGAGGTTGGCCCGCCGAACTTCCAGATCCGAGATCCTCTCGCCGTACTGCCCGAACAGGTCGTGTATAAACCGGGGCGCCTCGGGCGTGGAGTGCACGAAGCGCTGCCCGTCCCTGCTCCACTTTACTTCTGATTCGGTGGACATCCTGCGCGAGAGCGCGTCGGCTGAGCCCTGGGCTATGATCGTCCCGCCTGCGAGGATCAGGACGCGGTCGGCCAACTTCTCGGCCTCATCCAGGTCATGGGTGGTCAATAGTATCGTGGTGTCCTCAAGATCCGAGAGTCGGTGCACGAGATCATGGAACTCGCGCCTGGCGTGCGGGTCGAACCCGGCCGTCGGCTCGTCCAGAAACAAGAGCTCTGGCCTGCCAACGATACCGATGGCGACGTCCATCCTCCGGCGCTGTCCACCCGAGAGGGCGGAGATCTTCTTGCCCGCGTGCTCCCCTAGACCGACGGTCCCGATCAGGTCGTCCACGTCGTAAGGACGCTTGCGCTCCGCCGTTCCGAAAGGTGCGTAGTACCTGCCCAGGTGTACGAGCAACTCCCGCACCCTCCACTTCCCATGGTCGCGCCATGACTGCAGCACGACCCCAAGCCGCGCCCGCCACCTCTCATCGCCCTTCGCCGGATCCACCCCGAGGACCTTTACCTCCCCGGCCGAACGCATCCTGAACCCTTCGAGGATCTCGATGGTGGTGGTCTTGCCAGCCCCGTTCGGCCCGAGCAAAGCCAGTACCTCTCCCCGGCGCGCCCTGAACTCTACGTCCTTTAATACATCCACAGACCCATAGCGCATCCTCAGACCGCGAACGTCGATCACAGTACCTTCTTCTGCATCCACCCCACCCCACGACAACTTGCCCAACTCGCTCATCATGGGCCCCGACCCCCAATCCGATATCTGTTACGTTATATAGTAGTTGTACTACATAACGTACGATCTGTCCATTTTATCCTTCGGCGGGGCCAACGGCGTCGCCGGTGGTGGAGACGGGTTCGAGTGGTCCAATCTCCGCCGCGACGCGCGCGACGAGCCTACCACTGTCGATGACTTCGGTCAGGCCGTCGACGTCGGGCCAGCGCTCCTCGGGATCGGTGGTGGCGAACTCGCGCGCGATGTCGCGGGCGATCGCGGTCCCAGCGCCGAGCGGCGGTCTGCCGCGCAGGTCGATCGCGCGGGTGGCGACCGTGAGCTCGAGGGCGGCCGTGCGGCGCGCGATGGAGAGCAACTCCTCGGTCTTGCGCACGCCCAGGGGGGCCATGCTCGCGTGGTCTTCGAATCCCTCGGCGATCTGGCCGCGGTAGTCGAGCGAGACGGGGTTTGCGAGCACCCGCGCCTCGGCCGCCAGGGAGGCCGATGTGTAGCCCAAGGGTCTCAGGCCCTCATCGCCGTCGCTGGCGGCGAGCCCCGTCGGCAGGCCGGAGAACTGCGCCCAGAGGTGTTTTTGGATGCGCTCGTTGGCGAGATGCACGACCTGGGCCACGGCGACGCGCAGCAGGTCGTAGGCGACGGCGAGGGCGACGACGTCGAAGTTCCCGACGGAGATTATGGACTGGTCGTCGAGCAAGACGAGCGGGTTGTCGCTAGCCGAGTTTAGCTCCACTTCCATCGTGCCCCGGCAGTAGGCGTGGGCGTCGTAGCAGGCGCCGTGGGTCTGGGGAACGCAGCGGAAGGAGAGCGGATCTTGCAGGTTGCGCGCCGCGCTGGGACGCCACAGGTAGCTCCCGGCGAGCAGCTCCCGCAGTCGGTCCGCGGCCTTCGACTGCCCGGGGTGGGGCCGCATCCTCGTTGCCTCGGGATGGATGGTCGAGAGGTTCCCCCCGAAGGCCTCCAAAGAGAGCGCCGCCGTCACGTCGAAGGCGTCGAGCAGGTCGGCGACATCGGAGAGGACCAGAGAGCCGTGGCCCATCGTGACCCCGTTGGCGCTTATCAGGGCGAGTCCCTCTTTCGCCTTCAGGCGAATCGGGACCAGGCCGGCCGCCTTTAGGGCCTCGTCGCCAGGCAATCTTCGTCCCTCGTAGTCTGCTTCGCCGCGGCCGATCAGGACCTGTCCGATCTCCGCCATCTCCGCCAGGTCGGCCTGACCTACGGAACCTCCCGTTCGCACGACGGGATGGACACCGGCGTTGAGGGCGTCTAGGAAGGCCTGTATCAGCTCGGCCCTCACCCCGACACCGCCCTTGGCCATGCCGTTCGCGCGCGTGACCATCATCGCGCGCACGACCTCGGGAGCGAGCTCCGACCCTTGATGCGTTGTGTGACGGGTGACCAGGCGCATGGAGAACTGCTCCAGGCTCTCGAAGGGGATGCGGTAGCGGGAGAGTGAGCCGACGCCCGTGTTCATGCCGTAGACGAGATCGCCGCGCTCCAGGACCCTATCGACGACGTCCCGCGCCCGCCTGACGCGACCCAGGGCCTCGCCAGAGACCTCGACGTGGGCGCCGCGGCGGGCGACGCGGACAACCTCCTCGATGGAGAGATCGTCTCCTGTTAGCGTCACCTTTCCTGTTGTCGGGTGGGAAAGCGTCAATGGGCCTCCGGCTCCCATACTACTCTCCTACCCTAGACTTTCGAAAGACCCGATGCCAGACTGAACCCGGATTTACAGAGAGGAGATTCCATGACTGACACCAGAGAAGCTCCTACCATCCGGGCGCCGCGAGGACGGGATCTCACCTGCAAGGGCTGGCACCAGGAGGCTGCCTTACGCATGCTCATGAACAACCTCGACCCAGAGGTGGCCGAACGCCCCGACGACCTCGTCGTATACGGCGGTACCGGCAAGGCCGCCCGAAACTGGGAGAGCTTCTGGGCCATCGTGAGCACGTTGCAAGGCCTCGACGATGACGAAACGTTGCTGGTCCAGTCTGGCAAGCCGGTCGCCGTTTTCAGGACGCACCCGTGGGCCCCGCGCGTCCTGATCGCCAACTCCCTGCTCGTCCCCGAGTGGGCCAACTGGGAGACGTTCAGGGAACTGGAGGGGGCCGGGCTCACAATGTACGGCCAGATGACCGCAGGCTCCTGGATCTACATCGGCACCCAGGGCATCTTGCAGGGAACCTACGAAACCTTTGCCGCCGTCGCCGAAAGACGCTTCGGTGGAACCCTGCGCGGCCGCGTCTGCCTAACAGCCGGCCTCGGCGGCATGGGCGGCGCCCAACCGCTAGCTATAACTATGAACGAGGGCATAGCCCTCTGCGTCGAGGTGGATCCCGACAGGATAGATCGGCGCATCTCCCACCGCTACCTGGACGAACGCATCGACGACCTGGACGAAGCCGTAAGGCGCGCGGAAGAGGCGAAAAGTGCCGGAGAACCCCTCTCCATAGGCATCCTCGGCAACGCGGCCGAGGTATTCCCGACGCTCCTTGAGCGCGGCTACGTCCCCGACGCCGTGACGGACCAGACCTCAGCCCACGACCCACTCGTCGGCTACGTCCCCGCGGGCTACGACCTGGGCTCGGCCGCCGAGCTACGCGAGGCCGACCCGGAACGATACATCTCGGAGGCCCGCGCTTCCATGGCCCGCCACTGCGCCGCGATGGTCGGTTTCAAGGAGAAGGGCGCCGAGGTCTTCGACTACGGCAACTCCTTGCGGGGAGAGGCGAAACTCGGTGGTTTCGAGGGCGCTTACGGCTACCCCGGTTTTGTGCCTGCGTACATCAGGCCGCTGTTTTGCGAGGGCAAGGGACCGTTCCGGTGGGCCGCACTCTCCGGAGATGAGTCGGACATCGCGGCGACCGACGACGCGGTCCTTGAGCTGTTCCCTGAAGACGAGCGGCTGGGGCGTTGGATCTCGGAAGCAAAGGAGAAGGTCCACTTCCAGGGTCTTCCGGCGCGCATCTGCTGGCTCGGGGCGGGTGAGCGGCACAGGGCGGGACTCCGCTTCAACGAGCTCGTCGCCGACGGAACGATTTCCGCCCCGATAGTAATAGGGCGCGATCACCTCGATACCGGCAGCGTAGCCTCGCCTTATCGGGAGACAGAGGCGATGAAGGACGGGTCCGACGCCATCGCCGACTGGCCGATCTTGAACGCGATGTTGAACGTCTCTGGTGGGGCGAGTTGGGTCGCCGTACATCATGGTGGAGGGGTTGGGATCGGACGCTCCATCCACGCCGGCGCCCAGGTCCTGGCCGACGGCACAGAAGACAGCGCATCTCGCCTGCAGCGCGTCCTGTTCAACGATCCCGGCATAGGCGTCGTCCGGCACGCCGACGCCGGCTACGAGTCGGCGAAAAGGGCGGCCAGGCGTCTTGGAATCCAGATGCCCGTAATGGATGAATAAGGCATCAGGCTTCAGGCCTCAGGTTTCAGGCGGGTCAGGTAGCAGCCTGCCGCAAGGTCTTGTGGCTTTGCGCCGTACGTCGTGAGGCTTGTTTTACTTCCGGATCTGGTCCTCGACGCGCATGGGGCGCAGGGCGGCCTCGGCGTGACTATAGAGGAAGGGCGGATCGTGGAGGTCGCTCCCGCCACGGAAGGCGAACGATTGCCCGGAAAGGCTCTCGCTCCCGGCTTCGTCAACGATCACAGCCACGCTTTCCAGCGGGGGTTGCGCGGCGCGGTCGAGCGGGTAAACCCCTCCCGTCCGCACGACGACTTCTGGACCTGGCGTGAGAGGATGTACGCCCTAGCGGAGGACCTTTCTCCCGACTCCATACGCTGGGCCAGCCGCCGCTGCTACGAGGAGATGCTCTCCGCCGGGTACACGAGCGTCACCGAGTTCCACTACATACACCACCGCTCTGATGGAACACCATACAAAGACCCGAACGCCCTTGCAAAGGCCGTAGCACTGGCCGCCGAAGATGCTGGCATTCGACTCCTGTTGCTGCCCGTCGCCTACGCGCGGGGCGGCCTCCCGCGCTTCCGCGACACATCAGTGCAGGCGTTCATCCGGCGGGTCGATGAGCTTAGGGAGTGGTCGGAGGGGCGCTCACTGGCCGAGGTCGGCGTCGCGGCCCACAGCGTCAGGGCGGTCCCGCGAAGATGGCTGGAGGAGATCGGAGGTTACGCCGATCGGTATGACCTCCCACTGCACATCCACGCCGACGAGCAGGAGCGTGAGATCGAGGAGTGCTTGTCAGAGAACGGTGTGCGGCCCGTCCAGCTGCTCGCCCAGACCGGGTTCCTCGGCCCCAACACCACCATAGTCCACGCCACGCACGCCAGCGAAGAGGAGTTGGACCTGATATCCGAACACGGCACCTCGGTGTGCGCGTGCCCGACGACGGAAGGGAACCTCGGCGACGGGTTTTTGCCGGCTGAGGGGATCCTGGACCGCGGCATCCGGCTCTCCGTCGGCTCAGATTCGCACGTTCGTGTGGATCCCTTCGAGGAGTTACGGGAACTGGAAACCAACGCACGCAGGCTCTCGGGCCGCAGGAACGTGCTTCTGATCGAGGAGGAAACCTCCCCAACACCGTATCTGCTCCGCACGGGCTGGGGCCGTGTCGGTACAGAGGCCGGCGACCCGGCAGACATGATCGAGATAGACCTCTCGCATCCCACGCTCGCTGACGTGAAACCCGAAAATCTTCCCTCGGCGCTGGTCTTCGGCGCAGGAACCGGCGTCGTCGCAGGGTCGTGGGTAGACGGACAGCGCGCACGCCCGCCGTATGACACAGGTGGCTGAGGTGACGCTGGTCGTCCAAGACCTCGCGGCCGCCGGCACGCCTGAAATGAGCCCTAACTTCTCCTACTAATTCTGCTGCGCTTTCGCGTCCACCTTCTCCAGCAGCTTGTCTACCTTCTCCTTGATGTCCTCTACATCCTTTTGCACGTCGTCTACCTTCTTCTTCAGATCCTCCTGGCCGGTTTCCACCTTCTTCTTTAGATCATCCACCTTCTTCTCCAGGTCTTTCTGGCCGCTCTCTACCTTCTTCTTCACCTTTTGCTCGACCTGCTGCCCCTTGGCTTCGGCCTTCTTTCTTAATTGTTGCTCGGCCTGCTTAACTTTCGCCTCCACCTTCTTTTTGGCCTGCTGCTTTTTGGCCTCGACCTTCTGCTTCGCTTCCTGCCTGTCCTGATCGGGAACGATGCCGCATCCCGCTGCGGACACCATGAGCACTATCACGGCCAGTACCCTTAGCAACGCCCATCGGACCGCCGTAGGGCTGTGGCATGGGAGTGGTTCCCGAGGTTGGCTCGCGCGCTTCGTTGACACCGACGTTTTCACCAGATCCTCTACTGCCTCGCCATCGCGACCCGCAGCCGCTCCTGCGGTGAGATCAGGTGGTCCGGATCCTCGGCGTCCTCACCGAGGTCGATCTGCACCCAGTTCACCTCGCCGGTGAAGGCGTTGTCGCGCGGCCCGTAGTCCTCAGCTACGAGCGCGCCGCCTTCGCGGCCGACGTCGCAGGTGTCGTCCGCTGAGAAGATCATCGCGGCGGTGGCATCGACGCGGCCCTCGCCGATTCGCTCGCCTTCGAGGTAGAGCGCGACCGTGCCGCCCTTACCTAGCCCGCCGCCGTCGTAGGCGAACTCCATCCGAAGTTGGTGTTGCCCAGCTGGGATCGCGCGGTCCCCGTCGACGTAGAAGCGCTGGATCCCGAGCAGGTTGTAGCAGTACTTCGGCCTGCCGTCCTTCGCGTAGAGGCTCCAGCCTCCAATGCTGCCGCCCTGGGCGACGATCACGCCCTCAGCCCCTGACTCGGGCACTACAACCTCCGCGGTGACGGAGTGTGACTTGTTCTTGATGTTGATGACCGAGCTCTCGGACAGGCGCCCCATACCGCCGAAGAGCAGCTGGGAGTTACCTTTGATGAGCGTAGGGCGCCCCGCCACCTCGGGACGAAGGCGCTCGGCCGCGCGATCGTCTAGCGGCAAGACGTGATTCCTGACCGCTTCGATCAGGAAGAGCCGCTGCAACTCGTGCAGCTTCTCCGGCATCTCCTTGGCGAGGTCGCGCGCCTGACTCCAGTCGGTGGTCGTGTCGTAGAGTTCCCAGACGTCATCATCGAACGGCGGAACCTGCTCGCCAACGAGCAGCCACGGCGTCTTGTGTTTCGTCACGGCGGTCCAGCCCTTGTGGTAGATCCCACGGTTTCCGAACATCTCGAAATACTGGGTCTCGTGGCGGTCGGACGCACCCGCCTCGTCGAACGAGTAGGCCATGCTCACGCCCTGGAGCGGCATCTGCTGGACACCGTGGACGCTGACCGGCTCGCGTAGCCGGGCGGCCTCCAGGATCGTCGGGGCGACGTCGATCACGTGGTGGAACTGCGAACGGATCTCGTCCTTCCCCTCGATGCCGCCAGGCCAGTGGACGATCGTGCCGTTGCGGGTGCCGCCCCAGTGCGAAGCCACCTGCTTCGTCCACTGATATGGCGTGTCCATCGCGTGCGCCCACCCAACCGCATAGTGATTGTACGAGTCGGGGCCGCCGAAGTCATCGAGCCTCGAGAGCATGAACTCCGGCGTCTCGAGCGCGGCGGCACCGTTGAAGTTGATCATCTCGTTGAAGGTGCCGTTTATCGTGCCCTCGGCCGAAGCACCGTTGTCGCCAATGATGTAGTAGACGAGCGTGTCCTCGAGGACCCCGAGGTCGGCGAGCGCGTCGATGACGCCGGCCCACATGGTGGTCGGTGTACTCCAGGAAGCCGGCGTAGATCTCCATCTGCCGGAGGAGGACCGGCTTCAGATCGTCGGGCATATCGTCCCACGCTGGGATCTCGTCGTGACGTTTCGTGAGCTCGGCGTCGGGCGGCACGACGCCGAGGGCCTTCTGCCGCTCGAGCGTCTCCTCGCGGAGCTGATCCCAGCCCTGGTCGAAGCGACCCTTGTACCTGTCCGCCCACTCCTTCGGCACGTGGTGCGGGGCGTGGGTGGCGCCGGGCGCGAAGTAGGCAAAGAAGGGCTTGTCAGGCATGAGCGCCTTCTGCTGGCGGACCCACGCGATCGCTTTGTCGGTCATGTCCTCCATGAAGTGGTAACCCTCGCCCGGCGTCTTCTCCGGCTCGACCGGGACGGTGCCCTCGTAGATCGCGGGGTAGTATTGGTGCGCCTCGCCGCCGATGAAGCCGTAGAAGTACTCGAACCCTCCGCCGCCCGTCGGCCACGCGTCGAACGGGCCCATCGGGCTGGTCTCCCAGACCGGAACCTCATGGCACTTGCCGAACTGTGCTGTGGAATAGCCGTTCAGCTTCAGAGTCTCAGCCAGCGGAGCCGCCGTGTTGGGGCGGATCGAGTCGTAGCCGGGCGCGGAGGTGGCCAACTCGGTGATACTACCCATCCCCACTGCATGGTGGTTCCTCCCCGTAAGCAGCGCTTGTCGGGTAGGTGCGCAGAGCGCCGTCGTGTGGAAGCGGTTGTACTTGAGGCCGTTCGTAGCCAGGCGCTCGGCCGTTGGTGTGGAGCATGGCCCGCCGAAAGCGCTCGCGGCGCCGAAGCCAACGTCGTCTAGCAGGATCACGAGCACGTTCGGAGCCTCCGCCGGCGGCCGGAGGGGCTCGATGGGAGCAAACGAGGTTTCAGGGTCATTGGCGTCGTAGTTGATCTGGTCGGTGTAAGGCCGGTCTGGAATCGGCAGGATCTCCCTCTGGACGTCTCGATCTCGGGACAACGTAGAATCCTCCTTCGGACACACAGCCGCTATTGCGTATACTTCTTGAGCCTGGCTATCGTTCGCCGCGTCCACTCTCCAACCCGCTCCCGATACGGTAATGCACGGTGGGATAGTGCGTCTTCACCCATCAGCCTATTTCCCCTAGGGGATACGTTGCACGAGGCGATGCACTCCGTCTGGAGAAGAACTACATTCCTGTAGGCGAGGGAAACGTGATGCACGAACGTCGGAAACCGAGGCAGGCTACGCGCAACCATGATCCGTATTTGCATACCGGCGGGGCCACACTGGACACGGAGGGAGCGAGGATGTCCCGGTTCCGGCCGTTCCTTTCCAGACTTCTCCCGCGATACTGGAGCTAATGGTGGTTGATCTCATGGTGCTGGCGGCCGTAATGTTCGCCTTCGGCCTCGTGTCGCGGCGGTTGGAAGGGACGATACTAACGGCGCCGCTCGTGTTCGTTGCGGCGGGTTTCATCCTCGGTCCCGCGGGACTTGGCATTGCCGAGTTCGCGCTCGACGAGCACTCCGTCCTGTTGCTGGGCGAGATCGCCCTCGCAGTCGTGCTCTTCACCGATGCCGCGCGCACCGACCTCTCGGCCCTGCGCCAGAACGAGGCTTTGCCGCTGCGCCTCCTCGGCGTAGGGACGCCGCTCACCATCGCGCTGGGAACAGCGCTCGCGGCGCTATTGCTCACCGACCTCACGTTCTGGGAGGCGGCCATCGTAGGAACCGTCCTCGCCCCCACAGACGCCGCCCTTGGCCAGCCGGTCGTGAGCAACCCGCGCGTCCCCGCGCGCCTGCGCCAGGCCCTCAACGTCGAGGCCGGCCTCAACGATGGCCTGTCCGTACCGTTCCTGGCGCTCTTCTTGACCCTGGCAGAGGCCGAGGAGGAGCACCTCTCCGCAAGCACCTGGATAAGCTTCGCCCTGGAGCAGGTAGGATTCGGCGCTCTCGTTGGCGTCGGGGTTGGCCTCGTGGGAGGCTGGCTGGTAAGCCGGGCCGCACGCAGAGAATGGATGACAGCGTCATTCCAGCGTCTCGCCTTGCTGGCCGTGGCGCTCATCGCCTGGGCACTCGCTGACACCATAGGGGGAAACGGCTTCATCGCCGCCTTCGTCGGTGGTCTGGTGGTCGGACCGACCGTGAAGCGGGTGGGGGAGCGCCTGATCCGGTTCACCGAGGCGGAGGGACAGCTGCTGAACCTGAGCGTGTTCTTCATCTTCGGCGTGCTCGTGGTCGGTCTACTGCAGTCCCTGAGTTGGACGGTTGTTCTCTACGCGCTCCTCAGCCTCACAGTGATTCGCATGCTGCCGGTGGCGCTCTCCCTGTTAGGAACGGGCCTGCGCGGCGTCTCGGTGCTGTTCGCGGGCTGGTTCGGCCCGCGCGGGCTAGCATCGATCGTGCTTGGCCTGGTCGTTTTGGAAGAGGCTCCCCTGCTCCCTGGGCGCGACGAGATCGAGCTGGTGGTAAGCCTTACGGTATTACTCAGCGTACTGCTGCACGGTGTCACGGCGGCCCCCCTCTCCGCCGCTTACGCCCGCAAGATCGAAGGGATGGCCGCGGACGTGCCGGAGAAGCGGGATGCGGTCGAGGTACCCGAGTGAGAGGAGTAAGTATGCAAACTCCAACCTGGTTACTGGCGCTGTTCCTGGGCGCAGCGGCACTCTTGCTGGTCGTGTTGATGATCTATTTCGTCTAGCAAGCTCGCCCCCGGTAGTTGGCGGGGCCTTAGCCAAGATGCGGACCTCCTCGCTGCCCCTTGGCAGTAGTTTGTGGCGCCACACAAGCTATCCCCTCCTTCTCTCCAGGTCGGCCGCCGCGTTCTCGAACCCCACGACGACCAGGTACGTGGCGGTCGCCGCGAACGCTCCTAGCGGCCACCCCAGAGCGTCTGGCGCGTAGGCGCCCACGAGCGTGGCCGCGCCCACAGCCATCCCAACCGAGACAAAGTGGAAGCTACCCCAAAGCCTTATCCTTTTTGGGGGATCTCCGAATTGCTCCGTCCCGCCCGCGAAGGCGAGTACCCCCACCAGCGCGAAGCCCAGGATCGCCCCGCCGCAGAAGAAGAACACCTCGATTGGCTCCGGTGGCCCATATGCGTGGGTCAGCAGCATGCTGGTTGGCCCGACGGTGAGCGTGTAGCCGTAGGCGGTGGCGCTCGCCCCAACGACGCCCCGCAGGCCTGTGCGATAACCTTCCAGTATGGAAGGTCGCGGTGCTTCCATATCTGTTCCTCCTTTCCCTGGTGATTCGCGAGCACGCGAAGTCGGTCCGGTCTTGGAGTTTCTTCGCTTTCGGTGATTACCCGATCCCGCCAGAGACGGTACTTGCTAGCTCAGAAGTCCACAGCAGCTGTCACCCTGCCCGACTTCACTGCTGCGCAGAGGGCCGCGTGGTCCCGTTCGTTCTGGTCGGCGTAGGCGTGTGCGAAGTCGGAGATCGCCCCGTCGAAGCGCTCGCTCTTGCCGAGGTAGCCGGCGATCTGCACGCGGTCGCCGGAGCGGGCGTGGGCCCGGGCTAGCGCCCAGCCACAGAGGCCAGCATAGATTGCAAGTTCGTCGGGCGACATGTCCTCGACTTTCGCCGATCCTTTCATGTCCTTCAACTGCCGCCAGTAGAAGTCGCGTCCCTCCGTACCGCGAAACCAGCCGAGGAAGATGTCGCTCGCGGCCTGCATCAACCGCTGCCCGGCCACGACCCGGTGCCCGTAGTGCTTGTACGCGCTGGACTTTACGTAACCCTCAAGTACCGACGGTCCCGCCTCCTTGACCTGGAGGAACAACGGGTCGTTTTCGTCCCGGCCTTCTAGCAATACTACGTAGGCCCGGGTGCCCACGCTGCCGACCCCAACGACCTTCCTCGCCGCGTCCACGAAGCGGTACCGGTCTAGCAGGTGGCGGCGATCCTCTTGCAGGGTACGCTTGTAGCTCTCCAGGATGGCGTTGATCTGGCCCCTGATCTCATCGCCTTCGGGGAGGCGCACCAGGAGCGGCGGATCGTCCTGGATCATGCGGCGTCCATCGACGACCCTGGTCAGTTTGTAGAGAGCCTGCAGGCTATCGCGGCTGCGCGCTTTTCGCACGTTCTTGCTCAGCTTCTTTCTGGTCTTTTTCTGGGTCTTGGCATCGGAGAGCAGCCCACTGATTTCCTCCTCACCGACGCGCGAGTACCAGACCTCGAGCTCTCCCATCTCCGAATACTCGGCCATCCGTCGCCGGTACGAGGCGACGGATGCTCGCGACGCCTCGCGACACGCTGCCGCGTCGAAGCCGTTTTCTCGGCCAGCGACCACGAAGCTCGCGGCGAGGCGCTTGACGTCCCACTCCCAGGGTCCCGGCAGGGTCTCGTCGAAGTCGTTGACGTCGAAGAGCAGGGCGCGCTCAGGGGAGGCGTACGCCCCGAAGTTCGAGAGGTGGGCGTCGCCGCAAAGCTGTGCCTGGATACCGGTCTTCGGCGTGCCCGCGAGGTCGTTTGCCATGACGATGGCCGACCCCCGCAGGAACGCGAACGGCGAAGCCATCATGCGCGAGTACCGGATCGGCATGAGGTCCGAGATCCGGCCCCTGGCCTGTGCCTCCAGAAGATCGATCGGATCCGGCCGGTCGGAAGCCGGCGCCCACTCCGCGTGGCTGCCCCTGGGGGCGACCCGACGCCCGGCGCGCCCACGTTCGTGACGTTTCTGGTAGCCCGTAACCACCTGCGCAGCCCCGGGCGACATGTTCGAGTCTTGCTCGACTTTCATGAATTCCTCCTTCACGGCTCCGAAATCCTACGCGCCACGGGCACGAGTTCCTCGTCCGACCGGCGAACGGCAGGTGACCTCCCCGTTAGCTGTGCTCGGGCGAGTAGAAGTAGCTCCCGTAGGTTTCCAGCGCCGCTTCGATCTGTTGCAGGACGTCGCTCTGCTCTCGGGTCGGTCGACCCATTCGTACGTCACGCGGCCGACCCAGGAGCAGGTCTGTTACCTGCAATCGGAGCGACGCTTCGGTTGGGGTGGCCACCAGCACTTCCTCGATCGCCGGGCCGAGATCTTCGTTCTGTTCCATTTCGTCCGTCCTTCGCTACTCCGCGCCCGAGTTGGGCTGGTCCGGCTCGCGGTCGGCGAGCGTAGATTGGACCGCGCGCAAGAGGCCAAGGCCCCCGAGAGAAGCGCCGACCGCCACGAGCGGCCAGGCGACCAGGCGCGGGAAACGGGCCCCGAGTAACGACGCTCCGAGAAGGGCGCCGCTCGCAGCTACGGCGATGGCGTGCTCGTGCGTCTGCAGGGGGGCTGTGCCCTTCTGGACGATGGTGGGTATCACCCTCGAGAAGGTGGCCCCCGATCCCGTGCCGCTGCCGACGACGCCGGCGCGCGCCCTGCTATCGCTTGTGTCCACCCTGCGGTCGGGCCGCACCTTCTGGCGTTGCCCGGGCCCTTCCAGGCGGACCTCCCGGCTCTTGGAGATGTCGTCCTCGAAGAGTTGCTCCATCTGCTCGGCGAAGTCCGCGTCTTCCACCACCAGGTCTATCTCCCAGTTGGCAGCCAGGCTGGAAAAGTTCAGGTTCGTCGAGCCCACCTTCGACAACCAGCCGTCTGCCACGAGGGTCTTGGCGTGGATCATGGGCCCACCGTACTCGAAGATCCTGACCCCCGCCTCGAGGAACTGCCTGTAGCCAGCGCGTGAGGCCCTGCCTATCCAGGCTATGTCGACGGTGGCCGGCGTAAGTACCCTCACGTCCACGCCGTCGCGCGCCGTGGCCATCAGAGACTGGGTGAGGATCGGCATGGAGAGGAAGTAGGGGTCGGTGATCCAGAGCCGCTCCTGCACCCCGGCCGTGAGCAGCTCCAGCATACGCAACGTGCGCATCCTGCGAGGTTCCTGGACGATCAGACGTGCGGGCGTCTCGCCAGCCACCTCGATGTCCCCTGGGTCCGGGCGTTCGTCGTCGGGCAGCTCCTCTACCAACTCACCCCACAGGCTGGTGAAGGCGCGGTTGATGTCGGCCACGACCGGCCCCCTTACGCTGACGGCGGTATCCCGGTATGGAAGCCCTGTCTCTTCGGAGCGGACCATCCAGCCGTCGGCGATGCACACGCCGCCCGTCGAGGCGTAGTCGCCATCCACGACGAGCAGCTTGCGGTGGTCGCGCCGAATTACCCCAAGCGGCGATCCAGAGGCGGGCGGGTTGACCGCCTTGATCTCCACGCCAGCCTCCCGCATGCCCCTCCAAAAGGAGCGGGGCACGTTCATGCAACCGAACCAGTCGTGGAGCACCCGCACGCGCACACCCTCAGCCGCCTTGGCGGAAAGGGCCTCGGCGAACCTGTTTCCGATCTCGTCGTTCGCGATGATGTAATTGTCCAGGTGGATCCAACGCTGTGCCCGCCCAATGGCCGCGAGCCAGTCGTCGTAGGTGTCAGGACCGTTCGTCATCAGCGCGAGCCGGTTACCGTCGCGCAGCGGCGCGTCACTGACTCGTCCCAGGATCCCTTCCAAACGGGCACCGCGCGAGGCGGCATATTCCGGTACGTCTCGTTCCTCGTGCCCGAGCTCTCGATCTTGCGACAAGATAAGCCCTCCTTACGCTCTCGTTACGGTCTACAAGGGACCTGCGCGATAGATCCCCTCTTACTCATACAAACTCTTTGTTCGCCGAGTGCTGGGTGGGGCGGACGGCCGGTCTGTGCGCAGCCGACGAGCATGCAAACCCTTCCCACTCCTCAGTGGTAAAAGCCCGTCTCGGATTCGTCGTGCGCCGGGGACGACTGCTTCTCCAGGCGCGCAAGCAACCTCTTCAAATCCTCCAGGAAAATTTCGGCAGGGTCCCTGCTGTAGCCGTTCCTTACCACCACCCTTAGCGCAACCAGGTCTTCCCGGTTCTCCGGGAACGTGTACGCCGGCACCTGCCAGCCTCGCTCGCGCATACCGCTTGAGACGTCGTAGGCCGTGAAGTTATCTATCTCGTCTCTGACCTTGAAAGCGAAAACGGGTAGCTCTGAGCCGTCGGTTACGAGCTCGAAGGGGCCCAGCTCCGCTATGGCAGCCGAGCCGAGGGTCGCTATGTCCCGACACTCCTGCTGCACGCGCCGGTAGCCCTCGAAGCCAAGCCTGAGGAAGTTGTAGTATTGCGCCACGATCTGCGAGCCGGGGCGCGAGAAGTTCAGCGCGAAGGTTGGCATGTCCCCGCCGAGGTAGTTCACCCGGAAAACGAGCTCTTCTGGCAGCGCCTCCGGGTCGCGCCAGATGGCCCAGCCTACGCCGGGGTAGACCCTGCCGTACTTGTGGCCCGAGGTGTTGATCGAGGCGACCCGCGGCAGGCGAAAGTCCCACACCAGATCCTCGTCTATGAAGGGCGCGATCATGCCCCCCGATGCCCCATCTACGTGAATGGGCACGTCAAGACCCGTGCGCTCCTCTAGGTCATCTAGGGCGTCCGAGATCTCCTCGACTGGTTCGTAGGAACCGTCGAAGGTGGAGCCTAGGATGGCTACGACGCCTATGGTGTTCTCGTCGCAGAGCTTGGCCGCCTCTTCGCCGTTTAGGTGGAAGCGGTCCCCTTCCATCGGCACGTAGCGGCCCTCGACCTCGAAGTAGTTGCAGAACTTCTCCCAGCAGATCTGGACGTTTATGCCCATGACCATGTTGGGGTGCTCGGTGCTCTCTCCGGAGGCGCGCCTCCTTTGTTGCCAGCGGCGCTTAAGGGCGAGCCCTCCCAGCATGGCCGCCTCGCTCGATCCCGTGGTCGAGCATCCCGTTGCCTCATCGTGGCTTGGGGAGTTCCACAGGCGGCTGAGCATGTTGACGCAGCGCATCTCAAGCTCTGCAGTCTGGGGGTACTCGTCCTTGTCGATCATGTTCTTGTCGAAACTCTCGGCCATGAGCCTCTCTGCCTGCGGCTCCATGAACGTGGTGACGAAGGTGGCCAGGTTCAGTCGGGCGTTACCGTCGAGCATGAGCTCGTCACGGACGATCTCATAGGCCATCTCCGGCAACATGGGGTTGTCCGGCAGGCGGTGCTTTGGGACGGATATGCCCTCGCCGTCGAGAAGCGGGTCGAGCGAGAGGTACCGCTCGTCGGGTTCCTCGCCCGTGATCTTCGTGTGCAGCGTCAATGCCTTTCTCCTTTTCGGTCTTCGCCCTTTAGAAGAGGATCAGCAAGATGAACACGATATAGACGATGATGTTCACCAGCCAACTGTTGGTATTCATCCAGTCGCGTACCTTCGGCATGAGGACCTCGGCACGCCTGCGGAATAGCAGGTAAGAGAGCATCGGTAGCGCTGCTATGAGGATGGTTGCCGCGACGAAAGGCAGGGCGCCAAGAAGAGAAGAGTTGCTCTGCGCTAGGTTCACCCCTACCGTCATCAGGACGACGAAGTCGGAAGGGAATATCGAGAGCAGCAAGAGCCCGGCCAGGAACGCCGTCCTTGGCGTCGCGTTCTGCATGGTGCCGAGCCAGCGCGGCGGCTCGCTCGTCGCGCGGGTCAGGTAGCTCCTGATGGACAGGAGCAAGAGCAACCCGACCAGCAGGTACTGGATAATGTTGCCCACTGATCCGGAATCCGAGGAGTCGCCAAGCGAGACGCTGTTGCCGAATACGGTGGCGAGGCCGAAGGTCACCGTGACGCCCACGCTCACGGCGATCACCACGCCCGTCATAAAGTAGGCCGAGAGCTTCAGCGGCTTGGAGGCGGTGACGAAGATAAGGGCGGACATGATCTGCGGCCCCGCGTTCATCGTGATGGCGAGGGGCAAGACGGCCAGGCTCATAGCTCTAGATCCTCCGGTTCTCTCTGGCATCCGAACGGGCGTCGTCCGGCAAGGTCTCTACGCTCAGTAACTCCAGTCCCAGACCGTTTATGCGCTCGAGGATGCCGTAGAGTTGGGGCTGGTCGATGATGTTACCTGTAAGTACCGTATCTCCGTTTTTGGTCTCCATCTCCATCCCTTCGAAGGCCACGGCGAACGTGTCGCTGAGCTCGCTACGCACGACTATGCGGTAGACCCTCCCTGTGCCCCTGCGCATCATCTGCTCACCGACCGCCGACCTCCATAACTTTTCGGTCTCCGAGCGTAGTGCACGACGGGATGGTCCGTCATCACCCACCACTACTTTTCCCCTAGGGGATATGGGCAACGGGCGGAGGCTAGACGAGCCTCCTTGCACGACCCTCCTCAACGGCCGCGCCCCGCGAGGAGACCCCGAGCTTGCGGTAGATGGATTTGATCTGGGTTCTTACCGTGCTCGGGGCTACGTAGAGGCTCTGGGCCATCTGCCTGGTCGATTGCTCGCCGATGAGGAGGCGAAGCACATCGAGCTCACGTTTCGTGAGCTCGCCGTCGAGTTGGCCCTCCCTTGGTCTGTGCGCGCGAAGCTTCCGTTCCTGGCGCTCGAGCAGATCCGGTAATATGCCGGCGTCGGGGAAATCCTCCAGGATGGCCCTCGCCTTGTCTAGTGCCGCCCTACCTCCGGACCGGTCGCCACGTGCGGCTCGTACCGGCGCGAGCGCGAGCAACCCGATGAGGGTGGGCCAGGGGCTCAGACCCGGCAACCTTTCTCGCGCAGAGAGCCCGCTCTCCAACTCCTTCTGGGCCTCTTGCAGTTTTCCGCGTGCCGCGAGCGCACGTCCGAGCGCGATAGGCGCCAGGCTGGTCTGGGGTATCCTTTGCGATTGCAACCTCTCCACCAGCGCCTGCGCAGCGCGCGCGAGTGACTCAGCTTCCTCCGGGCGCCCTTCGTCTGTGGCAACGAGCGAGAGGAACGACAGGGTAACCACCCTTATTACCCGCTGTCCATCCTCCGTCAATTCTAGGGCTTGCTCAAGCGACTTTCGGGCCTCCGTTGCGTCCCCGGCAAGATACAGCAAGGTCCCCAGCGCAAAGCTTATCAACGCGGCCCGCGGGGAGCCTTCCTCGGGCTCGAGCTTCGCGGCGAGCCGGGCTTCTTCTAACCCTTGCTGCACGCCCCGGTAACCGAAGGCGGCCTTGAGGATGGCCGCGCCCGACTCCACCGAGGCAGTGCCGTCGGGGAGTGGACCTTCGTGGGAAATCTTCTCGGCCACCCTCAGAAACCTTGCGCTCTCTTCGCGCTGGCCGCTGAGGGCGCAGGCCCACGCCTGCACCAGGGCGAGCGCGGCATCGTGCGTAATCGTCGCCTCGGGTAGCGCCGCGAGCCACCGTCGCACCGTCGCCGTCTGGCCGGCGGTCACGTATCCGTACCAGTGACGCGAGATCAGGAGTCCGACACGGTCAAAATCATCAGCAACGATTGCCTGCTGGATGGCCCCCTCGTAAAGGTCGGCATCTTCCAACCACACGCTCGCCCGCCTGCGCAAGACAGGCACCAGGTCGGGCCTGCTGCTCTTGAGCTCGTAGAGGAGCAACTCGGAGAAGAGATGGTGGTAACGGTACCACTCATCCTGCTCATCAAGAGAAACCACAAACAGGTTGGAGCGGGCGAGCTCACGCAGGAGCGCGGCGGACCCTTCCCCGTCCGTCAACGCGTCGCAAAGCGGACCCGTCATCGCCTTCAGCACCGAGGTCTCGAGCAAAAACTGCCTCGTCTCTTCGGGGAGGTGAGCCAGAACCTCCTCGCCCAGGAGGCTGACGATGTAGCGGTTGCTGCCGCTGAACGACGCTATGAAGGCGTGCCTGTCTTCCTTGTTCTGCAGGGAGAGGGCGGCCAGATAGATCCCCGCGGGCCATCCCTCCGTCCGGTCGAGCAGTATCTGGAGGTCCTCAGGGCCGATGTCCAGCCCCATCTTCTCGTTGAGCAGGCATGCGGTATCTTCCCCGGAGAAGGCGAGTTGCTCGGTGCGGATCTCGTTCATCTCTCCCATGGCCCGCAGACGCCCCAGCGGCAGCGGCGGGTCTGTCCGGCTCGAGATGACTAAATGGACGTTCTCGGGGAGGTGTTCCACGAAGAAGGCCACCGACTCGTGGGTGGCCAGCTCGGTTATGAACTGGTAGTCGTCGAGCACCAGCACAGTCCGATAGGGCAACTCGGCGAGCTCGTTTATGAGCGTAGAGAGCGCCGTTCCGGCGAAGCTCTCCCCCGCCGCGCTCATACCCACGAGAACGTCGTCCCCGAGATCTTCTCCTCCCGGCAGGACACGGCGCAATGCCTCCAAGATGTGCCTCCAGAGCCGGATCGGGTCGTTGTCCTGCTCGTCGAGAGAGACCCAGGCGAAAGGCAGGTCGTGCTGTTCTACTTGACGCCACTGGGCCAGGAGCGTCGTCTTTCCATAGCCGGTGGAAGCGCTTATGACGCTGATCTTGCGGCCCGTGGAGCTCCTGAGGAGCTCGAGCAAACCACGACGGACCAGCTGCTCGGGACGGGGCACCGGCGCCCGCAATTTGGGCTTGAGTACGATCCGCGAAGGATCAACGCTTATATCGCCCGAGGCGTGAATGGCGGCCCTCTCCGTCCAGCATCGCTAACGGGAGTGGCACACGCCCGACGAAGCACCGTCGTGGCACGAGCGAGAACCCACATGAACCCCGCCCGAAGACACCGACCGACTTCGACAGGCCGTGTGCCACACTCCCGACTTTTCCCGTTGTCGTTCGAGGCCCAGTGGACCCCGACGAGCGTAAATTATCTCACACAGAACAGCGAGATTGTATGTCCGAAGGTACCCGGCACGAGTGATCAGGTCTCGTACCCCGGCAATCACCCGGTCTTTTGGTAACGAACAAGGCTTTCGAAATTACGATGCATCTTACAAACATATTCAACATCAGCGTGCGAAAACCGGATCCTGAAAGACTCCTGAGGGCAACATGAGGGTCGGCAAACCGTACACGCTCGGCGAGGAATCCCCTAGGGGAAACCTCGCGCTGGGTGATGAAAGCCCTTTGGCACCGGGACTATGCTGGCGCGCATAAGTGATTAAAGGAGACGCACTTGCGCGACAACCCGGTGTTCCTATACGTGGGCGACTACTCGAGCGTAGACGACGCGAAAGCGCCTCTACGCGTTCGCAAAAGACTCCAACTGCGTAGACGCCTGATCACACCCCAGCATAAGACGCTCTGGACAGAGGGCTGTGCCATTGGTGACCGAACGATTGGGAGCCACGTGTATCCAACTCAAACCAACGCGATCCCGAAAGGCTACCTCGGGGGAAGGTCCCCTCCTCGACCATCCCTCAACGTACATCGCGTCAGTGCACCCAAACAGAAAGGAAATACGAATGGCGACACTATCGGTACTGAAGTTCAACGATCCTTACGGAGCAGAGAGGGTCATGATCGCCCTGCAGGGCATGCAGGAGCGGGAGATCATCACCCTGGAGGATGCGGCGGTCGTTAGCTGGCCCCAGGGCAACAAGAAGCCCACAACCCACCAGCTACATAGCACCGCCGGCGCAGGCGCAAGCTGGGGTGCTTTCTGGGGGTTCCTGTTCGGGATGATTTTCTTCGTACCCTTCCTCGGGGCGGCGATCGGGGCTGGTATGGGCGGAATGTCCGGCGCGTTGGCCGACGTCGGCATTAGCGATAACTTCATCAAGGAGGTCCGTGAGAAGGTCACGGAGGGATCCTCTGCCCTGTTTGCCCTGACGAGCGGGGCGACGGCGGTAGACAAGGTAGTCGACGAGCTGAAGGCGTACGACTTCGAGATCATCTCGACCAACCTGCCCGAGGAGCAAGAGCAGCAACTACGCGAGGCTTTCGCGCACGAAGGGTAGTAGGAGGCGACATCGCTGTGGGGCGGTCGCATTGTGGACCGCTCCACAGCGTAAGATGTGCATAGCGGTGCAGGGATGGAAGTGCAAGGGGACACAGCGTTTCTCGCAGTTGTAGGATTCAGACTAGCGTAACAGGAGCCTGCGTTGGCAGAGACACAGAAAACCTGTGGGGGGCCGTTCTTCGGTGTCATCTGCCTGCACGAAATCGACGAGTTCGATCTTGCCCTGCCCGAACCACGGCGAGCAGAATATTCATGAGCGGCACTCTCCCCGGGCTTATATTCCTGGCAATCGGTGGTTCGGTCGCACCTCCATTGCTAATCCTTACGATCCTGCTCTTGAGTTCCCAGAGGCCACTTTCCAATGCCGGGGCGCTCGCGCTCGGATATTTCGCTACCTGCGCGGTGATAGGTATTTCAGGTCTTGTTTTATTCGGCGGAGCAGAGAGCGCCGTCTCCACCGTTGGCCGGGTCATCAGCATCTCGGTCGGCGCGCTACTCGTCGTTTTCGGGATCAGGAGCCTCCTGAACGCTCCTGATCCCGACGCGTCCCCGCAGAGGTGGATGGAGTCGATAAACTCGATGTCACCGCCTAGAGCGTTCGCGTTCGGGATGGCGCTCTTCCCGCTGCAGGTCAAGAACCTAGCGATCTTCATGGCGTGCTTGAACCTGATCATTGCGTCAAGCCTAAGCCCTGAGGGCAACATCGCGGCGCTCATCCTTGTCCTCGTGCTCTTCGCCATACCGGTTCTCATGCTCATCGGCCTCTATGCAGTGTTGCCCCGACGGGCCTCGGAGGTGCTCGGCTCCTTGCAGGTGTGGATAGAGAAGAACAACCGCACAATAACGGTCGTGCTCTGCTTTTTGTTCGGAGCGTTCTTCCTCTTCAGAGGGCTCTCGGGACCGTAGGTCCATGAGTGCTCTCCCGAGACCTGCAACGGGCCTGCTCGAACGGTGGAACTTGGGGATCGTTCTGTACGCCCTCCTCAGCCTCATCCCTATCCGCATACTCCCGGTCGCGGTTTGCCTATTTGGAACGCGCCCGCACGCTGCGTCGGTGCTGTTCGCCGAGAAGCGAGGAACGGTCGGGCTGGCGACCCGCGTGGGCTCTGCCAAATTAGCGGATGAGGTCCAATGAGGTAGTCAGGTGAAAGGAGCCAGGCACATGGGGACTTGGATAGTCAATCGACCCGGTGCGGCTGAAGAGTTGCAGCCTAGCGAACAGTGGGAGCCACAGGTATGAATGAGGAAAACGCCACACAGAGCGACACAGGCGCAGAAGATCAGCCGAAACCCGAAACGAGACCCACGGAACCGATTGCGCCCATGCCCGGCCAGAATGCTGGGTGGGCACGCGCCTCGACTTCTCAAGTGGCCCGCACGGTTGCCGTTGCCTTACTTACCGCGGCGGTGGTGCTTGGCGCGTTCTTCTTGCTTTGGCAGGTGCGCACCTTCGTAGGCTGGTTCGTCATCGCCGTGTTTCTCGCGGCGGTGCTCAACCCGGCGGTCAACTGGCTCCAGCGGCGCCACAGGCTCATGAAGCGCCCAATCGCCATAGCGCTCACCTACCTGGGATCATTAGTGGCGCTGCTCCTTGTGGTGGGTATCTTCGTGCCCGTGCTCATCGACCAGCTAAATGGTCTAGTCAAATTTGTCACCACCGCGGCCAACGCCCCGGAGGGGCCGACAGAATACATCAAGGGGCTCGCCAAGGATAACGGTCTTGGTGGGTTTTTACAGAGGTTCGGCGACCAAATCAAATCTCTCAGGGACGAATTGGGGCAGTTGGTCAGGAACCTCTTCTCGTCCAGCGGACAAATAGCCATTAGCGCCGCCGGGGCCATCGTCGCTCTGTTGACCATTGCGACGCTCACCTTCTTCCTGCTCCTGGGCAGCGAACGGTATCTCAACACCGCGGTTGGACTCTTCGCGGGCGCCCACCAGCCGCTCGTGAGGCGCCTGCTCACCCAGTCGGGGGGGGCGATCAGCGGCTACGTCTCAGGCAACCTCGCCGTCAGCTTGATCTGCGGTGTCACGACCTTCATCGTGCTGTTGGTACTTGGCATGCCCTACGCCGCCCCGTTGGCGCTGCTGGTTGCTTTGCTAGACCTCGTACCGCTGGTCGGCGCGACAATCGGTGGGGCTGTGCTCGTCGTCGTGGGCCTGTTCGTCGAACCCTGGAAGGCCGTGGTGTTGCTCGTCTTCGTCTTGGTCTATCAGCAGGTGGAGAGCAATGTCCTCCAACCGCTGGTCTACAGCAAAGCCGTCCAGCTCAACGGGCTGGCAATCCTCATCGCCCTCCTGGTGGGCGGACAGCTGCTCGGCATCGTCGGCGCGCTGCTCGCCATCCCGGTGGCCGAGATCATCCGCATATTAGTAACCGAACTACTGGCTTACCGGCGCACGACGCGAGAGGCGGATGAGCCAGCCGTCGCGTCTTCGTCGCCACCGACTACTTCTGAGTGAGGTAGCCATGATAGCGGGAAAAGCGGTAGGAGAGCAACGGAAGACCGTCGCGTCGGCAGGAAGGAGCCACGCAAGACAACTCGAAAAGACTGTGCACTGAGTTTGGCAACCGAGCCGGGCGCAAACCGAAAGGCTAGGTCATGGACGAACCCACAAACGATCCGGCGAACAGGCAAGCCGGCATCGCAGAGACCCTGACCACTGCGCTGCGCCAACCATCCATCTTGCGGGTGATGCTCGGACTTGCAGCAACGATTTTAGTGCTGATCGGAATGCGCCTCGGAGCGCCGATCCTCAATCCCATCCTCTTCGCTGTGGTCTTGAGCCTCCTCTTCAGCCCGATCTACACCTGGCTGCTACGCCGCAGGGTACCTACCCCCCTGGCACTGCTTATCATGCTGGTGGGGCTGACCATCCTCTTCGGAGGGCTCTCCTGGATCCTTGGCGTCTCGATCACCAGGTTCAGCGCGGATATTGGAGCATACACCAAGGAACTGAGCAGTCAGTTCAACAACCTTGAGAGCATTGTTAAGGGCCTGGGTCTTCCGAAAGTGAATCTACACGAAGCGGTGAAACCCAGCGATCTCGTTGGGATCGTGGGCACCGTTCTGTCGGGCGTCGGCAACTTCCTGAGCAGCCTGTTTCTGATCCTTATCATCGTGCTTTTCTTGCTCGCAGAGGGTCCTGCTTTGATGAGTAGACTGCAAGCCAGTACCAGCGCGAACCACCCCCAGGTAGAGCGGCTGACCGTATTCGGCCGAAGCGTGGTGCGCCAGCTCGGGCTGCGCGCCATAGTCAACCTCATCACAGGCGCGGGCGTGACCGTCTTGCTGTTCGTCCTTGGGGTCGACTTCCCCGTGATGTGGGGCATCCTGGCCTTCTTCCTGAGCTTCATACCGTGGATCGGACTGCCTTTGGCGGTGGCGCCCGCGGTGATTCTGGCCCTTGCCGAGCACGGCCTCGAGCGGGCGTTGCTGGTCGTCGCTGGGGTCATAGTGATCAACATCCTGGCCGAGAACCTCGTCTCGCCAATGCTGATGGGGCGGGGTCTCAGCATCTCGCCGACGGTTCTCTTCCTCGGGTTCCTATTTTGGGCGTTCGTGCTCGGCGGACCTGGCGCGTTCCTGGCGGCACCTCTCACGATCTTCGTAGTCTTGATGCTCGGAACCTTCCCGGAGACGAGGTGGCTCGCGAGCGTCATGAGCACGGGCGGCCCTTCCTCCGGCGCTCCCGCCCCCGAGGATCCTGCTACCGATGCTCCAGCCCCAGACGCTCCTGATCCTGGGGAGAGAGTCTAGCGTACTGTATGGACGCCACAGCACAGCTCCAAGCCGAGGCCGCTGATGAGAAGTAAACATCTCTACTTTACTCTGCAGGGAATGGCGTGAGCGTCTTGGAGCAAATGAAGACTGGTATCGTCGGGCCCCTGGTGCGCTCGGTCCGAAACTTCTTCTTCGAGCACCCTATGGCAACCTACGCCGCAGCGCTTGCCTACCGTGGGCTCTTCGGGCTCTTCCCATTCCTGCTCATCCTCGTCGTGCTCGTGGGCGCGCTCGGCATCCCCGACTTCTTCGACCGCGCATCGGAGCAAGTTCGCGCCCAACCATACGGGCAAGTGCCCAAGCAACTCGAACCCGTGGTCGAGCCGGCACGGGAACAGGTCAAACCGCTGTTGGGGATGATCGAGCGGGCCGAGGAGCAAGCGGGTAGCAAGTTGCTCTTCTTCGGGGTGGCTGTTGCGCTGTGGTCCGTCTCGGCGGTCGCACGTACACTCACCGAAGCTTTCAACGTCGCCTATCAGGTCGCCGAGACCCGCCGCTGGTGGAAACCGCTGGTAGTCTCACTGGCCTTCGGTCCCGTCCTCGCCCTCGTGGTGATAGTTTCGGTCGCGTTGATGCTGATCGGACCGCAGTTAGTTGGCAGCATAGCGGAGTTGGTGGGTCTCAACGAGCTGTTCGTACGTTTGTGGGGGTGGCTGCGATTTCCCGTAGCCTTTCTCCTGCTGGCGGCGGTGCTCTCCGTGGTCTACCGTTTTGGTCCAAACGTCGAACAGCGCTTTCGGTCGATAGTACTCGGTGCGGCGCTTGCCGTGGTGCTGTGGGCGATCTCCTCGGTCGGCTTTACCTTCTACCTGGCCAACTTCGCAAACTACGGCGCCACCTACGGGAGCATTGGTGCCGCCGCAGGTTTGCTCTTCTACCTCTACCTCTGCGCTTCTGTGGTGTTGCTCGGCGCTGAGGTCAACGCCGCGATTTACCACCCGCTTACGGACAGGAAGTCAAAAGGATGAAAACCGTAGAAAACGGGCCCGAGGAGGACACAGACATGAGCAACGAAAGTCGCTACCAGCAGAGGATGAGCACGTTCGCCGCCAACTGGCGGGCCCTGGCGCTACGGGGCCTTGTCTCCCTGCTGTTCGGTCTCGTAGTCCTATTCTGGCCGAGCCTCGTCCTTACCGTGCTGGCCCTACTGTTCGGCATCTACGCGGTGGTTGACGGGGCAATCACCTTAGTGCCAGCGCTCCGCTCCCAGGACCGGGGCGCGCGGAGGACGCTCCCGTTGGCCGAAGGGGCTGTGGGCATCGTCGCCGGGCTTGTGGCCATCCTCTGGCCCGGACTGACTGCAAGCGGGTTGGTCTACGTCATCGCGGGGTGGGCCGTCGTGACCGGCGTGCTCAAGGTACTCACCGCGATACTTCTGCGCACCGAAGTGCAGAATGGGTGGCTGCTAGCCGGGAGCGGGGCCCTGTCGGCGCTCTTCGGCATACTCCTCGTGGCCTTGGCCAGGTCCGATGTGCCGTTTCTGGCGCCCTTTATCGGTGGCTTCGCTGCGATCGTCGGCCTCGCATTGATCGTATTCGCCTTCCGATTGCGGGAGCGGAGATAACGAGTCTTGTCGTCCTAACCGTTCGGAGGTGTAGTCTTGATCGGCCTTGTCGTGATGTTGCGTCGGTTCATTCGCGCCCTCAGGGACGCTTGGAAGAGTGACCAAGCGTTCCGCACTCTCCTTGCCCTTGTGATCTCCCTCTTGGTGAGCGGAACGGTCTTCTTCACCCTCGTAGAGGGATGGAGCGTGTTGGACTCCTTCTACTTCAGCGTCACCACGCTTACCACCGTAGGCTTCGGAGATCCCGCTCCCGCCACGGCTGCCGGCAAAATCTTCACCATCATCTACATCTTCGTGGGCCTCGGCGTCATCGGCGGGTTCATCAACGTCCTGGCGAAGCACACCTTCGCCAGACGGTTGAGGGGAGCAGACGCCAGTGAAGATCAGAAGGGCGAGGGTGAAGCCAATGAGGGCACTTCCAGCAGCTAGAGGCCACACAGACCCAGGAGGCCGATCGCGCGCCGTGACTGACTCAGTCACCCTCCAAGAATAGAAATCCCCTAGGGGATATGAGTCCCTGGGTGATGACCCACCATCTTGCCAGGCTTATGCTCCAGGAATGTCAGGCGGAGTAGAAACAAGCGAGAACCCCGGAAGGCGAATTCTAGGATCATCCGCCACGTTGTGGAGAGTGTAGGGCCAGACAGGAGGTAACGAAGATGGGTTGTCTATTCGCGCTATTCGGGGGCCTCTTCCCGCGTCTCGCGCTGCTCATAGTCTGGATCGTCTGGCCGGGCCTCGTCGCCGCGGCGTTCAACACCTTTCTCCTGCCGCTGCTCGGCATCATCTTCCTCCCATTCGCGACCCTCATCTACGTGTTCGTCTACACGCCGGGTGTCGGGCTTACTGGCTTCGATTGGATCTGGGTGATCCTCGCCGTCCTGCTGGACATCGGCCACTGGTCGGCCAGCTACACCCAACGCGAACGGATCCCCGGGGTACGGTAAGGAGGCGGGATGTGTAGCGTGGCGCGACGGCCGACAAATGGAGGTGAACGATGACGGAGAACATAGGACCGGTCCAGATGCTGGCGATAGGTTTCGACCCCGACGCCAGGTTCGAGGGCAAGATCATGGACGAACTCGAAAACCTTGAGCGCCACGATACGATCCGCATCCTGGACCTTCTGTTCGTGGGGAAAGACGCCGAGACGGGTGACCTCCTCGCCCTCGACTACCAGGGAGAGGATTTGGGAGCCATAGTCGGCGCGCTCCTTGGCTTCGATTTCGAGGGCGAGCAGCCATCTGAGTCCTCAGAGATCGAGGGTCACGCATTCGGACTCTCACAAAGGGAGATTCAGGGCATTGCGGCCTCGCTGCACCCTGGCAGCTCCGCCGGCTTCCTCCTTATCGAACATGTGTGGGCGCGGGATCTAAAGCGTGCGATCCGCGGTGCGGGTGGCTTTCCGCTCGGGGAAGGTTTCCTCACGCCCGAGGCCATCGCCGAAGTCGCTACCGAGCTCGTCGCCATGTCAGAGGTACTCGAGGAACTCGAGGCCGAAGAGGCAGGCGCTAGGGACTAGGGAGATCCAGGCACGCCGAACCAACGGAGAGTAAGGAGAAGATAGATGGGACTCATGGCAGAACGAGCCGGCGGCCGGATGCAGGCGCGGCAGACCTACAGGACCATGTCGCGCATGCAGCGGCGCCGCTCGTTCGTTCAGGAGAAACTAGGGGCGAAGGAGGACTTCAGCAGCCGCGAGCAGCCGGCCGCGACGGCTCCGGCCGCCGCCCCGGCCGAACCGGAGTACGTGGGTGAGCTGGAACGTCTCGCCCAGCTGCGCGAGCAGGGCATTCTAAGCGATGAGGAGTTCGAGGCTAAAAAGAAGCAGATCCTCGGGATCTGACACTCTGTCCTCGACCGTTCTGGATCGCAGGCCGAACTAATTTAGCTAGAGCGGTTTTCATAACGAGTGATGAGAGACGGCGTAGCCGCAATGCCTGAACCAGCCTGCGGCATCACGCCGGCTCACGGCGTCGAGTGCCTCGCCTGTCGCCTCCAGCAGGGCTTCTCGGGTGCGGGCTCCGATCCGCCTGAGGATGGCCTTCACCTTCGAGAACGCTTCTTCGATGGGCGAGAAGTCCGGCGAGTAAGGGGGCAGGAAAAGGATCTCGGCTCCCGCCCCTTCGATGAGCTCTTCGACTCGCCTCATCTTGTGGACCTGGAGGTTGTCCATCACCACGATCTTCCCTTCCCCGAGGCTCGGGAGCAGGAAATGCCTCACGTAGGTTTCGAAGGCGGCCCCGTCCGTGGCCCCTTCGACGCTCATCGTCGCCCAGATCCCTTCGGCGCTCATCGAGGCGATCAGCGTCACGTTCTTGCCCCAGTTCCTGGGCGCCTCGCCGTAAGCCCTCTCGCCTTTGGGAGCCCTGGCGTAGAGCCCAGTGAGGGCGATGTTGGTCGAGCATTCGTCCACGAACAACAGCCTCCCAGGATCTAGGGTGCTCACGTGCTCACGCCAAGCACCTCTTTTCTCTTCGTCTCGCTCGGAGGCACCCAGACTCTTTTTTTGAACGTCCAACCCAGCTTTCGCACCGCGCGGCTCATGGTGGAGACCGAGACCCTCACAGCCCGGCGCTCTTCCCAAAGCTCGCAGTGGCGCTCAAGCGTTGCCTCGTTGTTCTCTTCGAGCTGCTCCCAGAGCATCCGCCTCTCCTGAGGCGTGGCGCAGATAGAAGGCGTGCGTCCCGGGGATGGCTTGGGAGCGAGATCCCCGCTTCGCCTCCTCCGTCTGAGGTAGCGTTCCAGGGTCGGCATCGAGACGCCGAAGGTCCTCACCACCTCCCTCCTCGGGATGCCGCGGTCGATAGCGTCTAGCACTTTCAGCCTAAGGTCCAACGAGTAAGCGTTCATCTAGACAGGTTCGCATGCCATCATTCGTACTGCAAGGTGCTCTAGTTCTTCGTCGAGGTTAACGGCGCCGCTCCATCGTGGGATTCACGGACTCGGAGATGCATTTCGACCTGGCGCTCACGTTCGGACTCGAAGGTGATCCCCCGCGGGCTCCTTGATGACTTATCGTCGACCAGCGGCCTGGTTATTGTTGCTGGCTGGCCTTCTCCATCTCGTTCCGCAGTTTCTTCCATCGCTTGCCCACGGCCCTGCGGTATGCCTTCGGGTATTGGGCCCGCAGCTCGTGCGCCTGGATTTCGTAGCGGTGCGAGATACCGCCCATTACGAAGATGGTCTCCGACGGTAACCTGCGCCTGCGGCCCCGGGCGACGCTTAGCTCTCGAAGGTAGGATGAGGCTACCTCGGCATCCTGGTGGTCGCCAAGAACATCCTGGAGTCCCTTGAGGGGGCCGATCATGTCCTTCGTTGCGTCGCCGTAGACACCCGAGAGGAACTCCAGGGCGTAGCGCAGACGCTTGCCCTTCTTGCGCAGCTCGTGGTACTCCTCCCCTGAGGACTCCTCCGTGAGAGGATCCCCGAGCTTCCTTACCTTGCGATAAGGCTTACGCACCAGACCAGGAGCCGCCTCCAGTATCGGCTGACGGGCGCCGACGGCCCGGCGGGAAGGACCCTTCTGCAGGAAGCTGCTAAACGAGTCGACGAACCTCGCGTAGCGTCGCGAATCGAGCGTGCGCAGCATGGCTTTGCGTGCCTTCACGCGTTGCTCCTCGAGTACGGCTCGCAAAGCCCCTAGCGGCTCCCGGTCCTCTGGAACGGCGTCGGAGATCCAGGCTTCCAAACGCCCGAGCTGCACGTCGAGGTCGCGCACCTCCCCCAGTGCTCCGGCAACCCACTTGAACGTGTCCCGGAACCCCCGTGCGCGTACCGGCAGCGCCCCCTCGAAGATCTTTATCGCCGCCCTTATCCGGCGCGCCGCGACGCGCATGTCGTGCAACTCTTCTGGGTCCTCGCCGATCCTCGTGCCTGGCTCGTGAGCCAGGAAAATGCCGAACTGGGTACGTAGGATCCTGAACGCGAACTCGCCGGCAGAGAGTGAGTCTTCCAGCGTGGTCGGCCCGAAATCTGGGGATGCAGGAAGAGAGATCCCGCGCGCGAAGAGTCCTGATTCGTACTTGGAAGCGATGGCCGGGGAGAGCCTGCATTCCTCACGCAAACGTTCCACGAAAGGCTCGAGCCGGTCGAACGCCTCAGGCTCCACTTCGACCTCAATCCGACGGAGCCTGGCCGGCTCTACTTCTTCCTCGAGCGGTATGGCCGTCTCGTCGAGGGCGATCTCACCCGCTCGCAAACCGTCGAGCATCAGATCGTGGGTGCTCCTGTGGGTCTCCACTTGGAAGAGCGGGCGCAACGCCTTCGGGCCGGTGAGGGCACGTACCCTATCCCCGACGGGGCCGGGCGCGTCGTTCAGGATCTCAGGCTCCACACTGTCCAGGGGCTCTGAGATCTCCCTCCGATTCCGGACACCCTTTTTTCCGTTCTTGGAAGCGAGCTGTTTCAAGGTGGCTTCAGCCCTTTTCTCGTCCCCTGTACGCCGTATCCTCAGGGCATAGCCGGCGCGGTAGATCCTCCAGTCTTCTGTATCGAAGTAGCCGTCGGAAAGGTCGCGGGTCTCGCCGGAGACCACGGAGGGATTCCGCCCCCACGCGTCCCCCTGCAACCACTTGCTCACGGGCCTTACGTCCAGGGCGTCGAACTGCCACTCGACCTCCTGGTGGTCCTGCATCTCCTCTTTCATACCCGTGCCGTCCACCTCCAGGATAGAGTAGTTTCATGTAAAGCTGTGTGAAATTTGGGGTCCAAGTTTACAAGATGCTGAGGGCGGGTGCGCAATCACCAGAATTGCGCTCCATGGCGGTTAAATTCCACAAACCGCTTTAGAATACAGGAATGTCCGAGCACTTCGACGAGATTTCGGAGCTTCCGGTGGCCGAATGTACCGCGGCCCAGGTCGCGGACGCCCTCACGGGCTGTTTCGAAGGCTACGTAATGCCCGTAAACGTTGACGCGCGGGGGTACGAACTTCGGTTTCGTCCTGAGAACGTTGATCCCTTCGCCAGCTACGTGTACTTCCGGGAGAACGGGCCCGTCGCGGTTGTTCTCGTCGCACGCCGGGGCTGGACCGGCCGCATCGCGGCGATGGCCGTCGCGCCGGACGAGCGCGGGAAGGGTTTGGGGAAACGGATAATGCACAACGCCATCAGGGAGGCCGTCGCGAGGGGTGACCGATCCGTCGTGCTCGAGGTCTTCGAGCACAACACCCCGGCGGTGAACTTGTACGCGGAGCTCGGTTTCAGCCCCCTGCGCCGGCTCGTAGGCTACGGTCGTGAGCCCGGCGGGGCAACACCTGAGGCCGCGTACTCACTCTCGGAACTCGACCCCCTCGACTTCGCGCGCGTCGTTGCCGGGGAGGGCGAGCCAGGCCTGCCCTGGATGCTCGCCGCTGAGACGCTCTCTGGCGCAGTCTCCCCGGCGCGGGCCTACCACCTCGACCATCGCGCCTACGCCCTCATCGGGGAGCCGGGCGAGAACGTGGTCCCCCTGACCGCGCTCGTCGTACCCCGCGCCCACAGGCGCAACGGTTGGGCCACGCGCCTCATGCAGGCCCTCTATGCCAAGTATCCGGACAAGGCGTGGTCCATCCCGCAAATAGTTCCAGAAGGATTCGCGCCGGAATTCTTCGCCCGATGCGGCTGGACTCTTCAGGATACGAACCAGTTGGAGATGATCCTCGACCTTTCGCAAACGTCAGGGGGCGACCCAAATGGCTGAGGTCTCGCTCTTGATCCACGACCTCGATGCCGCGGTCTCGCCGGCCGGGACAGGCCCGCTCCGCGGCGAGAAATTCGGAGAACTGCGCGTCCACTCCCCCGCCTCGATAGCCGTCTCTGGAAACCGCATAGTCGCCGTCGGCCCACCGGATGAGGTCAGGCGTCAGATGCCTGCCGGCGCTGACTACGAGAGTCTGGACGGGCGTGGCAAGACCGCGCTGCCCGGGCTCATAGACTGCCACACGCACCCGGCCTTTTTGGGAGATCGGGCGGCCGAGTTCGAGTTACGCTCCTCGGGGGCCGGCTACGAGGAGATCCACGGCTCCGGCGGCGGTATCCGGTCTACGGTCACAGCGACGCGGGCCGGTAGCGAAGAGGATCTCTTTTCGGCCGTGGAGCGCCACCTCGGCTGGATGCTGGAGCACGGGACGACGACCGCCGAGGCGAAATCTGGCTACGGCCTCGACCGCGAGACGGAGCTAAAGTCGCTGCGCGCTATTCGGGCCGCGGGGCATCGCAGTCCCTTAGACCTGCACCCGACCTTTCTCGGGGCGCACACGGTACCATCCGAGTTCGACGGCGCGGCTGAGTACGTGGAGTTCGTGATCCAGGAGGTGCTGCCGGAGGCGGCGCCCCTTGCCAAGTCCGCCGACGTCTTCCTGGAGCGGGGCTCTTTCGAGGCACCCGAGGCGAAGCGTTACCTCGAGGCATGCCGGGAGTACGGGCTCGCGCTCAGGTTGCACGCCGACCAGTTCTCGGAGCGGGGCGCGATACCGCTGTCGATAGAGCTCGGTGCCCGTAGCGTGGACCATCTCGAAGCCACGGGTGAAGAAGGAGCGCGCCTGCTGGCGAAGAGCGACGTTGCGGCGGTGCTTCTACCTTCGTGCGGGCTGTTCCTCGACCTTCCCCTTCCCCCGGCCCGCCTCCTGGCTGACGAGGGTGCTATCGTCGCGCTGGCAACGGACTTCAACCCAGGAAGCTCCTTCTGCGAGTCGCTGCCGCTGGTCATGAACCTGGCCTGCACCCGCCTCGGCCTCTCCCCCGCCGAGGCCCTCTGCGCCTGCACCGCCAACGCCGCGCATGTCCTCGGCCTTGAGGACGTGGGCAGGCTCGCGCCCGGCTACAGGGCCGACGTGCTGATCCTCGACGCCCCAGACTGGCGCCACATCGCCTATCATCTCGGCGGGGACAGGTTCGCGGCGAAGATAAAATCCGGGCGGGTTCTTTAGCGGCCTGTTTGGGCGTCGCTGTTAAACTGTGCCCATGCCAACGACGGTACGCATAAAGCCCGAGGTAATAACCGCCCACAGGCTCAGGATCGAGATGTTCGGCCTCGAGGACGAGGACATAGAGAACACCATCCGTATGAAAGGCTGGGCCTGGGTCCTTGCCCGCCACGGGTGGGTATACGCCGGCGAGCCCGACTTTATCTACCGTCAGATCCGGGAAGTAATCATTGCCATGCCCGACATCGCGTTCGAGCCCGACGCCATCGAAGAGTCCGTAAAGACCGTCCTCGAGAAGGCCCGCACGGAAGACGAACGCGAAGAGGGTCATCTACTTCTGCGCCAGGCTTTCGAGAAGACCGGGCAACTGGGGGAGGCCGAGGCGTTTTTCAAGTAAGGCTACCGGTTTCAGGTCCTCTGGCATAGCCCAGAGGAGGTAGAGTCGGCCGATCTCGAAGCGTAACGTTCGTACTCTTTGGGTCGCAGCACGCGATGTGTTTCGTCGGAGAGTCGCTCCGCCAACCCTACTGATGCCTCACTTCAGGAAGGGCAGGTGATCGTATAAGACGAAGCGCTCGAAGTCCGGGTAGAACTTGCTCGTTGTAACAGCGGTGCGGGAGAAAGAGGCGAGAGATTCGGTGCCCTCCTGGCCTTTGCCTGGCTGGTGGAGCGTGATCCTGACGCCCTCTTCGTCGATCTCGATGACGTTGTAGGAGGGCGGCATCGTGCCCCTTACCCTCATAGTCGAAACGGTCCCCGAGTGTACGATCCTCACCCCAGAGATGCTCCAGACGTACGGGACATGCCTGTGGCCCGAAAGGACCATGTCGACTTTGAGCTCACGCAGGATGGCCATCACGTCGCCGGCGTCGCGCAGGTTGTTCACGTCGCGGCCAGTACCAGGAACGGCGAGGATGTGATGGTGGATCATGAGTATCTTCGGGCCGCTGTCCCAGCCGCGGAACTCCGAGTCGAGCCAGCCGTAATGCTCGCGTCCGACCTCGCCTTCGTCGAGATCCGGCTTCGTCGAGTCGAGCACGACGACCTTGGCCATCCCCTCGGGGACGGAGATCTCGGCCGACCTCTCCCTGATGCCGAAGAACTCCTCGAAGTGACGATAGCCTACGTTCTTCGCGTCGTGGTTGCCCATCGCGTAGATGATGTTGGGGCACTCGATCTGGTCGAAGTACCGTCTGGCCTCCTCGAACTCCCAGCGGTAGCCCTCCATGGTCAGGTCCCCGACGACGGCGACTAGGTCGGGCTCCAGGGCGTTGCTCTCCTCGATGGTGGCCTCCAGGAGATCCGGCCTGAACAACCCGGCGCCAACGTGCACGTCCGACATCTGCAATATCCTCATGCGCAAGCTCCTCTGCCCGTCCTGGTCTCATGAATTTCGTCGCGTGTAACAGGGCGGCCTCCAGGCACCCACGCTCGGCGCCTCGACCGCAGCGTACAGGGTAGCGTGAGAGAAGGACAAACGCCAGTTGACCGGGCGGGGTGATCCTGACACGCACGACACACGGGTGGCGCGTTATACAATGTCTTCTCGGCGCGAGCACCCGTGGGGGAGGAGACGCTTGGAGAAAAACAGCGCGTTGCGGTCGCCCCGGATGCTTCTGACCCTGCTTGTGGCGGTGGCGATCGTCGTGGCCGCCCTGCTCGTCGTTTTGAGCCAGCTGGGCGGCGCGGGAGGCGGTTCGGGCGAAGACGTTGGCGAGTTCTACTCGGGCATACCGCAGGACGGAACCACCCTGGGGAAGGGTGGAGCCCCCGTGACCGTGTACCTCTACGAAGACTTCCAGTGCCCCTTCTGCGGTCAGTTCAGCCGCGAGATGTTCCCTGACCTGGTAGACGACTACGTCAGGGATGGGGAGGTCAAACTGGTGTCGGAGACCATGGCGTTCCTCGGTCCCGACTCCGTCACGGCGGCGAGGGCGGCGCTCGCCGCGGGCGAGCAAAACCGTTACTGGCCCTACTACACCCTGCTGTACGAGGATCAGGGGCAGGAGAACAGTGGCTACGTGACGGACGACTTCCTCCGGGGCCTCGCCGAAGAGACTCCGAGGCTCGACGTCAGCGAATGGGAAGACCAACGCGCGGGCGACACTTTCGTAAAGGAGCTCGAAGCCGTCCAATCCAGGGCCCAGGCCTCCGGGATAAACTCGACGCCAACCCTCGTGTTCAAGGGGCCCGACGGTCAGACGAAGATAGACCGGCTGACCAGCTACGACCAGATCTCCTCGTCCATCGATAAGGTGGATGGCTCTTAAGGACGGATACACGCGCGCCGCGCTCCTCGCGCTGGCGACGTTAGGGGTCCTGGTCAGCGCCTACCTCACCTGGACCCACTTCGCGGGGCTGTCCCCGGTCTGCACCGGAGGCGGAGCCGGCTGCGAGACGGTGCAGGCGAGCCGGTACGCCACGGTCCTTGGAATCCCTGTGGCCCTCCTCGGCCTCATCTCCTACGCTGGCCTCATCCTCTCGGCCACGTTGTGGGGAGAGATCGGTATCTACCTGGGGTTCCTGATCTCACTGATCGGAACGCTCTTCAGCGCCTACCTCACCTACCTCGAGGTCTTCGTTATCGAAGCCCTTTGCCAGTGGTGCCTGGCAAGCGCAGCCATAATGGTCCTGGCCCTGATCTGCACCACGCTCGCAACAAGGCAGCTAACGCAAACACGATAGCACGACGCTGTTTGGCACAGCCGCGGAAAGTCAGTGTACTCCGGCGTTCCGCCCTAGCTGTTCTCGTCCAGAAACGTCCTGGCCACCGTGAGTTGATCCTCGACGGAGTCGGGAGAGGTAGAGCCCATGGACCGCTTGTTCCGCACGCTTCCGCGAGGAGAGAGCAGCCTTTCTGGCAACCCTTCGAGCGCGGGATGCGCCGCGGCGAGTTCCTCTCGCGGTAGGTCTTCCAGGGACACGCCGAGATCCTCGCACCTCTTGACGAGCCTCCCGACGGCGTGGTGCGCCTCCCTGAAAGGAACCCCGCCCGCCGCCAGGTAATCGGCGATCTCCGTAGCCAGGGCGAACCCGCCGGCTGCTTCTTGCATCCGTTCGCCGTCGAAGCGGGCCGTGCGAAGCATCTCGGGGAGCACGGCGAGCATGAGCAGCACCGAGTCAACCGCGTCAAAGAGAGGCTCTTTGTCCTCCTGGAGGTCTTTCGAATACCCGAGCGGGAGGCTCTTGAGGGTGATCAAGAGCCCGTTCAGGTCCCCGATGAGGCGCCCGGCTTTGCCGCGCATGAGCTCGAAGGCATCAGGGTTCTTTTTCTGGGGCATGATTGATGAGCCGGAGGAATACGCGTCGTCGAGGGCGGCGAACCCGAACTCCTCGCTGGTCCACAGCACCCACTCCTCCCCGAGCCTGCTCAGGTGTAGCCCGAGGACGGCGCAGGCGTAGAGCAGATCGAGCGCGAAGTCACGCTCGGAGACGGCGTCGAGCGAGTTGGAGAACGGCTCCATCCCGAGCTTCTGGGCCGTGAGCCCGGGGTCGACGGGATGGGGCGTCCCAGCGAGCGCGGCCGCCCCGAGCGGCGAGACACCCGCGGCCTCGCGCGCCGCCTCCAGCCTCCTGAGGTCACGCTTTAGCGCCTCGAAGTGGGCGAGCAGGTGGTGGGAGAGCAGCATCGGCTGGGCACGCTGCAAATGGGTGTAGCCGGGGAGTATAAGGGTCCGCTCCCTCTCCGCCACCTCTACGAATGCGAGCATGGCGGCAAGTACGGCGTCACGTATCTGTTCGGCCGCATCTCTAACAAAAAGGTGCATGTCGAGGGCGACCTGGTCGTTCCTGCTCCGGCCCGTGTGTAGCTTGAGCGCGACGTCGCCGACGATCTCCCTCAGCCTCCGCTCGACCGCCGTGTGCACGTCCTCGTCGGAGAGGTCCCAAACGAACTCCCCGACCTCGACCTCTTCGAGGACCAGCCCAAGTCCTCTTACCAACTCGGCCGACTCCTCCCCCGAAACGATCCCGCACTCCCCCAGCATCCTGGCGTGGGCCACAGACCCCTTTACGTCGTAGGGGGCGAGACGGATGTCGAAGGGGATGGAGGCGTTGAGGCGTTCGAAAGCCTCGGCGGGCGAGGCACCGAACCTTCCGCCCCACAGCGGTCCCTGCTTGTTGCTGCCTCCGTCGCTCACAACCGGCTAGTGTAGCGGAGCTTGGGGCATCTGACCCGAAGGTCCCGGCCAGGTAGTGTCCCTGGAAGTGTGCAAGAGCAGAGGCCGTTGACGATAGCGGCCACCGTGTAGTTCCGATCGGAAGCGACCAGGCAACCTCGTAACGGGAAGGAAATTTCGTTACGGGTCTACGGAGCGGGCGTGGCGCCCTGCTACCGTCGGCGAACGATCGATATAATGGCTCCAGGCGTATTCGGAGTGTCTTATGTTCTCAGAATCCCAAAGGCGGAGCCTTTCCGGAGGGGCGGAGCCCCGTTCGGACGCCCCCGAAAGCGAGGCTGGCTCCAGGACTCCTACCGGGGTGGTCTACGTCAGGCATCAGGAGGGCGGACTGCCGCTCGCCCTCACCAGCTTCGTCGGGCGCGAGCGCGACGTCGGGGAGGTCACGCGGCTGCTGAAGGAAAACCGCCTGGTTACCCTGTTTGGACCGGGCGGCTCGGGCAAGACGCGGCTGGCCATGGCGGCGGCGGAACAAGCCGCGGAAGAACCCTTGGACGGGGCCTGGTGGGTATGGCTCGCGCCGCTCTCAGACCCGGCGTCGGTACCCCGGGCGGTGGCGGAGGCGATGGGCTTGCCCGAGACACCCGGGCGTCCGCCGACGGAGACGATACTGGAGTATCTCGGTCCAGCGGAGGGGCTGCTGGTGCTGGACAACTGCGAGCACCTGGTAGACCCCTGCGCCGAGCTGGTCGAGCAACTGCTACGGTTCTGTCCGGGGCTGCGCATCCTGGCCACGAGCCGTGAGCTTCTCGGCATCGTCGGCGAGACCTCGCGGGCGGTGCCGCCGCTCTCATTGCCCTCCTCCGATGAACCGCAGGACCTGGAAGGGATGCTCCTGTGCGATGCCACCCGCCTCTTCGTCGAGCGGGCGGTGACCGGCTTCGCCCCAACAGGTGGAGAGGCGTCCGCGGTCTTGCGGGTGTGCCGCAGGCTAGAAGGTATCCCACTCGCCATAGAGCTGGCCGCGGCGAGGACGAGGGTGCTTACGGTCAAGCAGATCTCCGAGAGGCTCGACGATGTCTTCGGCTTGCTAGTCGGCGGGAGCCGCACGACGCCAGATAGGCAGCGCACGCTCAGGGCGACGATGGACTGGAGCCACGAATTGCTCTCCGAGCAAGAGCGCGTCGTCTTCCGACGCCTCTCCGCTTTCGCCGGGGGGTTCACGCTGGATGCCGCTGAGGAGGTCTGCGCCGGCGGAAGCGTCGAGAGGTTCGAGGTGCTCGAATCGCTCTCGCGGCTCGTGGACAAGTCCCTGGTGGTCGTCACCGAGCGGGGTGGGGAGGCACGCTACCGACTGCTCCAGATCGTCCGCCAGTACGCTTCAGAGAGGCTCGAGGCTGCCTCCGAGGAGGGAGCCGCCGGGCGACGCCACGCCCTCTTCTTCTTGGGTCTGGTCGAAGAGGCCGAGCCGGAGCTGAACGGGGCGGGGCAGGCCGCGTGGCTGGAGCGACTTACGCAGGAGCTGGATAACCTCAGGACGGCCATGCGGTGGCTCCGGGAGGGCGACGAGACGGACACCTACCTGCGCCTGGCCGGAGCCCTCTGGCGCTTCTGTTACCTGCGCGGCTTCTACGAGGAGGGATACCGGTGGCTGGAGGGAGCGCTGTCCGACGGGGCCGCCGCACCACCCGCCTCACGGGCCAAGGCCCTCCTCGGTGCGGGTGTCCTCGCGTTGCTGCGGTGCGAGTACGACCGGGCAGAGGGGCGTCTGGAGGAGGCCCTTGTCCTCTACCGTGGCCTGGGGGACGGTGAAGGCGTCGCCTCCGCGCTGCAGGTCCTCGGCAGCGTCGCGCGCGAGCAGGCAGATTACGCGCGGGCCGAGGAGCTGCACGGGGAGAGCCTGGCCCTGTGGCGCGGGCTCGGGGACAGGGCGGGCGAGGCACGTTCGCTCAACTACCTCGGGTTCGTCGCGTGGTTGCAAGAAAAGCACCAGAGGGCGCGCGAGATCTGCGAGGAAACGCTCATTACTTTCAGGGACCTCGGCGACAGTGAGGGCGTCGTGTGGGCCCTGATCAACCTGGGAGCCTCCGCGCAGTACTCGGGTTCTCTTGGCCCGGCGCGGATGTTCCTGGACGAAAGCCTCGCGCTCTCGAACGAGGTCGGGTACAGGGAGGGGGAGGCCTGGTCGCTGGACCAGCTCGGCGTCCTGGCGCTCCACGAGGGCGACGCAGGACGGGCGCGGCAATTGTTGCGAAGTAGCCTGGGGGTGCACAGAGATCTCGGCGACCGCTGGCGTGCAGCGAGCGTTTTGGAGAGGCTGGCCGAAGCGTATGCTGCGGAAGGACATCTCGAGCGGGCAGCGCTCCTCCTGGGCACCGCGGACGTCACCAGGGAGGCCATCGGGGCCCCCGTGCCTCTCTGCGAGCGCGCCAGGCGTGAGTGCGCCGTGGCCTCCGTCCGCGCCCGTATGGGCGAGGAGAAATTCTCGCGGGCGCGGACCGCGGGCAGTGTGATGACGCTCGAAGTAGCGTTCTCCAGGGCGGCCGAGCCGGACACGCCCCAAGATAGCCCCCAGGAAATCGCCCAGGACGTGCTGAGCGCCCGCGAGGCCGAGGTCCTCGGGCTCGTGGCAGAGGGGCTCACCGACCAGGAGGTGGCCCAGAGGCTCTACCTCAGCCCCAGGACCGTCGGGCGACACCTCAGCAGCGTCTACCGCAAGCTCGGCGTCAAGTCCCGCACCGCGGCCGTACGCGCGGCCACCGAGCGAGGCCTGATCCGACCGGTTTAGGCCAGCATTCCCTGCTGGGTAGTACTACCCATCCCACTCGCCTCCTCGCGATTGCGTAGTTTTCTAGATGTTCGCGCTCTATGACGAGTTTAACGTGGGGACAGTAACGAACTCGACAGATGAAGCAAGGAGGTGAGAACGATGCTTGAAAGTTGCTTTTGCGGCCGGACGGGCGAGATCGAGGGCCGTGAGTTCGTCGTCGACGATGAAGGAAGCCAGGCCCTGCGGTGTCCCGATTGCGGCCATCTGGAATATCTGGTCTGGCTCCCCGAAGACGCCCGTGACCGGATGTTCGAGAAGGCTGCGGCGAGAGCTACGCTGAGCGGCGCTTCGACCGCGGCCTGAATGACCGCGGGCCAGCGGGCTCAAGTTTCATCGTTTGCCGTCCCGGCAATCGACCGGCGCAAGACGAGCGGACGACCAGTACGGAAGCAATGTACGCACGATCATCGATCGACCACAGGAAAGGAACGAGACCAGATGCAGTCAGCAATAAAGAAAACAGTACGGCTCGGCAGGGCTACGATGCTCGCGATCGGCGTAGGAGTATCGCTTGCCCTCGTCCTCGGTCTCGCCACCGTGGCCCTGGCCGCGGTACCAGGCGACCCCTTCAAGCTGGGCAAAGTGAACGTCATCAACAACGCGACCACAGTGCTCCAGGGCAGCGGTCCCTCCGGCAATGGGCTGGGGGCATTACTGGAGGTGAAGAAGCAAGGTCCCGGCTTCGGTCCGGCGCTCAAGGTCGAGAACACCGAGACCGGCATCATAGGCGGCTTCGGTATGCAGATCCAGGTGGATCCGGGCAAGAGGCCCATACAGGTCAACGCCGACGCTGGTAAGTCGAACCTCAACGTCGACAAGCTCGACGGCATGAGCGACGAGGACTTCCTCTCGGCCAGCCGCATCTACGAGAAGTCGGCCTTGAAGAACGGCCCGGGTGACGATGGTTCGGTCTTCTTCACGGCGCTGGACGGGCCCGAGGGGATGGCGTGCGACGAGGGGGATGTGGCCCTAGACGCCAGTGCCAACGCCGTCGACTTAAACGACGACCTCAACCAGATCACCCGCACCGGCCGGGGCACGTACCAGATCGAGTTTCAGGACAACGCGCCCACGGGAAGCCTCTTCAGGGCGAGCGTCGTCTGCAGCGACTCATCCAGGCCCTTCAGGGACCAGTGAGCGCGGAAGGCGAACACGCTTGAGGCCACGACCATGGAGGCGGGGCATCTTCGCCCCGTCTCCATAAGGAACTACCGAAAGGGAGACGGATGAAGCTTACGAAGACAATCTTCTCCAGAATCTGGTGGCTGGGTAGAGGGACGGCTACGGTCATGGGATTGGCGGTACTGCTCGCCCTCACCGTTGGACTCGCTTCCACGGCTTTGGCAGGCACGGGCATCGGTGCCCGTTTCGACCTGGGCAAGATCAACAAGGTCAACGCCGTAAGCAGCCTCGTCGGGAGCGTCTCCGGGCCTACTCTCGCCCTGGAAAATGATCGGAGCGACCGCGCCGCCACCGCCCTGAGCCTACAGATGGAGAACCCCAACCTGGCGCCCATGCGGACCAACGCCACAGGCACGGTGATCAACCTCAACGCCGACGCCCTCGACGGCAGGGACTCCAACTCCTTCGCCGACGGCACGGGCGGCAAGGCCAACGACGCCTCGAACGCGGACTTCGCGACTTCCGCTGGTGAAGCCCAGAACGCACAAGTGGCCGCCAACGCCGACCGGTTGGATGGCAAAGACTCGGCCTCTTTCGCCAACGGCACCAACGGCAAGGCCAACGACGCCAATCTCCTCGACGGCAAGGACTCCACGGATTTTGTGACCAGCACCTTCGGAACGGCCCGCAACGCCGACTTCTTCGACGGCAAGGATTCGACCAGCTACTTCTCCGGCAGGACGTACACGAAGGATGGACCCTTCGATAGCGGCGAACCGGGGAACATCTCGACCGCGAGAGTGTCTTGCGACCAGGGGGACGTGGCCCTGAGCGGCGGTCACACCTACGCGGTCTCAGGTCCTCATGACAGCCGCTACATTTTCTCGGAGCGCACGAGCGGCGGCCAGTACGAAGTGACGTTCTACGATGACGATAGTTTCTCTGGTGATGTCCTGAAACCGAACGTGACCTGCGCCGACTTCCCGCCGCTGAGGTAGCGAAAATCGGAGCAGGGCTCAGTGCCACGTTCCTCGACCAGAAAGGAAACGAGCAAGAATGACCAAGTCAGTCGCCGGGAAGGTAATGTGGATCGGCAGGGCCACAGTGTTCACCGTGGGTCTTGCGGTTACGCTGGCCGTGATGCTCGGGGTAGCGACCACGACCCTGGCTGCGGTACCAGGCGATCCCTTCAAGCTCGGACAACTAAACGCCATGGATAAGATCACCCAGCTTGCCGGATCCCCCAACAACGCCCTGCTAAGGATCGATAACGATTCCAAGGCCCCCAACGCCACCGCACTGGACTTGGAGGTAGACCCCAAAAAGCCGCCCATGAGGCTCAACTCTTTCACCAAAGTGGACAAGCTCAACGCCGACCTTTTGGATGGACGGGAGTCCAACCAGTTTGTCACGATAACGGACAAGGCCTCGGACGCCGACAAGCTCGACGGCCTCGACTCCACCGAGATCGGCATAAACGGCTACAAGTTCGTGCGCGCGGAAAAATTCGGCGGCTCCCCTACGAAGCAGGTGGCGGTGGCGAGTTGCCCGGCGGGGACGCAGATCATAGGAGGCGGAGGCAGCGTGTCTCCCGGCTTCAACGACCCCAACCCCGACAGCGCCCCGATAGCACTGCGGACCAACGGGGTGGACGTCAACGGCTTCGATCACTGGGTCGTGGTGGCCGCGGAGATGAACCCTTACGAGTTCAATTGGGGCATCTTCGCCATGGCGGTGTGCGCCAAGGTGGGCAACCCACTGGCCGTTCCGAGCGGCGCCAGGGAGCTCTCCGAAAGCCAGTAACCGGGCTGCTAGATCAAAGGACGGTGCCGAGGCACTCGATGCGTGCCTCGGCACCGCGAAAAGCGAGGAGCAAATAGTGATGAGGGAACTGATCAAAGAGATCGTCTTCCGCATACTGTGGCTATCCAGGGGCGCCTCAACGATGCTGGGCCTGACGGTGGTGCTCGCCGTCGTCCTGGGCTTCGGCACCACCGCCCTGGCCGCGGTGCCCGGTGACCCCTTCAAGCTGGGCCAACTAAACGCCGTAGACACCGCGAGCAGCCTGGTGGGTCGCGTGAACGGGGCAATGCTAAGCATCGAGAACCAGTCCCCTGGCTCCAAGGGCGCCAAGGCGCCGGCCCTCTCGTTGAAAGTCGCGCCGAATAACCCGCCGCTCATGGCCAACCCCGAGGCGAGCACGGCCACCGGTCTGAGCGCTGACGAGTTGGACGGCAAGGACTCGACCGAGTTCCTGGGTGTAGGCGGCAAGGCCAAGTCCGCCTCGAACGCCGACTTTGCGTCCTTCGCCGGTCAGGCCCAGAACGCGCAAGTGGCCTCAAACGCCGACAAGCTCGACGGCAAAGACTCGACCGCTTTCGCTAACGGGACCAACGGCGTGGCCAACAACGCGAACGCGCTCGACGGCAAGGACTCTACGGACTTCGTGAGCAGCACCTTCGGGACGGCCCCCAACGCCAGCAACCTCGACGGTTGGGATTCGACCCGTTTCTTCTCCGGAAAGACCTACACGGTAGAGAACAGTCGCCTGGGTCCTGGAGACGGCAACATAACCAGCCGCATCGCGACTTGCGATCAGGGAGACAACGCGATCGGCGGGGGCGGTGGAAGTCTCGCCAACGATCCCCTCCTGGACAGCTCCCCACTCGGATCGCGTTCCTGGTTCGTGACCCTGCAAGACGATTTCGGCGAGAGCGAGATCAGGGCGGCCGTTCTCTGCGCCGACTTCCCGCCGCTGAGGTAGCGGACCACGGCGAAGGTTCGGGGACGAGGAGGCACAGGTATCGAGATGACAAGAGAGCGCGTTGCCAGCCTGGGGCGACGCCGGTCAACGCTTTCCGAATATGGCGAGGTACGCGTCCACAGCCTGCTCCGCGCGGTCCTCGATCTGATCCGGTCCCGGCTCGGGTAGCGAGCCAAGCAGACGCCTGACCTGCTGGTCCCCAACCACAAGGTTGACGAGGACTTCAGCGGCGTATCCCGCGTCCTGGAACCTAAGACGCCCGCGAGCCCGCTGATCGTCGAGGTAGCCCTCGAGCTTAGGCACCACGCTGCCCCTGCCCCTCGACGTCAGGATCTTCGCGAAGGCGGGATCCGCGGGAATCTCAGAGATCGCAACCCTATTTATGATGACCGAACGCTCACCCAGGAGCAAACGCAACAACTCGACGGCGAAGGCCCGCAACACCACCTTCACGTCGTGACCCTTTGGCTCCAGACTCCCTGCAAGTGCCTCACCGAGACGCTCAGCCTGCCAGGAGATCAACTGCTCGAATAGACCACTCTTGTCCCCGAACCACGAGTAGAGCGTCTCCTTCGACGCGTGGGCGCGGCGGGCGATCTCACGCATGCTCGCATCCCGATACCCACGCTCCGCCAACACCCCAAGCGCCACGTCGAGTATCTCGTTCCGACGCTCCACGCTGAACCTGACCCCCACCTTCTTGACCCCAGAATCCTCCGGCACGCCCATATACCTCCACAAAAGCTTCGAGCACCCTTGACACATTACCGTACCCGATGGTACGGTTTAAGGCAAGCCGTACCCGTCGGTACGGTTGGAGCGAAGAGCGGGAGGTATACGATGATGGCAGGGTCGGCGGAGAGGCGGGGCGTTTCTGATCCGGTCGGGTTGGGGGCGATTGTCCGGGTCGTGGTGTTGGCGGGAGCAACGCTTACGACGGGTTTGATCAGCGGTTTCTTCTACGCATATTTGTGCTCGGTTACGAGGGGGCTGGCGCTGTTGCCTGACGTTCACTACGTCGAGGCGATGCAGGAGATCAACGCCACCGTGCGCAACGGGGTGTTCGCGTTCAGTTTCTTCGGGGCTGTAGTGTTCCTCATCCTGGCGCTCGTGGTCCACGTTCCGCGGCTACGGTCGTGGCGGTTCGTCCTGATCCTGCTCGCCTGTGTGCTGTACATCGGGGGTGGGTTCATGTTGACGCTCGGGGTGAACGTGCCGATGAACGAAGAGTTGGCCACGGTCAGCACGAACTCGTCCCCCGGGGTCCTGGCGCGTGCCAGGGAGGCCTATGAAGACCCGTGGAACTTCTGGAACGGGGTGCGTACCGTCTGCTCGTCGTTGGCGTTCCTCGTCCTTATAGCGGCCTGCTTCTCACGACGGTAGGACGGCCGCGGCTTGCCCCCCAAAGATCTCGAACCTACAGTTCGGTGTGCAGGAGGGTTGACCTCTTGCACACTCCCTCAGGCGCTACGTGCCAGGTAGACGCCGAGCAGGATCACCACGGCCCCGGCGACCTTCACGACGCTGAGGCTCTCGCCTAGCAGCAGCACGCTCAAGGCGAGCCCGGAGAGCGTCACTAGGTACATGTACACCAGAACCCTGTTCGCGCCAAGCCGTGAGACGTTAGCCTGCCACGCGGCTATGGCGAAGCCGCTAGCGAGCACCGTCGAGTAGAGGGTGGCCGCCCAAGACCTCGGGCCGACAGAACTCCAATCCACCGAGGAGAGCGGCTCGGAAAGCCCGGGCAAGCCGGTAATCGCAAGCGGGAGCGCCGCCGCGCCACCTAGTAGCATGGTCCACCCCGCCACGAGCAGCGGGTCGAAGCGCCAGAGGACGGGAAGGGAGAGCACCGTATAGGCGCCCCAGGAGAGGGCGCTCAGGCACACGAGCAGGTCGCCGGCGGCGGACGCCTCCGGAGATCCCAGGCCGCCACTCACAACAAGGGCGACGCCCGCCACGGCGAAGCCCAGACCCAAAGCGCCCCTCCAGGACCCGCGTTCGAGCCCGAGGATGATGCCGAGGAGCAGGCCCCACACCGGGGCGGTGGCGAAGATGAGCGAGCCGTTGGAGCCGCTGGTGAGGCTCAACCCTACCGTGTAGCCGATGTGGTTGAGGGTGACGCCCACAAACCCCAGGCCCGCCAAGATGACCAGGTCCCTCGGTGCGAGACGCAATCCGCCTTTGTTCCCGAAGAGGCGTAGCAAGCCGAGAAGAAGTAAGCCAGCCACGACGAACCTGGCCGGCACGAGCACCAGAGGCGGGATGCCTTCGAGGGCGTATTTCACCGAGACGAAGTCCGTGCCGACGCAGAAGGCGGCCAGGAGTAGCGAGGCCTCGGCGAGCGCCGCCTTCCCCTTCTCCGTCATCCTGGTCGGGACGCTCGTGGCATTCTCGACAGCACGCTTGGCATGCGTCCAATCTTGGCGCCCCGTCGATCCGTCAGAGCACCACCGCGGTCGGCCCATTTCCTCCCACGCGTCCCGTCCATTACGGCGAGATTCGACCTGTTCAGGGGACTTTTGTGTCGTGACCGGCGAAGAACACTTTGATGTAGCCGTTCACGGTGATGAGCGCAGATCGGGAGGGTACGTGTTGGCAGTCGCGCAGGCACTCCGCGCGGACGAGGTTAGGGAAGATCTCTCGCGACCGTGGGAGGACGGATGCGGCGGGGAAGAAGACGTCTTGCTCAGAGGCGAATACGGCCACGGGCCCTTCGAAGCCTCGGAGTTCTTCCTCAGTGGCCATCCTGGGTAGACCGGAGTCTAGCCTGACGTTGCGGTAGATCGCGCCCAGCTGGCGGACGGCCAGATCATCGGTTTCGGTCAGGATGGGCGTGGCCGCGCGTAGCAGCCGATCACTCGTAGGTTTCAGCCGGTAGCCGATCATCGGAACGGCCACTTCGCGGAGCACACGTGAGATCTTCCCCGCGGTCACGCCCGCGGGCGAGATCAGGGCAGCCCGTGAGACGCGCCGGGGAGCATGGCCCATGATCCTAAGCGCAAGGCCGGCGCCGTACGAGAGCCCGACGAACGGCACTCGTTGCAGGCCGAGCCCATCGAGCATGTCCTCGACCCACATGGCCTGGTCGTCGCCCTTTGGCGAGAGCCTGGTCTCGGCGCTCTTGCCCGGCTGGCCGATAAGGTCCGGTGAGTAGACGCGATATTCGTCCGCCAATCGCAGAAACCACCGCAGGCACGTGGGGTTCATTAAGTTCCCACCCGGTAGGAAGACAACAGGCGGAGCGTCCTCGGGCCCGACGCCCAGAACGTGGGTGTCGCCGTAACGGGTCGGGACCGTAAGGCTCTCGTGATCGGCGCCGAGATTCGCGAGCGCCTCGTCGTAGAGGGCCAGGATCTCCGCTTCTCCCTCCTGATTCTTGTAGATGGAGTCGGGCATCGTGTTCTCCTCGGGAAAGCCCTTATGAAAGCCGCGTACGTCCCGGCCCGTCAGGTCGATGTCACGGGCTCTTCGTGGTGGCCAGACCTTCGGCTTTCTGGCGGCCGGTGCGCCGGTACTGTCTTACAGCGGACTTTACGGTGGAGAGCCCCAGCGTGGCGTGCCTCGTACGCGCACCGATAATTTCTCTACCCAGAGAATCGACGAGCTCCTCGTAGTCCATTTCGAGGATTTCATCCATGCTGAGGCCATCGTCCAGAATGCGCTCTACCACTATAGAGGCGGCCCCCATGCTTATGGTGTCTCCCTGGCCGGTCCACGAAAGGGCCTCTACTTTGCCGTTACCATCGCCCTTCAGGTATACGACGACGGACCCCCCGCATTCGGGGCTGCCTCCGGGCACGACGACGTCAGCATCTTCGAGAGTCCCCTTGTGCCTGGGGCTCTCGAAGTGCTGTACGAGCACGGCTATGCGGCTCTTGCGGTCCAAGCTTCGCACCTGGTTCGGCCCTTAGCGCTCGATGGGGGCGCGAACCAGGTTGCCCCACTCGGTCCAGGAACCGTCGTAGTTGCGCACGTTGTCGTAGCCTAGGAGGTAAGAGAGCACGAACCAGGTGTGGGAGGATCTCTCCCCTATCCTGCAGTAGGCAATTACGTCCTCACCACCGCTGAGCCCGGCCTCGCCCTCGTAGATCTCACGCAGCTCATCGGCGCTCTTGAAGGTCCCGTCTTCCCTGACGGCCCGAGCCCACGGCACGTTGGCGGCACCGGGGATGTGCCCACCCCTCAGTGCTCCCTCCTGAGGATAGTCCGGCATGTGGAGCAACTCTCCCTTGTACTCCCCTGGACTCCTCACGTCGACCATGGGCCCACTCGCGTCCAGGTGCCTATCTACGTCCTCTTTGAAGGCCCGGATCTTCGCATCGTCCCTCTCCGGGGTCGGGTACTCAGCCCTGGGGAACGAAGGTACTTCCTGGGTCATCTCGCGCCCCTCGGCCTCCCACTTGACCCTTCCCCCATCCATGACCTTCACGTTCTCGTGGCCGAAGAGACGGAAGACCCAGAGGGCGTACGTCGCCCACCAGTTGTTCCTGTCCCCGTAGAATATGATCGTCGTATCAGGGGAGATGCCGTTCTCCGCCATGAGGTTCGCGAAGTGATCCGGGTCCAGGTAGTCACGCACGAGGGGGTCGTTTAGGTCTTCGACCCAGTCTATCTTTACGGCGTTTGGCACGTGTCCTATGTCGTAGAGGAGCACGTCCTCGTCCGACTCGGCTATGCGTATGTTGTCGGTGTCGTCGAGATGCTCAGCCACCCACTGTGTGCTCACGAGGGCGTCGGGGTTCGCGTAGCCCTTGCCCTGTATCTCCTGCTCCGTCATACTCTGTCCTTTCGATCTACGATCGCACAAGCGCACATTCTAACCCATCTCCGATAGAGTTTGTCGGGTTTGGCGCCCAGGCTGGTCCGTGCCCTAGAATGCGGGGCATGGGAGAGCATCCAGCCGTGTACACCGTCCTTGCGCCGTACGACTCAGGGCACCGAGGCGTCCGCATGGGTGCGGGGCCCAAACACCTGTGGGACAACGGCCTGCAAGAAGCCCTCCGCTCCGAGTACAGACCCTCGCTGGCCTTCGCGGAGGTGCACCCCGAGACCGCCCCGCCGGCCGAGGTGGCGACCGCTTTCGAGCTGGACCGCCTGGTCTCAGATCGGGTGCGCGAGGCCATCGCCGAGGGCGAGTTCCCGCTAGTGCTCTCCGGGAACTGCAACACGTCCGTCGGGACGATCGCCGGGGTGGGTAAGGGAGGCCTCGGCGTGGTATGGTTCGATGCCCACGCGGACTTCAACACCCCGGCGACGACCACGACCGGATTCACGGACGGGATGGGCCTCGCTATCGCTGTGGGTCACTGCTGGGAGACGATGGCCCAGGGCGTTCCTGGCTTCTCCCCGGTGGCGGAGGAGGACGTGGTGCTGGCCGCTGTCTAGGGATTGCCCCTCCGGTTGGGGCCGCTGGAGAATCGCGGGGCCTCGGGGATCGGAAGCCGTACCCCACGAGCTTGAGCGCCTCGAGCCACCCGTCCTCACCGAAGGCATTCGAGTACGCGGGCCAAGTTTCGGCGAGGCATCAACCGATCGGTTGATAGCATCATCAACCTGAATTCTCTCCATCTCTGGCCCTTCTACCGATTACGGCAACGCTCGTCGGCGGGATACTTTCGCTAAAGCGAGAGAGGAGGTAGTCGGGTGGAACCCGTAGTCGAGGTAGAGAGCCTTCAGAAGAATTACGGCAAGGTCGTTGCGGTGGACGGGATCTCGTTCACCGTAGGGCGGGGTGAGATCTTCGGGATCGTCGGCCCCAACGGCGCGGGAAAGAGCACCACGGTCGAATGCCTGGCCGGGCTGCGCGGGCAGGACGGTGGTACCGTCCGTGTACTTGGACTGGACCCATTGAGGCACGGCAGGAAGCTCAGGGAGCGCGTCGGGGTGCAGTTGCAGCAGGCCGCGTTGCCTGACGACATCAAGGCGTGGGAGGCGCTCGACATGTACGCCTCGTTATACAAGGAAAGGGCGGACTGGGAAAAGTTGCTGGAACAGTGGGGTCTCGAGGAGAAGCGGGACACCAGGTTCAAGAACCTCTCCGGCGGCCAGAAGCAGCGGCTCTTCATCGCCCTCGCGCTTGTCAACCAGCCCGAGCTTGTGTTCCTGGATGAGATCACCACGGGCCTAGATCCCCAGGCCCGTAGGCTGACGTGGCACCTGGTGCGTGAGATCCGGGCCAGGGGGGCGACAGTGCTTTTGGTCACGCACTCCATGGAGGAGGCCGAGAAGCTCTGCGACAGGGTGGCGATCATCGACGAAGGGCGCATAGTAGCACTCGACTCTCCCGAGGCCCTGATCCAGGAGAACAACCCAGAGGGAAGCGTTCGCCTCGAAGGGCTCGAAGGCTTCGATGCCGACGCCCTGCACGAACTCGAAGGCGTTAGTCGGACACATTGGGACGGGAGCGAGCTCGTTGTACACGGTGGTGGTCCCCTGCTGGCGCGGGTGATCGTCGAGCTCGACCGCCGCGGGATCACGCCGAGCGGGATCACGGTGGGCCGGCACACCCTGGAAGACGTGTTCGTCGAGAAGACCGGGCGCAGGGTCAGAGACTAGAGAGGAGATGCGATGCAAGCCCTATGGAAGATGACCTGGGTGGAGATCAAACTGTTCTTGAGGGAGCCCGTCGGGCTTTTCTTTACGCTCGTGTTCCCTGTCATGATACTGTTGCTTTTCTCCGCCATCTTCGGTAACGGCAAGGTCCCTGGCGGCCTTGGCCTCCGCATGGTCGACGTAATGGCGCCGTCCTACACGGGCATGGTCATCGGGACCACCGCGCTGCTCGGGCTGCCGATAACCCTCGCCGGCTACAGGCAGCAGGGTACCCTTCGGCGCCTGCGCGCGACGCCGCTTCACCCTTCTGTAATACTGGCGGCCCACGTGCTCGTCAACCTGCTCATGACCGCGGTCGGGATCTCACTTCTGCTGTTCACGGCACGAATCGTCTATGATATACGCTTGCCGGAAGCACCTTTCTCCGTGGCGCTCGCCTTCCTAATATCCAGCCTCAGCTTCTTCGCCCTAGGGTTCGTATTGGCCGGAGTCCTGCCCTCGGCGAGGACGGCCCAGATAGTAGGCCAGGTCGTCTTCTTCCCGATGTTCTTCCTCTCCGGGGCCGCAGGGATTCAGCCCGAGATGTTCCCCGACGCGTTGCGCCGCGTCTCGGATCTGCTACCGCTTACCTATGTCGTCGAGCTCGTGCAGGAGCTCTGGCTCGCCGGTGAATGGGATCCGACCGCGCTAGTGGTGCTGGTAGGCGTTGCAGTAGTCGCGGTCCTCGTCTCTGCCAGGACCTTCAGGTGGGAGTGAAGGCAGTGATCGCCCGGATCGGGATCTTCTTGAATCCCGGTCCTTTCCCCGGAGTAAGATAATGGCGATGAAGTCTTTGACGGCAACGCTTTTCCGGCGTGCTTCTGGAGAAGATGTACCCGGTGGGAACAACGCCAGGAGCACTCACGCCTGGATCCGATGGGCGAGGGTTTGGGACGCGCTCTTTTACGTGGTGCTGGCCATCGCCCTGGTGTCCAGCCTCGCCGACATGGGGCTGAATGGGATACCACAGCTTGTGATGGGCGTGCTCACCTTAGCCTTCGGGTTCTGGTACTGGTTCATGACCATCAGGCACAGGCGTTGGATCCAGAGCAACGTCCCGATGCTCGTCTACGCGGCCGGCGCCATCGCGCTGTGCATTGCCCTGATCTGGATCAATCCCATCTACAACTGGCTCCTCTTCATCATGTACTCCCAGCTCTTCAGTTTCCTGACGATGCGCTGGGCCATACCGATCGCGATTTTCCTGACAGTGATATTGGCCCTGCGGGGGATCTTGCTGACCCCTGAGTCGTGGCCCGTCTGGGTGTTCGTAGGTACGCTCTCGAGCTCCTTCGGGATCTTCTTCGCCCTGTGGATCGACTCGATCATCGCCCAGAGTCAGGAGCGGAGGCGCCTCATCGAAGAGCTGGAGTCGACCCGGGACGAACTGGCCGCCCAGGAACGCCACGCCGGCGTCCTGGAAGAGCGGAGCCGTCTGGCCAGGGAGATACACGACACCCTCGCCCAGGGCTTTATTAGCATCGTCACGCACCTGGAGGCGGCCGAGGGATCGTTGCCTTCAGGTCCGGCGAGGGAGCACCTGGATCAGGCCCGCCGTACGGCCCGCGAGAACCTGGTGGAGGCCCGTCGTTTGGTGGCTGCCTTACGGCCCGAGATCCTGGAGGGCACCTCCCTGTCCGGGGCGCTCGGGCGCCTGGCGGAGCACTGGTCAGGGGAGACCGGAGTACCCGCCACGTTCTCCGTCACGGGTGAAGAGCGTACCCTGGCCCAGGAGTCGCAGGTCGCCCTGTTGCGGGCGGCCCAGGAGGCGCTCTCGAACACGCGCAGGCACGCGCAGGCCGGGAGGGTGGAGATCACACTCTCCTACATGGAAGACCTGGTCGCCCTCGACGTGCAGGATGACGGAGCGGGTTTCGACCCAAACGGCGTCGCCGACGGCGCCGACGGGGGGTTCGGTCTCAGGGCCATGCGCGAGCGCGTCGAAGCCATAGGCGGCTCGCTCCTCGTAGAGAGCGAGCCGGGGGCCGGTTGCACGCTCGTCGTGGAGTTGCCCCTTGTGCCCGGGGCCGAAGGCGCAAGCTTCGCCGAAGGAGAGGCAAAATGAACTCGCCGGTGCGGCTCCTTATCGTCGACGACCATCCCATAGTGCGCGCCGGCTTCGAAGGGATGTTGGCCGGCAAGCCCGACCTCGAAGTAGTAGGTGAGGCCGAAAACGGCCAGGAGGCGGTGCGTCTCGCGGAGCGACTGCAACCTGACGTGGTCCTGATGGACCTGCGCATGCCCGTGATAGACGGGGTCGAGGCAACGCGCCGGATCAAGGAGGAGTATCCACTTGTCAACGTGCTCGTCCTGACCACTTACGACTCGGACGCGGACATCCTGCGCGCCATCGAAGCGGGCGCGACGGGCTACCTGCTGAAGGACACGCCGCGCGAGGAACTATTCCGCGCCATACGCGCCGCCGCCAGGGGCGAACCCGTGCTTGCCCCTTCCGTAACGGCGCGCCTGATGCAGCGGGCGCAGGCGCCGTCCCAGAAGTCCCTGAGCGGACGGGAGATCGAGGTGCTTGAGCTGGTAGCCCGCGGTGGGAGCAACAAGGAACTGGCCCGCGAACTCCACCTGAGCGAGGCAACCGTGAAGTCCCACCTCATACACATCTTCGACAAGCTGGGCGTCGCCGACCGTACCGCCGCCGTGACGGTCGCCCTCGAGAAGGGCATCCTCCGTCTGCAAAATCCGTAGTTCCAAGTTCCCAGAACCAGATTCCGAGGCGGACCGACAGGCATGCGGGCTCAGTCCCTGTAGACCACGAGCTCTTCGAGGGGCCTGCGCGAGCGACGCTTCGGGGGATCCGCTTCCGCGTATCCGAGCGTGAGCAGCGCGTGCGGCACCAGGTTGGGATCGAGGCCCAGCGCCTCTACCACTTTCTCGGGGCAGAAGAGCGGGGCGCACATCCAACCAGCGTCGAGGCCGAGGTCGTAGGCCGCGAGCAGCGCGTTCTGGGCCGCGGCCCCCAGAGACTGCACGGCCATGGTGTACTCGCCGCGCTGGCGCTCGGCGTCAGGGTATTCGTCGAGGTCTCCTGAGTACAGGCAAAGCAAGACGAGAACAGGCGCGTCCAGGAGGCGTCTGCGGGAGCCTTCGAGGCGCCTCTCGACGATCTCCGCGCTCTGTCCGTCCATCTCGAGGTTCGCCCGCCACTCTTCGCCCATCGCGTCAGCCAGCCGCTCTTTGGTCTGCTCTCTCCTGAGCACGGCGAAACGCCAGGGTTGGCGGCCGTGGGGAGATGGCGCCCACCGGGCGGCCTCGAGTACCAGCGTCAGGGTCTCCTCCGGCACATCTTTCGACAGATACCGCCGCACGGAGCGGCGGCCGTGGATCGTATCGAGGACCGGCGGTCCGGAGGGCTGTGGTCCGTCCAGAGCGCCCCACGAGACGGCCTTCTCGGGTCGTATGGCGATAACTGGGTTCTCGTGTATGCGCATCGTCTCGTACTGGTGGTACTTGCCGCGCAGGAGCCTCGCAGCGGCGGCCTGCTCCCCGGTGTCAGGCTTCAGAAGCTCCGCGTTACCGCGTACCATCACGAAGGCGAGCAGGTCCCAATCCTCAGCGTAGCGGTCGGAGATCAGGGCCACGTCAGGGTTCTCTAGGATATTGCGAACACGTTTGAGATCTGTGACAGGCACATCCTTCGGCTTCTCGTCGAGGGCAATGTAGATGGAAGTTCCCGAAAACGCGAAGCACACGGGGACGGCGTGCGGATTCCCCCCGGCGTCGGCGGTAGCGAGACGGGCAACCCTCTGCCGCACGAGGAAAGCGGTCTGCTCCTCGTTCAGTACCGAGGTTCTCGTCTTCAAGACGTGAGCGCGTCGCGAACCCGTGGGGCGACTTCGGAGGCGAAGAGGCGCATGTTCGCGAGCGCCTCTTCATGCGTAACGCCTGGAAGCCGGCCCCAGAAGCAGAGGTGGTCGTAGGGCGCCTCCTGGTACAGGCCGATCAAGCCGTCCGCCACCTCCTCCGGCGTGCCGACGAGGTACCTCTCCCACGGCAAGTCTTCTTCCCGAATCGGGTCGGGTCGCGGCTTCTCCCTGTCCGTGCCCCACTCAGCATATCGGGTGCGCTGGTACGCGATGGCAGGGCCAACGATCTCACGCGCCCTTCCGGCGTCCTCGTGTACGAAAGCCACCCCCGACGCCACGTAAGGGAACGCCTCGTCCCCCCTACCGTTTCGCTCCAGGGCCGCGCGAACCTTCCTGTACGTCTCGCCGAACGCTCCTCCGCCCGCCGAGGCGAGAAAGCCGTCGGCGAGACGGGCGGCCCGGTCTATGGCAGGGTCGGCGAAGGCGCCGATGTAGATGGGAAGATTTCCCTCCGGGCGCGGTTCGAACGGTAGGTCGTCGAAGTTCCAGCGCTTGCCCTCGTAGCCCGTGCGACCCTCTTGGTGTGCTTGCCGGATCACCCCGATCCCCTCCTCGAAGAGCGAGGGTCTATATTTCCGCCCGAAGCCTAAAGCCTCGAACTCGTGCTGAACGTAGCCCTGGCCGACCCCGAGGACGAACCGCCCGCCCGAGATGAGATCGACGACCGCGGCATCCTCAGCGACCCGCAACGGGTGGTGCATCGGCAACAGCAGCACGTTCGTCCCGATGGTTATGGTCGTTGTCCTCGCCGCTATCGCGGCCGCGACCACGAGCGGCGAGGGCAGATACCCGTCGTCGACGAAGTGGTGCTCGGAGAGCCAGACCCCCGTGAGACCGAGGGCCTCTCCCTCTTCGATCTCCTCCAGGCACTCGGCGTAGAACCGCGCGTAGTCCCCTAGCGGCAACCTCTGCCTGAAGTCGTACCAGAGTCCGAACGTCGGAGCGTTGCCGGCCAAGAGCCTCCTTAGCGTGTGCCTGCGCGCCTAGAGTGTACACCCGTGCGCGTACCGTCAGGATCACCAGCCCGAAACACACGACCCTATCTTGTTACGCCAGGAGCAGTCGCGAGCCCACGAAGATAAGCATCAGGGCCAGTATCAACTTGAGGGGTTTAGCGGGGATAAAGGGTGCCAGCCGGCTCCCGATCAGCACGCCGGGGATGCTGCCGAGGAGCAGGGTTCCGACCAGGCCGAAGTCCACGTTGCCCTGCGTCATGTGGGCTATGCCAACGACGAACGAGAGGAAGGTGGCGTGCATGATGTCGGTGCCAACGATAACGGCCGGCGCTATGGGGTAGAAGAGGAGCAAGAGGACGGCCATCACGCTCCCCGAGCCGATGGACGTCAGCCCGACGAGGTAGCCTCCGAAAGCCCCAAGACAAACGGTGAGTATCCGGCGCTTTCTGCTCATCTTTCCCTTGCCGTCCCACGCCCCTGGCTTGGGAATCCTGGGCCGCTTGGGCATAAAGTACTCGCGGAAGATCAGGGAAAGCCCGACCACAACGAGGGTGACGGATATGATCGAGATCATGATCGACTCGACCCTCTCGGGGTCGAACGCGCCCTTTATCCATTCCAGGGTGCCGACCCCGAGCAGCCCGGCTGGGATACTTCCCATCCCTAGGAACAGGGCGATCTCAAGGTTCACCGAGCGCTGCCTGAGGTGCTGGAATGACCCGGTCAGCTTGGTGAGGGTGGCGAATGTCAGGTCGGTCCCGACGGCGGTGGGGGCAGGCACCCCCATAACCGCCACAAGGAAGGGCGTCATGAGTGAGCCTCCCCCAACCCCGGTAAGGCCTACCAGGAAACCGACCAGGAGGCCGAAGAGAGCGGGTGTGGGATCTATCACGCCTTGGAGTTGCTACGTGCGATTGATGAGCGCCTCGATGGGCGTAAGATAGCCAAGCTTTTCGAGATGGCCGATGACCCTGGCCGCACTCTCCTGGGCGTCTTCTTCATTGGTCTTGATGTGCAACTCGGGGGTTTCAGGCGCCTCATAGGGGTCCGACACGCCGGTGAACTGCGGGATCTCCCCCGAGAAGGCCTTCTTGTAGAGGCCCTTGACGTCCCTCGCTGCGCAAACCTCGAGCGGCGCATCGACGAAGATCTCGATGAAGTCCTCCCCAACGTTGCTCCTTACCTGGTCGCGCACCTCCTTGAAGGGCGAGATGGCAGAGACGATCACACCAACCCCGTTGCGCGTCAAGAGATCAGCCACGAACCCGATCCTCAAGACGTTGGTGTCCCTGTCTTCCTTGGAGAAACCAAGGCCTTTGCTCAGGTTGGTCCTTACTATGTCCCCGTCTAGAACCTCTACCTTGCGGACACGGTTCCTCAACTCATGTTCGACGATCTCGGAGATGGTCGTCTTCCCCGATCCCGATAGCCCCGTGAACCACAGCGTGAAGCCGCGGCCGTTCCTGGTCCCATTCTCCATGGCTTGATCTCCTTGCCTATCAGTTACGTACTGTTACAGCTCGACGCAGTTTAGCGTATTTTGACGATCTTGCTACGTTCGCTGTCCCTTCATGAGCACTTCAATAACTTCGGGGCGGGAGAACTCGGGGGGCGGGTACTCGCCTTTGGAGAGCATCTCGCGCACCTTGGTGCCGCTGATGAACACGTGGTGTTCGTTATCGTGGGGACATGTCTTCGTGGTCCCCATCCCCTGGCACTCGAGGCAGAAGAAGGCGTGCTCGAAGAACAGGGGGGTCAGCCCGATCTCTGTTTCGTCGAACTCGTCGAAGATGTGCTGGGCGTCGTAGTCGCCATAGAACGGTTTGCCGCTCGAGTCCTTGCCTGGACCAGCGTGGTCGCGGCCGACGATGAAGTGGGTGCAGCCGTAGTTCTTGCGGCAGATCGCATGGAATATAGCCTCGCGGGGGCCACCGTAGCGCATCGCCGCCGGAAAGACCGCGAGCATCGTCCTGTCCTTCGGGTAGTAGCGGTCCAGGATCGTCTCGTAGGACCTCATCCTTACGTCGGCGGGGATGTCCGCGGAGCGGGTCTCGCCGACTAGCGGGTTGAGGAGCAGGCCGTCGACTATCTCCAGTGCGCTCTTCTGGATGTACTCGTGCGAGCGGTGCACGGGGTTGCGCGTCTGGAAACCGACGACGCGCTTCCAACCCTTCTCGGCGAAGACCTGTCGGAGCTCGCGCGGCCTGTAGTGGTACTCGGGGAACGGTTTGGGGTTGGGGTCGTCGACCAGGAGCGTAACCTCGCCGCCGAGGAGCACGTCCTTCTGGCGGTAGACAGCAGCGACGCCGGGGTGCTCCTCGTTCGTGGTGCCGAAGACCTCGCGGGCCTCGTGCTCTTTGTCGTAGGAGTAGCGGTCCTCGACCAACATGGTCGCGAGGATGCGCCCCGTGGCGTCTGAGAGCGAGACCTCCTCACCGACGCTAATCCCTTCGGCCTCCACCTCGCTGACGGGGAGTGTGATAGGCAGGCTCCATACCAGGCCGCTCTTCAGGCGCATCGTTTCGACGACGCTCTCGTAGTCCTCGCTGACCATAAAGCCCGTCAGGGGTGAGAATACGCCCGTCGAGATCATCTCCAGGTCGGAGAGCGCCCTGGGACCTAGTGTGATCTTCGTGAGGTCTTCGGCCCGGCGGAGCAGCCCGTCGCGCTCCTCATCGGGGGCCATTCGGTCTACCAGTTCGCCGCCGTGCGGGGCGATCGTAGGGTACTCGGTGCTGACGTTCATAGCAATACCTCCGCGAGATTAGTGGCTTTCTGAATGGGGACCCTGCGCAACAGGCGGCCTGCGAGGCCGGCCGCGAAGTGGTTCCAGGGACGCTCGCCGACGACCCAAAGCCTGGCTTCGCCGGCATAACCGCGCGAGACCTCCACGAACCGGGCGTAGTCCATGCCGGCCTCTTCGAGGTTGGGGCCCCACTCGTCCCAGAAGAGATCCGAGACGAAAGTCGCATCTGCAATTACGCGGCTTCCCTCTTCTGGAGATTCCTCCAGGAGGGCGCGCGTCTCGGCTTTCAACCCAGCGGGTTCATCCGGCAGAGGCAGTCCCATTGTGGCACGTTCCAACTAGTACCTCACCGCTTCGTGTTCGGCCGGGGCGCGGTCCGTCCCGGCGTAGTCATTCAGGTGTTCCTCGAAGTCTATAAAGAGTGGGGCGTCGGGGTCGAAGGCCCGCTTGAGACTGTTGAAGGCTACCCTCTTGTCCAAACCATCTAGCTTATCCAAAGCCTGCGGCTTGTCAAGGGGACGCAGCTCCAACCTCTCCCTCACGCTATCGAAGGCGGCGAGGCCTTCTTCGCTCCGGACGAGCACGCTGGAGTAACCGTCCTCGCTTCCCACGCTCCCGACGGAGATGTCCGCAGCATGGCCCATAAAGTCTGCGCACTCGTCGCAACCCTTCAGGGCGGCGCCGTGGAAGTCGCGTATAGGCTCCTCGAAGATAGACTCGCCGCTGAGGTCCTGCACTATCATCTTGCCCCTGATGATGTCGACTCGCCCGACCTCATCGAGGTCGACGTTCCTCTTGTCCCTGATTTCCTCCAGCATCAACTTCTCGTAGTTGAAACTCTTGGTGCAAAGCAGCGCTATCGTGAGCGTAATGGCCTCGACCTTCGAGGAGCCCCAGGTCCAGGGTCTCGCCTGCATGGCCTTGATGCCTTCGATCTCGCACGGCGTCCCGACGACAGCGATCCTCGGGTTCGGCGGCAGGTCGTAGTCCTTGAAGTCCACGTGACCGAGCGCGAGCGTCTGGTTGTAGAAGCTCCCCGCGCATTCGCGGACCTCCTCCAGCGTCGTCGCCAGAAAAGGCTCGCCCTTCCACCGCTCGGTCGCGCTCTCGCGTGCAAGCAGGGCGCCGTCGATCTCACCGGCTTCGAGCAAGGAGATCAGGAGTGCGCTCACGAACCCGCCGTCCTGCACGCCGTCTATCCTCTGCTTGACACGCGCCGTGTAACTCTCTTCGACACGCCCAATGCCCTCGACGCTCGCGGAGCCTCCCGTGATCTTCCAGGTCGACTCGTACTGCAACCCGCCGCGCGGGCAGAAGTCCCAGCACAGCGAGCAGCCGGTGCACATCTTGACGAGCTCGGGCAGGTCGTCCTCGCCGATGCCGATGGAGTCCGTAGGGCACGCCGCGACGCACACGCCGCACTGCACGCAGCGGTCCGCGTCGATGACCGCCTTCTCCAGATCCCAGAACCAGACCTTGCCGGGGGCCTCGTCGATGTCGTTCATCATGTCTCTTATGTCGAAGCCGGCCATTATGAAGTGACCCCGCTCCGGACCGGCTTTCTCAGGGCCTCGCGCAGCTCGGTGTTCTTCTTTCGCCTGGCCCACTCGTGGAAGCGCTCACCCTCGCGCCGCTCTTTGTTGAACCTTTCGAAGACGGCTGCGAGGGCATCAGGCACCTCATCGGCGGGCTTCGCGCCCTCGATCCAGTCTATGAAGGCGGCGTCTTTGCCCAGGGAACCGCCTAGCCCAATGTCCACACCCTCGACGATAGCGCTTTTCGTCTTGGCGGTCTCACCCCTGAACCCGATGTCCCCGATCTGGGGCTGCGCGCAGGAGGCGGAGCAACCGGAGAAGTGCATCCTTACGGCCTCCTGGCCTGTATCCCCAACCCTCTCTTCCATCTCGCGGGCCCACTCGATCGCCCTGACCTTGGTCTCGACGATGCCGAAGCGACAGAATTCGCTCCCCGTGCACGCCACGACGCCCCGCTCGAACGCCCCGGGGTTCGGCGAGTAGCGTTCCAGGAGGGGCTCGGCGAGAAGGTCGTCCAGACGTTCTTCGGGAACCCCGGTGAGGATCAGGTTCTGATCCGTGGCGAGACGTACCCCGTCCCCGTATTCACCGGCGAGCCTGCCCGCCTCCTCGAATTGTTCTCCGCTCATCCTACCGACAGGCACGTTGAGGCCGACGTAACGGAGGGGAACAGACTCTGTGGGGGTGGTTCGCGAACCGCCCCCACTAAGTTGCGGATGCACGCCTATGTGGTCTCCACGGTACCGTTTGGTGAGGTCCTCTCCGGCGGGCGTGAGGTCGATGGAGACGCGTTTTGCGAGCTCTTCGCGGAAGCGTTCTGGGCCTAGTTCCTGGACCAGGTAGCGCATCCTCGCGGTCCAGCGGTTCTCCCTGTCTCCAAGCTCACCGAAGACCTGGGCTATACCGCGTGTGATCTCTACCGCCTCCTCGGGCCTTACGAAGACGTCGATGTCGGAGGCCATCCTGGGGCCGTCGGAGAGGCCGCCGCCCACCCGCAAGTTGAAGCCGAGCGTGCCGTCGGTGAGGCGGGCCGGGAGCAAACCGACGTCGTTGATCTCCGCCTGCGCACAATCCTCCAGGCATCCCGTGACGCTCATCTTGAACTTCCTGGGAAGGTTGGCGTACTCGCGGTTGCCCGTGAAGTACGCGCTTATCGCCTGCGCCACCGGGTAGGCGTCGATGACCTCGTGCTGGTCGAGGCCTGAGACGGGGCAACATAGGACGTTGCGGGCAGAGTCGCCGCAGGCCTGCACGGTCGTGATGCCGACCTCTTCCAGACGGCGCCAGATCTCCGGAATGTTCTTCATCTGGAGCCAGTGCATCTGCACGGCCTGGCGCGTCGTCAGATCCAGAAAATTGTTGCCGAAGTGGGGGTTGGGAATAGGACCGTGGGCGAAGTCCGAGGCGATCCTGCCGATGACCCGTACTTGCGGCGGCGTCAGGACGCCGCCGGGGATCTTGATCCGCATCATGAAAGCGTCGCCGCCCTGCTTCTGAGGGTAGATGCCAACCCATTTCAGCCGCTCGACCTCGCCTGGGACCGCATCCATCGCCGAGAGGTCCTTCGAGTATGTGTCTATTATCGCCCCATACACCTCTAAGGGGTGACGCGCCTGCTTGATCTTCTCGACCTTGTTGAGGGTCTGATGCTCCCTGAGGAATCTCATATTGTAAAGACCTGCTTTTTTGAAGGGGGTCCCTGAAGTTCAGGCGCCCGCGCGGCTGACCTGGCCGTCCTCGAAGTGGATGCCGCACTCGGTCTTGTCGGTCCCGGCCCAACGACCGGACCTGGGGTCCTCGTCGTCGTGAACCGGCCTCGTCTGCGGCTCGCAGCCGATGCTCTTGTAACCCTGGTGCAGCAGCGGGTTGACGGGGACGTCGTGCGCCCTCACGTAATCCCAAACCTGTCCTTCCGTCCATGACGGCATGGGCGCTATCTTTGCGGCCGCGTAGCGCTCCTCCCACGCGACAACCTTCGTGTCGGCCCTCTGGGGGGTCTGCTCCCGCCGGATGCCGGTCATCCAGGCGTCGTAGCGGTTCAGCGCCTTCTGTAGGGGTTCGATCTTACGGATCTGGCAGCACAGGTTCGGGGAGCAGGTGCGCATCTGCTCACCGTAACACGCGACCTGCTCCTCGATCGTCATCTCAGGCCTCAAAACCTCGACGGGTAGCTTGTAGCGCCGCATGACTTCCTCGCGGAACTCGGCGGTCTCCTTGAAGATAAAGCCCGTGTCGATGGTCAGGACGGTAACCTTGTCTGTGACCCTGGAGATCATGTCGAGGAGCGCCATCCCCTCGCCCCCACCGAATGAAGCCGAGAGCGCAAGGCCCTCACCGTAGGTTTCGACCGCCCACTCTATGACCTCCCGAGGGTCGGCGCCCTCAAGAAGGTCTGACTCCCACTCCAGAGCTTCCAGGCCGGGTAAGATTCTATCGTTGCGCTTAGAACGCAGGGATTCGTGCACCGCGCGATCCTCCAATGTAATCGTGTAACGAGAAGTCAGGACTCGAGATCAGGCACACGCGCTACATCGCGCGCCCGCACTAAGGACCAATGACATTCGTCCCGTCCCATTTCCCTGCGTGCCGTGTAAGTCCATGCGCCGGATACTAAGCGCCAACCAGCAATACGTCAACTTAATTCCGATAAATTTCATCGGGATTAAACAGAATTCGCTTTATTGTGGTGACGTGGAGTCCTCTCGGGCCGAAGATCTCGCGCCTTTGAGGCCGGGCTCGACGCCGCCGCGCCGGATGGCACGGGCATATAGCAGGAGGGTCGGGGAGAGGATCAGGGCGGCGACCGTAAGGGCGGGCCTGACGCCGAACACGTTCCCGATGGCCCCGATCACGGGTCCCGCCGATGCTTCGCCCAAAGCCCCCGACTGGCTGCTCATCGAGATCACGGTCGCCCGCACGCTGGGGTCAAGGCCCTCATTGATCCAGGTCAGATAGACTGGCTCGGCGACCCTACGGACGAGGGTTGCGAACCAGAAGGCGCCGAGCGCGAACACGAAGCTGCCGGCCAGGGCGAAGGCTAGCGTGCCCGCGATCGTGAAGAAATCAAAGACGAGCAGGAGCCGCGCGGCGACGGGGTTGCCGACGTCGAGCCTGCGTGCCACGATATCTGTCGCCACGTAGCTAAGGACGAGCCCCCCGGCTGCGATGATCCCGAACCACACCACCGGTTCGAGGCCCCCAACCGTCGGTAAACCCACCACGTCTAGGAACTGCTTGGGGTTGAGCCGGTCGAAGCCTTCTTCTGACATGCCGGAGAAGAGCGCGGCGGCGAGGAGGATGAGCAGGACGGGTTTGGAGCGGACCAGTCGCACGCCGCCGCGGGCTGTGGCACTTACCTGCTGCAACGATGAGCGTCCCTCGCGCGGGGGGGACGGAAGTTGATCTCCGGCATCGCGAAAAACAGCGTCAGGCCGAGCGCGATGGTCAGGACGCCGCCGGCGAGTAGGGGCAGGTTCAGGGCGACGAGGCCGAGGAGCACGCTCGCTGGAATTCCGACGAAAGAACCGAGGTAGTCGGCCTGTTCCCCGCGGAGGTAGACACTTCCAAGGTCGCGGTCAGGGGCCTCGTCCGCGATCCAGGCCTCGAGGGCCCCGCTGATGAACGTGTAACCGACTCCCCACACGGCCTGGGCAGCGAGAACCACAGCGAACTCTGGGATCGCACCCTCAAGGGCGAACCCTGATCCCATGAGTATGCAACCCGTGATGACCGACCGCCGCCGGCCGTAGGTGTCGGCGAGCACGCCGGTCGGCACCTCGAAGATGAAGATCGCGACCTCGAGCGCCGTTCCGAGCAGAACCAATTGAAGGGGGTCGAGGCCAACGACTTCGATCCTGTACACCGACGCCACGGTCGCCCACAGCGTCACGAACAGCGCGAAAGAGCCCCTGATGCCGAGGTAGATCGGATACGCCCTCGAGTTGTTCACCTACATCCCGCTTTCTCGGTACCCACCCCGGCACCACGTGCGTCCGGAGCGAAGCGTGTGATCCTTTGAAATAGCATCCCGTCTTTGGAGTACCGGCCAGACACACGACGGTCTTCGAACAGGGACGCTGCGGAGGTAAGGCGGAGCGGGACCGCGAGCCTTGCGATCCTCCTGTACTGTCTCCGCCGTCTAGAGAGGCATTAGCACGGACCGATCGTACCCAAACCCCAAGACCGCGTCAAGAAACGCACATCCGACCAGGAGCCAAAACAACAGGCCGAAATGCTGCTGAGCGCAAGCGCAAGACGGAGCGTGCTGACAAGGCGGCGCAGTCGCCATGCTACCGAAACATATCTCTCTCGGGCGGCATGAGTAGTTCTCTGGCGTTTCCTGGGGCCGGCGAGTACGAATAGCCGCGCACTATGGCCACGGGAATGCCGCCGGTCTTGCCCATAACAAGTTCGGCCGCGGCGGCGAGCTCGTCGGCGACGGCGAGGACGCTGGCCTCCATCGGGTAGCCGTGCTGGTCGTCAAGTCCCCTATAGTCAGCGACGGGGTCCATGCCGGCGACCCCGATGGCGACGTCCGTTATGCCGTGGCGCCAGGCCCGCCCGAAGGAGTCTGAGATCACCACGGCAACCTCAACGCCCGGGTCTTCGGCGAGTTCGTCGCGCAGTCGCGCCGCGGAAGCGTCGGGGTCCACGGGGAGCAGGCAGACGGTGTCATCGCCGGGGACGTTCGAGGCGTCAACGCCGGCGTTGGCGCAGACGAAGCCGTGGTGGGTTTCGGAGATGATGATGCCGCGGTCCATGCGAACGATGCGGCGGCTCTCCCTGAGCACGACTTCGATCTGGCGCGGGTCCTTACCGTAACGGGTCGCGTAATCCTTCGCGAGCGCAGAGGGCTCTACCGTACGGAGGTCTACCAGACGGCCTTCGGCCTTGCTAACGATCTTGTGCGTCACCACGACGACGTCGCCGGGGCGCAGGACCTCGGCTACGGCGTCCTGGATCATACGGTCTAAATCGTCGCCGGGACGGACCTCGGGAACCCCTTCGAGCCCAAGGACCTCCAACCCCTTCACGGGTGCGCCGCCCCGGTCTGCTTGAGGCGTGCAAAATCCCCGGCCGTGTCCAGGTCGAAGGCCAGGTGGGGCCTCTCGCAGACCCTGACCTCGAGGCCACGCTTACGGGCGGCCCCAAGGTGCGCCTCGAAGCTGTCGGGGCCGAAGGCGAAGGGTAGAGCGTCGGGGGGTCGGGTCAGGAGCGCGTTCGTGCCGGAGCGCGCCCCGTCTGGGGAGATGACCACAGAATGTCCGCCGGACGCCTCGAGTACGGCACACACGTCTTCAGCATCGAGCAGCGGCAGATCGGCAGGAAGAACGAGCAGCGTCGAAGCACCTCCATCCAACGCCCTGCGGCGTCCCTCTTCCAGGGCGGGGTTGAGCCCGCGGCTCTCCTGAGCGAGGGGCGTCGCGCCTCGCTTCTGAGCCTCATGCAGAACGATCCTGTCGGGGCTTACCACGCAGACGTCCCGTATCCCGGCCTCCTTGAGCGCGCCCACGACACGACCCATCATGTACAGGGTGAGCCCCGCCCTCGCACCGGGGTCGAGGATCGGGGCGAGACGGCTCTTGGTCCCCTGCAAGTCCTTAACGGGCACGACCGCCGACAAGCCGCAAGCGTCGCTAACCGCGTTCAACGCGCCACCATCCCCAGGCCGAACTCCAGCGTCTCGGAGGCGAGCCGCGCCCGGTCGGCGGCGTTGCGCATCACGGAGTCCGTAACGAGCACGCTCATCCCGAGGGTCCCGATGCCGTCCCGCTCGCCTTCGTCGATACCGTCCACGATAATACCGTCTACCAGATCCTCATAAATCCTTGCCACGCCGGTGGCCGAGACCTCGTGGCCGAGCGAGGCGAGCATTTTGTCCGCAGGGCCCTTGAGCGCCCGTCCCCCGACGATAGGGCTGACGGCCACCTTCGGGGCGGAGGACCGGGCCAGCGCCTCCCTCACGCCTGGCAGGGCCAGGATCGGGCCGACGCTGACGACGGGGTTCGAAGGACAGAGAACGATGGCATCGGCACCATTGATCGCCGCTAGCACCGCCCCTGTCGGCCTGGCACTCTCGATACCGCGTAGCTCGACCCCGAGCACCTCGTCTCTCTGCCCGCGTCGCACGAAGTACTCCTGGAACTCGAGACGGCCAACCGGGGTCTCGAGCACCGTCGAGACCGGGTCGTCGCTCATCGGCATCAAGGTGCTCTCGATACCGAGGGCGCCGGAAAGCCCGGCCGTCACATCCGTAAGCGTATCTCCCGCTCGCAAACATTTCGTACGGAGAATGTGGGTCGCGAGGTCCCTGTCACCAAGTTTGAACCAGGTGTCTTCGTCGTAGCGTCCGAGCATGTTCAGGGTTTCGAAGGTCTCGCCTGCGATGCCCCAGCCGGTCTCGGGGTTGGAGATGCCGGCGAGGGTGTACATGACCGTGTCGAGGTCGGGACAGATACGGAGGCCCCAGAGGTCGAAGTCGTCGGCGGTGTTGACTACCACCGAGAGTTCCACCGGCGGAAGCACATCTTGCAAGCCCGCCGCTAGCTTCGCACCGCCGACGCCGCCGGCGAGCGCCAGGACCCTCACCGCGACCCCGATGGCAAATGGCCTTCCCTATAGGGCCGCGACATCGTCACCTTTGGAGCTCTGGAGCGCGTAGGTCGTGAGGGCGAGGACGCTGAGGGCGTCTGTGATCCTACCGTCCAAAGCCATCGCCACGGCCTCGCGCAAAGGAACGCGGTGCACACCGATGACCTCCGTCCCTTCCGGCCGCTGCTCGCCGGGTACGAGGTCGGTGGCGAGAAACCACACGGCGTACTCGTCGGCGACGGAGTTGGAGAGGTACGCCTCCCCGATTCTCCGCCAGTCCCCGGCTTCGAGTCCGGTCTCCTCCCTGAGCTCGCGTTGGGCCGCGCGCAGGGGTTCCTCGTCTTCGGGGCAACCCCCCTCGGGGATCTCCCACGAGTATTGCTCCAGCGGGTAACGATACTGGCCGACGAGGTAGACGTGATCGCCATCCACCGGAAGGATGCCTACGGCCCTGTTCTTGTAGTGGACGACGCCGTAGATGCCCGGTTCGCCGTCAGGCCTGATCACGCTGTCTTCGCGGACCGAGATCCAGGGGTTCTCGTAGACGCGCCTCGAACCGAGCGTCCGCCACGGGTTTCCCGTCTGTTCCTGCCTCAAGACCTCTCCAGACTAGTGGCTTCCTGCCGGGCTGCTATCTTAGCACCGCGGTCGGTCAGGCTTTCAGGAACGCTGGCGCTTCCAGGCACTCTCCTTGATCTCGTACCGATACTCGTCGCTTGAGGAGCCCTTGAATTGGTCCGCATCTTTCTGGAAACCGACGCGTTCGAAGCCTAGTGACTCGACTAGGGCTATGGAGGCGGCGTTGCGTGTGTCTATCTCCGCCGCGACCACGCTTACCTGGTAGTCCTCGAATAGGTGCGCGAGCAGGCGTCCACACGCTTCTGCGGCGAGACCCCGTCGCTGGTACGGCACGAAGACTATGTAGGCAACCTCGGCGGTCAGGTTCTCATATACCGTGGTCTCGAGCGTACCGGCGTAATCGCCGGAGCGCCGTTCGCGCACCGCCCAGTTCAGCCACGCCTCCCGGCCGTCGGGAGAGCGTCGCGACGACAGGGCCTCATATCGGTCCTGCAGTGCCGTACCAGCGAGAGGGTCCTGGGGGATATACTGGTACAGCCGTTCATCCTGAAGTTGCTCGAAGAGCAAGGGGGCGTGGGCTGGCAACAGAGGCTCGAGCAACAACCTGGGCGTCTCGAGCGTCGCTTCCGGCGCTACGAGATGGATCTCATCCGGGGGCATACGACCTCTTTCTGTCAGTACGAGAGCTGGCCTGAACTAATCACGCTGGTTATCGTAGCATTGCGGAGGACCAACCCGGGTCATCTGAAGGAGGCGGAGGTTGACGTACCCGGAACCGGAATACGTATTGGGGCAGTACCGAAACGCCTCGAAGCCGAACGCCCGCATCGCGTCGCAGGTTCTCGCCGGGCTGACCGACACGCTCGACCGGGAATCAGCACCGGTTGGAGATGGTCTCACAACCAAAAGAACAGGGGCGTTCGTTGCGCGCAGGTGAGGGCGTGGAGATGCTGATTACGGGGCCCTTCGACGACCCGGAGCTCGGCTTCGGGCTGCAACAGGCGGTGCTCGAGGAGGTCGCGGCGGATGAACGGGGCGCTACCGCCTTGATGTGGACCTCCTCACGCTACATCGGGGCGACGCGGCAGGAGACGCGCCTGCCCGGGTTCGTGGCGGCGACGAGGGCGGCCTCGGAGTTCGGCTTTCCCGTGCTGGTCAGGAACTCTGGCGGCGGGGCCGTCGCGGCGAACAGGGGCTCTCTCTCGTTCTCGCTCACCTTCCCCGTCGAGGACCTGCGCCACGGCCTCTACGAGCGCTACGCGGGGGGCCTGGATCTCATCGCCTCAGCGCTGCGGCGCGTCGGGGTCGAAGCGGAGGGCGGCGAGGTCGAGGGGGAGTTCTGTCCGGGGGCCTACTCGGTGCGCTCCGGCGGCCCCGAGGGCCTCAAGCACGCGGGACTCGCGCAGAGGGTCACCCGGCGGGCCGCGCGCCTCGAAGCACTCATACTGGTCTCCCATACGGATGAGATCAGGGCCTCGCTCGAACGTTTCTACGGTCTTCTGGGACTGCCCTTCCGTCCAGGGAGCGTAGGGGACATGCCTGCCGACGTACCGCGGGTGATACGGGCGCTCTCGGAGGAGGTGAGCGGGCGCTACGCGGCTGCGGAAGGCCAGATAGAAGCCAGGACGATGGAGAGGGCCCGTGCGTTGCGAGGTGAGTGGCGTGTGAACCCCGATACGTCCACCTTGCCATGAGGTAAAGTCTCGCCCTATGGAGTTCGTGTTCAACTCGTTCGTAACGCTGCTGGTGGTCATCGACCCGCTGGGTCTCGCGCCCATCTTCGCCGCGCTGACGAAAGGTTTCTCGGAGAAGCAGAAGCGGGAATCCGCCATCAGGGGCACGCTGCTCGGCGCTCTAATCCTGTTCGTGTTCGCCCTTGCCGGCGACGTGCTGCTCGAAGCCCTCGGTATCGGGCTTCCGGCTTTCCGGATCGCCGGCGGCCTGCTGCTCTTCTTGCTCTCCCTGGACATGGTCTTCGCCAGGCCCTCGGGAATGCGCGCCACGAGCGTGCGCGAGCAGGAAGAGGAAGAATTCCAGCAGGACATCTCCGTCTTCCCCCTGGCCATCCCGCTTCTCGCGGGTCCTGGTGGAATCACGACGGTCCTCCTCTTCACCGGCGGCAGCACCCCGGGCCAGGTGGCTTTGTTTATGGTGGTGTTGCTCGTCGTCCTGATTCTCACCCTGGCCTCCCTGCTGCTCGCCCCGCGCGTCATGCGGCTCCTGGGTGAGACGGGCGCAAACGTGCTCTCGCGCGTTCTCGGCGTCCTGCTCGCCGCGCTCGCCGTGCAGTTCGTGATCGACGGCCTTCAGTCGAGCCTCGCATAGAGCAGTCAGCCCTTAGCAACCAGCCTTCAGCTCTTGGCTAAACCCTGACTCCTTGGTATCGAGGAAGTCCATCTTCCCGAATACCGCTTATACTCTCCTGCATGTCTGGCGAACCAATAGTGATCGTCGGCGGAGCCACCTCGTGGCCGGCCGGCTACCGAAACTTCGCACAGTTGCTCCGCGAGATCTCTGGCTCAGAGGTGCACGTGGCCCCGATCATGCCCCTGGACTGGACCCTTGGATACTTCAGGGGCTTCGGGCAACTGGTCTTCGAGGTCGCGAGCACGGTGGATAGGGCTCTTTTGGAGAGCGAGGCGAAAAAGGCCGTGCTCGTCGGGCACTCGGCGGGCGGGCTTGCTTGCAGGGTGTACATCGGGGGTGATCCACCCTACGGGGGCCGACGTTACTCCGGACACAGGCGCGTGTCGCACCTGATCACGCTCGGTACCCCACACAACATTGCGGACGAGAAACGCCTCCCCCCTGTCGCGCGAGTGAACGAGCTCTTCCCCGACGCCCTGCACGCGGGACTGCGCTACGTCTCCGTCGCAGGTAGTGCTACCGACGGAGCGTCTTCGCGGAAGGCCCGCAAACGCTACGAACGCTTCGTCGAAGACGGAAGGGTGGAAGGAGACGGCGTCGTGCCCGTCGAGGCTGCCCTTCTTCCCGGCTCTGAGAGCCTGGTAATGGACGACGTCTATCACAACCGGCGTCTCGGCCGCTGGTACGGCTCTGACGGGGACACGGTCGGGCGTTGGTGGCCCGAAGAGCTGCGTGAGGGTGGTGGCCAGCAGAGGGTTCGGGCTGCCGGAAAGGGCGAGGATGCCACCTGAGGGCGTGAACGAGAGAGGGTATCAATGGGAGGTCACGGGTGCCGATGCCGACGCCTTGCGGGGCGCGATGAGCCACTTCCCAACAGGTGTGACCGTGGTGACGAGCGGTAGGGAGGAGAAAGTCGAGGGCATGACGGCGAACGCGGTGGTCTCCGTCTCCCTCGACCCGCTGCTCTTCCTCGTTAGCGTCCACAAAGACGCCCGTTTGAACCCTCGTATCAGGGAGGAGGGCTACTTCGCGGTCAGCCTCCTCGCCGACGATCAGGAAGGGCTCAGCAGGCTCTTCGCCTCGCCGGAGCGCTCCAGCGGCCTGCAGGCACTCCACTCTCTAGGGGGCGGCTACGGCTCGACCGGGGCGCCGCTGGCGGCCGGGGCGCTCGCGGCGATCGAGTGCGAACTCGCAGAGATCTACTGGGGCGGCGACCACGACCTGTTCTTGGGCGGCGTCGTCGAGGTACGACTGGGAGACACGCGCAAGGGACCCCTGCTCTTCCACGAAGGCGGCTATCCTACCCTTACCGCGGCCCTACGCCCCGAAGAGTCGGGCGCGTTCGTAGACTCCGTCAGGGGCTTCGACGCCCGCATAAACCGCCTTCGCGACAGAAGACGCTAGATGCTCGGCAAAGACCTCCTCCCTATCATCCGTCCCCATCCTTCGGATACTGGCGGCCTCGTCTACGCTGGAGGCATCGAGTCTGACGGCATGGTCATGGGCGGCACCGTCCGCTCGGCGACGGGCGAAACCTATGAGATCAAAGACGGTTACCTCGACCTACTGAAGACCAGTGCGGGCGCGGATAGCCCCGCCAACCTGACCAACTTCCTTCCCGGCGCCGGACGCTCGTACGAGCCCCTCTGGCGTGTCCGCTCCCTCAGTTTGCTTACCGGCGAACGCTTCCCGAACGAGCGGGAACTCGAGATCATAAAGCGCCTCGTACGTCCCGACCGTGGCGGACGCTTCCTCGACCTTGGCTGCTCCGCCGGCCTCTACACCCGCAGCCTCGCCCGAGATTTGGGAGCCGGCGATGCCGTCGGCATAGATATCTCTCCTTCCATGTTGAGGGAGGCCGACCGCCGTGCCCGCCTGTCTGGGAGCGAGACCATCCTTCGTCCGGGCCAACGCGAAGAACCTTCCTTTCTTCGACGCTACTTTCGCGGGAGCCGTATGCGGCGGCTCCCTCAACGAGTTCTCGGACCACTCGCGTGTCCTTCGGGAGACACACCGCGTACTAGAACCGGGAGGCCGGCTCGCCATCATGGGCATCCTACGGGCGGGCACGCGGCGCGGTCGCCGACTCCAGCGCTTCATGTCCACGGGGGGCCTCAGGTTCTTCGATCCTGATGAGTTACTCAGCCTCCTGGACCACGCTGGCTTCGAACCGGACCCTCTACAAACCCATGGTCCGGTCTTCTTCGCGGGAGCTACCCGCCGAGGCTAACCCCTTGCTTTCCGGTGCCGATCTCGGTCAGAGGGAGTCTGTATGAAGCCCGTTGCTGTTTCACAGTGCCTCGATGGTCTCGGGGGTAGGGAGCGCTCCCTGGGCGCCCTCCCTGGTTACCGCAGCGGCGCCGGCGCGCACGGCGTAGGCGACGGCGTCTTCTAGGGAGGCGTCTCGGGAGAGGCTTGCGGCGAGGGCCCCGACGAAAGCGTCCCCCGCACCCGTGGTGTCCACGACATCGACCTTCGGGCTAGGAACGTGCTGCGAAGACTGCCCGTCGGCAAACACGGCGCCGTTTTCGCCGACAGTCACGACGACAGACTCTGGGCCAAGAGCCAGGAGCTCTGCGGTGGCATCGAGCGCACCCTGTACCCCTTCGACCTTCTCCCCGAGGAGGAAGGCCGCTTCGTGCTCGTTGACCACGAGGGGGTCGAGTTTCTCGAGTAGCTCCCGCTGGACCTCGGAGGGGGGCGCAAGGTTCACCAGCGGGCGGGTTCCAAGCCGCGCGGCGACCTCGACGGCCCGCAGGACGACCTCGGCCGAGACCTCCATCTGGGCGACGAGCACCCTCGCCTCTCCGATAGACTCAGAAGCAGCGTCAACGTCATCGACGGTAAGGCTGCGGTTCGCGCCAGGAGCGACCGTGATCTCGTTCTCCCCGTCGGGAGTGACGGTGATGAAGGCGGTACCCGTAGTCGAGTCGGAGGCTGCTTTGATCAGGCTCGTGTCCACCCCTTTGTCGGAGAGCGCCTCCACGAGCGGCTCGCCTAACCCGTCGTCGCCCACGCGGCCCAGGAACTTCACGTCGGCGCCGAGCAGTGCCGCGGCGGCGGCTTGGTTGGCCCCCTTACCACCGTTGCCCTTCGAGAGTTGCGCGTCCGTGACCGTCTCACCGGGCCTCGGACGGCGCTCCACGCTCAGGACGAAGTCCTGGTTGATCGAACCAATAACGAAGACGTCTGCCACGCGGGGTCTCCCTTCTAACTGAGGAGCTCGGGGACCGCAGGATCGACCACCACGTCCAGCAGGTGGGGGCGCCGGGCGTTCAGGGTCCGTCCTACGGCGGCAGGGAGGTCCTCGGCTTTCTCCACCAGCTCGCCATCGACGCCGAGACCCTTGGCGACACCGGCGAAATCTATTCCCCCCACGTCGAGCCCAGGCACCGCATCCCCCGCTCCTATGGCGTCGCGGAAACCCTTGAGGATGGAATAGCCGCTGTTGTTGACGACGATGAAGGCGACGTCAGCCCCGTAGCGGGCCGCGCTCCACAGCGCCTGGACCGAGTACATGCTCGCCCCATCACCGATGATACAAACCACGGGCCTCTCGGGGACCGCGAGCTTGAACCCCACGGAGCCGGGCATACAGAAGCCCAACCCCCCAGCAGCCGATGTGTGGTAGGCGCCGGCCCTTTTCAGACGGATGTACTTGTGGAGGTTCGCTTTGCTCGAGGCCGCCTCGTCAAAAAGGACCGCATCCTCTGGCAGCACGTTCGCTATGGTGTGCATCACGTACTCTACAGACATCGGCGTCGTGCCTTCGGGCTCCGGTGGCGGCTCCTGAACGGGTGGGGGCGGACGGTCAGCGGCAGGCAACAAGTCTGTGAGGGCGCGGATCGCCAGCCCTACATCCCCGACGAGGCTGGTTCCTACGGAGGCGCGCGCCGCCTCATCATGATCCTCCGAGACGTGAAGCACCTGTGTTCCGCCAGGAACTGTCGGGCCCGGCACGTAGGGATAGTAGAGGAAAACCGGCGCACCGAGCACGAGGATGACGTCGTGGCCGGAGAGCTTTTCGGCGAGTTGCTTCTGGGCAGGAGGGAGTTGGCCCTGGAAGAGCGGGTGATCCTGGGGAAAGCCCGCGAGCGCCGAGATCGGGTCCTGCCATACCGGCGCCCCGAGCTTCTCGGCGAGCGCGACGGCGTCGCGAAAGGCGCCGGCCCTGTCGACGCCGGCCCCAGCGACAACTGCGGGGTTCTGCGCCCCCGCGAGGATTTTTGCGAACCGTTCGATGGCGTCGGGGTCGGGGGCCGTGCGGAGGACCACGACGTGGTCATCTAGCGCCACGGCCTCCGCGTCCCAGTCGTCCATCGGGATCGAAACGAAGACCGGAGCCCGAGGGTGCTGCATGGCGGTGTGGAAAGCGCGTCGGATCTCCCCTGGCACGTCCTCGGCCCGCACGGGTTCGAAGCTCCTCTTGACGTAGGGTTTCGCGAGGTCTACGAGCCCTCCGGTAAGGAGCGGCTCCAGCGCTCTGTGTCGCCTGTCCTGCTGCCCGGCGGTGACCACGAGCGGGGTCTTGTTGTGCCAGGCCGTGATCATGGCTCCCATCGCGTTGCCGAGGCCGGGGCCGGTGTGCAGGTTGACGAGGGCGGCCCGTCCCTTACCCTGGGCGAAACCCTCGGCCATCCCGAGCACCGTCGCCTCCTGGAGGCCGAGCACGTACCGAAAGTCTTCAGGGAAATCCTTCAGGAAAGGCAACTCCGTCGAGCCGGGGTTGCCGAAGACCGTCGTCATCCCCAGACGGCGTAGGAGATCGAAGGTCGTCTCGCGGACCGTGGCCACTGCACCTCCCCTGTGAGTAACCTACCTGCGGCTCGCGGCGATTTGACGCACGATCACGGATGCAAGCGTAAGCGCAACGACCCTGACCAGCCCTTTCAGGACGGCTTCGGTCAAGTCGTCCCTTATACCCCTGCGTTCGGGGATCTTCTCGCCTATAAACCTGGTCAGCGGCTGGCTCAGGCCGATGGAGATCCCTATGGACAGAAGCGTGAGGAGCCGTTGCTGGGTTTTGTCGCTCATCCTGTTCCTCCCTGCCGGCGGGGTCGGCCCGCCTATCCCGCGCATCTCCCGTACTTTATCGAAACCGGCGACGGTGATCTTGTACCCTGACGCGGCGTCGGGCGGTGCGAGGTACTTCTGGTCGACCAGGTACTTTGCCGCGATATCACACTCTGGAGACCCCGGCTCGAGGTCGGCCCTCGGCGCCGCGCCCTCCCCTGGCATCTCAGGTCCTCCGAGCGGGACCGGCTCCGTTAGCTTTCCGTCCGACAGGTCGTAGAATGCGCCGAGAAGCCGCAGCGCGTCTTGCTCTACCCCGCTCGTAGCCGAGAGTTCATCTTTCCCGGTCTGCAGCCGGCCAATCGACGGGTCCTGCATCTACGCTTCCCCGCCCTTCAGGTGACTCTCCAGGCGTTGCTCCAGGCTCTCCAGGCGCTGATCCATACGGTCCAGGCGCTCGTGCACCCTGTCCTTGTACCCTGCTTCCTGATCCTGGCGGTCGTTGCCAGCGCGGCGATCCGCGCCGCCTTCGGGGCGGGCACGCTGGCCTCCGGACCCTCCCTCGCGCCTGCCGGGCCTCTCTGCATCGCCTCTACCTCTTCGTCCCACGTCTGCCTCCTCGCCGGTAGATTGCACGGATAGTTTAACCGTACCCGGCCGTGATGGCGCTTAACCCTCGCCCTTTAAGGCCTCGGTCGGAGGTGTAGAATGGTGCGGGTAGCGTTCTCGAGTTGGACCAAGGGCAGGATGCCAGAGGCAAGAAAAACGGTCTTGGACAACCGCTACGACGTCGTTCGACCACTCGGTAGCGGAGGCATGGGCGAGGTGTTCCTCGCCCGCGACCGCGTGCTCGGACGCAACGTAGCGCTGAAGGTGCTGAGGACCCAGTACGCTGGCGACAGGGAGTTCGCCGAGCGCTTCAAGAGGGAGGCCCGCAGCGTGGCAAGCCTCTCCCACCCGAACATCGTCCAGGTCTACGACAGGGGCGAGACGGACGACGGGGACTCCTACATAGCCATGGAGTACATATCGGGGGGGACGCTCAAAGAGAGGATCTCGAAGGACGGACCGCTCGGGACCGCGGAGGCCGCAGCGCTCGGCGCCCAGGTTGCCGAGGCGCTCGGTGCCGCCCACGACAGGAGCATGGTCCACCGCGACGTTAAGCCACAGAACGTGCTGCTCTCCGAAAAGGGTGATGCGAAGGTCGCCGACTTCGGCATAGCCAGGGCCTCCTCCTCCGTGACTATTTCTAGAACGGGGTCCGTGATGGGCACCGCCGGCTACATGTCCCCGGAACAGGCCCTGGGCAAGCCAGCAACCCCCAAGAGCGACCTCTACTCTCTAGGGGTCGTCCTCTACGAAGCTCTTACGGGCGTGTTGCCCTTCACCGCGGACAACCCTATCGCCGTCTCCATGAAGCACGTCAACGAGCCCCTGCGTCCACCCAGCGAGATAGACCCAACGATACCAGGGGGCATGAATGCCCTCGTAGTGAAACTTATGGCCAAGGACCCGGAAGACCGCTATGGGAGCGCCGAAGAGCTCGCCGACGACCTCTGGAGGGTGAGCCGCGGGCGTCCGCCGGCCGCCGTGCGGGTCGAGAGCGTGGCATCCCGCACCCGGCGCAACACGCAGAATGCCGCGAAGCCTGCCGCGCCCCCCCCTTCAACCCCCACGAACAAGATGCAGCGCTCTCGTCCGGCTCCCGTGCGACGCCGCAGGGGAATCCCGTGGCTCATCGTCGCGGTCCTATTCTTCCTCGGTGCGCTCGGCGTCCTGCAGGCCGTCACTGGCCAGAACGCCTTGAACGGCTTGTTCGACTTCTCCGGGACAAACAGAGAGCCGCCGGCCGGTCCTTCCGGCCCCGAAGAGGTAAGGGTGCCAGAGGTGGCCGGCCTGACCAGCGGCGAGGCAGAGCAGAGAATCACCGAAGCGGGGCTTAGAGTTGGCCAGATCGCGTCGTTCCCTAGCGCCAGCGTCGCCGAGGGCAGCGTGATAGCGTCCGGCTATAGCGCCGGTAAGCTGGTACCTTCGGGTACCGAGGTAAACCTTGACGTCAGCTCCGGACCGCTCGCACCATCCTCGGCGAGCCCTTCAGCCCCGGCCGGGTCGAGCCCAGAACCCGCCTCCTCGGCAGGCTCCTCCGCGTCGGCCCAGCCGTCCGGTCAGGAGGACCGCCGGGCTGCCAGAACGCCGCCAGCCACCCAGACGATCCCTGGGGCCGGGGCACAGAATGATCCCCCTCCGCAAGGTCCGGGCTCAGCCGCGCCAGGCAGGGATTTTGAGGACGCCGGCGGGGAACGCCCGGCCGGTGTAGGGGGCGGACGCGTCGAGAACAGCGGGCCGGGGGTAGGAATCGGGTCCGGTGGCAACAGCGGGTCCGGTGGAAGTAGCAGGCCTGGTGGAAACAGCGGCTCCGGCGGAGAGAGCGAGTCCGAAGGGGACTAGATCCCGACGCACGACCGCCGCGACGCCGAGCCAGAGCCTGTCGACTATTGAATCGTTGTTTACGCGACCACGGCACCCGTTCGGGTGGCTCTCTCATCGTTGCCGGTACAATGACGGCGGTGGTGAGATAACCGTAGGGAGGAGAGAATCATGAAGGCTGTACGGATACACGAGTTCGGTGGCCCCGAGGTCCTTGGCTACGAAGACGTCGAGATCCCCGAGCCGGGCCCAGGTCAGGCGCGTGTAAAGCTCGCCGCCTCAGGCGTGAACTTCATCGACGTCTACCAGCGCACGGGCCTCTATCCCGGCGACCTGCCGCGCCCGCTGGGCCTCGAAGGCGCCGGCGAGGTGGACGCCGTGGGTGAAGGCGTCGAAGACGTCTCCCCCGGGGACTACGTGGCGTTCGCGAGCACACCAGGCTCCTACGCCGAGTACGTGGTAGCACCCGCCGAAAACCTGGTGCCGTTCAACGTCACGCTCGTAGAGGCGCGGGTGGCGGCTGCCGTCATGCTGCAGGGTATGACCGCGCACTACCTGACACACAGCACCTTCCCGCTCCAGGAAGGCCAGACCGCCCTGGTCCACGCCGCCGCGGGCGGGGTCGGGCTCCTACTTGTGCAGCTGGCGAAGATGCGTGGGGCGACCGTGATCGGGACCACCGGCACCGAGGAGAAGGCTCAGCTCGCCCGGGACGCCGGCGCCGACGAGGTCATCCTCTACACCGAGCAGGACTTCGTCGAAGAGACAGAACGTTTCACCGACGGCGAGGGCGTAAACGTGGTCTACGACTCAGTAGGAAAGGACACCTTCGACGGCGGGCTCGACGTCTTGCGCCCGCGCGGCTACATGGTGCTCTTCGGTGCCTCCAGCGGCCCCGTTGAGCCGATAGACCCCCAGGTCCTCAACCAGAAGGGTGGCCTGTACCTGACCCGCCCCGCCCTTGCCCAGTACTCCGCAAGCCGCGAGGAGCTCCTCTGGCGCGCCGAGAGCCTCTTCTCCTGGATCGGCCAGAACAACCTCAACGTCCGCATCGGCGGCGCCTATGAGCTCTCAAACGTCGAGCAGGCCCACCGCGACCTCGAAGGCCGCAAGACCACGGGCAAGCTGCTCCTGATCCCTTAGGATGAGACTATGAAACTCGACGCCGCCCTCGGAACCGAAGGGAACTACCTCAGAAGTATTGACGGTACCGCCCGCGCGGCCGAAGACCTGGGCTTCGCCGGCCTCTGGACCAGCGAGACCAAACACGACGCGTTCCTGCCGCTTGCCATAGCCGCGAACGAGACGCGCGAGATTGAACTCGGCACCTCGGTCGCCATAGCCTTCTCACGCTCTCCGATGGAGACGGCGCAGACGGCCTGGGACTTGCAGGACCTCTCCGAGGGCCGCTTCGTGCTCGGCCTCGGCACGCAGGTCAAGGCCCACATAACCCGCCGCTTCTCGATGCCCTGGGATAGACCAGCGGCACGCCTTCGCGAGTACATCCTTGCCCTGCGTGAGATCTGGGGCTCCTTCCAGTCCGAAGGACCCCTGAAGTTCGAGGGCGAGTTCTACAGTCACACCCTGATGACGCCGTTCTTCAACCCTGGCCCGATAGAACATCCAGAGATACCCGTCTACATAGCGGGCGTCAACACCCGTCTCGCGAGGCTCGCGGGTGAGATCTGCGACGGCTTCCACGTCCATCCCTTCCATTCGCCGGAGTACGTGCGAGAAACGGTCGTACCAGCCATAGCCGAAGGCGCGAACGAAGCCGGCCGGAACCCAGAGCAGGTTACGCTCGCGACGAGCGCATTCATCATCTCCGCCGAGAGCGAAGCGGAAGCCACAGGGCAAAGGGAGTCGGTGCGGGCCCAGATCTCCTTCTACGCCTCGACACCGACCTACCGCACCGTCCTCCAAGCCCACGGCTGGGAAGAGGTCGGCGAGCGGCTCGGAACCATGGCACGCGAGAAGAAGTGGCGCGAGATGCCCGGCCTCATCACCGACGAGATGCTAGCGGAGTACGCCGTCGAGGCGGCGCCCGATGAGATCGGGGCCGCGGTCAAGGAGCGCTACGACGGCCTCATAGACCGCGTCGCGCTATACGTCCCGTTCGTTCCTGGCGAGCGGGACGAGTTCTGGCGCAAGGCCATAGGCTCGACGAACCAGTAAAGCCCGGGCTCAAGCAATCGGTTGTCTCCGGCGACGCACAATGACCGTATGCTAAAATTGAGTGCGTGAGAACGACGTTGGACATTGATGCGCAACTGATGGATGAGGCCGTTCGTCTTTCGGGCCAACGAACCAAAGCGGCGACGGTCGAGGCGGCGTTAAGGGAATACGTCAGGCTCCGGCGCAAGAAGTTGCTACTGGAGTTGCCGGGCAAGGTTCGTTTGGAGGAAAACTGGGAGGAGTTACGAGAGGCCGAGCTTGGCGAATGAGCCCGTCCTGGTCGACACCTCTTGCTGGATCGAGTATTTCAACCGTCCTGGCACGGAGATTTCGGCTTCCGTAGAGGCCGCAGTACGCGACGATCGCGCTGCCCTCACTGGCATCGTACTAGCGGAGCTCTTGCAGGGAGCGCGCACCGAACACGAGTTGTCCGACCTGCATGCGGCTCTCGGTGCGGTCGTCTGGATCGAGGCTACCCGCGAAACCTACGCTCGTGCCGGCAGACTATCATTCGAACTGCGCCGTAAGGGTAGAACCGTTCCCATAACCGACTGCATCATCGCCGCGGCGTCCGAGTCCGCGGGCGGCCGCGTTCTGACCCTCGACGCGCACTTCCAGGAACTCGCCGAGATCTCATCCCTCACCGTCCTTCCCGAACGCTAAACCTGGCCCAGGACGACACGTTCTAGACCGTGTGTTCAAGATCGCTGGATCTACGCTCGGGATGGAGCTCGATGAAGGTTTGGGTGACCTCGGGTACTTCGGAGCGGACCACTCGCGCGATGCGCTCGCGGGGGTTTACGATCTGGTCCATATCGAGGCCGCGCCAGAGGAGATGGTGCAACCCTCCGCGAGCTACGGCTTGAGGATGCACTTGATGGCGCCGTCCTGCTTTTTCTGGAAGATCTCGTAGCCCAGGGGCGCGTCTTCGAGGGGCATCTCGTGCGTCATGAGGTCCCCGGTTCCCAGAGGATCATCATCGTTCAGCAGCGGCATCAGGTCATCGACCCAGCGCCTGACGTTCGCCTGTCCCATCCGGATCTGTACTTGCATGTCGAAGAGGTCGCCGAGCGGGAAGGCCTGAATAGGACCAGCGTAGACGCCGGAGATCGAAAGCGTCCCCCCGCGCCTGATGGCGGACATGCACTCCCTGAGCGCGGTAGCCTTATCGAGCTGCAATTTGGTGGTCTGCAGGATGGAGCCAACGACAGATCCGCTGGCCTCCATCCCGACGGCGTCTATCGCTGCGTCAAGCCCGCGTCCATCCGTAAGGTCCAGAATAACGTCCCTGACGTTGTCGATGGCGGAGAAGTCTACGGTCTGCACGCCCCACTTCGAGGCGAGCGAGAGGCGTTCGGCCACGTTGTCGACCCCGATAACGCGGCCAGCTCCGTTGTAGAGCGCCATCCTGGAGCACATCTGCCCGATCGGGCCTAGACCCCAGATCCCAATCGTCCCACCGTCGGGCACGTCCGCGTAAGCGACGGCCTGCCAGGAGGTTGGAAGCACGTCTGAGAGGTATAAGAAACGCTCGTCGGGGGGTCCTTCGGGAACTTTGATCGGTCCGAAGTGGGCCTGGGGGACGCGTAGGTACTCGGCCTGCCCGCCGGGTACGGCACCGTAGACATGCGTGTAGCCAAGGAGGCTCGCGCCCCTGCCGCGCCCGAGGAGGTTGACGCCCTGGGCGAGCTTGCCCTCATCACGAGTGTTCTCGCACTGGGAATGGAGATCCTGGTCGCAGAAATAGCAGTGCCCGCAGGAGACATTAAAGGGGACTACGACCCTGTCGCCCGGGCTTATATGCTCGACGTCCGCCCCGACCTCCTCGACGATACCCATGGGCTCGTGCCCGATGATGTCCCCCTCGCGCATCAGCGGCGAGAGCTTGGCGTAAAGGTGCAAGTCAGAGCCGCAGATGGCCGTAGAGGTAATGCGAACTATGGCGTCCGTCGACTCCTGGATGATCGGGTCGGGGACATTATCTACCCTGACGTCTTCTTTGCCGTGCCAGACTACCGCCTTCACGGCTCCCTCCCCCCTACTCCGGTGAGTATCTCTCGTATCCGAAAAGGTCCTCCGGTTTTCGGCGAGAGCGGTGGTGTGTCGAGACCGGTTCCTGACCGCAGGCCCTCCAGAACGTCGAGCAACGTCTCGTCGGCGGAGTAGCGCGGCGTCCAGGCAAGCTCTGTTCTGGCCCGCGTCGTGTCCATGATCGGGACCTGCCGCGAGAGGTCGAGCCAGCCCGGCGGTACGGGCTGCAACCTGAGTCGCCACGAGAGACCTGCGCCGGCACGGGCGAGACGCGAGGAGACGGGCACGGGGCGGGCGCCCAGAATACGTCCGATCTCCCCGGCGTCCAGAACGGGCTCGGTCGCTAGGTTATACGCACCGTGGGCGTCCTTATTCAAGATCGCGAGCCGGAAAGCCTCGCCCACGTCGTAGGAGTGGACCACCTGGGAGCGCAGGTTTTCTATATCGGGGATGATGTTGATCAGGGCCGGGTCGGCGAGCGCGCTCGGGAAGAACGGTCCCGCAAACAGACGCCTGATCCCCTCCGCCGCCTCCTTCTTGAACACGAGCCCAGGACGTAACCTGACCACCCGAACCTCGGGAGCTTCGCGCTCGAAGCGGTCGAGCCTGCGCTCGACCTCGGCCTTGTGGCGGCCGTAGTATGAGGTCGGAATGCCGCCGGTAGGCCAGCTCTCGTCCACGCGACTGTCCTTCGGTCCAGGCGAGTACGTCCCAACCGACGAGGCGTACAGGAGCGAGGGAACACCGGCCTCATGTGCGGCCCTGGCGACCCGCGTGCTCCCCTCGACGTTGACCATCCACTGCTTGTTCAGGTCGCGGGAGGGCTGGATGATCCAGGCTAGCAGCACCACCGCATCAGCGCCCCTGAAATGGGGAACGAGATCGTCGCCCACTACATCAGCCTCGGCCCACTCTACCTTCTGCATAGAAAGCGAGGGCGCCCTGCGCGCCAGGCCAAGAACGGAGTCTACGCTTTCTTCCCCTTCGAGCGACCGGAGCACGCTCGTTCCGAGGTTACCCGTCGCCCCTACGACTACCACTCTCATGCAGGGCCTTTACCCCGCACCCCGGCAGGCGAAACCGTTGTCGCCCTTGGCAGCGGGCTCCTGTAGTATCCGCCGTGGGCCTAGCGGAAGGGGAAGTACGGGATCGTTCTATGGAGCTTCGAGGCGTGAACGCGGACAACTGGCGCGACGTTGTACGTATCGAGCCGCGGGAGGATCAGAGACGGTTCGTGGCCAGCGTCGCGTACTACCTGAACCTCTGCCACTACGGCGAGGATTGGCGGCCTCTGGCCCTATACGAGGGCGACGAGCCCGTCGGGTTCGCGATGTGGGCCCTCGACGCGGAGGAGGAGAGCCACTGGATCGGCGGTCTCGTCATCGGTGCGGAGCACCAGGGGAAAGGCTACGGGCGGGCGGCCATGGAGGCGCTGCTCGACCATCTGGCCGCGCAGCCAGGATACAGGGAGGCCGCGCTCTCTTGTGATCCTGAGAACACCGTCGCCCGGCGGCTCTATGCTAGCCTCGGGTTCGTCGAGACGGACGAACTGGTAGACGACGAGCTCGTCGCGCGCCTGCAGATGGGCGGCCCAACGACGACGCGAGGAGGCTGATATGCGAGTACTGGTGACGGGAGCGCACGGCAAGGTCGGAAGGGCGACGGTGACGGCGCTACAGGAGGCTGGCCACGACGTGCGGGCGACGGACCTGACGCCGCCGGTCTTCGAGCGGCCCGAGGAGGGCGAGGCGGATTACGTTCAGGCGGATCTTACCGACCCGGGCGACGCCTTCGCCATCGTGCGTGGTGCGGAGGCCGTCGTGCACACGGCCGCCATCCCCGAGCCGACCAGGAACCCGCCACACGTCGTTTTCCACAACAACCTTATGGCGACGTTCAATACGCTAGAGGCGGCGATCCGGTTCGGGGTACCCCGCTTCGTGAACACCTCGAGCGAGACTGTGCCTGGCTTCTTTTTCCCCGAGAGGCCTTTCCTACCTGACTACGTGCCCGTAGATGAGGAACACCCGATCCGGCCGCAGGACCCTTACGCGACGGCCAAGTACTTCGGCGAGCTATTGATGGACGGCGCGATCCGGCGCTCCGACATCCGGTGCATCTCGATTCGGCCCTCCTGGGTACAGCACGAAGGAAATTACGAGCGCAACCTCGGCCCGATGCTCCGCGACCCTTCGGAGCTTAGCCCCGGCTTCTGGAGCTACATCGACGTCTACGACCTGGCCGACTCCCTCGTGCTCGCTGCAGAGAGCGACCTCCCAGGCCACGAAGTCTTCTACATCGCCTCGCCGGACAACGTCGGCGGCAGGCCGTTCGAGGCCGCCGTGCGCGAGCATTATGGGGATCAGGTCGCGGTCAAGACGCCCCTACCGCGCGAAGACTCCTCTGGTATCTCCATCGAGAAAGCCAGGCGCATGCTCGGCTACGATCCTAAACGCTCCTGGCGAGACTACCTCGACGACGATGGACGCCTGAAATCTGGCCTAAAGGGCCTGTTCGCAGGCTAATGGGAGCGACGAACCTACGTTTTGCTCGCCCTACGCCCCTTCCAGGGTAGGCTCCGCTGGGGCCGAGGACTCGACGGTGGTGACCCTGTAGCCGGCCTCCTCGAGGCCGCGGACCGTCCCTGATGGATTCGCGGTCTCGAGGCGAAGCACTATGATGCGGTTGGTTTCGCGGTTTGCCGGGCCGAGGAAGATGCCGGCTACGTTCACCTTGCGGTCCCGGATCACATCGGTGACCGTGGCCAGAGTCCCTGGCTCGTTGGGGACCTCGACCTCGACCCATGACCCCAAATCGTGCGCCCCGACGAGCTCTATCAGGGTACGCATCATATCCGACGAGGTAATGATGCCGACGAGATCGCCGTCGGCCACCACGGGTAGGCACCCTATTTTGCGGTCGTAGATCTCACGCGCAGCGTGCTCGATGGTGTCGAGCGGGTGTATGGTGACGACGTTTCGCGTCATCATGTCGCCCAGGCGTACCCAGCGCGGCGTGTGAGACTCGCGGTCTTCCCCACCGCCCCTGACGTCGCGGAGGTCCCTGTCCGAGACCAGCCCCACGAGCCGGCCTTCCTCCACGACAGGCACGTGGCGAATGTTGTGATCCGCGCAAAGGGCCCAGGCTTCGGCGGCGCTCGCCCCCGGTCCAAGCGTAACGACCTCACGTGTCATGGAATCCCTGACCCTTAGCATAAGGACCCTCCTGTCTTCTGCCGTACCCCGGTGAATACCCTGTCTGTCGCCGGAGCTTACCATCCCGTTCGAATCTTCGCTGTGGTAGCCTCGAAGCCGGCAACGAAGGCCGCACGGGAGGACCGTACATGAGAGCCTGGCAAGTTCGAGAACTCGGAGACCCTGAGCAGGCGCTAGAGCTCGCCGAGGTCGAGGAGCCGGCGCCCGGTCGGGGCGAGGTCGTGATCGAGGTCCAGGCGGCCGCGCTCAACTTCTTCGATATCCTGCTGTGCAGGGGCGAGTATCAGGAGAGGCCCGAACTTCCTTTCACGCCTGGTGGTGAGATCTCGGGAACCGTCGTCGAAATCGGGGAAGACGTCAGCCTACGGACCGGCCAACGCGTCGTTGCGACACCCCCGCTTCCGCGCGGCGGGTACGCGGAGAAGGTCGCCGTGCCGGAATCGAGCGTCTTTGCGATCCCCGAATCCATGCCCTTCACTAAAGCGGCGGCGTTCCCGATCACCTACCAGACGGCCCACGTGGCCCTCCATCACAGGGCGCGATTGGAGACGGGCGAGACGGTGCTCGTGCACGCGGGAGCTGGGGGCGTCGGCTCCGCGGCCATCCAGATCGCGAAGTCCGCGGGGGCACGGGTGATCGCCACCGCGGGCGGCCAGGAGAAGGTCGAGGTTTGCAGGGAGCTCGGCGCGGATACCGCCATAGATTACAGGGAGGAGAACTTCGTCGAGGTCGTCAAGGAGGAGACAGAGGGTCACGGGGCGGACGTAATCTTCGATCCCGTCGGCGGAGACGTGTTCGACGGCTCGCGGCGGTGCGTCGCCTTCGAGGGCCGGATCTTGGTCATTGGGTTTGCGGGTGGAAAGATCGCGGAGGCCCCGACGAACCACGTTCTAGTAAAGAACTACGCGGTTGTTGGTATGCACTGGGGACTCTACACGAAGGTGAGGCCGGATCTGGTCCTTAGCACGCACGAAAACCTTATCGACCTCCACGAAGCTGGCAAGATAGACCCGCTCATCTCCGGGACTACGCCATTCGAGGAATTGCCGCAAGCATTAAAGAAGCTCGGCGGCAGAAGCACCTACGGCAAGATCATCGTCCGCCCAACCGACTAGCCCGTCCAGACCAGCCCACCCGTAACAGCCCAAGGACAGCGAACGTGCGCACGGACAGGGCGGATATAGGCAATGTTGCCGATTTAATGAGTGTCTCATTCAGATAAGTTACGGTCGGTGTGTTCGACCCTGTGAGCCGGCTGGAAAGTTCGCACCACGAAAATCCAGAGTCTCGACGGCCGTAAGCGTGACGGCGAGAGCGTGATGCCCCGCGCTCCGGTGGGGCAACTGACCAGGAGGATCGGGCGTGTAAAGCATGGAGGAAACTGAGACCTGCACACTGGGCTGGCGGCTTGTTTCGGCAAACCCGCCACACACAGGGATGGAGGAAAATGAAGGACAACCACTACATCTCCGAGGCGAAGCTGACACGGACGGCCCTGGTCCTGGTGCTTGGGTTGGTGACAACGTTATTGCTCAGCCTACAGGCAAACGGTCGTCCCGCCCACGCCGCACCCACAACCTTCACCGTCAACTCCACAGCGGACCCTGGCAACGGCGTCTGCAACGCCACCCAGTGCACGCTGCGCGAGGCGATCGAAGCCGCCAACGCCAACCCCGGCGCGGACACAATCGCCTTCAACATCCCCGGTGACGGCCCGCACACCATCTCCCCGAACTCAGCGCTGCCCGGCATCGCGAACCCTGTCACCATCGACGGCTACACCGAGGGCGACGCTACAGCGCGCACCTCGGACGACGCTAGGACCAACACCCTGCCCCAACCAGGGAAGACCAACGCGCGTCTCAAGATAGAACTCGACGGGACGAACGCCGGGAGTCTCACCATAGGCATCGGCGTCTCGGACGTTCTGATCAGGGGACTCGTGATCAACAACTTCGGCAGCGACGGCATCATCCTTCTCGGCTCAGGGAGCGGCAACAAGATCAGGGGCAACTTCATCGGGACTGATCCGTCGGGCACCTTGGCCGAGGGCAACGAGGTAGGCGTGCACTTCTCGGTCGCGGACGGTTCCACCCTCGGGGGCACCTCGCTCTCCTCCCGCAACCTCATCTCGGGCAACGACTCCTTCGGCGTGTGGGTGGAAGGCGGCTCGTCAGGGAACACGATCCAGGGCAACCTCATCGGCACGGACAGGAACGGTGCTCAACTGGGCAACGGCGGTGATGGCGTGAAGCTCTCTTCTTCGTCAGGCAACGGCAACAGCATCCTCTCCAACTCGATCTTCTCCAACGGTGGGCTGGGCATAGACCTCGGCCCGAATCAGGGCGTCAACCCCAACGACCCGCAGGACACCGACACGGGACCAAACGGCCTGCAGAATTACCCAGAGCTGACCACCGCAACGAAGACATCTGGCAAGACGACCATCGCGGGACACCTGAACAGCACTCCTGATACGAAATTCATCTTGCAGTTCTTCTCCAGCCCGAAGGCCGACCCTTCCGGCTTCGGCGAAGGCAAGACCTTCCTCGGAGAGAAACAGATAACCACGAACGCGAACGGCGACCGTTCCTTCACCTTCGTGCCCGACAGTACCGTAGCGCTGGGACGCAGGGTCACCGCGACGGCCACAAGCGATTCCACGGGCGACACCTCCGAGTTCTCCAACGTCGAGGTGGTGGCGGCACCTTGAGGTAGTCCCGGCGTCGCTACCCCCAGACATGCTCCGCGGTCTCGACAATGGTGCGAAGCTTGTGCTCTTCATCCTCGACGCTGATGGCGTTGCCGATGACCGAGGTGGCGAAGCCGCACTGGGGGCTCAAGGCCAGGCGCTCCAGCGGGACGTAACGTGAAGCCTCGCGGATGCGGGAAGTAAGCTCTTCGGGCGTCTCGCGCAGGGGCGACTTGGTGGTCACAAGGCCGAGGACGGCGACCTTGTCCTCGGGCACGTGCGCGAGGGGTTCGAAGTTGCCGGAGCGTTCGTCGTCGTATTCGAGCATCAAGCGCTGGGCGTTTATGCCGCCGAAGATGCGCCGCGCCAGCGGCTCGTAGGAGCCCGACACTAACCACCGGCTCCCCTGGTTGCCCCGGCAGAGGTGGAACGAGAACGTAACGTCGGGATGGTCCCCGATGACGTGGTTGTCCAACTCTATACCGCGGCTCAGCCAGCGGTCCAGATCCCAGCCCCGCCGCTCGTAGAACTCGCGGGTTCTGGGATCCAATAGTAAAGGATAATGCGGCGCGTCGAGCTGAATGTACTCAGCCCCGAGCCGCACAAGCTCATCGACCTCCTCGCGCAGAATCAGGGCGACGTCTTCGAGAAAGAGGTCGAGGGTCGGGTAGGCCTCGGCGGATAGCTCGGGTGACCACAGGTTCGCGTACATGCTCGGGCTCGGCAGCGTGACCTTCACGATCTCCTCGGTACGGCCCCGCGCGTACACGAACTCCTCGACCGAGAGGTGGCGCCTGCGACGCAGCTTCCCGACCACCCCGAGCGTCTGCGGGCGCTCCGTCGTCCTGTCCCCCACCGCCCCGTCGCCGTGCCACTCCCCCCACAGCCAGGCGTCTATGTCATGCTCGCCGAAGCCATCGACCGCCTCGACCATCTGGCTCTGGAAGGACTCCCGGCGCATCTCACCGTCCGTTACGACCGGAAGTCCTGCACGCTCCTGCAGCCCGATGGCCCAGTCCACCGCCCTGTCCTCGGTACGCTTGAACTCGGCCGCGGAAAGGTCGCCCGCGGCATGACGTTTTCGCGCGTCGAGCAGTTCCTGGGGTCGGAGAAGGCTGCCGACGACGTCTGCGCGGACGCTAGCTACGTGCTTCACGCGAAGTAGTCTAGCACCCGCCCATATTCGGAGAAGTTTACGCTGCTATCTCGGCAGCCTCGACTTCGGCCCCTTCCGAATCCTTCCGGACGAAGAAAGTATCTGGGTCGAGGGGGAACACCACGTTCAACGCACAGCCGGGGTTCTGTTCTTCAGCCACCTCGAGCGCGCGCAGCAAACTCTCGGCCATGATGGATAGCGTTCCGGTGCTGGCCCCGCCGCAATTTACCTGGATACAGACTCTTACCATTCTGGGTCCTCTCTCAGTGCCACGCCTTCGCGCTCTTTTTACGCTTCTTTTGTTACATTCTGGTAACACCACAGCAAAATGCAGTCAACAGAACTACGCATTTGGCCTGGTCTTGGATCAAACGCATCAAGAAAGGTGAAATCTACCTCGAGTACCATCTGCCTTGCGCTCGTGTGGTGTAATCCGGGGTGATGGGTCTCGACCGGGCGGAGGACGGTTTGAAGTTGGCTAGGAGGATGGAGCGTCTGGGGACAGAGACGGCCTTCTCGGTCCTTGCGAGGGCCAAGGCCCTCGAGGCGGAGGGACATTCGATCGTCCACCTCGAGATTGGCGAGCCCGATTTCGACACGCCGGCCCACGTGGTAGACGCCGGATGCGAGGCCCTGCGCGACGGACACACCCACTACACCCCCACGGCTGGGATTCCAGAGCTGCGTGAGGCTATCGCGGATGATGTGGCGCAAAGCCGGGGCATAGACGTCGTTCCCGAGCAGGTAGTCGTAACGCCCGGGGGGAAGCCGATCATGTTCTTCACCATCCTCGCGCTCGTGGACGAGGGTGACGAGGTATTGCTTCCCAATCCCGCCTTCCCGATCTACGAGTCGATGGTGAACTTCGTTGGTGGGATGCCCGTCTTCGTACCACTGCGCCAGGAGAACGGGTTTCGGTTCGACCTCGACGAGTTCGAGGCTGGCCTCAGCGAACGCACCAGGTTGGTGATCCTCAACTCCCCGGCCAACCCAACGGGTGGCGTCCTTACGGCCGACGACATCGCCGGTCTCGCAAGCATCCTGCGCGAGCACCCTGACGTCCACGTGCTTAGCGATGAGATCTACTCCCGACTACTCTACACCGGCGACTTCGCAAGCATCACCACCGAAGGCGGCCTCGGCCCCGACGTGCGGACGGTCATACTCGACGGCTTCTCGAAGACCTACGCCATGACGGGTTGGCGCCTCGGCTACGGCGTCTTGCCCGTTCCTCTGGCAGAGGAGTTGGCCAAGCTACAGGTCAACTCCAACTCTTGCACCAGCGCGGCCACGCAGCACGCCGGGCTCGCTGCCCTCACGGGGCCACAGGACGCCGTGGCTGATATGCTCGCTGAGTTCGAAGCCCGCCGGGACCTGATCGTGGCTGGCCTCAACAAACTTCCGGGCGTCGATTGCATCGCGCCGCAAGGGGCCTTCTACGTATTCCCCCGCATCACGGATACGGGCTACTCCTCCGACGAGCTGGCGGATCTGCTCCTCGAAGAGGCCGGCGTAGCCTGCCTCGCCGGTACAGCGTTTGGCCGTCACGGAGAGGGCCACCTGCGCCTCTCCTACGCCAACTCGCGCGAGAATATCGGTCTTGCCCTGGAACGTATGGGCGATGTCCTCTCACGGACGATTCGGTAGACCAAGAGATCGGGCCTGAGGCTCCGAACGGAGCCCAGGCCCGTGTGGATCGACTATTCTGAATCTACTTGCGTACTACCAACGTATTCGCGGCCATATCGCCGAGGCGCCGGTTCTTCTGGGTAACCTGAACCGAGATGAACGCCACAAGGTAGAACAATATTCCGTCGATGATCCGCAGTATGGTCCTCAAGGTCGCGGCACCGGGGCCGGGGAGACCGCCGGTATCCTCTCTTATTACCTTAATGCCCACAAGCATCTTGCCCAGGGTCTGTCCCAGATATCCCTCGAGCACGACGTAATAGGCGAAGATCAGAACCGTCAAGAGCAGTGTCCCGACGGTACCAAGCGAGAAACTGGCCACCCCGCCCTCTACGGTGGTAACCCCGAAGAAGAACGTTAGTATCCAGCCCACCACCGAAAACACAATGACGTCCACTATGGTCGCCAATACCCTTCTGCCCGTCACGTGTATCTCTAGTGTGGCGGGAGTTCCCGATACCCCTTGGGCCATGACTTTTCTCCCTTCTACGACCCGAGTCTCCTAACCGATAACACACATGATGCCCCGGTTTACGGGACCCCGCATCCCCCAAATGAGTGAATTTTTCGCGTTCTGGATGATTTAGATCTCACAAGAAGAATCATTCTCGAAACATATCTTGCAAACTATCGCGGCCTCGAAGGTAGGCGAAGCTCGCAGTAGCGGGCTTCACGCGGCCCCGCAGAACCGAAGAGCTGCCAGCGCGATGCCCTGGGCGCAGGCGACGAGGTCGTCGACCGGGACGTGCTCGTCCGCGGCGTGCGCGAGTTGGATGTCACCCGGGCCGTAGCAAACGGCGGGGATGCCAGCCTCCACGATCAACGTCGCCCCGTCGTGCCAGTTGTCGAGGCCGCCGAGCCGGCCAAGTCGTCCGAGGTCGCGCTCGACGCCTAGCAGCGTCTGGACGATGGGTTCATCCGGTGACACCTCGGCCGGTGGCACGTCGCTGGGCAGCCAACGCACCAGCGGGGGATGGTCGCGGAGCCAGGGGTCAGCGGCGGCGGCGCGTGAGATCCAACCCTCGAACTCACGCACGACCTCGGAGCCCCAGCCGCGTTCGTCCGCCTGGTCCGGCAGGTATTCGATGTGGCAGTCGATGCGGCAGCGGGCCGGATGGCTCACGACCCACTCCCCGCCGCTTATCACGGTAGGGACACAGTCGGCGGGGGCGAGGTAGGGATGGCGCGGCCGCAGCGCCCACTCTTCCCGCAGGCGCCGGATCGCCTCCAGAACGTAGGCGGCCTTCTCGATGGCGTTGACGGCGCCGCCGCGGTCGGGATGGCGCCGGGCCGTGCCAGCGTGTCCTGCCCTGCCCTCCACGGTGATCGACGGCAGCAGGGAGCCTCTGCATGCGACCCACACCCCAAGGTCGCTCGGCTCGGGTACGATCGCCGCGTCCGCCCGCAGCGTCCGAGCGCTCACAAGCCCGCCGGCACCGGTCGACTCCTCCTCGGTCACCGTGTTGACGACGAGGTCGCCGGCGAGACGTAATCCAAGATCGGCCAGCGCCTCCGCCGCCAGCACCATGCAGGCGACGCCACCCTTCATGTCGCAGGCTCCACGTCCCCAGACCACACCGTCGCGAACGACCGCGTCGAACGGGTCGCTGGACCACGTCTCGCGCGGACCGGCGACGACGACGTCGACGTGCCCGTTCAGCAAGAGCGCACGCCCGCCGCCCGCGCCGGGGAACCGGGCGACGAGCTGCGGCCGTCCGGCGAATGAGAAGCCCGGTGGGACCATCGGGTGGTCGGCGACCAGCGCGGCGTCGGGCTCCTCGACGCTTACGGTGGCGCCGCATGTGGCGAGGCGGTGGCCAAGGTAGCGTTGCAACGCCTCCTCCTCGCGTGGGGGGGCGCCGGACGCGAACGTTACGGTGTCGAAGCCGATCAGGGTCCGCAGTAACTCAACGAGCTCGTCCTCGCGTTGAGCTATGTGCTCGCAGACCTTGCGTTCGAGCTCATCGTTCAGGATTGCTGGCGTACCACCCGACGTACTCAGGTACGCCACGTTAGGCTCGGGTCCTGTGATGGTAGATCTCATGCTCTAGCTCGGAGAGGGCCTGGCCGGTGATCTCGGCGATCCTGCTCAAGACTTCCCGGTCGGCGATAAGCGCCGGAGAGAACTGGATTACCGGGTCCTCCTTGTCGTCGAAGCGGCAGATGAGACCGTGCTTCAGAAGGCTTTTCGGGAGCACGCCCTTGAAGTACTTCTGGTAATCCTGGCCCGCTATTGGCGTCCCATCGGGCCACTCGGCCCTGATCTCCACCCCCCAGAAAAAACCCATCCCCCGTACTTCCTTGACGATGGGATGCTCAGATGCCATCCTCCTTAGCTCATCCCCAAAGTGCCCCTCCAGCTCGTGCACGTTGCCTAGCAGGTTCTCTCGCTCGATGATCGAGATGTTCTCCAAAGCAACAGCACTCGAGACCGGGTGCCCCCCAAACGTGGAGCCGTGCATGAACATGGACGCTTTGTCCTTGAGAGTGTTGGCTATCGTGTCGTTGACGACGACGCCTCCCATCGGGAGGTAGCCTGATGTCACTCCCTTGGCGAAGCTAGTCATGTCAGGGACCACATCGAAGCGCTCGATGCCGAACCACTCACCGAGGCGGCCGAAGGCGCAGATTACAGCGTCTGAGACGAGGAGCACGCCGTGTTTGTCGCAGATCTCTCGCACCCGTCTCCAGTAGTCGGGAGGGGGAACGAGGCAGCCTCCGGCGTTCTGCACGGGCTCGAGGATCACGGCCGCGATCGTCTCGGGCGGCCCGAACTCGATCATCTGCTCGATCGCTTCAGCAGCCCCCTCAGGGTCCTGCCCGGTGTTGGGCACGTGGATGGAAGCCCGACGGCAGCGGCTCGAAGGGTACCTTGAACTCAGGGATTCCGGTCGCCGAGAGGGCGCCCATCGTGGTTCCGTGGTAGGCAACCTTGCGTGAGATGGTCTTGTATCGTCCTGGCTCGCCGTTGGCCTTGTGATACTGCCTGGCGAGCTTGATGACGGTCTCTACAGCCTCCGAGCCCGAGGAGACGAAGAAGGTGCTGTTCAAGTCGCCGGGAGCCAGGCTGGCGATTTTCTCCGCGAGCTCCAGGCTCCTGGGGTGCTGGAAGCTCCAGTTGGGGAAGAAGCCAAGCTCCTTCATCTGCTCGTGGGCCGCGTCCGCAAGCTCCGAACGGCCGTTTCCTACCTGCGTGGTAAAGAGCCCTGCGAGCCCGTCAAGGTAGCGCTTCCCCACGTTGTCGGTAACGTAGCATCCCTCGCCGGAGACGACAACCGGCAGCTTCGACCAATCCTCAGCGTACGGCGTGAAGTGGAGCATCAGGTTGTCCACCCCTGCTGGCGGGACGCCCCCTCCGGCACCATCGAGGCCTCGCATAACGTCCATCAGGCAGCGTCCCCTCTACTAGAAAGTCTCTTCCGTCGAAGCCCCGGCGAAGGCAGCCTTCATGGCCGGGCACTCGCGGCTGAATCGTAATGATCCAAGCCCCGTCCGGCAAGTGGATTCTGGCTGCGATGCGCGGGGATCGATCAGGTGCCATCATAGGTTTCGCTAATACGGCGTCGAGCGAGGAGGGCGAAGTGAGCATCTTTCCGACCAGGATAGTGCTGGCCACCGACGGTTCGGATGGGGCCAGACTTGCTACCAGCATAGCGGTCGACCTGGCGCAGATGTCCGACTCGGAGCTGCACGTGGTCTACGTCCTGGATAGCGCCCCGTTTGCGATGGTTTACCCCGACTTCACCGACCCTGAAGGCGTGGAGCTGCAGGACCCCGCCCTCGAGGAGAACCTGGAGCAACGGGGCAGGGCTATTCTCGATGCCGAAGTGGAACAGGTAAGGGAAGCAGGAGGCACGGTCGCGCAGGCGCACCTGACAACTGGAGAGGCAGCGCGGGAGATCGTAGCCCTGGCCGAGGATCTGGCAGCCGGCCTCATAGTGATGGGTAGCAGGGGGCACGGAGGTATCAGGAGGGCGTTGATGGGTAGCATCTCGGATACGGTGGTCCGCCACGCCCATTGCCCGGTGTTGATCGTTCGCGACCAGGAGTCGCCACCAAGCTAAAAGGGAGGATGGCACCGACAGTCAGCCTAGCTGCGGTTTCTTACCGCCAGGTTCTTCGGGGCCGGAAGCTTCATCCCTATCAACCAAGAGAGCGGGCATCGGTTCTCCATAGTCAACGAGATGCTCGGCATGCGCAACCGCGAGCTCGCCGAGGTAACGGGCGCGGACGACTTCATTCCTCAGCGACCACCTGGCGAGCCTGATGATGTGCCAGGTCTCGGAGAACTGAGAGCTTTCGGCTGTGTTCGATGACCTGATCTCCCCCGAAGGCTCAGAGCTGTGCCTGAAAACGGCGACGGATGACCCCGAACCCGGAGTATCATAAGACTTCTACACCGTCGTCGAGGCCGCCCGCCGGCGCACTCCGTAGGCTATCGGCTGGGGGCCAAAGCGCCTACGGAATGCGCCTGAACCCTGAGGAGTCCAGGCGCATCACGTTCACAGTCGAAGACAAGCTGATCGTACTTTCGGAGTCCTGATCTCGGAGGTCTCAAAATAGACCGGCCAACGGGTGGTTCATTCCTCGCTATCTTCGCCGTCGTCCTTGTCGTCGGGGCTTTCGTTATCGGCCGACGTGCCTAGAACGTCGAAGTTCTTATCGAGGTGGACGTCGACCTGACTGCCGTCGTCGCGGGTGACCTCGACCTCGTAGTAGCCTTCCTCATCGCCGACCTCTGTCTCGGTCACACGGCCGTTTGTATGCCCGAGCGCGACGCTCTTGGCCTTCTCGAGGTCCTTTGCTCCGCCCTGCCCCGGGGAGCCATCCTCGGAGCCGGTTGCGTAAGCCACTCCTGCTCCAGCAAGCAGCAACAAAGCGACCGCCGCCGCTATTAGCCCCTTCTTTACGTTTATTGCCCTTACGTGCACTTCGTCGCCTCCTAGATTCGTTTACGCTTGGCCAGAGCGTAATGCACTAACCTGAGAATAGGCTGAGAGCAATGCAATTATTCATGGGACCTCACGAAACATAGAGTCGCACGTCCTTCATCATCGGTGAAGCGTACGTGCTTCGACACGAGAAGTACTGTTCCCAGCAACGAAAGACTACAACTACGGCGCGGAGAGGCACATGCGGTTGGTAAGATAGACCAGCCAAGGAAGGGAGAAGGACGATGAGCGAAGGCGACCAGTCGGCAAGGGAGGAGGCGCGGAGGAGGCTCTCCGATCCCGAGGGTGACCACGAGCTACACTCCGCGCTGGAGCGCTTGAGCGAGCACCACCCGCACCTGTGGGATGCGCTCCACCGGGTCCATCTCGCGCACGACGCGGACCCCTCAAAGCTCGACGAGTGGCGCAGGGCGCCTGAGGGCAGCCAGGAGAACGACCTGATGGACCATTACGATAGGGCCCTGGGCTACCTCGGGGTTGCCCTGCAGTAGCTTCGAACAATCCTGAACCCAAACAAGTCCAGGCGCCTCACACTCGACGAGTGAGAAGGCCGTATCCCCTGCCTGTGCAAGCCTCGCCGCCAACATCTTCTAGCCGGCAATGAACCAGATACGAACCATCGGACGACATCTTCGCGTCGTTGGGAATACGTTCTCGCGGCCCAGAAACTCACTTCGTAACGCTAGCCGTAACGCCTGGTAGACGGTAGTGCTGTAGAGTGACATCGTGACACAAGGAACTAAAGCACATAGTCTAGATGTCGGGGGGAGGAGCCAACACGTGCTGCTCTCCGTTGCGCGTGTTGCGGGGTGGTTGATCGTCCCGCTGTACGCTGCGAGCCTCTGCACGAACTATCTGTTTGTTTACACCGTAAGTCCCTGGAGCAGGAATCCGCTTCTCGACAACATCCAGGGTTGGATGTTCGATCTTGGCTTCGGTGCCTTCGCCACGGTCGGGGCGTTGCTTGTGGCCAGGCGGCCCACCAACGCCATAGGTTGGATCATGGCCACCATCGGGTTGATGGTACCCGTGTTCAACATCGGTTCGTCGTATGCCAACTACGTTATGGCCACCCAAGGCCGGCCCGGCGGCCTCGCGGTCTTCGGCGCGTGGGTTTCGAACTGGTACTGGTTTTTGATGCTCGCCCTGGCGCTCATCTATTTGCCCATGCTCTTCCCCGACGGACGCTTGCTATCGCGCCGCTGGCTGTCGGTCGCCACGATCGGGGGAATAGGGACGGTAGGCGCCGTGGCCCTGTTCGCGCTCGCCGACCCAGTGAACGTGGGCGAGACCCCGACTTACAAAATCGACAACCCGGTAGGGATCGAAACCCTCGGTGCGCCACAGGAACTCCCGATTTTCATCGTCATGGAGGTACTTTTCGCGCTAGGGGTAGGTGGGGCGACGGCGTCCGTGGTGGTTCGCCTGCGCCGCTCGCGCGGCGTCGAGCGACGCCAGCTCGAGTGGTTCGCCTACGTCACCATTCTGTTTTTCGGCGGCGCCATGCTCACCGGGATTGTCTCGGACGTAATTGGCACGGCCTGGTTGGGGAGTGCCTCGTTCTTGCTCAGCGCGGTGGGTCTCGTGTGCCTGCCGATAGCCGTCGGGATAGCCATCCTCAGGTATCGGCTCTACGACATAGACATCATCATCAACCGTACCCTGGTCTATGGTTCCCTTACGGTTATGCTGGTGCTTGTGTACTTCGGTGGGGTGGCAACGACCCAGCGCGTGTTCCGAACGCTCACTGGCCAGGAGCAGCAGCCCCAGCTCGCCATAGTCGTCTCCACGCTCGTGATAGCGGCTTTGTTCAATCCTCTGCGACGACGCATCCAGGCGTTTATCGACCGGCGCTTCTACAGGCGCAAGTACGACGCGGCAAAGACGCTCGAAGCCTTCTCGGCCAGATTGCGCGACGAGACAGACCTAAAAGCGCTGAACGCCGACCTCATAAGGGTTGTCGAGGACACGATGCAACCGGCGCACGTCTCACTGTGGCTCCCTCCCGGCACGCTCCCCACAGGCGTGCGGGAACGATAGTCGCTGTACACGTCGAAGGCGCTCTGTCCGACGGCCCAGAAGTGAACTGACCCTTCGTTTTCTTCCAAGCCCCGCCGCATTCCGGTATCTTTGACGGGGGTCGAAGATCAGGCCACGAGGTTCGAGATGAGGGGAGGCACCCGAGGTATGTCGAGAGGACGCGGGACGCAGGCGCAGGATGGCTCCACGGCGGAAACGCGGGCGGCTTTGCGTGCCGAGCGCGTGGGACGGCTGCTGCAAGTACCGTTGATAGTCGCTGCGCTGCTTACCATCCCGATCATCATCGTGCAGGAGTCGAACTTCGGGAGGACGTGGGAAGCCGTCGCCGCCGTCGTCGACTGGTGCATCTGGGGAATGTTCGTGGCCAACGTGGTGATCATGCTCGCCGTGGTCCCTGACCGGCGGCGCTGGTTGACGAACAATCCCATCGACGTGCTGATCGTGGTGCTCACCCCTCCGTTTTTGCCGGCGACGATGAAGCTGGCACGCATGCTGCCGCTCGTGAGGTTGATCTGGCTGATGGTTATGACCCGCCGCCTTAGCAAGGTCTTCTCGCTGCAGGGGTTGCGTTACGCGGCCCTGATCGTCTTCACCGTCGTGGTGGGTGGCGGCGTGGTCTTCGTCGCCGTCGAGCCGGGCCAGAACCTGAGCACGTGGGACGGGCTCTGGTGGGCCACCGAGACCGTCACCACCGTCGCCTACGGGGACATCTACCCCACAACGTCCCTGGGCCGCATCGTCGCCACCGTCGTGATGATCACGGGCATCGGCTTCGTCGCCCTGCTCACGGGTGCGCTGGCCCAAACCTTCTTGCACAGCGAGGGCGAAGAAGCTGGCCCCAAACCCGGTTCAAACGAAGCCGAGTTAAGGCAGAAGCTCGACGACCTGACTCAACAGGTCGCACGGCTACAAGAGACCCTCGAAGATCGACGCGGATGAGAGTTACAAAGCCCATGTTCTCGAGTCTCTGCAGGTGTTTGTACAGTAGGGGCGGTGGGACTCGAACCCACACTCCTTCTCAGGACCCGGATTTTAAGTCCGGTGCGTCTGCCGATTCCGCCACGCCCCCTCGCTTCTTGTTCCGCCATGTATCTGTAGTGCTGTGGCAGTTTGGGCAGAGAAGCAGGACATTACCTCTGGTGTAGCCTCCGCCCGCGTTCCTTCTGTGCATTTCCAGCATTATCGGTTCGCCGAGCCAAGCGCCGAGCCCACATGACTGGCAAACATTACCACGTTCCTCAATTAGCCTCAAACGGACCGCGCTTCGCCCCTCGGGAAAGGTCGTCATCTTTCGCGCGATTGCTTTTTCGTACGCCACGCGCCTGTCGACCGGAATGTGCTTTACCCAATCGCAAACGGTTCGCCAGGGCACGTTGGTCTCGCTGGCGATAGTCCTATACCCGTAACCGGATCTACGCAGCTCTATCGCCCTAGCGTACTCTGATCTTCTATTCTTGTACGGGTTTCGCACCCAAGAGCTTCACTGTAGTATGAACTCCTGCCGTTGGGCTACGCCCCCAGCGGTTCGATCGCGAGTATAGCAGCTAGTCGTCAGCGTCCCGCGGGGTGCAGCATTGGCCGTGTGGGTACGGGTGACCGACACGTTCTAGGGTCCATTCGGCGACGGGGTTGGGGATGGCGCCAGAGATGTGCAGGGCCACGAACGCATGCAGGCATTTGACGCTCCCTGAGGCCTCCTCGCGGACGCCGGCGACGCGAGGCCCGTAGCGGGACCGGTGCGCGTCGTGGATCTCCTCGACTACCGGCTCGCCCACCCCTTCTCGGGCTTGGCGGACACCGCCGGTAGATTCGACGCGAGAGATGGCGGCGACGAGGCTCGGGCATGTGACCCAGTAGCTCGTCGGCATCTCGCGCGTCCGCTCGTTCTCGATAACGCTAGGAAGGCCGAAAGGACAACGCGCCGCCACGCGGAAAGGGCGTGGCTCGCGTCCGAGTTGCCTAGCAACGGCATCTAAGTCTTTGTGGCTTTCAGCCATCAGTTATCAGCCCTCAGATCCTCCTTGTTAGTTACAAACGCAAGTTCGCACCGCGATGCCGCTGTTGTTGACGACGGATGGTCATCATCCCATGCATTTCTGCCCCCACCATGCTGACAGCACTCAGCCGTCAGCCGTCATTCCTCCGGAATGATATACACCTTCTCGCCGGGCCTGATCATCCCGTAGTGTTCGCGGGCGGCGCGTTCGATGCCGGCGGGTTTGCTCAGTTCCTTTATGAGGCGCTCTCTCGCTATGTTTTGCGTCTGGGTTTTCTGTAGCTTCTGTTCCAGGGCTGGTATCTCGGCGCGGTTTTGCAGGATGTCCTGGAGGGGTTGGACGTATGAGGCGAGGAGGATGCCGAGGAAGGCCGCATACAGCACGACCACCAGGGGTCTCAGTCTCATGGGCACGCTCACCCTTATCCCACCATGCTCCCTTTACACGTCCTCGCCCACCGTGGAAACCTCGACGACGTTCGTCGAACCGGGCACGGACCCTGCCGTCCCGCCCGTGAGGATCACCTCGTCGCCGTCCTTCAGGTGTCCAGCTTCTCTCGCGGTCTCGACGGCTTCCTTGAAGCGGTCCTCCAGCGAGCCTGCCTGTTCACCGTGGATCGAGATAACGCCCCACACCAGCGCTAGCATCCTTACCGTATGCTCGATAGGGCTTATGGCCAGTATCTTGTTTGGCGGCCTGAAGCGGGCGACCCTGATGCAGGAGAGTCCCGTCTGGGTCGAGGTCAAAATCGCCTCGGCCTCGAGGTCTTCGGCGAGCTCACAAGCCGCGTGGGTGACGGCGTCGTATCGGTCGCCCCGCCCCCAGGAGGCCGAGGCAGGGATGTCCCGCCCGTAGTTGATAGCGCCCTCCGCCGCCCGGCAGATCCGCTCCATCTCCTGAACGCTCTGCTCCGGAAAGCGCCCGACGGCCGTCTCGCCCGAGAGCATAACCGCGTCCGTCCTGTCGAAGATGGCGTTGGCGACATCAGAGACCTCGGCGCGCGTTGGCCTGGGATTCCGGATCATGGAGTCGAGCATCTGGGTGGCGACGATTATGGGCTTTCCGAGGCGCCTACAGCGGGCGACCATGCGCTTCTGCTCTATGGGCACCCTCTCGGCAGAGAGCTCGACGGCGAGATCCCCGCGGGCGACCATGATGCCATCGGAGGCCACGATAATGTCCTCGATGTTGTCTATAGCCTCGTGCTTCTCGATCTTGGAGACGACCGGGACGTTGCCGCCGAACTCCCTGATCCTCTCCTTGACCTCCCTGACCTCGTCGGCCGTGCGCACGAAGGACATCGCCACCCAGTCAGGGTGGAGCTCCTCCATCCCGAAACGCAAATCCTCGATATCCTTGGGCGTAAGGCCCCTTATGGAGAGGGTGGAATCGGGGAAGTTGAGCCCCTTGTGAGACGAGACGGGGCCACCTTCGAGAACCTCGCATACGACCTCGCCGTCCTCGATGCTCTCTACCCGAAGCCCGATCAGGCCGTCGTCGATGAGCAGGCGGTGGCCGGAGCGCACGTCGTCGGCCAGGTTTTCGTACGAGGTCGAGAGCCGGCTCGCGTCCCCGACAAAGTCCCCAGGGGCGAGGACTACACGGCTGCCCTCAACCAGCTCCGTGCCGTCCTCGACGTCGCCGGTCCGAATCTTGGGTCCCTGCACGTCCTGCAGGATAGCGACGGTGCGCCCGAGGTCTTTTGCGACGCCGCGCACGATCTCGGCGTTCTTCATGTGCATGCTGTGCTCGCCGTGGGAGAAGTTGAACCTCGTCACGTCGACCCCGGCGCTTATGAGCGACCCGATAGATTCCTCGGTAGAGGTGGCCGGACCCAGCGTCGCGACTATCTTCGTCCTGCGCAACGTCAGCTCCCCCTGCCCGGCTTGACCCTGGGGTTGAAAGCGGCCCGGCCCGGGTAGAAGGCAGAGCCCCCAAGGGCCTCCTCTATGCGGAGCAGTTGGTTGTACTTGGCGACGCGCTCGCCGCGGGCCGGCGCACCGGTCTTGATCTGGCCGGCGTTGACGGCCACGGCCAGGTCGGAGATCGTCGCGTCCTCCGTCTCCCCGCTGCGATGGCTGATCATGGTCGTGTAGCCCGACTTGTGGGCGAGCTCCATGGTCTCGAACGTCTCGGTGAGCGTGCCGATCTGGTTGACCTTTATGAGGATGGAGTTGCCGACGCCCTCGTCTATGCCACGGGAGAGTATTTTGGGGTTGGTCACGAAGAGATCGTCGCCGACGAGCTGAACTCTATCCCCGAGCCTCTCGGTGATCATGGCCCAACCATCCCAGTCGTCCTCGGCGAGGCCGTCCTCGATGCTGAGGATGGGATATTCGTCGCACAACCTCACGTAGTAGTCGACCATGTCCTCCCGGGAGAGCTTCTTGCCCTCGCCGGCCAGGTCGTACTCGCCGCCCTCGTAGAACTCCGATGCCGCCGGGTCGAGCGCGAAGGAGACCTGGTCGCCAAGAGAGTACCCACTCCGGTCGACGGCCTCGGCGATAAGGCCAAGAGCCGCACCGTTGCTCTCGAGGTCGGGCGCGAACCCGCCCTCGTCGCCGATGCCGCCGGAGAGCCCCCTCTCGGCGAGAAGCTTCTTGAGCCCCTGGTAGATCTCGGCCACGGAGCGGAGCGCCTCGGAATAGGTATCGAAGCCAACAGGCACGATCATAAACTCCTGGAAATCGACGTTGTTGGCAGCGTGGGCACCACCGTTCATGATGTTGGCGCAAGGCACAGGTAACGTATGAGCCCCGGCCCCGCCGAGGTAACGGTATAGGGGTAGCGCCGCGGCCTCCGCCGCCGCCTTCGCCGCCGCCAATGAGACACCGAGGATCGCGTTCGCCCCCAGACGTTCCTTGTTCTCGGTACCATCAGCGTCGATCATGGCGAGGTCGAGCGTCCTCTGGTCCGCCGCGTCCAGCCCAACGACTACCTGAGCAAGCTCGGTGTCCACGTTGTCGGCGGCGTTTAGTACGCCCTTGCCGCCATAACGCCCCCCCTCCCCGTCCCGCAGCTCGACGGCCTCGTTCTGGCCGGTAGAGGCCCCCGATGGGACCGAGGCGCGGCCAACGAAGCCGCTCACGGTGGCAAGCTCCACCTCTACCGTCGGGTTTCCCCTGGAGTCCAGGATCTCACGCCCGTGGACCGCGACGATCTCCGTCATCATCCTCCCAGATTTTAGGTTTCAGGCTACGGGCTTCAGGCTACATGTTTTGCCTTCAAGCACCGGGCCGATATCCGTAGATCGTTACCCATCTTCACTGATTCTTACCAACGGTCCGTCTCTTGCAAACCATTCTGCGCGTAACTCTACGCGCTAATGCGGCGCGGCGCCACCAAAAGGGCGGGTTTCCAGGCACTTGCGTCTCCCCGAGCGGTTCACCTGAGGCCTACGCCGGTTTGTATCCTTCGAGGTACTTTACGTCGCGCTGCTTTTTCTGCTCGTCCAACCACTTGGTGAACTCCGTGGACTGCTTCTCGGTAGCGAGTTGGGCCCTTATCTGGGACTCGACCTCGCTCAGGGGTCGCGTCTGTTTGGGCTTAATCTCCGTAACCTCGAGGACGTGGTAGCCGAATTGGGTCTGTACGGGCCCGACGATCTCACCCTGCTCAGCCCCGAAAGCGGCCTCTTCGAAGTCGGGGACTGTCTCGCCCTCTCCGAGGCAGCCGAGGTCGCCGCCCTTCTCCGCGCTACCCGGGTCCTGGGAGTTCTTCTTCGCGAGCTCTGCGAAGTCCGCACCTTCCTCGAGCTGCTGCTTAACGTCCTCAGCCTTCTGCTCCTGGTCCTTGTTGAAGAGGATGTGCCTCACGCAGCGCTGCTCGGGGGTTGTGAACTGGGCCTCTTTGTTTTCGTCGTAGTACGCTTGGATCTCCGCGTCCGAAGGCTCCGCGTTGCCCGCCACCTTCTCCTGCACCTTCTGGACCGGGAGGTTATCCTGGATGTCGTCGCGCAGTTCCTCTTCCGTGATGTTGTTCTGCTTCAAGGCCTGCTCGTAGGCCTCCTGGTCGCTCAGGTCCTGCCCGGAGGAGCGGGCCTGTTCGCCGACCTGCCCTTTGATCTTTGCGAGCTCCTGGTCTACATCTTCGTCCGAGACCGTAATATTGTGCTCAGCGGCGTAGGCCTTCGTTATCTCGATGCCTACGAGCTGGGGCATGATCTGCTGTACGGCGGCCTTGTACTGTGGATCCTCTTCGGACATGCCGCCGAAACCGCTCTGCTCGGCGAACTCATCGAACTCCCCCTGCGTGACGTCGCCACCATCGAAGGTCGCTATCTTCTTGGCCTCGGAGTCGACGTTGGCCTGTGGCTCGGCGGGATCACAACCCAACGAGACGAGCAGAACCACCGCGAGAAATAGAGTGACGTACAACATCCTGTTTACGAAAAACTTGCTCAAGACGACGAAGAACCTCGCTGTTTGAATGCCAGAGAACGCCCGGGATTATAGCACGCAGGAAGGCGGACTCGGCCGCCTACCGCGAGCGCACGAGCGCCCTGAGCGACTCTTCGGCCAACGTGAGCGGGTCGAGTTCCGGGGCCCGCACCGAAGTCCTGCCCGTACGAGTGGTAACGGTGCCCCCCGTCGCCCTCCTCAAGATCGCCGGGGCCGCGGAGCCAGTCGTGGCGCCCGTAATCGTGAGGCTTCCAGAGCGATAGGTCACGGAGCTTGACCCGGCCTCCCGGGCCAGGAGCTTGACCCGCGAGAGGCCCAGCAGGTTTCTGGCCGGCTCGGGGAGTTCCCCGAAGCGGTCGACGAGCTCCTCTGAGAGGTCTTCGACCTCGGCGAGGGAGCCGAGGCCAGAAGCCCTCCGGTAGAGGTCGACGCGTTCGATCTCGTCCATGACGTACTCGGGCGGCAGGTAGGCGTCGAGCGTGAGCTCCACGATAACGGGCCGCTCCTCGACCCGCTCCTGCGACTCGCCCTTCGCGGCAGCGACGGCCTCTTCCAGGAGGTTGAGGTACATCTCGAATCCGACGGCCGCTATGTGGCCCGACTGCTCGGCGCCGAGTAGGTTCCCAGCGCCCCGGATCTCCAGGTCTCGCATAGCGATGGCGAACCCGCTCCCAAGCTCGGTGAAGTCCATCAGTGCCTCGAGCCGCTTCTGCGACTCGACGGTCGCTCCGAGGGGGGCGAAGAGGTAAGCGTAGGCCTGCTCCCTGGAACGTCCGATCCTACCCCTCAGTTGGTAGAGCTGGGCCAGGCCCATCGCATCGGAGCGGTCCACGATCAGGGTGTTCGCAGTCGCCACGTCTAGTCCGCTCTCGACAATTGTAGTCGTGACGAGCACGTCAGACCTGCCGTCGAGGAAGTGCCGCATCACTCCTTCGAGGGCCCGCTCCGGCATCTGCCCATGCGCGGTTACGAACCGGACATCGGGCAGCAGCACGCGCAACCTCTCGGCGACCTCCTCTATGCTCTCCACGCGGTTGTGAACGAAGAAGGTCTGACCACCGCGGGCAACCTCCCGCTCTATCGCGTGTTTCACCAGGTCTTCTTCGTAAGGACCGACGTGGGTCAGGATGCTGCGGCGCCCCGCAGGTGGCGTCTCGATCACGCTGATGTCGCGCAGCGAGGCGAGGCCCATCTGCATGGTGCGCGGGATCGGTGTCGCCGTCAACGTCAGAACATCCACAGAGGCTTTGTACTCCTTGATCCGCTCCTTGTGCCGCACACCGAAGCGTTGCTCTTCGTCCACGACTACGAGCCCGAGGTCCTTCGGCCGGAGCTCCGCTCCCAGCAGCGCGTGCGTCCCGACGAGGACGTCGACCTCGCCGGCCTGAAAGTCCACGAGGATTTTGCGTCGATCCCTTGATGAGGTAAAGCGAGAGAGGCTCTCGACCCTGACAGCATATGAGCCGAGCCTCTCTTTGAAGGTCCGCTCGTGCTGCTGCACGAGGATGGTCGTGGGGGCGAGCATCATGGTCTGCTTGCCGGCGAGCGCGGCCTTGAAAGCGGCCCTCACGGAGACCTCGGTCTTGCCGAAGCCAACGTCCCCACACACCAGGCGATCCATCGGGTGGGGCCTTTGCATGTCGGTCTTGACGGCGGAGATGGCGGCCTCCTGGTCCGGGGTCTCCTGGTACGGGAAGCCCTCCTCGAGCTCGCGCTCCCACTCCCCATCCTCGGGGAACGCGAAGCCCGGTGCCGCGGCCCTCTGGGCGTGCAGCCGCAAGAGCTCGCCGGCGAGCGCCTTGACCCGCTTCCTGACCCTGTCCGTGACCTGCGCCCAGGTCGCGCCGCCGAGCTTGTCCAAACGGGCCCCGTCGCCGCCGACGTACTTGTGCAGGAGCTCCATCTGCTCGTAGGGAACGAAGAGCGTGTCGCCCCCGCGATAGCTCACCCGCATGTAGTCGCGGGTGGCGCCGAGCACCTCCTGCGCCACAAGTCCCTCGAAGCGACCTATCCCCTGCATCTCGTGCACGACGAGGTCCCCAACCTTCAGGTCAGCGAAGGAGGCGAGGGATCTCCCGCCCGTACGACGACGTGCCTCGCGCCTGCGGCCGAACAGCGAGTCCCTCCGGAACACCGCGACACCGCCGTCGGGGTAGGTAAATCCCTCCTCGACCTCTGCCGGCACCGAGTAGAGTCCAGGCGGCAGCGACGCATCGACACTCTCGGCCTCGCGCAGGCGGCGGTTGATCTCCCCGAACGCGTACACCGTTCGCCTTGCCTCCCCGCGCGAGGAGCAGGCGACGAAGACCGCGAGCCCGTCTTCTACCGAGGAGTCCAGCCTGCGGGCGGCCTCCCTGAGGGTATCGGCGAAGGCCACGACCGGCGGGGCCGAGATGGCCTCCCCATCCTCCCCGAGCGCGAACTCTACGTCCGGGGCCGGCAAATCCCTCTCGTAGAGGTCGGCGACGATTTCATCCACGTTTTCCGGGACGTCTTCCTGCGGCTCCTCACGCCAGACCTCCACGCCCTCGGGCAGCAGCCCAAACGCGGAGACCGGGTTCAAATCCAGCAATAGCCGGTCGAGGCCGGGCACGCGAACGCCGCGACGGGCTTCCTCGGGAAGGTCCTGGTCCGTGGCCGCGAGGCCGGCGAGGTCACCTTCCCGGGCTGCGTAGACCGTAATGGCTTCGAGCTCCCGCACGACGCGCTGGGTCGCCAAAGAAACCGCGCGGACGCTTTCGATCTCATCGCCCCACCACTCCACCCGCACGGGCGAACGCCGGGTGCTCGGGAAGATATCGGCTATGCCACCCCGCACCGCGAACTCGCCAGGCCTCGAGACCCTGTCCACCCGCTCGTAGCCGAGGTTCACGAGCCGCTCGAGCGTCGCGTCGAGCTCCATCTCGGTTCCCGCCGCCAACTCCAGCGGCTCGTAGAGCGGTGTCCGCTCCATAAAGGCAAGCGGTCCAGAGACCACGACGTGGGCCGAGCGCAGCGAAAGCAACGCCCTCTGCCGCCGTCCGACGCGGGTAACGGCTGGGTCGAAGACGTCACCGTAAGGAACGCCGCGAGAGGGCAGGTGAACGACGGGACCATCGGTAAACACCGTCGCGTCACGGGCGTAACGCTCGGCCGCCTCCTCGCTTGAGGCGAGAAGGAGCGCGGGGCGTCCACCTTTCGCGGCCAGGTAGGCTCGGATTCTGCGGGGGGCCCGAAAGGATCTGGTCTTGGTTCTTTCGCTCACCCGTAGATTCTACCGCCTGAGGGCGGATCTCAATCCACCGCAATCGCACGCCTCTGGGATAATCCCTCTACGCTGGAACACGAACCCTGGAGGAACGCACTATGTCCGTTCTCGATGAGTTGAACAAGCGAGGTACCGGGACGCTGCCCGGCCTGATCGGGCTCGAGATAGTGGAGGCGGAGGGTGGCAGCATCTCCGGCCGTCTGGATCTCCGTGAGGAGCTTATGGCGCCGAACGGCTACCTGCACGCGGCGACGGTCATCGCCCTGGCTGACACCTCGTGCGGCTACGGAACGTTCGTGAACCTGCCGGAAGGCGCACAGAGCTTCACTACGATAGAGCTAAAGAGCAACTTCGTCGGGACCAAACGCGGCGGTGCGATCCGGTGCGAAGCCGTCCTCGTCCACGGTGGCCGCACGACACAGGTATGGGACGCCACGGTCATGGACGAGGACGGCGGCAAGCCAATAGCCCTCTTCCGCTGCACACAGATGATCCTCTACCCGCGCTGAGAAACCAGAGCTATCAGCGTTCAGCGTTTTTGTTCTTGCTGACCGCTCTTAGGTAGGGAGATCCCGGTAACGAGGACGACGCTCGCGAGGATGATCGCAAGCCCGGCCAGCGTGCCGAATCCGAAGGGCTCATCGAGGAGAAAAACACCGAATAGGAGCCCGAAGACGGGCACGAGCAGCGTGACGGTGACGGTGCTCGTCGGCCCGACGCTCTCGATGAGGCGGAAGTAGATCAGGTACGCAGCGCCCGTCGAGAGCAACGCCAACACCAGCACGCAAAGGACGATGACCGAAGACGGCGCCCTTTGGGGAAGGCTGACGAATGCCAGGGGCAATACGAGCGCAGTCGCCCCGCTCAGCTGCCCGATAGCCATCCCGAGTGGTGGGATGCCCGAGAACGACCGCTTGGCATAGGTGGCCCCGAGCGCGTAGGAGAGCGACGCGACGAGCATGGCCAAGACGGACAGTAGAGCGAGCCCGTCGAGGGCGATTGGATCCCATCCCACGAGCACAGCGACCCCGACTATACCGAAGACTACGCCCACGATTTTCCTCGCCGTCAGGGCGTCACCCATCCACACCGCCGCCACTATCGCGGTGAACATTACGGTGGTCGAGTTCAGGATGGCGGCAAGGGATGCCGTGAGGTGTATCTCGGCCGCGGAGATCAGGGAGAAGGGTACGGCCGCGTTCAGGAACCCCAGAACGAGAAACGACCTCCATCTGCTTCGGATCTTCGGCACGCGGCCGATGGCCAGGGCGTAAAGAACCAGGACCACCACGGCGAGGCCAACACGCAATTCAACCAGGAAGAAAGGCCCCAACGCCGGTACGGTGACGCGGATGAACAGGAACGAGCCGCCCCAGAGCGCGCCGAGCAAAATGAGGCCCGCGAAGTCCCTCGGTCTCATGAAGTGCTCGGTCTAGCCAGAGACGACGCCCTGCTCCGACGAAAGACGGGGACGCGCCACGCGTTCATCCCCGCAGTTCGGGCAGTGCGATCCATCGCCGATGCCAATGTTCAAGGTGCACTCGTAGCTGCCGTTGAAGGCGATGCCTCCGTCTTCGAGCATGGTGCCGCAGCGTTCGCAGTGCCGAACGCTTTCAGCCTCATCGTTCGGCCGCCGCGGAGAGGATCTTGCGTTCGTGCTCGAGCAATCGTTCCTTGAGGTGCAACCCGCCGTTGAACCCGCCGAGCGTGCCGTCAGCTGCGATGACGCGGTGGCAGGGCACGACAACAGGAAGTACATTGGAAGCGTTGGCCCGGCCAACAGCCCTCGCCGAACCTGGGCGCCCGAGGGCGTCAGCGACCTGCCCGTATGATCTCGTCTCGCCAAATGGGATGCGCGTCAACTCCATCCAGACAGCCTTCTGCCACTCAGAGCCGGCGAACGTGAGGGGTACATCGAACGTCTTGCGCCGTCCGCTGGCGTACTCGGACAACTCTTTACGCACCCCGGCGGTTCTCGCCTCGTCCGACCCTACGTTGTAACCCTCGTCCTCCAGGTCCTCTTCCATAACCTGCCCGTGGTCGCTCTCTACGAAGTGCAGCCGTATCAGGGCGCCGTCTTCGTCAACCGCGAACGCGAGCGTACCAGCGGGAGACTGCGTCTCGTCAACGTATGCTTTCACGCTACCACCTCTCTGTTCTTGCTCCGATCCTTGTGCTCCACGAGGCTGGCCCACAGGTGTTGCGTGGCGTAGGCGCGCCAGGGCCTCCACCGTTCTGCCAGGGCGACGACGCTCCGCGGACCGCTCGCGGGGCCGAGCCTTTCGACGGCCTTTCTGACCCCGAGATCCGTGGAGAGGAACGCGTCGGGGTCGCCGAGAGCCCGCATCGCGACGTACGAAGCGGTCCAGGGTCCTATCCCCCGCAGCCCCATCAACTTCCTCCCCACCTCCTCACGATCCGAGCCGGGGTCGAGCGAGATCCCCCCGCCATCCAGGGCACGCGCCAGACTACGGAGGGTTTCGCAACGGGCCGCAGTTACGCCAAGCTCCTCAAGACTTGCCCCGGCCACGGCTTCTGGCTCGCGGAAAAGATGCGTGAGCCCAACGTCTTCTGTGACCAACGATTCTGGAAGAGGTTCTCCGCAGGTAACGACGAGCCGACCGGCGAGGGTTCTGGCGCCCGCTACGCTGACCTGCTGGCCGAGCACCGCGCGGAACACGAGTTCGGCGCCGTCCACGCTTCCCGGTACACGTCGTCCCGGCGAGCGAAGGACGAGATCTCCCAGCAACGGATCGTCCCCGAGTACGTCGGCGACGGCGACGGGATCGGCGTCGAGATCGAGGAGCCGGCGGCAACGCTGTACCGCGGTACCGAGATCCCTCAGGTCTTCTAGCCTGAGATCACAGCGTACGTGGTCGCCGCCGTCTGAGAGGGCCACCGTACCCGCGCCGTGTGGCAGACGCAAAGTCCGCCGGTAGTCATCTGCGTCGAATGCCTCCACGCCGTCCACCGCGCGAGCACCGAGGAACCGCAACACCTCGGTCGATCGAATGGCATCCTCGCCGGCAGCCTGAGTGGGATCTCACCAGGCACCCCCTCGCCGCGGCGACCCGAGACGCGGCGCAGTTCCCTCGGGGCGGCGGCGAAGACCTCGTTGATCGTGTCGTTGAACTGCCTGACGCTCGCGAAGCCGGCCGCGAACGCCACCTCGGTTATTGGCAATTCAGTGGTCTCGATAAGAAGCCGCGCGGTATGGGCGCGCCGCGCGCGGGCGAGCGCGAGCGGACCGGCCCCGACCTCGGCCGAGAGCAGGCGGTGCAGGTGGCGCCGCGTGTAGCCCAAGCGCCGCGCAAGACCGGAGACCCCTTCCCTGTCCACAACGCCGTCAGCGATAAGCCGCATCGCCCGCGCGACGACGTCGGTCCTCGTGTCCCACTCAGGCGAGCCTGGTACGGCGTCGGGCCTGCACCGCTTGCAAGCCCTGAAACCAGCGTACTGCGCCGCGGCCGCCGTCGGATAGAACTTGACGTTTGTACGCTTCGGCGTGACGGCCGGACAACTGGGCCGACAGTAGATCCCCGTGGAAGTAACGGCGACGTAGAACCAACCGTCGAAGCGTACGTCGCGGCCCCGTACGGCGCGATAGCGGTGTTCGAAGTCCTTCAGCACGCCCCGATTATCGCACCCGTAAGGCAAGGTTACTGGCGGAAATCGGACATGGTCGTGATCATGTCGCCGGCGGAAAGCCCGGGTGGGATGCAGCAGACGCTGGCGGTCGGCTAACGCCCCCGTTTCAGCGCAGACAAGACGTCCTGCGGGCTGCGGTACTCGCCCTCAGGGAGACTCTTGTGTAGCTGTCCGACGACCATACTGGGCACACCGTTTCGCTCGAGCTTTCCGATCAACTCCTCTTTGCGGGCGGGGAACTCCACGCCCTGCAGGTACTTACCGACCTGGGCTGGCAGACGCTTTCTCAAGAAATCCACGAGTATTTCGCCTCCTCTTGGTTTGTTGCTGAGCGTCATGGTACCGCGATGTTCGAAGTGCTCGTGCATCCTCCCTGGTCGGGACTGGAAGAGGGAACATCTCGCCGCCGCCATCCCAGGAGGGATTTCAGTGAACGTTTCGCGTCATGGAGGGGTGGCGGGTGCTGTGGTTTTGGGCCCCCTACGGCTCCGGGTACTTGTCGTCCAGCAGCACGGTTGCGTTGACGAAGCTCCGGCCCGAACCTTCGTAGTGCTCCAGGACCCCGGGCAATGCTTGCGCATCTTGCGGGTGTACGTCGTGCATCAGGATCACCTCGTCGCGGTCCTCGTCGCGCCCGGCCCCGTCCTTGCGGATGATGTTTCGGATTATCCCCTGCGGATCGCCGGCCATCAGGTAGTCCTGAGAATCGATGGTCCAGACCACGGGGATGAGTTGCTGCTCGCGAACCACCCTCTTGAAGGTTGGCAGGGCACCCGAGCCCGCGAAGTAGGGAGCGCCGTACGGTGGCCGCATCAGGACCATCGGGTAGTGGTGTCCCAGGGCTTTATCCACGGCCTCTTGAGTTCTCTGCAGCTCAGAACGCATCTGCCCGGGGCTCAGGCGGGACATATCGGCGTGGTCGTAGGTGTGGTTGCCGATCGTGTGTCCCTCCTCCACGATACGCCGCAGGAGGTCAGGGTTCTCCTCAACCTGGCGGCCGACCACGAAGAAAGTCGCCTTCACGTCGTGCTCTCGCAGCGTATCGAGGATGGCGGGCGTGGTGCGCGGTTTCGGACCGTCGTCGAAAGTCAGCGAGATCCTACCCCCTGAGGTACCGAGCTTGCCGCGACTCGCCAGGTTGGGCGAGCGATCCCTGGCTATAGCCGCGGCCCAGATCTGGTCCACATCGTGTGACTCCGGACGGGGAGGTTCTGGACTGGGAGGCCCGGGAAGATTTTCGGCCTTGACGGACGAGACCCTCTTGACGTTCTCGAGCCCGGACGCCGACGTCAAGTCGATAGGCGCAACGTATAAGAGAAATCCCGCGGCCAGGGTGAGCACGAGGACCAACCCGAGACGTCGCGCCATGAAGCGACGCCGGCGGGCGCGTCTGATCGCCTCGGAGCGCGCCTTCGAAATAGACTCCGGAGGCTTACCTGAAGGGCGTCGTGGAGACCGCCTTTCGGCCCGAAACCCTGTCTGTGTTCGCCGTCCCCCCACGCGTGCCATATCATGAATAATAACCGTTTGGCGCGGAGATCTCGTTGCGCCCCAGATGTGGTGTCGGACCCCGCGAAAAACCAGATCGCGCACGAGGAGTCAACCTCGGCGGACGATAATCGTGGCGGTCGCGGTCCGGGTAGCCCGGAGCCGGGGGTCGTTTGTCGGACCGTATGGTGCATAATTAGGCTGCTTCTTGGAGGAGATAGGAGGATAAGGCGCGATGGGTGCCCCGCTCGCCGATCTCGTGCGGTGGGTCCTCGAAGTGGTCCACTCTTTCGGGTACGTAGGAGTGTTCGTTCTAATTCTCGCCGGTAGCCTCTTTCTGCCGGTTCCGACGGAGTTGACCCTGCCGCTCTTCGGTTTCCTGTCGGGCATGAGCGCCTCTCGTTCTTCCCCGTGCTGCTTACGGCGACGGCGGCCAGGTTGAGCGCTTCGCTCATCCTTTACACCGTCGGATTCAACATAAGGGAGGCACGTTTGCGGCGCGTGGTGGCGCGGTTCGAGCGCTCCAAGCTACTTTTCGTCTCAGACCTCGAAGGGGCGAGCATGGTCTTCGAGCGCCACGGAGGGAAGGCGATCCTGGTCGGGCATTTGATCCCCGGCGTCGGCGCCCTGGTCTCGGTGCCGGCGGGCCTGAAGCGCATGCCCCTACGCTGGCGCTTTCTCGGCTACACCATCCTTGGATGTACCCTTTGGAACGGGTCCTTGATCGGCCTGGGGTGGGCCTTGGGCGGTCGATGGCGGATAGTGGAGTTATTCACGTCCTTCGTAGGGTTCGCAGTCCTGGCAATCCTCATCACCGCGACCCTCTGGTTCTTCTGGCGCCGGCGTAGAGCGCATGGCTAGAAGCTATAGAAGGTTCGCCTCCAGGGCCCGCAACACCACGACGGCACCAACACCAGTCAACATCGCCGCCGGCAGGCTGCCGGTCCTCAAGGCGACGATCAAGACGGCGATGGCGGCCAGCGCTTCGGCAAACCCGCCCGTCAGGACTACGGGCGCGACGAGCGAGACGAGGATCGCACCCGGGATCTGGTCCAACCACGCACCGGCACGCTCCGACAGATCGAACCTGCTCGCCAGCCAGAGCCCACCCGCGCGGGTAGCATAGGTCACGATCGCCATGAGAATTATCGCGAGTGTGACCTCGAGACTAATGCCCACGACGCATCACCCCGGCGAGGCTACCCGCGAGGCCCCCTAGCACGATGTACCACTGCCCGGGCAGCCACTGGTGGGCGGCCACGGCCACGGCAGCCGCCACGGCCCAGGGCAAGACGTCGGACCTTCCCTTCCACATGCCCGCGATCAGGGCCAGAAACACGGCGGTGAAAGCAAAGTCGAGGCCCCAGCGCGCGGGGTCTTCTATCGCGCCGCCAAACATGCCCCCCACGAACGTGGACACGGTCCAGACGAGAAACATCAAGAGCCCCCCGCCGAGCAAGAACGCGGCGTCGCGGCGTCCTTTGGAGAACTCGCCCATGGTGAGCGCCCAGTTCTCGTCGGCCATAAAGAAGACCGACCCGTACGCCTTGGGGCGCGACAACTTGGAGAACACCGGCGCAAGGGCGGCACCCATGAGCAGGTGCCTGAGCCCGACGATAAACGTCGTGATAACGATGGCGGCGATCGGCAACGGCGAAGCCCAGAGCCCGAGCACCACGAACTGCGCCGCCCCGGAGAAGACGAGCGCGCTCATAAGGGTGGCCTCGCCGGCGCCAAGGCCGGTCTGGCCCGCCAGCGTCCCAAACACGAGGCCTATGACACAGCCGCTGATCTCCACGGGTACACACCTCCGCGCACCCGCGAGCGCACCCGCGAGCGTGAAGGTAACTTTCTCGTCCCTACCGGCGCTCTTCTCCGTCACCGCTACGCCCTGAACGTCCCGCGCACGCCCACCACCAACGCGGGGGAGAGGCTCAGATCGAAGCGCCAGCCGCGCCCCTTCCGCAGGTACCCGGCCCGGCCGGGATAACCGGCCCTCGACCCCGCGGTGACGACCTCGCGAACCCCGAGCTCGCGCGCCAGCTCCACGGCGCCGCGGTACAGCTCCATCGCGATACGGTCCTCGCCAGCCCACGGATCGACGACGAGCAGGCCGAGGATCAAACGCTTAGATTCTGTCCTGTAGCGCACGGCACCGAGCACCTTGCCGTCCTTCCGCGCGACGACGAACCTCTCCTCGAACGAGACCCAACGCGGCATCCCGTTCAACTCCAACAAAGGTCCGCAACCGCAGGCTCATCCGCGGCGAGCCCCCAGCCGACCTCCACGCCGTCGTCCTCCACCTCGTCGCCGTCCTCGTCACCACGGCGAGACCTGCGCAAAGCGCGCGAGATCCTACGCTCCTCAGCCTCGCGCAACAGCTCCCTCTGCCGCTCCCTCGCTACCTGGAACCCGAATGGGTCACCCACCGCTCACCTCCATGCTCGCCAAGTGGGTTATAATTGTCACGTTGACTTGGGACAATTATAGACGGTATGGTGTCATAGGACAATAGGATAATTTATGGATTTGAGAATAAATTCCAAGAGCCACGTACCGGTGCACGTACAGTTGGAGGGTCAGATCAAGCACCTCATCCTGACCGGCAGCTTCGAGGTTGGGAGCCGTTTGCCGAGCATCAGGGCGATGGCGGGGTTCTTGAGGATCAACCGCAACACGGTGGCGCGGGTGTTCTCCGACCTGGAGCGGGAGGGCTACGTTGAGAGCCGCCGCGGGAGCGGGGTCTACGTGATAGATCCCCCGGTCGAGGCCGAGGACATAAAGCGCCAGGAGGTTTTGGAGAGGGTCATAGATCTCGCATCGGCGCAGGACGTGTCCGTCGAGGATCTAGCGTACGCGCTGCTCGCGCGGGCCGGCGCGAGGCCGCAGCAGAAAGTACCGATTCTCTTTATCGAGTGCACGCGGGCGGAGCTGGACCAGTTCTCCGGGGAGCTAGAGGAGCAACTCCCCGTCGAAGTGGAGAGGGTCCTGGTCGAAGACCTCGCAGACAAACTCTCGGACGTAGATGACCCGCCGTGGCGGCTCGCGGTGACGACCTTCTTCCACATCCACGAGGTGCAGGACCTCGTCGAGCCCTACGGGATAGAGGCGGTCGCGTTGCTCGCCGAGGCGACGCTCGAATGTTTGCAGCGGCTCATGGAGCTACCGTCGGGAACCCCGGTCGGGGTCATGGGCTGGGGCCGCACGTGCGCGGAAAACTTCTCCCTCTCCATAGAGGGCGCCGGACTCGACCACCTCGCACTTCACGCAAGTTTACGTCGATGATGGGGCGGAGAAGGTACTTTCCACCCTCGGCAAAGTCGATGCTGTGGTTTGCGCGAGCGTCACGGCGAGGAGGCTGCGCGAGCTCGGCGTCTCCAGAAGATCTAGAGATCATCGAAGAGGATCGGATCCTGGACCAGGGTGGCATCGAGATGCTAGGTCGCATGCTCCGCAGGATGCCCAGGATCTCTACGAACCCAGGATAGCGCACCTCCCGAAATCGCCGGCCTGGTCCGGTGTTCTGACGCTAGAAAGCTACGTGCGCCTCCTCGGTAGAGCTTTCAGCTACGCACGTTAAAGCGGTTCATCGCCGCTTCGGGGCCGTAATCTAGTACGAACTCGACCGCGTCGGCCGCTGTCGGAATGGCGTCCTTTACCGCCGAATCCATGCGCGAGAGCACGTAGTCGGTGACGCTCATGCCTACTGGCGGGCGCCCGATACCGATGCGCACCCTGACGAAGTCGTTTCCCAACCTCCCGATAATGGAGCGCAGGCCGTTGTGCCCGCCCCCGCCGCCCCCGAACTTGACCCGCACCGTTCCCGCTTCCAGGTCGAGGTCGTCGTGGACCACGATGAGGTCCTCGAGACCGTAGTCAGATACGGCAGAGCCGGAGTTGTTCATGAAGGTCGTCGGCTTGAGAAGAGTGGCCTTAGTAAGGCCTACAGAGAGGGGCGCTGCTTCGGCTTTCTTCCTTTTGCGCCAGGAGCCGTCGTGGCGCCTGGCTAGCTCATCAACTACCAGGTAGCCGGCGTTGTGGCGGGTGCGCGAGTAGGAGCGACCGGGGTTGCCGAGGCCGACGACGATTGGGGAGCTGTTTCGCCCCCCGTCATCGTCCCGTTTGAAAAAGGAGTGGGCCAGCCTAAGCCTGGACGTTTTGTCCCGCGGACCCCTCCTCGGGAGCGCCATCCTCGGGGGCCTCTTCGCCCTCCTCTTCCCCTGCGAGCTCTTCCTCATCCGTCGGCTCCTCGACGATGCCTGCGGCCTCCATCTCCTCCTCGGAGATCTCCGTCGGAGATGTGACCGTAACGGCGACCTCTTCCGGCTCCGAGAGGAGCGCCACGTTTTCGGGGAGCGTAAGGTCCCCGAGGGTCAGGTTCTCGTTCATCCCGAGGTTCGAGACGTCGAGTGTGATCTCCTGCGGGATGTCACCGGGGAGCGACTCGACCTGGATCTCGTAGGCGACCTGCTGCAAAACGCCGCCCTCATCCACGCCTGGGGCCTCGCCCGTGACGGTGAGCGGCACGGTGATCTCGATGCGCTCGCGCATGTTCACGGGCGCGAAGTCGACGTGGACCAGGAGCCCGGAGACGGGATCTCGCTGCGCGTCCACGACGCGGGCCGTGGAGGTATCCCCGTCGATTTCTATGTTGTAGAGGGCGTTGTCCCCGAAGTGATGAAGAGTGTAGTCCACTAACTTCGTCGGGATCGCCAGCGCCGTGCTGCCGCCGGCCTCGTTGCCCTCGCCGTAGAGGACCGCAGGAGTCATGCCCGAAGCTCTGAGGCGCCTGGCCGCGTTCTTGCCCCGCGTGTCGCGTTCTTGCGCCTGTAGTTCTACGTTATCTGCCACTTCTCGCTCCTAACGGTCTAAAAAAGTTGGTTCTCACCCATGAACACCTCGCTCACCGACTCGTCCGTAAAGACGTTCTTGATGGTGCTGGCGAGAATTGGTGCGATATTGAGCGTTCTAATCTTAGACCGCGGCTCGTCCTCCTTCAAGGGCAGCGTGTTAGTCACGACGACCTCCTTGAGGTGTGAGATCTCTATCTTCTGGTAGGCGTCGCCCGAGAACTCGCCGTGGGTGGCGGCCGCGCTGACCTCTACAGCGCCCTCATCCACCAGGCGTTCAGCGGCGTTGACGAGGGTCCCGCCCGTGGCGATCACGTCGTCTATCATGATGACGCGCTTGCCCTCTACCTCGCCGATGACGTGGGTTACCTCCGAGCGGTCAGGCCTGTCTCTCATCTTGTTTACGATAGCCCAGGGGAGCCTCAGGTGTCCGGCGAGCTGCTTGGCGACCTTGACCTCCCCCGTATCAGGGGCCACCACCACAGCGTCCTCAGCGTCCCGAAAGCCCTGCTCCACGAAATAGTCGACGAACGTGTGCATCGCCGTAAGGTGATCCACTGGGAAAGAGAAATAGCCCTCGATCTGGCCCGTGTGCAGGTCCATCGTCATCACCCGCTCGGCGCCTGCGGCCTGGATCATGTTGGCCACAAGCCTCGCCGTTATGGGCTCGCGCGGCTTGGTCTTCCTATCCTGACGCGAGTAGGCGTACCAGGGGATGACGGCCACTATCCTTTTGGCCGAAGCCCTCTTCGCCGCGTCTATCATGATCAGGAGCTGCATCAGGTTTCTGTTTACCGGCTGGCACAGGGACTGAACGATAAACATATCAGCCCCCCTGACGCTCTCCAGGTACCGGGCATAAAGCTCTCCTCCGGGAAACTCGATCAGCTCTCTATCGGTCAAGTCTATGTCGAGCCGCTCGGCTATGCTCTCGGCCAGCGTAGGGTAGCCCTCGCCGCTGACTACCATCAGCCGCTTCTCCGTGGTCTGCGTCAGATAGCCGTTCTGCATCATCGTCGCGCTAGCCCTCCGTCCCGTTCTCTGCCGGCCCGTTTTGCTTTTCTCTGCGCCTCTGGGGGGACTCCCGTATCGCCCGCGCCGGGGACCCTACCGCCAGCTTACCAGGGGGCACGTCTTTGTTGATCACGGACCCGGCCCCCGTATACGCATCCTCGCCGACCTTTACCGGAGCGATGAGCGTGGTGTTCACCCCGGTAAACGCGCCGTCTCCCACTTTCGTCCGGTGTTTGTCGACGCCATCGTAGTTGGCGGTAATCGTCCCGGCCCCGAGGTTGACACCAGCACCTATCTCCGTGTCCCCCACGTACGAGAGGTGGGGGACTTTGCTACCCCTCCCCACCCGAGTGTTCTTGACCTCGCAGTAGGCCCCGACCTTCGCCCCTGTTTCGAGCACGGTTCCCGGCCTCAGGAACGAGTACGGACCGACGCTCGACCCCTCACCCACCTCGGCCCCGCGTCCTACCGAGTGTTCGACGAGGGCGCCGTCGCCAACCATCGTATCTTCGAGGTCCGTTGAAGGCCCGATCACACAGTCAGTGCCGATCTTCGTCCCCCCGCGTAGAAGGGTTCCTGGCAGGATTACCGTGTCGCGTCCGATCTCGACCGTCGCCTCTATGTGGGTCGAGGCGGGGTCCCTAACCGTAACCCCGTTCCTCATGTGGGTGTCGAGGATGCGGCGCCTGAGGATGTCCTCGGCCCTTGCGAGCTGCGCCCGGTCGTTGACCAGGTTCGCCTCCTCGAGGTCCTTGAGCCTGTAGGTGACGGCCCGGCTGCGCCGTCCGATAGTCTCGAGTACGTCTGTCAGGTAGAGCTCGCCGCTCTTGTTCTCCGGGTTAAGACCCCCGACGGCCTTCCTTATCTGCGAGAGGTTGAAAGCGTAGAGGCCAAGGTTGACAAGCCTGTTCCTGCGCTCGGCCTCTGTCGCGTCCTTCTCCTCGACGATCCTGACCACGCCCGCGTCCTCGACTACCCTCCCCAGGCCGCTCGGGTCGTCGAGTTCCGCAACGAGAACCGTGGCACCCACGCCCGCAGACCTGTGCCGCTCGACCAGTTCTCCCAAGGTCCGGTCGGAGATCAGGGGTCCGTCCCCGTTGACGACCAGGAGTACGCCTTCATAATCTTCTTCGATAACGTCAAGTGCGACGCGAACCGCGTCCCCCGTCCCCAGTTGCTCCTCCTGCAACACCGCCCTCGCGTCATCGGGGAGCGCGGCCTCGACCAGATCGGCCTGATGTCCCACCACCACGAAGATACCTTCGGGGACGAGTGGCCTCGTTGCGTCGATGACGTAGTTGACCATCGGGACGCCGCACAGAGTATGCAGGACCTTAGCCCGGTTTGACTTCATCCTCGTGCCCTTACCGGCCGCCAGAACGACGGCGAAGATCGGCGAACTCTCAGACATGTACCGCACCACTCCTATCGTTCGTCTTTCCGGCCGTCGCTCACCCCTTGCTGGGGCGGCAGGATTCGAACCTGCGATCCCGGGACCAAAACCCGGTGCCTTGCCACTTGGCTACGCCCCAGTACAGGCCCGCGCCGATTATACCGGAGCGCCTTTTCGCCGTCAGGAAGTGGCTGGATCTCGAAGCGTTGGTATCGGTCAGTACGCGGAGCCCGCAACTAAAGTGGCTTCAACTGAACGGGCCTATGAAGGGCAAGAGCAATTGAGCACAATGAACTACTGAAGAATCCAGGATGTTTTCAACAACACGGCCCTCCATAGGGTTGGGGCCATATGGGCTTCTGAAAACTCTGCTTCCACCCGCTCCGCTGAATAGAGAGGGCTTGGAGAAGCCCAGCCCTCCCTCTAAGGGCCACAAGCGTACCTACCTTCTGGTGGTGAAGTACCAGACCTTGTTCTGGTCGAGCCGGTTGCCTGCGAGGTCCCCAGGGGTGGTGGTACCACAGCCCTGTAGGTGGTCGCGGTACTGAGTCTCCTTGCCGGGTCAAGCCTGACCTTGTGGCTGGTCGCGTTGTAGCTCACTCTGGCCCGAACGGACCGCGTCGAGCCCTTCTTGTAGAGCTTGAAGGTGATCCTGTCTATGGTGTTGGGCCGCATCGCCTCTGAGAAGGTGGCTACCACGTTGGCGTCTGGAGCGACCCTCGTGGCGTTGTTGGCCGGGGCAGTGCTAGTGACCTTTGGCGGTGCCTTGTCGATCACCCGCAGGGCGAAGGTACCCTGCTGGCCATTGAAGCCGTCGACCAGGATCCGGTACGTCGCGTTCTTCGTGGCGTTGAACGTCACTTTGCTGCCTCGTGCGCACCCGTCGTCGTTGGCAGCCACCCCCTTCAAGGCCCCCAGAGCGTTCCCGGTGTAGACCCCAAGGAGGGTGTCGAAGGAAGAGGTACAGGTGTTCATCTCCACCGCCCCTGAGAATGGCGCCGTCCACCGATACCAGACCGGGTGGCCTGTGGCTTTAGTGGCGACAAGTGGAGGATCGCCGCTCTGGAGTGTGGCCCCCGCGTTCCTACCGTTGGCCGAAGCCGAGAAGCCGCTCAGGACCTGCGTGCTGGCAAAATCATCGTTGGCTGGAGGGGGCGGGCTCAAGATGGTGTAGATCTCCTCGTCTTGTCCATCCTTGCCCTCGTAGGCTATCTTCTGGCCGTCGGGCGAGTAGGAAGGCTCCCCGTTTCCCCCAAGTTGTGGGTAACTTGGCCCACCCTGCGCGCCGAGCCGATGGTGATGGTGTAGATCTCTGTGTCTCGTTTACCGTAGCGCGTGTCTACACCTTTATAGGCTATCTTCTGGCCATCGGGCGAGTAGGACGGGTCGCGCTCGTCAGTATTGTCGTCGGTGACGTTGAACCTACCCGTTCCGTTAACGTTGATGGTGTAAATATCGTTGGGTAATCCGTCGGAGCGCGAGGCTCCTCCTCTGTAGACTATCTTCTCGCCGCTGGGCGAATAGGAAGGCGTGTAGTCGTTCGTGGTGTTGTTGGTGACGTTGAACGCACCCCCTCCCTCAACGGCCTCCGCCGGCCGCACCCCTAACACCAGCATCGTTAGCATGAGCAACCCCACTGCCACTAACGTCCCCGCCGTTGCCGCCAGTACCCCCGAATGAAAAGGGCTAAGGGCACGGTGAAAAGCGTGATCACTCCGGCTGGTTTGGCGCGAATGCCTCTGCACAGCTAGGATAGATCTGTCCATGGAGTGCCCTTCTTTGGAGCAGAGTTGCCTTCTCGGAGCGCTTTGTATGCTCGACCTTACACTAGTTCTGTATTATGGAAGTTTTGCCAGTAGCGTACCTCCACCATATGGCATATCTTTAGCCCATATAGTAAGAGCTTGCATGTAGTCCGGCCCGATCGGCCTTCCGGAACACCCTCAGCCTGAGGTCCTTCGATGAAGCTTTCATGCTCAACTCTCACACACCGATCAACGGACATGCAACCCGCAGTGAGGACCCCGTTCACGCGAAGTTCCCGAGAGGTTTTGGGTGGGAACAGGTGGCTTTCCTGCCAGACCAACTCCCCCATCTATGCAGGGTTTACGACCGTGAGGATACGTTCGAGGTCTGCCACATCCAGACCGTACACCCTCATCTCTCTGGAAGATTCAAACGATCTCAACCCCGCACGAGACCGGTTCGTAGACGCCGGTGAAAGGCGAGACGAGCGTGTCCCGCGAGTTCCCGGCGGCTTCTTCGTCGTTGAAGATCCCATACACTGCCGTCCCGCTCCCGCTCATCGAAGCCCCGAGCGCCCCTGACGCCAGAAGCTCCTTCCCCAGCGCGGCAACCTCGGGAACGAAGCTTCTGGTCACGGGCGCAAGGTCGTTACCAAGGGTAGCAGCGAGTTCTGGGAGGCTCCCAAGAGTGAGCGCCGAGATGACGGGCTCGACAGAGCGCACGCTCTTGGTCCTCGCCACGTCGTAGGCGCGGTAGATCTTACCCGTATCCGCACTCCCCTGCGGCTTGGCGACTACGAGAAGGTGCGCCGGTGGCGCGGGAAGCTGCGTCAGTATCTCCCCGACGCCTTCACCGAACGCCGTTCCGCCTGAAATACAGAAAGGTACGTCGGCCCCGACCTTGGCCGCGATCCCACGCAGCTCATCGGATCGCAGTCCGAGACCGAAGAGCTCGTTCAGGCCAACGAGAACCGCCGCCGCATCGGCGGATCCACCACCGAGTCCTGCCCCGGTCGGGATCTTCTTGCGTAAGGTAACCTCGCAAGGAAGCTCATCGCCGGTCAACTTCTGGAGCTGCTTCCAGGCCAGGTAGACCGTGTTACGTTCCGGCGGCCCCGTGTCCGTCTCTTCTGGTACACGAGAGAGCCCGAAGCCTTCAGTGACCCGCCGAAGCTCCACCTCATCGGCGAGCGAGATGCTCTGCATAACGGTGCCGATCTCGTGGTACCCGTCCGCTCGAAGCCCGTGTACGTCGAGCGCGTAGTTGACTTTAGCAAAGGCCCTGAGCCGGAGCATCCGCATCACAGCGCCCAGGATAGGGCCCGGTACAACGCCGCGAAGTCCTCGGGCGCCAGCTCCTCAGCCCTCGCGTTGGGTCCGTATCCAAGAGATTGAAGGACACTTGTCGCCTCCCGGCGGGCCGGCTCCGGCAGGTTGTTGACGAGCCGTTTGCGGCGGCTCTTGAACGCACCGAGCACCAGGCGCTTTATGCCCTCGTAGCCTTCCGGTTTGGTCTTCCGCTCCATCTCCACGACCGCCGAGTGTACCCTGGGAGGCGGGTCGAACACCGTCGGCGGGACTTTGTGCAGGATTTTGACCCTTGCCAGCAGTTGCGCGAGCACGGCGTAGGCCGCGTAGTCCTTGGTCCCGCGCTCCGCCGCCATCCTGCGCGCTACCTCGAGCTGCACCATGAACCTGAGTGTTCGCAGGGTCTCGACCTCTTCCAGCAAACGCAATACGAGCGGTGAAGCGATGTTGTAGGGGAGGTTGGCCACGAGCCTGCCCGGCGCAGGGTCGAGGGCCGAGTAGTCGAAGCGGAGGGCGTCTCCCTCATGAACCCGTACGTTGTCTCTATCCTCAACGGCCCTGCGCAGGCTCGGGAGAACGTCGGGGTCGATCTCGACGGCGTGGACCAGGCCGCCCCTCTCGGCCAGGAACGTGGTTAGGAACCCGAGTCCGGGCCCGACCTCTAGCACCACGTCATCTTTCGTTACGCCGGAGACCACTATTCTGGCGGTGTTGGGATCCTTCAGGAAGTGCTGTCCAAAGCGCTTCTTCGGCGGACGTTGCTCCGGCACCAGCTCTCAGCCCTCGGCCAGGACGGTCCGCAGCCTTGCGCCAAACTCTTCGAGCTCATTCGCGGGCATTTCGGGCGGCCCGCCCTCGAACCGGTCACCGGCGTAGCGGGGGAAGAAGTGTACGTGCGGGTGGGGGATGGTGTTGCCGTGTATCTCAAGGTTCATCTTGACGGCCCCTGTTACGTTTTTCAGCACGCGGTCCACCCTGCGCATATCCCTCATAGATCCCCCTGCTTCATCCTCCTCCAGATCATGCAACTCGACGGCGTGGCGCTTCAGCACGAGGCAGCAGTATCCATGGACTAACTGATCCCTCCGCGTCGTCAGGTAGCCGGTGCCCATCTCGACGATTGTGCCTAGGGGCGTCTCCTCCAACCTTATGGAGTCGCAGATCGGGCACCATTCGCCCTCGTACAGTCTTCGCCACTCCTCAGGGTCTGTCCACGTGCTCACGAGAAGGTTACGCTCACACCTCTAGCGGTAGGCCGAAGAGGCTGCGGGCGTTGCGGGTGGTAAGGGTGGCGAGCTCTTCGTCTTCTATACCGAGCCTTTCGGCGACGAAACTCGCCGTGTGCACGAGGTTTTCTGGCGTGTTTTTCCTGCCGCGGACGGGCTGAGGGCTCAAGTAAGGGGCGTCGGTCTCGACCAGGATGCGTTCCTCGTCCAGCAGGCGAAGCACCCTGGCCGTCTCGCTGTTGTTGTACGTAACGTTTCCCGCGAGGCCGACATAGTAGCCGCGCTCTCTCGCCTCGCGGACCTCGCGGTCGCCGCCCTCGAAGCAGTGGAGGACGATGGGGACCCGGGCGCTCCCAAGGTAGGCCATCGTATCGGCGAAGGCTTCTCGGGAGTGGATCACCAGCGGCAGACGCGTGTCGTTGGCGAGCGAGATCACATCCTCGAACAGCGCCTGCTGCACCTCCCCCGACCACTCGGAACGGTAGTAGTCCAGCCCGACCTCACCGAGGGCTACGATCCCCGGCGACTCCGAGAGCTCGGCGAGCGCTTCGAGGTCGGCGGCCGTGTAGGTACCTGCGTTGTGGGGGTGTATCCCGGCCGTCGAGTAGACGTTCGGCAACACCGCCGCAAGCTCGGCTCCTCTTTGCGAGTCCTCCACGTCGGTCCCGACGTTCACCACAGCAACGACCCCGGCCTCAGCCGCTCCCTTTACCGCCTCCTCCGGCGAGACCTCGAGCCGCAAAAGGTGCGTGTGCGAGTCCACCAGCATAGCGTCTATCCCCTCTTCCCAAGAGTCACGAGCGAGGGGCATTATATAGGCACCAGCGATCAGGCGTCAGGCGTGATCTTGACGCCTGACTTGATGTCGACCGCCATCTTCACTTCTTTATCAACCGCTCGTAGACCTCGGATCTACGCCACCCGGATTCCCTGGCCGCCCTCGCCGCAGCCCGCGAAGGGCTCTCGCCCTCATCAACGTACGCGCGCGCCCTCCGGACTACGTCATCCACGCTCTCGGTCGCCTTCTGTGTTCCGCCGCGGACCACAAGCACGATCTCACCTTTCACCCCACCCGAGAAGTGCCTTGCGGCCTCCCCCGCTGTCCCCCTGAAGACCTCCTCGTGGAGCTTCGTGAGCTCCCTGCACACCGCGACCGGGGTTTCGTCGGGAAGTGCCACTAGAGTCCTGGCGAGCCGGTGCGGCGACTCGAAGAGTACGAAGGTGGAAGTCTCGGCGGCTATACGCTCCAGTAGCCCGGTGCGCTCTCTGCCCTTGCGTGGCACAAAGCCGGCGAAGACGACGGTGTCGGACGGGAGTCCCGAGGCAACGAGGGCCGTGGTTAGCGCGGAGGGTCCAGGGAGGGCCTCTATCTCGACGCCGGCCTCGATGCAGGCGCGCACGAGCCTGTAGCCGGGGTCCGAGACGAGCGGGGTGCCCGCGTCGGTGACGAGGGCTATGCGCTCCGTCCTGGCCCGTTCGGCTAACTCGGGCGCCAGGCGCTCCTCGTTATGTTCGTGATATGCGATGAGGTCGCGCTTTATCTCGTAGTGGGCGAGCAGGCGTCCCGTGCGCCTGGTGTCCTCGCAGGCGATTAGGTCGGCCTCGCGCAGGTATCTGAGGGTGCGCAGGGTGATGTCTTCGAGGTTGCCTATCGGGGTCGGGACTATCGAAAGGGGCATCTCTCAGCCGCCAAGCAGGTACTCCCCGGAGGATCCGTCCCGGGCGAGCGCCGCGGCGCCGAGCACGCCGGACTTGGGCCCGAGGGTCGCGACCTTCACCTCGGCCAGGTCGCGTGAAGGAGGCCTGGCGCGCAGGTGGACCTCTCGTCTGGCAGACGCCAGTATCAGCTCGCCGGCTTCCAGCACCCCGCCGCCTACGGCGACCACCTCGGGGTTGAAGATGTTTACGAACCCGGCGAGGCCGACGCCGAGCCACGTTCCGGTTTCTTCCAGTACAGAGAGCGCCAGTTCGTCCCCATTGCGGGCGAGCTCCGTGACATCCTCGCCGAGTATCTGACGGCTGGCGGCCAGATGCCCGAGCGCCGAGTCGGGGTTTTCGACCGCGAGCTCGCGGGCGCGGCGTCCTATGGCCGTGCCGGAGGCCAGGGCCTCGAGGCAGCCATGGTTGCCGCAGGCGCAGCGGGGACCCGTTGCCTGGATCGTCACGTGTCCCAGCTCGCCGCCGGAGCCCTGCGCGCCGCGCATAAGGACACCGTGGCTGATCACGCCGCCCCCTACTCCGGTCCCGAGAGCGACGAAGACCAGGTGGTCGGCCTCGCTGCCAACCCCGAAACGGAACTCGCCCCAGGCCGCCGCGTTGCCGTCGTTCTCGATAGTAAGGGGCAGCCCGACCTTCGGCTCGATCTCGTCCATTAGCGCAATCCCCTCGATAGCGTGCAGGTTGGGGGAGAAGACAACCCTGTCCTCCCGGGCGAGGATCAAACCCGGCACCGCGAGGCATACGCCACCGGCCTCGTGGTCGTCCCCGACCTCCGCAACGGCCCTGGCGATGTTCTCTACCAGCTTCCGCGGCGAGTGCGGCGTAGGATAACGGACCTCGTCGAGGATCCTTCCGTCAGGACCGACGACCGCGGCGGCGATCTTTGTCCCCCCGACATCAACCCCGATGGCGTTCACGAGCCGGAGTGCCTCCAATCGAGTATCTCGAGCTCTGCCCTCCCCGAGTACCGGCTGCGGGCGACCGTGTAAACCGCATCGAACGAACCGGAAGGCAAATTATCGGGCTCGCCAGCCAACTTTGCCTTGACGCCGCCGCCCAGGTCGATGAGGTTCATGCCCTCCCAGATCTTGCGCGAGCCCGAGATCGCGAGCCCCTCAGTAACGAAGACGGGGCGGTAGTTCCCACTGCCGAACGGCGCGAGCATCTCGTGCCAATCGAGCAGCCCGTTGGAGACGCTTTTTAACGGTATCTCGGCGTCGACCTCTACTGCGGGGACGAAGACCTCCGGGTTCTCGGTAGCCTGGGACCTGACGGCCTCGTTCACGCCGGTTACGAAGGCGTCGAGGTTGCCCGGGATGACGGAGAGGCCGGCGGCTTTTCGATGGCCGCCCCACTCCCCCATCAGGTGCCTTACCGAGTAGAGGGCGCCGTAGAGGTCGATTTCGGTGTCTCCGGCGCGGGCGGACCCACCGTAGGAGTCGTCTGCCCTGCGGTTGAGGATCGCGGCGGGCCGTCCCGTGGCGCCCGCGACGCGGCCGGCTATGAGACCGGCGAGCCCACCCGTCTCCTCCGTCACGATGACCTTGAAGTCCTGCTCGGGGTCGACCTCGGCCATCGCCCGTTCGACGGCGAACCTCGTCCGCCGTTGCCGCTCGGAATTCAGCTGGTTGAGCAAAGAGGCTATCCTCAAAGCCTCCCTCCGGTCATCCGTCAACATCAATTCCAGCGCGGGACGAGGGTTCTTGATCCTGCCGATGGAGTTGATGCGTGGCCCGAGCTTCCACCCTAGGTCGCCTTCGTCCAGCTCCCCCCTCACCCCCGCCACCTTGACGAGCGCCTCGATGCCGGGACGAGCCCCCCCGGCCGCGAGCCCCCTGTTTATGTGCTTGAGCCCCATGCGGGCGAGCGCCCTGTTGTCCCCGACGAGCGGCGCGATGTCGACGACGGTGCCGACCGAGACGAGGTCGAGTAGCCTCCCAAGCCTTTTCTTGCCTTCGGCGTCGCCGAGCTCGCGCGCGACGGCCCAGGCAAACTTCCAGGCGACCCCGACCCCTGCGAGGGGATCGTCCGGGTCCCAGAGCTTCGGGTCGAGCACGGCCACCGCCGTGTCCGGCGGATGCTCGGGCGGAATGTGGTGGTCCGTCACTATGACCTCCATACCAAGCTCGTTCGCCAGCGCGACCTCGGCCCTGTTAGAGATGCCGCAGTCGGCGGTGATCAGGAGGTCGACGCCCTCGGCGAAGAGGTCTCGCACGTAAGGCTCCAGAAGTCCGTAGCCCGTCTGGCGGGTCGGCAGGCCGACGGTGACGTTCCCCGTATAGTGGGAGAGCGCGAGGAAGAGCACGGCGGCCGATGTGATCCCGTCGGTATCGTAGTCGCCGAAGACCCCGATCCTCTCCCCGTTACCGATGGCCTTCGCGACCCTCTTTGCCGCTACGCTCCAGGGATCTTCATCGGGCGTCCCTATGGCGCCGAGCGAAGGGGAGAGGAAGTCTGAAGCCTCTCCCGGCAGGACGCCGCGGTTGGCCAGCACGCGGGCGCACAGGAGGTCTACACCAGCCTCCCGCGCAAGCACCGGCACCACCTCCGCATCCGGCTCGAGTAGCCGCCAACGCGCCAAAAAGTCCTCCTCGGGGCCCGAAAAAAGTATCGTCATTATACAAACAGAACGTTAGCCCCAAAGGTCCCAGGCATCAGGCTACAGGCTTCAGGACCGCTCGACGACGCCTGACCGCTTACGTTCGCGGCGACTGACCGCAGGTTTGTTTAGCGGGAAGCAGCCCCTGCGACCGCCACTATCTGAAGCCTGAGATCTTTAGACCAACGGGCTCAAGGAAGCGAGGGTACGTTCTACGACCTTGGCGGGGAGCGGGCGACGTTCCCACTCAGTAAAGGTCAACTCTTTGGCGTTAGTCTTGTCGATCTCGAACATCCTCTCCATCTGGGCGGCGAGGCGGCGGCTGTAGACCTCGAGGTTCAGCTCATAGTTGCCGAGCATGCTGAGGCGGTCGATGTTCGCGCTGCCGATGGTGGACCAGATCCCGTCTACGGTCGCTGTCTTGGAGTGGATCATGATGTGCCTGTACAGGAAGATCCTGACGCCGGCCTGCAGCAGATCGTGGAAGTGGCGCCGCGCGAGCCAATCCGCGGTGACGTGGTTGGACTGCTCTGGAACCAGCAACTGCACGTCGACGCCTCGCCCCATCGCGTCTATCAGGTGCCCTTTCAGGGCCCTGTCGGGGACGAAGTAGGCGTGGGTAAGGTAGATGTGGTGGTTGGCGCGGTCTATCGCCTCCAGGTACATCTCCCTTATGGGGAAGATCCTCATGTAAGGGTCGTTGCGGCGGACCCTGACCGCCGGGTTCCAATCACGCTCCTTGTTCGGGACTATCTTGGGAAGATCCCCGGTCCGGTGGGCGTTCCAGAAATCAACGAAGGCGTTGTCCACCTCCCTGGCGACGTCGCCGCGCACCCTGACGTGGGTGTCGCGCCAACCGGCGGCGTACAGCGACCCGATATTGTAGCCGCCGAGAAAGGCCACCTTGCCGTCCACGCTCATCATGTGACGGTGGAATCTGAAGACGTTGCGTGGGTTCAAGACCTTCGCCGGACCCGAAAGAGGTCGGAAGTGAAGGCGGTGTATCTTCTCGGGAAACCTCTTGAACGAGGGTGGAACGAACACGTTGGCCAGCCCGTCGAAGACCACGTAGACCTCTACGCCCGCGTCAGCCTTGTGGGCCAGGGCTTCCACAAAGCGGCGCCCGACCTCATCACCCTTCCAGATAAACGTCCCGACGAAGATCTCGCGCTGCGCGGCCTCGATCTCCTCGAGCATCGCCTCGTAGAGGCTCACTCCGTAGGCGTAGATCTTGAACCTATCCTCGCCCGACTCGAGCATGATCTCCGGTTGATCCTCCCATGGGAACCCCTCCCGCGGCCCCTGGCGGCGCTTGCGATACTCGGCCATCGCGACGAGGACGCCCAGGATCACCGCCTGCAACGCCGTCAAGCCGAGGAAGATCCTCACCCCCAACCGCCGCAGCGTCGAAAGCCCCGAACGCACCCCCACGAAGACCCGACGCACAGAAGACAACATAGAGCCGATTATATAGAAGGCTTCGAGAAGGCATCAGGCTTCAGGTAGATTTCTCCTGGCGCAGCGGAGTCCCGCTTACCGCGGCGTGGATTCCCGCCTGCGCGGAAATGACGGATGATGGAGTCGCGAGTGCCGACGTGTGTGCAGGGAGGAGCCAAGGGACGGTAGGTGCGCTCGCCCACGCTTTGCACGAACCGCGCAACAGGTCATGCGCCTTCCCTTTCGGTACGCGAAGGCCAACACCTGAAGCCTGTAACCTACTTCTTTCGGCGCAGGCGCGAGACGAAGGTTTTGCCTTCCTTGAGGGCGCGGCGCCGGATCTCGTCCATCTCCTTCTCGCCTACCCTCTGGCCGCCGCGCTCGAAGTAGAGGATGCTGGAGCGGCCCATCGCCACGGTGCCGGCGTAGGCAATTACCGCCGAGGCGGCCCATCCGCCCACCGGCACGAGCTTTACGGCCTGGCGGCTCAAGGCCCTCAGGCCGAAGCCGGCCGCCAGTACCCCCAGAAGCTCCCTCGCACGTTCCATCGAAAGGTCTTCCCCGTAGGCGGCCGCGATGTTGAGCACCATCCGCGCCTGGTTGGCCGTCATCACCGGCATGTCGGCCCCTGGGATGGGTAGCAACCCGATCACGGCGTTCTGGCGGGCGTTGTTGCGTGTGATCTCCTCGCACACCGCCCGCCTGAACTGCGGATAGCCCTTCGCGAGCGCGACCAGGTAGTCCTCATCCATCGCCCGCACAATGCGCGGTGCCAACTCGTCGACCAGGGTCTTCCCGCTCGTCGAAGGGAGAGAAATATCGCCTGGATCCTCCACGGCCTTCCCCGAGATCGTCGTCCCCGCCTCCGAGACAGAGAGGATGATCTCGGCCCCCCTCAGGCCCCTCTGCGCCCCGATCAGGGCGGCCACCTCGGAGGCTCTGGGCGAGTCACCTATAACGGCGAGAGTAGCCTGCTCCCTTGCGGCGTTGCGGGTCTCGCGGAACACCTTGTACATGTTTCTCAGGCCCAACACGGCTCATCCTCCTTGCGGTTCCGGCCACGCGACCCTCTCCGCGTGCGCCGAACCAAATTGATTATTGTCCCTTTTAAGATATATTACGTAGAGGCTACAGGAGGGTTTCAACCTGAAGTTCCCGGAGTAGATTTTGCAGCCCCAACGCGACCTGCGGGATATAGAAGAAATACAGGAGCTCTTCGAGGCCGGTCAGGAGACCGGCACTCTGGAGTCGAGCGAAGTCCTCGACCTCCTGCAAGAGGTGGACCTCTCGACAGACGAGATCCAACAGGTCTACGGTCTCCTGCGCGAGCACGGCGTCGAGGTTGTCGACGCCGGATTCCTCGCTGAAACGATGGGTGAGGACGAAGATACCCAGCTCGTCAAAGAGGTACTGGAGGGCGACCTGAAGAGCCGCTACACGGGCGACGCAGTCCAGATGTACCTGGACGAGATCGGCAAGACCCCACTCCTCACCAAGGCCCAGGAGACCTACCTCGCCAAGCGCATAGAGCGCGGCGACCGGCGGGCCAAGGCCCATCTTACCAAGGCCAACCTCAGGCTCGTCGTCTCCATCGCCAAGAAATATGCCGGCAGGGGCGTCTCGCTGCTCGACCTCATACAGGAGGGCAATATCGGCCTGATGCGGGCCGTCGAGAAGTTCGACCACCGCAAGGGCTTCAAGTTCTCGACCTACGCGACGTGGTGGATCCGCCAGGCCGTCACCCGCGCCATCGCCGACAAGGGGCGCACTATCCGGGTTCCCGTGCACATGGTCGAGAAGATCAACAAGTACTACAGGGTACAGCGCGGCCTCGGCGCCCAGCTCAACCGCGACCCCACCGACGAAGAGGTCGCCACCATTATGGAAGTTGACGCCGAGGAGATCGTGCGCATCCGACGCGTCTCCAGGCGTTCGATCTCCCTCGAAACCCCGGTGGGAGAAGACCACTCATCAGAACTTGGGGATTTCATCGCGGACGAAGACTCGGAATCCCCCCACGACCTGGCCAAGTCTTCGCTCCTCAAGGCACGCATGCGCGAGGCCCTCGGAAGCCTCCCCGAACGCGAGCGGATGGTGCTCGAGTACCGCTTCGGCCTCACCGGCGGCCAACCGAAGACCCTGGAGGAGGTCGGAGAGCGCTTCGACGTCACCCGCGAGCGTATCCGCCAGATACAGCTCACGGCCCTCGCCAAGATAAAGAGCAGCCCCCACGCCGCTGGGCTGCGAGATCTCTTAGAGTAAGTTTCAGGCGTCAGGTAGAACGGCGGCAAGCGTGCCCGATGGGAACACTTCTAACCTGGTGGGCGTGACTACTCCAAAACCTGTTACCTGAAACCTGTTACCTGTAGCCTTCTATCTGCGTCTTGGTCCCGAATGCCGGCTGGAGTTCTGTTCCGAAGTGTCGTCTGCGTCGTCGGTCGGGCCGCGACGGCCGGCCTCGCCCACGACCCGGATCAGAATAGGGATCGCGACGACCGCGACGATTACTAGAATGAGCAGAGAGACTATGGCTATGGACAAGAGATTTTTCCTCCCCACGAGAGTGTAGAGGCCGCAGGGTTTGCGCTCCCAACGGCCTCGATACTACCCCAAGAGCGGGTGCCCCGTATTCAGTGGCTCGGCGTCTGGGACTCCGATCCGCCCAGCTCTCCGCGCTCGACGATGCTGGCGAAGTTACCCAGATCCTCCGTGAGGTTCCGCTCCGGGTTGGAGAGGATATTCGCGACTTTCTCGCCGACGGCCCCACCGGGCGGGTTGGCGTAGTTCATCGTCACCTCGACGCGCGTGCGCCCCGGCGAGGTCTCCTCGAAGCGGATCTCGCCGCTCGTCATGACGTCGCCTTCGACCGTGTTCCAGCCGATACCGCGATTCGGGTCCATCTCGGTCGTCTTCGCGTCGAACTCCACGCTCTTGCCGAGAGGTCCCTTGACCCGCCAGTGGCTGGTGTCCTGGGCCGTCATCCTGACCTCTTCGATGTTCGACATAAACCTCGGGAAGTTCTCGAAGTTGGACCAGTAACGGAAGATATCCTCGACTGGGGCTTCGACCTCGATGCTCTCGTGTACTCGCTGTGCCATCGTCATCCTTTCAATTGGTTATCGCGCTTGTCTTGGCATGAGAGTATCCGGTCCTGGCGTAATTTTATGTAAAGCTCGCTACTGTTCCCGCAAGTTTTCGTAGGCCTCGCGCAGTTGGGCGTCCCTACCGAGAACCTGCTCCTTGGAGAGGTCGCGGACCGCGTCGGGCGTCAGCGGTGCGGTTCCATCCGCCAGTGGAACCTTCACGTCGGGCTCTATCCCGGTCTCGCGAATAAAGTCGCCGTCGGGGGTCAGCCACTCGGCGACGCCGAGCAGGATAGACGAGCCGTCCCTGAGTACGAACTCCGAGAGCACGGTGCCGGTGCCGAAGGTTGTCTCCCCGATCACGGTCGCGCGTCCGTTGTCGCGCAGGGCCCCGGCCAGTATCTCGGCGCTGGACGCCGAACCCCCGTCGACCAGCACCGTGAGCGGGGCACCCGTAGATTCAGCCGGCATCCTCGACCTTGATCTCCTCGCGCTCGCCGGAGGCGTCCTCGCGAATGTACACGACGCTCTCCGGCGCGAGGAAGTACCCGGCCATCTGTACGGCCTGGTCCAGCCTGCCGCCAGGGTTGTTCCTGAGGTCAAGGATGAAGCGCCTGGCCCCCGCAGCCCTGGCTTCCTCGAAGGCGTTTTGGAGCTCCTCGGCACTGTTGTCGGAGAAAGACGAGAGGAACACGAGGCCCACGTCGCTGTCCGGGATCATGGCCCACGAAGCAACGGGCGAGTTGATCTCCGCGCGCCTCAGGTCGTACTTGCGTACTTCGTCCTCACGCCGGACGGTCAGCTCGACCATGGTCCCCTCTGGCCCCTTGACCTTCTCGACGACCTCCGAGATGCTGTCGCCCTTGACGCTCTTCCCGTCGACGGCCACGAGCACGTCGTCGGGGCTGAGGCCTGCCTTCTCGGCCGGAGAGCCCTGTATCGGGGCGGCGACCACGACCTCGCCGTTCATTTTCTCCAGCTGTACCCCGATGCCCACATAAGTCCCCGAGAGGCTCTGGTCGTTCTGCTCGCGCTCCTCGGGGGTCAAGAACCTCGTGTGCCCATTGTCTCCCAGCGTATCGAGCATCCCTTCTATGGCCCCGTAAGCCTCCTGCTTGGGGTGTATGTCTTTCTGGTCTACGTAGTTGTCCCTGACGGTATCGAGCGCCTCTGCGTATAGCGCCAGGCTCTCACGGTCCTCTACATTCAGGGAGGCGGGACTCTGCGAGCGCCCGACCACAAAAGACCCGAACGCGGTCGCAAGCAGCAACACGACCAGCAAGAGCACACGCGCCACCGCGTTCCGCCGATCACGCCTGGTCTGGGTCTCCTTCCACACCCGGCAATTGTATCGCAGCCCGCTTCGCCTTCGCTCTCGGGGCCCCGGCTCTCAGCTTTCAGCAATTCGTCTCGAAGCACTGCGAACCCTAACGCCCGGCAGCGGTCCCTCGCGCGGCAGGGCGAAGCTGAGGCGGGCTGAGAGGCGGCGGAGCGTGCTTCGACGCTATTCGGGCTTGTACGGAGTGCTGGTTTCTGGCTCCTCTATGTGCTGGCCGTCGAGGACGGGGAAGAAGCAGGAAGCCCTGTGGCCTTCTGCTTCCTGCACTTCGAGGTCTGGCTCGTGCTCGGCGCAGTAGTCCTGGGAGCGCGGGCAGCGGGTGTGGAAGTGGCATCCGCTCGGAGGGTTCGCGGGGGAAGGCACGTCCCCTGAGAGGACCACGCGCTGGCGTTCGCGTTCCTTGTGTGGGTCCGGCACCGGGATGGCCGAGAGCAGGGAGGCTGTATAGGGGTGACGAGGCTGGGCGTAGAGCGTCTCCCTGTCGGCGATCTCCACGATCTTGCCGAGGTACATCACGGCTACTCTGTCCGAGATGTGTTTGACCACCGAGAGGTCGTGGGCGATAAAGACGTAGGTAAGGTCGAACTCCTTCTGCAGGTCTTGTAGCAGGTTAATGACCTGGGCCTGGATCGAGACGTCGAGCGCGCTCACGGGCTCGTCGCAGATGATCAGACGCGGGTTCAGCGCGATGGCCCTTGCGACCCCTATCCTCTGCCGCTGACCCCCCGAAAACTCGTGCGGGTAGCGATTGTAATGCTCGGGGCTGAGGCCAACCACCTCGAGCAGCTCCTGCACCCGCCTCTTGCGCTCGCCCGATGAGTCACTGCTTACGTCGTGGATCTTGAGCGGCTCGGAGACGATAGCGCCCACCGTCATGCGGGGATTCAGGCTCGCGTAGGGGTCCTGGAAGACTATCTGCATGTTCCTGCGCACGTCGAGCATCTGCTTGCGGTCGTAGCCGAGTATGTCCTCGCCGTCGACGAGAACCTCGCCTTCCGTGGGCTCGAGCAGGCGCAGAATGAGGCGGGCGAGTGTGCTCTTGCCGCACCCCGACTCGCCCACTAGCCCGAGCGTCTCCCCGCGGCGCACCGAGAGGTCCACCCCGTCGACGGCCTTCACGTGCCCGACCGTGCGCTGCAGAACGCCGGCCCTTATCGGGAAGTGCATCTTCAGGTTCCTGGTCTCGAGCAGATACTCGCCGGAATGACCGTTGGATCTCGGGGCTCGCTTCCGTCCTCTCCGTCACGTTTGGACCCCTAGTTCTTCATCCACCCGGCTCTTGTTCTCCTCTATCTCCTCGACGGAGAGGATGCACGCCGCGCTGTGGCCCGGCTTCTTCTCCTCCAGTTTGGGGTCTACCTCGTGGCACTCGTCCTTGACGAAAGGACAGCGGGCGCTGAAGTTACACCCTTGGGGAGGAAGATCAGGGACGGGGGCGTCCCCTCAATGGGCAGGAGCCTGACCTCGCCGGCTGTATCGAGGCGGGGCAACGAGCGCAAGAGCGACCACGAGTACGGCATCAAGGGGTCGTAGAAGACCTCGTCGGTGGTAGCCTGCTCGACGGCGCGGCCCGCGTACATCACCATCACCTTGTCTGCGAGCTGGGAGACCACGCCGAGGTCGTGCGTGATCATGACGATGGCCGTACCATATTTTTCCTGCAGGCCGACCATCAGCTCGAGGATCTGGGCCTGGATCGTCACGTCGAGGGCCGTCGTCGGCTCGTCCGCTATGAGGACTTTCGGGTTGCACGAGAGGCCCATCGCGATCATGGCCCGCTGGCGCATGCCGCCGGAGAACTGGTGCGGGTACTCCCTCGGCCCTCCTTTCGGGGTTGGCGATGCCAACGTCCTTCAAGACCTGGACGGTTTTCTCCTGGGCCTCGCTCTTGGAGAGGTCCTGGTGGATACGGATCGCCTCGCGGATCTGGTTTCCGACGGTGAAGACAGGGTTGAGGCTAGTCATGGGGTCCTGGAAGATCATGGCAATGTCGTTGCCCCGAATCTCCTGCATGCGCTTGTCAGAGGCCTCGAGCAGGTTCTGTCCCTCGAAGAGGATCTCACCCTCAGGATACTCCGTAGGCGGCTTGGGGTTGAGCTGCATGATGGAGAGGGCCGTCACGCTCTTGCCGCTCCCTGACTCCCCGACTATCCCCAGCGTCTCCCCCGCCTCCAGCGAAAACGAGACGCCGTCGACCGCCTTTACGACCCCGTCCTGGGTCCTGAAGTGGGTCTTGAGGTTGTTCACTTCGAGCATCGCCACAGGCTACGCCTCGCTCTCCGAGTGGCCTTTCCTTGGGGGAAGATTACAGGAGCGGCGAAGCTCGGGCCAGGCCAGAGCTTACCCCTGCCCCTTCATGTGCTCCAGGACCGCGCGGTCGAGATAGCCGCGCCGCTGCTCGCGCTCCTCGAAGTTCTCGGTACGAACGTAGGCGCTCAAGGCGTCGAAGAGATCGTCATCTCCCGCATCAGGCCCACTCAGGTACCCGGCGCGACGCAATGCCTCCGCGACCTCGATGCGCACGTCCCCGTCCACGGCGACGACGTCTTCCGGCCTGGTCTCGCCGAAGTACAGGGTGTGGAGGTCCCTAATACGGATCAGCTCTCGTATCGGTTCGGGGTGGTCGTCGACTCGCAGGTCGACGACCCTGTCGTTGTCCCCGCCGTATCCCCCTCCCTCCCGCACGACGAGCAGCGCCGCCGACTGTTTCCCACGCGAGTCACCACCAGCGGCCTGCCCGGCATCGAGCGCCGAGAGCAGCCGCGCAGCGAGGTCGCCCTTCGTCTCCTCATAGATCACCGCCATCGCCTCAACCGTCTCGGCGCCGACGAGGATGTTACCCTGGGCCGCGTAGTGCTCTCCCGCAACGCCCCCGGCCCAGTCGAAGCATTCGGAGCCCGTGTAGGTAGCTGCCCTTCCCCCGCTATCGACGACCCCGACCTGCCTGTGATCGCGGTCTTCGTCGGCCGAGACGAGGACTTCGACGGTCTCATCGGCGGTCGTTCCTTCTTCCATCAGTTGTAGGCCGCGCGGGCCGTAGTTGTAGTTCGCCATAGCCTGGGTCGCCACGGCCCCGACCCCGGCACGGGCCCAGGGCACGACCGAGCCGACGGCGAGGAATTTCGACTGGACGGCGACGCCGAGGGAATCCGTCTCCGGGTCGAAGGCGACTATGGAGAAAGTTGCGACGATGCCCCTGGAACCCGTATCGGCCATCTCACGCCCTCCACCCACCAGATGCGGTGGTGTGCTCGGCCGGCCCTATACGAAAAGCCCATGGGAGGTCTTTGGTTCAGGTGAAGCAGGGGCAGGCCTGGATCCAGTGCCCAGGTTTCGCCTCCTGCCAAGGGGGATCTACGTGCGCGGCGGCCTCGACTGCCTGTGGGCAGCGGGTCCGAAAGTGGCACCCGCTAGGCGGGTTTACCGGGCTTGGGAGGTCTCCCGCGATAACCGTCCTCTCCCGCTCGCTTTCGTAGTCGGGATCGGGGATGGGGACCGCCGAGAGGAGGGCACGGGTGTAGGGATGAAGCGGGTTAGCGTAGAGCTCGTCACTGTCAGTGAGCTCGACCAGTTGGCCAAGATACATCACCCCGACGCGGTCGGAGATGTACTTGACGACCGAGAGGTCGTGGGAGATGAACAGGTAGGTCAGGTCCCTCTCCCTCTGTAGCCGCTTCATCAGGTTGATGACCTGGGCCTGGATGGAGACGTCGAGGGCGCTGACGGGCTCGTCTGCGACGATGAACTCGGGCTCAACCGCGAGCGCCCGCGCGACGCCGATTCTCTGGCGCTGGCCGCCGGAGAACTCGTGCGGGAAGCGGTTCGCGTGCTCTTTGCTCAGGCCAACCGTCTCGAGCAGGTCGTGCACCCGTTCGATGCGCTCCTCCATTGCTACTGGCGAGATGATGAATATCGATGCCCTCGGCAATGATGTCGCTTACGACCATACGCGGGTTCAAGGAGGCCTGCGGGTCCTGGAAGATCATCTGCATCTTGCGGTTCAAAACCTTGGCTTCGTCGCCCCCGGTCTTGTGGACGTCCTCACCCGCGAAGAGCACCTCGCCCGCCGAGGGCTCGTAGAGCCTCACCAGGACCCTTCCCACGGTTGTCTTGCCACAGCCCGACTCTCCAACGAGCCCCAGGGTCTCCCCTTTCCGGATCTCGAGCGAGACTCCGTCCACCGCTTTGAGATACGCCCGGCGGCCCACGCTGGAAGTGCTTTTTCAGGTCCTTGACCTCGAGGATCGTCTTTCCGTTCCCGTTCTGCTCCATCACCGTGCACCCCTGACCCGCGCGGGAGGCTCGACGTTGGGAGCCATGGGATGGTGCAGCCAGCAGGCCGCTTTGTGCTCGGCGGAGAAGTCGGTGTACTCGGGAAATTCCGTGGGGCAGACCTGCATAACGTATGTGCACCTCGCCGCAAAGGGACAGCCCTTCGGCGGGTCGGACATATCCGGCGGGGAACCTGGTATCGGGATAAGGTCCAGCTTGCGGTCCGCATTGGGCAGCGGTATTGAGGCCAGAAGGCCCCAGGTGTAGGGCATCTGGGGATCGTAGAAAACCTCGCGCACCGTTCCCGTCTCCACGATCTTCCCTGCGTACATCACCACGACCCTATCGGCGACGCTTGCCACCACGCCGAGGTCGTGCGTGATCAGGATGACCGAGGTCCCTATCTGCTCCTGCAATTCCCGCAGGAGATCCAGGATCTGAGCCTGTATGGTCACGTCCAAAGCCGTAGTGGGCTCGTCCGCAATGAGGATCTGCGGCTCGCAGGCAAGGGCTATGGCGATGACCACCCTCTGACGCATTCCGCCGGAGAACTGGTGCGGATACTGCTTTGCGCGGTCCTCCGGGTTTGGGATGCCAACGAGCGTCAAGAGCTCTACGGCCCGCTTGTTGGCCTCAGAGCCCTTCATGCCGAGGTGCTTCTTCAAGCTCTCTGTGATCTGGCGTCCGACCTTCATGGTCGGGTCGAGTGAGGTCATGGGGTCCTGGAAAACCATCGCTATCTTCGGTCCCCGGATATCCTGCATCTGTTTCTCGCCGAGCTTCACGATATCCTGCTCATCGAAGAGGATCTCGCCGCCCTTCACGATGGTGTTGGCTACCGGGTTGAGGCGCATGATGCTCTTGGCCGTCACCGATTTACCCGAGCCGGACTCCCCGACTATGGCGAGCGTCTCGCCCTTCCTTAGATCGAAGGAAACCCCCCGCACCGCCTGGACCTCGCCAGCGTATGTGCCGAAGGAGACCTGTAGATCCCTGACCTCGAGGATGTTGTCGTTGTTCATCGCCATCTTTCTACTTACGCATCTTCGGGTCGAGGGCGTCTCTCAGGCCGTCGCCCAACAGGTTGAAGCAGAGCATCAGCAGGCAGAATATCAGGGCCGGCAGCCACAACAGGTGGGGGTGGAACCTGAGCTCAGCCGCCCCGTCGCTTATGAGGGATCCCAGGGACGCCTTGGGTACCTGGATCCCGAGCCCGATAAAGCTCAAGAACGCCTCGGTGAAGATGGCGGCCGGGATGGTGAACATCAGGTTGATCACGATGAGCCCCAGGGAGTTCGGGATCAGGTGTTTCCACACCACCCGAAACCCGCTAGCCCCCAGCGATCGCGAGGCCAAGGCGAACTCCTGGTATTTGAGCTGCATCATCCTGCCCCGGACAATCCTGGCCATAAACGTCCAGCCCGTCGCGCTGATCGCTATGGTAAGGGTGAGGATCCCTGGATCGAAGACGACCATCGCGAGGATGGCAATTATCAGGGGGTTGATCCCGTTCAGGATCTCGATGACGCGCTGCAACAGGTCGTCTGTTCGTCCGCCGACAAACCCCGACGCCGCCCCGTACACCACCCCAACGAATAAGTCCACACAAGCGGCCAGCACGCCGATGTACAGGGAGACCCTGGTACCCGCCCACACCCTCGTCCACATGTCGCGGCCGAACTTGTCCGTGCCGAACCAGTACTCGGCCGTCGGCCCCAGATAGCGATCGCTAAGGCTCTGCGTGAAGGGGGATTGCGTGGCCAACAGCGGTCCGATCACGAAGGCCATGGCGAAAACCGCGATGAGGATGCAGAGGCTTACGACCGCCCCGCGGTTTTTCTTGAGCCGCCTCCAGGCGTCCTTCCAGAATCCCACCGGGGGTCCGGCTATTCGCTCGCCCTCCTGGGCGTCGAAGTCTAGCGATCGGAAGAGACCCGGGTCAAGCTCGCGATGTCGGGTTTCCATATGCTACTCCTTCGCTCCGGCGACGCGGATTCTGGGGTCTATTACGCCGTACAGGATATCCTGTACAAGCAGGGCGGAGATGAACAACACGGAGAAGAATATGGTCGTGCCCAGGATCATGGAGTAGTCGTTGACCACGACCGACTGCACGAACTGCTCGCCTATTCCCGGTACCGCGAAGATCTGCTCGATCACCAGCGATCCGGTTATTATGTAGATAGTCAGCGGTGCCATGACGGTGACCAGTGGGATCATCGCGTTGCGCAGAACGTGCCTGAGGATCACCGCCAGGCCGGAGAGTCCCTTGGCCCTGGCCAGGGTGATGTAATCCTGGCCCATGACCTCGAGCATCTCCGTCCGCATAAAGCGGGCGACCGTCGAGACCACGAAGACCGACAGCGCCAGCGAAGGCAACACGGAGTAGATCCAACTCTCGAAAAAGGCTACGGGGAACCACCCGAGCTTGAGCCCGAGCCAGTACTGCAAGACGGGTCCGAGCACGAAGCTGGGCACGGACACGCCGAGGATCGCGACCACAACGGCCAGCGTGTCCCAGACGGTGTTGTGCCAAAGTGCTGCTACTATGCCGAGCACCATCCCTACAACGAGCCCGAAGATTACGGCCTGAATCCCTATGAATGCGGAGACTGGCAGACGCTGCAGGATCATCTCCGACACCGGCCTGCTGTTGTAGAAGAACGAGTTGCCCAGGTCCCCCTGCGCCACGTTTGTCATGTATTTTGCGTACTGGACGTACAACGGCTCGTCGAGGCCGTATTTCTCGTAGAGCTGCTCGCGGACCTGGGGTGTCAGCTTGGGATCGGAGAACGGATCACCGGGCAGCGCCTGGCTGATAAAGAACGTTATGCTGACGATGATAAACAGCGCGATAAACATGTACACGATGCGCCTGGTCACGTAACCGATCATCTACAGGACCGCCTCCTTCTGGCCCGCACCGAAAAACGAGGGCGCCCGGAAAAACGGGCGCCTCCGCCTTTGCCCCGCACGGTGATCTCGCCTCCTAAAGCTCGTTACGCGAGCTTCCAGAGCGAGTAGTCTTTGCCGCCACCGTACGGTTGGTCGACGAACTTCGAGATCGCGTCCGGATTCACGAGGTACGCCGACCCGTAGAAGCGCCAGGGGGCGATCGCCGCATCGTCCGTTATCAATACCTTCTCGGCTTCGAGGAGCATATCCATACGCTTGGCGTCGTCCGTCTCCTCTTTGGCGCTGCTGATCAACTCATCATATTGCTCGTTCTTGTACTTCTGCGTGTTGTAGGGGGAGCTGCTCTCGTAGAGGTCGAGGAAGGTCATCGGGTCGTCGTAGTCCGCGATCCAGGCCGTGATCGTGAGTTCGTACTTGCCTTCGGTTTCGAGCTGTAGCCTGCTGGAGAATGGCTGCACGTTGACGCTGACCTTGGCACCTATCTTCTCTAAGTCGGACTGGAACAAAGTGGCGAAATCTCTTGACACGCTATCGTCGTCGGTGAGGAGTTCGAACTCGGGGTTCTCACCCACCTCTTCCACGCCCTTCTGGAAGAGCTTCCTGGCCTCATCGGGATCGTACGCCGGCATGGTCGGTCCTTCGGCCTCGCGGAAGGTCTGGTCTCCAGGGCCGGCGATGCCGGGCGGGACTACGCCGGTTGCGGGCTCCGAACCGTTGTTGAGGATCTTATTGTTCGCGGCGGCGCTGTTGATCCCCATCTGGATGGCCTTGCGGATGTTCGCGTTCTGGAATAGTGGGACCTCGAAGTTGGGTTGCAGCCAGCTCGTGGCGAACTGCGTTATCGTTACAAGGTCCGGTGTGCCCTTGTACTCGGTCACGAACTCGCTGTCGGTGACGGTCACATCGAGCTGGCCGGATTCGTAGAGGTTTGCTGCGGTGTCCGACTCCTTGACGATCTTCGCGTCGACCTTGGTAATCTCGACGGTGTCCGCGCTCCAGTAGTCTTCGTTCTTGACGACGACCACCCCGCTGGTTGGGTTGAACTCGGTCAGCTCGTACGGGCCGTTGTAGAGCAGCGCATCCGGGCTTAGGGCGTACTTGTCGCCCTTGGACTCCACGAACTTCTGGTTTTGCGGAAGATAGGTGAAGAAAGAGGTGAGGCCGAGCCAGTATGGAGACGGCGCCAACAACGTCACCTCGAGAGTCTTATCATCCGGGGTCTCGACGGCGATGTCGTCGGCGCTGCCGTCACCCGAATTGTACTCAGCCGCACCTTTGACGAACGTCGTGATGATGTAGGCGTACTGGCTTCCGGTATCGGGATCTAGAGCCCTGAGCCAGGCGTATTTGAAGTCCTTGGACGTAACCGGGTCACCGTTGGACCACGTGACGCCATCGCGCAGGGTGAAGGTGTAGTTGAGCCTATCACTGCTGATGTCCACGCCTTCGGCCATGTCCGGGAAGGGCTTGACGTTGGCATCTAGCCTGTACAAGCCCGACATGACATTCTGGAGTACCTCCGTGGAGACGGAGTCCGTGGTTACCGCGGAGTCCAGATCCCGGATGGTCTGCTCCAGGTTGATGGCGATGGCCTTGCTGCTGCCACCACCACCACCGCCGCCACTACCGCTAAAGACCCCGCAACCTGGCACCGCCAGCATGGCCGCCCCGGCCATGCCAGTACCGGTAATCTTCAAGAAGTCCCTGCGCGACATCCCGGGCCTCAGGCGCGGGCCGTCCCCCTTCTTCATCATTTCCTCGATCCTCACGAATTCTCCTTTCTCCGCCCGGTGTCCACGGCGCGGGAGTCCCAAACACCCATTATATGGTTTCCGACCATTATACGGGGCTTCGATGACCCCGGATGTTCAATATTCCTGAAACCTTATACCTGCGCAGTATAAGCGTATCTTTAACCATCATGCAACGCTCCAGCCTGACGGAGATTGTACGAACGTATGGATCCTATCAGGCTCCGGACACGATCCTGCCTACCCTAATGGAGCCGGGTTGCGACGTTAGCAAAGTGCTTTTGCTACGTGGGCAAGTCGATACGGGCGACGTGAATGTCTGCGGGCTAGAATGCATGTTGAGCCGGGCCAACAGGAGGGAGCGCGACATGAGGGCGCCCATACTCGTGGACTTTCCCGAGAGCGTCGAGACCGAGCGGCTTTTGATGCGGAGCCCGTTCCCCGGCGACGGCCCGGAGATGTACGCGGCGATCACGGAGTCTATCGAGGAGCTCACCCCCTGGATGGCTTGGCCGAAGGAACACGAGACCGTCGATGAGTCGGAGGCCAGCGCACGCAGGGCGCGGATCGCTTTCCTGGCGCGTACGGAGCTCAGGATGCACCTGTATCTAAAGGGCACGGACACGCTGGTAGGAGTTTGTGGGTTGCAGGGAATAGACTGGGAGGTGCCGAAGTTCGAGATCGGCTACTGGTGCCGCACCCGCTTTGCGGGCCTCGGCTACACAACCGAGGCGGTGAAGGCCATAACGGCCTTCGCCCTCGACGCCCTCGGAGCCAGGCGCGTCGAGATCCGGTGCGACACCCTCAACCTTCCCAGCGCGAGGGTCGCCGAGCGGGCTGGCTTTCTGCTCGAAGGCACGTTGCACAACAACGACCTCGGCACCGACGGAAGGCCGAGAGACACCCGAATCTACGCCATGACCCCGGAACAAAGAGCTTAGCGGCCCGCGGAGCGAGCCGGGCATCAGGTTTCGGGATTTGCTAGCTTTGCCACCGCATTCAGAGAGACGCGACGTACAGCACACCCTGGGACACGTGGATTCCCGCTTGCAAGGGAACGACGTAAGGCATTGCAAGAAACGGTGTTAGATCCGAACCTCGACTTACGCCGTGAACCCTTCTGAAGCCTTCCTATCCTCCGGCTCGGTCGCGGACGTAGGACTCGTAAGATGAGTGGGTGGCGCGGGGACTGCGACGGGAGAAGAGTGCGAGGATGGCGGCCCCGGTGCCGAGCAGACAGAGAGCGTAGAGTACCAAGTCGCCAAGCACGGGGACGAAGGTGGTCGCGGCGAGGATCAGTGCTCCCACCACGGCCGCCAGGGCGTTGCCCACCCTGTAGCGTCCCGTGAACATCAGTACCCTGGTACCCAGGAAGAACGCCGCGACCAGCGCACCGAAAAACACGAGCGCCAGATAGGCCGGCGCGAGCAGCAGCAGGAGCGGTATCCCGACTATGCTGATCGCGAGCACTACGCAGAGCAAGAAGAAGGCCGGCAACGAGACCAGCCCATAAACGAACGCCCTTCCCGGCGAGTCTCCCACCCTGCGCGCCGCAGCGGCGAGCGGACCGGGGGCCAGCACCGCGGCGAGCACGGCGCAGGCCGCGAAAGCGAGAGCCCCGAAGAGCCAGCCGACGATCCCGAATATGTCCGGGCCGTGCGCCTCTCCCATGTCCGGCATCGTCCCCTTGGCCGCAATATCGCCCCCTACCTCTTCTGTGTTGCCGGTAATATGACCGCTCTCGGATTCCAGATCACCGGAGATCACGGCCAGGGGCCCCAGGTGAACGTCTCCGCGGCCGACGTCGACATCTCCCCCGACGGGGGCATTCACCAGGACGTCTCCGAACTCGGCGTTGACGTCGCCGCCGACGGGGCCATATATCTCGACGTCGCCGTAACCCGCGTCGACGTCACCCCGTACGCTGCCGGTCTCGTCTATAAAGACGTGACCGACCCCCGAATCCACGTCGTCGACGCTACCATGTACCTTGATGTTGCCGGCCACGGTTGAGACGTTCTGCTCGTCTCTCTCCTGTCCCACCACAACGTCGCCGAAGAGCCGCTTCTCGGCCGCGTGCGCGGGTAGCGGAAGAAGAACGAGGAGGCCAAGGACTACGACGCAAACGGTAAGCAGCGGCAAAGCGTCGACCCGCGTAGAAGGTACGGAGTAGCTCATGCCTCTCTGGCGCGCCGGCGAGAGACCGACAGGTATAACGCTACCACGACCAAGTCCACGAAGGCCCCGGCGGCGAGGGCCACCAGGAGCGCCGGGCCGATGGCGGCGAAGACGACCTGGACAACATCGGCGAGGCCTGCCACAACGCCCCAGAACACGCTCATCGCCTCGACAAACACGATAGCCAGGTTGGTCCCACGCATCATCAAGGTCGCCGAGGCGATCAAGAGCAAGACCACAGCGAGCCCGGCCCAGAGAAGCCTCGCCCGTACCGACCGGGTCGGCAGCGCCATCGCCACGCCCTGACACACAGATCTGGGCTGCTCGAAAGCCAGGGAGCCGAGGGAAGCGTTGAGCCGCAATTCCCTTTCGAATAGCGTCCGGCAACCGCTGCAACGTCTCAGGTGTGCCCTTACTTCGGGCTCCCGCTTCGGTACCAGAGAACCGTCGGCGAGCTCGAAGATGGCCTTGGGATCGCAGGGAGACGTACCGTTCACTCCCGCTCCCCGGCCTCTTCCAACCTTCCGGCGAGCATGTTGCGGGCGCGGAAGAGTCTACTCTTTACAGCGGGAACCGTGATGGAGAGCACCTCGGCTATCTCCGCGTAGCTCAGGCCTTCGTTGTAACGCAGGATCAAGGGTACCCCGTAGGTCTCGGGCAAGGTCGCTATGGCCTCTTTGACACCCCTGGAGCGGTCGGCGTCGACGGCCTCGGCCTCAGGGCTACGAGAGACGGGAGCGTGGGTCTCCGGGTTGAACTCGACGATGTCCCTCCGACGCCTCAGGGTGTCGATCCCGAGGTTGTTGGCGATGGCGAGCAGCCACGTCTTGAAGCGGTATTCGGGGTTGAAACTTTCCAGGCGGTCGTAGGCGCGCAAAAACGTCTCCTGCACCAGGTCTTCGACGGAAATCTCACGCCGCGCATAGGGGTAGACGACGCGGCCGACCAGCCGCTCGTAACGGCTCACCAACTCCTCGTAAGAACGCAGGTCTCCCGAGAGCGTGCGGACGACGAGCTCCTTGTCGTCCAGGTCCGCGCGCCGAACCGAAAGGCTCCCGAGTTTCTCCCGCCAGCCACCAATTGTCACCGTGGATGTGTACTCCATACTAGGATGAGTATACGCCCCCGACCCGGGAAAGTTTCATGTCAGCCGTGAACCGGGAGGTGCGGGAGGGCTGTCGGAAGTGGAAGCTCTACCCAGAAAAGGACGGCGGTTAGATCGCGGCTTGCCCGTCGATGCTAAGGCCCGAATACCTGGAGGCGTGCTCGGCGAGAGCCCCCTCGTTCATGATAACGACCCTGCGGTTGCGGCTCTCGATCAGGCCGTCGCGCTGAAATTCGCTCATTACCTTGGAGACGGCCTCCCTGGTTGAGGCGATCATGTTGGCCAAATCCTGATGGGTAAGGCGCACGTCTATCAGCGTACCTGCGCCGTTGCCCTCACCGAAGCGCTCGCCCAGGTTCATGAGCAACGTCGCCAGCCGGGTCGAAACCTCCCTGTGGAGCAGGCTCTCTATTACCTCATCGGACTGCCTGAGCCGCTCGGAGAACGAGGAGAAAAGCTTCAGCGCGAAGCCTGGTTCGTCACGGATCACCCGCTCTATCGAAGCCTTCTGAATGCTCGCGACCCTGGCATCGGTGACGGCCTCGGCGAAGACATCCTGCCAGCGGCCCTCGACCAAGTTTAGCTTGCCAAACACGCCGTCGTTTCTGAGGAGCGCCGTCGTGGCCTCCTTGTAGTCGCCGTAGATTTTGAACAGACGCACCGTGCCGGAGAGAAGAAAGTAGAGCTGATCGTCGGGGTCTCCGGGCGTGAAAATCGTGTCTTTTGGGCCGAAACGCCTCTCGACGGCCCTGAGGCCAGCCTCCTCGAAGTCTTTGAGCCCGAACCCCTCCGGCGCGCTCGTGGTAGCGAACCCTCCAGTGCTGTGGCTCATGAGCATGTGATCCGACCTCTCTAAAGAAACGTCCTGCAAACCCGTGAAACTTTTCAGACGCAAATATTATACCCGAAGTTCCAATTATTATTCTTGTTCGGGAATGCCGGGGGATCGCTCAGGCTGCGGGCCTGCGCCACCTGAGTTCTACGCCAACGCGCTTGGCGACGAAGAGAAGGTCGTCGCGCAGGGCGCCGATATCCTTGTCGTAGATGGTAACGATGCAGAAATCGCACTTACGGTAGGCCCAGGCGAAGGGAGCGAGGTCTCCGACCACCCTCCTCTCGGAGTTCATGCCCCAGGCGTCAGACAGCCTCAGGCGTCCCCCAGCCAGGTCGAGGGTTATGCGCCACCCCTCGTCCGTTGGGACCTCGAAGTACCCTGGCAACCTCCCGGCCGGAACCATAGCGTTCTCCAGATCCTTCGCGAAGGCCTTCTTGTGGGCCTCTACCCCGGCCAGGTACTCCGTGTCGTCCACGGTTCTTGGTGGCGCCGGCGTGTACAGCCGATTCTCCGTGACCCTGACGCCCTCGGACGGGTAGAACCCGATAAACGGTACGGGTGAGCGCCAGAGGTGCTGTATCACCCCGAGCGCCACATTGCGCCGCTCCGCAGGTTTTCCGACCGACTCGGCGAAGCGCATCGCGGAGAGGCGCATGTGCCTCGGCTCCCACGGATGCGGCTCTCCCACGGTCCGCGGCCTGCGCCGGCGTTTGCTTATGCGACGAACCTCTTCCATGACGCGCGTATTCTACAACTCTCGCGCGGGCGCTGCCCGGCAGACCAAAGGCGGGGCCGAAGCCCCGCCTTCGTAGTCCGAGTAGCCTATCCTACTGCCGGCTTGCGGCAAGCAGGTAAAGGAAGGTGAGCACCGCCGTCAGGGCCGCGGCGATGTACGTAAAGGCCGCGGCGGTAAGGACCCGCCGGGTGCCGGCGACCTCGGTGCCCGACAGAATCCCGTAGCTCCTCAGGAGCCCGTAGGCGCGGGTCGAGGCATTAATCTCGACCGGCAACGTCACCACGTGGAAGGCCAAAACCCCGACGAACAGCACGATGGCGATGGTGATCAAGAGCGACCCCAACTGGCTCGACGCTCCCCCGACGAAGAAGGCCATGATGAACGCCATCGGCCAGAACTGGCTGCTAATGTTCACGACCGGGAAGATACCGGCACGTAGCCGCATAGGCACGTAGCCGTTGGCGTCCTGGATCGCATGCCCCACCTCGTGGGCCGCCACGCTGACCCCGGCAATCGAACTACCCCTGAAGTTGTCTTCGGAGAGCCTGATGACCTTGCTCCGCGGATCGTAGTGGTCCGTGAGCTGTCCGGCTACGGGCTCTACTTTCACGTTTGTGAGGCCGTTACGGTCTAGGATCATGCGCGCCGTCTGCTGGCCGGTAAGGCCGCTCGCGCTCCTCTGCTTCGAGTACTTCGAATAGGAGCTCCTCACCCACAAGGCCGCAGCCCCGGAGATGAGCATGCCGACGACCATTATTAGAATGTAACCGCCGAATCCACCTGGTATTAACAACGCTTTTCCTCCTAGCAGTTTTACTGCCTATATTCTACTACACAGGTATACGCGGGAGCGCCTGCAAAGTTCCGCCTACCACGAGGTTTCAGGCTACAGGCTACAGGCATCAGGATGTGCTCGCAATCGTCTTTTTGACGAGGAACGCTGCAACGCGTCTTTACGCCTCGGCGCCTGTAAAAAGTGGCGTTAGGCGCGACGGACCTGTCACTAGGAAGGACGATCCGCGGGCAAGGGCCGGGGCGGGATTTAGGACCCCGCCCCGGTTTCGGGAACCCGTTTCGTCGTCGGTCAGCCCTGCTGGCGGGCCTCCATAAGGTCGTCTACGACGGAGGGATCGGCGAGGGTCGAGGTATCTCCCAGGTCGTCTTCGCCCTCGGCCACGCCGCGGAGGACGCGGCGCATGATCTTGCCGCTGCGCGTCTTCGGCAGGTCGGGAGTGAAGATGATCTCCTCAGGCCTCGCGTGCGGGCCTATACCCTTCTTGACCTGGTCGTTTAGCTCCTTGATGAGGTCGTCGGACCCTTCCCTATCGCCTTCGAGGATCACGTAGGCGACGATGGCCTGGCCTTTGTCCTCGTCGTGCCGCCCGATTACGGCTGACTCGGCCACGGCCTCGTGAGAGACGAGCGCGCTCTCTACCTCCATCGTGCCGATACGGTGGCCGGAGACGTTCATCACGTCGTCGATCCTGCCGGTGATAGTGTAGTAGCCATCCTCGTCACGCTCGGCGCCGTCTTCGACGAAGTACTTGTCGCCGAGCCTCTCCCAGTAGGTCTCTCTGAAGCGCTGGGGGTCCTTGTAGATGGTGCGGAGCATGCCTGGCCACGGCCTGGTAACGACCAGGTTCCCCTTGCCGGCGCCTTCTATAGGATTGTCTTCCTCGTCATAGATGTCGACGAAGATGCCGGGGAAGGGACGGGTTGCGCTGCCCGGTTTCGTAGCGGTGAGGCCGGGAAGTGGTGCGATCATGATGCCGCCCGTCTCCGTCTGCCACCACGTGTCCACGACCGGGCACCTGCCCTTGCCAACGTTCTCGTAGTACCATTCCCACGCCCGCGGGTTGATCGGCTCGCCTACCGTACCAAGCAGCCGCAGGGACGAGAGATCGTGCTTCTCTATAGGCTCCGTGCCCTGCTTCATGAACGCTCGGATCACGGTCGGCGCCGAATAATAGATCGTAACCCCGTGGCGTTCGATCAGGTCCCAATGCCGGTCCGGGCCTGGGTAGCTAGGCGTTCCCTCGAACTGGACGGTGGTCGCCCCATTGCTCAAGGGTCCGTAGACGAGATACGAATGCCCCGTGACCCAGCCGATATCGGCCTGACACCAGAAGACGTCGTCCTCCTTGACGTCGAGGGTCCACTTGGTCGTTGCCTTGACCTGGGTGAGGTATCCGCCTGTGGTGTGGACGATGCCCTTGGGCTTGCCCGTCGACCCTGAGGAGTAGAGGATGAAGAGTATATCCTCCGAGTCCATCTCCTCTGCCGGACACTCAGCGTCCGCATCTTCTATAAGATCGTTCCAGAAAAGGTCGCGGCCCTCGGTCATGTCCACGTCCTCGCCGCTGTGCTGCGCGACGACCACGCTCTCTATAGAAGGCGTGTCCTGTAGGGCCTCGTCGGCGTTGGCCTTCAAGGGTGTAACCTTGCCGCCCCGGGGCCCGCCGTCGACGGTGACGAGCACCTTCGCCTCACAGTCGTTGATGCGGTCGCGTAGCGAGTCGGAGGAGAAAGCGCCGAAGACGACCGAGTGGGGCGCCCCGATGCGGGCGCACGCAAGCATCGTTATCGGCAACTCGGGGATCATGGGCAGGTAGACCGCGACCGGGTCACCCTTCTTTACCCCGAGGCCCTTGAGGACGTTGGCGAACTTCTCTACCTCGGCCTTGAGCTCGGAGTAGGTGAAGGTCTTGCTGTCTCCGGGCTCGTCGCCCTCCCAGAGGATCGCGGTCTTGTCCCCCCTGCCCTGCTCGACCTGGTAATCGAGGCAGTTGTACGAGACGTTGAGCTTTCCGCCGACGAACCACTTTGCCTCGGGCGGGTCCCAGTCGAGTACCCGGTCCCACTCCTTGAACCAGTGCAACTCTCCGGCCCGCTCGGCCCAGAAACCCTCGTAGTCTTGCTCCGCCTCCTCGTAAACCGAGGCGTCGCCCACGTTCGCCTCTCGGGCGAACTCCTCTGAGGGCTCATAGGTACGGGTCTGCGTCTCTTCTGCCACCTTTACTCCTTTCCCTTGACCGTCACTATTCGCACGCTGTCTTGGCAACGAAAAATACGCGAAACGTGCACGGCTACTCTGCCATTAAAGCGGGTTCCCTCTCCGCACTCTTCTCTATGTTACCCGCTATTGCTCTTACCCGCTCTGGCCTCGATTAATCGTCGGCCTTCGCGCCGCTGGCGAGGACGGGGCTGATTCCCTAGACTGTGCCGGACTCGGCGAAGGTAAGAGGATGAGGAGGCACTATGGGCGGATTGCTCGAAGGGAAGAAGGTTCTGGTCACGGGCGTCCTGGACAGGCGCTCTATAGCCTACTCGGCGGCCCGCCTTGCCCAGGAACAAGGCGCCGAGATTGTTCTGAGCGGCTTCGGCCGCGCGAGACGCCTCACGGAGCGAACGGCCAAGAGGCTTGATCCCACCCCCCCCATCCTCGAGCTCGACGTGAACAAACCTGAAGACATCGAGGCCGTCGCGCAGGACCTGACGGAGCGCTGGGGCGAACTGGACGGGATCGTCCACGCTATCGCCTTCGCCCCTGAGGACGCCCTCGGGGGCAATTTCCTCTCCGCAGAATGGCCCTCCGTCGCCACAGCCCTCCAGACCTCGGCCTTCTCCTTGAAGGCCCTCTCCGTCGGCCTCGCCGATGTCTTGAGCCCCGGAGCCTCGATCGTCGGCCTAGACTTCGACGCCAGGGTAGCGTGGCCCGCATACGACTGGATGGGCGTCGCAAAGGCCGCCTTGGAGAGCACCTCGCGCTACCTCGCCCGCGACCTCGGGGAGCGCGGCATCAGGGTCAACCTCGTCTCCGCGGGCCCGATCAAGACGCTGGCCGCGAAAGGCATCAGCGGGTTCGGGGAGATCGAAGGCGAGTGGGGGCGCCAGGCACCCCTCGGCTGGGAGACGACCAACCCCGAGCCCGTCGGGAGGGCGGTGGTCAGCCTGCTTTCAGACTGGTGGCCGGCCACGACGGGGGAGCTTATACACGTGGACGGCGGCTACCACGCGATGGGCGCCCCGATAAAATAGGCTTCAGGAAGCAAGGCAAAGTAGCCCGAAGAGGGTAAGCGGCTGGCTGAGGAGCCCCACCACCGTGAGGGTTACTGGACTTCCTGCTCGATGTCCGTGAGCGCCCCGAGAGCTTCCTCGACGTGCCTATGCACCGCACTCTGGGAAGAGAAAACGTGCTTCACAACGCCCTCCCTGTCGATCACGTAGGTCACCCTGCCGGGCAAGAGGCCGAGCGTGCTGGGAACCCCGTACAGTCGCCTTACCTCTCCTCCTTCGTCACTCAATAGGGCGAAGGGCAGGTCGTTGTTCTCGGCGAAACTTTTGTGCGACTCCACCGAATCGGAGCTGATCCCCAAAACCTCAGCATCGAGCGCGCCAAACTGCCCGTAATCATCCCTGAAAGCGCAGGCCTGTTTCGTACAGCCCGGGGTATCGTCTTTGGGGTAGAAAAAGAGAACGACGGGCCTTCTGCCCAGGAAGTCCTTCGGGCTTACCCACGCTCCGGATTGCGAGCGTAACGCGAAGTCCGGTGCCACAGACCCCACGCCAACCCTATGCTTGATTCGCCTGAAGGCCAAGATCTTATCTCCTGTGTCAGAAAGCCCTGATCGAACTAGCCGATTCTACGTCGCACCCTGCCGGTAAGGTGTAAGAGCGCCGACGAAAGAGCCGATCTGGTAGTGCTGGCCACTCGCCGAGTCTTTCTTGAAACTTCGATCTACTCGGCTTCCCTAGGACCTTCTGGCCAACGAGGCGAACTTGGTGTACTGCTCCAGCCAGGCAAGTTGGACCTTGCCCGTCGGCCCGTTACGGTGCTTGCCAACGATGACCTCAGCGATGCCCTTGTCATCGGAATCTGGATTGTAATATTCGTCTCTATACAAGAACATGACCATGTCAGCGTCTTGTTCGATCGCCCCGCTATCCCGAAGGTCCGACAGGAGCGGGCGTTTGTCGTGTCGGGCTTCTACCGCGCGGCTCAGCTGGGCGATTGCGAGAACGGGGACGTCGAGGTCGCGGGCGAGGACCTTGAGGCCGCGGCTGATATCGGCGATCTCCTGCTGGCGATTCTCCTGGCGGTTGCCCTGACCGACCATCAGCTGCAGGTAGTCGACGACGACCAGCGAGAGTGGCTTCGCGCCCGCGGCGTTGAGTTGGCTTGAGAGGCGCCTGACCTTGGCCCGTATCTCCATCAGCGTGACGCCGGCCGTGTCGTCGATCCAGATCGGGGCTCTGCTGACCTCAGCGACCCCTCGCACTAACTTCGGCCAATCCTCGGCCTTTACGTTCCCGCTCCTCAAAGCCTGTGCCGGAATACGTGTCGTCTGAGAGATTAGACGCTGAACCAATTGCTCCTTGCTCATCTCCAGGGAGAAGATAGCCACAGGCAGCTTCTTTTCGCCAGAGGCATGCCAAATAGCATTGAGAGCCATGGCGGTTTTTCCCATCGCTGGCCTCGCGGCGAGAACGACAAGGTCGCTCTTGTGGAAGCCGGTGGTGAGGCGGTCGAGGTCTTCGAAACCAGTCTCGACGCCCGTTACCTCGCCTTCCTGCTCGTAGAGGCGTTGGATCATCTCGAGCGCACCGGGAGCGAGCTCCGAGACGGGCGCCAGGTGTTCCCTGAGCGTCTGGTTGGAGACGCCGTAGATTAGCTGCTCAGCCGAGTCGAGCGCCTCGCTCACGTTCTCGGGTTCCCTGAAGGCGTCCTCCGTGATGCGACTCCCGACGTCTATAACGGCCCGTAAGAGCGCCTTTCCGCGCACGATGTCCGCGTACCTGCCCGCGTTGGCCGCCGTCGGGACGCTCTCGACGATCTGGAAGACGTAAGGCCTTCCACCGATCCTCTCGAACTCGTTGACGCTCCTCAGCTCGTTGGTGAGCGTGAGCTGGTCTATGGGATCACCGCGCGAGTACAAACGCATCATGGACGCGTAAATTATCCTGTGCACCTCGGAGTAGAAGTCACCGGCAGCGAGCCGCTCCGCGACCGCCGCTACCGCCGTCTCGGATACAAGCATCGCACCGATGACAGCCCGCTCGGCATCAAGGTCATGAGGCGGTACCCGGGTCGCCTCAGCCCCGGTCTCTACACTGCGCATCCTCCCCCGGCGTTCCATAACCTACCAGCATGCAGCAAAAAGGCCCCCGTTACAAGACGGGAGCCTTGACCTTGTGGTACAGATTGTGCCTGCACCTACCGTTGAGGTATAGGCGAGTCGTTGCGGGTCGAAACCCTCAAACCCGCCCTACAACTTGGGGACGACTATTACCTTGACGCTCGCTTCGACGTCTCCGTGGATCTGGATGGGCACCTGGTGCGTACCGAGGGCCTTTATAGGCTCGTCGAGGTGGATGCGGCGCCTATCGAGGCGGATTCCGCGCGCCTTCTCGACGGCATCGGTGATGTTCGCAGCCGTAACGGAACCGAAGAGCTTCTCGTCCTCGCCGGTACGGGCCTCGATCGTAATAACGCTCTTGTTCAGGATGCCGGCGATCTCCTCGGCCCTCTCGGCGAGGCGCCTGTCCCTCTCCTCGCTCTCCTCCATAGTACGCCGGGCTTCCTCGAGCTTGCCCGGGGTTGCCACCTCGGCGAGGCGGCGTGGGATGAGGAAGTTGCGCACGTAGCCGCGACTCACGTCAACGATGTCGCCGCGCTGCCCGATCTTCTCGACGTCCTGGTTAAGGATTACCTGCAAGGTGCCTACCTCCCCACCACGTAGGGCAGCAGCGCCATCTCCCTGGCGCGCTTTATCGCAGAGGCCGCCTCCCGCTGGTGCTGCGGGCACAACCCCGTAACCCTGCGGGCCCTGACCTTGCCACGGTCGGAGACGAATCGCCGCAGCAGGTTGTAGTCCTTGTAATCGACGTAGGCGACGTCCTCCTTGCAGAACACGCAAGGCTTGCTCTTCGTCGGACGACCCCCGCGGGGTGGTCCGTTCCTTTTCCTACCCAATTCATTACCTCCGTAGTAGTTAAGCCGTAGCCTCGGCGGGCTCGGGCAGCGGCTTGTCCGCGTAGCTCGGCGGAAGCTTCACTACCATGTGCCTCAGCACGTCGTCCGAAACGCGAAGGATCCGCTTCAGCTCAACGAGCGTGCGCTCGCCCGCGGTAAACTCCATTACCGCGTAGAAGCCGTCCGTCCTGTGGTCTATCTCGTAGGCAAGCTTACGGCGGCCCCAGTGGTTGACCTCGCCAGCCTCGCCCCCCGTGCGCTCGATGATCGTTCGGAAACGCCCGACTGTATTCTCGACCTGCTCCTCGTCGAGTTCGGGGATCACTATGAGCATAGCTTCGTAAGTGTCGATATTTGCCTCCTCCGGTCTAGTGTCGGCTTCCTCGCGCTGAAGAAGCAGGGGCTAATGGGATTGAAGATAGTGTAGCAGCGGGATCTAAGCGTTACAAACCGTCCTTTCTCCCCAAGCCGCGCGGTCGCAGAGCATCAGCGACATCCCCGTCGCGTATTGGTCCAGGATGCGAGGCGCGTCCCGGCCACGGAAGAGCCCAGGGCGAGGTGGTGCTGGCCCTGGGCTCTCTACTAGTCGGCTTTTATCTGCGTGGCGTCGCTAGTTCCTCCGGTCTCCCCCTAGGGGATGGTAGCGTCCTTTGTATCGCCCTCGGCGGCCTTGAAGTCGGTAGCCTTATCAGTTCCCGCACCCCCGCTGAAGGAGTCTGCCTCCGTCCCGCCGGTGAGCGTGTCGTCGCCCCCACCGCCGCGCAGGATATCCTTGCCCGCATCCCCCCGCAGTACGTCGTTGCCGTTTGCTCCGTCGAGGGTGTCATCGCCTGAACCGCCGCTCATCGTGCCAGCGCCGTTGCCCCCACACAGAGGTCGTTTCCGTCCCCGCCGGTGATGGCGTCGTTGCCGTTCTTGCCGAAGATGATGTCAACCCCGGAGGTGCCGTCGAGGGTGTCCCTGGAGTCGGTTCCGACCTTCACGGTGATGGGGACCGTGCCGCTGCTCTGCCCGTCGCTTACCCTCACGGTGATCGTCGCCGTCCCCGAGCGTTTGGCCAGCGTGCTCACGGTCAGCATCCGGCTTGCGCTGCTACCGCCTACTGAGAGGCCGGAGTTGGGCACGAGGTTCTGGTTTGAGGAGGTGGCGCTAAGGGTGAGGGTGCTCGCCGCACTCTCCACGTCGGATACCGTGAGGTTGATCTGCCCGCTGGTCCCGTTCGTACCGCACTGTCCTCCGGCTGCGACCGCCACCGTGGGCGCGTCGTTGACTGGGGTCACGGTGATCTGGAAGGTCTGCGCGGCGCTGGTGTCTACCCCGCCATTGGCCGGCCCGCCGTCGTCCCTGAGCACGACGGTGACGATGGCGCTGCCGCTGGCGTCGGGGGCGGGCGTGTAGGTAAGCGTACCTTCAGAGGAGATTGCAGGTTTCCCCGTGGAGGTGAATAGCGAGTTGTTGTCGTTGGTCAGGTCGAAGCTCGTCTGCTGGCCCGACTCGTCGGGAGGACCGGCGGAAATGTTGGTGGCCCAACCGGAGACGCTCTGGGCGCCTGCGTCCTCATTCACCGTCTGATCCGCGCCCTTCGTGAAGCTCGGTGCGTCGTTGACCGGGTCAACCAGGATCGAGACACTGGCGGTGTTGGACTCCTCAGTACCGTCTGTGGCCCTGTAGGTGAAGAAGTCTGCTCCGTTGTAGTCGGCATTCGGTGTGTACTTGAGGGAGCCGTCGGCGTTCTCGCTCACCGTGCCGTTGTCCGGCTGGGTAAAGCTGGAGACGCTCAAGGCGTCGGCGGCGCCATCGTCGTCGGTGTCGTTTGAGAGCACGGCTATGTCGGTGGGCGTGTCCTCATCGGTTTTAGCGCTGTCGTTGGCTTCCACCGGAGCGTCGTTTACCGCATTCACGGTGATCGAGACGGTAGCCACGTTTGAGTCGGCGCTGCCGTCATTTGCCTTGTAGGTGAACGAATCAGAGCCATTGTAGTTGGCTGCGGGGTGGTAGGTGAGGTTCGCACCCGTGCCGCTGAGGGTCCCGTGCGTGGGAGTGTCAACTACGCTGAAGGTGAGCGGGTCGTTCTCCGCATCGGTTGCAGTGAGGGTTATGCCCTTGTCCGTGTCCTCGTTTGTGCTCACGCTCTGGTTGTCGGCCACCGGCGCGTCGTTGATGGCATTCACGGTGATGTTAACCGTGGCCATGTCCTCGCCGCCTCTCCCGTCCGATGCCTTATAGGTGAAGGAGTCGCCCCCGTTGTAGTTATCATTCGGCGTGTAGGTGAAGGAGCCGTTGGAGTTCAGGCTCACAGAGCCGTGGGACGGCCCGGAGACCACGGCCGCGCTCAAGGCGTCGTCGTTGGCGTCGTTATCGTTTGAGAGCACGGCTATGTCGGTGGGCGTGTCCTCATCGGTAGTGGCAGAATCATCATTGGCAACCGGCGCCGTGTTGGGCGGGGTGTAGGTGATGGTGATCGAGGGTCCGCTGTCGGTGATGGTGGCGTCGCCGCCGGTCGGCACCAGGTTGGAGCCGCCGCCGCCACCCCCAGCTGGCGCTTGAATGGGTTCACTACCGAACGAGCCGAAGACTATATTGCCACCACCGCCGCCGCCGTACAGGCCGCCGCCACCACCGCCACCGCTGTTTCCTCCGCCGTTGCCACCCTGCCCCAGCAACCCGCTTTGGCCATCGGGGCTGCCTCCGGCGCCGCCAGCGGTCTGACTGCCCGCGCCCCCACCGGTGCCTCCGGAGACGGTAATGCATTTCTCACCGTTGCCGCCGTTAGATCCGGCATCGCCGCCTGCACCCCCGCGGAAGACTGTGGAGTTGGGCCTACAGAAAGTACCTTGGCCGCTGCCCCCGCCTCCGGCGGCCACGATCAACCGCGAGTCGAGGCTTCCGCTCTGGTCCCTCGGTACCTCGCGCACGTCGGAGGCGCCGCCCCCGCCTCCACCGGATCTGCTTGACCCGCCGCCGTTGAATCCACCGACACAGGTAACGCCTGAAAAGCAATTGCCTCCTCCGGTCGGTGCGCCGCCGACCTCTACGTAGAGGGTATCGCCGGGTGTAACCGTCAGGTCCCCGCTCACCTCAGCGCCGCGACCGGCAGAGAAACTGGTGGCACTCACGGCGCCGGGTGCGCCGGTGGCGACGACGTGGATGCTGCTCACCCCGTCAGGCACCGTGAAAGTATCCTCTGCACCCGTCGGGCCGAAGGTGCACGTCGTCACCCCGGCAGTGGTTGAGCAACTACCCGCCGCGTGGGCTGGGCTTGCGGCGTAGGCGAGGAGCAGCCCCCACAGCAGGAAGGCCGTCCCCACAGCCGTCAGTATCTTGAGCGGGTGCATTAGTGGTGTGCGTGTCATCATCGCTAGCACTCCTTTCCCTTGCGGGGCGTGCCTGGCCCCTACTTTCCCCCGTAACAGTGGTAACTTGGCCCTGGGCTCTCTACTAGCCGGCTTTTGTCGGCGCGGCGTCGCTAGTTCCTCCAGTCTCCCCCTAGGGGATGGTAGCGTCCTCTGTATCGCCCTCGGCGGCCTTGAAGTCGGTGGCTACATCGGTGCCCGCACCCCCGATGAAGGAGTCGGCGCCCATGCCGCCGGTCAGCGTGTCGTCGTTGTCGCCGCCTTCGAGCCGGTCGTTGCCTTGGCTGCCGCGCAGGATGTCGTTGCCGCCCTCGCCCTTTAGCGTGTCGTTGCCGGTGCCGCCGTCGAGCGTGTCGTCGCCGGCACCGCCGCTGATCACGCCTCCGCCGTTGCCGCCGCAGGCCAGGTCAATGCCGTCGCCGGCGCCTATGGTGTCGTCGCCGTTTAGGCCGAAGATCATGTCGGCGTGTGTGGTGCCCTTGATTGTCTCCTTCTTGTCGGTTCCGACGATGACCGTGATCGTGGTCGAGCTCGTCGCCGCTTTGTCACCCACGGTGATCGTGGCACTGCCGCTCTTCTTGGCTGCCGGGGTGATGGTCACCGTGCGATTGGCGCCGCTACCGCCTAAGGTGATGTTGGCGTTTGGCACGAGGCTTGTGTTCGAAGAGGTGGCGCTCAGAGTGAGGCTGCCCACTGGCGAATCCACATCCGCTAGCGTGAGGTTCGTCCTGCCGCTCACGTTCGTTGTGGAGCACGAGCCGACAGCGGCAACCGCGATCGTCGGTCGGTCGTTGAGCGGTGTAACGGTGATGGTGAAGGTAGTGCTGCTGATGGTGCCGCCCGCGCCATCAGCGACGGTGAAACCGAAGTTATCGCTGGTATTCTCGCTGCCGTTATGCTCGTAGGTGAGCAGGTCG
>CAWHLD010000013.1:0-294558 GCA_963830075.1 uncultured Rubrobacteraceae bacterium | reverse complement strand
GAGGGGAAGCTCTCTAGTGGACCGGGCAGAAATGCGAGAGACACCACGGAGGCCGCGATAGCGAGCCCACCGATCCAGGCCACCACTCGCCAGCGCAATAAGAGTAGCTTCCCGATGGGAAGAGCAGTACGAGAAAGAGGATGGAATACACGAAGGAGGTTTGCATGAGGTTGGATAACCACGCGGCAACCGCGCCACCAGGTAGTCGCGCGTCGCCCGAGAAGAGCGCCTCGGTTGCGTATTGGCCGGAGAACATCTGGAGGCCTCCGGCGACGCTCAGGACAACGAAGATCCATCCGATCACGTTCTCGGGACGCCGAGAGACGATCAGCACACCAAGGGTCGCATACGCTGGGCTGGTTAGCGAGGAGATCCAGTAGTCGTAGAGAGGTGCCTCCGAGCGGCTTATCACAACTAGGAACAGCGCACCGCCGACAAGCGCAATCGTAAGTGCCCACAACGACCGGGCAAGCCAGGCCGCACCTCGAGTGCCCACCCCACCGGTTCCTCGGCTCGGGTCAGGGCTCCCGGTAGACTCCACGCTAGCAGCCTGGGTATTCATGGGTAAGTCAGCATCCTCACTCCAACCCTGTCCTAAGCGCCAACAATGACAGCTGGCGAAGCACCGCACAAGCCTTGGCTAGGCTAAGCTGGCCTATGAGTCGGCGTCCAGGATCACACTTCGCCTTTCTGAACGACTCACCTCACGCGCGCGGGTTGCCGTATCGAAGCACCCCTTGTAACGGAACGAAGCCGGATCGCCGCAAGCACCAGCCACAAGACCAACGTTGCCATAAAGATCCTGAAAGAGGCAGCGTCGAGGGGCTTGCCCTCACCCCACAAGACAAAGAGTCCCACCACCAGCTGGGCAAGTGTTGCCAGCCCCAACGCAAGGGAGACGGGTCGGAAGGTTCGCCACCTGTCGTCGCGCTTGAAGGCACGGGAGAGGAGCAACATGCCGACGATCAGGCTCAATATGGATATGGCCCCGCTCAAGCCGTGGATCGCCCCGTGCGCAGTCACCGGTTCTCCCCCCTCGGAGCAGGGCAAGGACGCTGCCACCGTTCTCCCGCACTCGGGATCTACCACGAACAAGCCCCCCACGATCCACCCGAGGCCGTTCAAGCCGACGAGGAGAGAGCCGATCCGCGACGTTCTGGATGCCGTTGTCGCCCCGCGAATCCCGAGGGCCAAAGCCACGAATCCAATCCCCAGGGCGACATCGGCGGCCATATAAAGTCCACCGTATGGGCCGACTGCGTACTCGCTTATAGTGCTTGTGTCGTTGGTCTGAGGACCGAGGAAGTGCATCGTCACAAGTGCAGTGGCCCAAAATGCTGCTCCAGCGAGAGCGAGGCTGCCAAGAAAGCTTAGCCGCCTAGCCTGATCTCGCCCCAAGTTCGTCGAGGATTCTCCTGGCCTGCTTATCGAGGCTCCGTCTGAGGACATCATTCCCGTTGTTCTCCTTTTCCCGTACTTGCGCTGTCACTGGCCCTCACCATACAAAACGATCGTCTTTCAAGCGTTACGACAACCGTTACGAAGATCGTTTTCTGAGCGGAGAAGCGCCGAACCCTAGAAGGTTCACGTACCAAAGGTTAACCAATGTATGCTTGTATCTCAAAACCGGGCGCGGATTTTTCGAGGAGGTGTGCGGGGATGAGGATCGGCCAGTTACGTCTCGCGATCCACCCCACCTCGGCATTCGCCGGTGGCTAACTATGCTAGCACCGTCTCTGAGGATTCTCACCACTGCGAATATCTATTCACTGCCCCAACATCTTGAGCCTGGCGATAGGTGACGAGACAGAAATACCCGACCTAGCTGCCGCCTTGGGCTACCCTTATGCAGAATCGTGGATACGAAGTTCTGAGAATTCACCTTTCCACGCAGTCGGGTGAATAAGCACCGCGATGGGCATAAGGGATGCTAGTCGTTGCGCTGCCTGGTCGTTTCCGTGCCGTTCGGGCCACTGTACTTGAGGTAGCTGGCCCTGTAACCGAAGAGCCTGCCAACAAATGCTAGGGCTGCCACCGGCGCGAACAACACCTTCTCCACCGGCCTCAGTACCAACCAACTTGCGATCTCGTCTACCAGCACAGCGATCTGCAGTGGGTTCCTGGGGACCGGCCCGATGGTCTTCCCGTCCCGCGCGAGGCCAAGCAGCGTCTCGAAAAACGTCTCCACCTCCAGACCAGGACGGATCTCGGAGACAAAGCGTACCTCTTCCTCTTCACTCGGGTTCCACCATGCGTGAGGGACTCCCGGCGGTCCGACCGCCTTCTGGCCCGCACTGAGGAGTAGTTCCTGCCCTCCCACGCGCATGCCCAGCGTCCCCGAGACGATCTCGGTCCTCTCCTCCTGAAAGCGGTGGACGTGCTCTGAAACGTTGGCGAGCGGCGGGGCGGAGTAGTCGAAGCGCAGTGATCCGTCGTCTGTATCCCGGGCCGATTGGAGGACGCGGAAGGTGTGCCCGGAGAAACTGAACTCATGACCGACGAGGGTGACCCTGGCGCTTGAGCCCTGCCTCCCTTCCCCTACGCCTCCTCCGGCTGGGGAGGTTCTCGAACGGTGCCTGATCGCCACACCTACCCCCCAGAGAAAGGCCACACCGACTAGCACGAATAGGACAGCGGGACGCCTCCTCGACTGCCTAGCGAGACGACCTCGCGGTTTCGGCCTCTTCATAAATGCGCATTCCTCCTTCCTCTACGTAGCAATCATAGCGTACCCTTCCCACAGGGGTGTGCACATCCCCGAAATGAACTATTCATGGGAACCTATATAGCGAAGTTCGCAAAATGCCCCTTCTAGGCAGTTCAGTGGATAAGGCGTTAGCTAGCTTCTGTGTTCGTCTTTCGGCGGCGTATCGGGGCGCAGCCACAAGGAGACGTGCGCGGGCTGCATCGTCTCCGTCACCACCCCCACGAGGTTGCCGTTCAGCGCTTCGAGATCCGTCTGGTCCCTCAGGGTAGCGGAGAAGGCTTCTAAGGTCTTGGTTGCGTCATATTTGCTACGGAAGAAGCGCCTATCTATGAAGGACTGGATGCGGCCTCTTAGGGGATTGAAGAGAGCTGCGATCGCGAGCGTGGAGAAGACTATGGCCAGTTGGGGCTGCTGCTCCTGGCCCGTGAAAGCGCGGAATACCGCCTGGGTCGTTGCCACGCTCGCGAAGTACACCGCCGCTAACGACACAGTTAGAGCGCCATAGACGAGGGTACGGTTTATTAGGAGGTCTATCTCGTAGAGGCGGTAGCGCATGATGGCGATCCCGACCGCTACCGGGATGGTGCTCGCCCCTAGCAGAAAAAGCACCGTCCAGATCCACGCGGTTCCCGGGGAGCTGGGCAGGTACCACAACACCGGACCGATGGCGAAGACGACGCAAAAGACGACGCCGGAGAAGGCGAACCACTTGAGTTGTTGACGCTCCACTCCTCGTGCTCGACGGAAACGCACCACCAATGAGATGCCACCCGCCACAGCGACCGCCAGCGTCATAAGGAGGCCGACCATTCCCAGAGTCCCTAGTAGCGCGGCGAGCCGCTCCACGCCAAAGGGATTTGCTAGGCGCACGAGCCCGAGGTTTTCGAGCGGTCCCGGCTCGAAAGCCCAGGCCAGCAGGCACACAGCGGCTATGAGATCGAGCCAGATGACCAGCCTCCAGCGACGCGACAACAGTCGCCCTTCGGGGAAAAGCAATAAGACGAGAGCGAACACCGCGAAAACGATGGGCCCGCTAAGCACCGCTGCGAGCCAAACCAAACCCTCTCCCCCAGGCAGCGAACCCGGCTCGGTCACTAGGGCGTAGAGAGCGTACTCTTCGCCTGCGCCCACCAATGGGAAAGAGACGCCCAGGTAGAAGAAGATCCAACCGATCGCGTTCCCGGGCCGCCGAGAGGCCACCAAGGCGCCGACAGTCGCGAAGGACATGAACAGCAGCAAATACCAGAAGTCCAAAACAAGCGGGGTTCGGGGTTCAACCGTTGGGGTAGAAGCGTTCAACAACCTGAGTACCCCGCTTACTGCGAAGGACAGCAACGCGAGCGCCCACATAGACCAAGCGACTCGAGCGGCCGTGCGAGAGCTCACTGCGCTTACTCCTCTACCGTGTTGTTCGCTTGAGCCTTGCGTCACGACAGCACTCTACAGCACCACCGTCTCTAAAGCGTTACGACAAACGCTATGGGGCCACAACTTTTGGATCAAATCGCCTACGCCCCGGTGATGTATGGGTGATGTAGATGAGTCCTGGCGATCTATCAGGGACTTTTCTCTTCCCGAGTATTCGGCTTATCTTTCGGGATTTGAGAGAGCCGACGAGCGGACTCGAACCGCTGACCTCATCTCATTACGAGTGATCGGTCATGCGTTGCAGGGACTTGCAGGGGGCTGTAAATCCCGCATTCCTAAGCTGGTTTCTTTTCTCCGGCTTGCACTGGGTTGCACCGTATTGCGCTCCCGGTGGTATCAGGAGGTGATGGATTATCACTCTTGCAACACACCTGAGTACTCCAATCTAGCAGAGGCACCGGGACAGACGCCAACGTCAAGGTATCCTCCCGGTTCGGAAAAGGCTTCGGGTAGCCTTCTGACCGGGAGGATACCGTTTACCGGTCTAGGGACAACCTAGATTGGCCAACGTACCGGCACGGATGCGTTGTTACTGCAAGGCAAACAACAGGACAGCACCTACTACTAGCGCAATAAGGAGCAACGCTATCAACAGTCCCACCGCAGCGGGAATCAGAACCACGAGCGCAGCCTTGCCGGTCGTCGTCTCGTGAACTTCCCGCACACCGATAACAGACAGGACTATGGATCCTACGGCGGCCACCAGCGGTCCCAGTACCGGGACCCAGCCCACGAGCTGCACAACGTTCGAGTAAGAAACCACCCGGAATGTGGCCTCGAAACCGGTATTAGCGGGCTTGACGACCAGGGCGACCAGCAAATGCAGAATGCCGGCGAATATAAACAACGCTATCACGGAGATGATCGGCGTAAAGAACATAGAGGCTACTAAGGCCCCGATTGCTCCCCCGACGCCCGTGTCCCCTATGCCCACGGTGGCGTACAGTACTGCTAGAAAACCGCCTATTGCCGCCGAGATCACCGCGCACACCAGGGCGAAGAGCAGGGGATTCCCGAAGTCTCCCCGCCGGGCCATGTCGCGAAAGAAGGCCACAGGCCGGGTAACCAGATCCCTGACCGTGCCCACAAAGCTTTCTACGGGATTGGTGTAAGTAAACTCTGCAGTTGCGGAGCCGGTGGACGCCCTTGTTGGGTCTTCGCCAGGATGGCCTTCCGGCTCGCCGTGGTTCTGTTGCTCCGTGTGCATCACCAACTCCTTCTCTACGCTCTCCAACCTAACTGACTAGCTTATTCCGCGGTCCGCGCCCTGCCATCGGTCCAGAGGAGTAATTCGCGTGGTCCCCCGGAACCAATCGCGTCTAGTTCGAGAAGTGCCGCTCAGCGATCGATCAGCCTCCGCGAGCTTTCGGAGTACAGGGTCCGCAATGCTAGGGGACTTCCTGATGGAGGAGCTCTGGCACACCTGGCGATCGGTGCCACTGTCCCTTCAAAGCCACCGTAACTGCCTTTCAAGTGGCAAGGATCATCCACCTAGGGAGAACGTCCGTCGCGAGCTGACACGTCCTTGAAATGGTTCCTCAACACACGTCGATGATGCCGGGATACATTCCGCCGCCCTAAGGAAGGGAGTTGCGGCGGAATGAATCTGAATGGGCTATTCTCCGCTCGGTTCTTCGCGGGCTAGGGCACCGCGCTGGGCCTCGAACTGCCTCACTATGCCGAGGACGATCCGTCTCTCGCGCTCCGGCAAGCGGGCGCTCCCCCTGAGTATGGCTCGCGGTCTCGTCTGATAGGGCGTCCATCACCTCGCCGTCCAGATCTAACGGCTCCGTGCCCCGATCCACCAGGTAGGAGGGCGCGACCCCGAATACGGCCGCCAGCGCCGCGACCTGGCCCACCGTGGGGTCGGGGATTGCACCTGTCCTTATCCCCTCGACCTCATCCTCCGTGAGGGTTCCGGCGCTCATGCGGGCAACGTCGGCGTTCGTGTAGGGATCCCCCGTCCCCGGGTGCACGATGGTGTCGAAGAGGTGCCCGACCCTCCCGGCGAGGTCCTGGCCCTCTCGGATGCGACCGCACCGCGTCCCGGGCGTGTCTTCGAACCAGAGTGCGGGCGGGAATCCCATCGCCCTCGCTATCGCCAGCATCTTCTCGTAGCCGGTGCTCTCTATGCGGCCCTTGCGCAAGTTCGTGAAGTAGGAGCGGGGTACGACCCCACCCGTGGCCTCGTCGAGCTTCTGGCCCGTCCAGCGGCTGCCGTCCGGATGGCGGTAGTCGTCAAGGAACAGCTCGAACCTCTGCGCTACGTGCAACGACTCCTCCCCTGGCATCGTCTTGTACAATTTAGGATACCAAGTTCTGCAACGTTTTGTTTATGTGACGCGTCGCGCGACAGTGGGATAATGCTAACTTCGCGTTGACGGCATTCTCAGAAGTTCGGCAGAAGGACATCGTCGCTTCATTGCCTTACGTTTGAATAGCAGCTAGCCTGAGCAAACTAGGCCAGAAATAGCGCAACGCGGACCTGCAGCCGGGCCTAGCAGAAACGGCGAGAGATCCCGGATTGGGCGCCCATCATTCTCGTCTTCTTCGACAAGACTCCTCGTTCCATGCCACTCGACGACTCAGAGAGCGCCGCCGTGATGCCTCAGACGGTGCGGGGTCGCCATGGCTCGTGCTCGTGCGCGAGCCAGACCAGCTCGGGGTCGAGTGCAAGCACCCGCAGCCGGCCTTCGGTGGGCGGCTCGTCGAACTCGCCGAACCAAACTGCCACGTCGCCGCCGACGATGACCGGACGCCCGCCTGTATCGACGACGACCATCTGCATGCCGTCTGTGTGGCCCGGCGCCGGGACGAGTCGAAGCCCGGGAAGCAGCTCGAGCTCGCCGTCGACCGGGACGTAGCGCACGCCGGGCGCCTCGACCCACTCGCGGATGGTGTAGTCCTCCTCGCTGCGCGCGTCGTCGAGCTCCCGACGCTGGACGTAGATCGGCCTGCCGGCGAAGAGGTGGTTGCCGCCGCAGTGGTCGGCGTGCAGGTGTGTGTTGACGACGATGTCGATGCCGGCGAGATCGAAGTCCTGCTCGCTTAGTGGCTGGAGGCGGGGATCCATATCGGCCATTGCCGGGTGCAGCTCCGTCATGCCGGTGTCGACCAGCACGCGCGCATCGGGATGGTCGATGACGTGCACGTAGACCGGCATACGCTCGCCCTCGGCGAGCAGGTCGGCAACGCGGACTGGCGTGATGGTGATCGAGGCGGGGGCGTTCATTGTGTACCGACCGCCGCGGTGGTGGTTGATATGTGAGTCATGATGAGCTCCTTTACCGGTTACTGGCTGACGCGCGGCCGGCCGCACTGCCTCGCGCGCTGGCCGAGCAGCTCCTTCAGTCGTTGGCTGGTAGAGAAGTGAGCCGGGTGACGGGCCCCCGTTTGTCGGTCCAGCCGCCGCTATGAGAGTTAACCGCTATTTTTAGTAGTAATGGAAGAGGCGCGATCTCTAAACACCTTTTTCGCCCAATTGCCGACAAGGTTTTTTCTCCGAAGTTCGCTCTCATAGAGTCCCAGGAATCCAACAGGTGCTTAACCAAGCTTAACTATAAATAGCTCATTTGGGTGATACACGAAGCCAAGTTTACTGTCAACATTCCACAGGATCTCACCGGTCCTTGGCAAAACAGTCGGGGAAGGAGAAGCACGCGTGCGAGCACAGCAGACAGTATCCGAGATGGTGGTGGAGGCCTTGGCGCGCCAGGCCGAGGCGCTCTCAGAAGAGTCCGGGCGGCCCTTCAAGGACGCCTTCGCCGAGGTGCTTAAGACCCCCGCCGGTCGCCAGCTCGCCGAGCTTGCAGACGGCCAGCACCGCCACGAGAGGGCAGCCGAGTGGCAGGCGGATCTGACTGCCACTCGCGAGGCCCTATGGCCCGCTGCCCGTCCGCGCGGGTGGGCGAGTACAGGGGGGGCGCTACCGCACGAAAGAAGAACAGGAGGAGATGCAAACTCGCATCTTGCTGGTCGAAGACAACCAAGATTTCAGGGAGGCCTTCGCGCGGATGCTAAAACTCCAACTAGCTCCCGAGATCGACGTCTCCTTTGCGCATGCTGACTCCCTGGCCGAGGCCCACGCTCTGCTGCGGGAGGAGGAAGGGCTGGACGCCGCGCTGATCGACGTAGGGCTGCCCGATGGGGACGGGCTGGATCTCGTGCGCGAGCTCGAGGGGGACGGTGGCCGTGTCCCGGTGCTGCCCACGCTCGTGATAACTGCGAACCTAGAGCACTCCGTGGCCACCCGGGCGACAGAGGCGGGGGCGCGAGGGGTGCTCTCTAAGATGGTCTCGGCGAGGGAAACGGCGCAGACGGTGCAGATGCTGATCGGTGTTGGACGCTCCGCTGGGTGAGGCCGCTGGGTGAGCTCTGTCTCCCCCCGAACTGTACCCTCGCGTTACTTACAGCCTCGCCTGGCGCTTCCTGAGAGCCTTATTCACCGGAGTGCGTGGAAGGTGAATTTTCGGAAACTCGGAGGGCTTGAAGAGCTTAAAAGGGGGGTCACAAGGCTAAGGCTCTTACCCCGTGCGTTGGCTTTCTTCGTAGAATAGCCCGATCTCCACCATCTTCTCGCCATCTTCAACTCGCTCTTGTTCGGGAAGATCGAGGTGCCGCAGAACGCTGAGCATACGTTTGTTCGCGCCCTTTACGGGCGCGTAAAATGACCTAACCTCGTTGCCTCGCGCAACGTCGATCAGCCGATGGGTCAAAGCCGTACCTATCCCCTGGCCCTGCCAACTATCCTCGACGAGCGCCGCGTACTCGGCTCGTTCATTTCCCGGTTTGCGGGCGTAGCGTACGACGGCGATGATCTCGTTTGGGTCTTCGGGATCTAGGGCAACCAAGCCGAAGTGATCCACGCCATCAGTGCTAGCGAAGTAGCGGGCCTGCTCGTCCGATAGATTTTTCATCGGACCGAAGAAGCGCAGGTAGATGGTACGTTCGCTGCATCGAGCGTGAAACCGCTGCAAGGCGGGAGCATCGTCTGGCCTAACGACGCGAAAGGAGATCTCGACCCCGCTGGGTAGGGTAAGCGTTTGGTCTTTGTTCATGCCGAGCCTCCTATATCCCTGGTGTCTTTGTTGCCTAGGAAGGGGTGTTCTCGGGACTTCGGGTGTAGGGGTTTCGCGGAAGTTCGCCAGGACGAGGAACGGGGCGGGACGCTCGAGAAGAAGAGGGGCGGAGCGTAAAAGCCCCGGCCCTCTGATTCCTCTTTGAAAGGGTTCGCCTTAGGAGTTGGCCCTTATCTTGCGGTCGATCTGTGCGATGAGGGTCTCGCGGTTCTTGTGGTCCTTCTCGAACTCGCCGAACCTTCTTGAGCTGCTCGGCGGGAAGGCCGTCGATCCTCCTGGAGACCTCCTCCACGCTCAAACCATCGTAGTCGGTGGTCCCAAGGGCGCTAAAGACGGCGCTCCTTAGCTCGGCCTCGTGGGTGGCCTTCTCGGTCTGCCTAAGGACCTTGTCGGTCCGCTCGGCGCTATCCTCGGCGACCCTCAAGCCCTGCTTGGTGCTCTCCTCGGCGACCCTGAGGCCCTGCTTTGCTACCTGCTCGGTGGCCTCGAGGCTCTGCTGGGTGGCCTGCTGGAAGGCTCTCATGCCCTGCCTAGCGTAGGCGAAGGGGCTGAAGAACTCCGTGTAGGCCCCGACCCAACCCTGGGTGAGCGTCCGGATGCTCTCCTGCTGCCTGCCTATGGCACGCGCGAAGGCCTCTGCCGTGCGCGTGTTGTGCTCGGTCTGCTCGCGCAGCACCTCGACGGCGTCTCCCGTCCAGGACTGGACGAACTCGGCGTTCTTCTGCTGGTGCTGAAGGAGCCTGACGCCGTTGGCGAAGAACTCCTGGGCCGCCCTTGCGTTGTCCTCCTGGAGTTTGACGAACTCCAGCCCGCCTTCGGCGAGCCCCATGCTCCTGCGCTGGGTGGCGGCGAAGTTCTCGGCCAAGGCCTCGAAGGAGTCGCGCTGGGCCTCAGCCATCTCGTAGGCCGTGCGGGCCGTCTTGTCTACGTTCTTTGCGGTGGCTTCCACTGTGTACCTCCGTGGTAGATAGCAACTGTTTGCTACTATGTTCTTACCACACATATATCCGATGTAAACCTCGCGGCCTCAGGCCCTTGGTTCTTGCCCCTATTCACCGGAGTGCGTGGAAGTCCCATTCTTGGAAGTTCGCTGGACTACGCCGGGGGGTATGATGTCCTTGTTACGTGGGCAACAAGGGGGAGGGTCCCTCGTGTCGGCAGAAGAGAACAAGGCTCTAGTCCTCCAACGTCTGCGCTCGGGCGCCCTCCGCCTCAGGAGCGATTGGCTGCCGATCCTCCAGACAGCTGTTGCCGCCTGCCTCGCCTGGTTTCTGGCCGTCCTCATCCTAGGGCTGGAGCGGCCCACCTTCGCCCCGATAGCCGCGGTCATCGTGCTGGGGCTTGCGGTGGGTGAGCGCCTCCGGCGTGCGGTCGAGCTGACCATCGCGGTCGCTTTCGGGGTCGCGATGGCCGACTTCCTCCTGTCCCTCTTAGGTGTCGGAGCCGTGCAGGCTGGGGTCTTCGTGGTGCTGGCGATGAGTTTGGCCGTTTTCCTTGGCGGGGGAGGGCTCGGCGTGAATGAGGCCGCCATCTCGGCGATGATCATCATGTTCACCTACACGCCCTCGGCCGCCGGCTTCCCGATCGATCGATTCCTGGAAGCGCTGATCGGCGGTGGTACCGCCTTGCTTATCAACGCGCTTTTACCCGTCAACCCCGAGCGCATGGTCGAGGATGCCGCCTTCCCCGTCTTCGACGAGTCGGCCGCCGTGCTCGAGGAGGTGGCTGATGCCCTGGAGGATGGCGACGCCAGGCGGGTTCAGAGGGCGTACGTGAAGGCCAGGGAGATCGACGCGCGGGTAGCTGGATTGAAGGAGGCGGTCGCCGCCGGACGGGAGACCGCCCGCCTCGCCCCGCCCCGGCGCGGGAGCCTGGGACATATGGATCTCTATGCCGGGGCGGCCGACCAGATAGACTTGACCGTGCGCGACGTGAGGGCGCTTGCCCGCGCCGCACTCTCCGTGGTCCAACCCGAAGCCGAAGATCCCGTCCCAGAACGCCTCCCCGCCGCGATCCGCGGCCTGGCCCGGGCGACGCAGGCCCTGGCCGTCTACTTGCAGACCTCCGGAGATCCTCCCGACGAGACGCGCCGGCTGGCCCTTGAGGCCGCCACAGAGGCCAGCAAGATGCTTGAGGAGCACGAGGATCTGGCGAGCAACCTGGGCGTCAACGCGCTCGTCGACCAGATCCACTCCTCGGCGGTGGACCTAATAGGGGGCACAGGCATGGATCGTTCGGAGGCCCTGCAAGCCCTGGAAGAGGCCACGGGACGCGCGTCGTGGTAGCGTCGCGGTAGCGAGCGCTGCTACCGCGCTCCGGGCGAGCAGGGGCCGCTAGGAGGAACGCATCTCCTATGTCGGGGACCGCCCAGGAAGCATCGAACCCTAGCCCATTATTCAGCGCAGTGCGTGGAAGGGAGATTCTGCGAACTTCGCCAAGAAAGAATCGAAACTAGCTCATAGGCGTGATGCGCCTACCCTCAAAGAGGAGTATGCTGCAATCGTTACGTGGCCAACGGACTGCCGCGTGAGGGCGCAGGACCGCTACCTACCCTCCTTTTAGATCGGGGCCAGCTACCCGGCTAACTACCTGTCACTCGGCAGGGAAGGAGATGCACCGTGTCCTTGGTGAAACGACACCCGCTCATCGCGTTCTTCATGCTGGCCTTCGCGCTCTCGTGGTGGCCCTGGATCCTGTACGCCTTCGGCCTCTCTCCGACGCCCATCGCCTCCTTCGGCCCCTTCCTCGCCGCGCTCGTCGTGCTGGCCATCACCCAAGGCAAGAGCGGGATCGGCGGTCTGCTGCGGCGGATGGTGCGCTGGCGCGTGGGAATCAGGTGGTACGCCGTGGCGCTCTTGCTCCCTGTGGGGATCGCCCTTGCCGCAACGGCGCTAAACGTCCTGCTCGGCGCCCATGCCCCCTCCGCGGCCGATCTGGGCGGCTGGACGGGTCTCTTCTCGACCTTCGCCGTCGTACTCCTAATCCCCGGTACCGGCGGGGCATGGGAGGAGCCGGGCTGGAGGGGGTTCGCCCTCCCGAGGCTGCAAGCCGTCCGCTCGGCGCTCGTCGCCAGCCTGATCCTGGGGGCGGTGTGGGCCCTGTGGCACCTGCCGTTTGTTGTTGCGACCGGGCAGATGGGCGGGTGGGACATCGTGATCATCCTGGCCTGGACGCTCGTGCTCACATGGGTGTACAACGGCACCGGCGGCAGCGTGCTGATCGTCATGCTCTTCCACGCCATGTTCAACACCGTCTCGGGCAGCTTCATCTCGCCGCTCGCCTTCTCGGGGGCGGACTCGGTGAGGCAGTCGTGGCTGCTGGCGGCGGTGTGGTGCGCGGTGGCGGTAGCGGTGGTCATGTGGGCCGGACCGAAGCACCTTTCTCGCAAGCTCCACAAGCAGGAGGAGAGAGAGGGAGCCGAGGAGCCCGGGACCGCTAAGCCTCCTGGGGCCGTTAAGCCCATCCCCGCGTGAACTAGGAAGCGAATCGCCGAGCGCTCGGCGGTTCGGAGGCCAAAGGACCGGAGCTTCCGAAGCTCCGGTCCTTTCTTCTTGACCTTATTCAGCGGAGTGCGTGTAAGGTAAATTCTCCGAACTTCGGGTGTACGCAGTTCTACGAACTTCGCCTTTTAGGTAGGTAATCGGTGTCGAAGAAAATCGAGTATCCGCAATTTGTGCATGCGGCGTAAGCGAATTGCGCTTCGCCCTCGATGAAGGGCTCGCCTGAGGGCTCTCCGATCGGGGCACCTTTGGGCAGGATCGTATTGGTTTGGTTACAGATGGGGCAAACGAGGGGGCCGGACTTCTTCGCTTCTAAGTGGGATGAGAACAAACCTAGGTCTTCTTGACGTTGGGAGTACATGGGTTTCCTTTCCTGAAGGGGGCGGGGACATCCTAACCGATCTGTTGTTGGAGAGGAATCGTTCTCAGAAGTTGGACTTCCGCTTTGCGGAGTTCTAGGAAGTTCCGCGCAAGCAGAACCGTCTTGACACGCCTGACACAGTTGCTACTATGTGCACTTGGGAATGGGACAACCCGAAGTGTAGAGGCTTAGAAGCCCGCCCCGACTAAGATGGGCGCTCAAGAGACGGGCTGAGCCAGTAGCGCAACCGGCTACCTCCTAAAGAGGAGATGGTCGGTTTTGTCTTTGCTTCGGGGCTTAAGGGAAAGGAGGTGATGAGGCCAGGTTAGCTTTCGAAGAAATAGTAAGGGCAAGGGGCCGGACGTTCCTTTTTGGCTATGCAACGCTATTTAAGAACGCCCAGCCCCCCGTAAACAGGCATTCTACTACCTCTAGGGCAGGGACGTAAGGCGTCCTGTGCCCAAGGGGCCGGGTAGAGGCCGACCAAGTAAAGGAGAAAGACGACAATGACGACGAAACGTATGGCGTTGGTCCTTACGCTAGCGGCGATCACGGCTGCCTTGCTCGCCCTAAACACGGGCATAGCGGGAGCGGATCCGGTAAACAGCAAGAAAGCCGAAGTCATAGAGATTAACTGCGACGATGGACAGACCTACGAGGTAGTTCTCCCGTGGGGCGGCGGTTCGGCACACATATTGGACGGCACGGGCAACATCGTGGCCAAAAATTTCACCTTCACGGAAATAGACCCGGTGACCGGAGAAGAGCTCTCCTCGGAGACGTTCAGTCCTGGCAATAAGGTTGGGCTTGAGGGCGACCTGAGGACTTGCACCGCCGGGCCTTTCACGGAGTTCGATCCGGAGCTTGGGGAGGAAATCACTTTCCTCATCACGGTGGAGGCACTCTTTACCCCTAGGGGCTAGTAGGATCACGAAGCAAAGGAGGACACTAGATGCGCAGGATAGTGATGGTAGGAGCGCTGGTGGCGCTGCTGGTTGGGGTGTTCGCCCCCGCGGCACTGGCACGCATCTTTACGTGTACGGATTTGCCCTGCTACGGTACCCAAGAAAGGGACGACATCAACGAGCGTCCCGCCTTCGGGGTACGCGACGAGATATACGGTCTGAGGGGCGTCGACCGTATAAACGCCGGGATTAGCCCCGGCGACGTCGATTTCGTCCAGGGTGGCCGAGGCCACGATAGGCTCATCACCGACGACGGTCCGAACGACTTTCCCGAATTGGTCGACGACCTAGACGAGGTACGCGGTGGACGGGGGACCGACACATGCAGGGTCGACGAGGGTGACGCATACTTCAACTGCGAGGTAGTGTACATCGATGGGGTGCTGCAACCGTAGCCAAGCGTCCAGAGCAGCCGCAGGCCGTGTGGATAGGCTAGCCCAAGGCTAGAGCCGGTATATAAGCGCCTAAGACCGGCGATCCTATTCTCAGAGCGGTAGTGGTTCTGCCCCTTGTTCACTCGAGTGCGTGGAAGGTGAATTCTGCGAACTCCGTCAGGGCGAAGTTCGCAGAGCCCCGGTCCGGTGGGCTCGGGGAACCTGAGCCAAAAAAAGATGGTCCATTTGGGGGATGTAACACCGGTTGCGAGCCTGCTATGTTGCCCTCGTACACGAGGCGAAAGGAGCAAACGATGTCTTCGGCGCAAGAGAACAAGGCCGTCTCCCGCAGGGTGGCAGAGGAGATCTTCAACGCGGGCAACCTGGATCTCGCGGACGAACTCTACGCACCCGACTACGTCCTGCACGATCCCGCCCTCCCCGAGGACCTGCACGCTCCAGAGGGCTTGAAGCAGTACGCGGCGATGAATCTAGGGGCCTTCCCGGACGTCCGCGTCACCGTGGAGGACCAGATAGCCGAGGGCGACATGGTAGTGACTCGGTGGACGGCCACCGGCACGCACACGGGCGAGCTCATGGGCATACCCCCCACCGGAAGGCGCATCGAGATCTCGGGGATCACCATCAACCGCTTCTCGGGGGGCCGGATCGCCGAGGATTGGTACCAGAGTGACGACCTGGGGATGATGCAGCAGCTAGGGGTGATCCCTTCGCCCGAAGAGGTTTCCTCCGAGTCCTCCGAAGAGGCGAGCCCCACCTAGGGGACCCTATCCACCGGAGTGCCTAGAAGAGAAACTGTCTAAAAAGTCCGGTCAGCGCCAAGACGAAGGCCTTAGGAGCCCCCGAAGCGGGGCAAACGGGGCCTATTTCTCTTCGTCATGCCAGCGATTTCTACGCTTGAGATACCACCGCGTGACTTTTTAGACAGCTTCAGAAGGGGTATTCTGCGAACTTCGCGTGTACGGAGTTCTAAGAAGTTCGACTCGCTCGACCTGAGAACCCGGTTAACATTACTTAGTAATAAATACTGCAATTGCGTGATGCACCCTGCCCCCCCTTTGTGGTGCCCTGGAGGGCGAAGATACATCAGGCACAAGGTAGAGGCCAAGAACCCCGCCCTATGGAAGACGGGCACCCAACAGGGCCTGGGGAGCCAGTGGTGCAACCGGCTACCTTCTACGCCCCTACGGATAGGGGAGGAAGGGGTTGTGTGGGCGGTATGGGCTTTCCGACACCTATCTGACACCTATCTGACATACGCCTCTGTGAAGACCAGGGGGAAACAAGGGCAATAGAGGGAAGGACAAGAGGCATGAACATTACTTTGCACCGCACTACTCTGATGGTGTGCGTGCTGGCGGGCGCCCTCGCGCTGGCCGTTGCGCTAGTGGCGGCCAAGGACGTCTCGGCCGCGCCCCCAGAACCCGTCGACGACACCTTTACCGTAGAAGAGGTGTGCGCCTTTCCAGTTACCCTCGAGGTAAGCGGCAAGGGAAAAGTGATAGAGTTGCCCGGCGATAGGGTGCTCGGGCTCTCGCCTGATTTGCGCGTGACGCTAACCAACGAGGACGACCCGGCCAACCAGGTGACCTATGTCATCACCGGTGCCTTCCACATTACAACATTGGCCGATGGAACCCAGGTGGTAGTAGCGACAGGCCGGAACCTGCTCTTCGACCCCAGCGGGATGTTCCTGACGATCGGACGGTTCACCTTCGTCCCCGACACGGGGATGCTTGCGACGGGCAAAGGGAGGATGATAGACGTCTGCGCACGCTTGGCATAAGACATCGGTAGGAACGATCGGGCCGGGGCTCTCAGCAGCCCCGGCCCTCCCACTAGCCCTTATTCACCGGAGTGCGTGGAAGGTAGATTCTCAGAAGTTGAACTTCCGCTTTATGGCGTTCTGAGAAGTTCGATACGCAAGAGAGAAGGGCCGGGGTATCCTTCGGGGCTCCGGCCTTTAAAATGTCGTGGGCCGCGCTCCACTCCCAATCCCCTTGGGGCGCGGCCTTCGCCATCGCTCGGGGGCGCTTGCCGGGGCGCTCATCATCCTGACTCATGTCCGGGCTTCCGGCCCTTACTCCCGCCCTATTCACCGGACCGCGTGGCAGGGGGATTCTGCGAACTTCGCCTTTTCAGAGTTCTCGGAAGTTCGCAGAGGTTCCCGAGGAATGTCCACCTAGCATATAGACGCCTCGGTTGCCCGCCTCGATACTGGAGTAGCTATAGCGGCACGGGGCGGGGGCTTCACACCTTTTTCCTCCGCCCCGCTAAAGAAGGGTGGTAGGGATGCGAAAGATCGGTTTGCTGTTGGTCACGATGAGCTTAACTGTGTTGCTGGTCAGTGGGCTGCTGCAGCGATAACGCTGGTTCGCTGCACCGGAGGCCTCTGCGAAGGCACTCGAGGCGGCGACCGGATACAGGGCACTCAGGAGGTCGACAGAATCCGCGCCTCCGGGCTCTGTGCGGCCGCGTGAGGGCCTCCGGGGGCCTCCTCGGGTGGGGTCTCGGCAGGGCTGGGGCTCTCGGTATCCTTTGACATCCGCCCTTATTGTAATCTGGTCTCGGAGGGTAGGAGACGCTGGTCGGTCGTTCCCAAAGAGGAACTGGACAAGAGGCGGGCCGAGTACGAGCGGAAGCGGGAGCGTTCTTCGTGTCGTGAGAAACGGGGTGCGTTCTTTGGCCGACGGGACAGGGTCCTCGCCCCCTTTAAGGAAGCACGAGGAGTGAGGGACAACATAGTAGGAGAGAAGAATCTGGAAATTTCTTTGAGATCTTTGTTTCGTAACGCTTTGCGTAACGGTTGGGAGACAGTCTCTCTATAGAGTGGGCTCGAAAGGCCAACAGGAGTGTCGTGGTCAAGCGGCGCAGGAAGGGGTGGTAAGGTGACGAGGACGATCTTCAGTAAGGTTATGTGGGTGGGCAGGGCCACGGTGTTCCTAGTGGGCCTCGCGGTGATACTCGCCCTGGTTTTCGGGGTAGCCACTACCGCTCTGGCGGGCACGGGGGTGGGGGCGTCCTTTAACCTGGGCAAGACCAACACCGTGAACGCCATAAGCAAGCTGGTGGGCAGTACGGCCTCCTCCATGCTCATGGTGGACAACAACGGCACCGGCACCGCCCTGGATCTGAAAGTGGGTGACCCGAACGCCGACCCGGCCACAAAGCAGGTAGCGCCCATGAAGGTGGACTCCCAGGCGGAAGTAGTAAACCTCAACGCCCAGTTCGCGGGACAGGCGGATAACGCCGCTCATGCCGACTCGGCTGACTCCGCCACTAATGCGACCAGCGCCGCCGAGGCGGGCAACGCTGATACTCTGGACAACATGGACTCCACGGCGTTCCTAGGCGCCAACGCCAAAGCCGCCGACGCCGACAAGCTCGACGGCAAGGACTCGACGCAGTTCGTCGGGTCCTCCACCACCATCTATGACAACCAAATAACGATCTCGGGAGCAGCGAGTTCGTTTCGACAGGGTTCGGCCACCTGCAACTCAGGGGACAAGGTGTTGAGTGGTGGCTTTTACGGTCTTGATGGAACCAGCTATATCCAAGCTAGCTACCGGAACGGTCAAGGGTGGTACATACAGTACTGGGACGGTGGTTCCACGGCCACCGACCTCACCGTTTTCGCGGTCTGCGCGGACGTGTAAGAAGGGGAAGGAGCAGCACGCCGGGTTCATTGATCCCAGGTAAGGTCACGAAGTGGCCGGGGCATAATGCCTCGGCCCTTCCTCTTGCCCTTATTCACCCTAGTGCGTGGAGAGACTGTCTGATAATTCCAGAAAAGCGTCACTGTGGACTCCCAAGAGTCGTCAGAACCGAGCCAGAAGTCTCGTTTCGCCGCTTTTCGTGCCGCAAACGTAGGCGCTCAAGGCCTTCTGACGATTTATCAGACAGTCTCGGAAGGGTTATTCTCCGAAGTTCGCCTTGGGTTCAGGCACTAGAAGGTAAGCACCCTGTCTGCTTCCGCGGCGAGCCTTGCTACGTCCGTGGGCGCAGCCCACCTGCCGTTGAGAGAGGCCAGGCTCTCCTCGTCCTCGGTGGCCCCACGGGCCACCGCGCACCCCTTTCAGACGTAGACGGGAACCTCGTGCTCCTTGAGCTTGCCGAGCAGTTCTCGGGCGGGAGGTACGCCCACGCCCTCCAAGCGCTGCAGGTTGTCTTCGATCACTAGGTCGGTAGCATCCCCGGCGAGGACCACCGAGACCTCCTGCCCGATATCGACGGAGCCGTTGGCCGCTATGTGCAGCGGCACAGAGGCCAGGGTCGGGTCGCCCATTCCCTTGGTGACTATGTAGAGCAACCTCATCTCGTCCTCCTCCTTTCCGAGCCTTTTAGACCCAGCGGAGCCAACCTTTCCACCACAAGCATGATGCCACCGAGTGAAGTCTGGTGCACCGGACGAAGGGCTATTCACCCGAGTGCGTGGAGAAACTGTTTGGAAAAGCGGAATAGGTCCCGAATCGGGACTCCGAAAGCGGCCGAGACGGGTCGAAGGAGTCTCTATCGGCCGCCTCTTGCCGCCAAAGACGCGCGGTCGAGAAGCCTTCGGCTATTTTCCAAACAGTTTCGGAAGGTGAGTTCTGCGAACTTCGCGTGGAAACTGTCCGAAAAGAGGTGCGAGTGACGCTCCGGGGGTGTATCTGGCCCCTCTATCGGGGCCAAAACGGGCCGGACAGGCCGGTTTTGGTGCCTTGTGGGCCCGCGTTTCGAGGTCCCTCAGCTCCATGCTTTGTTTTCTGCCGCGACGACCGTGGACTTTAGCGGGCGTTGGGACGCCCCGGTCCTCGCGGGGAGGTGGGTCCCCCGGGGTGCGGGCGGGACCAGCCTCGTCTACTATGTAGTTCGGGATAGAGCACTGCGAGCGCGGAAGGAGACGCATGTTCAAGAAGTGGTTGAGCAGCATCGGTTTGATCGGCGGGGCGAAGGTGGACACTCGGCTGGTCTCCGAGTCGTTCGTGCCTGGGGATCAGGTCAGCGGCGAGATCCTCATATCCGGTGGGGAAGACGCGCAGAAGTTCGACAGGATCTACCTAGACATCGTCACCCGTTATAAGCATGACGACTCCGTTCGCGAGCACACAGTGGCCCACCACGATGCCAAGGACCACCTCTCGGTAGGGCCTGGGGAGGAGATGGCCATTGCTTTCTCCTTCGCGCTGCCCTACGAGACGCCGCTCTCGCTCGGGAGGGGATCTGTCTCGGTCAAGACGGGCCTCGAAGTCCCTGGCGCCGTAGACCCGAGCGACACCGACGAAATCCGGGTGAACCCAACCCCCATGCAGCAGGCCGTCCTGGGGGCGACGGAACACTTGGGGTTCCGCCTCCATGAGGTCGAGACCGAGTACAGCCCCCGCAAGGGCGCACCCCTGCCGTTCGTGCAGCAGTTGGAGTTCAGGCCCCGCGGCGGGAGGTTCGGGGGACACGTCGAGGAGCTGGAGCTGGTCTTCAAGCAGCACGCGGGCGTACTCGAAGTGCTGGTCGAGCTCGACCGGAGAGCCAGGTCAGTGGGTGGCTTCCTGGCGTCGGCCATGGAGATGAACGAACGCTTCGACGTGCTGCGGATAACCCCGGCCGACGTCGAGCAGGGGACAGTCGAAGACAAACTCGCCCGCCTGATAGAAGGCCACACCCGCTAAAATCCGCGCACTTCGACCGCGAGGTCGAGTACCGTGCGGTACAGGACTTCGGTGCCGGCCTCGCAATCTTCCTCCGAGCTCCACTCGTCGGGGCTGTGGCTGACGCCGTCTCTGGAACGGATGAAGATCATACCCACAGGACATAACCCCGCGAGCTGCATCCCATCGTGAGCGGCGCCACTCGCGAGATCTTGGAGCCCGAGGCCTAGCTCCCCACATGCTGTCTGCACCGCACTGCGTACCCGCTCCGAGCAGGAGACCGGGACCATCCTCTGCAAGACCTCCGTCTCGAAACCTATCCCACGCCTCCCGGACAACTCGCGCGTGCGCTCTAGAATACGGTCTTCGACCCGATCCCTGGTCGCTTCGTCTATGTCCCTGAGGTCTAGCGAGAGCTCGACCCGGCCCGGGATGACGTTGATACCTCCAGGCTCGACGCCGAGGCGCCCGACCGTTCCGACGGACGAGCCGGTAGCTGAAGCCTCGGCCTCGATGACGGTCATGGCCTCGGCCGCCGCGGCCAGCGCGTCGCGGCGGAGTTGCATCGGGGTCGTGCCGGCGTGGCCGGTATCGCCCTTAAACACGAGGCTACGCCACACGGGTGCGGCAATACCCGTCACGACCCCGACGGGTAGACCCTCGTTCTCGAGCACCCGCCCCTGCTCGATGTGCAGTTCGAGATAAGCAGCCATGGAACCTCGCGGGCGAGTGGCTTCCCCTACCTTCTCTGGGTCCAGGCCGTACGCACGCATCGCTTCGGCTATGGAGACACTATCCTGGTCCTCGTGTTTCAGATCCTCGACGGAGAGCGTGCCCGCCAGGGCGCGGCTACCGATCATGCCGAAGGAGAACCTGGCGCCCTCCTCGTCCGTGAAGGCGACGACTTCGACCGCAAGATCCGTCTCGACACCTCCCTCTTCCATTGTCTGCGCGACCTCAATGCCTGCGAGCACGCCGAGCGGCCCGTCGAAGTTCCCGCCGTCTATCACGGAGTCGACGTGCGATCCGATGAGGACGGCCGGGGCATCTGGGTCCTTCCCCTCGCGACGGCCGAAGAGGTTCCCGACGGCATCCTCACGGACCTTAAGGCCAGCCTCTTGCATGTAGGAGGCGACGAGGTCCTTGGCGGCCCGCTCTTCTTGCGTGAACGAGAGCCGGGTCACGCCGCCTGATTCCTGTTTGCCTGCCTCGGCAAGCTCCGAGAGCCTGCGCCACAACCGCCCGCCATCTACCACTTCTGCGTCACCTCCAGAACTTTCTAGCCTCTTCGAGCGCACTGAGGAGCAACTCTGGTGTGAGACCGTGGGCCATGATGCCATCGCGTCCCGTCATATCGCCCGCAGCGAGGAGTGCGTTCAGGATGGCCGCCTCCGTCGCCTCGGCCGCCGCGTAGAAGAGCGGCGTCGTGTACTTGTTGGACACCATCCTCAATGGTACGGTGGCGGGCGGTTCCGGAAGTCCGGCGCGCGGGATGCCTGTGTTGCCCGTGGCGAAGGCGAGGAAGATGTCCCCACTCCCGTTGTCGAGGCCACCTCCCATGCGGCCCAGCCCGATGCCAGCGCGCCTGGCGAGCCGGTCGCACTGGGTAGGGAGGAGTGGGGCGTCGGTCGCGAGGACCACGATTATGGAACCCGTCCCCGCAGGCGGTGTCTTCTCCCCGACCTCGTAAGGAGAAGGAATGCGTTCGGCGCTCAGGACACGACCCACATGGGCTCCGTCAACACGCAACATCGTACGGAGCCCGTGGTTCGCCTGCACCAGGGCGCCGACCGTCCAGCCGCCGTCCCTTTCGGGCAGCCGTCGTGAGGCGGTACCGATGCCGCCCTTGAACTCGTGGCAGATCATGCCCGTCCCCCCGCCGACGGAGCCTTCCTCGACAGGCTCGGTGCTCGCCGAAGCGAGAGCTTCGAGCGTGTGTTCTGCGGTAACGTGCTGGCCGTTGATATCGTTCAGGGTGCCGTCGTAGGTCTCTGCAGCGACGGGGAGACACCAGTAGTCCTCATCGCCGGTTCGGGCTTCCATCTCGGCCCTCACCAGGGCGTCGCGCACGACGCCGACGCTGTGCGTGTTGGTGATCCCAACAGGGGTAGCCAGGACTCCTGCTTCCCTGATCCACTCAAGACCCGTCATCTCCCCGTTGCCGTTGAACGTGTGCGAGCCGGCGAAAGTGGGCTCGTCGCGCGCCATCCCCTCGCGGGGGCATACGACCGTAACGCCCGTCCTCACCGGTCCCTCGCCGACGACGAGCGGCCCCTCACCCCGCACGATGGTCGAGTGTCCGACCCTCACACCATCCACGTCGGTGATCGCATCCTCGGGCCCTGGTGCGAGATCGCCGATCGTTATTCCGAGTTCACGGGCGCGCACGCGGGCGCCTCAGCGATCCAGGGAAGAGATACGGTCCATCTCTTCTCCGGAGAGCTCGAAGTCGAACACGTCGAGGTTTTCCCTGAGGTGCTCCTCGCCCGTCGCCTTGGGAATGGGCGAGACTTTCTCCTGCTGAACGAGCCAGCGCAGGGTTACCTGCGTAGCCGTCTTCCCGTGGGCCTCGCCTATCTCCCTGAGCGTCGCGTCGTCCCGGACGCCGCCGCGGGAAAGCGGGGTGTAGGCGGTGAGCAGGTAGTCCAATTTCTGTGCTTGCTCGAGTAGCGCGTCCTGGCTCCTGTAGGGATGGTACTGGACCTGGTTGCAGAAGACCTCAGCGTAGGCGGTCGCCTCCTCGACCAGGGAAGTTGAGAAGTTGCTCACCCCGATATGCATCACGCTGCCTTCCTCCTGCAGCTGCCGCATGGCCTCTAGGGTCTCACCTAGAGGCACATCGTCGCCGGGCCAGTGCATCAGCAGGAGATCCACGTAGTCCGTGCGGAGCTTCTTCAGGCTCTCGTGGGACTTCTGGATGACGCGGTCGTGGGCGAAGTCGCTCGGCCAGACTTTGGTTGTCAGGAAGATCTCGCCTCGATCTATACCAGAATCTTCGATGCCCCGTCCTACCTCGGTCTCATTGCCGTACATCTGGGCCGTATCCACGTGCCTGTAGCCAATCGAGAGGGCCCGCTGCACGGCCCGCTCGCACGCGTCCCCGGTTAGCCTGTAGGTCCCGAGACCCAGGGAGGGGACCTTCTCACCCTTTATCGTTTTGTACTCCATCACAGCCTCCTCAATCTAGTGCTCTTCCGGGGAGAAGGACTCCTCGGGACGGCCTTCCAACTTCGCCACGGCGGGGAGAAACCAGTCGGGGCGCGGTCGGACCGCGTTCTCTACGGGGTCGAAGAAGACGTGGGCCGCCGAGCCTTCCGCGACGAGCGCGCCGTCCTCGAAAGACTCGCCGGTACACAGCTCGAAGTCCATCGTGTAGGAGCGGTTGCCGACGGTGCGTACCCGGGCCGCCCCGTGGAGGGTGTCCTCGAAAAAGATCGGGACCTTGTACCGCACGGTCGTTTCGGCGATCACGTACCGGGCACCGGGGACGTCGCCGGCTTCGAGCTCGTGGATGCCCACAAGATCGGCTACGGCGCGCCAGTAGCAGATACGGATCTTCTCGAAATACTCCAGGTAGACGGCGTTGTTGACGTGGCCGTAGGGATCGAGGTCCGAGTAGCGGATCTCGAGTCGCGTGAGAGCGGGCGGGTTCTTCATGTAGACGCCCCTTCCGTCGGGTTTCCGCGGCAGATTGTACACATCCTCACCGCGTCCCATCTGATTTAATGAGGACCATGGACTTCGACGAATACCTGGAGCAGGGAGAGACCATGGCGAGCGAGGGCCTGGTAGAGGAGGCCCTCGCCCGTTTCGAGCAGGCGCTCGACACCGCGCCCGAGAACCCCGAGGTCATCGAGGCCGTGGGGCGCGCCCTGCTGAACCTCGGGCGACTGGAGGAGGCCGAGGCCAGCTTCCTCGACTCCCTGGAGCTCGACCCCGAGTGGGTCGCGCCGCGGATGGGGCTTGCCCTCGTCGCTCTCGCGCGCGACGAGCCGTTCAAGATCGTGCACCACCTCGAGCGGGCCATAGAGACGGACCCGGGCTACCCTGATGCCTACGTGGAGCTTGGCCGCTACTACGGGTATATGGGGGAGCCGGCGCTGGCCAAGGCAACCTTCGAGCGCTGGACGAACCGCGTGCCCGAGGACGCCGACATGCTCATAAACGCCGGCCTGACCCTCTTCGATGCCGCCGACTACGCCGAGGCGCTGGAGTTCTTCGAGAAGGCGATCGAGGCGGCCGGGGACGAGGTGCAGCAGAGCGGCGCACGCACCTTCAGGGCCAACGCCCTCGACATGCTCGGCCGCTACGCTGAGGCCGTTGTCGCCTACGAAGAGGTCATAGAAGGCACGCCCGATTGGTGGGAGGCGCACGCGAACCTGGGGATCTGCCACGCCCGAAATGGTTTTCTGGAGAGGGCCGAGACCACGTTCAGGCGGGGCCTGGATGACTGTCCCGGCTCGCCGGAGATCAGGGACGAGCTGGCCGCCCATCTGCTCGCCGTCAGAAAGGATCTCCCGGAGGCGCTCAGGCTCTCCGAGGAGGCCGTGGCGCTGGGGCGGGATGAGATCCGGCACCTCGTAACCCTCGGGGAGGCGAGGCTCGCCCTCGGGAACGATGCAGGGTCGGCGGAAGCGTACGAGGCCGTGCTCTCCCTCGACCCCGAGAACCCTGAGGCCCACCTCGAGCTCGGCATCATCAACGAGCGCAGGGGGCGGATGGAGAGGGCCGAAGAGCATTTTGTGGAGTCGCTCAAGGCCGACCCCGCCAACCCCCGCACCCTCTACTCGTACGCGAGCCTCTACTACACGGCCGACGACCTCGAGGTCGCCGAGGAGATCCTCGAGCGGGCCATCGCCGCCGACGCGAGATACTCCCCCGCCCTCTCCGCTCTCGCCAGCATCCAGGCCCGCCGCGGCGAGTTCGGCGAAGCCCTCGACTACATCGAGCGGGCCGTGGAAGCCGGGGAGAGCGACGTCGAGCACTTCAGGAGCGCGCTGGAGTTTGCGCCCCTGCACGCCGACCCGCGCTTCCGTACCCTCCTCTCCCGCATGGTGCGCGAGAGGAGAAACGGGCAGGGTTAGCTTGCCTGCTACCCTGGCCTTCGGGCTGCTGTTGACCGTCACGGGGCTAGCGTGCCTGGGCTTCGCGATCTACGCTCTCCTGCGCGGTGGAAAGGACCAGACGGGTGGAATCGGCCCGATCTCAGAACGCGGCATCCACGTCATCGCCGGCGTGAGGATGCTCGTGATCGGGGCCGTCAGCCTCGCCGCTGGTGTTTACTTCCTCTTGAGCTAGTCAGCGTGGCAGCAAGGGCTCACGAGCACGCTAATGCCGTCGCGCTGAAGTTCTTACTAGTTGCCAGGCGAAGCCTGGCAGCGTGTTAACATGCTTTGCAAAGAAGTTCGACCTTTTCGTAAAGTGTCCTATGGTTTCGACCAGCAGGCACTACGAGCAAGGAGTGCGGTCTATGCAAGAAGAAAGCACGGTCCTAACCCCCGCCCAGAGCACGATGTCTGACCTCTGGGACGAGCACATGCGGTCCGAGTTCGAGACCAGCAGCGTCGAGGGTACGCTCGAGACCATGGTAGAAGAACCTTACGTCAACCACGCACCCGTGATGACCGGCGGCGTGGGGCTTGAGGAGGTAAGAAAGTTCTACGCCGAGCGGTTTATCCCGCAACAGCCCGCGGAGAACGAGATCACCCCGATCTCGCGTACCATCGGCAACGACAGGGTGGTAGACGAGCTAGTCTACGCTTTCACCCACGATATCCAGATGGATTGGTTGCTACCCGGAGTTACCCCGACGGGCAAGCATATCGAAGTCATCATGGTCGTAGTGGTCGCGTTTCAGCACGGAAAGATAGCGAGCGAGCATATCTACTGGGACCAGGCCACGGTGCTCGTGCAGGCGGGTTTGATCGACCCCGATGAGCTACCCGTCAGCGGCGTCGAGCGCACCAGGAAAATCCTCGACCCCGCCTCCGTGCCTTCCAACGGACTGATGGAGCGCAATCGGTAAGACGGCCCGGTCGGAACCGGCTACAACAGCTTGAGCCTCGCCGTCGCGTCCCTCAGGTCCTCGAAAAAATCCTCCATCTCGCGCATACGCCGGGCGGCCAGGTCCTTGCTGCTCTGTAGGACGAGGAGGTTTGGGATCTTCTGCCGCAAGCTCTCCGCGTTCCAGATGGCCGTCGGAATGTCGGGCACATCGTCTTCCGTGCCGACCATGGCCAGCATACGGGAGACACCTATCGCGCCGAGGTAGTCGAGGCCGATCGCGTCCTTGAGGAGGATGGTTTCTGATGCTACGCCGCCCGGGATGCCGGGCGGGTGGTGTTCGATCGCCTCTATCACAGCCTGGCTCGCCTGCGGGGGAAAGTCCCAGTCCTGAAGGATGCGACCGGCCACAATAGCCGAGCGCTTTGCATGGTCGGCAGGCTCCCGTCGGGCGTAAGCCTTGTAGAGCCCAATGTCGTGCAGCAGGGCCGCCGCGCGCAGTATCTCAGTGTCGTAGGAGACTTCCTCCAGGGCCGCGAGCTCCTCCGCCAGGGCGTAGACCCTAAGGCAGTGGGTGTACCCGTAGACGGGGTGCGTCCCCACCCTGGCGACAAGCGCCTCTAGCTCCTCCATCACGGTCTTCATGGCCGAGAGTCTAGCGAATAGGCACCGCCGGTGCGAGCAGCGCCACTCATAAACCGTCAGCCTCTAGCGGGCGGCCAAAAACAAAGTGCTGATTGCTGACCGCCGAAACCCGACTGCTATCACGTGGCGCCGCTCGCGGCGCTCTTGCCGGTCGCCTCCTCTATAGCGGTGAGCGGCGTCGCGATGTTCTCCAGGGACTTCCCTTCGGCCCTCACCCCGAGCACCAGCTCGACGACGGCGGCGAAGATCATGAACCCCGCGCCGACGACGTAAGCGATGAACAGGTTCGTAGCGTTGCCGGTACCGATAATGTTGCCGAACAGGATGGGGCCCGAGATGCCGCCGATCGCTGTAGCTATAGAGTAAAAAAGGGCTATCGCCATCGCCCGGATCTCCATCGGGAAGATCTCGCTTACCGTCAGGTAGCCGGCGCTGGCGGCGGACGAGGCGAAAAAGAAGACGATGCACCACATGGCCGTCTGGGTCACGGCCGTCAGGACATCTATGTAGAACAGATAGCCGGTCAGGGTCATCAGCACGCCGCAAACGAAGTAGCAACCCGCAATCATCGGCACCCTGCCCACCGTGTCGAAGAGGCGCCCGAGCAGCAACGGACCGAGTATGTTGCCGATCGCGAACGGAATGAGGTAGTAGGGTATGGCGCTAGCCGCGATACCATAGAACTGCGTCAGAACCAGCGCGTAGGTAAAGAAGATGGCATTGTAGAGGAAGGCCTGAGATGCCATAAGCGTCAGCCCGAGGATGGTACGCTTCGGGTACATCTGGAACATCGCCCGCAGGATGATACCGAACCCTATGCTCTTGCGCTGCTCAATGGTGAGCGCGGGCCCCTCGACCTCGGGTAACTCCCTGCCGGTCTCCCCGCGCACCTCTTCCTCTATGTATCTTGTAGTCTCTTCGGCCTCCTCGTTGCGGCCGTGGGTCACGAGCCAGCGCGGGCTCTCGGGAACGTAGCGTCGGATCAGGAGTATGCACAACCCCAGTGCAGCCCCGAGCCAGAACGCCACCCTCCAGCCGTAGTACTGGCTAATGAAGTTGGGGTTGAGCAGCAAGATCGAGAGCCCCGACCCGAACAACGCCCCGATCCAGTAGCTGCCGCTGATGGCGAGTGCGACCTGACCCCTGAACCTCGCCGGGATAAGCTCGTCCACGGCAGAGTAGATCGCCGAGTACTCGCCGCCGATGCCCGTGCCAGCCATAAAGCGGAACACGGCGAAGCTCCAGAAGTTCCACGAGAAGGCCGTGAGGAAGCTGAAGATCAAGTATACGGCGAGCGTGATCAGGAACAATTTCTTACGCCCGAACCGGTCGGTGAGATAGGAGAAGAAGATCGAACCCGTGCAGGCTCCCGCGATGTAGATACCTGCCGCGAGCCCGATCTGGCCCTCAGTGAAGGCGAGTCCCGACTCCGGCGTTACGAGCACGCCTGCTATGTTGCTGACTTTAGTTACCTCGAGCCCGTCGAGGATCCAGGTGACCCCGAGGGCCAGGACCACATACCAGTGCCACCGGGCCCACGGCAACCTGTCCATCCGCGATGGAATGCGACTCTCTACGGCATTGCCAACTGCGCTCGCATCGCTCACCCAATACTCCTCTCTACCGGCCGGAGAGCAAGGTCCAACTTTTCTTGATGCGTCCCAGCGGGTTGCTTACCCTGAGCCGTGCATCTTTAGCCGCATTCCGTTTGCTTATCTGTTCGCGGAGGTACTAATAGGGCCTACGCGACGAGCCGAACAACGACCAGATGAGAATGCACCTGAGGAGACAGGGATAAGTACTTTTCCGGCAAAGATCCTGGTAGCCACCGACGGTTCCGAGGACGCGGTTCTGGCCGTACAGGCCGCCGTCGATCTCTCGAACGAGACTGGCGCGGAGCTTCACATCGTACATGTGGGCGAGTCGTTGCCGGTCTACCCCCCTCCGGCCTCGGGCCCTCCCCCGCCAACGCCATCGACGGAGGAGATCCGCCAAGTGGCCCGGAGGTTGCTTGACGCTCAACTCGAACAGATCGAGGAGATCGGGGGCGAGATAGAAGAAACCCACCTGCGGATGGGGCGTCCCGCCGAGGAGATCCTTCGCCTCAGCGAAGAGATAGTCGCCGGCCTGATCGTGGTCGGTAATCAGGGCCTTAGCGGCAGGTTCAGCAGGATGCGACGCTTCCTGATGGGTGGGGTCTCAGAGAGCGTCACCCGTTATGCCAGGTGCTCCGTGATGGTGGTCCGCAAAGACCTATCCGACCGTCCCTCGACATGACGAAACACATGGTTAAATCGGGAACCGAAACCCGCACGACGGCGTAGGGGCCGTTCGCGAACCGCCCCTACCACACGTGAACCACCCTTACACGCTGTAGACGCCTCGCATCCTCCCGCCTCGGCGGGTCGGGGAATGCTTCGGGGTGGAGAATGTGCGCCAGGATCTCGACCCCGTCGACGAGCCGCGGCGCGGGCCTGGAGAAATAGGAGTTGGCGTCCACAGCCCACACCCGCCCTTCTCTAACGGCCGGAAGGTCTTTCCACCCAGGGATCTCGTACAAAGCACGAGCCTCGCGAGCCGTCCGGACCACATCGAAGCCGCAGGGCATGAGGATAAGGACCTCAGGGGCGGCTTCGAAGACTGCATCCCATTTAAGACGTACGGAAGGCTCGCCTGGATCGGCCAGAACATCCTCTCCACCGGCAAGGCCGACCATCTCGGGTACCCAGTGTCCGGCGGAGAACGGCGGATCGATCCACTCTATACACCCGACCCTGGGATGGGGAAGACCGGCTACCGTGTCCTCCACACGGGTCAACCTCTCTTCGATCGCGGCGACCTTCGTGCGGGCCTGCTCACTATACCCGACGGCTTCGCCGATTCTGACAGCATCGTCCAGGACGTCACGGAGCGAAGTGGGATTCAACGAGAGTACCTCAGGCGCTCCATCCATCCCCGAGACCGCGACCTCGACCACGTCTATGGAGACGGCGCATACCTCGCAGAGGCCCTGGGTAATGACAAGGTCGGGGGCGAGCCTTTGGAGAAGAGAAGCGTCGAGCGCGTAGATGCTGCCCTCGTCCGAGAGGGCGCTTACGGCCGCGTCTATCTCGGCGCTGGTCAAGGAGGGGGCCATTCGTGAGACGTTTTTACCCTCTATCTTGCTGCGCGTGAGCTTCGGGAGCTCCTCGACGCCGGGCGGATAGTCGCACTCGTGGGTAACGCCGACCACCGAGTCGCGGGCGCCGGCGAAGTGGACCATCTCGGTGGCGCTCGGGAGCAAGGAGACCACGCGGGTAGGGGCGTTTCGTGAGACGCCCTCGCTCACCGCTGTTTGCGAAGGTCACGCAGTAGGGCGGCCTGGCCCACGTCGTCCACGGTCAGCATCCCGACAAGGTTCCCGTCTTTCACGACGGGCAGGGCCCTCAGGCCGCTCTCCTGCAGGATGCGATTGCCATCTGTGAAGAGGTCGGCGTCGGGTGAGATGGTGGGGAACTCGGTCTTCATCAGGTCGCGGACGGTGTCGTAGCGGCCTGGGGAGTGGGCAGCGGCCATGATCTCGCCGCGCGTGATGATGCCGACGAGGTTTCCATCTTCGTCGAGGACGGGGAAGTCTTCCTGATAGCCGTGGATGACGGAGTCGAGTACCTGTCCGAAGTTGTGGTAGGGCGTAACGGTTTCGGTCCTGTGCTTGGTGCCCATGACGTCGGAGACGGTGAGCCCGCGCATCTGCTCCCGCTGCCTCACGAGCTGGGCCTCGCCGCTCGCGCCGAGGAAGACGAAGAAGCCGACGATGGCGAGCAGGAAATTCTGGCCGAGGAACCCGACGAGGATAAAGAGGATGGCGAAACCCTGTCCTATGGTCGAGGAGATCTCCGTTGCCCGCACGGCCCCGAGGCGCGTGGCGAGCAGGCCGCGCAGCACGCGTCCACCGTCCATCGGGAAGGCCGGGATCATGTTGAACACCACGAGCGCGATGTTGATGGTGCCGAGGGCGACGAAGACCTGGCCTAAGGAGTCTACCCCCGAGATGATGTCCGTCGGAAGGGAGAGGTTGCCCCCGAAGAGAACGGCGAGGCCAAAAAAGATAGGGGCCAGCACCACGTTGACGAGCGGCCCGGCCACGGCTACCTTGACCTCGTCGATGGGCCTCTCCGGCAGAGACTTCATTCTGGCGAGACCACCGATGGGCAGGAGCGTGATGTCCTGGACCTCGCTACCGAGGCGAATGGCCACTAGCGAGTGGCCGTACTCGTGGAGAAGCACGCAGAAAAACAGCGCGACGACGATGCCGACGGTGACGAGCGCGTTCACCAGGCTGCCGGAATCCCTGAACGCGAGGTAGCCAAAGAAGGCCAGGAGTAGGAAGAAGCTCCAGTGCACCTTCACGTCTATCCCGAAAACGCGTCCTATCTTGAACGATCCACCCATCATTCTGAGTGTACCCCACGCTGCGCCCAGTGCTGTGATCCCATACCCCTCTCCCTGCTAGAATCGGGTGGTGGAAGAACGAACCCAGAGCTACCGTCTCGTCACGGCTGAGAAAGACCTTGCCACCGTGGCGAAGGCGCTGCAAGATGCCGAAACCGTCGGCGTCGACCTCGAGACCACGGCGCTCTCCCCCCGCGACGGCGGGGTGCGCCTGCTCCAGCTCGCCACGCCAGAACAGACATTCGTCGTAGACGTCTTCGAGGTCACCGACCTCTCGCCGCTAAGGGAGGTACTTGAGGACGGTCCGATAAAAGTGGGTCACAACCTCAAGTTCGACTACCAATTCCTGCACGCCCTGCACGACATCTCGCTCTCGCCCGTCTTCGACACGATGCTCGCCGCCCAGGTTCTAGCCGGCGGCAACTACGCGGCGTCCTACTCACTGGAAGCCGTAGCAGAGCGTTACGTAGATGAACCTCTCGATAAGTCCAAGCAGAGGAGCGACTGGTCGGGAAAGTTGAGCGAAGCCCAGCTCGAGTACGCCGCAAGGGACGCTGCAGTATTGTTGCCCCTGCGCGAGCGGCTCGCCGAGGCGCTTGAGGCCGAGGAGCTCGGCCGGATCTCACGCATAGAATTCGCGGCCGTGGCCACGATAGCCGAGATGGAGCTCGCCGGCGTCAAGCTCGACGTAAAGAAGTGGAGAGAGCTCGAGGTAACGGTCCGCGAGCGGCGCGATCTGGCCGCCGAGCGCCTGGAGTCATTCTTCCCTCCGCCCGAAGGCGTGCTGCCTCTCGAAGGACTCGGGCCGCGGCTAAACCTCAACAGCCCCAAGCAGATCACCGACGCCTTCAGAACATTGGGCATAGAGCTCCCCGACACGAAAGTCTGGACCCTTCTCAAGGTTGACCACCCTGCGGCGAAAGCCCTGCTCGACTACAGGGAGCTGCAGAAAAAACTCGGCACCTACCTGGAGACCTACCCCGGCTTCATAAGCCCGAAGACCGGCCGTATCCACGCCAACTTCCTGCAGTGCCGCGTCCCTACCGGAAGGTTGGCCTGCACCGCACCAAATATTCAACAAATACCACACGAGGACGAGTTTCGATCCTGCTTCGTCGCCGAGGAAGAGCATACGCTAGTCATCGCCGACTACTCCCAGATAGAGCTTCGTATCCTCGCAGAGGTCTCGGACGACCCGGCGTTCGTCACCGCTTTCCAGCGGGGCGACGACCTGCACCGCCTTACGGCCGCGACGATGTACGGCGTCCCGATGGAGCAGGTCACCAAAGACCAGCGCTCGGACGCCAAGCGCATAAACTTCGGCCTGATGTACGGGCGCGGAGCCCGCAGCCTCTCAGCCCAACTCGGCACGGACGAGGAGCGCGGCCGCCAGCTCATAGACGAGTACTTCGCCAACTACCCGAAGGTCCAGCGCTTTCTGCAGCGCACCGCCAACCGCGCCATGCGAGACAGGACCCTGAGAACCCTCGCCGGACGGGTGCGCAAGTTCGGCAACGACCCCGTGGCCGACGACCGGGGCGCGATGCGCCGCGAGGCAATGAACTACCCCATTCAAGGATCGTCGGCCGATATAGCCAAGCTGGCCCTCGTCTACGTTCGCGAAGACCTCGAAGGGATGGACGCCCGCCTCATAAACTCCATCCACGACGAGTTCGTCGTAGAGTGTGCCGAGAACCGGGCGGAGGAAGTCTCCGAGAAGACGCAGGCGGCGATGGTCAGAGCCGGGGAGGACATCCTCGAGAAGGTGCCCGTCGAGGTCGAGGCAACTATCTCGCGCGAGTGGAGAAAGTAGCTTTCTGGCATCAGGTTGTTTCTCGGTGGTCAGTAAGGTGAACATCCGGCGCGCGAGGCCCGATGATGCCGGCGCCCTCACGAGCATCGCCTTCGCCGCGAAGCGGCACTGGGGGTATCCGGAACGTTGGATCGAGCACTGGGGCGAGAGCCTGACTGTTATCCCACGATTCGTCCAAGACAACGAGGTTTACGCGGCGGTTTCCGGCGGCGAACCGTTCGCCTTCTACGCCCTCACGGGGACGGGGGGCAAGCTGGAGCTCGAGCACCTGTGGGTGTTGCCGTCCTGGATCAGCTCAGGCTGCGGACGCCTGCTGTTCGAACACGCCATGCGCGGAGCCGCCTCGGCGGGAGCTAGCATCGTGGACATCGAAGCCGACCCGAACGCCGAGGGCTTCTACCTCAAGATGGGCGCGAAGCGCACCGGAGAGAACGTCTACGAGATAGAAGGCCAAAGTCGCGTACTGCCGCTGATGACGGTCGAGTTGGCGACGCGTGCCGAAGGGTGACCGCCTGATACCAATCGTGACCGCGGATCAAAACGTCTCCGGCAGGGCACGCTCGTGGTGTACGATAAGCTCCCCGAACTCTTCTTTCTCACGACCACTCGGCCTGAAACTACGACCTTCGTAGAGCCGTCTGGCCCTGATGTTGTCGTGTTGGGTCCACAACTAGGCGCGGTCGTAGCCCCGCGACCGCGCTTCTTTCAGTAGAGCGTCGACCAACCGTCCGCCTAAACCCTCGCCCCAGCGGTTGGGCGCGACGAAGACCATCGAGACGTGGCAGAGTCCTGGTACGGGTGGTCCGATCCCGTCGTCGGAGAGCGCCTGCACGCCCAGCGCCATACCCACGACTTCACCGGCATCATCGGCGATGAGGAGGAACGCGGCGAGATTGCCGACGTGACCGCGTGCCCGCGCTTTCGCCTCGGGAGGAGGAGGCAATCCCTCGCGTCTGGCGGTGTTGGCGGCGAGCCACACGGCGACCGCCAGTTCGACGTCCGCGGGTCCGCCAGGCCTTATCACAGCTTCGCCCATCGCAGGCCTCCCGGTCGTATCTGACTATACGAACTGGACTTCGAAGGTCTCGGCACCCTGGGGTTCCGCCAGGAACCGTACGAGACGCTCACCCTCGTCGCTCAGAGCGTCGCGGTCATCCCTGGATAAGGGCTCGAACGGTTCGATCAACAGAGTCGCCATTTTCCTGGCCCGTTCGACCTTCCACGCGCCGCGCACGAAGCCGTCGATGAGGAAAGTAGCCCTGACCCTGGCCGCCGAGAGAAAGACCCTTTTGCGGTGCTCCTCGGAGATCACGCGTCTTCTTTCGACGTGAGAGAGCACGAGATTGTCGTAGTCGGGCACGAAGCGGGGTGGGATCGGAGTGTCCCCTTCGGGCAGCGGTGCGTCTGGGAGGTCGAGCAGCTCGTTACCGTTCTCGTCCCTGAAGATCCGGAGTTCTGGTTTGATCTCCTCTACCGGCTGCTTGAGCTGCGTCCTGCCAGACCACGTCTGGACGTCCCTGGCCGTTGCGGGTCCGAACGCGGCCAGGTACCGGAGCACGAGGGAACGCGGGTCTTCCGAACCCGAGGGTGGACCGCCGAGCCAGCGCTCGGGGGTGGTGAAGGGCGCCTTTCCCGAGTAGCCCCACGCGCCGCCGGAGGGCACCTGCACGAGCGGAAGCTGGGTTCTTACCGCGTAGGCCAGGGCCGATTGATCCCTTTCGGGTTCGAGGTCCGACAGCAAGGGACGCAGGTCCGCGAAGGTGCGCGGCTCTTCCTCGAAGAACTCTTTCGCCGCCCCGACTAGCCGGTCGATGTCCACCCCGTCGAGGGGCTTTCCGGCTATAGATCTCATAGAGCGCGTGAGCGCCGGCTGAAGCGCGGGGCGCAGCAGCAGATAGTCGTTCGCCGTCATCAGCTGTAGCGTCGCGCGCATGAGCGTCGCCCGGACGACGCGCCGCTCCAGCATGAGCCGCGTGAGATCCCCACGCCTGAACTTCTCGAGGCGGGTCCACAGCCCGACGTAGGGAGGGCTCGTGACCTGGGCCTGCAGGCCGAGCACGCGCTCTACCGCCGCAAGGGCGGAAGCATCCTCCCGGTCGAGAAGCATCTGCCGGGCGAGCGTGGCCCGGTTCAGCTCGCGTAGCGTCAGGACGCGCTCGGGTGTGCTCACCAGGGCAGGGGCTCCCCGTCGCGGAAGAAGCCGCCGGTCGGGCCGTTGTCGGGGAGCGTTGCGGCCCAGACCACGCTGGCCGCGCCCTCGGGGATCGGACGCGCCCCCATCTCTTCCATCCCAGGCGCCGTCGCGGTAAGGCCGGGGTCGACAGAATTGACGAGGATGCCAGTGCCTTCGAGCTCGGCTGCCAGCTTGGAGGTCAAGGCGTTTACCGCCGCCTTGGAGATTCCGTAGCTTGCCGCCGCCCCACCGCCCACCGCAAGACCGAACTGCGGCTCGCCATGCGAACCCCCTCCACTGGAGATGTTGACGATACGGGCGTGCTGGCTGAGCCTTATGAGAGGCAAGAACACCTGGCAGACCCGCCAGGGACCGAACAGGTTGGTATCGAAGACCTGTCGGGAGGATTCTAGATCCGCACCCGACGCCGTCTCCGTCCAGTCGGCGAAAGCGGCGGCGTTGTTGACAAGCACGTCGAGCCGGCCAAACTCTCCCTCTACCCAGGCGGCGAGTTCCGCCACGCTCTCGTTGTCGGTAACGTCCAGGACCCCGGCCCGTACGTCTAGGCCGTCCTGCGCCAGCTTTTCCGCGGCGGCACTGGCTTTCTTGGGGCCACGCGCGCCGAGAATCACGGTCATCCCTTGCTGCGCTAGCTGGCGTCCGACCTCGAACCCGATGCCGCGGGCACCGCCTGTGACCAGCGCTACCCCAGATACGTCCCGTCCCTCAGCGGCCACAGATACTCCCTCCTGCTACTCGGGCAGACTCTTCAGCTTCCCTATTGTACGGATGGTGAAAACCCTCGCCACCACGTTCTCACCGGCCTTTTTCGCCTCTGCCAAAGAGAGAGGCACCGGCTGCGGCGACGGTCACGAAGGCGACGGCGGCCACGGCGCGCATCTCCAGCTTCTCACCGAGGACGATGAGGCCGGCGAGCGCGGCCACGGCCGGTTCGAGGCTCATCAGGACGCCGAAGACGCGGGCGGGGATCTTGCGCAGCGCTTCGAGCTCTAGCGAGAAAGGAATTGCCGAAGAGAGCATCGCCACACCGAAGCCGGCAAGGAGGAGCCTGGGGTCGAGCAGGGCGTAGCCGGCGCTCGCTACCCCGATGGGAGCGAGGACGAGAGTCCCTACGCAGAGCGCGATCACGAGCCCCGTCCCGCCCGGAAAAGCGCTTCCCGTACGGGCACTCAGGAGGATATACGAAGCCCAGAGGAAACCGGCCAGCAGCGCGAAGAACACGCCCTCGGGGTCGAGGTCCATCCCCCCGAAGAGGCCGAGGGGGGCGAGCAGGAGGATGCCTGCTGCGGCAAGCACGACCCATAGCAGGTCGAGAGGGCGCCTGGAGCCGGCAACGGCCACACCAAGAGGTCCCACGAACTCCAGCGTAACGGCGACGCCGAGGGGTATGCGGTCGATGGCCAGGTAAAGTGAAAGGTTCATCCCCGCGAGCGTGAGCCCGAAGAGTACGGCGACGAGGTATCCGGCCCTGTCATACCCGTCTAGCTTGGGGCGCACCAACAGGAGCAGCACGAGCGCGGCGAACGAAATCCTCAAGAAGACCGTGCCGCCTGGACCCAGAGAGTCGAAGAGGTTCTTGGCTATGGCGGCTCCAAGCTGGACGGAGACTATGGAGAAGAGCACGAGCGCCGTCGGCGGCGCTCCCCGTGAACGGTCGGAGAGGCGCGCGGCTATAGAGCGACCGGTCGGCAATGTGTCGAGGACCTTTCGTATCGGGACGGCGGGCGCGGATAGTCTAGCATCGGCGTGAACCCCGTCCATGCCGGTGCCATAATGACCCCTGAGCGCACAGAGGAGGATCAGGAATGACCGACGATACCCAAAAGGTAGAGGGCGAATCCGAGCCCATCAACTGGGCCTGTACCAACTGCGGCTACCGCGTCGAGGGCGAGCTGCCCGAAAAGTGCCCAGACTGCGGCGCAGACCGGGAGATGTTCGACCAGGTGCCAGTGCCAGGTTATTAGGTTACAGGCTTCGGCAGGGGACGCTCCAGGCGAATCTTCGAATGTAAGGCGAGCGAAAATCGGGCAGTGTCACCCGTACCGCACACGCCTCCTGGGTGCGGTCAGAACGGCCCTACCTGATGCCTGTAGCCTTCACTTCGGATAAGGTACCGTTCGTGGACGTCGTAACGCTGGCCCAGGTCGTCACCTCCGTGACCAACTTGCTCTTTGTGATCGTGCTAGCCGTCGGGTATTACTTCACGTGGCGGGTGAGCCAGACCACGCTGCAGGAGATGCGCGCCCAGCGCACGGCGATGGGCCGTCCGCTCGTGATAGTGCAGGAGGACTATGACAGCCTGCCCGAGCTAGACGTGGCGATCCGCAACGTCAGCGAGGGCGCGGCCAGGGACATAAAGTTCGAGTTCTCCGCGCCGCTAGAGAGCTCCAACGGCTTCGTGGTCTCTGATCTTCCCTACTTCAAGTTCGGGCTCGACTTCCTGCCGCCGCACGGTGAGATCACCTGCTACTGGGACGAGCTGGGCTCCCTCCTGCCTTTTCTGGAATCGAGAGACCTCCAGAACGGCATCCACGTTACCGTCAGATACAGAGACCTCTCGGGCGACCTGTACCAGAGCCAGTGGAAGCTGAACCCGTTCCTCTACAAAGACACCCGTCTCGTAAGGCGCAAGGGCATGGGAGACCTTGTCAAGGCCGTGGAGAGGCTGGAACAGAGCACCGACGAGCACACGAGGCGGCCCCTGGTACCGGAACCGGCCTCCGACAAAGAATCCTGAGCAGCGGTTCGCGTTGCGAACCGCTAAAAACTCCAATCCTGTACGAGCTGGTCCCTGAAGAGGTCTATGTCATCGGACGCTCTTGCGTTCTCGATCTGGGAGATAACCTCGGCGACGGTCGCGTTGGTCGCGGCCATACGTTCGGCGAGGGTGCGGCCGATCTCGTAGACGAGCTTGCAGGCGGCGGGGGAGTCGGCGTCGAGCATCTCCAGGAGCTGGTCCCTGCTCACGCCGTGCGCCTCGACCCTCGTCACGGCCTCGACGCTCGCCGCGGCGCGGGGTTCGGTAAGCAGTCCCATCTCACCGACGACGGTCGGCGCCTCGATGGTTGCCAGGTGTTGCCTGCGTCCGGGGAGGACCGTCTTGTAGACCTCGGCGGTCCCCGAGACGATCACGTACAACCGCTCCTCGGGGGAACCCTCCCTGAACATCATCTGCCCGGCTTCGAAGATCGCCGGCTCCAGAAGGTCCTCGAACTCTGCCCGCTCGTCGGCGTCGAGGTGCCTGAAGATGGGCACGTCCCCAAGGTCTGGCGTCTGTCGCATTAACGGACCTCCCCTACACGGACCAGTCAGTGATCAAGCGGTCACTGAAGGCCTCGATGTCGGTCTCCCCCGTACGCTCGAGCTCCCGGATCGCCTCAACCACCTCCTCGTCGAGGCGCGTGAGCCTCCTCGCGAGGGTGCGGGCGATGCGGTAGGAGAGCTTGAAGGCCGCGGGCCTACCTTCTTCGACCATGCGCCTGAAGGTTGCGCGTGGGATCCTTACCGCCTCGACCCTGCCTATGGCTGTGACGCTCGCTGACGCCCCGCTCTCCCCGAGAAGTCCTCTCTCCCCGACGACCGTCCTCGCGCGCGAGGCGTCGATCTCGGCCAGAACCCTGCTCCTTCCACTAGAGAGGTTCTTCCTAACCTCGACCGTGCCCGAGGCAAGAACGAACAGGCTCTCCTGCTCGGCGCCTTCCTCGATGATGCTCTCGCCGGGGCCAAAAGATGCGGGCTCTGCCACCTCCGCGAACTCCTCGCGCTCCTCCTCGGTCAGGAACTCGAAGAACCTGACCCCCTGTAGTCGATCTTCCACTTTCCTCCGCCCTCTCGGTCTTCCTCCGCTACCTGATTATATGCCCGCCGCTACCCCGACGAAACGCGCAGACCAGACTCGCGTGCGCACGACGGTTCGCTTTGCCGTGAGAAACTGGAACCATGGGCCGGAGAACCGGGCAGGCGCTCTCGGAGCAGGTCGAGACCGTGCTAGGCGATGAAGTCCACCCGTGGGTGGCCTCCGAGATCAAGCGGTCGCCCACCGGCGGCGGTGTCCCGCTCCCGGGAGGGAGTTGGAGGTGGCGTCGCTCGTGGGATCCGGGGCCACCGACGCCGAGATAGCCAGCGCCCTCTATATAAGCGTAGGGACGACCCGCAACCACGTCTCCAAAGTACTGCGGAAGCTGAGCCTGAGGGACCGCACGCAGCTCGCCATCTTCGCCGTCGAGCGCGGCTGGTCGCAGCGCCGGCAATGCTGCCCAAACAGAAACGGGCGCGGCATCTCTGCCGCGCCCGCTCTGAGGTTTCGCCAGTGCTTCGGCGAAGACCGCTAGGTGAGGACCTCTAGTTGAGGACCTGCACGTCGACGTAGTCGACGCCGGAGGCGGTCAGACCAATCTCCTCGGCCGCAGCCGCGGAGAGGTCAATCTCCCTGCCGCCAGTGTAGGGCCCACGGTCCGTGACCTCGACGACTACGGAAGCGCCCCCGTAGGTCACCAGCAGCTTCGTGCCGAAGGGCAGGTACGGCGAGGCCGCCGTGAACTCACCATAGGGATCGAAGACGTCCCCACTCGCCGTAAGATTGCCCTCCAACCCAGGTCCGTACCAGCTCGCTAGCTGGGTATCGGCCAGAGCATCATCCTGAAAAGCAACCAGCGAAACGGCGAACGCGCCGGCTACCAACACCACCTTGAGAAAAGACTTCATGGAGTCCCCCTCCAGTTCGTTTGCACAACAAGGGGAGACCCTACTACGTTACAATCGAGTTACAAGCCACCACATTTCGTTTTTGGGGCCTGTTTGTGAACTAGTTACATTCCCGTTAAGAACTAGTTACGGTTTAGTTACGTGCCGGACCTGGATACACTATAGTGTGTTCCCACCGCAAAGTTCCTACTCTATGGGCGATTGAGGATTCTACTGTCCGGCGGAAGATCATTGGCCCTTGTCGAGCGAACGCCTGTAGCGTTTGATGCGGGCCTCGAATTCGGGAAGTTTGCGGTCGGCGGAGCGTTGGGCTCCACGGGGCATCTTTCCGCTGGCGGCGAGCTTTATGAAGGCCTCGCACACCCTGAGCGCTTCCGTGGGCTCGCGGCGGCTTTCGTAGATGGTGGCGAGCCGTTCGTAGGGGTGGCCGCCTACGAACCTTTCGGAGACGCTAGTCTCGAAGAGCTCGATTGCACGTTCGGTATCGCCTCCCTGGACGGCCCGCTCGGCCTCCTCGTTGCGCTGCATGGCGGCCTCGAAGGCAAGGAGAGGGTCTTCTTGGGTCCCGATCCTCTCCCGTTCCGCCTCGTCGAGCCCGTACAGGGGCGATGACTCCTGGTGGGCCGTTTCAGATCCCCCGAACATACTCCGCAGACGTCTCAGTACCAAGCTCTTCCCTCCAGGCAGGCTAACCCGAGTATAACGGACGAGGCCGGGACCTCGTGTGCTTTAATCTTTGCTCGTCCTTATGGAGCTAGGGGGATCCATTGTCTTACGAGTTCGGCCGGTACCTGAAGATCAGGGGAGCGTGGGGCGCAGGCTGGTCGCCCAACGGAAAGAGGATCTCTTTCCTGACGGAGATCACCGGCGTACCCCAGGTCTGGGAGATGTCTGCCGAAGGACCCTTCTGGCCCGAGCAGTTGACCTTCCATGAAGAGCGTGTCTCGTATGCGGCGTACTCGCCGACGGAAGAGGAGATCCTCTTCGGCATGGACGCCGGCGGAAACGAACGCGCGCAGCTCTTCCTGCTAAAGAGCGGCGAGGTTACAGATCTCACCAGAGATCCTGGATCCATACACTATCCTGGAGGTTTCTCGCCCGACGGAAGGCGCACCGCCTACACCGCGACCCGCCGAAACGGTACGGACTTCGACGTCTTCGTGCAGGACGTCCCGGAAGGCGAGCCGGAGACGGTCTGGGAGGTCTCCGGCTATCATACTGTGGCGGACTGGGCCCATGATGGGGAAGCCCTGATCGTCTCTCGCCAACACTCCAACGTGAACAACGACCTCTATCTGCTCGACCTGTCAAGCGGCGAGGCCAGGCTCCTGACCCCGCACGAGGGCGACGCACGCTTCTCCGGGGTGAACGCGACGCCAGATGGCAGGAGCGTCTACCTGGCCACGGACCGCGACGGGGAGTTCCTGCGCCTCGCCCGCCTCGACCTCGCGACGTTGGCGCTCGACTATCTCACCCCGGATGATTGGGACGTAGAGGACATCGGACTCTCAAAGGACGGCCGTTACCTCGTCGCGGGCCGTAACGTAGACGGCTACTCCGACGTGATGCTTTTCAACGGCAGGGGACGCAGGATGCCCGACCCGCGGATACCTGAAGGCATCGTGGGCGGTTTCGAGTTCTCCCCCGACTCGAAGAAGCTCGCCTTCACCCTCACCGCGCCCGGGCGCAACCCCGACGTATGGGTCTTGGATCTCCCCGACGGTGAGACCAGACGCCTCACCCGCTCCTCGACCGCTGGAATCCCGCCGCGCACCTTCCGCAAGCCTCGGATCGTGCGCTACGCCAGCTTCGATGGGAGAGAGATACCGGCGCTCTTCCACGAACCAGAGGCTGAGAACGCGCCGGTTGTAGTCAACGTCCACGGCGGACCGGAGAGTCAGGCGAGGCCCGCGTTCGCTCCCGTGACACAGTACCTGCTGAATAGGGGCTACGCTGTGTTCTTTCCCAACATCCGTGGCTCGACAGGTTACGGCAAAGCCTATAACCACCTCGACGACGTGGAACTAAGGATGGACTCTGTAAGTGATCTCGCGCACGCGGCGTACTGGCTCAGGGAGCGTGGCCACGGGTGTATCGCCGTCATGGGCGGGTCTTACGGCGGGTTCATGGTTCTAGCGGCCCTGACAGAGTACCCGGACCTGTGGACGGCGGGCGTGGATATCGTCGGCATCGCCAACCTCGTCACCTTCCTGGAGAACACGGGCAGCTACCGCCGGTCGCTGCGCGAACCCGAGTACGGTTCGCTGGAGAAGAACCGCGATTTCCTGGAGACCATAAGCCCGATCCATAAGGCCGAAAACATCACGGCCCCGCTCATGGTCGTACACGGCAAGAACGACCCTCGGGTGCCCGTGGGGGAGGCGGAGCAGATCGTGGACCGCGTGAGGAGGAACGGCGGCACGGTCGAGTACCTGCTCTACGAAGACGAGGGACACGGCCTCGCCAAGCTAAAGAACCGGCTCGACGCCTACCCCAAGATAGTCGCCTTCCTCGACGCGCACCTGGGAGGATGAAAGGGCCGTCTACCTGTTGACGATGGTCTCACAAATACGTAAGCTTTGTTTCACGCTCGAAAAAGCGGTCTTTACAGGAAGGGGAAACAACTTGCACTCGTCTGTCCGGTCCCCGCGTGGTTCGTGGTCTCTTATCCCATCAGGAGGCGGACGCATGCCGCGTCCGTTGTCCTGGGGTCTTTTCATTGTTCTGGTCTTGCTCTCGGTAGCCTTACCCGCTGCGGCACAGAGCGTCCCAGACTCGCCCACGCTCTCGACAGAGGACAGACTCAACGATCGCCGCTACGTGGCCACCGGCGACAGAGCTTACGTGGTCGGCACGCAGGCAGGGCGTTTTCCGGCGATGGGGTTCCACACCCGCGGGGAGATGGGCGGAGTGTGGAGTCCCCCGATCAAGCTCCTAGATGGGATCTGGTTCGGTGTAGGCAACCAGTGGATCGGACCCGCTACGAAATTCACCAGCGGCTACGGCCACGTGAAGATGGACCTCCCCGGTCGCGAGGGCCTTACCATAGACCGCACGGACTTCGTGCCCGACGGCAAGCGGGCCGTGCTCGTCGGCCTGGAGTTCACGGCGGGAGACACCAACCAGAACTTCACCCTGAAAATGGACGCCCATTCAGAGCTGATGGGCGCCTATCCCTGGGGCGAGACGACCCCCAACCAGAAGACCTTCAACGGTCCTGACTCTGTAGCCGTCGAGGGTGGCAGGCTGGTCTTCCGGGAGCGGCGCACACCACCAGCCGAGAACGCCCTCCCGCACGACTGGGCGGCGGTCGTTGGCTCCAACCTCACCCCGAAGGGCAGCAGAACCGGCGAGAACTTCCGCGGCCCGCAAGACCCGGCCAGGATTTGTCCTGCTTCACCCGAGAACGCCCCCGCCCGCTGCGATGACACCGCTTACGGTGAGGGTCAGGGCGGCCGGCTCCTCTATGATGTCACCGTCCCGGCGAACTCGACCGAGATCGTGTGGTTCGCGGTCGCCGGAGCCGATGTGGACGGTCCTGCAGGCGGTCCCGTGCCTGGCGGCGCGAGGGCCGCGGCCCTTGCGGAGCACGAGGGCGCGCTCACCGATCCAGAAGCACTGCTTGCGGACAAGGTCTCAGGCAGGCTCGCGCAGCGGGAGAAGACTGAGCTCGACCTCCCCGGACACAGCAGGCTGCAGAGGTCCATAGATTGGAGCAAGCAGAACCTCGCCGACTCCGTGCAGTTGGCAGAGGACCTCGAGATCAGGGAGACAAACGCGGGCACGAACTACCCAGACCCTGAGGGAAACCTCAACAGGATGCGCTTCCTTGGCGCCGGCTTCCCTGACTACCAGTGGCTCTTCGGCACCGACGGCGAGTACACCGCGTTCGCCAGCGTCGCGGTCGGGCAGTTCGGGCCGATCAAAGACCACCTTCGGGCGCTCAAGAAAGTAAGCCTCATAGATAACGGAAATTCCGGCAAGGTCGTGCACGAGGTCGTCACCGACGGGACGGTGTTCTTCGGCTCCAACAAAGACGCAGGAAACACCGACGAGACGGCCAAATTTCCCTCTGCGGTGGCCCTGATCTGGCGCTGGACCGGCGACGATGCGTTCCGCGACGAGATGTACGGCTTCACCAAGAAGAACATGCGCTACATCTTCCGCGAACTGGACGAAGATAATGACGGATGGCCCGAAGGCCTCGGCAACGTGGAGCGCGAGGGCATGGGCGAGGAGAAGCTCGACAACGCCGTCTACACCATCCGCGGCCTCTACGATCTCGCCGACATGGCGAGGAGCAAGGGGGATACGGAGACGGCGAACTGGGCCGAAGACAAGGCCCGTGCGATGAGAGCTGAGTTCGAGGGCTCGTGGTGGTTCGGACAAGAGGGCGCCGCGCAATACGCCGACTCGCTGCGCAACCCGGACAACGAGGAGGTCTTCCAGCGGCATTGGATCGGGGCTACACCCATGGAGGTCGAGCTGACTAACGATAGGGATCGGGCGGTCCCAGGTCTGGCCGCACTAGAGCACGGGCAGAGCGCACTCAGGGAAAGGGAGCGCGGCTGCTACACGGACGACTTCGGGATGTACCACACAGGCACCGGCCCCACCGAGGCCGAGGTCGGCAACCCCGGCCCGAGCTGCGACCAGCATATCTCCGAGGTCCAGAGCGAGCGGAACATCTTCACGCTCAACACCGCGATCATGGCCGTCGCCGAGGGCAACTACGGGCGTCTCGGCAAGGATAAGCAGAGGCACTACACTGACGCTAACGCCCGACTTCAGCTCATCCCCGACGAGCAGCCCGGCGCGATGCCAGAGATCGCCCCGTCCCCGGACTACGGGCGCTCCATAGACAAGCCGTTCAACGAGCGTGCGATGGTCCTACAGGCGTGGGGTGCCTACGGCACGATCTGGCCGGTCGTCCACCAGCACCTCGGCGTCAGGCCCGACATGGGACGTGGCGAGCTCGAGGTCGTCCCGCAACTTCCGCCGCAAACCCCAGACATCTCCGGCGAGAACATCCGCCTGGGTAACGGTTCCGTCGCCGTCTCGGCGAAGGCTGAGGACAATACCTACATCACCACCGTAGAACCAGACGTCACGCTGGAGAGCCTGACCATCGGCCACACTGTACCGAGAGACGCGGAGATCAGCTCGGTCGAGCTCGAAGACAATGATGCCGACTACAGGGTTCGTAACACCAACAGGGGCAAGGAAGTGCTCGTCAACGCCTCGGAGACAGGAACGCAGGATCTGGTCGTCGAGGTCCAGTAGAGGATAGGAGCTATCAGGGGACCGGCAAGCATGCCACCTCCCTGATAGCCCGCTTTGCAAAATACTCGCGCGACCGTGCACAGCACCCAAGAAGTTCGCTGGGATACGTTCTCGGCCTCAGACGGACCCTGCGTCCCGGTGGCTTGGGGCGAGCAAGTACTCTGAGAGTTAACCGCGAATTTACACGCTTGTAACAGCACGTAGCGATCTGCCTGCTAATCTTGCCTCTGTTCATTGGGCAGGTGAGATGGAGGTGGGTACTTTGGCTATCGGTGGCAACTGGGACCGGCGTGTCAGCCGACGCGACTTTCTGGGTGTGGGAGGCTTGAGCGCGGCGGCGTTGTTGCTCAACCCTACGGGAGCGAGGGGACAGACGAGCGGAGGCGCCGGTTACGGGCCGACGCAGCCGGATCCACGCGGGATGCTCGACCTGCCTGAGGGCTTCAGATACCGGGTGATCTCCGAGGAGGGCTCGACGCTCTCCGACGGCACGCCGGTGCCGGGAGATCACGACGGCATGGCGGCCTTCAGGGGCGAGGGAGACACCACGGTCCTGGTGCGCAACCACGAGCTAAGGATCGGCGACGCCAACCCGCTGGAGGGAGATAAGCCTTATGATTCCGACCAGGTCGGGGGCACTACGGCCCTGGTGGTCGGGCCAGACCGGCGGGTCATCCGAGACTACGTGACCTCCTCAGGCACGACCAACAACTGCGCGGGCGGGGCAACCCCGTGGGGCACGTGGCTGACCTGCGAGGAGGACCGCACCACCGTCGGGAGAAGAGAGCATGGCTACGTCTTCGAAGTGGACCCGAACAATCCCGAAAACCGGCTGTCGAAGACGCCAATTCTGGATATGGGCCGGTTCTCGCACGAGGCCGTAGACATAGACCCGAGGACGGGCATCGCCTACCTTACCGAGGACGATTTCGAAGGTCTCATAGACGATGATGACCCGAACCTCGATACGCGGCGCAGCTACTTCTACCGGTTCCTGCCCAACAATCGCAGGGTGCGTCCTGGCGCGCTGCAAGAAGGCGGCACGCTGCAGGTCGCGAAGCTCGACGAGGCGCCGGATGACGCCGACTTTATCGACCTGGGCCAGCGGTTTACGGTGCGTTGGATCACGGTGAACCCCGAAACCCCGCGCGACGACGCGTTGACCGTGGACGCCACGCGCTTCAACCGTCTCGAAGGTGCCTACTTCAAAGGAGGGGCGTTCTGGTTCGACGACACCGCCGGCGGCGAGGGACGGCTCGGCCAGATCTACCGTTACCTCCCCTCGACTAACACCATCGAACTCTTCTACGAGGGTACTGACAAGAACCGCCTCGAGAGCCCGGACAACATTACCGTTACCCCGTGGGGCGACCTGTGGGTGGCCGAGGACGGCGACTACGGCAACCGCATCATAGGCTTCACACCAGAAGGTGGGTCTTACGTGTTCGCCAACAACCGTGTGCCTTTACAGAGTTCCCCCGGCGTGCCCGACGGAGATCCAGGCGAGCGCTCGGAGTTCGCCGGTCCGACCTTCTCGCCCGACGGCCAGACTTTCTTCGTCAACATCCAGAGCCCCGGTATCACCTACGCCATCTGGGGGCCGTTCGAGCCGCGCAACGTCGCTCGGCAGCGGATGATGGCCCACGCCGAGCCGCCGCAGAGGCTGAGGCCAGAAGTTTCCGGAAAACTCTCGGAGGCAGCCCAGAGGCATGGAATGAGCGAGCTGGAGGCCGCCGCCTTCGACCGCCTCGGGGTTCCTCTGGCCTAGCCTGAGAAAGTTCCCGAACTGCCAGGCCGTGGAATCGCAGCCCGGCGGCTTCTCCGCAACGGAGCCGCCAGACTATCTTCGACCGTTTCGCACACCGTTAACCGAACATATGTGGGCATGCAACAAAATGCCTAAGGAAACCTGCTATAACTCCGTGCTGGGAACTACGAATTAAGGGGGGAAGTGGTGGGCATCAGCGGTAACTGGGACAGGCGCGTCAGCCGAAGGGCCTTTCTAGGCGTTGGTGGCATGAGTGCGGCAGCGCTCGTACTGGGCGGCGGAAGCGTACTGTCGCAGGCTAGCGGTTCGGCGGGTTACGGAGAACTGGTCCCTGATCGGAACGGAATTCTCGACCTGCCCCGCGGGTTTCAGTACCGGGAGATCTCCAAGGAGGGCACCCCGCTCTCTAGCGGCGGCCTCGTGCCGGGAGACCACGACGGCATGGCCGCCTTCCCTGGACCAAGCCGCAACACGGCCGTCCTGGTTCGCAACCATGAGCAGAGGGTCGGAGACCCCAATCCTCTGGTCGGAAAGAACCCCTACGACCCCGCCGCCCTCGGCGGAACCACAGGCATCGTGGTCAACCTGGATGACCGCAAGGAGATCGAGGACTACGTAACCTCCTCAGGCACGACCAACAACTGCGCGGGCGGGGCGACCCCGTGGGGCACGTGGCTGACCTGCGAGGAAGACCGCACGACCGGCCACGGCTACGTCTTCGAGGTGGACCCGAACGAACCCGAGAACGAGCGTTCGCGCACCCCGATCCGGGCGATGGGCTTCTTCTCCCATGAAGCCGCGGACATCGACCCGGCGACCGGAATTGCCTACCTCACGGAGGACGACTTCAGGGGCGACATCGTGGACGCGAACGCCGAGGTCGTCGCCGACTACACGGCCTCCGAGACGGACCCGGCTACCGGGCAGCCCGGAACCGGGACGCGCGTCAGCTTCCTCTACCGCTACATCCCGACCAACAAAAGCCAGAGGCCAGGAGCCCTCCAGGAAGGCGGAAACCTCCAGGTCCTGACCATTGACCAGAGGCCGAACTACAACGTGGACTTGGCCTTCCCCGGCGACCGCTTCCAGGTGGTCTGGAAGGACGTAGACCCGGAGGAGCCGCACGAGGACGCCGAGGACCTGGGCGCCGCGCGGTTCGGCCGTCTGGAGGGCGCGTACTTCGCGGGGGGCGCGTTCTGGTTCGACGACACCATCGGCGGCGAGGCGCGGCTCGGCCAGATCTTCCGCTACCTGCCGGCGAGCAACACCCTGGAGCTCTTCTACGAGGGAACCGAGCGGGGAAAGATGGAGAGCCCGGACAATATCGTCGTCACGCCGTGGGGCGACCTGTGGTTCGCCGAGGACGAGACCATAGAAGGCGGCGATACCGTGAACCGGATCGTGGGCATCACCCCTGATAGGCAGGTCTACGTCTTCGCCCGCAACCGCCTGAACGACTCCGAGTTTGCCGGCCCCACCTTCTCTTCCGACGGCAAAACCTTCTTCGTCAACTACCAGAATCCTGGCATAACCTTCGCGATCTGGGGACCGTTCCGCCCGAAGAGCGGCAGGCGCCAGAGCCAGATGGCCGTTGCCACTCCCCCAGAGTCGATGATGCCAAACATCTCAGGCGAGCTGGCCGGGGCCGCCGCGAGGTACGGTATGAGTGACCTCGAAGCTGCAGCCTACGAACGGCTCGGCGTCTCGCTAGCGTAGGGTGCGAAAGAAGCCCGTTGACCTTGATCTCCTTGGGACCCGTCGGCGTGGCGTGTCCCCTGTCCGCGACCCACACGACCCGGAGGTGCTCATGCGTAGCGAAAAAGTGACCCGTACCGGCCACTTTGGCCCCATCATCCTCGGCTGCCTGCTCGCCCTGGCCGCGCTGGCGGCCCTGATGCTGTCGGGGCCTTCCGCGTCCGCGCAAGAAGTAGCGGAGGACCCGCTGCCGGACGCACCGGTTCTGAACATCGGGCACCGTGGGGCCTCGGGCTACGCGCCCGAGCACACGATAGCGGCCTACGACCTCGCCCTGGATATGGGCGCTGACTACATCGAGCAGGATCTCCAGATCACCAAGGACGGCGTGCTCGTGGCGCTGCACGACAAGACACTCAACCGCACCGCGACTGCGCCGGAAGGGGTGCCGGCCCGCTTCTGCAGAGGTCCGGTCAGCAACAGGACGCTGGAGCAGATCAAACAGTGCGACGTGGGAAGCTGGTTCAACGAGGCGTACCCGGATTACGCGAGTGAGGATTACGTGGGGCTCACGATCCCCACCCTCGAAGAAGTCTTCCAGCGCTACGGCACAAGCGTCAACTACTACATAGAGACCAAGAACCCCGACGCGGCACCGGGCATGGAGGAGGAACTTCTCCGGCTCATGGACAAATACGGACTCACCGAGCCCGCCGCCAAGAACTGGCAGGTACTGATACAGTCCTTCAGCCCGGAGAGCCTCATGAAGATCCACGACCTCGACCCTTCGCTGCCGCTGATACAACTGTACTTCGCCGGCAGCAGCAAGGCGATACAGCGCGACCTCGACTCGGCGAGTGAGTACGCCGTGGGCATCGGGCCTTACAAGAAGGATGTGGATACGGATCTCGTCGCCGCAGCCCACGACCGCTGCCTGGCGGTCCACCCGTATACGGTGAACGAAACGGCGGAGATGGAAGCCTTGATCTCCACCGGCGTGGACGGCATGTTCACCAACTTTCCGGATCGACTGGAAGCCGTGCTCGGAGACGAAGCGGCCGTGGGTCTGACGGGAGCCCAACTGTCCGCGGAGGCTTACAGGGCCTGCCTGGGGGCTGAGGAACCGGGCAGGAAGTCGACGGCATGGAACGTTCCGTAACACGTCGGCTTCTGCAATCTTACGTGAGGCGGAAGAGGGTCCGCCATCAACAGGTACGAAACTGGGAGGGTGCGGATGACAGCAGGTAGATTTCGTTTGGCGGGCCTCGTGGTCGCGCTGTGCGTGGCATTGATGCTCGCAGGGGCCTCCGTCTGGGCCGCGAATGCGAACTCCGCACCGAAGCCCACCCCCGAGGACCGCACGGCCAACGTCCAGCTCCTCGGCGTCAACGACTTCCACGGCAACCTGGAGCCGCCGACCACGAGGGTAGGCGGCCGCCCCGTCGGCGGGGCCGCCTACCTGGACACGTACCTGAACGAGTACGAGGCGAAGAACCCCGAGCGCACCATCAGGGTGCACGCCGGCGACATGGTCGGGGCCTCGCCGCTGATATCCAGCTACTTCCACGATGAGCCAACCGTCTACGCTATGAACGAGATGGAGTTCGACGTGGGCACTTTGGGCAACCACGAGTTCGACGAGGGTGGCGAAGAGATGCTGCGTCTCATAAACGGCGGGCAGCGCAACGACGGCCTCCAGTTCAAAGAGGATGCCAACGGCCAACCGGTGAACACCTCGGACCCGAACTTTCCCGGCGCTGACTTTCCGTACATAGCGGCCAACACCATCCTCAAGAGCTCAGGCCAGACGGTGCTGCCGCCGACCCAGGTGGTCGAGCGCGACGGCGTGCGGGTCGGCTTTATCGGGGTTACGACCGAGGACACCCCGAACATCGTGGTGCCTGACGCGATGGAGCCATTCCAGATAACGGACATCTCCGAAACCGTAAACCGGCAGGCCAGGCGATTGCAAGATCAGGGCGTCAAGGCCATCGTGGTGCTCGCTCACGCCGGTGGGCTGTACAAGAGCCCTACCGAGGCAACCGGTGAGATCATCAACGAGACCGCCGAGATGAACAAATTCGTGGACGTGGTGGTCGCCGGACACTCCCACTCTTTCCTGAACAACCGGGTGAACGGCAAGCTCATCATCGAGGCCTTCAGCTTCGGGACGGCCTTCGACCAGGTAAACATGAAGGTGGACCGCAGGACCGGCGAGGTGATCGAATCTTCCGGAGAGGTGATCACCACCTACAACGACGCCGCATCCGGCGTGGCGCCAGACCCGGAGACGGCGGCCCTCGTAGACAGGTACGATAGACAGATAACCACGATAGAGAACAGGGTGGTCGGCAACGCCGCCACGGCCATCACGCGAACCGCTGACGCCGACGGGGAGACCGCGCTGGGCGACCTCATAGCCGACGCCCAGCGCGACTACGCGGACGCCCAGATCGCCTTCATGAACCCTGGCGGCATCAGGGCGGACATCCAGGCCGGCGAGGTCACCTACGGGGAGCTGTTCACCGTCCAGCCCTTCGACAACCAGGTGGTCAGGATGGAGCTTACCGGGGACCAGGTCTACCGCCTCCTCGAACAGCAGTTCAGGGCTGACGGCACCAGCCGTATCCTCCAGATAAGCGGCATCAAGGTCACCTACAACGCCTCCAACCCGGCGGGGCAGAGGATCACGGACGTAACCCTCACCGACGGTACCCAGATCGACCGCAACGATACCCAGACCACCTACACGGTGGCGGCCAACAGCTTTATCGCCACCGGCGGCGACGGGTTCACGGTCTTCAAGGAAGCGAGCGCGCTCCAGGAGACCCTGGGCAGCGATCTGGACGCGCTGGAGGCATATGTCGGCGGCCAGTCCTTCGGGGTCCCCCCGGACTTCGGGCAAAGGATTACCAGGCAGGGCTAGCGGGTAAACACCCGACTGATTCCGCGGGCGCGTCTTTCGGGGCGCGTCCGCCTTTTTTGCACGGCTTTTGCGTCTGGATGACGACAACACCACATTTAACCCAAAGTTTCTTCGCAGTTAACCTACAGCATCGCACACTTTCCTACACTTACCGTCGGAATGAGGGGGGCGTTGATACGTGGGCGGCGTCTCGGACAATAATCACATGGGGAGGGTCCTTTGATGGAGGGTAATCGGATGTTTCATGGCCTGACGGCGGTGATCGTAAGGCCTGTCGAAGGTACCGGGACATCGCGCCCGGTCCGGGCCAGCGGGTCCGCTTCTGGGCGACGCCGGAACTGCCTGAGACCAGCGAGGCCGTGTAGCGGGAGCTCGTGTCAGCCGAGGTGGACTACATAAACACGGACAACCTGGCCGCGCTGGAGACTTTCCTGTTGGCGGAAGATACCCAGCCCACTGAGCCGCACGTGTACTGGAACGACTCCGCCGGAGACGTAGGTGAATAGCTCTTTGTGGATGGCGTCCGGCGCGATCCGAATCTCGAGACCGGACACGCGCAGTTAGACAATGGGAGGAGAGACTTTGGGCAAGACCTACCTGACCGCGGTCCTGATGCTGGCCCTCGTGGCCGCCTTTACGTCTACCGCCGCGTTCGCCGAACCGAAGGACAAATCCGGCAGTAGGGAGTTCGAGATCGGCCTGATCGGGGACATCCCCTACAACGCTGTCCAGGAAGACCAGAGCGCCAACCTTTTCCGAGAGCTCGACGGCGAGAAGCTGGCCTTCATCACCCATGACGGCGACATAAAGAGCGGCTCCTCCGCCTGCACCGACGACGTGTACCAGAAAGAATTCCGGCGCTTCGAGGACTCGGATAATCCGCTCGTGTACACGCCGGGCGACAACGAGTGGACCGACTGCCACCGTCCTCCGAACTTCCCGGAAGATCCCGACGAGGCCGACCCGCTAAACCGCCTGGATCTCGTGCGGAGCACGTTCTTCTCCGACGGCGACTCGCTGGGTGAGAAAGAAATTGCGCTGCAGCTCCAGAGCGCACAGTATCCAGAGAACGCCCGCTGGAGCCGGGGTGGCGTGACCTTCGCCACGCTGCACGTCGATGGATCTAACAACAACCGCCCCACCACCTTGCCTGACGGCACGGTCGTTGGCAACGAGGCCGAGTACGAGGCCCGTAACGCCGCCAACATCGCCTGGATGAGGGAGACGTTCGACGCGGCGAGGTCGAAAGGCAGCCCTGGGGTGATGCTCGCGATCCAGGCCAATCCCTTCGAGGAGGACGTCGCCACGCCCTCGGGCTTCACGGAGTTCAAGGCGGCGCTCGAAGAAGAAGTCACCGCCTTCGACGGGCCGGTCGTGCTCGTCCACGGCGACAGCCACACGTTCCGCATAGACAAGCCGGTCATCTCCGAGACCCGTCCCCTGAACTTCACCAGGGTGGAAACCTTCGGCAGCCCGGACGTACACTGGGTGCGCGCGACGGTCGACCCCAGCGGCGAGGAGGTCTTCTCCTTCGAGCCGGAGATCGTCGAGGAGAACGTCGCTCCGTAAACCGGTGAGAGGAGACTACCGATGAGCTTTCGCAAGAGCGCACTCTGCATACTGGCCGCGCTGGCGCTCGGCGCACTGGGCCTGACGTCCGCACTGGCGCCTGGCCTCGCCAACGCCGCGCCGGAGAGGCCGGACGGCCGTCTCCCACTCGGCGAGCCCGGCCTGAAGGAGACCAGGACCACGGAACAGGTCGCGCCCGGCATCGTCTACACCAAGATAGAGCGGGGCCGTGAGTCGAAGAATGATTTCTACACCGTGGACGTAGCCTTCAGGGCCGACCGCGCTTCCGCTGAGGAGATCGCCAGCCGGTTGGAGGCCGGTGGCTACGAGCCCGTGATCGTCGAGGTCTCCGACCGGGCCTCCGACGACCCGCAAGGCGGGGCTCTCGGATACCTGGTCCGCGTGGGTTCCTTTGCCTCGCAGGCCAAAGCCGACGCCCTGCTCACCGAGCTTACCGCGAAGGGATACGCGGGTCTCCGCACCGTCTACACAGGTGAGGACGGTGAGAGGACGAGGGGACCATGGGTGGTCCACGTGCTGCGAGTCGACCCCGACCGCTACAGAGGCACGCTGGAGCCGGAGCTTGCCACGGAGATCGTACCGGAGCGTGAGCTTCTGACCTCCATCTCAGCCCGCACGGATGCTCTGGCCGCTGTAAACGGCGGGTACTTCGTAATCGGGGAGGCCGACGGTACGCCTGGGGATCTCGCCGGCATCTCCGTGCTCGAAGGCGACCTTGTTAGCGAGGCCGTAGACGGACGCACGAGCCTCATCCTCCCCGAGGGCGACGGCGAGGGCGCCGACGTCGCCGCGCTCTCCGACGTCCTCTCCGCCACATCATCCGATGGCGCGACGCGCCTCGTGGACGGCATGAACCGCGAACCGGCCCTGATCCGGGGCTGTGGCGGGGATGGCGGCGACGCGCCGACGGAGTCCCCCAAGCACGACTTCACCTGCACCGATGAGAGCGAGCTGATCCACTTCACCCCGGTCTTCGGCCCGATCACCGAGCCCGGCGAAGGTGCCGAAGCCGTCCTCGACGCCTCAGACCGGGTGACGGAGCTACGCGAGACACGCGGCGGCACCATCCCGGCCGACGGTTCCGTCCTCTCCGGCACCGGCGAGGGCGCCGACTGGCTGCGCGCCCACGCGCAGCCGGGCGTGTCCATCAGCGTCTCCGGGGCAGTCTCCGGCGACGGCGCGACGCTGGGCGGCGGGACGGGCGTCGTCAACGGTGGTCCGAGGCTCGTGGAAGGTGGGACCGTCGAGATCACCGCCTTCGGCGAAGGCTTCGTCTACCCGGAGAACCCGGAGTTCTACTACCGCTTTGGCGAGCGCCGCAACCCGCGCACCCTCGCCGGCGTCACGCGCGGCGGAGACCTGCTCCTCGTCACCATAGACGGTCGCAGGCCCGGCTACAGCGTTGGGGCCAGTTTCGAGGAGAGCGCGGCCATCATGGACACCCTCGGTTCGCGGGAGGCTGTCAACCTCGACGGAGGTGGCTCCACGGGCATGACCATAGGCAACCGGCTCGTCACCCGCCCGTCCGACGCGACCGGCGAGCGTCCCATCGGTGACGCGGTAGTGCTGCTCCGCTGAGCCGGAGCTAGTCCGTAAGGCGGCTAGAAGCTACCCGCCACTTTCAGGGCTGATCCCGAAGCTCTGGAGTAGATCCAGGAGCGGCGGCTCGTAACGAGCGGGCGCTCCTGCCTCTCGCCGGTTATCGTCTGGTCGGGGTCGGAGCGGCCGGCGCAGTCATCCGGGAAGTCGTCGCTGCACGGCTAGTCGGTGCGGGGTAGAGGGGCGCGTCCGGACCCCGGGACACCGAGGAGCGCCTGAGGGGCATATGCTCAAAATAGGCCAGCTGACCCGTAACCACACCTCGACCACGCTCACCGGCCTCGTCGCAGCGACGGGGCCGGTGAGCGTGGTCGACGACCTACCCGGCGCGACGAAAACCTGTAAGCTGAACCGCTAACAGCCAGACGCCGGAGGTGTGAGATGCAAAGGACGAAATTTCTGCTCGACGAGAAGGCAATCCCCGAGAGCTGGTACAACCTGGTACCCGACTTGCCTTTTCAGTTGGAGCCACCGCTCAATCCGGCCACGATGGAGCCCGTGGGGCCCGAGGCATTCGCCCCGATCTTCCCTCAAGCCATCATCGAACAGGAAGTGACGCAGGACTCCTACGTTCCGATTCCCGAAGAGGTGAGGGAGATCTACAGTCTCTGGCGCCCGACACCGCTCTTTCGGGCCCGCCGCCTGGAGAAGGAGCTCGACACCCCGGCACACATCTACTACAAGTACGAGGGCAGCTCCCCCACGGGCAGCCACAAGCCAAACACCGCCGTCCCGCAGGCTTACTACAATCGCGAGGAGGGCGTAAGACGCCTGACCACCGAGACCGGGGCTGGCCAGTGGGGCTCTTCCGTCGCCTTCGCCTGTGGCGTGATGGATCTCGACTGCACGGTCTACATGGTCCGTGTCAGCTACGACCAGAAGCCGTACAGGCGGATCATGATGGAGACCTACGGTGCGGAGGTCCATGCCAGTCCGACAGACCACACGCAGGCAGGCCGCAACATCCTCGAAGATCATCCCGACTCGCCGGGCTCGCTCGGTATAGCCATCAGCGAGGCGATAGAGGACGCGGTGGGAAACGACGATGCCAAGTACTCGCTAGGGAGCGTCCTCAACCACGTGCTTATGCACCAGACGGTGATCGGGCAGGAGGCATTGCAACAGATGGAGCTCGCCGGCGAGTACCCTGACATCGTCGTCGGCTGCGTCGGCGGGGGCTCGAACTTCGGCGGCGTCGCCTTCCCCTTCATCCGTGAAAATTTGAACAACGGCAGGAGCACCCGCATCGTGGCCGTCGAGCCGGCCTCGTGCCCGACGCTCACGAAGGGCCGATACACCTACGACTTCGGCGACACCGCGGGCACCACGCCGATGATGAAGATGTACACCCTGGGGCACTCGTTCGTGCCTAGCGGCATCCACGCCGGGGGCCTGCGCTACCACGGCGGCTCCCCCATAGTCTCGGCGCTCGTGCACGAGGGGCTCGTAGAAGCGCGTGCCTACGCCCAGAACCCCACCTTCGAGGCCGGGGTCACGTTCGCCCGCACGGAGGGCATCGTGCCTGCACCGGAGGTGACACATGCAATCAAGGCCACCATCGACCTGGCACTCGAAGCGAAGGTGGCCCAGGAGCAGAAGACCATCCTCTTCAATCTCTGCGGCCACGGCCATTTCGACTTCTCAGCCTACCAGCAGTACCTCGCCGGAGAGCTCGTCAACCTCGAACACTCCGACGAGGAGATAGAGGCCGCGGTCGCTGGCATTCCGGGCTGAAGGGGCTTCAGGTTTCAGGCTTCACACGTAATCTGGTGGATCGTTTCCGTCTGGAGGCGCGGAGCGGGCGCCAGTAGTAATCTGAGGCTTCTATCCCTCCGGGTTGCCCACGCCGAGGGTGCAGCGGTTGCCTGAGAGGGGGGCCAGCTCGGAGATCTTGAACTGGTCCACGAACTGTTCGAGGCGTGGGTCGTCCGCGCTATCCAGTTCTAGCTGGACCCTCCAGGAAGTGACGGTTGCGGGCGCGTCCTGGCCCGGATACGGGCTCACAATGACGTAATTCTCGTTGCCGTAAGTACGCAGGACTTCTACCTGTTGCGTCGGCAGGTCGGGGCGGTGGGTGACCCAGACTACGCCGTGGTCCATGCTGTGGAGGGCGTGCCTGTCTTGTATGGGCTCTGTGTAGAAGCCGCAGTTCTGCCACAGTGGGGCGTGGTTTCCGTTGGTGGGAGGGTTTCTATCGTACTCGATGGGGCCATCGACGGTGCGGTTGGTGGTGGCAGGGTAGACTTCTATCCCTATTGGCGGGTCATCGGGAAGAGGCTGCGGTGTGTCGGGTTTCTTCCCGTCGGCCGGGAGCATGTTGACGATTTCACGCTCCCCTAACCCTGCCCGCGCAAGCTCTGCCGACTCCCCGGAGACAGCCTCCGTCTTTTCCTCTACAGTAGTCTCCTCTGCGATTCCCGTAGCATTCTCTTCCTGAGCTCCCGAAGAGGCCTCCCGTTTACCAGAATCGCCCGAAGCGTCGTCCGGCTCCTGCCCACCGCAGGCGGCCACGAGGAGCAAAGAGAAAGAGATCAGGACCCCGCAGGCGAGCTTCCTACAACCCGAACTTACCGCGGACACTTTCGCCTGGTTCTCGATGCTCAAAGGTGCAGCCTTCCTGTATCTTCCGGCAAAGGTATCTACGGACCAGAAGATACTATGGATCTGGCCCTGTTCACTGTGAGCCCGCTCGCGTTTCGAGATCACCCACCGTGGCATGGCCAAAAAGCCGTCCTAGCCGCATTACCGTATCCACGGATGGCGCAAGACGAAAACTCATCGTAGGGGATAGCTCGGAGGCCCTTTACTCGCCCGGGCGACCACCCATGCGTCCGACCGCGCGCGCCGCAAGCCCGACGCCCCGTCGCAGCGCCGCTTCAGGCCCCTCTCCGGCGAGCCAGGACCCCAGAAAACCCGCACAGAGGGCGTCCCCTGCACCCGTTGTGTCGGCAACACGCGTCGGTGCGGCCGGGACATGGGTTCGTCGCCCTTCTACGTCGGCGTAGAGGGCACCCTCAGGGCCGAGCTTCAAGACGACTGCCGGATAGGAGTCGAGCAGCCTCTCGGCGATTAGGTCCGGGTCCCTGGTCCCTGCGAGCAGCGAGCCTTCTTCGAGGTTCGGGAAGCACAGGTCGGCGCCATGGGTCCACGCGAGGAAGAGCTCGGGCCCGACGTTCCTGAGCATGGGGATCGCCGAGGGGTCGAGGGAGAGGGTCATGCCGGACTCGTTCGCCAGGCGCAAGGCCTCGAAGGCGGTCTCCCTGCGGCTACCGCCCGAAAACGTGTAGCCGATGAGGTGCAGGTGTGCCCCTCGGAAAAGCCCCCCGGGCACGTCCCCGGCGCTGAGCGTCTCGGCGGCGCCACGGTCGGTGATCATGGTCCGTTCTCCCGCGCTATCTACTAGCACGAAGACCTTGCCCGTAGCCAGCGAAGGATCCCGCGCCAGGTGCGTCCTCACGCCAGCCCCGCGCAACTCTGTTTCCAGGAACTTGCCGAAGACGTCGTCTCCAACCCTCCCAACGAAGTGCGCCTCGACGCCAGAGGCGGCGAGCCAGGCCGCGGCGTTCGCGCCTGAACCACCGCCGGCAGCCTGTATACGGGTGAAGGTGTCTGTCCCCAGGACGACATCGCCCTCCGGCCTTGCGAGCATATCGTAGAGCAGGTCTCCGACCACGATGACCCTCGGGGGCTCCAAGCCTCAGAACCGTCCGCCGTCGAGAGCCGATAGCACTACGGCGATACGGGTAGCGAGATGCGCGTTGCCCAAGATGATGAGCCTGTTGGCCCGCAGGCTTTCGCCCTTCGTCTCCGCCGCGAAGCGGTCGAGAAGGAAGGGCGTCACGTCCTTGCCGCGGATGCCACGTCGACTCAGCTCTTCGAGGCTTGTGCTCAGTGCCCGTTCGTGGAGTGCGGGATCTAGCTGTTCGTATTCCGGGAGGGGGTTCGCGATCACGAGTCCCGAGCGCCCGAAACCGAGTGAAGGAAGAGCCTGGATCACACGCGCCACCTCTTCCTCATCGTCCATACTCCAGTCAAGCGGGCTGCCCGAGTCGGAGAGGTAAAAACCGGGGAAGCGGAGCGTACGGAACCCAACAACGGGCACGCCCAGAGTCTCCAGGTACTCGAGGGTCGCTGCAACATCGAGGATGGATTTGACCCCTGAGCAGACCACGCCTACGGGCGTACCGGCTAGGGCCGCAAGGTCGGCCGAGACGTCCCAGCTCTCGCCAGCCTCCCTGTGCACGCCGCCGAGACCGCCGGTGGCGAAGAGGCGTATCCCCGCAAGCGCCGCGAGATGCGCGGTCGCCGCGACGGTCGTGGCCCCGTGGCTCTTCTTCGCGACGGCTACAGGAAGGTCCCTGGCCGAGAGTTTGGGGATAACTTCCGCGGTGGACATGAGCTCGAGTTCATGCTCCTCCAGCCCGACCTTCGCCACCCCGCCTATGACGCCTATCGTTGCCGGCACGGCGCCTTCGGCGCGAACGGTGCTTTCTGCCTCGCGGGCGACGTTCAGATTCTGGGGATGTGGCAGTCCGTGGGAGATCAGGGTCGACTCCAGCGCCACGACCGGGTCTCCGCGGTCGAGGGCCTCCCTGACGTCGGCCCTGACCTCCAGGCTCAAGCGGCCGGTTCTATGCAGCGCTCGTCGTTGTTGCGCGGGCTATTGACGAAGCGGCTCACGGGGTAGGTCTCGAGGTCGTCGCCAGGGTAGGGGATCATAAGTTCTCCCAGCTCCTCCCTATCGGCGTCAGGGTCGAGCCAGGCGTTGTAGGAATCGGAAGGCAGGATCACTGGCATCCTCTCGTGAATGCCACTCAGCACAGAGTTCGCCCTGGTGGTCAGTATCGCGCACGAGCGGAGCGTTCCGTCTCCCTTGTCCCAGCTCTCCCAGAGCCCGGCGAAGGCGAAGGGACGGCCATCCTGCATGCGGAAGTAGTAGGGCTGTTTGCCACCGTTCTCGCGCTTCCACTCGTAGAAGCCGTCGGCCGCGATCAGGCACCGCCTTCCCCGGAAGGCCCTGCGAAAAGACGGCTTCTCGGAGGCCGTCTCGCTTCGAGCGTTGATCATGCGCGCCCCTATCTCGGGGTCGTCGGCCCATGAAGGTACGAGTCCCCACCTGAGCATCTCCAGACGCCGTCCCCCCTCGTCCTCCAGAACCGCGGCGACCTGCTGCGTCGGCGCGACGTTGTAGCTCGGCGTAAGGTCGACCGAACTGTCGTCCAGTTGGAACTCCGCTGCCAGCCTGCCTGCCGGGGTAGAAAGCGTATACCTGCCGCACATCTCTCTCACCTCTCCCGTGATCAGAAAACCTGCCCTAATTGTACCGGGCAGACGCCCGGTAGGCACCGGCCGAATCCCTGTTACGGGCTCCCCGGTGCTTCGCGTTCACTCCTTGCTCTCGCGAGCAGTTCGACGACCTCATCGTCCGTGGTCTGCTCGAAGTCCTTGTACCAGAGACCTATGGCCCCGAGGTCCGAGGGAGATTGAAGGCAGACGAGTTCGTCCACAGCGGGCACGAAGATCTCCGCCGTCTGGGCAGCACACACGGGCGCGGCCAGGACCAGGCGGCTCGGTTCCCTCCGGCGCAGGGCCTCCACGGCGGCCCGGGCCGTCACGCCTGTCGCGAGGCCGTCGTCGACCAGGATCGCGGTCCGCCCGCCGACGGTCGTCTCCGGCCTTCCGCCCCGGAAGTAGCGCAGCCTGCGCTCTACTTCAGCGACTTCGCGTGCCGTGATCCGCTCGACGTACTCCTTGGGGATGCCGAGACGCCGGATCACACCCTCGTTCAAAACGCGCACGCCGCCGGCCGCGACGGCCCCGATGCCGAACTCGGGCTGGCCCGGCGCCCCGAGCTTGCGCGAGACGAAGACGTCGAGCGGCGCTCCGAGCACGCGTGAGATCTCATACCCTACGGGCACCCCGCCCCGTGGCAGGCCGAAGACCGCGGGCCGTTCGTCTCTGAAACGGACGAGTTTGGCGGCGAGGCGGCGGCCTGCGTCCCTGCGGTCCTCGAACGGCGGGGACCAGAAGATCCTCACGGGGATCCGCCGAGGCTCCGCCAGAACGGGGCGAGGGCCTCACGGGTCTGCTCGACCTGCTCCACACCGCCCGCATATTCCCATCCAGGGGACTCTTCTTCGACACCCAGCATGGTCGCGGCCACGCTCTCGGTGAGGGCGTCGAGGTTGTAACCACCTTCGAGGATGAACGCGGGCGGCGACGCCCCGATCTCGCTGGAGATACCGCAGATCGAGGCCGCAAAGCGTCTGAATGATTCGGCCTCGAGAGCCATGCCCCCGAGCAGGTCGGCCGCGTGGGCGTCGAAGCCGGCGGAGATCAAGATCAGGCCTGGCCCAAACTCCATGAGCATGGGCACGAAGACCCCAGCGAAGACCGCCGCGTAGAGGTCTTCCCCCGAACCAGCAGGTAGCGGGACGTTGGCCGTCGAGCCCAACCCCTCTCCCTCCCCCACCTCGCCAGCCTCGCCCGTCCCAGGGTAGAAGGGGCTCTGGTGCACCGAGAGATACAGCACACGACCGTCGCCGTAGAAGATGTCCTGGGTGCCGTTGCCGTGATGCACATCCCAGTCCAGTATTGCGACCCGGTCGAGCCCCCTCGACAGGGCGTGTCCGGCGGCGACAGCCGCGTGGTTGGTGAGGCAGAACCCCATCCCGTAGTCCCTCCCCGCGTGATGGCCCGGTGGCCGGGCGACGGCGAAGGCCACCTCCCCACCGAGGGCGCTTTCTGCGGCAGAGCAGGCGGCACCGCTAGCGAGCGAGGCCGCCTCCCAAGAGCCTGGACCGACAGCAGTATCGGGGCCCAGGTAGCCCCCGCCCGCCACGGACATTTCCCGCAGATCATCCAGGTAAACAGGGTCGTGCACAGCGGTGAGGGATCCCTCCTCCGCGGGACTGCACGGGCGCCACTCCACAGGTACGCCGCCCCGCTCAGCCCTTTCGACACCCGCAAGGGCCGCGGGAAACCTCGCGGAGGATTCCACACCCGCGAGTTCGTTGACGTGACGGCCCGAGGCCGGGTCACTATAGACGTGCAAACCTCTCACGCTCCCGAGTCGCGATTCCTACCAGGCGTCCATTATCGGACGGACGACCCGCCTCCGGCAAGACCGAGCCCTCTATTCGAACGTTCTGAATCGGACATGCGCTGGAGGATAGACTTGCGTGTTGGTACACTAGTGGCAGCCAGCATGGGGAGGCTGGCACCTGAGGCAGAAGATCATATGCTGACTAGATCCTCTAACCACGCCAACCAGGTGCCGGTTCAGCATCCGGTGTTAGTACCAGGTGCCGAAAACAGGCTGCGACTCGCGAAAACGTTGACAAAACCCTTCTGGAACCCTGTAATGTTCCTCAAAGTTGGTTGTCTAGACCACTGTGACGGGCCGGGACGCTGTGCCGGCCTCTGGAGCGTATGATAGCGTTGGGGATTGTGGAGGATCACAACAGGCTTCTTCATTCCACTGACTCTGAGAGTTGCCTGGAGAATTACGCCATGCGAAGCTGGGGGATTGTGGCTGCGATCTGTGTTCTGGTCGCGCTGGGCTTGCTGTTGTGCGCGGGGGGGGATGCCCAGGCGAAGCAGCCTGCAACGGCCCCCGAGCCCGGTGGACCAGCGACCCCTCCCCAGTCAGCCGGCCGCGGGCCGGACAGCGTGCAGAATTCCCACCGGGTGCCCACGGTACAACACAGCCCGGTGAGTAACGAGCCTGCAGACCGCGGTCCCGTATCGCGGCCCTCCCACCAGTCACCTACTCACAATCCTCCTGCCGGCCAGGAGCCCGCGGGTGCGTCAAAGCCCGATCATCGAGCGCCTGTTGCGCAGTCGAAGCCAACGAGCGGGGAGCCAGTGGGCCGACGGCCTCATGGTCAGGGAAGGCCCTCGGAACCACCAGGCAGGCATGTAGGCCAGCTCAAGAGACCAACGCACGAGCCGCGGGAGCACGGCCGGGGGCTTGGCCCTCAAAGGCCCGTCGTGCCTGATGCCGTACGTCCCAATCCTCGACCTGAGCCGGTGGGCCCGCGGCCGGCATCAAATCCGAAGCCCCAACGGCCCACGCCACAGCCCGTACAGCCCCACCCCCCGGACAGAGAAGGCACAGGCCGGCCGAAAGGTGCAGGGTCTCAAGGCCAACAAGGTCAACAAGGTCAACAAGGCCAGCCTGGAGGGCTTCTCCACCCGCCAGGCGGGGAGAACGTTCCCCCGATCCCGGAGGGTCCGGTAGAACCGCCGCAGCATGCTGGACAGCCTCACGAGCGAGCCCCAGTCGTGGGTCCTAGCGTCGTTGGGGGACCCGGGCAGGGGGCAGGTACCGTGCAGGCTACTACTCCCGCGAAGAGCCCTGTGCGGGAGAGCGAGGCCACCAACGCACCGCCTGGAATAGGGACAGAACAACCTCCTGACCGCCTGTCGCCCGCGCAGACATTGCCCAGCAGCGAGCCGGGTTCACGCACCCGGCCCACCACGGAACCACTCCGCCGTCCGGCTGAGACTACGGGCACCAGGTCTGCAGCGGAACCACTCCGCTTGTCCGAGACCAAGGACGGGACCTCTCAAGAGCTTACCGGCGGGGGGTCCAACACCGTCCATCCGCCGGGTCGACAGTCAGTGACATCTCAAAGGACCATTGAGACCGAACGGGGGCCAGAAAACGTACCAGCCGCGCCCCCGAATCGAGAACAGCAGCCGGACGGGGATCAGGCGCAGTCGGCACAGGGGACATCCTTCGGGTCGACAAAAAACCTGGTCGACCCCACCTGGGACGACGGTAAGTCTCTGGCCCAACAGGTACAGCAAATACTCCGTTCTTCGAAAGGCGGCGCGCGAGATCTCTCTACCGGGTCACCCCGCGAGGGAAGCCTCACACAGCGGGGACCGCCGCTCGAGGTACCATTGCCCTTCTCAGGCCTGGGTCCGGTGGCGGGAAGCGCCGCCGGCAGCGCAGGATCCTCCGGCGTCGGCAGCGCACCGCTGCTCGCCGTAATCGTCTCCTGCTTCTTCGCCCTCCTGTGCCTGAACCTGGCCCGCGTCTACAATGCATTTCTCAGGCCGGGCACCGTCCCGCGCCTCGCACTCGAACGCCCCGGCTGATCCTCCTTGCTCCGGGGGCGCCCTGCGCGCTCCTGAAGTCTAGCGTTGTCCCGACGCACCGTGGAGCGAGGAGAAAACATGAACGCGTGGCAGAAGCACAACGAAGCATCTGACGACGATACCCGAGCTGACCGGTACGCTCATCCTTCTAAATTGTCGCAGGGACGTTTCTCCGATTTCGAGTCATCCCGAAGCTTCTCTGCGGCCGTGGCCTCACCATTCGGTGCCCGCCCGAAAACCCTAACCACCCTAATCTATACGGTGGGAGCGCTGACCATGCTGTTGTTCATCCACGGAGGATGGTTCGGGCTAACCGGCGAGGAGGTGCATGCCCTGGACAGGGTCGTGTTTGCGGGCGGGGTCCTGGTTTTGTCGGTGTGGTTCTTCCCCTGGCATCGCTTCGGGCGCAACGCGCTCTTAATTCCCGTCTCCGCCGCCCTTGCCCTGATCACACTCGCCGTTTACTTCTCCAGCGGCTGGGGGAGCCCGCTCTCCCTCTTCTACGTCTTCGTGGTGGTCTTCTGTTCCTGCTACTTCTCCCCGAGGGTCGCGGCGCTGTGCGTCATCTTCACGCTGCTGGCCAGCCTCAGCCCGCAGTTGTACGCTCCCGATCCAGCCCGGATGACAGGGTATCTGGTCATCCAGGTCCTTACCTTCGCCGGGCTCTTTCTGGCGTGCAGGTACGCCTTGTGGGAGCGCGCTAGCGTGCAGCACGAGCGCGACTCCGAGAGGATCAAAGACCTCGAGGAGCGTCTGTGGCACGAGGCTTCGCTAGACCCGCTGACGGGGCTCTACAACCGTGCTCGTTTCGAGACGCGGTTCAACGAAGAGTTCGAGACGGCGAAACGTACGGGCGAGTGGTTCATGGTGCTCTTTGTGGACGTCGATGATCTGAAAAAAGTAAACGACAACCACGGGCACCGCGCGGGGGACGAAGCGCTGAAGCTGGTCGCCGGCATCCTGCAGTCTTGCTCCAGACGCATCGACGTGGTCGCCCGTCACGGGGGTGACGAGTTCACGGTCATGTTGCCAGGCGCCACGCTTCCCGAAGCCCACCGTTTCTTCGAGCGGATGAGGGACCAGGTAGCCGAGCGCTCCAGGCGCACGCTTGGCCTACATCTGCGCCTCAGCGCCGGCGCCGTACAGTGTCCCGCTTACGCCGCGGACCCTGCGACCCTTCTTGACGCCGCCGACGAGGCAATGTACAGGGCCAAGCGGCGCGGCAAGAACCGCCTGTTCGCCGCGCTGTCTCTGGCGTCCACAGAGCACCGGCGGGAACACCCACCGGAGGAGTAAGATTGCGCGTCCTGCTGGCGAACGAACCATGCTCGTGCCGTGAGGTCTTCGCCCGCGCCTTCCGCGCTCTCCGCACGCACGTCGAGGTGATCACGGTCGAACCCGATGCCCTCGAAGGGGAGGCGCCGCGGCTGCGTCCCGACGTGGCGTGCAGCCACATCACACCCGCGCTACGGAGCGACACGTACCGGTCATGGAGACCCTACCCCGGCCTGGAGACATTGCTCGCTTTCGTGGACCGGAACGAAAGCAACCTGGAAGATCATCGAGATACTGGAGGTCGAAGATGAGGGAAATAGACAAACGTTACGCGCCAGAGGCCGAGAGGCCTGGCATAGGCCATCTTCTGGAACGTGCGCGACGGAGGCGTGGCGTATCTTTGGAGGATGCCGAAAAGACAACCATGATCCGCAAGGAGTACCTGCAGAGCCTGGAGAACGACGACCACTCCGCGATGCCGGAACCCATCTACGTGCAAGGGTTCGTGAAGGCGTACGCCAACTACCTCGGCCTCGACGGGGATAGGTTCGCCGCGCAGGTCGGGTTCTGGCAGGAGAGACAGCGGAGGGCAAGACGGGGTCCTCTATGGGGTCATTGAAGGCGGCGGGCGCGAGGCCGAGGGAGCCTTCCGCCCACCGGGCTTCAATGTGCAAAGCGCTACTAGGAATCGCCTTTTCCAGTTCCAGAGAGAACCCGTAGCCGATTATCTCGGTACTAGTACCAGGGTTAGTTTTCGTGCGTCCCGGAACCGTCGTTCATCTTGCGCGAGCTCTGACGGTCCGTCGTCCGCCTCGGGCGTACGGTTCTCGCGTGGGCGCGTGCATTATGCGGATGCGCGGGCGGAGAAATTGGAGCCGGCTGCCGGGTCTAGCACCCTCGTGATACCCGTACCGTTCGCTCCGCAAGCGGTACGGTTCTGTGCCGAATCCACCTTGACACGTCGTTTGTCTCTGGTAGCATCCGCCGCCGTAATAGCAAGCAAGACCAAGACAATTGGAGGGGGTTGAATTTTGCGGCAACTAGCTGCAGCCTTGCTATCTTGCGCCCTGTTCTCGGCCGTCCTGCTGGCGGGCCAGACTTCTGAGGCGCACGCCCAGGGCTATTCCGGACAGGCGGTCGTGGACCAGGCGAGTACCTACGTCGGCACGTCCTACGGCGCCTACGGCCTGGATTGCTCGGGCTTCACTTCGGCGGTGTTCGCGGACATGGGTGTATCCCTGCCCGACTCCCCGTCTGGCCAGTACGCCTACGGGACGCCATCGAACGCCAAGGCCGGCGACCTCGTGTTCTTCAGCGAGGGCGGCTACGGCATCTCGCACGTCGGCATAGCCACAGGGACAGGGACGATGATCCATGCTTCCACCTACTACGGGGAGGTTGTGGAGTCACCGATACGGCTCGTTCCCGGCTACGTGGGAGCCGTCGACGCGTACTAGTGCGCTCTATTGACGTATCGGTATATCGCGGCACCACCAGCCAGCGCCTTGCAGGGGACTTCGTACCTTCTGCAAGGCGCTGGCTGAACTTCGAGTCGGGGGTCAAGAGAAAAGGCGTGCTCTCGAAGTTGGAATTGTGAGGTCAGATGTTTGAATTATCCGCTTTCGCCACGCTCCCCCAATTCCTAGTTCACAGTTCACACTTCCCAAGCCGTCTGACCGTGCCGAGAACTTCATCCAGGGGGGCGAGTTTGTCCATTATCTCGTCGGCGCCCGTATCGGCGGCTCTCTCCGAACCTGCAGGGTCGAGGTTGGCGCTCAGGATCAGCACCCCCACGTCCGGGTTGATGCGGCGCAAGTCGGCGACCAGATCCATTCCATTTCCGTCGGGAAGTCCCAGATCCAGGACCGCCACGTCGAACTCGAACTTCTCGGCCTGGGCGCGGGCCTCGACGAGCGATGAGGCCTGCGCTACCAGCTCGATGTCCGACTGGCTGTTCAGCAGAACTTGCATGAGATCTCTGAAATCGGGGTGGTCCTCGACGTGCATGACACGGATTTCCTTCGGTCCGGCTTCTCCGGTCATTCCAGGACCTTGCCCGCCAAAGGGACCCGCAACCGCACATTCGTTCCCTGGTCTATTTGGCTCTCGATCTCCAGTTCGCCGCCGCTGAGAGCGGCCCGTTCGCGCATGCTGCTTATTCCCACGCCGGGCTGGGTCTCGGGGCCGAAGCCTAGGCCATCGTCCGCTACCTTAGCGAGCAGATCGTCCCCGTCCATCCTGAGGCTCACCGAGATCTTCTCGGCCCGGGAGTGCCTGCGGGCGTTGGTGAGCGCCTCCTGGATTATGCGCGAGACTTGCGTTGCGGTTTCGCCCATCGGCGCCGAGGGAATCTGTTCTCCCACATCCAGGCTGATCTCTACGTTCCTGGCCATCGTCCGGTTTCGCCTCACCAGAGCCTCGATTACCTCGGAGAAGGGCCGACCTTCTTCGTCTTCGATGCGCAGATCGTTAACTACCTCGCGGAGGCCGCGCGCACCGCGCCGCACCGCATCGATCGCCGCCTGTAGCTGGGCCTTCAGCTTCGCGTCCCCAGCCTGGAGCATGATCATACCGATAGCCGCCGCGGTGTAGGAGAGATCTTGCAGGACGCCGTCGTGCAGGTCACGCGCTATCCGCTTGCGCTCCGCCTCCGTCACCCGCCTTAAGGACTCTTGCGCCCGCTTGCTCTCGGTTATGTCGCGCAAGATGTTGACGGCCATCCGAACCGTTCCTCGCTCCCCGAAGATGGGCATGGCCTTGACTCTGGTCCATCGCTCTTCGCCGGTGGCCAGAATGCGAAAGCGCAATACCTCCTCGGCCCCTTCCTCGCCCATCAGGGCCCTGCGCCCGGGAAGCCTGTCGACGGGGAACGGGTGCCCCTCTTCATCCAGGAGCTCGTACCTGGCTATCAACTCGTCGGGCGGCGACTCTACCGCATCCTGGACAGAGGAAAAGCCGGTCAGCCGGGCTGCCGCCTCGTTGGCGTAGATCACCTTCCCGCTCGGGTCCTGGGCGGTTATGCCCTCGGCGACCCCCCGCAAGATGGCCTCTAGCTGATCCTTTGAGCCCCGCAATTCCTCCTGAGCCCACCGGCGCTCGGCGATCTCCCTCTGGGCCTCTTCGTAGAGCCTCGCGTTGTCCACGGCAAGGGCGGCGCGACGGGCTAGTTCCTCGGCCAGCTGTAGGTCGGCCTCCCTGTAGCGTAGTCCCGACTCCGCCGAAACGAAGCTGATAGCCCCGAGGGTTCGACCTCGCGTAACGAGCGGCACCACCATGTATGAGCGCAAGCCCAGCTTCCTGAGCATCTCCCTATGTCCCTCGTCACGGGCTGCTTGGTTCACAAACTCTTCGGATATCTCAGGCATCATTTGTGGCTCTCCAGTTCTAAGCACGTGATGCACCCCTGTGGAAGCGTCGGGGTTGGGAGGGTAGCGCTCCTGAATCTCGTATGCCAGCATAACCTTCTCGGGGTTCGGGTGCTCGACAGCCAAGCGCTCCAGGGAGCCATCCTCGTTGAGAACGTCTATCACGCACCAGTCTGCTAGGGTAGGTACCGCAAGGCGCGCTATGCTCGACAGTGTCTCCCGATAGTTCAGGGAGGAGGAGAGCACGGCACTTGCCTGGCCGAGAAAGCGTTGTGACTCCTCGGCCCTGCGGCGCTCTGTTACGTCCCTAAAGTACACCGATAGCCCTTCCCGAGAAGGGTAGGCACGTCCCGCTACCCACATGCCGTTGACCGGGAGTATGGTCTCGAACTCGGTGGTGACACCTTCCTCCAGCGCCCGTCTTATTTGCCTGTGGGATTCGGGGTCCACCGCCTGGGGGAGCTCCTCCCAGATATTCTTGCCGAGCAGTTCTTGACGGGAGCGGCCCCAGAGCTCTTCAGCCTTGCCGTTGACGTAGGTGAAGCGCCACTCCTCGTCGACGGCGTAGAAAGCGTCGCTGATGCTCTCGAGTATGTCGGTGGCCCGTTCTCTGGCTGCTTGCTCGCGGACAAGCAGGCGTTCGCGTTCTTCGGCCTCCTTGCGCGCGGTTATATCCCTCGTCACTTTCGCGAAGCCGCGAAGGTCTCCCGTCTCATCCCTGAGCGCCGTGATGAGCACGTTCGCCCAGAAAGTCGTGCCGTCCTTGCGGACCCGCTTCCCTTCTTCCTCGTACTGGCCGTTGTCGGTAGCGAAGCGTAACACCTCTTCCGGGTGCCCAAGCTCGATGTCCTCACGGGTGTAGAATACCGAGAAGTGCTCGCCGATGATCTGCCCGGCCTCGTAGCCTTTAATGCGCTGGGCTCCCGGATTCCAGGTCGTGACGCGACCCCACGCGTCGAGCATAAAGATAGCGTAGTCCTTGACACCCTCGACCAAGAGGCGGAAGCGCTCTTCGCTTTCTCGGAGGATTTCATGGGTCCGCCTGGGCGGTCCGCCAAACTCCGATGGTTGCATTGACACTATTGCACTTCCTCAAAGACCAAGGGTGGGTATTGTCGCATAGAGTGAAATGTGAGGCTCAAAGTTAGAGCAGGCTACACGATATCCGGTTTCAAATTCATGAATCTAACTTCAAAACTCATGCCTTACTTCGTCCTCGAGCGGCGGGTTTTCTTCGTGCTCGGCGCATCCGGTCGCCGCGAAGCAGCGGATACGGACCCCGCTTCTAGAGGCGTCGATCCGCAAGAAGTTCTTGAACAACGGCGGTTCGTTCCAGTCGAAGAACTCCGAGAAGTAGTGATGGTAGAGGTTACGTCCGCTTCCGGGCAGCGGGTAGATCCAATCGGCCACACGTCGGATGCGCTTGCTAACGTGTGTACCGCGATCTTCGGGTCGCGTGGGTTCGATCCCAAGACGATCACCCAAGTACCTCGCCGCCTCGCCCGGCGCTATCTCCAACCATCCCCTGCCCAGGCCCAGACGGCGGTCGTACTGCTTGCTGTAGAGGGACAGGGAGTCGCCGCGCCGCGGGTAGCAGACGAAGTCGTCCTCACCTACGCCGTCAAGATCCACCTTCGGGATCTTGTGCGTGGCGTGCATGTAGGCGCCTCCGCCCCCGCTGACGATGTAGTGGAGCGGCGCGTTCCGCCCGCTCACCCCTACGGAATAGCGCTGGTAGTTGTGGATGTCCCCCCCGATGGCCGCTACGTATTCGTGCTCGGGGTCACGGACAATATCGTCTACCGTGCCGCCGCCCTCTATAGGGTAAGGGTGGTGCTCCCCGTCCACGTAGAGTGGCTTGCCGGTGAGCAGGATCTTCGGCTTCTCGACGTCACGCGAGATCCTTCGCAGCCACTCGCCCTGCTCACGGTCGATCGGCTCCCCCAAACCGGTGTCTATGCACACGGCAAGCAGTGGGCCGGTGTCGATGGCGAAGTATGGTGAGACCTGGCCCGACCTAAGGCCCTCATCCGTACGTCTGCGGGCCGGAAGGTCCTGCGGTCTCTTCCTCGCCGGTCTGCGCCACAGCAGCCGTCGCAATCGCCCCTTGAACGACGCGGATCTAACCTCGGTGTCTGGTATCGATGCCACTTCGGCATCGCACAGATGGTGCATGAATCCGACGAGGCCGTCGTTCCAGTCGTGGTTGCCTGGCAGGGCGTAGATGGGGTGCTGGTAGCCGGCGTAGGGTCCGTAGAACTTGGCATCGTAGTCCTCCGCGTCACCGGAAGGGTAGATCACATCGCTGCAGATGACCATGAAATCGGTGCCCCGCCCGCGCGCAAGCAGCGGCTTCACCACGGCGCGCTGCGAGGCGTCACCCTCCCCGGTGTCACCAACCACGATGAACGAGATCTTTTCACGGTCCGCGTAATCGGCGACGATCAGGTCTTCTGGCAGCTTCCCCGCCCGCCTCTGCAACTCCATCCAGAGGCGGCGCTCGTCGTTTGTCGGGTCCCCCAGGAGAGGCGCCAAGTTCTGGTTGCGCGACTGCCAGAGCGGTACAGGGTCGAGCCAGGAGAACGAACGCCCGCCTGAGGCCGGCACGCCAGTCTCCTCACACCGCCAGCCAGCGCCGGCGAGGGAGTCGCGCGACGATCCGGTCCGTACTCCGGTTTTCCCGACTTCTCTGCCCTCTCTGATAGACACCCTTACTCCTTTCTTGCCGGCTACGTTACTCAGTGTCCGAAGAGCCGTCGCGTGAAGTCGTTGGCAAACTTGTGATCCGGGTCGTGTTTCTCCACCAGGTCGAGGAATCTGGTGAAACGATCGCCGTGTAGCCTGGCCAGGTCATCCTTGCCGAAGCCCTCACAATACTTACCAAGGTGAGGGCGGGCACCGATCTCCTTGACCAGTTCTTCGGCGGCCGCGTAGTACATCTCGAAACCGTGCGAGTCGTCGCAGACCAGGTCTATCCACGTAGAGCGACGCTCCCTTCCCGCGCCTATCAGGGTACGGTCGTGTACGGGCGTGAACCGCACCTCGAAGATGGCGTAGGGCAAACCCGAAGGGTACATGTCTTCGTAGAGATCTATGAAACGCCCTACCGCCTCGAAGGTGTCCTCGAACGGCACCGTGAACTCCAGCTCCTGGTGCAGGTGGTAGATCGTCCGGTTGAAGGCCTTGTTGCTCTCGAGTACGAGGTTGGACCCGCGTTCGACGCCGTAAACGAGGGGTGACAGGGTGCGCAGCAGACCCGCGTAGGCAAGTAAGTTGCCGATCCAGGCGGCCCCCAGGGCGTCGACGGAGGCCCTTATGAACTCTCTGAGGTCGCCGAGCACAGAAAGCTTCTTGCCTGTGCGGTTCCAGGTGTTGATCCTGCACCTGTCCGTGAAGGGAAATAGATAGACGCTGAGATGGTCGTTTTCCCCGAGCAGCCGGTCGAGGTTATTCTTGAGGAAGTACATGTCCTCCGTCTCGACCTTCTGTTCGACGCTGAAGCGCTCGACGCCCTCTACCACCACCTCGGAAATTATCCCCGGCGCGCCGATACCGCCGACTGCCGCCTTGAAGAGGTCGTCCGACGGCCCGCATTCGTGTACGTTTCCCTTGCCGTCTATGAGCTTGAGGCTCACGACGGATTGGCTGACAAAGCCCCATTCTTTCCCCGTTCCGAGGACGTTCCCGGTCCCGTGCACGTCTGTGGAGAGGATGCCGGCGATGCTCTGGGCGTCGTGGGACGGTAACGCGCGAAAGGCGAGCCCTTCGTCAAACATCAACTTCACTACGTCGCGCACCCGCGTGCCGCCCTTCACGGCTATCCGCTTCTTGTGACGATCCCTCCAGAGCAGGCCGCTGTACTCGTCCAGGGACACGAGGGTGTCGTCCGACATGACCCCGCCGTTGAAAGAGTGTCCCGAACCGAACACCCTCAAGCTCCTCGAGTTTTTTACGAGCTCGACGATCTCCGCCTCGGTCGTAGGCCGGAAGAACCGGTCGGGCGAGTAGCGAAAGCGCCTCGCCCAGTTGCTGAAGACGCCCCCTTGGACGCGCCCCTCGAGCCAGACGTATTCTCCCAACGTCACCGCGTTGAGCAATACGTTCAAGGTGGTAAAGTGTGCGACCCTCGAGTAACCTAGAAGCTTGATCATTCGTTCCTCCATCGACCAGATAAACCCGCCGTGACCTTAGAAGCGCAACGCGGAGGCGGTCCCAGCGACTCTTCCTCCTCATGCTTGGTTCACAAACCACCCTATCAGAACAGGCAACGATGAATCCTGAATGAACGCACGAGGATCTCTATCCCGACCTCACGGCGCCGCGCTTACTCCTAATTCCACCTCCACACTTCAGCAAACGGGTTTTCGATAGTGAGCCCTTCGATTAGCTGCCCATCCTGCAAGTCTTCGCTGTACAGTCTGTTGCATCCAGGGTCTAGGGCGGCCGCGATAAGATCGCTGGAGAGTCGGATTCCGGGGAGCAGGTCGTCGCCGGGAACCGACGCCACGAGACCCTCGCGAATCGCCCACGTAACGAGTTTACGCACGGCCGATCCTACTCGCGATAGACTCATACCGTTTATGACGACCGCCAGAGACAACATGCCCGCCCTCGGGGAACACCCCACCGGCGAGCACCCGCGCGATGTCATAGAGACCAGGGGGCTCACCAAGACCTACGGTGATGTAGCGGCGTTGAAGGCGCTCGACCTCAGCGTGCGAAAGGGTTCGATATTCGGTTTCCTGGGACCGAACGGGGCGGGGAAGTCCACGGCCATGAAGCTGTTGCTGGGTCTCACCCCTCCGACCTCCGGCTCCGGCTCTATCTTCGGCAACAACATCGTCTCCGAGAGCTTCCAGATACGTCGCAGGGTCGGCTACCTCGCCCAGGACCCGCGTTATTACGGACACATGACGGCGCGCGAGACGCTGCGGTTCGTGGCGCGCTTTTTCTACTCGGGCCCGGAGTCGGCCATCGAACGGCGCGTCGACGAGTCGCTCGAGCTGGTCGGGCTCTCGGGTCGGGCGGACCGCAGGATCAGGGGCTTCTCCGGCGGAGAGCTGCAGCGACTAGGGCTCGCGCAGGCCCAGATAAACGACCCGGAGTTGTTGATACTGGACGAACCCGCGGCCTCACTGGACCCGATGGGCCGCCGCGACGTGCTGGAGATCATGGCGCGGCTACGCGACGAGCAGAACACGACCATCTTCTACTCCACACACATCCTCGACGATGTTCAGCGCGTCTCGGACTCGGTGGCGATCCTCGATCGCGGCAGGCTCCTCGCGCAGGCCCCGATAGATGAACTCTTGACGCTCGGCGGGGGTGGGGTCGCCGTATACGAGCTCGCGCTCAGGAGCCAATCTGGGGACGTCCTGGAGGAAGTGAGAAGGCGCGTCCGCTCGCAAGGTTGGATCTCCTCGCTCGACGAATCCGCGGAGTCGGACGGGGAGCGCCGCTGGATCGTGAGGGCAACCGACCAGTCCGCCGCCGAAGAGTGGCTCCTGCGGCTGGTTCTGGAGACCCGGGGCGTGAAGGTCACCAGGTTCGGCCGCAAACGGCAGAGCCTCGAAGAGGCCTTCTTCGACCTGATCGAGAAAGGCGGTAGCGGTGAAGCCTAGAGAGGCGCTAGAACCGAAGGACCGCGGGACCGGTGAGAAAAACCCGAGGGAGCCCGAAGAGAAGCCTGTCCCGGAGCCGATAGAGGCTTCCCTGAGCGGTTTTCGCAACCTGGTTGGCAAGGAGACCAGCGAGTGGGCCGCTGGCCCATCGCTACTGGCGCACGGCGTGATCTGGATGCTGATAGTCGCGCTGATCTCCGCGGCGGTGGCCTTTGTACGGGGCGAGATGGAGCCAGGCTACACCCCCAAAGACATAAATGACGCGGGCGCGCTGATGTTCTTCGTTCTTGGGTCGGTGGCCTCGGTTATAGCCGTGGTGGCGAAGACGCAAGGCGCGATCATAGGCGAGAAACAACTCGGGACCGCCGCCTGGGTCTTGAGCAAGCCTGCGTCGCGCAGGGCGTTCGTCCTGGCCAAGCTCGCGGTGCATTTCCGATGGCTCCTGGTAGTTACGCTGCTCTTCCCGGCCTTGGTGTTCTACGGCCTGCTGACAGCCATCTCCACCCTGCCCCCGCCACCGTTGCTCTTCCTCGGGGGCTTCGCGATACTCGCCCTGGGATTGCTCTTCTACCTCGCGCTGTCGTTGCTGCTCGGCACTCTCTTCGAGAGTCGCGGGTCGCTGGCCGGGAGCGTCTTCGGGTTCATGGCCGCAGGGTTTATGATCGCCGCCTACGCGCCCTGGCTGACGGCGGCCTCCCCTTGGCTGTTTTTCCAGTCCGGATACTACCTGGTAACGAAGGGCTGGATCCCCGCCTACGGCCTGATCTCGATCCCAGCCACGGCGCTCTGGACCGTCCTGTTTATCTTGCTCGCCCTGCGCAGGTTCGGACGCGCCGAACTCTAGGTTATGCCCGCTTCAGCGCGGGCGGATCTCCGGCAAGTAGACGATCTAGTCGGCTCGTACTTCTGGCTGCCGGACCTGGATTCGAACCAGGACTAAGTGATTCAGAGTCACTCGTGCTGCCGTTACACCATCCGGCAATGCAACGGCGGATATTGTAACGCTTTATGGGGTCTCCGTCGAGGTTTGTTCCGTTGTCTCGGCGACACCACCGTCTTCGATGGCGCGTAGGATCTGGATCCTCTCCTCTATCGGCGGGTGGGTCGAGAAGAGACCCTTGGAACGCTTCTCGAACCTCTTTATGGGGTTGACGATGTAGAGATGGGCCGTCGCGCGGTTGGCCACCTCGAGGATCTCCTTATCGCCACTGATCTTCTGCAGCGCGTCGGCCAACCCTTTGGGGTTGCGGGTGAGCCTGACGGCCGTGGCATCGGCGAGGAACTCGCGCTGCCGGCTGATGGAGAGCTGCATGAGACGCGCGAACAGGGGTGCGAGGATGGCGAGGACTATGGCGACGAGCATCATGATGATCTGCAACTGGTTGCCGCCATCCCCGCCCCGACGACCTCCTCCCCTGCCGCCCCCGAACCAGAGGCCGCGCAGGAAGAAATCGGAGATGAGGACCGTGGTTCCGACCAGGATGCCGACGAGCATCGAGTAGCGGATGTCAAAGTTGGCGACATGGGACATCTCGTGCGCTATGACGCCCTGCAGCTCGTCGCGGTCGAGCTTTTCGAGGAGTCCACTTGTGACGGCGACGGTGGCGTGCTCGGGGCTCCGGCCCGTCGCAAAGGCGTTCGGGGCAGTGTCGTCGACGACATAGACCTTCGGCATCGGTAGACCGGCGGCTATCGTCATCTCCTCGACCACGTTGAACAGCACGGGGGCGTCATCGTGCGTGATCTCCCTTGCCCGCGAGGCGGCGAGGACAAGCCTGTCGCCCCCGTAGTAGCTTAAGAGGCCGAAGATCACACCCACTACCAGCGCGAGAGCGAGGCCGGAGAGGGCGCGGATGGGGTGCCCGAGCCAGGCGTATCCAATCACGTAACCGAAGACCGTGATGAAGGCGAGGAAGGCGGCTATGAGCAGCAGGCTGTTACGCCTGTTGCGGACAATGCGCTCCCTGAAAGTGCCGAGGTCCTTCTGGTCCATTGCCCTAGTCGTAGGAGACCGTCACGGACTCCCGCTCGGGCCCCTGGGCCTCGAAGTATTCACTTTCCGTAAAGCCCATGGAACGGGCGAAGATTACGGCGGGGAAGCTCTGTATCTTCGTGTTGTAGGACTGGACCGAGTCGTTGTAATGCTGCCTGGCGAAGGAGATCTTGTTCTCCGTCGAAGAGAGTTCCTCCTGGAAGTCGATCAAGACCGTATTCGACCGGAGATCCGGATAATCTTCTGCTACCGCGAACAGGTTCCCGATGGCTCCTGAGAGTCGGGCCTCGGACTGGGCCTGCTGTCCCGGAGATTGGGGTTGCATCGCCCGACCGCGGGCCTGCGTGATCTGGGTGAGCACGTCCTGCTCCTGGCGGAAGTACTTCTTCACGCCTTCGAGGAGGTTGGGGATCAGATCGTAGCGGCGCTTTAGCTGCACGTCTATCTGCCTGTACGATTCCTCGACCTCGTTGCGCCGACGCACCAGCCCGTTGTAGGTGGAGATAGCGTAGATCACCAGAACGACTACTATTACTACGAGAACGATCAATAAGATTGTGCCCATCCAAAACCTCCGCGACTAGGATGCCAGAACGATTATATCCCCCGCACCGCACTAAGGCCCTAGAAACTCGATCCTGTTCCCAAACGGGTCTTCGCTGTAGAACCTGCGGCGCCAACGCCTCTTCCCACCGCACCGCAAATCCCCCCTCTTTGAGGCTCAGCGCCAATCTATCCGGCGTCCCCGAGATGAATGCCGGATGCGCCTTCTCGTTGGGCCGAAACGACTCCTCCACCCCAAGGTGAACCTGCCGTCCGTCAGGCATCCCGAACCACGCGCCACCCCGTCCAGCGAGGGCGGCAGGCTTCTCAAGCTCCACCAGGCCGAACAGCCCGCCGAAGTAAGCCCGCGCTTTCTCCTCCCCGCCACGGGGCATCGCGGGCTGTACGTGATCCAGACCATCCAGCACTCCTTGGGAAGTTCTCCTGTAACCTGAACCTACCAGACGATGCACGACAGAGGAGCAGCTTGCCGGAATACGATCACCTTTCCGACCTCTACGACCTCGAGTACACCCACGACTACGATCTCCCGTTCTGGCTCTCCCTTGCGGGTCGCGAGGCCGGTCCTATCGTCGAATGGGGCGCCGGCACCGGACGTCTCGCGGTTCCGCTCGTCGCAGCCGGCCACGACGTGACCGCCGTCGAGCTCTCCAGGGAGATGGCCGAGCGGGGTAGAGAAAAGGGTCGATCCGTCGAGTGGATCGCCGGAGACATGCGCAGCGTAGACCCGGGACGAGATTTCGGACTAGCCCTCTGCGCCTTCAACTCGTTCCTGTGCCTGACGAGCCCGGATGACGCGCTGGCGTTCCTGCGCAACGCGCATAAACACCTCGTTCCCGGCGGCCTGTTAGGCTTAGAGGTCTCAGCGTTCTCGCCGGAGGAACTGGTCGACCCACCGGGCGGTCCGGACCTGCACTACGACTTCACCCGTGAACTCAAGGATGGGAGGCTCGACCGCTTCTCCATCTCCACCTACGATGCATCCTCCCAGCTCATGCACATGCGGCTGTTCTACGAAAGATACGACGCTACAGGCGCGCTCGAGAGCAAGAGGGCGCACGACCTGACGATCAGGGTCGCCAGCCGCGACGAGCTCGACCTTATGCTGTTAACGACGGGCTTCGAGGTGGAAACCATCTACGGCGGCTTCGAGGGGGAACCGTTTACCTCAACGAGCGATCACCTCGTCGTTCTCGCCAGAAGATAGGCATCACGCTTCAGGTATTGGATCGATGTCGCACGGGTAGGACGCCGGCGAGTATTTGTGGCGCGTTGCTCGAAACTAGGATACGGATTACGATCCTCTGATACGTACCTGACAGCTAAAGTCTGTGGCCTGAAGCCTTCTACTCGATCTCGCCGGGTCTGATGGGTCGTATCCTCGGTACGAAGCGGGGAACCAGTTGGCAGTAGCGAGCGTACTGTCGTCCGAAGCGCCGGCGTAGCTCTCGCTCTTCGAGGGGTAGCTGGAAGGCGAGTTGGGCCGCGTAGAGCGCGGCGAGCACGAAGAGGAAGACGTCGTTCGCGAGTAGCGCGGTGCCAAGGATGAGGGCGAAGTCCGTGACGTAAAGTGGGTTCCGCACGTGACGATAAGGCCCCTCGATGACGAGCCTTTGCGGCACCCTGTTCTCCTCAGCCCCCGACCCGGGAGGGAAGAGTGCCCCGGCGAAGAGAAGCCTCGCCCAACCCATCTTGTAGCAGGCCCAAGTCCCCACCACTACCGAGACGAACGCGAGCAGGCCCCCGAGTAGCCGCAACGCCACGGGCCCTGGATCGGTCGAGAGCCACCAAGGTGCGAGAGCCACGATAAGGAGCGTCGTCCCACCCCACATCCCGACGACCTCGACCAGATACCAGGCCATGATGCCGCGCCGCCTCAGCCATCCCCGCCAGAACGAGAGCATCGGGTAGGTGAGTAGGTCAATGACGATCATACCCCCGTAGAACGCCGCCACGAAGACGGGTACGAACACCCACCGCCCGAGCAGCCAGTCCACCACCGCACACAAGGCGAACGCCCCCGCCCACGCCGCCGCGGGCGCGAGATGACGCTCCCCACGTGCTCCAATGCTACTCACCCGGGTCAGTGTACAGCCAGCATGTTGGCTTGTCAGCATGCCGACACATTAGCCAGAAATTGCCCACCCAAGCTTGACACACAAACCCTATACCTATATAGTCATTTTCGACTAAACGATATCGACTAAAGGAGTGGCTTGGTGTCGAAGAGGAAAGTGTCCAACCCGCTGGCATTGGCGGTTATGGCGCTTCTCTACGAGCGGCCGATGCACCCTTACGAGATGGTGTCCACGATGCGTGAGCGGGGCAAGCACGAGACGGTGCGGCTCAGGTACAGCTCTCTGTACTCGGTAGTCTCGGCGATGGAGCGGGAGGGTTTGATCTCACCGAGGGAGACGGTACGTGAGGGGCGGCGTCCCGAGCGTACGGTCTACGAGATTACAAGTGCTGGCCGCGAGGAGTTCCTCGTCTGGTTGCGTGAGCTCCTAAGGGAGCCGGTCAAGGAGTACACGCAGTTTGCGGCCGGGCTCTCGTTCTTACCCGGGCTTCCCCCCGAGGAGGTCGTTGCGCTATTGGAGGAGCGGGTGCGGCATCTAGAAAGTGAGACAGGGGAGATGAGATCCCGCCTGGACAACGCCATGGAAGAGTTCGACCTGCCCCGCCTTTTCGTTGTGGAATCTGAGCACGAGTTGATGTTACGGGAAGCAGAACTGGGATGGGTGCGCGGGCTCGTAGAGGACATCGAGGCTGGAAAATTGGGCGATCTGTCGGAGTGGCGCTCTTTTCATTCGGAGCACGGCCCGATAGGCGCCAGCGGGGTGGAGGAGGAGCCGTGATCTGAATAAAGAAGACCCCCGGCGGAGGTGCCGCCACACCTCGTCGGGGGTTGCGATCCCCGAGCAACCAGCCCCGCGGGGCGGGACCCGCTACCCGAAGCATGCACTTTAGAGGATAGCAGGTCAGGCCCCGCAGGACGGGCCCCGAACACAGGGGGCGTCCGATCAGACAGAGAGGAGCTTGACCAGCCATGACTGCCCGAACCACGCGCGAAGGCGCGAACACCACGGACCATTCTGCCGACGAGGGAGCCATAGGGGACCTCTTCCGGCGGTTGCTCGATGACTGGGCCAGGGGCGATGGTGAGGCTTACGGCTCACGGTTCACAGAGGGCGCAGACTACGTCGCCTTCGACGGGACTCATACCAGGGGAAGGGCCGAGATCTCCGCCTCTCACCAACAGCTCTTCGACAAGTATCTCAAAGGCTCGCGCCTTACGGGCGAGATCGAGAGCGTCAAATTCCTCGGTCCCGACACCGCCCTCGTCCACGCGACCGGAAACACCGTAATGCGCGGAAAGACAGAGCCCTCGCCGGAACGGGCTTCGATCCAGACCCTGGTCGCCGTAAGAGACGAAGGGCAGTGGCGCTTCGCCGCGTTCCACAACAGCCGTATTCGTCCCATAAGTGGCGGGCCAGCGTTCCTGATCTGGGCGATCACCGACAGGCTCTGGCGACTCTTCGCGTCCAGAAAGGACCGGTCATGAGCCGCGTAGCGAAGGCACTAATAGTTGGAGGCGGCGTCGCCGGACCGGTAGCCGCGATGGCGCTGCAACGCGCCGGCATCGACTCGGTTGTCTACGAAGCGTATTCGAGCGGCGCGGACGACGCAGGCACATTCCTCACCTTCTCCAGCAACGGCCTGGACGCCCTGCGCGCCATCGACGCCCACCAACTAGTGTCGACTGAAGGCTTCCCCACGCCGCACATGGAGATCCAGAGCGGCACCGGCAAGCACCTGGGCAGCGTTCCCAACGGTGGCACGCTCTCTGACGGTACCGTGAGCCAGACCATCAAGCGTGCCGACCTCTACCGAACGCTGCGCGACGAGGCGGTTCGTCGCAGCGCCCGCGTCGAGTACGGCAAGCGGCTCGTGGACGCCGAGGCAACGTCCAGCGGCAGTGTGGTGGCGAGGTTCGAGGACGGCACAGAGGCTGAGGGAGACCTCCTGATCGGGGCCGACGGGATCCATTCCCAGGTCCGCCGAATCATCGACCCGTCGGCGCCGAAGGCCCGATACATCCCGGTACTCAACGTCGGCGGATATGCTCGTGGCGTGCGCGTACCTAGCAAACCCGACACCTTCCACATGGTCTTCGGCAAGCGGGCGTTCTTCGGCTACGCGGTTCATCCCTCGGGCGAGGTCTGGTGGTTCGCCAACCCTCCCCGCCCCTACGAGCCGAGCAGGGCCGAACTCGCCGCCATTTCCACCGAGCAGTGGAGAGAGATGCTAATTGACCTGTTCGCCGGGGACGACTCACCGGCCGTCGAGATCCTACGTGCCACTCCCGGAATGCTCGCCGGGTGGACCATACACGATCTTCCCTCAGTCCCGACGTGGCACAGGGGACCGATGATCGTGATCGGGGACGCCGCGCACGCCACATCTCCTTCCTCGGGACAGGGCGCATCTATGGCCATCGAGGACGCGGTCGTGCTCGCCCGGTGCCTACGCGACTTGCCGGACACCGGGCGGGCATTCGCCGCTTACGAACGGCTACGGCGCAAGCGCGTAGAGCGCATCGTGGCGCACGGGGCGAGGACGAGCAACAGCAAGGCCGCCGGTCCCTTCGCCCGGGTAATACGCGATCTGATGATGCCCATGATCCTCAAGCGCGTGGCCAACGGTGGGTCCCTAGCCTGGATGCACGACTACAGCATCGTCTGGGACGAGAAGGTCGCGTGACGAGTCAGTGGCTCAGCCGCCTGTAGCGTCTTACGGAGAGGGGGAAGAAGACCGCGAAGATTACCATCGGCCACAAGACCGCCATTAGAAGCGCGTTCCGCGCGGCCCAGGTCTCACCGCCCCACCCCGGGTTGCCAAACAGCTCGCGGGTGGCGGCGACCGTGGCCGAGAGTGGGTTCCACTCGGAGATCGCGCCGAGCCATCCCGGCATCGTCTCGGGCGCCACGAAGGTGTTGGAGAGGAAGAGGACGGGCCAGACCAGGATCTGTACCGCCGCCACGGCCTCGGGGCTCTTGGCGACGAGGCCAAGAAAGATCCCGACCCACAGCAGCGAGAACCTCAGCAAGAGTAGCAGCCCCACGGCGAGCAGCGCCTCGCCGATGCTCTCGTTCCACCGCCAGCCGACCAGGAGGCCGCAAACGACCATGATGGATAGACCGAGCACGGAGTTGAGCATGTCGGCCATACTGCGACCGAGCACCACCGCCGAGGGTGCCATCGGCATGGAGCGAAACCTGTCGGTAACGCCCCTTGCGGCGTCGGTCGCGACAGAAATCATGGTGGCCTCAAGGCCGAAGGCCATGGTCATGGCGAACATACCGGGCAAGAGGAACTCGCGGTAGTCCGCACCACCCGAAATGCCGCCTCCCGGCACGGACATCGCGCCGCCGAAGAGGTAGCCGAACATCAGGACAAGCATGACGGGAAAAAGTAGCGTGACGACGATACCGAAGGGCTGACGGAACCAGTGGATCAGGTCCCGCCGCGCAACGGTCCAGGCGTCGGCGATGGCCCATCTCAGCCGATCCAGGCCTGTACGAGGCATCGCCGGGGTCGAGGCTCTCATGCGGCAACCTCCTCGTCCTCCTCGCCGGCGCGGTGACCAGTGAGGCTCAGGAATACGTCGTCGAGGGTGGGACGGCGCAACCCGATATCCTCGGCCTCTACGTCCGCATCGCTAAGCGCCCGAACCGTCTCGGTTAGTACAGACACGCGATCCATCGCCGGTGCGCTTACCTTGCGGGATTCCTGGTCCACATCCGCCTCTGTCCCGCACACCCAGCCTACTATTCTCGCTGTCGCTGGTAACTCACCGGCGCTACGCACGATGACGTCGATGCGATCTCCTCCGACCCCGGACTTGAGGTCTTCTGGCGTACCCTCGGCTATCGTCCGCCCGGCGTCTATGACGCAGATCCTGTCGGCGAGCTGGTCGGCCTCTTCGAGATACTGCGTGGTCAGGAGCACGGTCGTGCCCCCGGCAACGAGCGAGCGCGCGGCCTCCCACACCTCGTTGCGGCCCCGCGGATCTAGCCCCGTCGTCGGCTCGTCCAGGAACAACACCGGCGGAGAGAGGATGAAGCTGGCCGCGAGATCCAACCTCCTACGCATACCCCCGGAATAATCTTTCGCCTGCTTGCCAGCCGCATCCGCGAGCCCGAAACGCTCCAGGAGATCGTCCGCCCTTCTGCGGGCCTCCCTTATCCCCAGGTGGTAGAGCCGGCCGAAGGTCTCCAGGTTCTGACGGCCCGTGAGGATCTCGTCTACCGCCGCGTGCTGCCCCGCGAGACCTATGCTGTAACGTACCTGTTCGGCCTGGCGCACCACGTCGAACCCGGCGACCTCGGCCCTGCCACCGTCAGGCCTGAGCAAAGTCGAGAGTATGCGCACCGCCGTGGTCTTCCCAGCCCCGTTCGGCCCGAGCAGCCCGCACACCCCACCCTCCGGTACCCGGAGATCCAGGCCCCCTAATGCCTCAGCATCTCCGTAGCACTTTTGCAATCCTTCAGCGAAGACCGCGAACCTCTTCGATTCCACAACCTCCTCCTTTTCTAGTCTCGACACGGGTCAGGAGCCAAGCTCGACCGTGAACCCGCCCGGCGCCTCGACGTAGAACGTGTAGGCGTGACGCCTCTGCGGAGGCTCCACATCGAACCCGGCTTCTTTTAAGCGACGGTTGACCTCGTCCACCGTCTCGTCGTCCTCCACGAAAAAGCCAGCGTGGAAGGTCTGCGGATACGCAACTTCAGTAGCCTTGCCTCTCATCAACGTCAGCACGAACCCGTCGCCATCTGTAAGAAAGGACATCCCAGCGTTTCCACCCATCCTCCGCAACCCGAAGTACCTCTCCAGAAAGTCCCCAGCCCCAGAGACGTCCGTGACGGTGAGGTTGAGATGGTTCAATCTCACAATCTCTCCTTTCTCCGTACACTGTACATGGTTGTTCCTAATATACTGTACGACGTACGGATTTACAAGGAAGGATCTTGTGAGATGGCGACGGAGCACAGTGGCGGTGGGGATCCGAGGCGTACTTTGGAGTTGTTGTGGGGGATCGGGAAGGGGCCGACCAGGGGACCCAAGCCTGCTTTGAGCGTAGGGCGGATAGCGGGGGTGGCGATCGAGGTTGCAGACGCGGATGGCATGGGGGCGTTATCCATGCGGCGCGTCGCCGAGAGGCTTGGTATCAGCACGATGTCTCTCTACACGTACGTACCTGGCAAGGCGGAGCTCGTTGACGTCATGCTGGACACTGTTTTCGGCGAGGTGGCCGACTCCGCGAACACGGAGCCGGGATGGAGGGCGGGGCTAGGGTGGATCGCGCGCGAAAATTGGGCCCTGTATCATCGGCACCCGTGGATGCTGCAGGTCGCCACCGTGAGCCGACCGCCTCTAGGACCGAACGTGTTCGACAAGTACGATCGCGAGCTTCGGGTGGTGGATGGGATCGGTCTGACCGAGGTCGAGATGGACTCGGTGCTGGCCCTCGTCCTGGAACACGCGCAGGGCGCAGCCAGGCGCTCCGTCGAGGCGGCCGAGGCCGAGAAGCGCACCGGCAAAACCGACTACCAATGGTGGATGGCCAACGAGCCGCTCTTAGAGGAGGTTTTCGACCCGGATCACTACCCGACGGCATCAAGGGTTGGGCCAGCCGCAGCGGAAGTCTACGGGTCAGCCTACGACCCGGAGTACGCCTTCGAGTTCGGCTTGCAACGCCTGCTTGACGGCATCGAGACGCTCGTCCGGTCGCGCTCGGAGCGGCCCGGCTAGAGCGGTTTGCACTCGGACTGCAAACTGCGGCTTCGGGCATCAGGTTCTAGAAAACGCCCGGATAAAACCGCTGCTACGCGGAATGACGCCCGACTCCTCGGAGCTCTCTCGATCCGAAAACGCAGTACTAGACCCGCAATGAGGTCAGGGCCGGAAGAGCACGAGTACGTGGCGAGACGCATCCAGGTCCTCGGCAGGCTTGCGGCTACTGGCTCGTCGTGGTGTCGTATCGCTTTTGGAGTTCCTCACGGGAGACGTTCTCGACGTGCGTGGCGATGTACCAGACGTGCCCGAAGGGGTCCGTTATTCCGCCGCGGCGGTCGCCGTCTTCGCTGTCCTCGACCGGCATCAGCTCCGTAGCCCCCGCTGCGATAGCCCGCTCGAACACGGCGTCGACATCCTCCACATAGAGGAACATGTGTATTGGCGAGCCGCCGAACGAGAGCGGTCCGGCCATGCCGAAATCTGGTGCCTCATCGGTGAGCATGATGGGCGAATCCCCCAGCACGATCTCAGCGTGCCTGATGCGTCCGTCCGGGTCGGCCCAGCGGAAGATCTCCCTCGCCCCGAACGCCTCCCTATAGAAGTCGATCGCATCCGACGCGTCTCGTATCGTCATGTAAGGCGTAATGGTGTGGAACCCCTCAGGGACGGGGTTTGCTCGGCTGCTCATGCTTCCCCTTTCAGGACTTACGCTATCAGACGTAGGGTGAGTGTACGCACAAACAGCCTCGTTCCTATACCCTGATCAAAGTTCCGGCCTCGGGGTATGCGTTCCTGCCCAATTTAGCGCAGATTCAAGCGCGTCCGAGAGTTCCGGAGGGTCCGACCAACGCACCAGGATTTCTGGGGTGTCGTGCCACTCCGCGCATCGGCGCAACGCACCGGCAATGCTGGAGACTAACTCGTCGCCAACCGGCGCATCCGGCTCCAGGTGTATCGCCTTGACCTCGAAGAGGCCCTTTTTGCGGTGGGCCTTGGCGTCGAGCCTGCCGACGAGGTCGCCGTCGTGCAGTATCGGGAGGCAGTAGTATCCGTAGCGGCGACGGGCCGCAGGGGTGTAAACCTCGATCTTGTAGTCGAAGCCGAAGAGCTCCAGCGCCCTGGCACGGTCCCAGACGATGGGATCGAACGGAGACAGCAAAGTAGTGACTGAAGACCGCAACGCGCCGGATCTGACCTTCTCGGCCAGACCCTCATTGTCCGGATGAACGTAGGCCGGCTCGCCCTCTATCGTAGCTCTAAGGAGAGATTCCTTCGTCAGCCAGCTCTTCGAGCAGACCCTGCGGCTCCTCTTTTCGGTGTACGGAAGTAGTCGGGGACCCAGCGGGCCACGGCGACGCCGAGGACGCGCACGGCCTTGAGGGCGAGCGCACGACGCACCTCATCTGCGTTGGGTGCGAGGGCGTCTTCCCAGGTGGGTAATGCGTTCGCCAGCACGCGTTCGCGCAGGTCGTAGACGCGGTGGAAGTTCTCGCGGTGCGAGATCATAAGCTCACCAGCGGCGAACAGGTGCTCCAGCGCCCGCTTCTCGGGTTTCCACTCCCACCAGCCACCGGCCTTGCCGTCCGTCCGGGCAAACTCCGCAGAACGAACCGGTCCTTCCTCGGCGGATTCGTACCATCACACGTTCCAGCGCATCCGGATGGGCCTCCATCCAGGTTCGCGATTTCTCGTTCCCGTCCAACATAAAGCGCCGATAAAGCCCATAGTCCTCGATGGGGATGAAGCACGCCGCATGTGACCAGTACTCGAAGAGGTGCCCCTCGGCCAGAAGCTCGTCCAGCCAGATGGGATCGTACGTGCCGAGCCTGCTCCAGAGCACCAGATACGGGCTGCGCGCCACGACGGAGATGGAGTCGATCTGCAACACCCCCATCGTCTGGACGGCTTCAAGCACGTCTTCCTTCGTCGCGGGTCGCTCCGGCAGAGAGCCTAGACCCTGCGCCGCGAGCAATAACGTGCGCGCCTGCTCTATCGAAAAATCGATTCCCGACACCTCCCACTGACCGTCTGGAACAGCCCTAGTTATACGCTGGCGGTGGTGTCTTCACGAGTACCAACGGCGGAATCCGATGCTCGGCCATCCCAAAAATCGTCAGATGCGGGTCGTGCAAGCGCCTCGCGGACCCGAACCGGCTACAGGCCGATACCGATGATCCGGGCGAGCACGTTCCTGACGCCTGGCAGGCTCATGAACCTTCGTGTCGCCGAAGATACGGGAGGCCGTCCCGCGTGCGCGTTCTCGACCGTGCGATGCCCGAAGCCCTGCAGCGCCTGCATAAACCGGATGGTCAGCTCCCGCCTCCGCTGCACCTCAGCCAGACGCCCCTCGCCAACAGAGACGCTGTCGCGCTGAAAAGTGAGCAGGGGACCGGCGAGGACGTTCGCGGCGACGACGGCGTCCTGTATGGCGAGGTTGATCCCAACCCCCACCGCAGGCGACATGACGTGCGCTGCGTCGCCGATAGCTAGCAGGCCCGGGCGATGCCAACACCGCAGACCCAGAAAAAACAGGCTGAAAGCGAAGGTGCTAGTCGGAGCGTGACGACAAGGTGCCTGGGAAATCCGGGGTAGCGCTATCCAGGAAGCAGACTTTCGCCCATCAGGAACTCGTCCGCCTGCCTCGCGGCCTTCCTTCCTTCCGCGATGGCCCAGACTATAAGTGAGGCTCCGCGTTTGGCGTCGCCGGCGACGAAATAGCCGGGCTCTCTCGTGCCGAAGCCGTTCTCCGAGTGGATGGCGCCGCGGTCGGTGTAGCCGAGGTCCATCTCGTGCATAAAACGGTCTTGCACGGGGCCGGTAAAGCCTATGGCGAGCAGCACGAGGTCGGTTTCTATTTCGAAGTCTGTGCCCTCGACGGGGACGGTCTTGCCCTCGGGGGTACGCTCTGTCTCGACGGCGTGCATCCTCTCGACGTGGCCGTTCGCGCCGGAGAAGCCCGTGACGGCGACAGAGAAGCCGCGTTCACCGCCTTCCTCGTGTGCCGGGTAGGTGTGCAGGATGAAAGGCCAGTCCGGCCAGGTAAGCTGGTCCGGATCGTCTGGCGGCTTCGGGCCGTGGGTCAGGACTTTGACCGAGGCACAACCTTCGCGGTGGGAGTTGCCGAGGCAGTCGGCGCTCGTGTCGCCGCCACCGAGGATGACGACGTTCTTGCCTGAAGCGGAGATCTCGACCTCAGCGTTCGTCGGGAGCCCCGCCACCCTCCTGTTCTGCTGCACGAGGTAGTCCATCGCGAGGTGGATGCCGTCGAGCTCGCGGCCCGGAACGTCGAGGTTACGGCCCTGCAGGGCGCCGACCGCGAGGACGACGGCGTCGAACTCTTCCTTGAGATCCTCTGTGGTCGGTTTCTCGCCGACGTGGGCGTTCGTTCGGAACTCGACGCCCTCCTCTTCCATGATGGCGATGCGACGGTCGACGACCCATTTTTCGATCTTGTAGTCCGGGATACCGTACCTGAGGAGGCCCCCGATCTTATCGTCTTTCTCGAAGACGACGGCCGTGTGCCCGGCCCAGTTAAGTTGCTGCGCCGCGGCGAGCCCGGCGGGCCCGCTCCCGACGATGGCGACCTTCTTGCCGGTTCGCCTCTCAGGCGGTGTCGGGCTGGCGACGACCCATCCCTCTTCGAAGGCCCGGTTGATGATAGAAAGCTCTATCTCTTTGATGGTCACCGGTTTATCGTTTATTGCCAGCACGCAGGCGGCCTCGCAAGGGGCGGGGCAGAGCATACCTGTGAACTCGGGGAAGTTGTTGGTCTGGTGCAGGCGGTCGATGGCCTGCTTCCAGTGCTCGCGATACACGAGGTCGTTCCAGTCGGGGATCAGGTTTCCAAGCGGGCAGCCGGTGTTGCAGAAGGGCACGCCGCAGTCCATGCAGCGCGAGGCCTGGCCCTTGAGTTCCTCGTCGGGCATCGGCTCGTAGACGTAGCGGTAGTCCTGGACGCGTTCCTCGACGGTCCGCTTCGGGGTGGGCTTGCGCCCGATCTTCAGGAATCCTTTAGGATCTCCCATTAGCTCGCGACCTCCAGCTCGGCCTCCTGCCGCTCCCTCAAAACCCGCCTGAGGTCGTTCGGCATCACCTTGACGAAGCTGGGCAAGAGCCCGTCCCAGTCCTCGAGCACGCGCCGCGCCTGTTCGCTCCCGCTCCACTGAAGGTGCCGCTCGACCATGCCGCGCAGGAGCTCTATATCCTCCTCGCTCTCGACGGCTTCGAGGCCGACCATGTCCTTGTTGCACAGGGTCTCGAAGCGCCCGGCCTCGTCTAGCACGAACGCCACGCCACCACTCATGCCTGCGGCGAAGTTGCGTCCCGTCTCGCCGAGCACGACGACGACCCCGCCGGTCATGTACTCGCAGCAGTGGTCGCCGACGCCCTCGACAATGGCGTGGGCGCCCGAGTTCCTGACGGCGAAGCGCTCCCCGGCGAAGCCCCGGAAGTACGCCTCGCCCGCGGTCGCCCCGTACAGCGCCACGTTACCGACGACGACGTTCCTGGACGCCTGGTATGCCGCGAGCCTGGACGGGAAGACGGCGAGACGGCCGCCCGAGAGGCCCTTGCCTACGTAGTCGTTGGTCGTGCCTTCAAGGGTGAAGGTCAGGCCGCGCGCGAGCCACGCACCGAAAGACTGCCCGGCGACCCCGTGGAAATCTATGCGGACCGTGCCGTCGGGGAGGCCCTCGTTGCCGTAGCGCCTGGCGACTTCTCCGGAGAGCATCCCGCCGACCGTGCGTTTGGTGTTGGTTATGGCTCTCTCGAAACGGACCCCCTCGGCATCTTCGAGGGCGGGCATACATCGCTCTATAAGCTCGTTGTCGAGTGACTTCTCGAGACCGTGCTCCTGGGCTTCAGAGTGGTGTATCGTCTCTCCTTCGGGGGCCTCCACCCTGTGGAGCAGCGTGGAGAGATCCACGCCACGTGCCTTCCAGTGTTCGATAGCCTCGCGCATCTTGAGGCTGTCGGCGCGTCCGATCATCTCCTCGAAGCTCCTGAAGCCCATCAGCGCCATGTACTCCCGCACCTCTTCGGCGATGAAGAAGAAGTAGTTGATCACGTGCTCCGGCGTGCCGGTAAATCGCTTCCTGAGATCGGGGTCCTGCGTCGCGATGCCGACCGGGCACGTATTCAGGTGGCAGACGCGCATCATGATGCAACCCGTGGCCACGAGCGGCGCCGTCGAGAAAGCAAAGTCCTCGGCCCCGAGGAGCGCAGCCACGGTGACGTCGCGGCCCGTCTTGAGCTGTCCGTCGGTCTGCAGGATCACACGCCCCCGCAGCCCGTTCTGGACGAGCACCTGCTGGGCCTCGGCGATCCCGAGCTCCCATGGCAGGCCGGCGTGCTTTATGGAGGAGAGCGGTGAGGCCCCCGTCCCACCGTCGTGGCCCGAGATGGTTATGTGGTCGGCCTTGGCCTTCGCGACCCCGGCAGCGACCGTCCCCACCCCGACCTCGGCGACGAGCTTCACGCTCACTCTGGCCCGTGGGTTCGCGTTCTTTAGATCATGTATTAGCTGGGCGAGGTCTTCTATGGAGTAGATGTCGTGGTGGGGTGGCGGCGAGATCAGGCCGACGCCCGGCGTCGAGTAGCGAATCTTCGCTATGTACTCGCTGATCTTACCCCCGGGCAACTGGCCACCCTCGCCCGGCTTGGAGCCCTGGGCCATCTTTATCTGTAGCTGATCGGCGTTCACCAGATACTCGGTCGTGACGCCGAAGCGCCCGCTGGCGACCTGCTTTATGGCGCTGCGGCGACTGTCACCGTTCTCATCGGGCGTGAAGCGCCTGGGATCCTCGCCGCCCTCGCCGGTGTTGGACTTGCCGCCTATCCTGTTCATGGCGACGGCGAGCGTCTCGTGAGCTTCTTTCGAGAGCGACCCGAGGGACATGGCCCCGGTCGTAAAGCGCTTGACTATCTCTGTTGCCGGCTCGACCTCTTGTATTGGAATGGGGTTCTCCTCGAACCCGAAGAGGCCGCGCAGCGTAGAGAAGCGCGTGCTGTGCTCGTCGAAGTGATGGGTAAACTCCTTGAAGGTTTCGAAGCTCCCGGTCTTGACGGCCCTCTGCAGAGCAGGAATGCTCGACTCGTTCCACTGATGGTACTGGCCCTGCGCCCTGAGCTGGTACTCTCCCCCGATCTCGAGCTCCTCCGCGTTGTCCTCGGCCGCCGCGAAGGCACTCCTGTGGCGCTCCAGCACCTCGCGCGCTAAAGCGTCCATCCCGACCCCTCCTACGCGGGAGGCCGTACCGGTGAAATGCCTGTCGATCAAACCCTCGTTCAAGCCTACGGCCTCGAAGATCTGTGCCCCACAGTACGAGAAGAGCGTGGAGATGCCCATCTTGGAGATGACCTTGAGCAAACCCTTGCCCACGGCCTTGACGTAGTTCTCAGCGGCCTCCTTGATCGTAACGTCCTCCACGAGGTGCGAGCCCGCGAGGTCTTCTATCGTCTCGAAGGCGAGGTAGGGGTTCACGGCGGTCGCGCCGTAGCCGACGAGGAGGGCGAAGTGGTGTACCTCGCGCGCCTCGGCAGTCTCGACCACGAGCGTAGTCGCCGTCCTGATGCCGGCACGCACCAGGTGGTGATGTACGCTCGCGGTAGCCAGCAGGCTCGGTATCGGGGCCTGCGCCCCGTTGACCCCCCTATCGCTCAACACCAGGACAGCGGACCCTGCCCTGACCGCGCTCTCGGCCTTCTCGCAAAGCCTGCCAAGGGCTTTTTCCAGCCCCCCCTCGCCAGCCGAAACGGGAAAGAGCGTGGAGAGCGTCGTCGAGCTCGCCCGCTCGTCACCGAGCGCCCGGATCTTCTCGAGTTCCGCAGCCGTGAGTACGGGCTGGTCGATGAGTACTCTCCGGCAATGCTTCTTCGTCTCGCCGAAGAGGTTCTGCTCGGGCCCGAGGCTCATCTTGAGCGACATGACGAGCTCCTCCCGCAACGGGTCTATGGGAGGATTGGTGACCTGCGCGAAGTGCTGCTTGAAGTAGGAGAACAGCAGTTGCGGCCTCTCGGAGAGCACTGCTAAAGGCGTGTCCGTGCCCATCGACCCGTCTGGCTCCTTGCCGTTCTGGGCCATCGGGGCGAGGATTATGCGCTGGTCCTCGATAGTGTACCCGAAGGCCCGCTGGCGCTCCAGAAGCGTGGCCGGCTCGGGACGTGGGTCGGGCCTGGGATCGGGTAGCTTGCTCAGGTGGATCTCACCCTCCTCGAGCCAAGCCCGGTATGGCTTCCGCCCAAAGAGAGGCCTCTTGACGTCCTCGTCGTGCAACAACTCGTGCCGCTCCGTATCGACGACGAGCATCTTCCCCGGCTGGAGCCTCCAGCGTTCGATCACGTCCTCCGCCGGAACCCTCAAGGCGCCATCCTCCGACGCCATTATGACCCGGCCGTCCTTGGTGACGGAGTAGCGGGCAGGACGCAGCCCATTCCTGTCCAAGGTCGCACCGACGACGCGACCGTCAGTGAAGGCGACCGCCGCGGGCCCGTCCCAGGCCTCCATCAGGGCGCTGTGATACTGATAGAAGGCGCGCCGGTCGGGGTCCATCATGTCGTCGTTCTCCCAGGCCTCGGGGATCATCATGGCCACCGCGTGGGGCAGGCTCCGCCCCGCAAGGTGCAACAGCTCCAGGGCGTTGTCGAAGGCCGCCGAGTCGCTCTGGCCCGGTAGGATGACCGGCGAAAGCTTACTCAGGTCCTCTCCGAAGAGCTCCGAACGCAGCCGGCTCTCGCGGGCGCGCATCCAATTTATGTTGCCCCTGATGGTGTTGACCTCGCCGTTATGCGCTATGTAACGGTAGGGGTGCGCGAGCTCCCAACTCCCAAGCGTGTTCGTCGAGAACCGCTCGTGGACGAGCGCGATCGCGCTTGCGAAAGCTGCATCCCCAAGATCGGGATAGAACCGCGACAACTGCTGGCCTTTCAAGAGCCCCTTGTAGATGACCGTCCTCGACGAGAGGCTGACCACGTAACAGCCGTGCGAATCCCCGACAGCTCCGTGCAACCGGCGCCGGATCACGTACAACTTCCGCTCGAAAGCAGCCCCATCTCCCCCGCCACGCCCCACAAAGAACTGCCTGATGCGCGGCATGACGCTGCGCGCTACCTTCCCGACCACCTCGGGCACCACCGGCACGTCCCGAAAACCCAGCAGCTCGTGGCCCTCCTCGGCGCAGATCTCCGCCAGCCGCCCCCCACAATCCGGCCCTTCAGCCTCCCTCGACTCGAACAGCATCCCTACCCCGTAGCTCCCCGAAGCGGGAAGCTCGATGCCGAGGTCTTTGCATTCCTTGCGAAAGAAAGCGTCGGGGATCTGGGTCAGTATCCCAGCCCCGTCCCCGGTCTCCGGATCACTCCCCGTCGTTCCCCTGTGCTCCAGGTTGTTTAGGACCTCGAGGCCCTCCTCGACCGTCTCCCGCGTCCCGCGCCCGTCGATCCTCGCCACGAACCCCAAGCCGCAAGCATCGTGCTCGTATATAGGGTCGTAAAGTCCAGGTCCACGGGTCAACAAGCGGTCTCCTTGACGTTCAGGGTGCGAGGCGCCATTTTTACACGACTTACCAGCAGAGCACAAGTGCGTAACAAAGTTGTTGCATACTAGTATCTAGTAAGGCTTCTAGAAACCTGATGCCTCGGAACTTCGGACGTACTTCCGAAGACCCGCTCTACAGTTCATCGAGCGCGGTGCGGAGCTTCTCCTCTTCCTCGAGCAGTTCGGAGAGCTGGATGCGCAGTTCGGCGGCGTCGGCTTCTACCTCGGCGAGGCGGAGGGTGAGCTCCCGCTCGCGGGCCGCGGTCTCGGGATCGCGGCGTTTGGTGCGGTAGCGCCCGCGGATGTTCTTCAAGCGTTCTGCGGCGTCGCGGCGCACGCGTTCGCGGTCGGCTTTGAACTCTTCGCCGCGCACGTATTCCCTCACGCGCTTCACCCGCGCGTCGGAGAGTAGGTCAGAGAGGATCTCCGCCGATGTCTCTTTGAAAAATCTGTTGGCCAAGGGATTACTCCTTCCGCTCCGCCTGATTGTACCCGCTGAGGCTGGGCGGGGTTATCTTCCCGCAGCCTGTACAACGTCACTGACGACTATACGTCCGCCAGAGCCACTACCTTCGAGGCTGGAGAGGTCGATCCCCAGATCTCCCGCCCTCTCTCTGGCGGCACTCGTAGCATCGGGCTCGGTGCGTTTTTCGACTTCGGTCGTCTGGTCTACCTGTCCCGGCGGTTGGCGGAAGAACTGCGGATTGTGCTGCAAGGATGCCAGAACCTCGCTGAAGATAGCGCGTACGTTGTCCAGGCGGGCCTTCAATTGGGCCTGGGCTTCCACGCCTTTGATCCCAAGCTTCGCCTCTCCCAACTCGGCGTCGAGGCCGACTTTGATCTTGACCAGGTCCGCGAGCTCGGCCTGGATGGACAACCTGACCTTCAGGTCCTCGACCTCGAGGTCGATCTCCTCGACGCTAAGGGAAGGTATGTCTAGCTGTATGTCGGGGTCACCCATGCTCTCACCGCGGTCTTGCCTGGCGCGCGCGGCGTAGTCTTCGTCCCTGCTCACGCGCCCGTCATCCTCCAACGCCGGTCCCTCAGATGCCATAAGCTTTTCGCCCCTGCAACGTCTCGCTGCTCATACGATATGTCCCTCCAGTCTCGCAAGTATACCCGCGGTGTCTTGCGTCGAGGCATAAGGGGTATAGACGAGTATACGAAGCAGTACACCAGGAGGTCTCTATGACGCAGGGGGAACAGCAGCAAGACCAACAAGAGACGAGCCCGTTGCAGTTGCTAGGGCGCGCGTTGACCGACATCAGGAAGGTCCAGAACCTACTCGAGCTGAATTATCCGGATCAAGGAGATGCGATCAAGCTGCAGCGCGAAGCCGGAGACCTGGTCTGGAACGAGATCCAGCGTCTGCAACAGGAGCAACAGTAAACAAAACATACGACGACAGAGGTCCGGTGCGTTAGGATGTGACCCAGCGTGAAACGTAGCCTGGCAAGGACTCCACCTATTGTTACCCGACGTGTCCTGCCAACTTCGCACGTGGAGCTTGCCAGGAAGTTTGCGGCGCGTTACTGTTCCCGCACCGACTTGCGCTTGGTGACGTTCTCGTGCGCTACGAGGGCCATTGGTGAATAGACTTCGGCCAGGCGTCCCACCCTTGCCACGAACCAGCGCTTCTCGGTAGGCGAGTGGCAAGGATATTCCATGGCGAACCGCTCCTCTCGACCGAGCAGAACCGAACGGAGTCCCTCGGCGAAGGGTTGGGCATACTCGGCGTGTTCGCCTATGGCCCTCTCGCAGACATCCAGGTAGTTTGCCCCCTCAAGGACCTTGCCAAGGTCGGCCCCGTTGTCCCTGGCGAACCGCTTCCACGCCTTGTTCACGGCCAGGATGGTGCCTGACCTCTCTACTATGGCCGCGTGCTCGGGAAGTTCGTCCAGGAAAGCGACCCTCTCTTCGCCCACGCGCAGACGCCAGATGAGCCGACGGTAGTCTTCTTTGGCGGCTTCCATGATTCCTTCCGTGCTGACCCCCCTGGCGCTGAAGGCGGCCACGAACGTGCCGCCCTGGCGTCTGAGCACGACGATGTCGGGGTCCGACTCGTCCAGGTAGTAGCCGAACTTGGGTAGCTTCTCCTCCATGCTCACCTAACAACGACTTCGCCTGTTCCGAGAGAGGCCAAAGGGCCACGTCGTCTTCCTCTCCCTCTATTCCCCCGGGGTCGGCAGAGTGACGTTATCTGAGGGTCGCATAGCACCGGTCCAACACCCGTGCCGTCTTGGGCGTCCCAACGCCACCAAAAGGATCAGCAAAACGCGTCCCATGCGAGTCACCTCCTTCCATGATCTGCTACCCGATCTTTTCCCTTATCCTGTAGCATGGGAATGATGCTCCCGCACGGGGAGCGCGCGCATCCCCCAAAAGGGCCTATTCTTGTAGCCAAAAGGACATTTATCCGAACCTTGTAGAACACGTGAGCCCGGAACCCCGGGGTGGTCCCGTTCCAACCAAGCTATTAAAGTCTCCCGGGAACAGTCCGGCAGCAGGCCACCGACCCTGCGGCGTTCCAGGACCACGAGCTCGAACGAGATCGCGCCAACAACGCCGTTTGCCGTCGGGCAGGGGTTCGCGGAAGATCCTCCTTTCGCACGAAGGCTAGTCGCAGAAGTAACGTCGCGCGGACGCTGATGAGCACGGGTGTGCCGAGGATGGTCGCCGGTTGCGCAAGAGTACCGGCTGAGCACGCGCCGCGAATGCCCTCCACAGAGCGGGCACTCCTCGCCGGGGCAAGGCGTGCCGTCAGACGCTCGTCTTTGGCATCGAACCCCTCAAGAGAGGTGCCTGGGGTGACCCGGCGTCTAGCCTCAGCTCGATAGATTCGACTTCTCAGCGGTACTTCAGTACCGGAAAATCTACAGGAGTCCGTCAAACAGTGCCGTGAACGGCTCTGGATGTCGCGCCGCTTCCAAGGTGGAGCTTCCCCTCTGTCCTCACGTCAATGACCGTCGAGTCGAGTTTTAGCGCCGATGGGCTTTGAGCGGTACAGCTCCTACTACAAATACGTAGGAATCGGGCAGGATCAAGGCCCCCGGTAGTCTCTCGCGGAGCCTGATTGCGCTATTCATCGGAGTACGCGAAAGGGTTCCGGAAGGTTGATATACGGGACCCTGCATAGGTCGTCGCTCGAGGAACATTCGGAGTGCAGGATCCGGCTCCGGGGCTCGAAGCGCCAATTGCCGTAGATCCCATGGTGTTCCGCGCTAGAGAGCCCAACCACAAGCGGATCTCTGCCGAGCAAACTTCCTCTACCTACGCAGGGCTCGTGACTGGGGGTGCCCCGTGCCGTGTTCTAGCGCCTCCAAGAGCCGTTCAGGGTGTCGTGGTTGCTGGAGGACCAGTGGCGCATTGACGCCTGCCACGTCCGCAGAAAAGGCGCCGCGCTCTCCGATCGCTGGTCCGTGTCTTCGCTCCCGGCACCCTGCACCGTGCGGTTATCCTTGGACATCTCGTCCCTTATGGCGCAGGCGAACGCGAAGAGGTCGTGATCCCCTCCTGCATCGGGGTGCAATCGCGCTAGTAGCAATCGCCACATCCTCTGGTCCTCGAAGGACGCGGGCTTCTCCACACTCCTCGCCTGAAACACCTAACAGACCTCCTCGTCCGGTGCATTCTATGCAGGACCGCAAGACGCTGTAAACCTCGTCTTCCCGCAACCCCTACAACTGGAGGAATGAGCTTGTATCAGGCCAACATGTGGTCCGACGTTCGGACAACGGTGTAAGGGAGGAGAGTTCAATCCTCGAACATCTCTTCTCCCATCTGTTCTACTTTGCGTTCGGCATGCAGGTTCATATCTCCGCCAGCGTCTGTATCCTCGGTCATCTGCCGCGCCATCTCGCCGGCCTTGCGTTCGGCGTGCAAGTGTAAGTCGCCTCCAGAACCCGTTTCTTCGGTAGACCTTCTGGCAAGGTCCTCTTCGGCACTTGCGGGGTCGTAGGGCATGGTTCCTTCGAGCGGCATGCCTTCTTGCAGCCCGTCTGGTTCCGCTTCTCCCGTCACACCGCTAACCGTCTCCGCCGACCCGGCAGACTTCATCGATGGTGAAGATTCCATCGATGGCATGGACTGCATCGAAGCCATCGAGTCTTCCCTGAGGCCCGGCAAGGGACGCGGTTCCACCCCGCCCTTCTCGATCCTCTTGATCACTTCGTTGGACCTGAGCTCGGCCTGCTTCTGCCGTGCCAGGATGTTTCCGCGCACGTACTTATCGGCCGCGCGCATCCGCTCGTCGATCCTACGCTCCGATTCCTTCTGGCGCCGTTCTTGATCTCGTATGCTCATTAACAGTTCCCGCTATTTGGGATGCGGTCCTGGTGATCTGTCCACGATAGAAACCTGTAGCCTAGCTATCCAGCAACCTCGTTTCGAGCGGGTTGAGATCTTCTTCGTCAAGGACCTGCTCGAAGGCGTTCCCAAGCTCGTCTTTCGTCAGGCTAACCAGCCGTCCCTGCTCGTCCACGTACTCAGCCTCCACGGGGAGATCGGCGACGTTGCCGACCACCTCCTCATCCAGGATATCCCCGTCCTCACCGTACGTCGTCTCGATAATGATGCCTGTCTGGTCCACGCTACGCACGGTCCTCGGTCCCTCATCGCCGGTCCCGCCCGCGGCCCTGGCCGCGGCCCTGGCCGCGTGGCGTTCTTCGAGCCTCTTGACCAGTTCGCTTTCGCGGCCCCTGCTCCGAAAATCCTCGACGGCGATCCGGAGCGCCACCTCGGCGATCTCGGACTTCGAGGGGTTCGTATCCTCTTCGACTTCGTGCCGGATCCGATCCAGTTCCGCGCCGAGCTGTTTGGACAGGTTGAAGGCCACGCCCACCCGCTCGGGATTCTCCTCCCACGAGACCGAAAGGTCCTCGGCGGGTTGGTGCGATCCGGCCTCCGTGTCGGTGCCGCTGAACCTCAAAGAGTCATCATCCTCGTCGGAGACCCCGGAACCCGCGCCGAGTATGGTACCCATCAGGTCCTCCGGCACCCTTCGCTTTTGGTCCATACCTCACGCCCCTTTCGCGAGCCGCTTCGCCAGCTTGGCGTAATCTGCGGCCCCGTTGCTCCTCTTCGCGTACTCGAAGATGTGTTGACCAAAACCAGGCGCTTCGGAGAGCTTCACGTTGTAGCGAACGACGGGACATACCTCCCCGGGAAAGTACCGCTCCAGTTGCTCCAGTATCTCTGCGCTCTTGCTCACCCGGCCGTCGTAGAACGTCGGGATTATGCTTCTGTGCAGGATCTTATCCTCCCTGTAGCGCTGCACCTGCTCGACGCGGCCCACGAGATCCCCGACCCCCTGTAGCGCCAGCGCCTCCATCGAGACCGGTATCAAGAGTTCACCGACGTAGAAGAGGCAGTTGACGTTCAGCACGTCCCACGAAGGAGCCGTGTCGAGCAGGACAAAGTCGTAGCCTTCGAGGTCTTCGAAGGCCTCGCTCAGCACCAGCTCGGAGCGCATGTCCCTGCGGGAGATAAGGCGCTTGGCCCCGGAGAGCGAGCCGCCGCCGGCGATCACGAACAGGTTCTCGCGCGCTTCGATCTGCACGTCCCCGAGCCCCGCCTCGCCCTGCAGGAGTTCCCCCAACCCCTCGCCTGGGTGGACGCCGAGGCTCTTGGATACCTGCCCCTGGGTGTCGCAATCTACCAGGAGGGTTCGGTACCCTAGAAGTGCCAGCCCCGCGCCCAGGTTGACGCAGGATGTGGTCTTCGCCACCCCGCCCTTCGCGTTGGTCAGAGCTATCTTTCTCAACCGCACCCCTCAGGCATCCCTGGCCGCAGCGGCAACGATGCCATCGCAAACAACTCCCCCATCCACCTACCGTCGCGGTCCTTCGGGTCCGGGGAGGGTCTTGATCTCCCCGAGCCTTCGTTCGAACTCCGCTGCCGACCCCGAGTTCGCGAAAGCCCAGGCGAGGTCTCTGATGTTCTGCTCGTTGGTCCGCACGAACACGAGGGCTTCCCTGAGCGTCATGTCTTCGAACGCCGCCACAGCCATCCCCGTTACGTCCATGGGGTCGGCCACCCCGGCCTTCTCGCACATGGCGTACATCCGGGAGGCTTTGACGAGCTGTGCTTTGAACTCGCGGAGTCTCTTATTGCCGTTCGCGTTACCAGCCAACTTGTCCTCTCCCAGGACCTCGAGTCCAGAAGTCTGCGAGCGATGCGCAGTGCTTCCCATATTCATGCATGTTTGCCTTCGGGCTTTTCAATGACGCGCCACCGAAAACGTCCATCTCTTTCTGGCCGTTCTCGATCCATAATTGGTCTCGATGATGGCTTCTATCTCGACCGCGTGATTGCCGGAGGAAAGCCCCCCGGTGGGGCACGTCAGGCGGCCGCTAGACTCCCCATAGTCGAACCTCATCGGCTGCCCGTCGAGGTACACGTCTATGTCGTGGCTGGATAGGAGGACGCCGTACCTGTCCTCTACGATGGCCCGGATAGTGGGGTTAGGACTGTTGACGACTCCGGTGGGGCCAACCGATGTTATGATGATCGTGCGCCTCGGACCACCGCGGCCAATGCCCCTCCGTCTTCTCCGCCTGCTCACGCGCTCTCAACTCCTCCGCAGCGATGTCAATGTAGTTGCCGGAACTGGTCATCGGTCAGCTCCACCGCTCCTCTCCAAGAGCGATCATCAAACCACAAACGAAAAGGCGAAGCAGGAGTGGCCTGGTTCCACCCTACGCCCCTCATTTCTTTACGTTGAAGGCCCATCTCTTCCTGCCCGTCTTGCTGTTTCCGTCGTCGTCCTCGGTGTAGACCTCTATCTCGACCGTGTGAGGGCCTGAGGAAAGGCTCCCTGTGGAGCCTGTCAGTCGGCCGCTGGAGCGCCCATAGCTGAACCTCATCGGTTGCCCGTCGAGGTACACGTCTATGTCGTGCCTGGACAGGTAGCTGCCATCCATGGCCTCCACAAATGCCTGGATGGTGGTGCCTGGACCTTTGACCTGTCCGGTAGGGCTCGCCGAGGTTATGAGGATTCTGCGCCTCGGACCACCGCGGTTCCGGCCCTTTGCGCTACCAGGTCCCCTCCGTCTCCTCCGTCTGCTCATAGCGCTTTCAACTCCTCTGCAGCGATGTCAATGTAGTCGGAAAACGAAGAGCCGGGCGTGGGATCCATCTCCGGCAAACACCGGAGATGGATCCCGTACCCAGCTCTCCTGTCAAGCGTTCTCAGCCTTGGGACCTACCTGGAGCCCTTATCACGCCCGGACAACGAGTCCGTGACGCCGCCCAGCAGGCCTTCGTCTTTGACCTTCTGCCGGTCCCGCTCCCTCTCCGCCTGCCTGGCCTCTTTTTTGGCCTGGTTGGTCCTTCCTTTCTGCGCCGCTTCCTCTTCGGCGTCAGCCTTCCTCTGCTGCGCCCTGCCTTCTTCCTTCCTGGCCTCGTCGCCGGTCAAGGCGCCCCAGGCTTCTTTTGCTTTGCCTTTGGCCTTGTCGTCCATAACTACTCCTTTCCCTCGACGGCTCTCCGGAGCTCGCGACTACTTGATACGCCCTTCAGCCCCGGAACCTTGCACCTGCGAGAGGTCCACACCCAGCTCCTGAGCCTTCTGCTGGGCGGCCTGCGTAGCGCGTTCGGCTGTTACTGGCCTCCGCCGCTCTGGTCCTCGCCTTCGCCCTGCTGGCCTTCCTCCTCATCATCTCCGCCACCGCCGCCGGTCAGGCCGCCGGTCAGGCCACCCACGGTATCCTGGGCCTGCTTGGCCGCTCCTCCGGCGACCTCCGGCGCTTGTCCCGCAACCTCTCCTGCCTGGTCGGTCACCTGCCCGACCTGATCCGTGACTCCATCAAGAGGTCCTCCGCCGTCCTTGCCCTTGGTCTCGTCGCTCATAACTACTCCTTTCCTTCGAGTGCTCTCCAGGGCTCGCGACTACTGGTTCGAGGCGCCGATCACGTCCCTGACGGTGATACGCCCTTCAGCCCCGGAACCCTGCACCTGCGAGAGGTCCACACCCAGTTCCTGAGCTTTCTGCTGGGCGGCCTGCGTAGCGTTCGGTTGTTGCTGCTGACCTCCCTGCTGGGCGGCCTGTTGACCCTGCTCGACGGCCTGTCCCGCAGCCTGCTGTCCCTGCTCGGCCGCCTGCCCTGCGACTTCCTGCCCCTGCTGAGCGGCCTGTCCTGCTTGATCGGCTGCCTGTCCTGCAGTGTCCTGCGCCTGCTGGGCCGCGCCTCCTGCGGCCTCCTGCGCCTGGCCCGCAACCTGCCCGGCCTGGTCCGTCGCCTGCCCGGCCGCTTCCTGGGCCTGCCCTGCGGCCTGACCGGCGGTGTCCTGCGCTTGCTGGGCAGCGCCTCCTGCGGCTTCCTGTGCCTGGCCCGCAACCTGTCCGGCCTGGTCGGTGACTCCACCCAGAGGACCGCCGCCTCCCTGGCCTTCTTCGTCCCCGCCACCGGTGAGCCCACCGGTCAGGCCGCCAACGGTGTCCTGCGCCTGCTGGGCCGCGCCTCCTGCAGCTTCCTGCGCCTGTCCCGCTACCTGTCCGGCCTGGTCCGTCGCCTGTCCCGCAACCTGTCCAGCCTGATCGGTCGCCTGGCCTGCAGCATCCTGGGCCTGTCCCGCTACCTGACCTGCGGTGTCCTGCGCCTGCTGGGCAGCTCCTTGCGCGACCTCCTGTATCTGCTGCTGGGTCTGCTCGGCGGCTTCGTTCATCGAGTCCTCGACGCCCGCATCCTGGGCCGCCTGATCCATGGAGCTCTCAAGCTCCATGTAGGAGTCGACCATCTCCTGGATCTGGGCCTTCGCGTCACCGTCGGGGAGTTGCTCGGAATACTGCTCCAACTGCTCGCGGTAATTCTGGATCTGGCTCTTGACCCTGCCCATTGATTGCCCGTAGAAATCCTGGGCGCTCTGCGTGGCCTGCTGCTGTATCTGCTGCTGAAGGTTCGGTCCTTGATCTGTCACTCTGTTTCCCTTCTTCTCGTTGACTTTCGATTAACGGCGGGGCTGATCGGGATCAACCCCACCGAACTCGTTACTACGAATGCTACAGGAGGCCACCGGCGAGGCCGCCCCCGCCACCTTCCCCTTCCTCTTCTTCGTCGTCGTCGCCGCCGGTCAGGCCCCCGGTGAGGCCGCCAACGGTGTCCTGTACCTGATCGACGGGTCCTCCACCTTCACCGTCTCCTCCAACAACGGGCAGGCCCTCGGTCACGCCGCCTACGGTATCCTGCACCTGATCGAGAGGTCCTCCTCCGCCTTCTCCGCCAGTCAGACCACCGACAGTGTCCTGTACCTGATCGACGGGTCCTCCGCCTTCACCACCGGTGAGGCCACCCACGGTGTCCTGCACCTGATCGAGAGGTCCTCCTCCGCCTTCCTGCTGGGCTTCCTCTCCCTCTGGGGCTTCGCCTCCCTCTTCGGATTCCCCTCCCTGGGATGAGGACTCTGATGAGGTCTCGTCGTAATCCTCGGAGTCGCTTGACTCCACGGTAGTCGTGGTGCTCTCGGGGGGTGCGAGGAGGTCCAGTCTGAGAAGGCCCCCTCCCAGTAGGCCGTCCGTGCCCTTTTTCTCCTCGACCGTCGTCGTATCGCTGTCCTGCCACGAAGAGTCTTCGGAGCTGTCATCCTGCTCGGAGGGTCGGGTCGTCGTGGTCGAGGAGCTAGGAGTACGAGGAGCGGGGTTCTCCACGGCTTTCTCGTCTATCAGGTTGCCTTCCGCGTCATAGACGCGGTCCCACACGTTGCCCGCGTCGTCGACCTCGCGCCGGATGGTCACGGTGTTGCCCTGCTCGTCTTCGCCGGTCAGGACCGTGCGGCCTTCTTCGTCGGTCGTCGGCTCGCCCGTCAGCGTATAGCCCTCGGGCAGGCTCTCCGCCATCTGGGTGGCTTCATCGACGGGCTCCTCGTCATCGGCGGGTTCCTCTACGACCTCCTCGTCCAGGAGTTCGCCCTGCGCATCGAAGATCGAGTCGATGGTGTTGCCCTCTTCGTCGGTCGCGCGCCGGACGATCACGGTGTTGCCCTCTTCGTCCTGGCCCTGCAGGATCGTGTTGCCCTGATCGTCGGTAAATGGCTGGCCCAACGCCTCGTAGCCCTCGGGCAGGCTCTCGGCCATCTGGCCCGCCACGTCCTGCGCCTCGTCGACCGCCTCTTCGGCGGCCTCTTCCACGATGTTCTCGTCCAGGAGTTCGCCCTGCGCATCGAAGATCGAGTCGACGGTGTTGCCCTCTTCGTCGGTCCCACGCCGGACGATCGCGGTGTTGCCCTCTTCGTCCTGGCCCTGCAGGATCGTGTTGCCCTGATCGTCGGTAAATGGCTGGCCCAACGCCTCGTAGCCCTCGGGCAGGCTCTCGGCCATCTGGCCCGCCACGTCCTGCGCCTCGTCGACCGCCTCTTCGGCCTGGTCCGTCACGTCACCCACGGTGTCCTGCGCCTGATCCGCGACCTCACCAGCCTGGTCTGTTGCCTGACCGGCGACATCCTGGGCCTGATCCGCAACCTGTCCAACCTGGTCTGTCGCCTGCCCTGCGGCATCCTGCGCCTGGTCGGCGACCCCACCGACCGTTTCTTGCAGCTGGTCGGCGGCCCCGCCCACGCCCGAGGCCTCGTCGGCGGTTTGCTTCGACTGCTGGGCCGCCTCCTCCGTCGCGTCCTGCACTCCAGCGTCCTGGGCCGCCTGGTCTATGGTGCCCTCGAACTGGGAGTAGGAGTCGGTCATCTCCTGGATCTGGGCCTGCGACTCCTCGGGAAGCTGTTGCATCATGCTTTCGAGCTGGGCGGAGTCGCTCTGCATCTGGCCCTTGATCCTGCCCATCGACTGCCCGAAGAAGTCCTGGGCCTCTTGTAGATACTGATCTTCCTGCGTCTGCTGCTGAGGGTTCTGCGTTCCTTCGCTCACTTTTACTCCTTCTTCTCTGTACTCTCGGGTTCTTGCTCTACGGTCCCTTTTGACGGATACTCTACGTTCGTCCTTACCCTACCACTGTCCGAACTATTCCAAAGGTTCGGGTAGCTATCGACTATCTCGGTGGCGATCCGCAACCGGACCTCAGCGTCGCGATAGACGACGCCCTCCTGAACCTCATCAGGCAGATTGTTCCGCCTGCTCATCCACACCGAGTTGCGCCTGGTGTTCCCCCAGAAATGCACCTCAGGGTCAGGTACCTTCTCGAAGCGCAGCTCGCGCATCCGCACGTCGGCGTCGAGGGCGATATCCGGGTTCTGTGGTCTACCTGTTCCCTCCTTCATTACTACTTCAGGAACCCGTTACGTCCTTGATGGTTATAAGCCCCCCCGACCCCGTGCCTTCGATCGTGGAGAGGTCCAGGCCCAGCTGCTCCGCTCTACGCCTTGCAGCGTTCGTGGCCTTTGGCTCCTCGGACCCGTCTCCCCCCGCAGCTTGCTGCCCTTGCTGGGTGGCCTGACCAACGGCTTCCTGTGCCTGGCCCGCAGCCTGGCCGGCGGTATCCTGGGCCTGCTGCGCCGCCCCGCCAGCCGCGTCCTGGGCCTGGCCTGCTACCTGTCCCGCCTGATCGGTCGCCTGCCCCGCGGTGTCTTGCGCCTGCTGGGCCGCGCCACCTGCGGCGTCCTGAGCTTGACCCGCTACCTGGCCTGCTTGATCAGTCGCCTGACCGGCCGTGTCCTGGGCCTGCCCCGCAACTTCTCCGACCTGATCTGTTACTCCCCCTAAGGGGCCTCCCTGGCTTTCTTCGTCCCCGCCGCCGGTGAGCCCGCCAACGGTCTCCTGCACGCCCTGGACGGCTTGACCTGCCTGATCCGTAGCCTGTCCGGCCGTGTCCTGGGCCTGGCCCGCAACCTGGCCTGCCTGGTCGGCGGCCTGCCCCGCGGTGTCTTGAACCTGCCCCGCTGCCTGCCCGGCCGCATCTTGCGCCTGCCCTGCTACCTGCTGAGCCTGTCCGGCGGCCTGCCCGGCCGCGTCCTGCGCTCCTTGCGCGGCCTCACCGGCGGCTCCGTCTTCCATCTTCTCGGCCGCTTCTACTACGTCGCTGACGATGATGCGACCCTCGCTGCCTGTGCCCTCGACCTGCGTCAGGTCTATGCCCCGCTCCTTCGCCTCGCGGCGGGCCGCGTCTGTGGCCTCGATCTCGCTCTGGCGCCTGATCCGGTCCGTATCAAGGTCGGCGACGTTTTGCTGCGCCTCGTTGATGCACTCTTCCATGGAGGAATAGTTATCCATCAACTGCTGAAAAAATACCTGGAAGGCTTCCTCTCGACCACCCGGGATCTGGTCCGGCAGGCCCTCCAGCGTGGCGCGGTTATCTCTTATGTTTTGTTTGAGCACCTCGGCCGAATCACCGAAGTACTCCTGGGCCAGGTTCATCGTCCGCTGCTGGACCTCGCGCCTGGACTCCTGGATGCCCTGGTTCAGCTTCTCCAAAGCCTCCGTCTGTCTCTCTGTCACTAGCTCTCCTCCCCTTTCGGTCCTTCTTGACCAAGTTTCGTTTTCAAACAGCCCTCGCGCCGACTATGTTACCTTCGTCGTCGGATAGCCGCTCGAAGGCATTTCCCGACTCGTCTCTCACCCGGCTTACGGTCCGGCCCTCTTCGTCTACGTACTCCTCCTCGGCCGACAAGTCGCCGATGTTGCCGACGAGCTCTTCGCCCACCACCTCGCCGTTCTCGTCGAAGACGGTCTCGATGATGTCTCCGAGCTCGTCCACCGTGTGCCGCGTGGTCTCGCCGTTGACGCTTTCAGCACCGTCGGCGGCTTCTCCAGAGCCTTGAGCATCCTGACCAGCCTCCTCCGTCGCATGCTCTGACATATCCTCGGCCTGATCCGCTACGTCACCGGCCTGATCGGTGACCTGGCCCGCCGCTTCTTCGGCGTCCTGCGCCACCTCTCCAGCCTGATCTGTGACCTCCCCAGCAGCCTGGCCTGCCTCTTGTGCAGCTTGGCTCGCGCCTTCGCCTACCGCTTGAGCCGCTTCGCCCGCCTGTTGTGCAGCTTCTCCCGCGCCTTCGGCTACCTGCTCTGTCGCCTCTCCAGCACTCTCGGCAGCCTGTCCGGCACCTTCGCCTACCTCGCTGGCGGCCTGTCCGGCTCCCTCACCGACTTCGCCCGCCGCCTGACCGGCGCCTTCACCGACTTGCTGGGTAGCCTCGCCGGCGCCCTCGCCGACATCCTCTACGGCCGATTGAGCCCCGGAGCCCACATCTTCGACGGCTTCGCCCGTGCTTTCGACGGCTTCACCAGCGCCAGAGCCGACGTCTTCTACGGCGGATCCCGCGCCGGAACCAACATCCTCAACAGCGGAACTGGCGCCTTCGCCGACGTCTTCTACCGCAGAGCCAGCGCCGGAACCTATGTCGGCGACCGCCTGGTTGGCTCCCTCGCCCACAAGGTCTCCCGTACCGGAACCGATGTCTTCTACGGCGGAACCTGTTCCCGAACCTATATCCGCAACCGCCTGGTTAGCACCTTCACCGACGAGTTGACCGGCTCCTTCTCCAACATCTTCGACCGCCGAGTTGACCCCTTCACCGACCAACCGGCCGGCGCCTTCGCCGACGTCTTCGACGGCGGAGCCTACGCTCTCGACGAGCTTCTCGACGATCTGCGGGTTGCGGTCTATGGTCGTTAGTACCCTATCGATAATGGCGGTAACGTTGTCGAGCCTGACCTTCAGGAGGGCCTGGGCTTCTACGCCCTTGATCACCAGCTTGACCCTACCCAGGTAGGCGTCGACCCCCACGGAAAGCTCGACCAGGTCGAGCACCTTGGCGAAGAGGTTGACCTTCGCCCGCAGGTCGTTGAGCTCGAAGTTGATCTCATCCACCTTCACCACGGGCACGTCGAGCAGAACGTCGGGGATCTTGCCGTTCATCACGGCGTCGTCATCGTCGTACTCCAACGTGTAGTCGGCGTACTCTTTCTCCGGGATCGTCTGGCCGCCGGGTATGTTGCTCGCGAAGCGATACTCTTCGGCCTTCTGAACCGAGGTGCGGGGATCGTTTTTGCGGACGGGGGCGTTGTCTTTCACGTCCGCCATCTCCTGGCGCATCTCTGCTTGTTCCTGCTCGGTCAGGTTCTGCTCGTAGCGAGCGTCTCCCTGATCCTCAGGCCGCTGCTCACCCTGTTGTTCCTGCCTTGTACCCTCGGATGCCATTCCTCGTATCTCCCCTAAAACAAAAGTGATTCGTGATACTTCTTATATGCCACCGTGTAGACCGGGGCAAACCTTAAAGGTGTAGGAGCACCGGCCCATCAACGTAGTCTTTTGGTTTCGTTCACCAGTAGGTTAGATACCGGACGGGCGCCGGTGGTTACACGAACTTCTTGTACACCCCTATGTTAGAAGTATCGCGGACGCCCAGGGCCTCCCTGAGCTCGTCCAGGCTGGCGCCCTGGCGGAGCAACCGGATGGCGAAAGTGTGGCGGAGGTTCATCGGCGAGACGCGCGCCATCCCGACCTGATCGCAGCGCTTCCAGATGGCGTTCTGGAGCGTCTTGGAGGTCGCGACGGGACGGGCGGCGCGGGCGACGATTAGCTCCGGCGTCTCGTCGTCGCGCATCCTCAGGTACCGGAGAAGGGCTTCTACTGTCTCTTCAGTGAGGCGCCGGACGCGCGGAGCTAGATGGGAGCCCGGGCCGCCGAGATGTACCTGGGCTGCTTCGAGGTCGAGGTCGCTCTTTAGGAGCACCCTGACCTCGCTCACCGTCACACCTGTGTCGAACATGAGCCTGATGACCGCGGCATCGCGGGCGTCGTCGCGCGTGTTCAGCGGGAAGGAGAGGAGTTGCTCCACCTCGTCCGCCTCAAGGGAGACTATTTGCTGGTCGAGCGGCTGATGCATGGGTTCGATGGGATCGAAGTCCAAACCGGCATCGGTTGAGACCCTGACCCAGTCGAGGAACCTCCTTACGGCCGCGTCCTTACGGTAGACGGTAAACCGCTTGCGGTTCCCTCCGAGAAGGTGGTTTCGGAACTCCATCACGGTGCCAACACCAACGTCGCCTATTTCGGTCACCCCTCGGTTGTCCAGAAAACGGGCGAACCCGCGCAGGTCGGCCACGTAGAACTCGGCCGTGCGGGGGCTCGTGTTCGGATCTTCCGAGAGGTGGCCCTCGAAGGCTTCTACTAGATCGTCTATCCTCACGCTTACCATTCTAACGGTAAATGGATGCCGCTTGGTATACTGCCCAAGGGTGATGGGCTTTCGAAAAGCGCCGGTCTTGCTCTTCTTGTTCGCGATCCTAGTCGCTCTCCTGGTTCTTCCCTTTGTGCCCGAGAAGGAGACGGCCTCGGCACATCTCGAAACGACCACGTTCCAGAACACGGGCACGCTCCTCGGGGAGAACTCCCCCGACCTGAACCCTCCCAACGAAGCTCCCTCCGCTCCCCCGGATATCTCTCCGAGTGGCGACAGTGTCTCTTCGTCGATGAAGATCACGGTGCCAGCGCTCGGCCTTAACGACGTAGCAGTGCCGACGGGAACGAGGCAGGCAAAGCTCGACGAGCAGGGCATTCTCCACCTGCGTGGCAGCGGCCTACCCTGGGTAGCGGGTTCCAATACGTTCGTTGCGGGACATGCCCTTGGTTTCCCCCGCACCAGGGTACCCTACGCCTTCTACAAACTCGGCGGGATGAAACCGGGGGATGAAATCTTCGTCGACGACACAGACGGCAGGAGATATACGTTCACGGTCTACGACGTTTTGACTGTGGAGCCCGGCGACTACTGGGTGACCTACCCCGTGGAAGGCAAGACCGTCATCTCGCTGCAGAGCTGTACCCCCATCCCGAGCTTCGAGGACCGCCTGATCGTCCGCGGCGAGCTCGTTTCTTAGCTGTCAGCCTTCGGTTTTCTTCGCGGCGACCTCCCATACTATTTTCTCCCCACCGTACCTGCGCGTCGCGCGCTCATCGGCCGCCAGGATCTTCCAGCCTTTTGCGAAGAGCGTGTTCGTGCTCGCCTCGTCAAAGAGCCGCCTGGCTATGCCCTCGACAAGATAGAAATTCTCTTCGATCTCCTGTTTTTCGGCGGCGGAGTAACGAGGATCTTGGGTCGAGTTGAAGCGGGCCAGCAGGTAGCCGAGGGGCTCGATGCACCGGCGCACGTCCTCCAGGATACGCAGCGTCTCGCGCCAGGAGAAGTAATGCAGCGAGAGGCTCGCGACGACCACCCCGAAGTGGGCGTCGGGGAAGGGTAGGCCGTAGGTGAGGTCCACTTTCTCCGTCTGTGCACCTGGCGCCCTCAGGCGTGTGATCTCCAGGGCCTTCTGCGAGAGGTCCGCCGCGACAACGGTATGCCCAAGACCCAGGAGAAACCTCGTGTCATGCCCGGCGCCGCAACCCAGGTCCAACACTGGAGAATCAAGGTGTTCCTCCAGGACACCCTGCCAGCGCCCCAGCCAGGCATCCTCACCGCGGGGCTCCTCGTTCAACCCGGAGAAGATCCGGTCCCACGCTTTCCCGATATCCATAGACGAACCTCCTCGCCTCGCTGCGTTCGGGCGGCCCTCGCGAGCGCGTACTCGACCTCGCCTTGCTCCGCCCCAGCTATAGGTTTGGGCCAGGCCTCATGAAACGTCCTCACGTATCTCAGGCCCGACTTCTCCATCACCCGCCGGGAGGCGAGGTTGACCGCCATCGTCTCTGCCACCACCTTTCTAACTCCGAGCTCGGTGAAGCCCTTGCGGATCAGGGCTCGCGAGCCCTCGGTAGCGTAACCCTTGCCCCAGGCGGATCTCTTGATCCTGTAACCAAGCTCGAATTCTCCGAGGTCACGACCCTGCTTCGGGTGTAGACAGAACCACCCGAGGTAATCTCCCGTAGCCTTCTCGACGGCCGCCCAGTAGCCGTTTCCCGCGAAACGACTGAGGTATTCGCGCTCGACCTCCCGGCGGGAAGTCGGCTTGCCACCGTTCAGAAACCGCATCACTTCGGGATCATTGTGAAGCGCGAACAGGTGGTCGATGTCGGCCTCGGTGAACCGACGTAGCACCATTCTTTCGGTCTTCATGAAGTGCTCTGTGAAAAGTCGTCCTAGCGCGATTTACGTAGGACGTGGCGTTCCACAGCGTCGTGGGCGGCGTTGATCTCCGACGTAACCCGCTCGGCGCGGACGCGTTTCTCTGGGTCGGAGAAGCGGTCGGGATGGAATCGCTTGACCATCTCTCTGCGTTTCTTATCTACCTCGTCCATAGAGGCGCCGGGGGCGAGGCCCAGCCTGTTATAGGCGGCGAGGACGTTGGGCGGATAGCTCACCGGAGTAAACGTGGTCGCCGCGGAACGCCATCCCGAGGTCCCGTCTTGGGTGCGGCCGCCGTTTCGCTCAGCCTCTTCCGCGATGCGGCGTTCTTCGGCCCTGCGCCACTCTTCGGAGGCACCCCTCCAGGCCGCCTCGAAGGCCCCCCTGAGGGCTTCGCTGCGTTCGCGACTGCGTACTAGCCTGTCACGGAAGCGCTCGTCTTCCTGCAGGCTAGAGACGAAACCCTGGGCGAGACGCCCCAGGCGGCGCGGAATGCTCACTGCTCCTTGTTGTTCCCGGGTTCAAGGTAATCTTCTGACTCGGAGAGCGGGCCGGGACGGCGCAGGACCTGCGTCTCGTCCTCCACTTCTTCTTCTTGCACGCTCTCTATAATCTGAGTCTCTTCGCCGGCGGAGGGGTCTGCGGGGGGTTCGTCTTCCTCCGGAAGCCCGAAGAAATCGCGCACCAGGTCTATATTGTCCAGGCCGGTTTCGGCGACCTGTATCTTCCGCTCCTCCTCCGAGACGCCGAAATTTCTCGCCTCGCGTGCCTTGCGGATCTCGTCTTCGAGGTTCCGGATCACGTCTTCCGTCTCGTCCTTGAGCTGCTGTATGCGGCCCTCGCTGAGGTCTATCTCGGAGTTGAGCCTCGATTCCCTGGCCCTCGTCGAGGACTCGAGCTCGGCGAAATCTATACCCGCCGCCTCAAGCGTACCCCGCACGATACGCACGGCGGAGGCCCTTGGCACCTCGGGCGGAAGGTTCTTGATAACCTCTGCGGCCCGCTCGACGGTGAACCCGTGCGCCGAGGGGCCCGCAGGCTCGTCTATGCCCGTACCGACCTCCTCGGGTGAGTAGAAAGCGGTCCCTTCGTCCTCGGCGTTCCCAGCGAACACCCTGGAGAAGAAGCTCTGCCGGCTCGTGCTGCGATCTTCGTTCATCTCGTCGACATCCTTTCCGTAGCGGGTAGGGTTTCGACGCGCCGCGTCACCTCGTCGAGCCCGGTGCGGAAGTATGCGATCCGCTCCTTGAGCCGTGCGAGGCCGGGGTCCTGCGGCCCCGAGATGAGGCTGTCGTCAAGCGCCAAGAGTTCTCCGCGCAGGTTGCCCAACAGGCTCTCGGCGCTCTCGAGCTGGGCGTTGATCATGCTGATGCCGCCAAGCACGTCCTCGTAACCCGCGAGCTCGCCGCGGCGCCCCTCCAGCGCGCTTTCGAACGGCGCCCGAATAGGCGACCCTGGCTCCAGGCCCGCGAGATCCCTCTTCAGTTCCTTTATGCGTTTAGAGATCGCGCGCCGGTCGACGCTCTCCAGATGCCGTCTGAGCGCCGCCCTTCTTCGCGCCAGCCGCGCCGCATCCTCGATCTCTCCGACGATGGTGAAGATATCCTCGTCCAGAAACGGTTTGCACTCCTCGGGAAGAAGCTCCCAGCTCTCGAGCAACCCATCCTGCAGCGCTGCGAGCCGCTTCATCTGCGACGCTGCGATACGGTCCTCCCTCGCCACCCGACCCAGCTCAGCCCTGTTCTGCCTGGCCCGGCTCAGTAGCTCCTTGCGGGCGTTCTCGCGCCTGTCGAGCAGCCGACGACCCGTGACGATGGCCCCGATACCGAGCAGACCAGCCAGCACGTAGTTCGCTTCAAAGGCGGCGAAAGCGCCGATCCCCGCGAAAGTCCCGAAAGGTGCCAGGCGCACCATCAGCCGCCGCGAGAGGTTCCGTTTTTTTACGGCTAGACTACCCACGCGGCCCCTCCTCGGTCTCCTCGGCGTACGGCTCGGCCGCCTCCTCGGCCGGCGCGGCCTCGAGCTTCTCGGGCTCGCGCAGGCCCATCTGCACCTCCATCATCTCGAGCTCCCGCTCCGCATCGAGCCGTTTTATGTCGATCTCGGCCGCCGCTATCTGGCGCTCGGTATCGCTCGTGCCGAGCTCGCCGATAGCCTCGGCCTCGTAGGAGGACTGGCGGATGGACTGTCGCGCCTTCTCGAGATCGCGCGAGGAGTCGGAGAGGGAGATGTTGGAGCGGGCTTCGTTGGCGGTCCTCAGGGCGCGGGAGCGCTGATGCTCCTCCATGAGCGCGGCCCGCTCGCGCACCACGTCGTTGTAGCGGCGCTCCTGGTCGCGGAAGGCCTGCTCGAGCTCCTGGGAGTTCTTGCGGGCCTCCCCAAGGCGTGCCTCGATGTCGGTGAGCCCCGCCTCGGCCTCCTGTTTCTGTTGTACGACCTCGATGGCGGCATCCCGTTGGCCCCTGCTCGCGAGCTCGCGGGCCTGGCGCTCCTTGACGGCCAGGGTCTTCTGCTTCGTGACCGCGTCGTTGGCGAGCATCTTCTCGTAGGCCATCGTACGGGCCGCCGCGACCTGCAGCTTCTTCAGGTTCTCAAGCTCGTCCTGGACAGCGTTCTCCAGCAGGATCTCAGGGTTGCGCTGCTCGACCCCGGAGAGAAACCTCCCGAAGAAACCGCGAATAGCCCTCGTAAATCTTCCCATCTAAGCCGCCCACCCCCGGCAGTCGTCATGCCTGCAAAGTACGTCGTGGATTATATCATCGGTACGTGAAACCCCGACGGAGGTTTCAGCACGTTGCCTTTGGCAGCCTGGCAGCCCGGCGCCTAAGCTCGTCAGATGTCAGCTTTTTCCGCTCCGGCCTAGCCCTGCAACGCACGAGAGACCGCTGCCAGCGGTGGCCGGATACGACGCTAGTAGTAGGGAGTCGGGATGATTAGCTGGCGAGCCGCCATGCTGACTGTTATCTCGCGGCGCGGCGACGGGCTGCTTCGCCTTTCCGCGGTGCACCCTTGCCGGCGAAGACTATCGCGTTTGAGGACTCGACCTCGAAGGCGGCGTCTAGTGCTCGGTCGGCGGAGATCAGGAGGTCTTCGGCGGAACGGGCGTCGCGAGGATAGATCGCCGCCCCCGCCCTGGTGTCCCTGGCGCCGAGGGAGCTCGCGGCGGCCAGAGCCCGCCGCGCCGCGCTCTCGACCCCGCCCTCGTCAACCCCGCTTACGACCACCCCGAAGAGGTTGCCCTCCCCGAGCAGCACAGGCTCGCCGATGCGCGCCCACACCCGGTCGAGCAGACCCTCCATGGCCTCTATATCAGCCCCCGGGTCGACCACGATCACGGCTACGGGCACGCCTTTGCGCGCCGCGAGTTCTTCCTCGACCCGCTCGAGTAGCACCGACCCGTCACCATCCGTCGCGTAGTCCTCCGAGACTGCGGTGGGGAGCGCAGTCTTTGCCGCGTAGACCAGGAACAGGCCCGTCAGGCCCGTGACCGCGAGCCTGTAAGAGACTAGCGAGGCGATCTCCTGTCCCGTACCCTCCTCCAAAAGACCGGGCAGCATCGCCAGCGCGTAGCAGAACAACACGGCGGCGAGTACTGCGAGACCCATCCGCCACGACCCGTGTAGCGCAGAGGCCAGGAGAAGCGGGAAGAACATGATGTAGAGCTCGCTCGATACCCCGCCGGAAAAGAAAACCATCATGGCGAGTACGGCCGCATTTAGGGCGTATATTAGGCCGCAAACGCTGGTGGAGAACTGCTCCGTGGGGAGCAACGGTATCACGACAGCCGCCGTGATGATGCCGAAGGAGGAGACCAGGTAGAGCAGAATGTAGGAGACGGCGGGCTCGTAGGAGTCGGTGTGCACGAGCAGCAGCGAGGCCACCATGAGGGCCATGAGCAGGAACGAGAAAACCTTTAGGATCCTGGCGTTTCGTCCGAGATCTGTTCCGCCACCCACGCCGAAGTATGATACGCATATACACCCACGTCTGCCACCGGAGGGCGAACCATGGAGGAAGAGAACCACAGCCCCGACAATCCCTACACGCAATTGGAGGGCTACGCGGTACGCGACGAATCGGGAGAGGAAGTCGGTAAGATCGAAGGCACAGTCTATGACGCGCCGAGCGACGTGCTGAAATACATCGTCGTCAGGAGACGACCCATCCCCGCCGAGCAAGTAGAGGTGCACGTCAAAGCGCAAAGCGTCTCGGTCCCCTACGACGCGGCGACCATAGAGTCAGCACCCAAGCTGCATGAACTTTCGGGAGCCTACGACAGAGCCGTTCACGAGCATTACGAAGGCCGGGGCTAACCCGATGGTACATCCCTGTGCCCAACAGAAAGTGGAGGGCCAGGACCGAAGTCCTGGCCCTCCACTAGTTTGTTAGACCGGATCTAAAGGCTTACCGCACCCTCACCCGCTCGCAGTTGTCATTGACGACATCGTCCTTGTCAGCGTAGACGGTATCAGTCCCAGGGCCGCATTTCACGATGTCCTCGACGGCGGGGACATCCACCGGCTGGAGGGTGTCGTCGCCACCGCCGGCGTAGAAGTGATCGATGGCTGTATCTCCACCCTGCCCGATCAGGTTGTCCTTGCCGCTGCCGCCGTAGACGGTGTCCTTGCCGAGCCCGTCACCGAGCTCGTCGGAACCCTTGCCGCCCTTGACGAGATCGGTGCCGCCGCCACCGTTGATCTGGTCGGCGCCGCCGAGGCCGGAGATCTGCTCCGCCTTGCCAGTACCGGTGATGATGTCGGTGTGGTCGGTGCCGTTGATCGAGTCCTCGAAAGCCGCCAGGGCCATGCCGGAAGAGAACGTCACCATGAGGGCCAAAACCGCCAGTATCGTCGCCGTCCGCCTCATCCGTGACCCCTTTCTCGTCGCCAGCCCTTCGGTCTACAGTACGCACTCTAAGGGGGTCTGGTAACGGCGAGGCTACAGACAGATAACCTTTCGGCCACGGTCGTATAACGTTTCGGTAACGGTCTGCATCGGGCAAACGCAAGAAATGTGGACCTTCGGGGAGAAGGGCTTGCTTTCGTGGATTAGGGCAGGAGGGTAGTCAGTTGGCCTGTTCGGGATCAAACCCCTTGGGAGCGCGGGCGTCCGTGCGTATAATTCCTGCGTGGCCGGAGGCGTGGACGTTCAGAGCAGGATAGAGGATCTGCGTGAGCAGGTCCGTTACCACAACCGCCGCTACCACGTCGAGGACGCACCGGAGATCTCCGACGCCGAGTACGACGCCCTGTACAGGGAGCTGGAAGAACTGGAAGGCGAGCGCCCGGAGCTGGTCACCCCTGACTCGCCCACCCAGAGGGTAGGCGGCGAACCGATCGAGGGTTTCGAGGAGGCCAGGCACTCGGTTCCCATGCTCTCCCTCGCAAACGCCCGCAAGGTCGAGGATTTGAGGGAGTGGGACGCCCGCGTGCGACGGCTGCTCGGCGAGGACGAGACCCCACGCTACGTCACCGAGCGGAAGATCGACGGCCTCGCCGTCTCGCTGCGCTACGAGGACGGAAGCTTCGCCCGTGGGGCGACGCGCGGCAACGGGGCCGTCGGCGAAGACGTGACGGCCAACCTCGGTACCGTCCGCTCCATCCCAGACACGCTCGACGACAACCCGCCCCGGGTCATCGAACCGAGGGGCGAGGTGTACATGACGCTCGAAGACTTCGAGAAGCTCAACCGGAGGCAGGAAGAAGAGGGGAAGCCCCCGTTCGCCAACCCGCGTAACGCCGCCGCCGGGGCCATCCGGCAACTCGACTCCAGGATTACGGCCAGGAGGCCGCTCAAGATCTACCTCTACGGCATCGGCGAGGGCGGCGAGGGCTTCGAGAGCCACTCCGCGATGCTCTACCGGATGAAGGAATACGGCCTGCGGGCGAACCCGCACAAACTGCACGACTCCATAGAGTCCGTCGTCGAAGAATGCCTGGAGGCGGGCGACCAGCGCGCGTCGCTCCCGTACCAGATCGACGGGGTCGTCGTGAAGGTCGATTCGCGCGAACAACAACTCGCCCTCGGCTCCGTGGCGAGGGCCCCGCGCTGGGCCATCGCGTACAAGTTCGAGCCGCTCGCCGGACGCACGAAGTTGCTCGACATACATCGTCAAAGTCGGCAGAACCGGGGCGCTCACGCCGCAGGCGGTGCTCGAGCCGGTCAACGTCGGGGGGGTCGTGATCTCGCGCGCCACCCTGCACAACGAGGACTACGTCAAGGAGAAGGGCATACTTATAGGCGACACGGTCATCGTCGAGCGGGCTGGCGACGTGATCCCGCAGGTCGTCAAAGCAGTCGAAGAAGAACGCAACGGACCCGAACGCGAGTTCACGATGCCCGAACGCTGTCCCGTCTGCGATGAGCCGGTCTCGCGCCCCGAGGGCGAGGCGGTTACGCGCTGCGTGAACGCCCGGTGCCCCGCGCAGGCGCTCGAGCACATCATCCACTGGTCCTCGAAATCCGCCATGGACATCGATGGACTCGGTGAGAAACTCGCCACAAGGTTCTTCGACCTCGGTTTCATAAAGGATGCCGCCGACGTCTACGACCTGAAGCCCGATCAACTCGTCCCGCTCGAAGGCTTCGGCGAGAAGAGCGCGGAGAACCTGATCTCAGGCATCGAAAAGAGCAAGGAAAAACCCTTCTCAAGCGTCCTTTACGCCCTTGGCATCAGGCACGTCGGGGCGGTTACGGCGGACCTCATCGCCTCGCGCTTCAGCGGGGAAGACCTGATGGGCGGCGTCGAGGTCGAGAGCCTGACCGGGATAAATGGTGTGGGAGAAGTCGTCGCCCGCGCCGTCGTCGAGTACTTCAACCTCGGGGACAATAGCGACCTCGTAAGACGCCTGATGGAGCGCGGACTCGACTTCAAACGCGAAGAGGGTGGTCCCTCAGAGGGCCCGCTCGCGGGCAAGCGCGTCGTCATAACGGGAACCCTTGATCGTCCCCGCGGCTACTACGTCGAGCGGCTGGAGGCGGCCGGTGGCACCTTCACCTCCTCCGTCAGCAAGAACACCGACTACGTGCTCGCCGGAGATGAGGCGGGCTCCAAGCTGGAGAGGGCCAGGGAACTCGGTGTCTCCGTGCTCGATGAAGCCGGATTCGAGGATCTACTCACTCCCTGAGCTGAGGCTCAGAGCAGTTTGGCGAGGGGCACGTCGGAGAGTAGATTTGTCGTTCGCTCTTCGCCCAGCCTAGATAGGGGCGGTCGGAGGTTGCGCCAGGCTTCGTCGTCGGTCAGATCCGCCATCAGGGCTTTGAGGGCAGGTATCACGGGATAGGCCTCGATGGAGGCGCGGAGCGCGCTCAAGTCCACTTGCAGGGCATCAGCCTCATCGTCTAGTCCGTCTACGTGCGCGTCGTATACGCGGCGGGCGAGACGCGAGGTGACGTTGACGGTGGCGGAGATGCAGCCGTCGCCACCATTGCGCAGCGTTTCTAGCAAGAATGTCTCGGTTCCGGCGAGGACGGTGAAGTTCGGGAACTCCCGGCAGAGTTTAGTGATGCGTTCTTTGTCGCCCGAGCTATCTTTGGTGCCTGAGATCACACCCGGGTAGGCGTCGATGAGGCGTGAGATCAAGGGCAGCCCGAGGTCTATGCCGGTCATTTGCGGGATGTGGTAGAGGTACAAACGCAGACGGTCGTCCCCCATGCGCTCGATGACCTCCGCGAAGAAGCGGAACAGACCATCGTCGCCCACGCCCTTGTAGTAGAAGGGCGGCAAAACGAGCACACCAGAGGTGCCGGCATCGAGTGCCGCGCGGCTCAGGCGGACGGTGTCGGTGAGAGCGCATGACCCCGTTCCGGGCAGTAACGTCCCTGGGGGAACACCACTTTCTACGAGCGCCTCGAACGCCGTGAGCCGCTCGTAGACGGAGAGGGAGTTGGCCTCGCCCGTCGTCCCGAAGACAGAAAGTCCATGGCAGCCTGCGGCGAGCAGCCTCTCGCAGTGTGCGGCGAAGGCGGCGTGATCCGGAGCCAGATCTTCGTCCATAGGGGTGAGCACGGCCGCGAGGATGCCGTTCGGGCTCACCGTACTCTCTTCGCGGTCCATGGTCTCCTTTCGGCCGGATCTAGAAGTCAAACCTCGCGACGGACTCATTATTCCTTCGGAAGGCTGGCCGGGGGTTCGGGTTGCGGGAGGCTCGCGGGTACGCGCTTCCTGACCTTGTAGACGACCACGGAGGCGCCGTCGAAGCGCTTGTATTGGACGGGCTGGAAGGTCCTCTGGAGCAACGTGACAAGCTGCTGGTCGGGCTCGGGGCTCGAGATGAAGTGGAAGATCTCGCGGTAGCCTCCCTCTCTCTCCGTGCTCTCTATTTTCGGGAGATCCTTCGCGGTGCAGGCCTCCACGTAGTTTTCCCCGCCGCCCGTTCCGGTGTTCAAATAGTAGTCTAGCCTGTCGCCGGTGTCGCAGCGGACTACGAGGGTCTCCTGATCCCCGTTGGCCACCACGTACGCGCCGGCCTCACGAACCTGTTCTTTTGTCGGGGTCGTGTAGTAGTTCAACGATAAGAGCAGGTAGGCGAGGCATGCGGAGGCCAGCCCGACGGCCACGGTTCCCTGAAAGATGCCGGCCGCCCTGCCCGAGAAGGTACGGGTTACCGCCCGCGCGATGAGGAGGTAGACGGCTGGAAGCGAGACCAGCAGGTTCTCGGCTGTCAACACGTTCATTGAAGAAAGCGAGACCAAATAGGCGCTGACGAAGGGTCCCACCGCCCAGGCCGCGAGCAACGGGCCTGGCGGGACCATCCCACCCTTGCGGCGTCGCCGCAGGTCGTCCCAGCCGCGGAGAAGGAGGAAGGCTAGCAGCGTCCACGCGACGACCGCCAGCAACTCAGAGCGGCCGAAGAGGGTTTGAAAGTAGTGGGGCAGGGTTTGCAGGGTCGGCTCCCCGGCCTGCTCGCCGTGCCTGAGCTGGTAGACCATGCCTGGCAGCCAGGGCAGATAGGCCAGGAAAACGGGAACGTACACGAGCAACGCCTGCCGCAGCTTGCCGCGGGCGAGCGCGGCCAGGGCGACGCCCTGCAATACCACGAGGAGCAGGCCAGAGTAATGCGCGTAAGCGCAGAGCACGGCACACACGACGTACCACACGGCCTCCCGCCCAATAAGCTCTCCCCGGTAACGGAGGCCGAGCATCACGTTCCACCAGAAATACGAGGTAAGAATGGAGAGCAGGATCAGGACAGCGAGGGGGCGGGCCTCCTGACTGTAGTAGATGGGAGACCAAAGAACCGCGACGAAGAGCGCCGCCATAAGCCCCTCGCGCTCGGAGTAGAGCCTTTTGCCGAGCAGGTAGACCGCCGGTATGCTCAGCCACCCTGCGACTGCGGAAGGAAGCCTCAGGGCCCACTCCGAGTCCCCGAAGATCAAGCGGGTGAGATCGAGGATCAGGAAATACAGGGGCGGTTGGACGTAGCTCCCGACGAGCTGGGGTATGGTATCCCCTTCGCTTAAACTCCAACTCGCCAGCTCGTCACCCGAAAGCGACTGGAAGCCGAGGCCGTAAAGCCGCAGCACCGCGCCGAGAAGCATGATCGCCAGCAGAGCAATGAGAGCCCATCTCTCGTGCAGCGCGGGGAGAGGCTTTTCGCGGCGATAACCGCGCTCGAGTACGCGACCCTCCCTTTCGATCATTCTCCCTCCCGGCAGCACACGTCGTTAGATGTTAAACAGGTTCTCAAGGTACATCAATATAATGTTCGATCTGAGGTAGACCGTTTTCCCTGTTGCGTACGCCACCTGCCACCCGGCGACCCCGCGGTTGGTAATCTGTGCGTGCGAGAAAACAACGGAGGTAAAGCCAATGAGCATGCGAGAAGAAGAGAGCGCCGCGCCGTCCTGCTGCGCGCCCGCGAGGCCTGCTTCGGAAGATTCTGGAACATCACGGGAGGGGGTGCGCGCGGCGGGGGCTTCTCTCGAAGGCATGGTCCGCCTACCAGGCGGCACCTTCCTGATGGGCACCGACGACGGTCAGGGGTTCCCACGCGACGGAGAGGGACCGGTACGGAGGGTCACTCTACGACCTTTCCACATCTCGCCGCACGCGACCACGAATGCCGAGTTCTCTGCTTTCGTGGAGGAGACGAGTTACGAGACGGAGGCTGAGAGGTTCGGCTGGTCTTTCGTTTTCTACCGGTTTCTCTCGGCCAAGGCGAGGAAGAAGGTGAGGGGTACCGTAGACAGCGCCCCCTGGTGGAAGGCCGTAGGGGGAGCTTTCTGGAGGCGTCCTGAGGGGCCGGGGTCGGGCATCAAGACCCGCACGAAGCACCCTGTGGTTCACGTCTCCCACAACGACGCGCTGGCGTACTGCGACTGGGCGGGAAAGAGACTACCGACCGAGGCCGAGTGGGAGTACGCGGCGAGGGGCGGCCTCGAACAGAAGCGTTACCCTTGGGGCGACACGCTGACCCCTGAAGGGGAGCACCTCTGCAACATTTGGCAGGGGGAGTTTCCAACCAGGAACACCGTCAAAGACGGCCACGCTGGCACGGCACCCGTAGATTCATTTCCCCCCAACGGCTTCGGACTCTACAACGTCTCAGGCAACGCTTGGGAGTGGTGCCAGGACTGGTTCTCGGCTACCTTCCACGTCGGCCACACCAGGGAGAACCCGGCGGGGCCGCCCAAGGGTACGTCCAGGGTCATCCGCGGGGGCTCCTACCTGTGCCACAAGTCCTACTGCAACCGCTACAGGGTGGCGGCGCGCAGCTCGAACACCCCTGACAGCTCAACGGGCAACTCCGGCTTCCGCTGCGCCGCCGACGCGTAGCAGGGGCGCGAAGGCGGTTCGCGCAGCGCCCCTACGGCCGTGCGTGGTATCCAAACAGGTTTCTACACCTCTTTTGCACGGGCGCGCACTATGTACTTCTCTGCGGCCTCGGGATTGTTGTAGCTCAGGACCCCGCCGGTCAAGGGGTTCTTTATCTCATAGTGTCCGCCGGCCTCATGGTCGATGATGACCGGGTAATAGCGATCCCCGACCTGTTTTATGGCGTACTCGGTGACGTTCTCTTCGCCCAACTCGCCTCCTCCGGACGCTCGTGCCCACTATACGTCTTCCCGGGCGGTGCGTCGCGATGTTCGAGGCGCGGTGGCCTCTGATGCCGGTCGCAGTCTCCTAGACCTCGCGTACGAGGATGGCCGCCTCCGTTGGGCTCAGAGGTTCGCGACGCGAGGTCCCGAGGGTGACGCGCCGCACGAAGCCGGCGCCCACGGTCTTCGGGCGGTAGGAGGGGAAGGTGTGCAAGAAGTACTTGCCGGGGCCGCGCCTGCGGGCCGGACGGTGTTCGATCCAGAGCATTGGACGAGGCAGGTCGGGCAGTCCGTCTGAGAAGTGCTCCCTTATGACCTCGGCGGCCAGATACCCCGAGACCTCCTCGGTGGTGACGCCACCTATCCTGGGAAGCTCCTCGCACACGACCACGGGGGCGCCGCCGTCGGCGCCTTTGTAGATCCTGATCCAACAGCACCCAGCCCCGAGCCTGTAGCCCGTCCTGTGGTGCATGTACTCGTGCGTGAGGTTCATCGCATCTCGCAGTCCGTCCCCTTGAGAGTCCCTACAGGGTGGCACCGTGCCAGGCCCGAAGCAACTCCCTCTCCTTCTCTGGCCTCAGGCCTGCGGCCAGTTCCGTATCCACAGCTCTTTGCACGGTCCCACTCGAGCACGTCTTTAATCGTCTCGGAGAGAGACCGGAAAGCTAGCCCCGCCGCGACGGCCCTCCCGCAGTCTACAGCCTGCAGGCCGTCGTACTCCCGAGGCACCCACAACGGCAGCTCCGTGAACGGCTCTACTCCCTGCTCCTCCAGGAAATCCTCGGAGACCCAGACGAGCTCCGCGCCACCGCCACCTACAGCCTCGCATGCTTCGAGCAGCCGTCCCATGTTCAGGTCGTAATCTGGGCCGGTGGCATTGTACGTTCCTGTCCTTTGCTCGATGGACATCCTGACGAGCCAGGCCGCGAGGTCCCTCACGTCGATGAATTGCACCTGGCGCTCCGGGCTGTCGGGGGCAAGGACCTCTCCGCCGGCGGATATGCGTCGCGGCCAGTAAGTGAACCGGTCCGTGGGATCGTGGGGGCCTGAGATCAAACCCGGACGGACGCTGAGTACCCTGCCCCCCATCTCCTCCTCGGCCGCCTGCTCGCATAACGCCTTGAGCCCCCCGTACGTCTTGGCCGTGACCTCCTCGACCGTCGGGTCAAGCAGCTCCTGTACCGGGGCGTCTTCGTCAGACCCAGGCTCCATTGCGTCCGGGTACACGGAGATGCTGGAGACGAAGGTGTAATGGTCTACTGCATCTGCCAGCAACCTCGCGGATGCCCTGACAACGCGGGGCACGTAGCCGCAGGTATCGATCGCCGCGTCCCAGCGCCTCCCCGAGAGGGACGAGAGATCCAGCTCCCTGTCGCCCCTTATCGTCTGTACATCGGGGAACAGATCTGGGGCACTCTGTCCCCGGTTGAAGAGCGTGACCCTGTGACCCTCCCCGAGCGCCGCCTCGACGAGGTGGCGCCCGAGAAACCCAGTACCGCCGATGATTAGTACGTCCATCCGTGCCTTCCGGAGTCCGGGACGACGAACAAAGACGCCCTCGCCCGAAACTCTCCTACTTGCCCGCCTCCATTACGGTCTCTCCAGGCCGGTTGACGACCCTGTCGATGACGCCGTATTCGACCGCTTCCTCTGGTCCCAGCATGTAGTCGCGGTCGGTGTCGCGTTCGATCTTCTCGACTGGCTGTCCCGTCATCTGGGAGTACAACTCGTTCATCCGCTGCTTGGTCCTCACAAGCTCCCTGGCGTGTATCTCCACGTCGGAGACCTGCCCGCCAAGCCCCCCGCCGATGTGCGGCTGGTGCAAGAGTATCCGCGCGTTCGGCAGGGCGCTCCGCTTGCCCTTGGCCCCCGCCGTCAGCAGGAAAGATCCCATCGAGGCCGCCATCCCAAGCGCCGTCGTCGCCACGTCGGCGTTGACGAACTGCATCGTGTCGTAGATGGCCATTCCCGCATACACACTCCCACCAGGAGAGTTTATGTACAGATGGATGTCCTGCTCAGGGTCCTCGGAATCGAGGTGCAAGAGCTGCGCCATCACGACGTTCGCGATCTGATCGTCCACGGGCATCCCGATGAAGATGATCCTATCCTTCAAAAGGCGCGAGTAAATATCCATCGTCCGCTCCCCACGCGGACTTTGCTCCGTCACGTAGGGAACTACAAGGCGGGGATCCAAACTCATCACCAATCTCCCTCTATATCCGCCAACAGGCTATACTCCAGAGAGCGTAACATTGTTGTAGGACTTATGCAAGTTGTTTGCAGTGTTTTGGAGGTAAGGAGAGTGGACCTACCGCGTTTGCGGCGCATTCGGCAGGGGGCAGTGATGAGCCAGGAGGAGTTGGCCGAGAGGAGTGGGGTGGCCAGGGACACCATCTCCAAGCTTGAGACGGGGACGCAGGGGCGCCTATCCCTCCACTATCCGCAAGCTCGCAGCCGGGCTCGAGGTACGGCCACAGATGCTCATGGGCGGCGTCGAGTATCTGGATGAGGGGCTAACCTGGGTGGAGCCACCGAGGCTGAGCCCAGGAGAAACCGCAGCGGGACAGGAAGGTCGGATTCTAGGACGTTACTCTTTCCTGTACGGCTTTCCGATAGCGGCGGGGGCGATGGCGCGGCCGCCGAAGCCGGCGAGGACGACGATGGTGAGGACGTATGGGAGCATCTGTAGGAACTCTTGGGGGATCAGATTCTGGGGTGCCTGGATGGTTACGGCCTGGGCGAAGCCGAAGAGCAGGGCGGCACCTGTCGCGCCGATGGGGTTCCAGCGGCCGAAGATCAGGGCCGCCAGCGCGATGAAGCCGCGGCCGCCGGTCATGTTCTCCGTAAAGGCGGAGAGGAGGCCCATCGAGAGGTAGACGCCGCCCAGGGCGGCCAGGAGCCCGGACAAAGCGACGCCGTAGTAGCGCATGCGGGTCACGCTCACGCCGGCTGTGTCGACCGCTTCGGGCACCTCGCCCGTCGCCCTGAGGCGGAGGCCGAAGGGCGTGCGGAAGAGCAAGAAGAAGGTGGCGGGGACGAGGAGGTACATCAGGTAGACCAGCAGGCTCTGGGAGAAGAGGGCGGGGCCGACGACGGGGATATCGCTCAGGAGCGGAATGGGCAGCTCTTCGAAACCCACCACGCGTGGTGAGGTTCCGCCGGTGCCGAAGATCTCGACCAGCAGGAAGCCCGTGCCGCCGAGGGCCAGCAGGTTGATGGCTGTGCCAGAGATGATCTGGTCCGCCTCGAAAGTCACGCACATGAGCGCGTGGATCAGGGCGAAGGAGAGCCCCGCCGCGAGGGCGAACCCCAACCCCACGAAGGCGTTTCCGGAGAGGGATGCCCCGACCACACCGGCGAAAGCGCTGATGAGCATGAGGCCTTCGAGACCGATGTTGACGACCCCGCTCCTCTCGCTGAACATGCCGCCGAGGGCGGCGAGGATGAGCGGCGTGGCGAAGCGAATTGTCGAGGCGAGCAACTCTCCCGGGGCGCCGAAGATATCGCCCACTACCGACCCAGTCCCTCGTCGAGGCGGGCGCCGGCGAGGGCGCGGGCGCGCTTGCCAAGCACCAGCTCGACGAGCTTCGTGGCCGTGACGAGCAGCAGGATCACGGCGAGCAGCACGTTGGCGAGCTGCAGCGGCACGTCGGTGGCGAACTGCATCTCCTGGGCGCCGGCGGAGAGCCCCCCGAAGAGCAGGGCACCAAGGACCACCCCGACCGGGTGGTTGCGTCCGAGGAGCGCCACCCCGATGCCGTTGTACCCAAGGTTGGTCACGAACGGGACGGTCATCTTGCCGTAGACGCCTAGGACCTCCACGGCTCCTCCGACGGCCGCGAAGGCCCCGCCGATGGCGAGGGCCAGGATAACGTTCGTGCCTATGCCCATGCCGGCGTAGTTTGCTGCCCCCGGGGAGAGGCCGACGGCCCGGATCTGGAACCCCCGCTGCGTGCGCCACAGGAGCAGGTAGGCCACCACAGCCGCAAGCAGCGCGAGTAAGAACCCGTAGTTCGCCCTCCCGAGACCAAGCCCGATAAACGGGATGCGGGCGGCGATGTCTATGATGTCGGTACCGGGGACGAGACCCTCGGTCCTTAGAGGTTTCAGGGCGAAGTAGTACGCCAGGTTGATGGCGATGTAGTTGAGCATGATCGTGGTGATGACCTCGTGCGCCCCGAAGCGCGCCTTGAGGAAGCCGGGTATGGCGCCCCACAAAAACCCGGTCAGGACACAGGCCCCCAGGACCAGGACTATCGAGAACGGGCCGAGGAAGCCGAGGGACACCCCGAGCCAAGCCGCGGTTATGGCGCCGATGAAGAGCTGTCCCTCGCCCCCGATGTTGAACAGGCCGGCGCGGAAGGCCACGGCCACGGCGAGGCCCGTGAAGACCAGGGGCGTCGCGCCGAGCAGCGTCAGGCCGATGGCGGTAGGGGAGCCGACCGCGCCCCGCACGAGCGCCGCGTAGGCCGTCAGGGGGTTGTTGCCGGTCGCGAGCACGATCACGGCCCCTATGAGGAAGGAGATGAGGATGGCGAAGAGGGGGAAGACCAGATTCCCTCCGGCGTTCACGAGGGCCCGGCGCAGCACCGAACCGCGGGTCGTCCCTTCTTCGGTGCCCTGTGGTGTCCTGTCTTCGCTCATCGGCTCACGCGGTCTGCTCCGTCCCGCGCCCGGCCATGAGGAGGCCTAGCTCCTCGTCGGTGGCGTCTGGGCCGACCTCGCCTACTATCCGGCCCGCGTAGAGCACGACGATGTGGTCGGAGAGGGATCGGACCTCCTCGAGCTCGAGTGAGATTAGCAAGATGGCCTTGCCCTGCGCCCGCTGCTCCAGCAGGCGCCTGTGGATGAACTCTATGGCGCCCACGTCCACGCCGCGGGTCGGCTGGGCGGCGATGACGACGCCAGGGTCGCCGGTCAGCTCACGGGCGAGGATCGCCTTCTGCTGGTTGCCGCCAGAGAGGGAGCCGGCGCGGGCGTCGGGGTCGGGCGGCCTGACGTCGTATTCGCGCAGGGCGGTGGCCGCGCTGTGGCGCATGGCTTTAGGGAAGATGAAACCCCACTTAGAGTAAGGCGGCTCGTCGTAGGTCTTGAGGGCGTTGTTCTCGTAGAGGGCGAAGTCCTGGACAAGCCCCTTGGTCCCCCTGTCTTCCGGCACGTAGGCGAGACCGAGATGCTGGCGGGCCTCCGCGCCAAGCTTCGTCACGTCATCGCCGTCGATGATGACCCTGCCTTCCTCGGAGGGTCTAACCCCGGCGAGGGCTTCGGCCAGCTCGGTCTGGCCGTTGCCGTCGACACCGGCTATGCCCAGGATTTCCCCCGCCCGCACCTCCAGGCTCACCCCGTCAACCGCCTTCGCACCGGTCCCGGAGCGGACGATGAGGTTCTCGGCCGAGAGGCGCGGCTCCCCCACTTCAGACGCCGCTTTCTCCACGCGCAACAAAACTTCGCGGCCGACCATCAGTCGGGCCAGCTCGCCCTCGTTCGTCCCTGAGGCTTCGACCGTCTCCACCACCTTGCCGTCCCTGATGATGGTGATGCGGTCGGCCACTCCTATAAGCTCGCCGAGCTTGTGGGAGATGAGGATGATGGAGAGCCCGTCAGCGACAAGCTCCTCCAGAACGGAGAACAGGTCCTCGGTCTCCTGGGGTGTCAGGACGGCGGTCGGTTCGTCCAGGATCATGATGCTGGCGTCGCGGTAGAGGGCCTTGAGGATCTCCACCCGCTGCCGCTGCCCTACCGAGAGGTCGGCGACCTTAGCCCTGGGTTCTACCCTCAGGCCGTAGCGCTCGGAGAGCTCCTCCGTGTCCTTTATGGCCGTTGCGAGGTCGAGGGAGGCCCCCTTGCGCGGCTCGGCGCCCAGCACGATGTTCTCGGCCACGGTGAGGGGTGGGATCAGGGTGAAGTGCTGGTGCACCATCCCGATGCCGCGGGATACGGCGTCCTTCGGGTCGTGAATCTCGGCCTCCTCGCCGTCAACGAAGACGGAGCCGGAATCCGGCTTGTAGAGACCGTAGAGGATCTTCATCAGGGTCGACTTGCCCGCCCCGTTCTCGCCGAGAAGGCCGAGAATCTCACCCTTGCGCAGCGTGATGGAGATGTCGTCGTTGGCCCTGACGGACCCGAACGTCTTGGTGACGTTGCGCATCTCGAGTACGACCGGGGCCTCCCGCGTGGCCTCCCCCTCTCCTGTGTGACCCTCGGACAACAGCCGATTCCTACTGCTGGGGTTTGTCGGGGACCTTTATGTCGCCGCTGATGATGCCCTTCTGGGCCTCGTCCACCTGGTCCTTGACCTCCTGCGGCACGTCACCATCGAAGCGCCCGAATGGGGCGAGGCTCAGGCCCTTCTCTTTCAGGCCGAGGTCGATCACTTCTCCACCAGGGAAGTTGCCGTCGTTGGCGTCCTGGATGGTCTGGTAGACTGCGTTGTCCACGCGCTTGACAACAGAGGTGAGGATGGGCGCATCGGGGACTAGCTTGGCCTGGTCGGAGTCAACGCCTATGGCGAAGATGCTCTCGTCCTTGGCCGCGTCGAAGAGGCCAGCGCCCGTTCCTCCGGAGGCGTGGTAGATGATGTCGGCGCCCTCGTTTATCTGCTGCAGGCTTATCTCCTTACCCTTCGCCGGGTCGTTGAACGCCTCGGGGGTCGAGCCGGCGTACTGCACGATGACCTCACAGTCGGGGCACACCGACTCGACGCCGGCCACGTAGCCGGCCTCGAACTTGGCGATCAGGTCTGATTCCTGCCCGCCGAGGAAGCCCACGACCTTGTCGTCGGGGTTGGTATATTTGGTCTTCTCCTGGGTCATGAGACCGGCGACCACGCCGGCCAGGTAGCTGCCCTCCTGCTCCCTGAAGACCAGGCTTACCGCGTTCTTGGGCTCTACTATCGAGTCAACGATGGCGAAGTCAGTGTCGGGATACTGCGGCGCGATCTCGTTTACCGCGTCCGTCATGAGGAACCCGACGGCGAACACGGGATTGTAGCCACTGTCGGCGAGCTGGGTGATGTTGTTCACGTAGTCGGTCGCAGCCTGAGACTCGAGGGTCTCCGTCTGCACGTCGAGGTCTTTCTTGGCCCTCTGGAGCCCGGCGTAGGCCGAGTCGTTGAAGCTCTGATCCCCCAACCCCCCAATATCAAGCACGAGGGCGGGACGCACCTCCGCGCCGCCACCGCCACCGCCGCCACCGCCGCCGCCCGAGCCGCCGCAGCCGGCCACGGCCACGAGCGCCAGGATCACGGCTACGGAGACGAAACTCAACCTTGCACGCATAGGACCTCCCATTTCTTGAAGACCGCTCCTCGTTCGACCCTCGACGGGCGGCCGACTCCTTGGCTGTTCGTCCGGTAGATCGTATACAGCATCATATACAGTAACGCGTCGCGCCGCCATACACGACGCGAGATCATACCCGACTCTAATGACGGCGACCGAGATGCGCAGCCTGAGATACCCAGACGCTCCCTACGCGGACACCGCCGCCAGCGCCTGTAACCCTGGTGCAACCCTGGCGACCTCCTCCCAACTCTCCCCGGCATCAACGCCACGCAGGATCGTGCCGTCTCCGAGGCCGGCGTACAAAGTCCCCTGCGCCTCCGGGTCGGTGCAGAGCGCGTAGGGGAAGGCGTCGAGGCCCGCAAGGGCCGCCTGCCACGGCTCGTTCCCTACCCTGCGGTAGATGGTAGCGTCGGAGGAGCCCCTGCCATGCGCCTGGTACGGTCCCGGGGCCGCGGAGGCGTAGACGAGCGAGGGGTCTTCCTTATCGGCGGCCAGCCCCCACACGTAGTGGAGGCCCATACCGTCGTCCGCGCCCTCCCAACTGTCCCCGAAGTCCGTGCTCCGGGCGAACCCTCCGCCCCCGGCCTCATACAGGAGATCGGGAGCTTCATGGTGTCCGAACAGCGAATGGCAGTCGGGCTGGGCGCCCGGCCTCTGGTCCTGCCAGGTCTCGCCGCCGTCGGTGCTCCTCAAGATGCCCCCAAGCTCTATGCCGACGACGACGAGGTCAGGGTCTATGTAGGAAAGGGCGATCGCGCGTACGTGGGAGGTCCAGGGGCGCGGCGGGAAGCTCCAGGTAGGTTGCGAAGGCAACTTCCTCATCTCCTCCAGTTCGCGCCACGTGCCGCCCCCGTCGCGGCTCACGAACAGGGCCGAAGGCTCGGTACCGGCGTAGACGGCCCCATCCGTGGGCGAGACCGCGACCGCGGTGACCCTGGGGTGTTCGGTCCCCGACAGCTTCTCCCAGCTACCCCCGCCGTCCACGCTCTTGAACAGGCCTTCATCCGTGGTGCCTACGTAAAGGGTGCCAGGGTCGTCGGGATCCACCGCCAGGCACCGCGCGCCACGTCCGGCGAGCCCGGTCTCGACCCCGCCGTCCTCTACCACGGTCACGTCGCCTCCGGCCACATACAATCGTGCCACGGCGAAACCTCCCTATTCCCTACCGTTGCTTCAGACTCTGCAGGAAATAGTATGTGCCAGTGCTGGTCGCCGCACAAGGCGGCAGGTATCGAGGCCATAGGGGCATTGTTATACTCGGAGCAAGCGCCGGACGCTAGTGGGAAATGGCCGCCCACAGTGCCACAGACGTCGACGATTCGGAGTCGGGGGGTTTCGAGATGCAGGACACGCCAAACTCGTCCCAGGATGGACCAAAAGACTCCCTGCCTGTGGTGGAGACCCCGCGCCCCGGCAACAACTTGCCACCACAACTGACGAGCTTCGTCGGGCGCGAAGGGGAGATAGCGACGGTCGAAACGCTGCTCTCCGGGCATCGGCTTCTGACGCTCACAGGCGTCGGCATCATCGGCAACTCTATCTTCTCCAACGGAGGGCTCGGCATAGATCTGAGCCCCGACTTCGAAGGCGATGGCCCGACGGCTAACGACCCAGGCGACTCCGACACGGGTCCCAACAACCTGCAGAACAAGCCCGTTATCTCCTCCGCAAAGAAGATCACCTCCTCCAAAACCACTATAGAGGGCAAGCTAAACAGCAAGCCCAACAGAACTTTCGAGGTCCAGCTCTATTCCAACCCGAAGGGCACCGATGAGGGCAAGAAATTCCTCTTCTCTAGAACCGTCTCCACGGACGGTTCGGGCAACGCCACCTTCTCTTTCGCAACTACCAAGAGGGTCGCGCTCGGGCAGGCCATAACGGCGACGGTCACGGGGTCCGACGGCACCTCCGAGTTCTCCACGGCGAAGGGGGTGGTTGCAGGGTAGGCAGCGAAACGCAGGCAGACCGAAGGGGCGAGGTGGTGTTGCCTCGCCCCTACAATGCGAGGAACACAGACAATGACCAGTACGAACCGAGTTCAGCCCGTTGGTATCAGCGCGGCTTTCAGCCAGATTGCTCTCGCGCCCAATCACGCACTTTGCGTATCCAGGCCCGGCGCTCGAGCATCTTGCTCTCTTCGACGAAACGGGTGAGGACCTCGCTAGCAAGCGGCCACAAGGCCTTGCTGCTCGCAACTTCGATGTACGCTTCTTCCTCGAGGATCAGGACCGAAACTCGCCGTCCATCGTAACGCCACACCTCGGGAATACCCATGCTAGCGTAGATAGAGAGCTTGTCGAGCGAGGGGCTGGTTATATCGACCTCGATTACGAGGTCCGGTGGCGGGTCGACCGTGAGGTCTATACGGTCCTTACCCCTGATAGCTCCCTCGTTCTTTGTATAGAAGCAAGAGTCGGGCTCGAAGCCCCGCTCCAGATCCTCGCGTCGAAAGGTCGTCGAGCCCAGGTCTTCCGCCGCGATCCCCATCTCGTCGGCGACGGCCAGCACGAGCTGTGCGATCCTGCGGTTAGTCCTCTCGTGCTCGGGGTTTGGGCTCATGATCTCCAACTCCCCCCGATCGTAGGCGAAGCGCGGTGCGCTGCTGTCAGCGTGCTCCGCGAGCAGGCGCTCGTAGGTCTCCCAGCTCACGTTGTGGAGTACCACCCGTTGCTCCGCCGGACTCTTGACCGTCTCCATCTACGACCTCTCCGAATCGCTCTCGAAGAATTATAGCGTTGCCCCTCGATACGAACATAAAGAGGGCCGGGAGAGATCCCGGCCCCCGCGACTCTCTAGCCCGTTCGACCCTTAGGCGCTTATGTAGCCGTTCGGGTTGAGGACGTACTTCTTGGCCGCGCCCTTGTCGAAGTCCTGGTAGCCCTCGGGTGCCTCGTCCAGGGTAATGACCTGCGCGTTGACGGCGTCGGCGATATGGGCCTTGTCGTGCAGGATGCTCATCATCAGGCCGCGGTTGTACTTCTTGACCGGGCACTGGCCCGTGTAGAAGAAGTGGCTCTTCGCCCAGCCGAGCCCGAAGCTGATCTTGAGCGTGCCCTGCTGAGCATCCGGGTCCGCAGCTCCAGGATCGCCGGTGACGTACAGGCCAGGGATGCCGAGCCGCCCGCCCGCGCGGGTGATCAGTTGTATCTCGTTCAGCACCGTGGCCGGGGCCTCGGCCGCTCCTTGTCCGTGGCCGGAGGCCTCGAAGCCGACCGCATCGACCGCGCAGTCGACTTCGGGGATGCCGAGGACGCCCGCGATCTGCTCTTCTATCGGCGTATCCTCGGAGACGTTTATGGTCTCGCAGCCGAAGGTGCGGGCCTGTGCGAGCCGTTCGTCGTTGAGGTCGCCGACGATGACGACGGCCGCACCGAGAAGCTGCGCCGAATAGGCAGCCGCGAGCCCCACGGGCCCTGCGCCAGCGACGTAGACAGTCGAACCCGTTGTCACGCCCGCGGTATAGGCGCCATGATAGCCGGTGGGGAAGATGTCAGAGAGCATGGTGAGGTCCAGGATCTTCTCCAACGCCTGGTCCCTGTCCGGGAACTTGAGCAGGTTGTAATCCGCGAAGGGAACGGTCACGTACTCGGCCTGCCCGCCGACCCAGCCGCCCATGTCCACGTAGCCGTATGCGGAACCGGCCCTGGCCGGGTTAACGTTTAGACAGACCCCCGAGAGACGCTCGTTGCAGTTCCTACAACGGCCGCAAGCAATATTGAAGGGAACCGAGCAAATATCACCGACGTCGATAAATTGAACGTCGTTGCCCTTCTCGACGACCTCGCCGGTGATCTCATGCCCCAACGTCTGCCCGACCGGGGCCGTGGTGCGCCCACGTACCATGTGCTGGTCCGAGCCGCAGATGTTGGTCGAGACGATCTTCAGGATGACGGCGTGGGGAGCCTCTACGCTCATCCCCATCGCGTCGGCGACCTCTTCCGGTACCTCGAGCTTCGGGTAATCGATATCCTCGACAGCAACCTCGCCGGGACCCTTGTAGACCACTACTCTGTTGTCGGCCATATGCTGATTTTCCCCTTTCCCACTGATCGGAGACCATCATGTATAAGTATTCCTGTTCCCTGTAGACCACGCCCGGAAACCACCGGCTCCGGCGCGGGAGCATCTCAGTTACCCAGTCGAGCTCCTTTCCCTTTCCCCCAGAGGTGCCCAGGCAACGTACCAGATGTTGCGTAGCGGCGCAAGTCCTGGCCCACATGTCCGGTACGTTGGCACGGCGGCATGGTAAGTCATGCTGATGTTTCGCGATAGGGTGAATAAGGATAGAATCATAGAGGGGAAGACCCGGACAATTCGGCCATACGCGCAGAAGGGGTTACGTATGCTCTTCAAGGTTACGGAGAAAGACGGGCTCTTCAGCAAGATCCGGAACCACGTCGGGACGACGGTCGAGCACCCCGTGAGCCAGGCGACCCGCGACATCCGATCTCGCCTCTCCGACGATGACGTACAGAAGACCGTGAGCGTCTGCCCCTACTGCGCCGTCGGTTGCTCCACGCTCGTCTACCACCGCGACGGCCGGATCGTCGACATCGAGGGCAACCCCGATAGCCCCATTAACGCCGGTACTCTGTGCCCCAAAGGGTCTGCGAGCTTCGGGTTGCACGTCTCGCCGTACCGGTGGACCAAGGTGAAATACCGGCGCCCCTACTCGGCGGAGTGGGAGGATCTTGGCCTCGAAGAGGCTTTGGGCATGATCGCCGACAGGGTAAAGAAGGCGCGCGACGAGAGCTGGAAAGAGGAGGACGAGGAAGGCAAGAAGCTCAGCCACTCGACGGCGGTGGCCTCCATCGGCGGGGCCACGATAGACAACGAGGAGAACTACCTCATAACCAAGCTCTTCCACACTTTAGGGTTCTTGCGGGTCACCAACCAGGCGCGGATATGACACAGCTCCACGGTGCCCGGTCTGGGCATCACGTACGGTAGGGGCGGGGCAACCACCACCTTGCAGGACCTGCAGAATTCCGACTGCATACTCATCGAAGGCTCCAACATGGCCGAGGCCCATCCGGTGGGCTTCCGGCACCCCATGATCGCCAAGCGCAAGGGCGCGAAGCTCATCCACATCGACCCGCGCTTCACGCGCACGAGCGCCATGTGCGACATCTACGCACCGTTGAGGCCGGGCACGGACATAGCGTTCCTTGGGGGCCTCATAAATTACGTCATCCAGAACGAGCGGTACTTCAGGGACTACGTCGTCCACTACACCAACGCCGCGACCCTCGTCACCGAGGAGTTCGAGGCCGCGAACGCCTCTGGCCTGTTCTCCGGCTGGGACGAAGAGAGCAAGCAGTACGACCCGTCGAGCTGGCGCTACGAGGGTACGCCCATAGATTACGCCTCCGTCGGTGGGAGTCAGGGGCGCCTGGTCGGCGAGGACGTCGGCGGGGAGTCGGCGCCGAACGAGGGCGAGCCGCGCCCGACCGACCCGACCCTCGAGCACGAGCGTTGCGTCTTCCAGGTTCTCAAGCGTCACTTCGCCAAATACACGCCGGAGATGGTCGAGAAAGTCTGCGGCACCCCGAAAGAGGCGTTCCTCGAGGTCGCTGAGACCATCTGCGAGAACTCGGGGCGCGAGAAGACGACCGCGCTCTGCTACGCTGTTGGTTGGACCCAGCACTCCAAGGGGGTCCAGATCATCCGCACCGCCGCCATGCTGCAGCTCCTCCTCGGGAACGTAGGCCGTCCCGGTGGCGGCATCATGGCTCTGCGCGGGCACGCGACTATTCAGGGCTCGACGGATATAGCGACCCTCTACAACATACTCCCCGGCTACCTGCCGATGCCCGACGTGAGCCTGGACAACGACACCTGGGACGATTACGTGGAGGGCCAGACCGCCAAAACCGGCTGGTGGAACAACTTCCCCAAGTACGTAACGAGCCTGTTCAAGGCCTGGTACGGTGAGGCTTTCGACCCCGAGAGGGGCGACGAGGTCTTTGAACACTTTCCGCGCCTCTCTGGTGACTACTCCTTCTACCCGACGATCGTGGACATGAAGGACGGGGACGTGAACGGCTGCTTCGTCTTCGGGCAGAACTTCGCGGTCGGAGGGCCGCATGTCAAGATGGCCCAGGACGGCCTGAGGAACCTGGACTGGCTCGTGGTACTCGACGCCTACGAGATAGAGACAGCCACGGCCTGGAAGATGGAGGGCGTAGACCCCGAGGAGTGCGCCACGGAGGTCTTCTTTATCCCCTCGTCGCTCGTCGCGGAGAAGGACGGCTCCTTCACCCAGACCCAGCGCATGCTGCAGTGGCACGACAAGGCAGTCGAATCGCCGGGCGACGCCCGCAGCGACGCCTGGTTCGTCTTCCATCTGGGACGTAGGATAAAAGAGCTCTACAAAGACTCCGAAGTGCCGCGAGACAAACTCATCCGGGCCATGACCTGGGACTACCCGACAGAGGGCGAACGCCAGGAACCGCACATAGAGAGCATCCTCAAGGAGATCAACGGCTTTACCGTGGCCGATGGAGAGCCGGTCTCGGGCTTCGAAGAGCTCGAAGACGACGGCACGACGGCCTGCGGAGGTTGGATCTACTCGGGCGCATACGCAGGCGGCATCAACCAGGCCAGGAGGCGCAAGCCCCGGACGGAGCAGCCCCCGGCGGCGGACGAGTGGGGCTGGGCCTGGCCCGCAGACCGCCGCATCCTCTACAATCGGGCCTCCGCCGACCCAGATGGCAAACCCTGGTCCGAGGAGAAAAGGTACGTCTGGTGGGATGAGGATGAGGGCAAGTGGGTCGGCCACGACATCCCCGACTTCACAGCGACCAAGCGGCCAGACTACAAACCCGACCCCGATGCCGAAGGCGACGACGCCATTCCCGGAGACGGGCCGTTCATCGTCAACGGCGACGGGCTAGGCTGGCTCTTCGCCCCCGTCGGCCTCGCCGACGGTCCACTCCCGGTCCACTATGAACCCGTCGAGTCGCCCGTTCCGAACCTGCTCTACGAAAACGTCCAGTACACCCCGGCGGTAACGCTCCTGGACAGGGCGGACAACCCTTACAACCCGCCGGAAGATCCGAGGTTCCCCCACGTGGTGACGACCTACCGGCTCACCGAGCATCACACCTCCGGTGCGATGAGCCGTTGGATCCCCTGGCTCTCCGAACTCCAGCCCGAGCTGTTCTGCGAGATCAGCCCCGAACTGGCCGCCGAGAAGGGCGTCCAGAACACTGGCTGGGTCACCGTCTCGACGAGCCGCGGCAAGATCCACTGCAAGGCCCTCGTCTCCGACCGCATTCCGGTCTACAACATGGGCGGTAAGAAGGTCCATACTATCGGCCTCCCCTACCACTGGGGACCCAACGGGATCGTCAAGGGAGACGTGGTGAACGACCTGATGCCGGTCTCCCTCGAACCGAACGTCGCGATCCACGAGGCCAAGGCCTTCACCGCCAACCTGGAAGCGGGAAGAGTCTAGGTGGCGGGCGCGAAGGGGAGAGCCGTGACGGGTGCCCTCGGCGGGATCGGGGCGACGGTCGTCCTGTCGGGGCTGCGCCAGGTCCTGACGAGGGTCGGGCTGGTCTTCGAGACCGCCCCGATGCAGGTCGTGGAGCGTGTCGAGGAGCTAGGCCTCGTCGGGGACCTCTCGCCGCAGTCCCGGCGACTCCTGACCGTGGTCGCCCACTTCGCCTACGGCACCGGAACAGGGATCTTCTTCGGCCTCCTGCGCCGGGAGAGGGGCAAGCCGCCCGAGGAGGCCGCCGTGGGCTCGGCCCTAGGCATCCTGGCCTGGGGTGCGGGATGGGCCACCTGGCTTCCGCTCACCGGCGTCCACAGGGCGCCCTGGACCCAGCGCACGCCCAAGGTTCTGCTACCCGTGTTAGACCACGCGGTTTACGGCGCCGCCTGGGGCCTCGTCAATCTAGAGCTATCCAGGAGAAGGCGGCCATGAACGGTCCAAGGGAAACGCGTACCACCCCGGAGGACACGACAAGCGATACCTACCTGGCCGAGCGTTCTCACCGGGAGATGATGCAGCAGGATCTCATGGATCTTGGAGTTTGGCTCTCGGAGCATCCGGAAGCGGCGCCCAGGAACCTCAAGCCCATAAGAAGTACGGAGGTACTCAAGCCCGGCGTCTACTACAACATGGGCACGGGGATGGTGGACAGGATCTTCAGCCCCCAGCGCGTCGCCCTCGGCCACAAGATGTTCCGCGTTAGCAGGGATCCGGCCGCGCCGGTACGAGAGATCCAACGCCGAGTCCTGGAAGGGAAGTGACGTATGGCCACGGGGTTCCTGACCGATACCACGGTCTGCATAGGTTGCAAGGCGTGCGAGGTGGCATGTAAGCAGTGGAACCAGCTTCCCGCCGACGGCTACGAGCTGACCGGCAACTCCTACGACAACACTAAGCAGCTCTCGGGCACGACCTGGCGCCACGTCGCGTTCATCGAGAACCCGAAGAAGCGCCGCCTGACCGGCGACGTGGACCTCGTCGCGCTGGCCGAAGACGTGACAGAGCCGCTACCCGGCGGTGCGGAGCTCGACGCGCTGGGACGCTGGGCCTTTATGAGCGACGTGTGCAAGCACTGCGTCGCGGCGCCTTGCCAGCAGGCTTGCCCGACGGGCTCCATCATCCGCAACGAGTTCGACAACGTATACATCCAGCCCGATATCTGCAACGGCTGCGGCTACTGCGTCCCGGCCTGCCCCTACGGCGTTATTACCCAGGTCCCCGAGGACGGCCGGGCCTTCAAGTGCACCCTGTGCTACGACCGCCAGAAGGACGGCCTCGAACCGGCCTGCGCTAAAGCCTGCCCGACCAACTCCATCATGTTCGGCGAGGTCGAGGAGCTGAAGCAGGTGGCGGAGGAGCGGGTACAGGAGCTCCAAGACAAGGGCTACACGCAGGCCTACGTCTGGGGCACGCCCGAGGTCGGGGGGACCGGCGGCATCGGGGGGAACCACGCCAAGTTCATCCTTATGGACGAGCCTGAGACCTACAATCTTCCACGTCATCCCTATTTGCCGCAGGACAAGGTCAAGGGTGGAACCATAGCCAGCATGGTCGCGGGCGCGGTGCTAGGCGCAGTCGTGGCGCTGGCGTTCAGGGATTAGGCGCGGCCTGTGGAGTGGGGCAAGCTGGTCCCGGAACTGACGGTCTCGAACTTCGCCGAGAGCCTGCGTTTCTATACAGACGCATTAGGCTTCGAGGTCATGTTCTCCCGCTCTGACGACACCGATTTCGCCTACCTGGACTTCGAAGGAGCGCAACTCATGCTCGAGGCGAGTAGTCCGGAAACGTGGAACGTGGCCGAGCTAGAGAAACCGTACGGTAGGGGGATCAACCTGCAGATAGAGTGCTCAGACGCGAAGCGTTTGAGAGATGGGTTGGCCGGTGCGGACTACCCGCTGTACAGGGACACCGAAGACGCGTGGCGGGAAACGGGCGACACCATCTCCGGGGCAAGGGAATTTCTGGTTCAAGACCCGGACGGGTACCTGCTCAGGTTCTCTCAGTATCTGGGCGAGCGTGACAAACCAATCGTGGGGGAGGACAGATGAGCGAGGCGACGAGGGATCAGGTCCAGCAGAGCAACGGCAAGGTCAAGACCTCGCACCACCCAGAGACCGATCCGAAACGCACGGACAAGAATTATTATGGCATCCCGCCCATAAAGCACGCGCACTGGACGTGGCAGATCCCGATCTACTTCTGGATCGGCGGTATCGGAGCGGGAGTTCATCTGTTCTCCACGATAGCCCAGATCCTGGGTCACAAAGACGAAACACTTACCCGCGCAAGCCGCTACACGGTGCTCGGCACCATGGTTCTGAGCCCGATACTCTTGATCTGGGACCTCGGTCGTCCCGAGCGCTTCTACAACATGCTCCGCGTCATCAAGCTCCGCTCCCCGATGTCCACCCAGAGCTGGTCGGTCTTCGCCTTCGGCAACCTGGCGGGCCTGATCGCCACCCGCCAGGCCGCCGATGACGGCCTGCTCGGCAAGAACAACATACTGGTCAGGCTGGCGAGGCTCATCCCCGCGCGCTTCCTCTCTCTACTAGCCCTGCCCATCGGCCTCAACGTCGGCTCGAACACGGGGAACCTTATCTCCGCGACCTCCGTCCCTATATGGGCACGCAACTGGCTGTTCATGGGCCCAACGTTCCTCGCCTCGGGGCTCTCCACGTCGCTCTCGTGGCTCTCGCTAGTGCTCCGTTTGACACGTTCCGGTGAAGAGAAAACTCTGCGTGCCCTGCACCGCGCCGAGAAGGCGACCATCGTCATAGAGGCGGGGCTTATCGTGGCCTCGCTAATTCGGATGAGCCGGTGGAGCAAACCACTCTTCTCCAGGGAGGTCGCCCCGCTCTTCGTTGGCGGAACCCTCATCGGTGGCATTCTCGCGCCGATGGCCCTCCTCTTCGGAATGGAGAGCCGCCAGAAGAGCATCCTCGCTTCCGTGCTCGCACTCGCCGGCGGCCTCGCCTTCCGCTTCGCCATAATCAAAGCGGGCAGGATCAGCGCCGACGACCCCGAGGCGTACTTCACCTTCGCCAGCGGCGAGAGCGCCCCACAACCGGAGGACAGTGTCTAGGTAGGACGGCCTGGCTGCCGTTCCTACAGCGTATGGAGTGCTGGCCCCAGACGGTCGATGAGGCCGTAATCCGTCTGCTCGCCGATCTGTCAGAAACGGGAAAACAGCTATCCACGTTAAGGGCAGAGAGGAGCTCCGGCGGTCGAACTTTGCGCTCGGGCTGAACATCAGGAATCGGTTCGAACTGAATTCAGGAAACGCCGAGTTGATGAACTCGTGCACCAGATATCTTCGCACTGATTATCCGGTACCCTGTCTCGTGTTTCATGACAACGACGCTTCGCGGGTCAGCCTCGAGGCCCTGAGGGATGAGTTGAGGTGAGAGTGGTGATGTCGAACAGGGAGCCCCTGATCCTAACGCTGAAGATGGACAGCGGCTCGCAGGAGCGGTTCGACCACCTGCGCGGGCTCCACTTCCCACCTGAGCGTAACTACCTGAGCGCCCACCTCACGCTTTTCCACAAGCTGCCTGGTGACCAGGAGGCACAGGTCTCCGCCGACCTGCAGGAGGTTTGTCGGGACCAGGAATCCCTGACCCTGACCGCCACAGGTCTCCGCTTTCTAGGCCGTGGCGTCGCCTACGAACTCTCTTCGCCGGGGCTAATGACTCTGCGCCGAGGGCTGGCGAAGAAGTGGCTGTCCTGGCTCGGTGCGCAGGACAGCCAGGGCTTTAAGCCGCACGTCACCGTGCAAAACAAGGTCTCGTCCGAGAGGGCGCGGGCCATACACGAGCAACTCCGGGCGACCTTCTCGCCGTTCGAGGTCGGCGGAGTCGGCCTCTCGCTGTGGCGCTATCTTGGTGGTCCCTGGGAATTGGTGGGCACGTATCTATTCGCAGGCAGACTGAAGGGAAGTGGTCCCTGATCCTTCTACAGCTCTAGCTCCCAGTTCTGGCCGACGAGGTCCCTTCCGAAGCTATGGTGTTCTTCTTGTTTAACCAATTCGAAGCCCTGCTCCTCGTATATTCGCCGGGCGGAGTGGAGCACGCTGTTGGTCCACAGCACGAGCTTCCGGTAGCCGTGATCGCGGGCGAAATCGACACACTCCGTAACGAGGCGTGAGCCGAGGCCGGTCCCACGTGCCTCGGGCTCCACGAGAAGGAGCCTGAGCTTTGCGACTTCATCGCTCTCCCTGACGACGAAGACGCATCCGACGTTCCTCCCACCCGTCTCGGCGATCCAACACCGCTCCCATGAGGGATCGTATCCTTCGATGAAATCGGCCACGATCCTCGCAACCAACGCCTCGAACCGTTCGTCCCACCCGTACTCGAGGGCATAGATCTCACCGTGACGCTGGACGACCCAACCCATGTCACCCGGTCCGTGCCGCCGCAGCAGGAACGGCTTCGGGCACAGAACCGTCGCCCCCAAGCACGCGCTCTATGGTCCTTGTCGCGCCAAGAAGCCTGCGCTGATCTTCATCCGGTATCCCTTTCTAGCATCCCGGATACCTCCTCGCGAGAGCGGCGGTCCAGCTCAGAGAACGCGTCCTCTCCCGCCGTCGTCAGACGTAGCAGGCGCCTCCTGCCGTCCTCTTCAGACACGACCCTGTCCATAAGCTCCCGCCTTCTCCAACCGGGCGAGGATGCGGCTGAGGTAGCCAGGGTCCAGACCCAACCTATGCGAAAGGTCCGAAGCGGTCACGTCCTCCCCTTGCGCCAGCTCGAACAGCACCCGAGCTTCCGCGAGCGAGTACGGACTGTGCAACAATCCCTCCCTCAGAACCCCGATCCTGCGCGTGAAGAAACGATTGAACCGGCGAACTTCGTCTACTCGTGCTTCCATCAGCCCAGCCTGCATGCGTCACCTCCCGAAACCTCGGGCATGATCCCAATTTTAGTTGCTTTTGTCAACTAAATTGACGGATATGGGATCAGGTGCCGGCGTACTGTTCTTCGGTGACGGGTTCGAGCCAGTCGGTGCCGCCGTCTGTGGTGGTGGCGACGTTTATGGCCATGTGGACCATATAGGTTTCGGCGGTAGCGCCGTGCCAGTGCTTCTCGCCTGGGGCGAAGTAGACGACACCACCGGCCTCTACCTCGACTGGCGGTTCGTCTTCCCTTGCCGCACGGCAGGTGCCTGTAACAATGTACAGGATCTGACCCTCGGGATGAGTGTGCCAATGCGTGCGGGCCCCTGGCTCGAAAAGCACGCGGTTGACGGCAACATCGGGTGGAGAGCCGGTAGGCGCTGCGTCCCTCCAGACCGTGCCGGTGAACCAGTCTTCGGGTCCGCGCGCCGTCTGCATATCCTTCGCGGTGACAACCCTCATGGGTGCCTCCCTTCGGTTGGCAATTTTTGCTGACGGCTAATGGCTAACTGCTTCCTATGCCAGCCTGTGTTCGAGAATGGGGTAGAGCACTGGCTGGTCGTTGTCGTCGGGAGTGGTTTTTTCCACTTTCAGCGTGGCTGTGCGGTCCCGGATCTCGAGGCTCGAGACATGGTTGTGGAACCAGGGCTTTTCGTGCACGAGGTGCCAGCTTACGTCTGGCTCTTCGACGCCGGCCAGGCGGGAGAGCACCTCGCCGACGCGCCTGCCCCGCCCGGTCCAGCCGAAGAGCATGACCAGGCGCTCGGGGAGTCCCAGCGGGTTCCGCAGGGGAGAGCTGGTCGACTGGTAAACAGGGGTTTTTACGCCGTCGCCGAACTCCATCTTGGCCAGGTAGCCATGGTGGACGTCGCCGGATAGGACCGCAACGGAGGCGAGATGGTTACCGTCCGACCGCTCGCCCGAGGCGACGGAACGTAGCAGGTGGGTGAGGTCCGTGAAGGACTTGTTGAAAGCTGGCCAGTGCTCCAGGTCGACGAGTTGGCGGACCGACTCGCCGACCCTTGCCGCTACGCGTCCCCAGGCTCCCGCGCAGACGGCCTCGCTCGCGGCCTCCAGGTGATGGAGCCCGGGGCCGAGAAGGAGGGGTAGCGACGTGCCGAAGAGGAGGTGGTCGAAGTCGCCGGTGGCTTTGTCTACCACCCATGCCCACTCCTCGTCGTCGAGCATGGCGCGGCGGCCTTTCTTCAGTACCCTTCCGGCCCGTGAGTCCATCACGATGAGGCGGACCCGGCCGAAGTCGCGGTAATAGCTCCAGCGGGTACCGGCGTTCTCGCGGTCAGCCTTGTACGCGAACTCGCGCAGGACGCGGGTCGGGTTTTGGGCCGTGCGCACCCTGTCGAAGAGTCCTTCTTCCTCCAGTTCCCTCGGGGAGAGATTGCCGAGGTGCTGGTAGATCCAGTAGGACATAAAGGCCCCGACGATGCGCTCCTCCCACCACGGCGTGCTGCGCATCTGCCGAACCCACGTCTCCGAGATATTCCAGTCGTCGTTTACGTCGTGGTCGTCGAAGATCATGGCCGATGGCACGGTCGAGAGCAACCACCTTGTGACGGGGTCCTTCCACGCGTCCCAGTACAGGCGCGTGTACTCCTCGAAGTCCGCAACCTGCTCGCCCGGCCCCTCATTCGTGTCACGCCGCGAGCGGATGAACTCGAGGGCACCCTCGGAGACCTCGTCGGCGTAGATCTGATCCCCGAGCAGAAACATTGCGTCCGGCCAGCTCTCGTGGGGCTCCCCCATCATGCGGATGGCCAGAGCCTGCAGCGCGTCGCGCTCGTAGCCGTGTTTATTGGCGTCGGTGGCGCGCGTGTACGGTGGCTCGTGCGGCGCCGAGACGCGGCACGAGCCGTAGGAGAGGTTCAATGCTCCGTCGGGAGCGATCGTCCTTATGACCGAAGGCGGGAAGTCGTGGTCGTCCTCGGGCCAGGCCCTTGTGTGGTCGAGGGAGACCTCGTACTCGTAGACCCCGCCAGGTTCGAGGTCGGTGATCCTGACCAGGGCGTAGTGGTGGCCTTCGATCTCGAAGGTTCCGGACTTGTGGCCGAGGACCTCGACCTCGCAGGCGGCGTCTGTTTCGACCCAGACCGTCGCATCGCGCTCGCCGACGTAGCGCAGCATCGGACCGAGACTTAGTTTCGGAGCCATCCTCCGATCTTACCCTGAAACGGTTATCTTACGCGGCCAGGATCAGGCCAGCCATGACGGGGATCAGGAGCACGATCAGGATTAGGCCGATGATGTCGAACACCAGGCCCGAACGAACCATCTTGGTTATTGGGATCATGCCCGATCCGTAGACGACGGCGTTCTGCGGCGTCGAGACCGGCATCATGAACCCGAAGGACGCCCCGAATACCGCGGCGAGCGCCGGCACGAGGGGGTCGAGGCCGGCGGCTGCGGCTATCGGGATGACGATCGGTACCACTATGGTGGCGCTCGCGGTATTGGAGGTGGTCTCCGAGATGATGATGGCGATGAGCGCGGAGACCGCCGAGACCGCCACCAGACTGGTGAAGCCCAAGGTGTCAGCCACACCAGTGCCGATAGTCTCGGCGAGACCTGTGTCTGAGAGCAGCGTCCCGAGCGCGATGCCGCAGCCGAAGAGGATGATGGTTCCCCAGTCTATCCTCGCGGCCTCGTTCCAGTTCATGGTGAAGCGCCGCTCGGACCAGTTCAGTGGCAAGATAAACAGGAGCGCCGCGCCGATGATCGCGACCGTCCCCTCATCGAGCCTGCTGTAGAGGTAGCTGTAGACCGTGGACTCGTCGCCGAAGATCACGGCGGAGAGCCCAGGCAGGACCCAGAGGCTGACGGCGACCACGAAGGCGATGAGGGTGTTGCGCTCGCCCGTCGAGAACGGGCCGAGCTTGCTCCGCTCCTCTGCTATGTACTCCACGGCGCCCGAGATCCTTCGCACTTCAGGGCGGTTGAGCAAGATCAGGATGGTGCACAGCGCTATGAACATGAGTACGACTATCGGGAAGGCAGTCAGGACCCAGTCGAAGAAGCTGATCCTCACACCGGTTTCCTCCTCGATGAAGCCGATGCCGATGAGGTTGGGCGGGGTCCCTATGGGTGTGAGTAGACCGCCGACACCGGCAGCGTAGGAGATCATCAGCATGAGCGCCGTACCGAACCGGAGCCGGCTCACGTCCCGATCCGTGTCGGACTGGTCGCTCACCATGCCGCCAAGAGCGCCCATCATCCCAAGTCCTATCGGCAGAAGCATGGCAGCGGTCGTCGTGTTGGAAATGAACGCGCTCAAAGAAGCGGCGATCACGCCGAAGGCTATTATCACGCCGTAAGTCGAGCGCCCTACGCCTGGCAGCGAGAGTACGAGGTAAGCGAATCTGCGGTCGAGGCCGTGTGTGATCATGGCCTGGGCTAGGATGAATGCCCCGATGAACAGGAATATAACGGGGTCGGCGAAACCGGCGAAGACGATGTCGCCAGGGGCGTCCTCGGCGTTCGGACCGACGCTAGGGACGTTGAACAGTACGCAGAGAGCTAGCGCCAGAACCGCCGTCACAGGGATGGGAATGGCCTCGGAGAGCCAGTAGATGATGGTAAAGACGAGCACGGCGGCGAGCGTGTGCTGATCCCTCGGGAGCGGCAGCGGAAGGAAGTACATGATCAGGAACGCCACGGGACCGAGGAAGAGCCCTATGGTCTGACGCAAGCCGCTCGAACCTCTCCTCCGCCGGTGTAAGCACTTCGCGCTGCTCGGCAAGCGTCTTGTAGGTGCCGCTCGGACGTACGTCTTCGCTCACGACTCCTCCCCCTCTCTAACGCGAAACATTCTTCCCCACGCCGGGCAGTATAGCGGTTCGCAAATCCCGTTTCCGCACCTTACCGGATGAACCTCCCGCGCCTGGATAACCCGGCTATGAGGTATCAATCTGCGCGAAAACGACGCGCCGAAGTACCGACGAGAGAAGGCGTCAGCCCGGACGTGCCGACAAGGCGCCAGAGGCGCCGTGCTAGTTCGCTATAAACCGGTAAGGTTGCCTACGGGACCGCCCCCGCTATTGAGCTTTTCGCATTCTCCGCAGAGCGGCCTGCCCCCGGTTCCCTGCAGCACGTTTTCGGCCTTGATGCTGTTGCCGGTCTGGCAATTGGGGTTGTTGTGGTAGACGTCCGAGTTGGCCGAGTGCCACGGACCATGGCCCTTCAGGACACCGGTGGTCTCCTTCAACTGGTCCGAGGCCGAGCCGATCAGCCCTTTGTCCTTGTCCGCAGACACGCGCTCCTCCTCACCTGGTTACCGACTGGGGCACATTCAAGCAGATCGCACGGACGATTACATCTGGGTGTGGCCCGGCCGACGCAGCAACCGACACGGCAAACTCCAAAGCTTATGCGTGACACCTGTTTGGCTGAGGTCATTGTGGGTAAAAAAGCTCTCGTATGGTTCGATAGCGAGACTGGAGGAACAAGAACATGGGCCTTGGCAATATAGGTGACAGCTTGGGTGACCTCAGCAACCTCAACCTGGATCAACTGCAGCAGTTCTTGCCAAACACGGACTTCCCGGCCGGCAAGGACCAGGTGGTATCGGAGGTTCAGAACAACGGCGCGCCGCAAGAAGTGACCGACGCCATAAAGAACTCGGGCACCGAGACCTTCAACAGCGCCGACGAAGTGCTGCAGGCGGTGCGGGGCAACCAGTAGGCTAGCATTTCAGATTTCAGCCGGTCAGCATTTCAGCTTTTTGATGCACGGCAGAAACCACGGTTTGCAGGGGTATCCATCCCTGCAAACCGTTCTGGTGTGGAACGCCCCGTCGGGTTAGTCGGAGGCAGTGTTTTCGATCAGGTAATCGACCACGCCTTCTAGCGAGCCGCTCCTGCCGAACGCGGCCCGCTGCAGTTCCGCTCCGGTGCCGAGCTCCGCGATCTCGAGTACTCCGACCAGCTCTTCCTCGCAACGCAAGTCCTGGGCCAAGGGCCGCAACTCCTCGACAAGCTTGCGCACCATCGAGCGTGCCTCGATTTCCTCTCCGGCGCCGAAGTCATAGAAGTTGGCATCCATACCATAGCGTACCGCCCGCCACTTGTTCTCCGAGTTGTAGATGGGATCTACGGGAAGCCCTTCCTCCGCCGCGCCGCTGACAACCAGGCACTGGACGAGTGCCACAAGGGCCGCCGTGTAGGATGCGTCTGTCTGCACGTCCGGCGAACGAAGCTCCACGGTGCCGAACTTCTGGTGCGGCCTCGCGTCCCACCAGCACCAGGAGTAGTCGGGGATACTCCCCGAGGCGACGAGGGCCCCGATATGGTCTTCGAAGTCCTCCCAGGAGCGGAAGGCAGGCGGGAGGCCGGATCTCGGAAACATCTCGAAGACCTTGATGCGCGTGGAGCCGAGCCTGGTATCGAAGCCGCGCCAGAAAGGCGAGTTGGTAGAGAGCGCCACCAGGAGCGGCACGCGGCCGGAGAGCGCGTTGATCGCCCGAATCGCGGCGTCTCCATCGGGCACGGCGACGTGGACGTGCAGGCCGTAGATCGCCTGCGTCCTCGCGACCCATCCCATCTCCTCCTCGACGCGCACGTTGTGAAGCCCGCTCGTGAGCGGCTGTTCCGTCGGTTCGGAGAAAGGATGGGCGCCGGCCGCGACGATCTCGACCCCCTGGCTGCGCGCGAGGTCGCGTACCTCACGCCGCAACCCTGGTAACTCGCGCGCGAGGTCGCCCGCCGAAGCGAAGACCGGGGAGAGCATCTCGACGCATGAGCGCGAGAGCTCGGAGGTGATGAGGTTCGAACCGTTCCCGGCGGCGAGCACCTCGTCCACGGCCGGCACGAGGCCGCGCGAGACGGGGTCGACTAGTTGAAACTCTTCCTCGACACCGACCGTGTATGGCGCCGTCGCGCCGAATCCGCTCTTCATCCACGTACTCTATCAGCCGTTGGATGCAACTACCCGGCGAGAAGTCTCGCCGCTCCGGCATGGGGGAATGCGAACCGGCCCGCCCCGGACTATGCTTGACTGTAAATTACGGCGCGGAGAGGAGGACGCGGATGGACAACGTTGGGACCGAAGGCGGTAGAGGTAGGGTGGCCGTCGTGACGGCGGCCGGGAGCGGCATGGGCGCCGCTTGCGCCAGGGAACTCGCAGCGCGAGGTTACGCGGTGGCCCTCATGTCCCCTTCTGGCAAGGCGGAAGAACTGGCTGAGGAACTCGGCGGCTTCGGTCTCGCGGGCTCGGTTACGGAGCGCGGGGATCTCGAGTCGCTCGTAAGCGAGACCCTCGACAGGTACGGCCGGATCGACGGGGTCGTCAACAGCACCGGCCATCCCCCGACGGGCGAGGTCCTGGAGCTCACCGACGAGCAGTGGCACGCGGCCCTCGATCTGGTGGTGCTCAACGTCGTGCGCATCGCCCGCCTCGTGACGCCCGCGATGTTGCGCCAGGGGGGCAGCTCGATCGTCAACATCTCCACCTTTTCGGCTTTCGAGCCGTGCCCGGCGTTTCCTCTCTCTTCCGCTTTGCGCGCCGCCCTGGCCGGCTTCACCAAGCTCTACTCGGACCGTTACGCGGCCGAAGGCATCAGGATGAACAACATCCTTCCCGGGTTTATCGAGAGCTTCGAGATAGACGAAGAGACGCGGCGCTCCATACCGATGCAGAGACAGGGTTCGGTCACGGAGATCGCGAAGACGGCCGCGTTTCTGCTCTCGGACGATTCCGGCTACGTGACGGGACAGAACATACGCGTCGACGGTGGGGTGACGAGGTCTGTGTAAGGGGCGAGTTTGAACCCCGCCCCTACTAGGGCGACCTGCGGCTGAGGGCGAGTTGGATGCGGTGGGAGGTCTCGAGGTCACGTACGGCGTCGAAGAGCTTGCCCTCTGGGACGGTGGCGTGCCAGCGCTCCGTCCTGTAGCCGTAGCGACGCTTGAGCTCGCGCACAGAGTCGCCGGTGTAGCGGAGGGCGTAGACGAGCTTGCGGACCCCATCGGGCTTGCGCGGCAGGAGGCTGTGGCGTCCCTCGGTCCACCACGAAATCTTCGGCATCGGTTCGCCAGAGCGCAGGATCAATTGCGTCTCCCACTCGAGCCTCAAGGCATCCATCTCGAACGTGCCTGGGAGGGCGCTCAAAGGGCCTAAAGTGAACTCGTCTTCTCCGTAGAACCCGAAAGTGCGTCCGATGATCTCCTTGAGTTTCCCCTCGTGAAGCCTCTCGTAGCGTGAGCGCAGGGCGAGTAGCTGATCATCGGAGTATGCCTTCAAACCGCTGCTAGTGGGACGTCCAGGGTCCAGCCCACCCCTGCGGAGTACCGCGGAGAAAGCGGCAAAGGACCGCAGGCTCCAGAAAAGCCAGATCAGATAACCCCCGATGGCGACCACGACGCCGCTGAGCATCGTTAAGTCAAACGCAACCCATGGTACCGTCGCGCCCTGTCCCGCGACCGAGCGCGGGCCGAAGAGGTTGTAGAACAGGACGACGGCGGCCGTGATGGCGACAAACGAAGTGAAGCCGACCAGCACGAACGCCCCGAACCTCCTGATTGGCCCTGAGCAAGACGAGGCAAGTCCCTCCCACGCTACCCGCTCTTCGTCGAGCTCGAACGATGTTGCTGTCCCCAATTTCTCCACGCAGCCTAGTATACCCGTATCCATCCCGAAGGGATGGGTTAGAGATCACGCGGGGAAACACCCTACGCACGAGGTACTGTTGCCAGCGATGGTGGAGTATGACGCCCGGGGTGGCGCGTCGGGGCGACTTGCTAACCGCTGGCAAGCCGCCTACCGTAGGGAAGCGGCGGGCTGATAGTGTGGGCCGCAGGCCGGAGCGTGCTGCATTACAATCGTGGGATGGGCATGAAAGTCTTCAAGGCCGGGGGCGTGGAAGGCGGGCGGCGGGGTGGGGCGCTCAGGCCGGTTCTTCTGGTAGCGCTCATCCTCATCGTCCTCCTTCTCGTGTATCTCCTCGTGCCATTCGGCGGGCAGCGGGCGGTTTTGCTCGGCAGCGACGCTCGGGCCGGGGAAGCCTCGCGCTCGGACACCATCGTGGTGACGAAGGCGGGCGGTGGCATGCTCGCCGTGCCACGCGACACGCTCGTCGACATCCCCGGTGTGGGAGAGGACAAGATCAACGCCGCCTTCGCAAGCGGGGGCCCGGACCTTACCGTCGAGACGCTGGAAGGTCTGACCGGCATCCGACTAAACGACTACGTCGTCGTGAACTTCGGTGGGGTGGAGGAGATAGTGGACGCTATGGGTGGAATCACCCTCACTGTAGACAATCCCATTAGGGTCGGGATCGAAGGTCGCAGCGTCTACATTCCGGCAGGCACCCGCGAACTGGATGGTCTCGAAGCGCTCGCCTACGTCCGCTACAGGGGTGGTCCTACGGCGGACATAGGTAGGATAGGCCGCCAGCAGAAGTTCCTGCGCGAGCTGGCACGCCAATCAACCTCCCTAGCTAAATTGCCCCGTCTCCCCGCCACCGTCGCGGCGACCTGGCGTAACATCGACACGAATATGAACCCCATCGAAGCCGCCCGCTTCGCCATCCGCACGCGCCTCTCGGGGATCGAAGGCGCGGAACTCTATCCCGGGACGCCGCAATATATAGAAGGCGTCTCCTACTGGGTGCCAGATAAGGAGGCCGGGGATCAGGTCGTGTCCGAAACTATCGAATAGCTGGTTTCGGGCTAGAGGCTTCTTCTAAGCGGCCGCTTCTTTCGCGAGCTTGCTCTGCTTGTCTATAAGCCGGTCGATCCAGGCCACGCGGGGGTCGCCTTCGGTAGTACGGCCCGCGTTCACGTACCAGTTGAGGGCCTCGCGGTGGTTGCCCAAACGACGGTTGAGCTCGCCGACGAGGTAGGTAGTGACGGAGAGCTCGCGTCCGACGAGAGCGTCCTCCTGGAGGGCGCGCATAAAGTGACGGAGGGCCCTGAGCTGGAAGGTGCTCTCGAAGGGGCGCTCCTTCTCTTTTCGGCAGACCCAGGAGGCGCGCAGGCAAAGGTCTCCCAGCTCGCGGGACTTGAGGCTCCGCTCTTTGCCGCAGACCTCGGCGGCGTGGAAGCCGAGCCACGGCGGCTGGGCCTTGCGGAAGACCTTGAGCAGGCCGTCTTCTCTCAGGCGCTCCTCAATACCGTGGCGTTCGTCGAAAGTCAGATCGAGATCGTCGAAGGCCTCGCCTGCGGCGAACGAGCACGCAGGACACATAGTTACGGAGCTACGGATCAAACGCGCCCCGTCCGAGGGACGGCCGGGGATCTTGGGGCAGAGGTCGGCCTCCCTGCCGACGGTGACGTAGGTGCTTGCGTAGGCGGCCCTGAACACGTGGCCGCAGATCGGACAGAGGACGTAAGGTTTCCTCGACTCAGCCACGGGCAAACCTCATCTCCCGCGTGTCGCCAGGCCGTATTTCTGGGTCCCTCCTGGGGCGAAGATTCGGGATCAAAGCGCTCTTGAGTTTACCATAGCCGCGTATCGCGCCAGTATAATCGCTACCAGGGACCGTCTCAGAGGAGGCAAACGTATGGAGCAGCGCAAGAGCGAGGCCGAGGTCGCCCTGGAGCTGATGCGGCTGGTCATGGAACAGGCCGGAAGCCGCAGGCTCTCCCCAACCCGAACCCTCGCGCTCTACCACCTCTGCAAAGAGGCTGTTGCCTACTCCCCGGAAGGCCCCGTGACCGCAGATTACCTCGAGGAGAATTTGAAGAAGTTGCTTCAGTAGAACAGCATGTCAGCACGCTTCGCCTCCGCTTGTCAACTTTTCTCTTGCGGACGACTGATGGCCTCGGCCATGCTCTGTAGGGAGTCGGGGGCGAACCGGCTCTGGATGCGGCGCGCGAGCGGTTGCGCCAGCCTGACCAGCGGATGGGCCGGTCGGGAGAAGGCGAACACCTCGTAGAGCACTGAGTCGTCGGCCTCGTGCCATTCAACCGTGAAGCGTTCTTCTCCCAGCTCTAAATGACCTGGCAACGTACCAACCGCGAACCCGTAGCGTTTCAGTGATGGTCCTTCGTCTTCGAACACGTAGGCGATCCGCACTGCATTCAGCGACCTGATGCCGAGGTGACGTCCGACCACCCCGACGACGGTGCCCTCGGAGATAGGGGCGTCGGGCCAGCACAGTCTGGTCCAGCCCGTCTCGTACATCTTCCAACGCCGGAGCGCCTGTACAGCCCGTGCGAATGTCTCTCGACCAAACCCTAGCCGGCCGTCGTGTTGGTTGATCCCGTACCCGTGCGGCGCCCCGTCGCGCGAGGCGCCGACCTCTGGGTAGGAGAAGGGCAGGGTGCGCTGGCCGTCGAGGAAGTGCTGGATCCTCTTGTCAGACGGTTCTCGGAGCAGTAGCACGTTTCTCCTATCAGGCCTGTTGAGCGGACCGGTAGGATAGCATCGGGGTTCGCGTTCGACCGTATTGCGTCAGCGGACGAAGCCGGCCGCGTGGTGCTCGAACTTTCTGCTCACGATGTCCCCGAACTGCCCGATCCAGGCTTCAGCTTCGGCGCTGAGCCTACCGTCGACCCGCACGTCCAGGGGCTTTACCGTGCCGAAGAACCTCCCGAACACCTCCCACGAGGAGACCATCCTCATGTGCTCCAACGTCCGCTACCGATCTGAGAAGATTAGGATGGTCCCAACCTCGGTAGGGTCGGGACCACCATAGAAAGTGATGGACACTAGATCCCTGACCCCTTCAGCGGAACTTACTCGCCGCGTTCGACCTTGTAGCCGATCTGCTGTAGCTGCGCGAGGAGCCGAAGCTCTGCTGTCTCCGCGTCTCCGGCTACGTACTTCAGAGGGACGTTCATCTCCTGTTCTCCATGGGGTCCGGAAAAACGGATCAAAACGCTCGTCTCGCCCCTGACCACGGTCGCCTCTGGGTAGCGGGCGACGTTGGGCAGGCCCATCAGCCTCAAGACATGCATCCCTGCTCACAGTACATGGTGCGTGCATGCTAACACGCGGCCGCTGATACACTCTGTCCGGACCCGACCAGGAGAACTCTATGCTTGAGAAGGCCTCGGGCAAACCCAGGCGCGCGAGCAAGACCAAGACGCGAGTTCGGGTCGTCGAGGACGGCAAGATGCGGGTCCGGCCGGACACTCTTGCGACGGAGGAGCCGATGGAGATCCGGCTCCTTACGGGAGATACCAAGCAAACCGTCGCAGTAACGATGCGCACCCCAGGGGCCGACTTCGAGCTCGCCGCGGGTTTCCTGTACGGCGAGGGAATAGTAAAAGGCCCGGACGATATCGTGAAGATAAGCTACTGCGTCGACCGGGATCTCGACGCCGCGCAGCAGTACAACATCGTGAACGTCGAGCTGCGAGGCAATCGTGAGTACGACCTGCGCCCGCTGGAGAGGCATTTCTACACCTCGAGCGCCTGCGGCGTGTGCGGCAAGGCCAGCCTGGAGCAACTCGAGCTGCGCGGATGCCCCGTCTTACCGCCGGGACCGGAGATCTCCGCCGATGCCATCTACTCGCTGCCGGAGAAATTGCGGGAGGCGCAGGGGCTCTTCGACGCGACCGGCGGCCTGCACGCCGCAGCCCTCTTCGACAGCAAAGGAACCCTCCTCGCGCTGCGTGAAGACGTGGGGCGCCACAACGCGACGGACAAGCTCGTCGGGTGGGCGCTCCTCGAAGGCAGGTTGCCGCTCTCCGGCCACATCGTCATGGTCAGCGGGCGCAGCAGCTTCGAGATACTTCAGAAGTGCCTGACGGCCGGGGTGCCGGTGGTGTGCGCGATCTCCGCCCCGAGCAGCCTCGCCGTTGACGTCGCCAGGGAGTTCGGCATGACCCTGGTAGGGTTCCTGCGCGGAGGCCGATTCAACGTCTATGCGGGAAGCGAGAGGGTAAAGCTATAGAAAAGCAGGGCGTGCCTCACGCCCTGCAAGCCGCCCGTCTATACCCCCGCGAACAGGGCGACGACGCCCAAGAGCGTCTGGTAGACGCCCCACAGTAGCGGTATCAGGACCAGGGCCCACAGCACGATGACCAGGACCATGCTCGAGGAGGTCTGCCCCCCGCCCTCCTGCTGCGCTTGTTCGCTCATGGCGTACCTCCTACCCTTCGCTGCCGGCGGCTTTGCCGGAGACCGTGGATTCCTTGCCGCTCCCATCGTCCCGCTCGGGCTCCATATGGAACTTCGGGTCAACGGGCCGGACCAGCAAATTGGCGGCGAAGCCAACCGCCAGCACGCCTACCATTATGTACAGAGAGAGCGTGTACAGGTCAGCCCCGGTGCGCCCTGCGGCCGTCTGGTAGTCGGCGATAGCGTTGATGATGAGGGGACCCGCGACGCCGGCAGCCGACCACGCCGTCAGGAGGCGTCCGTGGATCGCCCCGACCTGTGCGACGCCGAATATGTCCTTGAGGTAGGCCGGTATCGTGGCGAACCCCCCGCCGTAGAAGCTCAGGATCACGACGGTCACCAGCAGGAACAGCGCGAGTGATGCCGAACCGAAAGAAGCCAGCAGGAAGTACATGACCGTCCCGACACCCAGGTAAATAATGTACGTAGGCTTACGCCCGATGTAGTCCGAGGTCGAGGACCAGCCTAAACGTCCGGCCATGTTCGCCAGCGACAGAAGACCGACGAACCCCGCGGCGGCGGCAGCGGAGACGGAGAAGTAATCCTGGACCATTGGCGAGGCCTGCTCCAGTAACCCGATGCCCGCCGTAACATTGCAGAAGAGCACCGTCCACAGAAGCCAGAACTGCGGCGTTCGGATCGCGCTGCCCGCCGACACGTTGGCGGACGTCTGAAGGTCGCCGGTTTCCTCCTCTGTCGGGGGAGTCCAGCCCTCAGGCCTCCAGCCTTCGGCGGGAAGGCGCACCACGAACGCCCCGAGCATCATCGCGATCAGGTAAACAACCCCGAGCGTCAAGAACGAGGGCACGATAGCGTCCACGGGGTTCGGGGCGTAGGCCGTAAGCAGCTTATCGGTGAGCGGCGAGGCGATCAGAGCTCCGCCACCGAAGCCCATGATCGCGAGCCCCGTAGCCAGTCCGGGCCGGTCTGGGAACCATTTGATCAGGGTGGAGACGGGCGAGATATACCCGATACCGAGCCCGATTCCGCCAAGGAAACCGTAACCGAGATACACTAGCCACAACTGCGTGGTGGCGACACCCAGGGCGCCAATGAAGAAGCCACCCGACCAGCACAGGGCGGCGGTGAACATTGCCGCACGCGGTCCCGCACGCTCCACCCACTTGCCGAAGACCGCGGCCGATAGACCAAGCATCACTATGCTGATGCTGAAGATGATCGCGATCGGCGTCAGGCCTACTCCGAACCGCTCGACCAGCGGGTTCTTGAACACGCTGAAAGCATAGACCTCACCGATGCTTAAATGCACCATCAGGGCGGCAGGCGGTATAAGCCACCTGTTGAATCCAGGACCGGCGATGGTCCTCTCCCTCGACAAGAACGCGTTGATGATTACCTCCCTACCTATACGATGGGCGAGATGTTAGTTTGGTGTCAAGCTGATGTCAACCCCTGAACGTGTTGGGCAAGACCGGCCGTTGAAGTTAGAATGCACGTTAAGGAGCAACGTCGCTACACAAAGGGGTGAGTCGCATGGTTGCGACGACGGAGAAGGTTTCGGAGAACGGCAAGGCCAACGGCGCGCGCGAGGTGGATACGATCTGCGGCTTCTGCGGCGTAGGTTGCGGGCTGACCCTCAAGGTCGAGGAAGGCGTGATCCAGAAGGTCACGGGCCAGAAGAGCAACCCGTCCAGCAAGGGCGAGGCCTGCATCAAGGGCCGCGAGGGCTGGCGGCACCTCTACAGCGAGAAGCGCCTGAGGACGCCGCTCGTCCGCAAGGACGGCGAGCTCGTGCCCGCTTCCTGGGACGAGGCGCTGGATCTGGTGGCGAGCAAGATGACGGAGATAAAAGACGAATATGGTCCCTATGCCTTCGGGACGTTCAGTTCCTCGCGCTCGAACAACGAGCTCAACTACCTGGCCGGGAAGTTCGTCAGGCAGGTGCTTGGCAACAGCAACATAGATTCGTGTAACCGCGCCTGACACGCCGCCAGCGTCACCGGTCTGGTGGCAACGTTTGGAGCGGGCGGGGCGACCACCTCTTACGAGGAGTTCGAGAACACCGACCTCATAATCTGCTGGGGCTCGAACACCATGGAATGCCACCCCATCATCTACAACCACATGCGCCGCGGCATCAAGAACGGCGCGAAGATGGTTGTCATCGACCCACGCAAGATAGACCAGGTCAAGAAGGCCTACAAGTGGCTCGGCCTCAACGTGGGCACGGACATCGCCCTGGCTAACGCGATGGGCCACGTCATTATCGAGGAAGGCCTGCAAAACCAGGAGTTCATAGACAAGGCCACGGAGCACTTCGAGACGTACAAGGAGAAGGTCGCCGGCTACACGCCCGAGTACGCCGAACAGATAACGGGCGTCCCGGCGGAAGATATACGCGAAGTCGCCCGCATGTACGCCACCGCCGACAAGGCCACGCTGAACTGGACGCTGGGCATCACCGAGCACCACAACGGCGCCGATGGCGTATTCGCGCTCATTGGCCTTGGACTTTTGACCGGGCATGTGGGTAAGTATGGTTCGGGCCTGAATCCGTTGCGCGGCCAGAACAACGTGCAGGGCGGAGGCGACATGGGTGCGTTGCCGGACAAGAAGGTCGGCGGCTGGGGGTGGGACGACCCCAAGGCGCACACGCTTTTCGAGGATGTATGGGGCACGCCTCTGCCTGAGAAGGTCGGCATGAACCAGGCCGAGATGATGGACGCTGTGGCGAACGGTGGGATCCGGTGCATGTACGTCATCGGGGAGAACCCGGTACAGTCCGACGCCGACGAGCATAAGCACGAGAAGCTATTCGGAAGCCTGGACTTCCTGGTGGTGCAGGACATCCTCATGACCAAAACGGCCCGCATGGCGGACGTGGTTCTCCCCGCGGCCGCGAGTTGGGCCGAGACCGACGGCACGGTCATCAACAGCGAGCGTCGCGTGCAGCGGGTGCGCAGGGCCGTCGACCCACCCGGCGAGGCCAGGGACGACGTGATGATCGTGCGCGACATCGCACGCCGAATGGGCCACGACTGGAGCTTCGAGACCGCCGAGGAAGTCTGGGAGGAGGTACGCCGCCTCGCGCCAAAGTTCAGCGGCATCAGCTACGAGCGGCTTGAGAAGTACGGCGGCATACAATGGCCGTGCCTGGACGGGAGCTTCGAGGAGATCTCTGACAACACCCCCAAAGAGCAGCTCGTAGCAAGCACCCGTGGCGCAGAGAACGCTGAAGGCGAGGCCCTCACGACCGACGTGGTCGAGAAGAAGGGGCCTGGCACCATGTTCTTGCACGAGGAACTGTGGGCTGAAGAGGTCGAGAACCGGGCTCCCTTCACCCCCGTAGACCACGAAGGCCCGGTCGAGATGCCGGACAAGGAGTACCCGTTCCAGTTGACGACCGGTCGTCGTCTAGCCTTCCACAACACGGGCACGATGACCCAGGACTACAAGAAGGTCAAGGACAACGAGGAGTTGCTGGAGATCTGCGAAGAAGACGCGCAGAAGCACGGCATCGAGGAAGGTGATCCGGTGCGCGTCAGTTCCCGCCGCGGAACGGTCGAGGCGGTTACAGCCCGCGTCACGGATCGGGTGCGGCCAGGGCTGCTCTTCATGGGTTACAGCTTTCCGGATCAGGTCCCGACCAACGTCCTCACCATCAACGCCATAGACCCGCAGTCAGGAACCGCCGAGCTAAAAGCCTGCGCGGTGAGCATAGAGAAGACGTGACCAAGCTACTATGAGTTACCGAGGGCGGCATTGATCCCTTTTGCGGAGAGTGAGCCGCTCTCGGTAACTAACTACCTTTCGGTTTTCAAACGATGGGCAATGTTCCAGCAGAATGGTATCAGCAAGGACAATGGCCTCTAGTGGGTGCCATAGTCGGTCTATTGATCACTAATGGCGTCGTTCTTATCGGAATTTACTTGCAGGTAAAGTACAACTTCAAACTTCAACTCACTATTAAGCAGATAGATTTAGTATCTCAGCAACTTGCTGAGTTTTATAGTCCGCTTTACCCATTGATTCTCGTCAATCAAAGTATCTTCAATGCTGTCGGACCATTCACCTTTCCCGACGATTCCATCCGGCGCGATGCTGCTGGAGAGGTCTGGACCGAGATCAAGATGAAATTGCTCCTTCCCAACAATCAAAGAATTCAAGAGATTCTCAGAACTAAGACTCATTTGCTCACAACCGATGATAGCGCCTGAAGCGGACGGAGCAAATGCGGAGCTACCGCGAACGCTAGCGGATCAGTTCGCGGGGCGTGTGGGCCAGATCGAGAGTGGCGGCCAGGAACTCCTGTCCGAAAACGCGGAAGAACTGTTCGGTGAACACCTCGAAGCGAAGCGGCGATCGGAACCTTTCGTGTCGTATGGTTCGACTACGTGAGCGAGTAAGTCCTTCCTGGTTGCGGGCTTTCCGCTGTACGTTCGTATCCTGGTTGACCGTCATATAGGATGGCGTATATAGTGCGCAGCAAGAAGGCAGGGGGAAATCCGGGGGAAGGAGTTCTGTGGAGCGGCAAGACGAGTGGGTTCGCGTCGAACAAACGTCGGCGTTCAAGGAGCTGATCAGCGCCAAGAGGGCGTTCATCATACCGGCGACGATATTCTTTATGATTTTCTACTTCGGGCTGCCGATTCTAGCGGCGTTCACGACCGTATTGAACGTGAAGGTAATCGGTTCCCTGACGCTGGCTTACATCTACGCGTTAGCGCAATTCGCGATGACCTGGATCCTGATGCACCTCTACGTCAGCCGGGCGAACGGGTGGGACGACCTGGTGGACCGGTCGAGAGAAGAGGCCGCTGGCGAAACTGGGGGGGCAAGCTAGCATGAGCGATCAGGTAATAGCGATCATTTTCTTCGTGTTCATTATCGCGCTGACGCTCGGCATTACGGGTTGGGCGTCGCGCAAGAACACGGACACGAGCAGCCAGTACGTCGCTGGCGGTCAGATCAAGGGCTGGCAAAACGGCCTCGCTATCTCCGGCGACTATCTGTCGGCGGCCTCGTTCCTCGGTATCGCGGGGGCGATAGCCCTCACCGGCTTCTCGGGCTTCTACCTCTCCATAGGCTTCCTTGTGGCTTACCTGGTGGTGCTGCTCCTGGTGGCCGAGCCCCTGAGAAACCTGGGCAAGTACACCCTTGCAGACATGCTCGCCAGCCGGTTCAACGCGAGTAGCGTCCGCTCGGTGTCGGCCCTGAGCACCATAACAATAAGCATGTTCTACATGATCGCGCAGCTCAACGGCTCGGGGGCGCTCATCGGGCTCTTGCTCGGGCTGCCTTACTGGTTCTCGGTCATCGTCATAGGTATCTTGATGACCGTGTACGTCGTGGCGGGCGGCATGGTCGCGACGACCTGGATCCAAATCATCAAGGCCCTGCTCCTGATCGCCGGTACCCTGGCCCTCTCCGTCCTCGTCCTGGCCCGCTATGGGTTCAACCCGTTCGAGCTGTTCGCGGCGGTCGAGAGCGGTATCGGGCGCGAGGCGCTGGTTCCGCCGCCACCAAGCGGGCTGACCGCCGGGCTCGACGTGATCTCGCTCAACATCGCCCTCGTGCTCGGGACGGCGGGCCTGCCGCACATCCTGATCCGGTTCCTCACCGTCCCCGACGCCAAGACGGCGCGCTCCTCGATCGTGACGGCCACCTGGATCATCGGCCTCTTCTACCTTTTGACCCCGATCCTCGGCTACGGCGCTGCGCTGATAGTCGGCCAGGACGAAATCGCCAAGGCGAACCCGGCGGGCAACCTGGCAGCCCCGCAGCTCGCCGAGGTCCTCGGTGGCCCGATCTTCTTCGCCTTTATCTCGGCGGTAGCCTTCTCCACCATCGTGGCCGTGGTCGCTGGCCTCGTCGTCGCTGCCTCCAGCGCCTTCGCCCACGACTTCTACACCAACGTCGTCCGTGGCGGGGAGGCCACCGAGCAGGAGCAGTTCCGCGCGGCGCGCTACGCGGCGATTGGTATCTCCGTGGCGGCGATACTGCTGGCATTGCCGGCCGAGAGCTTCAACGTGGCTTTCCTGGTTGCCCTGGCCTTCGCGGTCGCCGCCAGCGCCAACGTGCCCGTCATCCTACTTACGATCTTCTGGCCGCGGTTCAACACGGCGGGGGCCGTCACAGGGATGCTCGTCGGCCTGATCTCCGCGGTGGTCCTCGTGCTCCTCAGCCCGAACGTGCTGACCGGTCCGAATCCCGAGCCACCACTCACCCCGATCATTCCCATAGACGCGATCTTCCCGCTGACGAGTCCTGCCCTTGTCTCGGTCCCCTTGGGCTTCCTGGGGTGCTACCTGGGCACGATCTTCGGCGGTCGCGGCGCCGAGCGCGAGCGCGAGCAGGGACTCCAAACCTCTTACGATGAGATACGGGTCCGCGCCAACACGGGCTTCAGCAACATCGAAGAGGAGATCCACGACGCTGCCCCCGCCGAGGAGCCACGCGCGACGTAGCCAACTCTTGGCGACCAAACAGAGCCTCCGCCACCACCGGCGGGGGCTCTTCGTCTGCCTGGAGGACGTTGGGGCCTAATGCTGAGTCTGGTAGGGAGCGAAGGTTCTGCTCGGACACCATCAGAATGCCGGGCCGTTACGAACCGGAAAACGCCCGTCGAACAGTATCGGCACGCCTTTCCACTCCAGGGCCGACCCCGAGCCTTGCCTCGCGGAGTGAATGTGGAGGCGGAACTCTGAAGCGTTGCCCGAGTTGCCCACCCTTCCCAGTCGTTGGCCGGCATCGACCTTCTGGTCTTCTGTCACCGAGACGCTTCCCTCCATCATGTGGGCCAGAGGCACGTCGACAACCCGATCCTCATCGGCGCAACCGTAATGGTGAGTACTAGTGCAGTATGCGGCTGATCTCCCCTGTGTGGCTCAGGGCGTACAGGCGCCCGTGACGATCGAACTCGAGGTCCACCGTCCACACTAGCCCGTCGGCGAAAACCTCGACCGACTTGGTGTTGGTATCTACAGCGGCGATCCATGAGTGATCGCCGCAGCCCACGTCGGTTACGAAGAAGTCGTCGTGGAAGCGCTCAGGGTAACTCTTTGCTATCGATCCCGAGTAGAACGAACCTCCCGTCACGGCGCATCCGCTAATGGGCGCATCCGGTGGGCTGTCTTTCGGGTGTGCGTACGATAAAACCGGGTCCTTGTAAGCGGGATCTTCAATCGGCCCCGAATTTATGGGCCAACCGTAATTCGTAGTTCTCGCCGTGGCGTCGACCTCTTCGTAGCCGGCCGAGCCACTCAGGGGTGTGTTGCCAGTATCGGTAAACCACAGCCTACCAGTGGCCGGCTGGAAGTCGGCGTGGGTGGGGTTGCGTAGCCCCCTGGCCCAAATCGCCCTCGCGCCGCCCTTTTGCGTTTGATAATAGGGGTTGGTTGTGGGGATCGAGCCGTCGTCGTTGTACCTGAGGATCTTGCCGTATTGAGAGTCGAGTGACTGCGCCCTCTGTGCCGAGTCGGGTGGAGGGATGGCCGGACTGGAGTGGTCGCCCGTGAAAACGAAAAGCTTGCCGCCGGCGAACGTCATCCCAAAGCCGTAGTGGTTGGCGCCCTCGTTGGCGAGCGATGGATACTTGCGCACGAGCACCTCGCTCGAAGTAGGGAACGTCTGCGAGGCCGCATCCCAGGTGAAGCGACTGATGCGGTTGTGGATCACGATTCCGCCCGTCGTGCGGCGGGTGTAGGCGACATAGAGCCAACCGTTGTTGTCGAAGTCCGGGTGCGCGAGTATGGAGTGCAGCCCCCTCTCCCCCTGGGTGTCATCGGGGGTGAGCGAGGTGATATCGAGTACCAGCCGCTGGTCGCCCGAGGCGTGGTCGACGGACATGACGTAACCCGACTGGTCGGTCGCGAAAAGCCTTCCACTGGAGTTCACGATCTCCATGTCGGTACCGGCCGACCCTACATCGGCCACCTGATCGAAGGTGAAGCCGCTGGGTACTTGAGGGTCCCAATCAGGAGGTGTGCCCCCCAGGTGCCCGGCGTGCCCCTCGACCGACTGTGCGGCCAACACCAGATAGGCTAGGAGCACCGTTATGGTCATCAGAGATAGCTGTATAGCATTCCTCCTTACGCCCGTATCTATTTGCTTGCCTTCGCTGATAACATTGTTGGGCGAGGCCGGCATCCCTTTCTCGTGGCCGAACAACTGATCGTCCGTCGGGAAGTATTCTGTGTTGTGATTGTCTGGTTCTGAGCCCTCATGCTGACCAAAATTACCGTGCATGCGAGCAGCACCCCCAAAGCCAACGTCAGAACCGTTCATTTCCCTCACCTTTCCTTGATCGGGTGGGGCCGACTCCTGATCCCATCCCGACTGAGTATTGGAGTGGCAGTAATCCAGCACGGAGCATGCCGCGTCAGTCGAGCGGCTATCTCTACTTAGGCCAAATACCGACCTCCTCGTATGCGATGTGGCAACGTCGGGGAGTGGATTTCGGAGAACACGGCCCACCGCCTGTGGAGAATGGGTACATTGGTCGCCTGGCTCAAGGGGCCGTACTCGTCGGGAGTGGCGGGGTGTTTTCGGCCTCCCTGCAAGACCCTGGACCCTCGCGGCCGCTGCAAGCGTACAGGGCATCCAAACGCCGCTCGTAGTAGTCGAGGATCGTGCTGTCGGGCGGCGGGTACAAGGTATCTCCCGCACCCAGGGCGTTGTGCAGCTGGTAGGGATCTGTCGCCAGATCGTAGTATTCCTTCTCCCCGCTATCGTAGCGGGTGTACACCTTCTGGCGCATGCGCAGCATATCCCACCTTTGGGTTAGAAGGATGTTCGTTTTCCTCTCGCTCAGGACGGCGGTCCGGGCCCAGGTTGTGGCCGGGTCTTGCGCTAGGGAAAGGAAGCTGCGTCCATCCACGAAGGATGGGATGCTCGCCCCACCCATGCGGGCCAGGGTCGGCGCTATGTCATGGCTACCGACGAGCTTGTCGTTGCTTACGCCTTGCGCGATGCCGGGGCCGCGCACGATGAGCGGAAAGTTCATGTCTTCTTCGTAAGGCATTAGCTTGCCGTGCGGCAGGCGGTGTTGGCCGAAATGATTGCCGTTGTCTGTGTAGAAAACGAAGTAGGTGTTGCGCATCTCGCCCTTGCTCCTTAGCAGATCAGAGGCGCTGGCTACGAAACGGTCCACCCGCATCAGCGAGCGCAGCCCATTGGTGTAGTCCTGGTCCATCTGGGTTATGTCCGCGTCGGTGAGCGGAGCCAGGTCACGCAAGTTGGCCGGTTTGTCGGAGACGTTGTCCTCGTTGAAGGATGGGGTGCGTGGGACGCCTACACCCTCGAACATGGTGGCGTCAGCCTGGTCATGGTAGAAGGGAGAATGCTCGGCCCCGAAGCTCACCCAGGCGAATACCGGAGCGGGCTTGTCGAGGTGGTTACCCAGAAACCTGAGGGCGGTGTTGCTCACGCCGCGGTCGGCGGCACTGCGGATCAAGGACTTCTGGATGCCCTGGTCGTTAAGGGCGCTCCAGCCCATCTTGGGCCCGTTCCAGGCGTACCAGCGGTCCCAGCCCGGCGGGATGTCGAGGGAAGTATAGTTGTTCATGTACTTGCCGAAGAGACCGGTCTGGTAGCCTGCCATGTCCAACCAGGTCGCGATGGTGCTGTTCTCCCCGCGCTGCGCGAACATTTCCCGTCCGCCCCCGGGAGGGTCGTTGCTGTAGATTTGGGTGTTGTGGGGGTACTGGCCGCGCAGGATGGTGGCTCGGCCAGGACAGCACAGGGGATAGGTGGAGGTCATGTTGGAGAACTCGACGCCTTGGCTTACGAGATTGTTTTGCAGGGCCGGCATCGCGTTCAAGGTGTCGGTGAACTGGTCGTCGGTGAGCACAAAAATGATGTTGGGCTTCGCGACGGTCGTCTGGGCTTGCGCCTTGCGCATGGCGTTGGTGGGACCTAAATAGGAACCGAGAAAAAGTACTCCTATGGCCAATGCCACCGAGGCCAATACCGCGCCTATCTTACTCATCCTCCAAATCCTTCCTATCGTCCTTATTTACGTGGAGGTAGAAGGCCAATAAACCCGCACCAGGTCGCGCCGCTCAGTATCGAGGAAGTGTATTGGTATGCCTATAGGCCAAACTGCTATGCTTGGATTGGCCAAGTGGTTACTTCTTATTAGGCCAAGTAGCCGATGCCATCGGAAATTGCCCCAAGCGAACCAATTGGGCCGCGGCTCCTCCCCGAAACGGCGACTTAGGGACACCACCGACAGGCCCTAAGCTCTGGAGTGGGCTCCAGCCTTTTCTGGACGGTCCTGGGGGTCTCAAGCCTCTCCGCCGCCGCGGTAAATCTGGTGGGGCGGTTCGGGATCACGGCCGTCCTGCGCGCCGAGCTCCTCGGGATGGCCGCTTCGATCGCACCTCTGACTATCGCCCCCGGCGTGCTACCACTGGCTTAAGCGAGCGCCGGGCTCTTGGGTTCTACCTACATCCTGCTCACCGGGGTCGTCCTGGTGTGAGCCGTCACCATCTTCAAGGAGAGTCCGTCCGCCGGCCTCGGGGCACGGTTTCTCTTGATCGCCGTGGGGCAGGTGTTCGGTTCTGCAATAGCAGGGGCCCTGGCGACGATAACGAGCCAGGCCGCCGCCTTCTTCTCGTTCGTGGGCATTCCCACGCTGACCGCACTGATCAAAGCCAATACTGAAGATACTCGCTGAGCGCCCGGGCGCGGCGCTCATCAGCATCGCCTGACGAAGGAGTTGCCGGGATAGAATGGGGATGAAAGACAGGATATTTGTTGGTCCGGTGAACGATCCTTGCCGGGCACGGAGGTACGCAAATGGACGTAACCATCCGCCACGCTGAGCCTGAGGACTACGAGGCCTTGCACCGCATCTTTAGCGGCCCGCAGGCGATAGCCGGCACCTTGCAGATGCCCCTCCCCTCGGCGGAGATGTGGCGCAAGCGCCTCTCGGAGCCACCGGAGGGCTTGTTTTCGCTGGTGGCCTGCGTCGAGGTTGAGGCGGTCGGAAGCCTCGCCCTGGAGACTGCCCCCACCCGTTGGCGCATGCGGCACGTCGCCAGTATAGGCATGGCCGTGCGCGACGACTGTCAGGGGAAAGGCATCGGGACGGCGCTGATGGAGGCGGCGATGGACCTCGCGGACAACTGGCTCAACCTCACGCGCATCGAACTGCGGGTCTACGTAGACAACGCCGCCGCCATCGCCCTGTACGAGAAGTTCGAGTTTGAGATCGAGGGTACCCACCGCTGCCTCGCCTTCAGGGCCGGCGAGTACGTAGACGGCTACTCTATGGCCCGGCTCAAGCCCTGAGCGTCGGGGTCGTTGGGGCAACACCGAGCGGCGCGGTTACAATATGAAGCTGTATGCGAAAGGCGTCAGAGAAGGTTGGGCCCTGCGAGCTGTGCGGGCGCGTTGTGGAGCGGCGCACGAGGCACCACCTGGTCCCACGAGGCCGTCACGGGAACAAGCGCGTGAAGCGGTCGTTCAGCCGCGAAGAGCTACACCGGACCGTGCCGCTGTGCGGAGAATGCCACCGCCAGATACATCGCATCCTGACTGAGAAAGAGCTGGAGCGGGAGTACAACACCGTGGAGGCCTTGCTCTCCCACCCCGGCATCTCCCGGTTCGTGAGCTGGGTCGAACGCAAACCCCACGGCGTGGTAGCCCGTTAGACAGAATTGTGAAGTAAGAGAAAGCTACACGTCAGACAATTCCAACCTCAAACTTCTCAGTTCCTAGTTGTTAGTCCAGGCTTACGTTTAGCTGGATGTCTACGTTGTTGCGCAAGGCGTTGGAGACGGGGCAGGCTTGCTCGGCCTCCTCGGCAGCGCCCCTGAAGCCTTCCTCGTCGAGGCCAGGGACACGCCCGCTAACATCGAGCGTCTCGGTGATGATCTTGAGGCTACCCATGTCGAGCACGCAGGTGGCGTTAACCCTCAACTCCTCGGGCTCGTTGCCCTGCTCTCCCAGTACGTTGGAAAGCGCCATCGCGTAGCAGCTCGCGTGGGAGGCGGCGATGAGCTCCTCGGGCGAGGTGTTGCCGTTGGGGTTCTCGGTACGCGTTGCGAAGCTGACCTCGGCACCCGTCCACGCGCCCCTGCTCGCCAGGTCGAAGGTGCCCGATCCCTTCTGTAGGTCCCCGCTCCACACTTCCACACTACTTCCGCGCGTCGTTCGGCAGTAGGCATGTGTCAACTCCTATCAATTCGCTTTCCCAGATACCAGCACACCTTACCCGGTGTCCGGGCGCTCTAATCACGCAGAGACCATTCGAGGCCGCCCCGTACGACGGGGCGGCCTCCGGAAACTAGACATTAGGACGAAAGTTCTTCTTTCAGGCTAGAGCCTGGAGCACTGATCTTCCTTATCGCCGGCGGTGTTGCCGCCGCCGGTCGGGGGTGGGTTGTTCGCCTGGCACTGCAGGTTCTCAGAGATCCTGTTGTTCTCGATCACGAGGCCACCGGTGTTCTGGTTGGCCTGGAGGTTCGCAAGGATAGTGTTTCCGCGCGCCACCATCCTGGCCTCGTTGGAGAAGAATTGCAGGTCACCGTTGATGCGGGAATTCAGCACCCTCCCGCTGCCGCCTTCGAGCCCGTTCTCAAGCTGCACGCTGCCGACCACGACGGAGTTCCGCCTGAGCACGATGGTCTTGAACCCTTCGCTCTGTACGTTTCCCTTGACCCTTATGCCGTTGGCGAAGAGTTGGGCGTTCCGCTCTACCTTGACTGTCCCTTCGACCCTCGTGCCGTTGAGCGTACACGTGGCGCCCTGCGGCACCAGCAGATTGTCCACGGTAGTCGAGCCGATGGTACCCCGGCACACCCTCTCCTCGGCCAGCGCGGCCGGGGCCGCCACCGCCAGGGCCAACACGCTCACCAGCGCCGCAACCATGATCCTTCGCAACATAACTTTCCTCCTTTTGTTCCGGACCCGCCGGGACCACCCCGACGCCGGTCCTTGTACTACACCCCACATGTGCGTGGGTGACCGCGAAAAAATATGCAGAATGTCCAACATGAGAGCTTTCTAATACCTGGTGGCCGAACGCCCTACTCCGGCAAAGAGAGAAACTCCGCCGGAGACAGCGGCGTTTCTCTCTTTGCGTGGCTTGCTAGCGCGGTGCCCGCTAGTGTTTAATCGTCGTCTCCAAACCCGGCGCAGGAGTTGGACGGGTTCGCGGCGTACTTCGTGCTGGCCTCGACGTCGGCATGCCCAGCGCCCAGGTTGGCAGTCAGCGGCTCGGCGGTTCGCTCGATGATGCCGGTGACGCACCCTGAGCCCGCCGACGGTCTCGCACTGCGGATAAGGGCGGCCTGGGCGGCCACGAACGGCGTCGCCATCGAGGTGCCGCTCCACATAGCGTAGCGGTCCTCGGGGAAGGGGCTGTGTATGCCGCTGCCCGGAGCGGCGATCTTAACCCACCCGCCGTAGTTGGCAAACCCGGGCTTCTCGAGCTTTCGGTTCACGGAGGTGACCGCTATGGCGCTTTCCTCGGCAGCCGGGTACTGCTCTATGCTGTTACCGTCGTTGCCGGCGGCGGCGACGAAGACCGTCTTTCCCGCCTCGTCGTCGTCATCGTCCCCGATCAGGTCTTCCAGAAGCTCCGTCTCCTGCGAGGAGCCGAGACTCAGGTTGACCACGTCGGCGTCGTTGCGGACAGCGTAGCGGATAGCCTCAGCGACCCCGAACGAGGTTCCCCTGCCCTCTGAGTCGAGAGCCCGGAGCGGCATGATCCTCGCCCCTGGCGCCGCGAGCGCCACTATGCCAGCCACGTGCGTACCGTGGCCGACCGTTTCGTCCACCTCTCCGTCGCGATCGTCGTCCCTGCCGTTGCCCCTGTCGGCCGGGTTGCCGTCACCGTCAACGAAATCGTAGCCCGCCACCAGCTTGCCGGAGAGCTCCGGGTGACCGGCCTGCACACCGGTGTCTACGACGGCCACCACTGAACCCGCGCCGCGGTTCACCCCGTGGGCCTCCGTAAGTTTCAGGTTGTCCACCGCGTACTGGGCACGATACAGTGCCGGATCGGAGCCCGGTGTAGGCGCCCCACCGGGACGGGCCCTGTGTTGTTTGCTGGCCTCCGGTAATCCGGCCCTGAAGTTCGGCTCGGCGTAGAGCACGCGGCTGTCCTGCTCCATTCGATTCGCCAGGTTCACCGGGTTGACGCCCAGTCGCGTCTTCAACAGGTAGATCTTACCCGCGCCAGGCAGCCTCTCGATCCTGGTAACACCGAACTTCCTCTCGATGGCCCCGATGCTGGCCCCAGCATTGATCTTCGCCACGACCTGACGTGGCACGTACTCTCCACCGTCGTCATCATCGTCGTCTGCGTCTGCGGGACCGGCCAGGGCGACACACAGCAGCAACGCTACAGACGCTCCAGCGAGCACGGCCAGCAGCGAATGCCGGAACGGCTTCTCGGATTTGGTAGCGTTCCCTTGCATCACCAGAGTCCTCATGAATTCCTCCAAAGTAGCGGCACGTAGCCGCGCCGCCAGTTACGACAATCTAATGTTAGAAGGTCGCCGTTAGAGGTTCGTGATACACGCATTAGAAGATTCTAATTCTTCGTTCGGCGAATGCGCCACGCTACGGGATCATCGTTTCCCGATCAGGACGAAGGGCGCCCAGTAGTACGGGTGGGGATGGCGCTCTTTAATCCCTATCTGCGCGGCGCGCAGCGCGGCGACCCGTCCCTCGCCGTCGCTCAGTCGTCCGTACCAATCGCCCATCAGGTCGGCGGTGGTCTCGTCCTGCACCAGCCACAGGCTCACAACCAGCGTCGCGGCCCCCGCTCCGAGGAAGGCTCGGGTCAGGCCGAGGACCTCGTCGCCCCCGATCACCTCCCCCCGCCCCGACTCGCAGGCACTCAGTGTAACGAGGGCGCCGGGGAGGTCGAGGCTCATCGCGTCGGCGGCCATCAGCCAGCCGTCGTGCAGCTTGAGCGCCGAGAACATCGGGTTATCGGAACGGAACAGCCCGTGGCAGGCCATATGCAGGAGATCGCTCCTCACCGCCTCCTGCAACGCCTCGACCGTCGCATCCGTTCCAACGCGCACCTTCACGCCGGGTAGGTGCTCCGCCACGGTGCGGGCTTCGGCTACGGCGGAAGGAATTAGAGGGTCTTCGACGCCGAACACCACTCTCCCGTTCTCGCCGGACGGCTCCCGGTCCTGGCACAGCGCGTACACCGTCGCGCTCGGTGCGTAAGAGATCTCGAAACGTTCGATCAGGTACCGTCGGCCATCGAACAGCGCGTGGAAAGGGACCCGGTGCAAGCTGCCATGTGGCACGATGGCGAGCGCCGGCACGGCTTCGGGGGGACTTGAGACGGGAGTGACTTCCTCAAGCAGTGGTTCCAGCGGCGCCACCAGCTCCTCGTAGAGCGAGGCCAGCACCTGCTGCGCCGAACGCTCCATCATCGCCATGTGCCGTTCAGCCAGTACCCGGCCCGCGCGGAAACGCTGCCACTGGATGTCCAGCTTGTACAGCAGCCTCTCGATCTGTCCCACCGTGCTGAGGCGTCGCGCGACCCGGACCCGCCCGCGAGCATTGACGAACGCCAGAATCTCATCACCGACGGTATGGTACGCCAGCAACACCGCGTCGGGAGATAGCCGGTCCCGGGCTTCATCCGGCGGCACGGCCGCTGCGAAGGGATCGGGATCGTGACCGACGGCCGCCGACTGTAACCGCAGCTGGCTGATCTCCTGCTCCAGCTCAACGGCCCGCGCGTGCAGGTTCGGGAAGGGTAAGGGACGCTCTTCGTCGCCGGAGCCTCCCAGCAGCTCTCCGTAGACCGCGTTGAGGTCGGCCTGCAAAGCCCTGATGCGTCTCTCCAGCCCGGGGTCAGCGGACCTCACCGGCTCCTTCTCGGCGACACCGGAGATCAGATCCACCAGCGCGCGGGACTTGGCCCGCTCGGCGACGGCGAAAGCGTCACGAGCGCCGTCCTTCCGGCCAAGATGTAGCAGCAGGAGGTCTTCGTAGGCGGCGGTCTTGTCCCGCAAGAAAGAAGCGCGCATCGCGTCCTGGGCGACGGCGCCGCGCAGGTGTTCGATCTCATCTATCGCCGCCTCCAGCAGCGTCCGAGCTTCCTCGTCGTGGCCTTGCAAGCGTCGCAGGTAGCCGAGACGTTCGTTCAAGCGATAGCTGAGCTGTGGCAGCGCCAGGTTGTCGGCCAGACGCCGCGCCGCCAGCAAATGCGTCTCGGCCGCGGTCACATCCGGTAATAGTAGGTCGGCGAGACGCAAGCGGGCGTAGACCTGTTGCACCGGCCAGCCCCCATCGGAAACGAGTTCTAGCGCGCGACGCGCCTTCTCCAGAGCCGCTGGCCCCTCCTTGCGGGCCTTCAACAATGATGCCTGCTCCAACATCACGCTGGAGAGCAAGGGTACGTTGTCAACTGCGGCAAACAATGCCGCGGCCTCGTCCAACGCTTCTCTGGCCTCCTGGAGATTAGAGACGGCCATCAGCGCCGAACCCATAACCCACAGGCCTTTGGCGCGCTCAAACCTCATTCCGTAACTCTGTAGCAGTTTGTTTGCCTGGCGGCATGCCGCCAGGGTTTCGGGATAGAGGTTGAGCGCGAGATACGTGTTGGCTGTATCGAGCAATATGTCGTGTTCGTCCACGCGCGCACCGAGAGAGTTCAACAGGCGGCGGGAGCGTTCGAACGCGTCGAGGCTGCGAGAGTAGTTGCCGAGTTGTAAGTGGGTCTCCCCGATGTTACCGAGGGCCAGGGCATAAGGTAGGCCGAGATTCGTCTCTTCAAAGATAGCGGCGGCGGCCTCGTGAGCTTCCAAAGCCTCGCTACCCCGACCAAGATACCGGAGGATAACCCCCCGATTGTCGATGATCTCGCCGAGACGTTCGTTCGCCCCGAGAGACCGATAATGCTCCTCAGCAAGAGTGTGAACTTCGAGCGCCTTATCAAAGTGGCCCACATGCTCGTGGCAGATGGCTTGATTCTGGTACACGAGTGCGGCTAGCAGGACGCGCTCTTGCGGTGTTGGACTTACTTCGAGGTGGCCTACGCCATCCAGGGCATCCAAGACGAACCGGCCTGCGTAGAGTGCTGCTTCATAACGTCCGAGCTCGAGGAGCGCAACCATCTTTCCCACGTTGGTGCGCAAGGCTTCAAGGTTCATGCCGAGGGCAACGTAACCATCGTAAGCAGCGCTGGTGTAACGAAGATCATTATCGAACTCTCCGTTTATGCTGTGCGCCCCCGCAACGATGTAGTTCGCCTTCGGAACGGCGGGGGGCGCGTCCGCGAGATCGGCGAGATCGGCACAGAGTTCGGCCAGTCGCCGCGCCTTGACCGGATCATCATTGAGCAGCCTGTCAGCCGTGTGGAGCAGACGGTCGAGGCCTTCCTCGTCAAGCATCCCCCTGTCGCGCAAGAACCCGGCCTGTTGCTCTCGCGTCTTGAGGGCTAGTAGGGCGTCTACGAACCCCGGTTCGATTCCACCTTCGGATGGCATATGCCCATTCTACGTCCCAAGGTCGACGGGTGAGATGAGGATCTCGACCCGGTCGCTGCTGATGAGGATCTGGTACTCCCCGGGTGGGACACCCCGGAAGGTGAACTCGCCGAGCTCGTCCGTGGCTGTGGTGGCTACCTCGGTTGCTCCCCTGAGAAGCTGGACACCGAAAGCATCAGGTTCGGTGTCATCGGTGGGAAATATCTGGCCGTCGAGATTCAGGCTCCCCTCGCCGGGCTGCCGCCCGAAATCGAGGGCGACGTCCGCGGCCCCTGTGGTGTAAACGAGCTGACCCTGCGACTCCTTTGAGGCCGCGGAGCGTACCCCGAACGCCGCCTGCCCACCCTCGAAAGAGAGCGTCGCGACGAGCCTACGCAGGGTACCCGGTTGCCGACGGCCCTCCGCGTAATCCTCGAAGCGACGCGTCAGCTCGTCGCGCACCTCGGCGGGCGGCTCATCCAGGACAACTTCGTCGCTCACCCGGTAGAAGGCCCGCAGCCAACCGGCCGCGGCCAGCGTGTCTTCACCTGCCTCGGCCAGCCTTTCCTCGACCATCCGGGACTCAGCTTCCGAAAGACGTCCCTCGGCCCAATCAGCGAGGAGCTCGAATTCTATCTCTCCAGGGGCCACCTTTTCACCGCTTCCAATCCTCTGGTTTGCCTTTATTTTGCACCATCACCCAACGTGTGCCGGCGGGAGCCGGGAAAAATACGTCATCGTTCGTCCAGCGTCCGCCGCATCTGCTTGAGGCAGCGGGCGCGGGTGGGGCCGATGCTCCCCAAGGGCATGCCCAGGCGCTCGGCTACCTCCGCGTAAGAGGGCTGGCCCTCGTCGAAGTACAGGGCGGTGAGGAGTTTGCGGCACGGCTCCTCGAGCTTAGAGAGCCCCTGCTGCAGCCAGTCCGTCAGCACCCAGTGCTCGGTGGGCTTCTCGCCGCCGAACAGGGTCGCGCTCTCCGCCAGGTCTCGCTCCCTGCCGGTGCTCTCGCGCCGTTCCCGCTCCATCAACCGCCAGGAGTGGCGGCGGGCCACGGTGGCGAGCCAGGCGCCGAGGTTGCTCTCTTCCGTGAGGGAGTCGAGGCCCTGCAACAGGAGGCTGAACGTGAGCTGGGAGATATCCGCGGCGTCCTCGCGCGAGAGCCCGTAGCCGCGGGGGACGGAGAATACGAGCCGCTCGTAGCGGTCAAGCACCCGCCGCCACGCCTGGGCCTCACCACGCTTGCAGCCAAGGATAAGGTCTCTGTCCGTCCCCCTCACGGCCGCCATGATAATGCAACCTCGCCCTGGATACCGTCCGTTGGCGACGCAGGTGAGATTAGAAGATTCTAACCAACGCCCAACGTCCCTCTAATTCTTCTCCCCGGATAATGAGTGACGGGCACGGGGTTCTTCGTTCGTGTCCAGGCGGAAACCCCCGAATGCCGGGAAGGAGGAGGTTGCGAACCTCCCTGCCCGATGGGCGAACGCAGAAAAACTCAGGAACTCGGGGGACCGTCGGGTGGCTCGAAGCGGTAGCCGACGCCCCGGACGGTCTGTATCACCGAGGGGTCGCCTTGGCGGTCGAGCTTGCTCCTGAGGTACCTGACGTAAACGTCTACCACGTTCGAACCGGGATCAAAGGCGTAGTCCCAGACGGCGGAGAGGATCTGCTGCCTGCTCAAGACCTGCCCGGGGTGGCTCATGAAGTACTCCAGCAAGGCGAACTCGCGGCTGGAGAGGTCGACCTGCCGCTCGCCGCGCCAGACCCTCCGGGAGCGCAGGTCCACCTTGAGATCGCCGAACTCCATTCTGGAGGACCACGCCTGGTCGGGCCGGCGGGTGAGGGCCCGCATGCGTGCCAGGAGTTCCTCCAGATCGAACGGCTTAGTGAGGTAGTCGTTGGCGCCGCCATCGAGGGCGCTAACTTTCTGCTGCACTTCGTCGCGCGCGGTGAGCATGAGCACGGGGAGGTCAGGGCGTCGGAGCCGGATGCGTCTGAGTGTTTGGTGACCGTCCAGGCGCGGCAGCATGATGTCGAGGAGGACCAGATCCACCGGCTCTGTGGCCGCGAGGCGCGCCCCCTCTTCCCCATCTCCGGCGGTCAGGGTGCCGTGGCCATGGGCGGCGAGGCCGCGCTCCAGAAAACGCAGGATTGCAGGATCGTCTTCTATCAGCAGAACCAACATCGCTCCCGAAAGTATAATGGAGAGGCCGGGCGAACGCCGCCAGGCGCGACGGAGATTTGTGGAAGATGGGTGTAGTTTTGGGTTGGATCAGGGTCATCGGGGGGCAACCATGGCGGGTGACCTCGATTGCCGTCGGCGGCCTGCTCGTGGCGATCATCGTCGCCGGCCTGATCGGCTTCTGGCAGACGCGCAGTATCGAGCGCGTCGCGGACGAGGCGTTCGGCTACGTGGAGCTGGAGGACGAAGGCGACGACATCCGCGCGGCGGTCCTCGACGTGCGCCACTATCACCGCAACCTCTACTTTCCGGCCATGGACTCCGGCCGATTGTCGCCCGAGGTAATGGACGACCACGAGGCGGCCCGCGGCAGGCTCTACTCAGAGATAGACGAGCTCGGGCAGGTGAACCCCTACGACGCGGCCGCCCCGCAGCCCGAAGCCTTTCGGCGCTGGGCGGATGAATACTACGCGGATTTCACGCCCTTCGTTCGACCGACGATCCAGGACCAGGAAGCCTTCGACGCGGCCAGCGACCGGGGGCTCGGGCAGATCGGGCAGATGGAACAGGCAGCGGAGGAGCTTGACGGGCTCGGCGAGGCCCTCACCGACGACTCGCTGCAGCGGGTGGACCGTGCGGCGACGACCTCGGCGCTCGTATTGCTCGGGGCCGTGGTCGGCCTGCTGCTGGCCGGGGCGGCGCTAGCCTACGCGGCGGTACGCGTGGTAAGCGAGCTGAGGACCCTCTACGCTGAGCAGCAACAGGCCTCGGAGAAGCTAGCCGAGGCCTCCCGCGCCAAGACGGATTTCCTGGCCGACGTCTCACACGAGCTCAGGACGCCCCTGACCGTGCTGCGGGGCAACGCCCAGGTGGGCCTTGCGCTTGGCGCCGAGGGGGAGCAGAAGCAGCTCCTGCACGAAGTGGTCGAGGAGTCCAGGCGCATGTCCCGCATGGTCGAGGACCTTCTGTTTCTCGCCAGGTCCGACTCCGCCTCGCCGGCCTTGGAGTTGGAGACGGTCCCGGTTGCGTCGCTCGTTTCGGAGATCGCCGGTCGGGCTGAGATGCTCGCCAGGGAACGCGGCGCCACCCTGGAGACGGACCTGCATGCCGAAGGCACGCTACGCGCGGACCCGGCCCGCGTCGGCCAGGCGGTGCTCATCCTGGTGGACAACGCCATAAAGTACGGTCCGCCGGGCGGCGTCGTGAAGCTGGGCTCGGGCATCACACGCTCCGGCGAGCTCGGGATCAGCGTTGAGGACCGCGGTCTCGGCATTCCGAAGGAAGATCTGCCCCGCATCTTCGAGCGCTTCTACCGGGTGGACAAGGCCCGCTCCCGCAATATGGGAGGTACGGGTCTCGGGCTCCCCATCGCCAGGACCATCGTCCAGGCTCACGGTGGGCATATCGAGGTCGTAAGCCGGCCGGAGGCGGGCACGGGGGTATCGCTCTACCTGCCGCTGCTCTCCGCCTCCTGGCACGCGGACCGAGCCGTCGGCCACCCCGGCGTCCGAAAAGAACGTTAGTGGGCAGACCTCTTTTCTCTATTATGACGAAAGTCATCGACTCCTGATTCTTTCTCCCATTAGGGACCTCTAACGCGTGCCTAACGATTCCCTAATGATCCCCGGCCAGAATACACTTAATGACAAAAGAGCAAACCAGAGGAGGAGGTGAACAAAGTGGCATTCATACAGCCATACCCGGCCGCCAGGTCCACCAGGGACGACACGAACACCGGTCGCAGGCCATGCAGCAGGTTCAATAGCCCCAGACGCCGCAGGCGTTGCAGGCGTCGTCGCCGCACCACCTAGCGAGTCGTTGAAGACTCAAGTTCCGAAGCGACCCCACCCTCGTGGCAGGGTCGCTTCCTTATTGTGCATTTGAGGGGTAGATGAGGTTTGTAGCGAGGTTGCGCGAGGGTTTCCGCCGACTTCTGGCGGGCGCGGAAGAGGGCGAGGAAGCTTCGCTGGTCGCCGCCGCGCCGGTCGTGCCTGTGCGGGAGGTCTTCCGAAGGTTCTGGCCCTACGCACGGCCCTACCGCAGGTGGTTTCCACTAATCCTGTTCCTCGTCGCTCTAGGACCGGCGATAGAGGCGGTGACGATCTGGATGTACAAGGTGCTCGTGGACGAGGTGCTCGTCGCGCGGCAGTTCGATCTTCTGATCTGGGTTCTACTCGCCTACGTCGGGCTGACACTCGCCGAGGGCATCGTGGCGTTCTGCGACGAGTACCTCTCCAGCTGGGTCGGCGGCCGTTTCATCGTCTCTTTAAGGACCCAGTTCTTCGGGCATCTGCAGGGGCTCTCGCTGGCGTTCTTCGACCGACAGCCTCTGGGGGATGTGATATCACGTGTGACCGACGACGTGGAGGAGATCGAGGACCTGATGCTCAGCGGTTTGACCTCGGCGATCTCCTACGCCTTCCAGCTCCTCTTTTTCACCGCGGCGCTCTTCTACCTGGATTGGCGGCTCGCGCTCGTGTCGCTATTTGTCGTGCCGCTGTTCTGGCTCACGGCGAAACACTTCTCGCGCAAGATCAAGAGCGCCACCCGCGAGGAGCGGCGCCGCAGCGGCTCCATTGGGGCGGTCGCCGAGGAGAGCCTGTCCAACATCGCCCTCGTCCAGGCATACAATCGCGAGGACGAGGAACTCGCACGCTTTCACCGGGAGAACGAGGGTAGCTTCGTCGCGCAGATGGCGGCGACGCGGCTCGGCTCTTTGTTCGCGCCTCTCATCAACATGATCGAGCTGGCCGGCGTGATCGTGGTGGTCGCCTTCGGAACCTACCAGCTCTCGCAGGGTAGGCTCTCGGTCGGCGGGTTGCTCGTGTTTATGCTTTACCTCAGCCAACTTTACGGTCCTATCCGGGGCCTCAGCGGCCTCCTGAACTCCTTCTACGCGGCCTCGGCCGGTGCCGAGCGGGTGATCGAGTTCCTGGACCGGCGCCCCTCGGTCGAGGAGAATGCCTGGGCGCGTCCCCTGCCCCCCGCCCGGGGCATAGTAGAGTTCGACTCGGTATCTTTTGGTTATCCGGAAACTGCGGAACCGGCGCTGGAGGATCTCTCCTTCCACGTAGGCCCGGGACAGACGCTCGCGCTCGTCGGCCCCAGCGGGGCGGGCAAGTCCACTGTTACGAAGCTCTTGCTGCGTTTCTACGATCCCGACTCGGGCACGATACGGCTCGACGGCCACGACCTGCGCGACGTGACGCTCCGTTCTCTACGGGATGACGTTGCCGTCCTCCTGCAAGAGACGCTCGTCTTCGACGGGACGGTACGGGAGAACATCGCCTACGGACGTCCCGGCGCCACCGAAGAGGAGGTCGTCGCGGCCGCGAAGGCTGCTGACGCCCACGGGTTCACCGTCTCGTTCCCCAAAGGCTATGATACCGTCGTCGGGCAGAAGGGACGGTTGCTCTCCGGCGGGCAGCGCCAGCGGATCGCTATCGCTAGGGCCATGGTCAGAGACGCCCCCATCCTCGTGCTCGACGAGCCGACGACCGGGCTCGACGTCGAGTCCGGGGAGAAGGTGTTGGGTCCCTTGAGAAGGTTGATGAGCGGGCGGACGACGATAGTGATCTCACACAACCTCATGACGGTGCGAGAGGCGGACGAGATCATGGTACTGAAGAACGGACGCGTGGCCGAACGCGGCTCCCACGACGACCTGCTTGCACAGGCTGGTCTCTACGCCCGCCTCTACGACATGCACCATACCGCGTCGCAGCCGGTCGAGCCGTGATGGAACACCGCCACGAGGGCACCATTGACCATCCGCCGCTCGAGGCAGGAAGCATCCTCGCGCCCGGCTACGAGATCATCGAGCACCTGCACCAGAGCAAGCACTTCGACGTCTACCACGTTTTCAGCGAAGGGCGGGCCTGTGACTGCATCGCGAAGACGCCGAGGCAGGACCTTCTTGGGAGCGAGAAGGCGAGCCACGGTCTCCTGCGAGAAGGTCGGCTCCTCGGGAAGCTCACGCACCCGCACATCGTGCGACTCTACGAGGTCCTCGGGGAGCCGCACCCTACCCTGATCCTGGAGATGCTCTCCGGAGAAACCCTCTCGTACATCATAGACACCAGCTATCGGCGGCTGCCGCTTGCGAGTGTCGTCCACCTCGGACTGCATCTCTGCTCGGCAATGCACTACCTCCACGCCCAGGGCATTCTGCACCTCGACCTCAAACCCTCCAACATCGTCTCCGAGCGCGGACTGGCGAAGATCCTGGACCTAAGCATCGCCCGCCCTCCGGGACGGGGCGAGAGGGGTGCGGGCACGAGACAGTACATGGCCCCGGAGCAGGTCAGGGGCGAACTCCTCGGCCCGGCGACCGACGTGTGGGGCATCGGGGCCGTCCTGTTCGAGGCCGCGACCGACGTGACGCCCTTCAACGCCGAGTACGCAACCGACTCCGCCAGCGACCAGGAGAACCAGTCCTACACCGAGAATCCTACCGGGACCGATGAAGGTCTCGATGCCTGTGAGCAGATCCTGCGCCGGGCCGAACCCGTCCGGGCTTATCGACGTGTACCGGCCGCCTTCGCGAACGCTGTGTACGCCTGCCTCGAACCCGACCCGACCCGACGTCCGACGCTAGAAGAGCTCACCAAGAACCTCGAATCGCTCGCCTAGAGCACCGTCGGCCGACGAACGTCTTGAGAAATCGCCGAGATTAGAGCATTTTCACCCGCGTCTAACCGCTCTCCAACGAGCGCGGGCGATCATCTCTTGTAGTAGCCAAGTTATGCGAGAGAAAGGAATTGCAGTGGGAAACGAGAGAGCGAAACGGATTCCCTGGATCGTCGCCGTACTGGTGGCGATGAGCCTTATGCTGGCCGCCTGCGCCTCAGGGGGCGCAACGGGCTCGAACAACGCCGCCTCGAACGACGAGCAGCCGGCCCGGGATCAGCCGTCCGCGGCCGATGATGCAGACGAAGGCCGGGACGACGATGGAGCGCGAGACGATGACGACGATGGTCGTGACGACGACCAGGACGACGGCGGCTCGCAGGGAGACGACGGGGCACAGGACGATCGCGACGATCAGAGCACCCGGGACGACGACGGCGCAGACGACAACGGCGACGACCGGGACGACGGTCGTGACGACGATGACGGTCGCGGTGATGATGGCAGGGACGACCGCGACGACGACGATGGGCGAGACGGCAGCGATGACGACGGCCGGGATGATGCGGATGACCGCGATGACCGGGATGACGGCGGGGACAATGACTCCGATGACTCGGACGACTTCGATGACGATGATGGCGACGACCGGGACGACGACTAGGAAGCGGAAACTCACCGTCGCGAACGTTTATTCAGTAAGGTACGACAAGCGGAGGCTGGGGCCAATAGGCCCCGGTCTCTTTCTCAGCCGTTCTCGCGGGTGTCCGCGGCGGCTTCCTCTAGCTTGCTGCGATAGACCGGCTCGCCCCCTCTATCCGTCCTGATCGCGTTGCCATAAGTTATGGTGCCGTTAAACAGAAACGCGGTCTGCCTAAGCGAAGACTCCAGATCGAACGGGTCGAGTGCGGAGGTGGCATCCTTCGGAACGATGACTTTGTACCAGCGCAGGGCGGCGCTCGCGGCGGTGTAGTGTACGCAGATGTTGGCCACCGTGCCGCAGATGATCAGTGTGTCCACGCCCCAGAGGCGAAGGTAATGGTCGAGGTGGGTCCCGTAGAAGGCATCGTAGCGGACCTTGCGGATCACGAGTTCGTCCTCGCGCGGCGCGAGCTCTTCCACGATCTCCCATCCCCACGTGCCCTCCTCGACGTGCTCGGGCCAGATGTCCCACTCCGGGTCCTCGTCGGCGTGGGTATCCTGGGTAAAGACGACCTTCATCCCAGAACCCCGGGCAAGCCTCAGCAGGTCCTGGATCTCCGGTATCGTTGCCTCGGCATCGGGGACGACGAGGCTGCCGCCATCCTTCACGAAATCGTTCTGCATGTCCACGACGATGAGGGCCGTCTTTGCCGGGTACACCCGGACCTCACCGTGAACCTCGTAGTCGGGGACCTGGACAGTGCGTGCCACGCCAACCTCCTCCGTACGTGGGGTACGCACCAAGTTTACCGTCTCGCAGGCGCCGCGAAGTAACCCGGCGATCACCCGGGCCGGCCGGATGCCGCGGGCTTACGGGGGGTTAGGCGCCGCTAACGCCTGTCTGCCTCTTTCTGGTCGGCCACCCTGTCGGACTCGACCTGGGAGGCCACGCGCCGCGCGGTTGGGACCCCATTATCGGCGATCTGCCTGATGCCGGGGTTACCGCTCTCGACCACGAAAGACGCGCGGGTAAAGATCCGGGATCCGGGCTGGCTGACGTAAGGCACGACTCGATAGTCGGTGCGCCACACCTCGGGTGTGAGAGTGCAGCGTACGTACCCGCGCTGGTTGTTGAAGAACTTGATGTGCGGGTTCTCCGCCAGCGTCTCGGCCGTGTCGGTTCTCACGTCGGAACCGTCCCCGCCTGAGGTTATGGATGTCCCCACGAATTCGGCTCCGATTACCTGCGAGTCTGGGTCGTCGAAGTCGTCGAGGATGTTGCTCGCCCAGTTGGCGTGGACGTCGCCGGTGATCACGACGGGGTTGGAGACCCCGCGCTGGCGAAAGTAATCGACAAAGCGGTCGCGTTGGGCCGAGTAGCCGTCCCATGCGTCCGGGTTGATTCCGACCTCGCCGTCGTCGAAGTCAAAGTCGACCTGGGAGAAAAACACCTGCTGGGCGAGCACGTTCCAGCGGCTCCCGGAGCCCGCGAGCCCCTCCAGAAGCCAGCGCTCCTGGGCGTCGCCGGTGATCGTGCGGTTCGGGTCCTCGGACTCGGGGGAGGGCGGCGAGTTGAAGCGGTCGCCGTTGGGCTGGTCGTCCCTGTACTGCCGCGTGTCCAGGACGTTGAACTCGGCGAGGTTGCCATAGGTGAGGCGCCTGTAGAGTCGCATGTCGGGGCCCCGCGGCACGGAGGAGCGCCTGAGGGGCATATGCTCGTAGTAAGCGCGGTACGCCGCCGCCCGTCGCTCCAGGAACGCCTCGGGGGAGCGCCCGGACTCGGGGATCTCGTCGGCGTAGTTATTCTCGACCTCGTGGTCGTCCCAGGTCACCGCCCACGCGAACGCGGCGTGGGCCGCCTGAAGGTCCAGGTCAGTGCGGTTCTGGGCGTGGCGCACGCGGTAGTCGTCGAGCGTCGTGATCTCGGGCCCCTTGAAGAAGCGTACGTTGCCGCCGGGTGCCCGGTACTCGTTGGTGCCGTACTCGTAGATGTAGTCGCCAAGGTGCACTACGAGATCGAGATCCTCTTCGGCCATGCGGGCGTAGGCGTTGTAGAAGCCATGCTCGTACTGCTGGCACGAGGCGAACGCGAAACGCAACTCGGCGACGGATCTGCCAGCCTCGGGTGCGGTCTTGGTCCTCCCCACGGGGCTTATCTCCCCGCCCGCCTCGAAGCGGTAGAAGTATTCCCGACCGGCGGCGAGCCCCCCGACCTCGACGTGCACGGAATGTGCCAACTCGGGGCGTGCGGGCGCGACACCTGCGCTCACTACGCGCCGAAACCCCTCGTCGTGGGCGATCTCCCACCTGACATCGACCCGCCGGTTCGGCATCCCGCCCAGACCGTCCTCGGCTAGAGGATTGGGGGCAAGCCGCGTCCAGATGACGACCCCTTGGGGAAGCGGGTCACCGGAGGCAACCCCGAGGCTGAACGGGTACTTGCGAAACCTCGGTTGCGCGAACGCCTTCTCGGCGAACGGTCCCGCGCCAAAGACCAGCGCCGCCGCGCTCGCGCCGCTCAAGGCGATGAACTTGCGGCGGTCGATCTCGCCCATGCGAGAGAACCTCTCTGCCCGCCGATGCTCCCAGTTGCCCCTGATGCCCACGTATGTCCCCCAGTGGCTCGCTTCCGTACCGCGGCAAGCATAGCAACCAGGCTTGAGGCTCTGGTTTCATGACGGTAAGGTTTGCTTTAAAGTTGGGTTAAGCGGCGTCGGTGAACGCCACTATTTGCCGCGGCGGAGCACCGGCACTACCTCCCCGATCACGAGCGCGGAGAGGATCATGAGCGCGCCGAAGATCTGGACCGCGACGAGCCTGTCACCCGCGAGCCAGTAGCCGAACAGCGCAGCAAAGACGGGCTCCATGGTCAGGATGATGGCGGTCCTGGCTGCCGAGATGTGCTGCTGCACGGTAGTCTGCACCAGGAAAGCACCGGCCGATGCCAGAAGCCCGGTCACGAGCAACGCAAACCACACCCCAGGCGGCGGCAGGGAGACAGGACCCGAGAGCGGCCACGCGACGAGAAACAGCAGCGCCATCGCGAGGATCTGGGCGAGCGTCAACGCGCCGGCGTCGTAGGAGGCGGCGTAACGGGAGAGGAGCGCGATGTGCAACCCTAGCGCCGCCGCGCAGAGCAGCGTCAGCAGATCCCCCCAGTTCGCGCCTTCCGGGCCGCCGCCGGCGAGCAGCACCATCCCGACAAGGCTGAGGACTACGGTCAGTATCACCTGCCGCGAAATGTTCGCGCCGAAGAGGAGCCGGTCGGCGAGTGGCGCGAAGACGACGAAGAGCCCGGTGATGAGGCCCGAGTTCGTGGGCGTGGTGAAGAGCAAACCCATAGTCTGAAAGAGGTAGGCCGCCGCGAGCACCACGCCTATGCCGCCACCGACGAGCAGCGTCCGGCGCGTTAACGTAGTTGCGTAAACTGGGGTGAGAGCGGCCCCGGCCAGGACGAACCGCGCCGCCAGAAACGGGATGACGCCGAACAGGGCGATAGCGTCCTGCACCACGACGAACGTCCAGCCCCAGACGGCTGTGACGGCGACGAGCAAGAGGGTGTAGATCAGACGCACGGGCGCAAGTCTACCTACAACCGTCCCGAAACGTCGGCCCTCGCGAACCGCGGGTCGTCGACCCTGAAGCTGTCGGGGTTGGTCCCGCGCGCGAGCGCGAGATGGTAGGCGAAGAGCTGCAAAGGTACGAGACAGCTTAGCGCGCTGAACGGCTCTGCAACTTCTGGCACCCTCACTACGCTCGCGGCGGCCGGACGGACCTCGGTCGTGTCGTCGCCGATGACGACGTAAGTAGCCCCGACTTCCTCGACCAGCTCCGCCACCTCCAGGGTACGTTCCCTTGCGACGCCTGAGGGAGCTATGAGTACGAACAGGTCGTCAGCCTCGACGCACTGGAAGGGACCATGCAGCATGGTCTCCGTCGGCATGCCCTCGGCCTGCAGATAGGAGGTCTCTTTGATCTTGAGCGCCGTCTCCGTGGCCGTCACCGCGCTCGGCCCTCCCCCGACGAGCCAGATCCTACGCCGACCGACGTGCTCGCGCGCCAGCGCGGCAACTTCTTCCTCAGTACCCAGGGCCGCCCGCAGCACGGCAGGGAGGTTTTCCCGCAGAAGATCGTCCGGCAACGTGGTTGACCCAGTCCTATGGTACCCAAGCCTCCCCGCGAGCAGAGCGAGCACGGCCACGGCGCTCGTGTAGCTGACGGTGTGGGCCGGTGACCTCTCCTGCTCCACGGTGCGGAACAAGACGTCTGCCCGGTCCTCGCCAGACCCTCCCTCGCCCGTTATGAGGGCCGTCTTGCGGCCCACCTCCCTGGCCTGCTCGAGCGCGAGTGCCGTATAGCGTTTGGCGCCGCGGTGGCTCACGGCAATGACACAGTCCTCGGGCCGGAGCTCGGGCCCGTAGAGCGCGAGGTCGAAGGAGTGGACGGCGCGGACGTCGGGGCCGCCGCCGTAGGCACGCATCAGATGCTCTCCCACGAGGGTCACGTGGTGGGAGGTGCCTATGCCCGCCAGGAAAAGCCTCTCGCAAGAGGATATCTGGAAGGCGAAGTCGTCGGCCGCGGCTTCGTTGCGCTCGGCGGCCCCGGCGAACGCTTCTGGTTGGGCCAGGATGGCGTCGTGCATGTGGTACGGGTGCGACTCTCGTCGATCGGTAGTCATGCCAGCTCCTCTCTTCTTCAACCCTGCGTTATGGGTATGTATCCTGGCTGTGATGAGATGCGCTGCAGCCAGGCGCGCACGGCGTGGAAACCATCGAGATCAAAGCCCCCCTCGTGCGCGACGTGCGTGTAGGCGTAGAGGGCGATGTCGGCTACGGAGTAGTGATCTTCGACGAAGAAATCGTTGCCCTCCAGATGCTCTTCCATAACCCATAGCGCGTCGTACCCGAGCTTTTGTTTGGTCACCAGGGCACCCCTGCGTTCTTTGGTTATCTCTGTATCGAAGACGTGGAGCCAGGCACGGGCCACGGCGATGTTCGGCTCGTGGCTGTACTGCTCGAAGAACATCCACCGCAGCGCCTGCGCCTTGCCGAAACGGTCGTCCGGCAGAAACGGGGTGCCGTCTGCGAGGTAGAACAGGATCGCATTGGATTCCGGCAGAAACTCTCCTGTCTCGGTCTCGAGCACGGGCACGCGCCCGTTCGCGTTGACGTTTTCGAGGAACTCGGGCGTTCGCGTCTCGCCCTTTGTAATGTCGTACTCGGTCCTCTCGAACGGAACGCCCAGCTGTGTTAAGAGCAGCCTGACCTTATAACCGTTTCCCGAGGGAAGGTAGTCGTGCAGGCGCAAGGTCACCCGGCCTCACCGCCCTCTGGGCCGTAGAAGACGACCCACACGACGAGGTCGTCCGTGAAGTCCTCGAAGCGGTGCTCGACGCCCGCGGGTACGAACAGTACATCCCCGGGGCCGAAGGGATGGCGCTCAGGCCCGTTGACGAACTCACCGCTCCCGCTGACGACCACGTACAACTCGTCGCGGGTGTGCGGCGTCTGCGGGTCAGTACCGCGGGGCGCGTAGACCTCGACCTGCATGCTCCCGTGCCCGAGTACCTCCGCGAACCGCTCTCCGCCGGGTCCTGGCAGCAGCTCCATGGCATCGGCTACCGTCGCCCTACGTCGCATAACCGAAGCGCTATTCTCGCTCATCTGGCCACCTCTCGGATAGCGTTCAGCCTTCGCCCCAGGTTATCCCTGACCTCCGGCCACTCGTCGTCGATGATGCTGTAATAGGCGGAGTCGCGGCGCTTTCCGCCACGCACGAGCATGTGCTTGCGTAAGACGCCCTCGAAGTGTGCCGGGAGGGCCGCCAAGGCGCCGCGTGAGCCCTCGTTGCTGGCGTCGGTCTTGAACTCGACGCGCAGGCACCCAAGGTTCTCGAAGGCGTGCTCCAGCATCAGGAGCTTTGCCTCGACGTTCGCGCCTGTCTTCCAGTACGCGGGCGCGAGCCAGGTCCATCCAATCTCCAACACTTTATGCCCGGGACGGAGTGCCAGATAACGGGTGCTCCCAACGGGTTTCCCCGAGGTAGCGTCCACGGTTGCGAACGCGGCCTCTGTCCGTGCCTCCGAGGTAGCGAGGGCCTCCTCGAGCCAGGCGTGGAATGTCTCCGGGGACTCGCTAGCGTCGTAAGGCATCCAGCGCCAGATCCTCTCGTCTCGCGCGGCCTCGAATAGGCCCTGCTCGTGACGCCGCGCCAGCGGCTCAAGGCGCACGACTTTCCCCTCCATAACGACCTCAAGGTTCTTCCACATGCTCCTCATCCTCTGGCTAGGACCCGTCATGAGACATGGTAACTGAAGGTGGCCCCTGCGCCAGATCCACTATCATATGTTTTCATCAGACCATTACGAAAGAACTTCAGGAGGTGGAGCGTGACCAAAAAGCCGGCCGGGGTGCCGGTTTGGATCTCCCTGGACTGCTCTTCCTCGGCGGCGCCGATCTACCGCCAGATCTACGAGGGAGTGCGGTCTGGGATTCTGGCCGGACGTCTCCGTGCAGGCACACGCCTGCCTTCGACGCGGACGCTCGCCGCTGAGCTAGCCGTGTCCCGCACGACCGTGGTTACAGCGTTCGAGCACCTGCTCGCCGAAGGGTACCTGGATGGCAGAGTCGGGTCTGGCACCTACGTCGCCGGCTCTCTACCAGAAGAGCTGCTCAGGGTGCGGTCTCGGAGTACCGACAAGCCATCTCTCCCAAGTTCCGGGCGGGGTCTCTCCGAACGCGGGCGGTTGCTGGCGGCGACGCCGACGACCGCGGTCAGGGATCTGGGAACCCCGCGGGCTTTCCGGCCGGGTATGCCTGCGCTCGATGAGTTTCCTTACGGGGTGTGGCGAAAGATCTCGGGCAGGGTGTGGCGGCGGCCTTCGGGTACGCTGTTGGGCTACGGAGACCCGGCGGGGTACGCACCCCTGCGGCGGGAGATCTCGGCCCACCTCGCGCTAGCGCGGGCCGTGCGGTGCGAGCCTGAGCAGGTGATCGTGGTCTCCGGCTCCCAGCAGGCCCTGGACCTGGCGGCGCGCGTGCTCCTCGACCCCGGCGATGCCGTCTGGGTCGAAGACCCCGGGTACATGGGCGCCCGTGGCGCTCTCTCCGGGTCAGGCACCAGGCTCGTGCCGGTTCCGGTGGATGAGGAGGGGCTCGTCGTCGCGGCGGGGGTAGAACGCGAGCCAGGCGCACGTTTAGCGTGCGTCACACCGTCTCACCAGTACCCACTCGGCCTGACGATGAGCCTCGCCCGGCGCCTGGAGTTGCTCGGTTGGGCCGGACGTACCGGGGCGTGGGTGATCGAAGACGACTACGACTCCGAGTACCGTTTTGCGGGTCGCCCGCTCGAAGCCCTGCAGGGCCTGGACACCGAAGGCAGCGTCGTATACATCGGCACCTTCTCCAAGGTCCTCTTCCCCGCCCTCAGGCTCGGTTATCTGGTCGTACCGCCCGACCTCGTGGACGCCTTCACGGCGGCACGCGAGCTTACCGACAGGCATGCGCCAACCGTCGAGCAGGCCGTGCTCACCGAGTTCATCGCGGGCGGGCACTTCGCCAGGCACCTGCGCCGGATGCGCGCCCTCTACGCCGGCAGGCAGGAGATGTTGCTCGGGGAGATCTCCCGCGAACTCTCCGGACTGCTCGACGCCAGACCTGCTGGATCAGGGATGCACCTCGTTGGATGGCTGCCCGAGGGTGTAGACGACGCAGACGCTTCGCGACGGGCCGCGAACCGGGGTGTGGAAGCTCCCCCAATTTCACTTTACAGAATCAGGGCGGAAGGACAGGGAGGCCTCATGCTCGGCTACGCTGCGGTAGACGGAACGCACACGCGTGACGGGGTCCGCCGCCTCGCAAAAGCGCTGGAATAGGTTTCAGGAAGAGGTGGTCGCAGAAACCATTCGCCGAAAACGCTACCATCAGCGATATCTCGATGAAGAAACGCCACGTGAGAACCTGACAACTGAAACCTGAAGCCTAACCAAGGAGAAAGTAGTGGATCACAGTACTTCCGGCGTGACGATGTCGTATAGGGACTTTGGGGAGGGGGCGGAGGATCCCCTGGTCCTGCTACACGCTTTTCCGCTCAACGGCAGGATGTTCGAGCCCCAGATGGAGGAGTTCTCGGGGAGCCGCCGCGTCGTCGCCCCCGACTACCCGGGGTTCGGGCGTTCCCCGCGCACCCCGGCCCAGCCCGACGTACACTACTACGCCGAGGGGGTCCAGAGCCTCCTGGACAGGTTGCACCTGGAACGCGTGGTCCTGGGCGGCGTCTCCATGGGCGGCTACATAGCCTTCGAGTGCATGAGGCTCTTCCCCGAGAGAATTTCCGCCCTCGTGCTCGCCAACACCCGCCCAGAGCCAGACCCCGAGGAGATGCGGGAGAACCGCAACCAGATGGCCCACAGGGTCGCCAAAGAAGGAGTCGAGGTTCTCGTCGAGCTTCAGACGGAGAGGCTCCTCACCCCCGACACCCTGGACAACGACCCCGAGCTCGTAGAGAACGTGCGGGCCATAATCCTCGATAACTCACCCGATGGCGCCGTTGCCGCACTCGGCGCCATGCGGGAGCGCCCGGACTCGACGCCGCTGCTCGGCGAGATAGCTGTCCCAACCCTCGTCGTCAGCGGTGAGGAAGATGGCATCTCCCCACCCGAGGTCATGGACGCCATGGCCGCGAAGATACCAGGCGCCCAACACGTGACCGTCCCGAAGTCCGGCCACCTGTCGAACCTCGAAGCCCCGGACAAATTCAACGCTTCCCTCGACGATTTCCTGAAGGGCATAAAGTAGGCGCTAGCGAGGCCGCGCTAATCCTGTGGCAGCACCGTGGCCTCGTAGCGTAAGTTGTCAACCTTCTTGCCCAGGACCTTCAGGCTGACGGAGACGTCCTCGTCGTCTTCGCCGAGTCCTACGACGGCGCTGATGCGTAGCGGTCGTATCGGGAGCGACTTTCCCTCCCTCTTCTTCGTCGCCTGCGTACGCCTTCGCCTCGCCCTTCTCCACGCTGATGGTCGCATCGAGCGTATAGTTTCCGGAGAGGTCTCCGTCGGCGTCGATGACGCTGAGCGAAGGCTCGCCCCGCACGACACCCACGCTACCGGTGCACGTGATCTTCTCGTCGGCAAAGAGACCGCCAGTGGACTTGCAGGCCTGTTCCGAGTTCGTAAGGGTGCCGGACTTGCATCCCGCCAGAGAGAGCGTGCAGCATACGACGAAGAAGGTGATCAGCGCCGGATATGTGGACGCCCGCTTCTTGCGACCCATTGTGGCCGGGGCTCTCATCATCATTTACCTCTCCGTTTCCCTGGGGAGCACCCTCGCGGCAACCCACGTCGAGATGCCAACCCTTCGAAGACCACGATAAACAACCTCCATCCTACCTCGTCTTCAGTATGCGCTATCGGACCTGGGTTCGTACATAGCGGACCGACTTCCTTCTTCCTCTACCCGTGTGACGGGACCGCGGCGTCTGTGCACTTGACATAGATCCACATCTCGTGCGGTAGGTTCGGGTTGCCCCGCTTTACGTACCAGGAGTTGCCAGTAGGCCAGTTTCCTACCGCGGCGACGCTCGAACTGTGGGTGAGTAGCTCTGGCCGAGGTCGGATTACGTTTGTCGCGGGGGGGTGTTCGGGTAGAATCGCTTTTCGTGACCACCCTCGTGCATATTTCGGATCTGCATTTCGGGCGTCCCGCGGTCTCCGAGCGCCTCGACGCCCTGAGAGAGTTCATCGCACGGAGTCGGCCGGACGCGGTGGCCGTCTCAGGCGACCTTACCCAACGGTGTTCGAACAGGGAATTCTCAAACGCCCGTGCCTACCTCGAGTCACTCGAGAAAACAGCGCCCTGCGTGGTCATCCCGGGCAACCACGACATCCGCTGGCTCGGGGCCGTAGCACGCAACCTCGGCTTCGCCGGGCTCTTCAGGGAGCAGGCCCACAAGTTCAAGTACTCCAGGTATATAAGGCACATCTCCGATGACCTAAGTCCATCTCTCGAAGTACCAGGCGCGGTCATCGCCGGTGTAAACACGGCCCACGGCATTACGCGGGGTGCGATCACACGCCGCTTCCGGGATCTCGGGGTTATAGGCCAGGTCAAGCACGCGGACATGGTGCGCGTGAGGAAGATCTTCGAGGACGCCGCCAGCGACGCAGCCCGCATCGTGATGATGCACCACAATCCCATAAGGGGCGAGATATCGGGCCGTCACGGCCTCGCCAACACGGAGCAGGCCCTCCACGCCTTCTCAGATCTCGGCACGGAGTTGATCCTCTGCGGGCACGACCATCAGGACGCCATCCACACCATCGAGAGGGGCGCGCACGGCCTGATCATCTCGACCGCGGGTACGATCTCGAACCGCATCCGTCCCGGACGCGCATCGAGCTTCAACGTCGTCGAGATAGAAGACGAGGAGTTCAACATAACGGCCTATGCCTGGCGACAGGGCGAGGGCTTCGGACCCTCGGAGGAGCGCTCTTTCCCACGCCGCACGGCCTCCCGGCAGGCCTGAACTTACCCCACTGTATAATCTGTCCGACACCGCCCACCTTCACAGAAGGGAAGATCTAGATGTGGAGCAGACTGACCCGCGGCGGCGACGGACTGCCCCGCGAAAAGGTTGACGCGATAGTTCGCCTTATAGACCAGTACCTGGCCGAAGAGGCGAGCCTGCGCAACCTCCAGTCCGACAAACAGACCATTCATCCTCGAGACCTCCCCCCGGACAAACGGGAGGCCTTGATCGATGAGGTCTTCGAGATTCTGAAGGACACCCGCAGGTGAGCCGTCAGCTTCTCCCGATGTAAGCCTCGCCCTGCAGCGCAAGAGGTACTGTTACCAGGGGCAGTAGGTTCCTACGCTGGTGGCGGCGCCCCGAGACGACCTCCCAACCACTAACAAGCCATCGATCGGAGGGGCGGAGACAAAGCCCGAAGGGCGTAGCGTGCCGAAATGTGGGGTAGAGAGCTTGGCGAACAACTCTCTCTCCTACAAATACCCCCTTGGGGTGCATAGCAATGGTTTTCGCCCCGAATGTGCCTCTAGCGCTTCTCTCGACAAGGGTGAGCCCATCCGAGAAGGGCGCCATCAGCCATCAGCTCTATCTAATTGCTGAAGGCCCATATCACCAACCGCTGACCGCGTTTTCGAAGAGGCTCACCGTCTTCGAAAACTGCTCTAGTAGTCGAGGCTCCGCCACCCCCCTAGTGTCGGCGGCGGAGGAGCCAGATCACGACGACCAGCACGCCGATACCGGCTACCAGTGGGACCACGCGTTTCACGACCGCGTCACGGCTGGCTTCGCCGAGGTCCAGTGGCTCCACGTCGTGATCCTGCTCGATGATCCTACGCTTAGGCTTCTCTTCTTCGCCTACTTCCTCAGCAGCGCTTTCGGCGGGGCTATCCTCGGAGCTTTCGGCGGAGTCGTCTGTAGCCTTGGCGTCGGCTTCGGCTGGTTCCGGTTCGGCGGGTTGCTCCGGCTCTTCCCTGGTGTTTTCGCCCATGATCTCCTTCTCCAGACATTCGGCAAACTGGTTGATGAGCTTGGTCGCCACCTCTTGCTGGACGCCTCGCCCGAACTGGGCGGCCCTCCCCGTAAGGTGCATGTCCGTCTGGACATTAACCTTCGTGCCGCCGTCCCCCTCGCTCAAAGTGGAGGTAATGGTGGCTGAGGCCGTACCCTGACCCCTGGCGTCCTTGCCGTCGGCCCGGATCACGGCCCGGCGGGACTCCTCGTCTTTCTCCTCGAAGCGCACCGTACCATTGTACTTCTGGATCACGGGTCCGAGGCGGATCGTCATAGTCCCCCTGTACTCGTCGCCGGATTCCTCCTGGAGAACTGCGCCGGGGAGGCATGGCGTGGTCCGGTAAAGGTCGAGCAGGGTCTCCCACGCCTGCTCGATGGGGGCTTCGACCGTAAACTCGTTCTCCATCTTCACTGGCGCCCCTCTCTAGAAGAGCTCCTTCTCCAGACAGTCGGCAAAGCGGCCCATGATCTTACTCGCCACCTCTTTGTGCATGCCCCGTCCGAACTGGGCGACCTTGCCCGTGAGGTGCATGTCCGTCTCCACGAGCACGTGGACGCCGCCATTCTCCTCGCTCAAAGTGGAGGTAATGGTGGCTGAGGCCGTACCCTGACCCCTGGCGTCCTTGCCGTCGGCCCGGATCACGGCCCGGTGGGCGCTCTCGTCGGCATCCTCGACCTTGACGGTCCCGTTGTACTTCTGGGTGACGGGGCCCATCTTGACGGTCATCGTCCCCTCGTACTCGTCACCGACCTCGGCCGTCAACTGCGCCCCTGGCAGGCACGGCGTCACCCGCTCTAGATCGTTTAGCGCCTTCCACGCCTCGTCTATCGAGGTGTTGACCGTGAACTCGTTCTCCAGCTTCATCGTCTAGTCTCCTCCACGCTCGTCTCGCTTACCGAAGCTCCGCGCCCTTAGGCGCCGCAAGTCTTCCACGGTGTCCACGTCGGACGGGTCCGCTACGTCATCGCACGGCACCTCCGTCACGGCATAAGAATGTCTCCTCAAGAACCCCCTCGCCCCTTCGTCCCCCGACAACTTCGCTTCGAGGCTCGGCCACACCCCGCGGGCGAAGAGCACCGGGTTGCGCTGCCTCCCGCCGTAGGTGGCGACGGCCACCTCCGCCCCGTCCTCGAAGGCCCGGACGAGCCGGGCTATCGCCTCCGCGCCAACGAGCGGCTGGTCCGCGAGCGCGACGACGGCGGCGCAGGCTTCTGGCGCACACGCCGAGAGTCCCCGCCTCACAGAAGTGGACATCCCTTCGGCCCAATCCGGATTTTTCGCGAGACACACCCCAAAAGGTTCGCAAACCCTACGCAACTCCTCCACGTCTTCCCCCGCTACGACGATTATCTCATCCACCGGCGCCCCGCGCAGCCCGCGCAGGGTGGCCTCGATCAGGGTGCGATCCCCGAACGGCGCCAGGAGCTTCCCGCCCCCGAATCGGCTCCCCGCGCCGGCGGCGAGCAGCACGGCCGATACCCCGCTACGCAACGCTTTCTTGCCAGTGGGCGAGGGCCAGCTCGTAGTCCCCCGGAGTATCCACGTCGGGCGGCAGCGCGGCATCTATCTCCACCCGCAAAACTCGCTCCGGGTGAGCCTCGATCAACTTCCACACCGCCTTGTCCCCGTGCAATCCGCGCAGCTTTCCGAAGGCTTCCCTTGAAAAGACGAACGGATGCCCGAGTTCCCCCAGGTAAGAGGTGACGGATGCCCAGGTCCGTTCCCGCCGCCAGGTGGCGACGGCGAGATCTACGAACTCCGTCTTCACGCCCGGCTGGTCACCGAGGAGCAGCACGAGGGCTGTGCAATCTTCGCCAGCGGCATCCAACCCCGCCAGCAACGAAGAGGCGCAACCCTTTCCATAAGCCGTGTTCTCGACCACCTCGGCCCGGCCGAAGTCCACCGAGGCGCGCAGCTCCGCCGAGGCCCGGCCCAACACGACAACGACCCGGTCCAGCTCCGAGACGTTGGCATTCCTCACCGCCTGGCCCAGCATAGTGGTGTCCCCGAAAGGCAGAAGTTGCTTGGGGGCTCCGAACCGGCTGGACTTCCCGGCACCGAGCACCACCCCGACGACGGCGCTCACCGGGCGTAGAGGGAGGTCGTCGCATACTTCTCGGGGTCTTTCTCGAAGGCGTGCCTGCAACCGGGACCGCAGAAAAAGTAACGCTCCTCACCGCGCTCCACGACGTGCCGGGCCGTCGCGACCTCGACCGGCATCCCGCACACCGGGTCGACGGCCTGAAGGGGCAGTCCGGGCGCATCTTCCGGTTCGCCGACCGCCGGTGGCCGGAGCTTCGCGCGCAGGGAGAAAACCTCGGCCATGATGGAGAGCGAGATCCCCTCCTGCCCTCCAGCTCCCATCGGCAGCCCCGCCGGTGAACGCACGACCGACAGTTCCCCGTCCTTTAGGCCTCGCTCACGCAGCTCGCTCAATACCCGCTCCGCCCGACGCGCGCTCGCGACCAGCCCCACGTAGGGCAGCCCAAGCCTCACCCCGGCCTCGACAGCGTCCTCGTCGAACCCCCCGAAGGAAGCCACGACCATCCAGGTGTCGTCCGGGTAGGGGATAGCCTCTCGCGTCAACCCTTCGGCGACGGTTGCGTGGACCAGCCGGAAGCCAAGGGGTGGGGCTATGGCGGCGAGCGTGGCGGTTACGGGCGAGTCACCGGCGAGGACGAGGGCAGGCCGGGGCAAGAAAGGCTCGACGTAGAGGTCGGCGGTGCCCTCGCTCGCGCAGGTCATCCGGGCCGTGCGGACGCCGGGCTGGGCGGCGGCGGTGTCGGGTGTGATCCTGACGAACCGGGGCTCTCCTTCCTCCAGCGCGGCGAGCGCCTCCCGCCGGGCCGTCGGCCCGATGCACCCGCCCCCGACCCAGCCCTCGATGGTCCCGTCGGAGTGGATCACAGCCCGATCCCCGACGCGCGCCGAGGTCGCTGGCTCGGTGCGGACGACCGTGACGAGGGCGAAGGGGCGCTCGCCGCCCGCGAGGTCCCCCGCCCGTCGCAACGACTCGGCGCGGCGGGCGAGGAAGTTAGACTCCTCCCGGAGCATCAAGCTTCCACCCCGTTCTCCCGCAAGAAGCCCCACACCTTGGCCGGCGTCAGCGGCATGTCTATATGCCGCACCCCATAAGGCGAGAGCGCGTCCACCACAGCGTTGACGACAGCCGGTGGAGAACCCACCGTCGGGGACTCAGCCACGCCCCGCGCCCCGAGGGGGTGGTGCGTGGACGGCGTGACGATCTCGCCAAGCTCGTAGCTGGGGGCCTCCATCGAGGTGAGCATCAGGTAGTCCATGAAGCTGCTGTTCATGTGGTTGCCGTCCTCGTCGAATTCGATGACCTCCATAAGGGCCGTCCCGATCCCGGAGGCCAGGCCGCCGTGCATCTGGCCTTCCACTATCATCGGGTTGATTCTCACGCCGCAGTCGTCCACCGCTATAAAGCGCTTGACCTCGACCTGACCGGTGCCCCGGTCTATCTCCACCACGCAGATGTACGCCCCGAAGGGGTACGTCATCTCCGGCGGGTCATAGTAGGTGACGCCCTCCAGGCCGGCTTCTTCACCTTCCGGCACGTTGGTATACGCGGCGAAGGAAACCTCCTCCATCGTCGCCCCCCGACCCGGAGAACCCTTGACCTGGAACCGCTCCCCCGTCCACTCCATGTCCTCCGCGGAGGCCTCGAGCATGTGCGCGGCGATCTTCTTCCCCTTCTCCCTCACCTTGCGGGAGACGATGGCCGTCGCCGCCCCGCACACCGGCGTCGAGCGGCTCGCATACGTCCCGAGCCCGTACGGCGTGTTGTCCGTGTCGCCCTCCCGGACCTCCACGTTCTCAGCCGGGATGCCGAGCTCTCCGGCTACGATCTGGGCGAACGTCGTCTCATGCCCCTGCCCCTGCGACTTGACCCCGAGCTTGAGAATGGCTTTGCCCGTCGGATGTAGACGGAGTTCTGCCGAGTCGAACATCTCTATCCCGGCGATGTGGCACTTCTTGCCAGGTCCCGCGCCAACGATCTCCGTGAACGTCGAGAACCCGATGCCCATAATGCGGCCCTCTTCGCGAGCTTTTTTCTGCTCTTCCAACAACTCCTCGTAGCCTGCTATCCGTAGGGCTTCGTCGAGACCCGCGTCGTAGTCGCCGCCGTCATACTCCCAGCCCATCACGGAGACGTAGGGCATCTGCTCTTTCTTCACGAAGTTCTTGCGCCTGAGCTCGACCGGGTCCATACCCAGTTCGTCCGCCAGCACATCCATCGTACGTTCCATCAAGTAAATGGCCTCGGTGACGCGGAACGAGCACCGGTAGGCGATGCCGCCGGGCGCCTTGTTGGAGTACACGCCGGTCGCCTCCGCATAAGCCGCGGGCACGTCGTAGCAGCTCGTGAAGATCGGGAAAAAGCCTGTTGGGTACTGTTCCCCCGGCTGGGCGTGGGCGTCGAAGGCGCCGTGGTCGGCGAGGATGGTGGAACGGACGCCCAGGATCTCGCCGTCTTTGGTCGCGGCTATCTCGCCGGTCATGTGGTAGTCGCGGGCGAAGGAGGTGCTCATCAGGTTATCTGAACGGCTCTCCATCCACTTCACGGGTCGGCCTATTATCAAGGATGCCACGGCGGCACAGACGTAGCCGGGGTAGATTGGGACCTTGTTCCCGAACCCCCCGCCGATGTCGGGCGAGATTATCCGGATCTGGTGCTCCGGCAACCCACTTACCATCGCAAACAGCGTCCTGTGGGCGTGGGGTGCCTGCGAGGTCATGTAGATGGTCATCTTACCGGTCGAGACGTCGTAATCCGCGACCGCCCCGCATGTCTCCATCGGCGCGGGATGACACCGCGGATAGAACATATCCTGACTTACGGTGACCTCGGCCTGATCAAAAGCCTTCTGGGTCGCCTCTTTATCCCCGGCGTCCCACTCGAAGATGCGATTGTCTTCCTTGCCTTCCTTGTCGTCCCGGATGATGGGAGCGTCTTCTTCGAGCGCCTTGCGGGAGTCAACGATCACGTCTAGCGGCTCGTAGTCCACGTCTATTAGTTCAAGGGCGTCCTGGGCCACGTACCTGTCGTCGGCGACGACGAAGGCGACCTCCTGGCCCTGGAAACGGACTTTGTCGGTGGCGAGCACGGCCTGGGTATCGCCAGCGAGGGTCGGCATCCAGGCGAGGCCCTGCGCGGCGAGGTCCTCGCCGGTGATGACGGCGTGTATCCCTTCGAGCTCCAGCGCAGCGGAGGTGTCTATACTGTTTATCCTCGCGTGGGCGAAGGGGCTGCGCAGAATAGCGGTGTGGAGCATCTCCGGAAGCCGGACATCGTCAACGTAGTTTCCCTTGCCCCTGACGAAGCGCCCGTCCTCCTTACGCAACATCCTGTCGCCCATGGTGTGCCTGGGGGCCGTCTCCATTACGCGCTCACCCCTTCCCTGCTGTTCGCGGCCCACTGGACGGCCTTGATGATGTTCTCGTAGCCGGTGCAGCGGCAGAGGTTGCCTGAGATAGCCTCCCGGATCTCCGCTTCCGTCGGGTCCGGGTTATTCTCCAGGAACGCGGTCGCGGTGAGGATCATACCCGGCGTGCAGAAGCCGCACTGCAGACCGTGCTCCTGGTAGAATCCTTCTTGCATAGGCGTCAACTCTGTCCCACTCCAGATCCCCTCGATGGTCGTGACCTCGTGCCCGTTGGCCCGAACCGCCAGGACCGTGCAAGACTTGACCGGATCGCCGTCCAATTGGACCGTACACGCCCCGCAGTTCGACGTATCGCACGACCAGTGCGTCCCAGTTAGCCCGAGGTGGTCCCGTATGAAGTGGACCAGGAGCAATCGCGGCTCGACGTCCGCATCCCGCGGCTGTCCGTTGACGTTTATGCTTATGCGCATTACGCTCCTCCCGCCCGCTCGACGGACTTCTCCAGCGCCCGTACGACGAGTACCTTCACAAGGTCTCGTTTGTACTCGACCGGACCACGGGCGTCCTCGGACGGCTCGCTCTCTTCCGCCGCCCGCTCACCGGCCCGTTTGTACAGATCTTCGTTCGGCCGCTGTCCCTCCAGGATCTCCTGCGCGCCTCGCGCCCGGAGCGTCTGGCCGCCGACGGCGCACATACCGATGCCGGCGTCCCGGATCTCACCGTCGCCGATGTTCAAGGCGACGCCGATGGCCGCCGAGGCGTAGTCGCCGGTTCGGCGTTTGACCTTGGTGTAGGCACTCCCCATCGGGGCGCGCAGGATGCGGGCACCCACGACGATCTCGGCCGGGTCGAGGACCGTCTCGAAGGGGCCGGTCTGCAACTCGTCTATGGAGATGGTCCGTTCGCCATCAGGGCCGCGCGCCACGACCTCGCAGCCCAGGGCCATAAACGCTGCCGGCAGGTCCTCGGCCGGGTCCCCGTGGGCGAGAGAGCCGCCGACGGTGCCCATGTTGCGGACCAGGGGATCGGCGATCATGGTTTCCGCGTCCCGAAGTATGGTGTACCGCTCGCCCACGACCTCAGAGTCGAGAAGGTCCTGGTGCCTGGCGAGCGCGCCTATCTCCAGCACGCCGCTCTCTTCCGTGATGTGGCGTAGCTCACCATCCAGCTCGTGGATATCTATGAGCGTTTCGGGGAAGGCCAGACGAAGCTTCATCATCGGGATCAGGCTGTGCCCACCAGCCAGGAGCCGGGCCTCCGGCCCGTGCCGCTCCAGCAGCCCGATGGCCTCCTCCACCGAGGTCGCCACCTCGTAATCGAATCGCGCCGGTACTTGCAACGCCGCCTCCTTTGCCCAAAGGCTATGCCGCCATTAGATCCCCACCCAATAGCATATTTTAGCGAGCGGCAGTATAACAAATACGCGCAGTCCGATGTGCCCATGGACGCACCGAGTCAGCTTCAAGGCTACCGCTTTCGCTTTCTTGAAGCGGTCTTGACGACTACGGTAGGCGTGTCACAACCAAAGATGCTTAGCGCCTGGAAAGTTGTCGAAGGTCAAATAGTGCGGCACGGTCAGATAGCTGATACGGTGGTTGCAAAAAGATTGGGAATAGACATGGCCAGTGGGCGACCAACGGCAGCGAAATCGCTTCAGAGCGCCGCCGGGGAGAAGGTGGACGGCTCGGACTCCACTGCGCCGATATCTACGGCGCGGGGTAATAATCTGCCGCTCGAGCTATCGAGCTTCGTGGGTCGCGAGCGTGAGATCTCCGAGGTCGAGAGGTTGCTCGCCGACACCCGCCTCCTTACCCTCACCGGAACCGGAGGATGCGGGAAGTCGCGCCTCGCTCTGCGGGTGGCCGAGAACCTCGCCGACGGCGTGTGGTGGGTGGGGCTGGCACCTCTTGCGGACCAGGACCTTATACCCAACTGGGTGGCCTCCTCCCTCGGGGTGCACGAACAATCAGGCCTCTCGATGATCGAGGCTCTCTCAGACCATCTCAGGTTTAGGGACTTCACGCTGGTTCTGGACAACTGCGAGCACCTGATCGGCGCGTGCGCCCAGCTCGTTGGGGCCCTGCTGGCCTACTGCCCTGACCTGAAGATCCTGACGACCAGCCGCGAATCGCTGGGCATACCCGGCGAAACCGTCTGGACGGTGCCTACCCTCTCCCTGCCCGAAGCCGATGGGACGTCCAACGTCGAGCGCCTGATGCGCTGTGAGGCGGTGCAGCTCTTCGTAGACCGCGCCCGCTCGCGGCTGCCCGCCTTCGAAGTGTCCCAAGAAAACGCCGGTGTGGTGGCGCGCGTGTGCAGGATGCTAGACGGGATCCCATTGGCCATAGAGCTGGCATGCGCCCGGATGGGGGCTTTGACGGTGGGGCAGGTCGCGGAGAGGCTCGAAGACTCCCTGGGTCTCCTTACCGGGGGCGCCCGTACCGTGGATGCGCGCCATCGTACGATGCGGGCGGCCCTGCGGTGGAGTCACGATCTCCTCTCCGAGCCGGAGCAAAAGCTCTTCGCGAAGCTCTCGGTCTTCGCCGGGGGCTGGACGCTCGAGGCGGCGGAAGAGGTTTGCCGGGAGGGGGTAGCGGGACGGAACGATGTCCTGGACCTTCTTGGAGTGCTGGTGGACAAGTCGCTAGTGTCGGCCGAGAAGAAGGTCGGCGATGCGGTGCGCTACAGGATGCTGGAGCCGGTTCGCCAGTATGGACGGGAAAATCTGGAGGAGAACGGAGAGGGAGAACGGGTCAGGGAACGGCACGCAAGATACTACCTGGCGCTGGCCGAGGCAGCAGAACGCGAGCTGGTCGGGGCCGGACACGCAGTGTGGCTGGAGCGGCTAGAGATGGAATACCCTAACCTGCATACGTCTCTCTTCTGGTGCTTGGACGAAGAAGGCGCCAAGCCCGAAGGACGCGCAGAGATGGGCCTGCGCCTGGCGGCGGCGTTGGGAAAGTTCTGGGATATCCACGGCCCGAGCGAGGGGTACGAGTGGCTAGAGAAGGGGCTTGCGAAAAGCGGTGCGGCACCGTCCTCCCTGCGGGCGAAGGCACTCAACGAAGCCGGCTTCCTGGCCATCTTTCAACTGGATTCGCGCGCCACGGCGATGCTCGAAGAAGCCCTGGCTCTCTTCAAAGACCTGGGAGACAAAACTGGACAGGCGATCGCGATCAACCACCTAATGTATACGGTTGGGTTCTTGATCGATTTCAGCGAAGCAGCCACGATCCGCGAAGAGGCCCAGGCGTTATCGAAGGTACCCCTGAAAGATCAGCGAGCTGCCGCCAACCTGCATCTAACGCTGGGCATGATCGCCTTCGGCGAGGAGGATCATGAGCAGGTGGTAGTTCAGATAGAGGAAGCCCTGTCCCTGTTTCGAGAGTTGGGAGACCTCTTGAACACCGGCAGGGGCCTCAGCGTCCTGGGGCTCGCAGCCTTGGGCCGGGGCGACGCCGAGGACGCGGCGGACGCATACGAGGAGTTTTTGCGGCTTTTGCGTCTGCTGAAGAGCAAAATAGGCGCTACCTTCGCCCTGATTGGTATGGCGGGAGTAGCCGTCCTACGAGGCCAACCAGATCGCGCGGCGTCACTGTTCGGAGCGGCGGATGCCGCGCGGAAAGCTATCGGACACCCCGACCCGCCGCTGAAACAGCTCAACTACGATTACGAGAACTACATCGCCACCACGCGCAAGGCTTTGGGCGAGGAGGCCTTCGAGGCAGCGTTCTGCGCAGGACTTGCCATGTCTGCTGAGCAGGCCATCGAGTACGCCTTGTCCCCGGACGAGCCCCCCGCCCCAATCACGCAAGTATCCGAGCAAGCCCCGGAAGGCAACGTCCTTACCCGACGTGAGGTGGAGGTGCTCTCGTTAGTCGCCGGGGGTTTGACCGACCTCCAGGTCGCGGAGCGTCTCTACCTCAGCCGCCACACCGTGGGACACCACCTCAGCTCCGTCTATCGCAAACTCGGGGTACACGGACGGGCTGCGGCGGTCCACAAGGCTGGCGAGATGGCTCTGATCTAGACCTCTTTTCGGAAGGACTACGCCGGTCCGAGAAGCGCGCCATAAGCCATCAACGAAAAACGAGACCTGACCGCTGATTGCTCACCGCGCGCTATGCGGAAGGCTTGCGCCATCCGCACAGCGCTGTGACACATGCATACTACACAGCTCGTACTACGTAGTTTTACTTATCTTGACCTTTCCCATCCGAATAGCCAATCCTCCCGATGTCTGCCTTCCCCTCTCCGGATAACGTGTTTGCAGCGGAGGAACATCGTCCTCCGCGAGAAGGTCAAGGCAAGTCCCGTCAACGAGAAAGGACTCGACCGGATGATGAAACGGGTAGCGAAGACGGTTCTGGCGAAGAGCCTGTGGATGGCGAGGGGTACGGCCACGATGATGGGCTTCGCGGTGATGTTTGCAGTAGTGCTTGGTGTCGGGACAGCGGCCCTGGCAGCAGTGCCCGGAGATCCCTTCAAGGTGGGCAGGATCAACCGCATAGACCAGCTGAGCACTTTGGTTGGTAGCGCAGATGGCGCCCTGCTCAGGATCAACAACGAGGGCAGTGGTCCCGCCATCGATCTGCGGGTCCAGGAAGACGAAGTCCCCATGAACGTCAACTCCACCACCAAAGTCAACGACTTGAACGCGGATCAATTGGACGACCATAGCGCGAACGACTTCGTCTCGGAGGACAGGATCTATACAACTCAAGGTACAGAAACCGGCCCCGGCGGAGGCGAGGACGTACAGGTGAACGCGACCTGCGACCCTGGGGACACGGTCCTGGGTGGCGGCGGCGGAGCGGCCTTCCCCTCTAACTTGCTGCAGTTGAGCCAACCCATTGGTGACGGTACCTGGAGGGTGATCGCGCAGGACGACGGTAACCCCAGCACTATCTTCGCGAACGCCATCTGTGCCGACTTTCCGCCGTTGAGGTAGGGGGGCGAAGTTCCGATGCGACAAACGGGGCGAGACACCTCGTGTCCCGCCCCTCCAAAAGGAAGGAACCAGACAGACCATGATGACGATAGCCAGGAAGGTAATGTGGATCGGTAGGGCAACAGTGTTCTGCATAGGCCTCGCCGTAACGCTGGCCCTGATCTTTGGCGCCGCGACCGTCGCCATGGCGGCGGTGCCCGGAGATCCGTTCAAGCTGGGCAGGACCAATACCATAGACGAGATGAGCACGCTGGTCGGCAGTGCCTCGGGAGCCCTACTCAAGGTCGACAACGAGGGGGATGGCCCGGCCCTCGACCTGCGGGTCGAGTCGGGCGAGGCACCCATGAAGGTAGACTCCTCCTCCAAGGTCACGAGCCTCAACGCCGACAAGCTCGACGGCAACGACGCGAGCGCGTTCCTGGGGGCCGACGATCAGGCCACCAGTGCCACCAACGCCGACGAGGTCGACAGCAAGGACGCCAACGAGCTGGTTCGCGTAGCGTCCTTTACGGGCGAGAGTCCCCTGCCGGACGGCACCGAAGGAGGCAAGGTGGCCACGACGAAGATCAACGCTCCGTCCAAGGGCTTCCTCGTCATCGACGCCAGCTCGGACTTCAGAAACCAGGATCTCGCTCCTGCGAGCATCACCTTCTCATGTTTCATAGGGGTCGACAACACGGCGGCATCCGGTTCGGAAAGGCACATTGAGTTAGACCACGATGTCAACAGGGAAGAGGATTGCTCGACCAACGCGGTGGTGCCCGTCTTCGCCGGTAACCACACCGTCGATCTCAAAGTGAGGGGGCCGTCCAAGAATACCGAATACGACGATACCGTCCTGTCGGCCATATACATCCCCTTCGATAGGAACGGCGCCCAGCCGTTCATCCTGCCAACCAGCTTTTCGACCTCTCCAGCCCGAGAGCAAGGGCCGGACAAAGAGCAGCGTGAAATGGACCGTTAGCCGAACGTAACGCTCTATCCGGGTTCGGCCAACGATGTTCGCGGACCGCGATCCTGGTGGAAGGGTCCCGGGCAGCACACCTTCCACCCCTATGTCCAACGGATTAGCGAACCGGGCGTCCGGGTGTGGAGGATGACGCGCAGGGCGGCGCCGCTCGCAGCACGGTCGTGGCAACCTGACTCTTTGGCCAGAAAGGAAACGAACAGATGACGAATAAGATCGCCAAGAAAGTGATGTGGATAGGTAGTGCTGCGGTGTTCACCGTAGGCCTCGCTGTGACGCTCGCCCTGATACTCGGGGTCGCGACCACCGCTCTGGCGGCGGTGCCCGGAGATCCCTTCAAGCTGGGCAGGATCAACCGCATAGACCAGCTGAGCACTTTGGTTGGTAGCGCAGATGGCGCCCTGCTCAGGATCAACAACGAAGGCAGCGGTCCCGCTCTCGATTTGCGGGTCCAGGAGGGCGAGGTGCCCATCAACGTCAACTCCGCTACCAAAGTCAACGACTTGAACGCTGACAAGGTGGACGGCAAGGACTCCACGGCTTTCGTGCCTGCCCAAACCTATGAGGTACAGAGGTCTACGCTGGGTGAGGGAGATGGGAACCAAGGCAACAGGGTCGCCAACTGCGATCGGGCAGATGTGCTGTTGGGCGGTGGATTTGTCACCGGCAGCCCCGAAGACGACGTGATCTCCAACCAACCGATCGAGGAGTCCGGAGTCAGCGGCTGGTTCTTCGGCTTTCAGGACAACGGTCCAAGGACCACAAAAACGGTGTACGCCCTCTGCGCGGACCTTCCGCCGCTGAGGCGGTAGCGGATCACGACCGGCGAAGGATGTGACCGATGGGGCGGGGCAGACGCTCCACCCCGCACATTACAAGAGTCAGCGAGGCGAGGAGAGCGCGGATGGGCAAAACAGCACGGGCAAACGAAACCGCCGATAACCGCTCCGCGGAAGCGGCTTGGCACAAAGTGCCTCCCGGCATCGGCTCGGGGGTTGCTTTCATCGGCGACCTGCTCCGGCTTGCGCGGCTCCGGTCGCCCAAAGACGAGAGCGGAGAGCACACCGACGGCGCTGTCTCTCAGCAAGGAAAGAGGCCGGAGCACGCTTCTGAGGCGGCGCGAGCCTCGATGGAGGCGGGCATCACCAGAGGATTGTCGCTGCTGTTCAGCGGGTTCAGAAGATAGGAAATGACGTTACTGCCGCTGCGCTTCGGTGGTGCGGCTGAGTTTGGGCGTCGTGCGCCGTGGGATCCCGCCAGGAGGAGGAGGTGAGACCGATGAAGTAATGAGGCGCAGACTACCGTGCAGGAAGAGGGGCAAACTGAACGCAAAGAGGAGATGCGACCGATGCAAGCAATCATTCAGCGTGTGGTTTCAGCGTCGCTGGCCGCGGTGGTGGCCGGCGTATTGCTGGCGACCGTGGGAGCCGGGGTGGCCTGGGCACTCAACGTGGACTGCACCATCAACCCCGTGGCGCTCTGTGTAGGCGCAAACAGCCGTGACTTCCTCCAAGGCGAGGACGCTAACGACGGCGTCCAGGGACGCAGGGACGTTATCAAGGGCAAGAGGGGCAGCGACGGCGCGGAAGGGAACAGCGGCGCCGACAAGATCTACGGCGGCAACGGTGCCGACGGCGAACTCTCCGGTACCGGCGGCTTGAACGGCGGCGACGGCGCCGACTACGTGTACGGTGGCGACGGCGCAGACGAGCGAATCGACGGCGAGTCCGGCAACGACAAAGTCAATGGCGGATCCGGCGGCGACGGCATCGGACCGACCAACGACGGCGATCTCGAAGGTGGCCCTGGCAACAACACGGTACTCGGCGGCGGCGGCGGCGACGAGATAGACGCCAACGACAGCCTCCCAGGGGAGGTGGAGAGGATCCTTGGCGGCGCTGGCAACGACACCATCGAGGCGGTCGACGGGCAAGTGGACAATATAGACTGCGGCCCCGGAAACGATACGGTCAACCTCGACGCTGGCATAGACGCGGTTGCAGGCAACTGTTAGATCAGGTCGATTGCCCAAAACCTTCCTCGAAAAAGCTGAGTGCTGATCGCTTACGGCTGACAGCGCGGATTGTGGAAGGTATCGGTCCTACTGCAACCCGCTGTAGATGTGACCTGAGGAAGACCCTCGACACAGACGCGGCCAGCGGCCATCAAAGTGTTCGTCCGACGAGGGCGATCTTCGGAGAACGCTCTACCTGTCTCCCCTCATCGGGAAGTGTCGCAGGCCGCAGCTCCCTTCACTTCGGGGACGTGAATGGGGCCGGATCTCTCCGCGAGACGCCCCCCGGAATGGCCCGTTCTGAACGCGATGATCTCACCTGCGATGGCCACCGCCGTCTCCTCCGGCGTACGCGCCCCGATATCCAATCCGACGGGGCTTGAGATACGCGAAAGGTCCTCATCGTTGACGCCTTCTTCTTTGAGTCGGGCCGTGCGGTTGTCGTGGGTCCGGCGACTCCCCATCGCGCCGATGTAGCCGGCCTCCGTCGCGAGCGCCGCCTTCAGGACCGGCACGTCAAACTTCGGGTCGTGGGTAAGGACGCAGATCACAGACCGCTTATCCACCTCTGCGGTCTTCAGGAACTCATCGGGCCAGGCGACGACGATCTCGTCTGCGGTCGGGAACCGTTCGCGGGTGGCGAACACGGACCGTGCGTCGCACACGATGACCCGGTAACCCATGAACTTGCCGATGCGGGCGACCGCGGAGGCGAAGTCTATGGCCCCGAACACATACATCTTCGGCGGCGGCGCGAACGACTGGATGAAGACCGCCACGTCTTCCATCCTTCTCTGGCCGCGTGGCCCGAAGTGTCGCGTCTCGGTGCGCCCGCCTTCGAGCAGGCCTCGCGCCGACTCGACGATCGCCTTGTCCAGCTCCCCGTTGCCGGCCGTGCCTTCGCAATCTTCAGGCGTCACCAGTATCTTACCGCCGGGGGTGTCGTCTGGGCCTTCGATCACGGTCGCCATCGCCACCGGCGATTGCTCCTTGAGCGCGGCATGCCAGCGGGAGAGGATGCTCATTACCATTCCACCTTCTCGACGAAGATGTGGATGATGCCGCCGCACGTCAACCCGACCCCGAACGCCTCGTCGTCCGAGATGCCGTAGGTCAGCAGTTTCGGCCTGCCAGTCTCTATGGCCTGCATCGCCTCCTCGAAGACCGCGGGCTCCACGCAGCCGCCGCTAACGGAGCCGACCACCTGCCCATCCTCGCTGACTGCCATCGAGGTCCCCGGGCCCAGCGGCCCACTCCTCTCCACCTTCACCACGGTCGCCAGAGCGGCCTGCTTGTCCTCCTCACGCCAGCTCGCTACCTTGTCAACCACGGGGTTCAATGCGTACCTCCTTCACCTTCGAAGCCCTGCCTGTCTACACTCCAGCGGAGCACCTTGTCGGTGCTACCGACGAGCCTCATACCAAGTTTCTCTAGAACCCTGACAGAAGCGTGACCATCCGCGAGCGTCTCCGCCTCGACCGTAGAGACTTCGGGGTGCGAGAATGCCCATCCGGCAAGACCTCCGGCGCCTTCGGTGGCGAGCCCTCGCCCCCTGTACTCTGGCACTATCGCGTAGCCGATCTCCACCACGCCAGACTCGTCGGGCTTGCCCTTCAGACCGCCCTCACCGACAAGTACCCGGTCCCCAACATGCACGAGAAGGTAAGTCCACCATCCCACTGAAGAGGGATCTGACTTCACCCGCTCGTAAGCGTAGGGCACAGCTTCCGGGAACTCGGGCCACGTATCCGGAACCGAGACCCCCAGAAGAGGCTCGAGTCCCTTCTTGTCTTCGAGTATCGTCTCGAAGTGCAGCGGTTCGCAGGGGATGAGCTGGAGGTTTCTGGTTTCGATCACACGCCCGCCTTACAGAAGTGCGTCTCCGATGCTTCTGGCCTTCGGCTGATGATACACCCTCAGCGATCGGTTCCGACGGCGCCGGAGATGGCGCGGGCGAGGACTTCGAGGGACTCGAAATTGTGGCCCGAGATAAATACGTCTACGTAGGGGAGCGCGGCGGCCATGCCCCGGGCGAGGGGCTGGTAGCCTGGCGCGGCCTTGAGTGGGTTGACCCAGATAACCTTGTGGGCAAGCCGGTGAATACGCGACATCTGCTCCGCGAGCACCGCCACGTCACCCCTGTCCCAGCCGTCGGAGAGCACGACCACGACCGCGCCGCGGGCCATGCCACGCTGGCCCCAGCGGTCCACGAACTCCTTGATAGTGTCCCCGAGACGGGTCCCGCCCGACCAGTCCTCGACGGCCTTCGAAGCTTCGCCTAGCGCCCTGTCGGGATCGCGGCTCTTGAGTTCCCGGGTCACGCGGGTGAGCCTGGTCCCGAGCACGAACGCCTCGACTGGCTCTCCCGAAGCGACACCGGCGTGCATGAACCGCAGGAGCGCCCGGCTGTACGGGATCATCGAGCCGGAGACGTCGCACAAGAGAACCACCCGCCGCGGTTGATCCCTGGCCTTGCGGTAGCGGTGGCGCAAAGGCTCGCCGCCGGTGCGCAGGGCGTCCCGCAGGGTCCTGCGGGTATCGCGGCGGCCCCGGGGCGCGGGACCGAGCCGCCGGCTCTTCCGTAGCGCACCGGAGAGGTTGAGGTTCACCATGAGCTTATGCAGTTCGGCGAACTCCTCCGGGGTGCAGTCGGCGAAGTCCTTATTGCGCAGCACGTCCACGGGGCTGTAGCGGAGCCGTACGGCCTCCTCGCCCCTCTCCCCCTTCTCGACGGACTTTTTGGGCGGCTGCACGGAGTCCTCGGCCGCGGATAAGGAGAGCCTGGATTTTGGGGGCGAGACTATACGCGGCGGCTCCTCCCCGTCCCAGAAGAGGCGGAACGCGCGGTCGTAGACCTCAGCGTCCTCGGGGCGAGAGCACAATGTGATCCTGCCCGCCCAGTACACGTCCTCGCGACGGGTTACGTCGAGCTCCTCCACGGCCCTGACGAACTCAACGACCCGGTCGGGCCCAGCAGGCAGCCCTGCCCTCCGCAACACGCGCCCGAAGGTGACGGCCGCGTCCAGGATAGGGGGCGGTGCGGCGGTCTCAGGCACCGCCCGCTCCCGTGAGCATACTCAGGGCCATGCCCATCGTCCGCTGCTGGTCCTCACGGTACTTCACGACCGAGCCAAGGGTGGCGGAGATGAGGTCTTCGTCGAGATCCTTGGCCCCCAGCGCCACGAGCGCCTCGGTCCAGTCCAGAGTCTCGGCGATGCCTGGTGGTTTGTACAGGTCCATGTTTCGAAGGCTCTGCACGGCGTGGGCCACCTGCCTGGCCAGGTGTTCTTCGGCCCCGGGAACCCTGAGCCGTACGATCTCCACCTCCCGCTCCAGTCCCGGATGGTCTATGTAGAAGTACAAACACCGGCGCTTGAGGGCGTCGTGGACCTCGCGGGTGCGGTTGGAGGTAAGGACGGCGACCGGCGGCCGTTCGGCCCGGACGGTGCCGAGCTCGGGGATGGTGATCGCGAAGTCCGAGAGGATCTCTAACAAAAATGCCTCGAACTCGTCGTCGGCGCGGTCGATCTCGTCTATGAGTAGAACCGGCGGCATCGCCCCGTGGTGCTCCAGCGCAGCGAGCAGCGGCCGGCTGACCAGGAACTGCCGGGTGTACAGTTCATCCTCGAAGTGCGCCCGATCCTCGGTCATCCCAAGCGCCTCGGCGGTGCGGATGTGCAAGAGCTGGCGGGCGTAGTCCCACTCATAGACCGCCTGATTAACGTCTATGCCCTCGTAGCACTGGAGACGGATCAGGGGTGTGTCCAATACCCGCGACAGCACCTTCGCCACCTCGGTCTTGCCGACCCCGGCCTCACCTTCGAGAAATAGTGGACGACCTAGCTTCAGGGCCAGGAATATGGCGGTACTCAGACCCTCGCCCGCCAGGTAGTCGCCCCCGCGCAACCGCTCGGAGAGATCCGAAGAACGAGAAACGCCGGGGGGCAGCGCCCCCCGGCGTTCGTTCGGTGCCTTGTTCAACGAGACAGGGCCTCCTCCACGGCCCGCCGGGTCCACACCCGCGCCAGGTGACGCCGGAACTCGGCCGTGGCCGCACCGTCCGAGGCCGGTTCGGTGCCTTCATCGGCGGCCTCAGCGGCCTCCGCGACCGCATCGGGGGAGGCCCCTGAGAGCGCCTCCTCGACGGCCCTCGCCCGGATGGGTGTCGAGCCCATGCTCGTCAGGCCGACACGGGCCGAGTCGATCGAGCCGTTGTTCCGCTCCACCACGGCCGCGACGCCAACGATCGCCCAGTCCTGCGAGCGGCGGCTGAACTTGTTGTAGGCCCAGCCGGTGTTCGGGCCGAGCTTGGGGACCCGCACTTCCGTGATGACCTCCCGTTCGTCAAGGTCGGTCATCAGGTAGTCCTGGAAGAAATCGCTCGCCTGTACCGTCCGCTCACCGTCCGGACCCTTGATGACCAGCTCGGCCTCGAGCGTGGTGACGACGTTCGGAAGATCTCCGGAGGGATCGCCGTGGGCGAGGGCACCGCCGATGGTTCCCCGGTGCTGGACCGAGGGGTCTCCGAGCAGGCCGGCGGTGTAGCCCAGGATGCCGCAGTGTTCCTGGACCAGCTCGTTGTGGTGTACGTCGCGGTGGTGGGTGAGGGCACCGATGGAGAGGTGGTCTCCATCGTCGCGGACGTAGCTCAGGTCGTTGACGCGGCCCAGGTCTATGAGGACCGTGGGTGTCGCCAGGCGGAGGCGCATCAGCGGGATCAGGGAGTGCCCGCCGGCCAGGAGCTTGGACTCGTCGCCGTGCTCGCCCAGAAGCTCTATCGCGTGGTCGACCGATTCGGCGACCTCGTAGTCGAAGGGCATCGGGTACATTACGCGTCACCCCCATTCTGCGCGGCCTGGATGGTCTCCCACACCCGCATTGGGGAGGCGGGCATGTCTATGTGCGTGACCCCGAAAGGCGCCAGGGCGTCGATGACCGCGTTGATGACCGCGGGCGGGGAGCCTATAGTTCCGGCCTCGCCTATGCCTTTTACGCCCATGGGGTTGGTGGGCGAGGGCGTCACCGTCCGGTCCAGGGTGTAGTTCGGCAGCTCGGGTGCGCCCGGGATCATGTAGTCAACCATCGAGGCGGTGACGAGCATTCCGTCCTCGTCGTAGACGGCCTCCTCGTAGAGCGCCTGGGCGATGCCCTGGGCGATCCCACCGTGGACCTGGCCGTCGACGATGACCGGGTTTATGACCGGCCCGCAGTCGTCCACGCCGAAGTAGTCGCGCACGCTGGTCTTGCCGGTCTCGGTGTCTACCTCGACCACGCAGATGTGGGCCCCGAACGGGAAAACGAAGTTGGGCGGGTCGTAGAAGGTGTCGGCTGTGAGGCCGGGCTCCATGCCCTCGGGGAGGTTGATGCCACCGAACGCCGCGCTGGCGACATCGTTTATGGTGACGTTCTGGTCCGGCGAGCCGGCCACACTGAACTTGCCGCCCTCGAACTCGAGGTCGTCCTCGGAGGCTTCGAGCATATGCGCAGCGATCTTCTTGGCCTTGTCCTGCACTTTGTTTGCCGCAAGATGCACGGCAACGCCACCGACGGGCAGGCTGCGCGAGCCGTAAGTGTCCAGACCGTGCGGGGAGGTTGCCGTGTCCCCGTGTAGGACCTCTACGTCGTCGGGCGTAACTCCGAGGGCGTCGGCGGCAATCTGGGACCACGAGGTGACGTGGCCCTGGCCGTGGGGTGAGGTACCCGTGACGACCTCGACCTTGCCCGAGCCGAACATCCTGACCGTCGCCGACTCCCAGCCCGGTGCGCCGTAGCGCAGCGAGGCGAGGACCTGCGAGGGCGCGAGGCCGCAAATCTCCGTGTACGTCGAGAACCCGATGCCTAGCTGGACGGGATCGTTGCTCTCCCGACGGCGCTTTTGCTCTTCCCTAAGGGCGTCGTAGTCCGCCATCTCAAGCACCCGGTCGAGGACTATCGGCAGGTTGAGCGAGTCGTACTGGATGCCGGCCGGCGTCGTCGTCGGCTCGTCGAAGGGTTCGTAGAAGTTCTTGCGCCTGACCTCGGCCGGGTCCATATCCAGCCGGCGCGCGAGCGAGTCCACGATGCGCTCGATGGCGTAGGCGGCTTCGGGTCGCCCCGCGCCGCGGTAGGCGTCTGTCGGGGTCTTGTTTGTAAACACCCCGGTGCAGGTGAAGGAGTAAGCCTCGAACTGGTAGACGCCACAGTACATGAAGGCGCCGAGGATCGGGATGCCGGGTGTGACTAGCTGCATGTACGCGCCCATGTCCGCGAGCAGGTTCGTCCGCATCCCGAGGATTCGGCCGTCGCTCGTGGCGGCCAGCTCGATGTCCTGGATCTGGTCGCGTCCGTGGATGGTCGCCATGTAGTTCTCGGAGCGGTCCTCGACCCACTTGATCGGGGTCCCAAGCCTCTTGGCGATGTTGGTCGTGAGTATCTCTTCGGCGTAGAAGTTGAGCTTGGAGCCGAAGCCCCCACCCACGTCAGGCGCCACCACCCTGACCCGCTGGTCCGGAATCCCGGTCACCGCCGAGAGCATCAACCTGACGATGTGGGGGACCTGGGTCGCGGTGTAGAGCGTTATCCCGTCGCTGGTCGGCTCCGGGCTCGCGACCACGGCCCGGGGCTCGATGGCGTTGGGGATCAAACGCGGCTGGATGTAGCGCTCCTTGATCACCACGTCGGCCTGCTCGAACGCGCCCTCGACATCCCCAACCTCGAGCGGCCACACGTAGGACGTGTTGGTCTCGAGGTCTTCGTGGACCAGGGCAGCGCCTTCCTTGATAGCCTCTTCCATGTCCAGGACCACGTCGAGCGGCTCGTAGTCCACCTCGATAAACTCAAGCGCGTCCTGGGCCGTGTAGCGGCCGTCGGCGATCACCACGGCGACCGCGTCGCCCATGTAGTTGACCTCTCCCTTGGCCAAAGGCCAGTGGTCCGGCATCTTGATATCCTCGGTTACCGGCCAGGCGCAGGGCATAGCCGCCGCCCAGTCCCCCGCCAGGTCTTCGGCCGTGAAGGCCGCTACTACGCCGGGCTGTTCCAGCGCCGCCGAGACATCTAGGTTGGTGACCTTCGCGTGGGCGAAGGGGCTGCGCAGCACGGCCATGTGCAGCATCCCAGGTAGCTTGATGTTGTCCGTCCAGTTGGCCCGCCCGGTTACGAGGGCCGGGTCTTCCTTGCGCGGTACGCCGCCACCGACGTACTTCTCCGGTGCTTCGGTCACTCCGTGCCTCTCTTTCTAACCCGTTTGTCCGGCGGCCTGCTGCACAGCCTTGACGATGTTCTCGTAGCCCGTGCAGCGACAGTAGTTGCCTTCGAGACCCTCCCGGATCTCATCCTCTGTCGGGTCCGGGTTCTCCTCAAGGAGGCTGATGGAGGCCATAATCATGCCCGGCGTGCAATACCCGCACTGGAGACCATGCTGCTCGTGGAACGCCGTCTGCATAGGATGCCAGTTCCCGTTCTCGGCGATGCCCTGGACCGTGGTGATCTCATGCCCGTCAGCCTGCACAGCAAAGACGGTACACGACTTGACCGACTCGCCATCCAAGAGCACCGTACAAGCCCCACAGTTTGAGGTGTTGCACCCGACCATCGTCCCCGTCAAGTTCAGTTCCTCCCGCAGATAATGCACCAGGAGCATCCTGGGCTCGACCTCGTGCTCGAAGTCCCGCCCGTTTGCCTTGACCTGTACCTTTCGCAACACTTTCCTCCTATCCCTCGACGTCCCGCCCACTCCACCGGGCGGTCGTCCACTTTCTGACCCCTAGCATCCCCTTGCTCGCGCCGAAACCGCCGTCATCCGTATTACAAGACGGCGCCCCTTCGCCGATCAAAGCGCCCTTGTGTAGCCCCTTTCCGTCACCCTTTGTCCTTCTTCTTTCAAAGCGTGTGGCAGTCTAGCACGGCAACTTTTTCCACGCATTTATACGGTAGATACTCCCCATGTATCCCTCTACCGTCAACCAGGACTGTAGCATTGTAGTAACAGATCGGCAACGGTCCACGAGGGGCGAGTTTCTAGCGGGTGCACCTGGCTGCTGTCGGTGGCATCATGGGCGTGCAGTTTGCCCGTGGGGTGACCGAAAGAACGGAGGAAGGACATGACCGAGGAACAGAGGGATGCTCCTGATCGACCGGAAGCCGAGCGCTACTACGCGCAGTACGCGTCGCTCGACGCCGAGGAGGCCGGCGGCTCCTCAGTGGCGGCTTTGCAGGCGGCGATCAACGAGGGTGCGCGGCAGAGCTGGAAGCTGGTCGGTGTGACGCAGGACCCCACAAGCGATGGCGTTATCCTAGTGTGGGATACATCGGGTTTCTTCTCCGGCTAGTAGGGACGGTTCACGAAACGCCCCAGCAAACCGTGTCATCGGGTGTGGGATCTTCACGGATTTTTTTCAGGGGCGACGTTATCATTGGCGGAAGACGTTTCAGAGAAGGAAGGATTCCGTCGATGAGTGAGAAGCTGGGGCTTCGCGAGGATTTGAGATCCGGGGTGGAGGAACTAGTCGCCTCGGACGCGCCGAACGATGAGGTGTTGAACGAGGTCGTGCGGCGACTACACGAGGCGCGGCCATTGTGGGACTGGAGCGGAATATACGTGCTGGTGGGAGACGTGCTCGTGCTCGGACCCCGCACGGCGCCGGCGGACCACGCGCGCATCGCGATCGGCGAAGGTGTCTGCGGCACCGCCGTCTCCGAGGACCGTAACCAGGTCGTCGATGACGTGCGCGAGATAGAGAACTACCTGGCCTGCTCGCTTCACACCCGCTCTGAGTTGGTCGTCCTCATAAGGGACGCCGGCGAGATAGTCGGCGAGTTCGATATAGACTCGGATACCGTCGGGGCCTTCACCCATGAAGACGAGGCCCTGCTCGAGGAGATGGGAGCCTTGATCTCCGGCCGCGTCGCCTCGCTCGCCGCCTCGCACAAAGCAGACTAGCGAATACCTTCTCCAGCGTCCCCCTCATAGGTAGCGTCTGCCCGGTCGGATTTCGCCTTCGGCGTAGACGTGAGCGAAGGTTCTACGTTCGTGGCCACGTTTCGTGGCGGATTACCAACGGCTGACTAGCGATTGAGGCGGCGTGCCGAAGGGCCCCGAGGCGCCAGCCCGAGCGTGCGGTGGAGTGGCCCGGTAGGGTGCGTCTGCTACATCGGAACTTCGACGGGTCTGACCGAGAGCTCGTTGTAGTGCTGGTAGCGTTCGGGGTGGAAGTGTGCCTCGACGAGCTCGACGGGCGCTTCGCCCGTGACGAAGGTAATGCGACGTACCTCGAGCACGGGTACCCCGGTGGGTATCTCGAGCAGACCGGCTATATCCGGTGTCGTCGTCGCGGCCCCGATCCACTGCCGCGAGTGCTCTATTTTGCGCCCGGTCCTCTCTTCGAAGAGCCTGCTCAAGGAGACGGCTGCGTAGTCGGCATCCTTCAGAGCAGGAAAGCGTCCGATGGGCAAGTACGAGTCGCACACGAAGATCGGACGCTCATCAGCGAGCCTCAACCTCCTGACGAACAGCACCTCATCCCCCGCCTCGATCTCCAGCCGCGCCGCGACCTCTTCGCTGGCCATCCTCTCCTCCCGCCTAACTAGTCTCGCTCCCGGCGTGTACCCGCGGCGTTCGATCTCCTCAGAGAAACTGTGCAGGTACGCCAGGTTGGACCGTAGCCGCGGGCTCGCCAGGAACGTCCCCCGTCCAGGCTCCCGCCGCACGAAGCCCTGGCGCCTGAGCTCGTCCAGCGCCCGCCGTGCCGTCGTCCGGCTAACCCCGAAGTCCGAGACAAGGTCAGCCTCGCTAGGCAACCTGTCCCCAACCCCGATCTCACCGGACTCGATCCGACCCCGCAAAACTCCAAGGAGCTGGTGGTAGAGCGTGCCCGCACTCGTCCGTGACAAAGGCTTCATGACGACATTTGTAGTATCAAAGTATTGTTGTGTCAAGAGCCGTGGTTCGGCCGACCACGAGGGCGCCGAGCCCCACAATCGTGTTATAAAGCCATTCTCGTAACCTAGCCTACCCCGGAAAGGTTTAGTGTTGCGCGGGGCGAGGGAACGCTGTTACATTGTAGTAACAGTTCTGGGTGAAAGAGGTGATAGGCCGAACCACAAACGCTTGTAGGAGGAACTTTAGGGGCTTACGTCCGGCTTTCTGGCCGGCTTGCATGGAATAGATAGAGAGGGAAAGGAGAGGGGTTAGTGGACACCTCACGCATGTTCGAGTTTCCTATCAAGGAGTTTTTCAAGCAGCCACGGTCGCTGTTGGGGGCTGGGGCGTATGAGAATGCCGGTCCCGAGGCGGCGGCGATGGGCTTACAGCACGTCCTGTTCGTGACGTCGGGCTTGAGTGGAACGGGGATCATCGACGAGTGCAAGACCAACTTCGAGAATGCTGGCGTCTCGGTGACGGTCTACGACAAGGTCGAGTCCAATCCCAAGGACTACAACGTCATGGACGCCTACAAGGCGTACTCTGAGGGCGAGTGCGACGGGTTCGTCTCCATCGGCGGCGGTTCCTCGCACGACACGACCAAAGGGGCCCGCGTCGTCGCGGCGCATGATGGCAGGAACGTCAACGAGTTTCAGGCCTTGAACGCCTCGGAGACGCTAGACAATCCGGCCCACATCGCGATCAACACGACCGTAGGGACTGGCTCTGAGACAACGCCTGCGTACGTCATCACGGACCTTTCGTCGCCAGATGCGCCGCACAAGTGGGTCGGTTTCGACCGGGCGGCGATCACGACGCTGGCGATCAACGACCCCATCCTGTGCATGACGCAGCCGCCTGAGTACGTGGCGTATACGGGCTTCGACACGCTGGCCCACGCCTCGGAGTGCTACGTCGGGCGCGTGCAGCACCTATCGACGACGCCGATAGCCTTGGCCGCGATCCGGCTGACCCAGGAAAATCTGCGCGAGGCGACGTACAACCCGAAGAACTACAAGGCGATGGAGCAGATGGTCTGGGCGCAATACACGGCGGCCCAGGCGTTCTCGACCGGCCTGCTCGGCATCCTGCACTCCCTCTCGCACGCGGTCTGCGCCTACTACGATATCCACCACGGCCTGAACAACGGCATTGGCCTCCCGAGGGTGTGGACGTACAACCAGCCGGCGGCGCCGGAGAAGTACGCTGACATCGCCGAGGCGATGGGGGTTGACACCAAGGGCATGAACGTCCCGCAGGCTGCGGACGCGGCTATAGAGGCCGTCATCCGGCTCGTCAAGGACTGCGGCTGCCCGGAGAGCTGGAGTCAGGTCGGAGAGTACCCGAAGACGAGGATGGGCAAAGGCTACTACGAGGGTAAGACCAACGCGGCAATCGAGTCCGACGACGACGAGCTGCAGAAGATGGCCGAGCACATGATGGGAGACCTCTGTACGCCCGGCAACCCGCGCGACCTCACGGTCGGTGGGGCCAAAGAGGTACTACGCGACTGCATGTACGACGGCATGGAGGTCAAGACGGGCAACGGCTACAGGCAGAGCATCTGGGGTGTCGCCCCTGAGATGGGACGCAGGACGCAGCAAACCGCGACCGAACGGCCTGGACCTCAGTAGACAGACGAACTCGGCAAGCAGAACGAAGAACGGGAGCGGGCATCCGTCCGCTCCCGCCATTTGAGACGATATATTAACGAGTGCGCTGACCTTCGCGAAAAGGAGCATTTTGTTCGAGAGCATCGAAGACGTCAGGGAGAGGCTCGCGGAGCAGGAGTACGTCTGCGACCGGCGCCTGGCGACGGTGGTGTATTTGGCCGTGAAGCTAGACAAGCCGGTCCTCATTGAAGGTCCGGCTGGCGTCGGCAAGACCGAGCTTGCTAAGTCGCTCGCGGGAGCCGCGGACCGGCCGCTCCTCCGCCTGCAGTGCTACGAGGGCCTCGATGAGGCAAAGGCCCTCTACGAGTGGGAGTACGGTAAGCAGCTGTTGTACACGCAGGTGCTGCGGGAGAAAATTGGGGAAGTCCTCGGGCCAACAAAGGGCCTGCGCGAGGCTGCCGCCAAGTTACGCGAGCAGGAGGACGTTTTCTTCTCCGAGAACTTCCTGGTGGAGCGGCCCATTTTACAGGCCATAACCTCCGAGACGCCGCCGGTGCTGTTGTTGGACGAAATAGATCGGGCCGATGAGGAGTTCGAGGCGTTCCTGCTCGAGTTCTTGAGCGACTATCAGGTTTCCATACCCGAGATCGGGACGGTCAAGTCGGAGCATCCTCCAGTGGTGATCCTGACCTCTAACCGCACCAGGGAGCTAAGCGAAGCCCTCAAGCGCCGCTGTTTGCATTTGCAGATCGACTACCCGAGCCCCGAGGTTGAGTTGGAAATAGTACGCCTCAAAGCCCCCGGCGTCGGCGACGCGCTGGCGCAGGAACTAGTCGAGACCATCCAGGAGATAAGAACCCTCGACCTCCGCAAGTCGCCGAGCATCGGGGAGACGCTTGACTGGGCGCGCTCGCTCGTCGTGCTCGGCGCTCCGCACATCGACAAAGACCTCATCGAGGAGACCCTCAGCGTGATCGTCAAGTACGATCGCGACGCCGAGAAGGTGCTCGCACACGTAAAGGGAGCCTCGGAAGGCAAAGACCTCGGCCAGAAGGAGCCCACGGGCGAGAACCCGAACGAGGCGATGTATGAGATGCACCGCAGCACCCACAAGCACACGCACTAGTAACTTATGGACACCGTAATAAATGACTTCGTGCAGGTGTTGAGGCGTCACCAGGTGAGGGTATCTCCAGCCGAGAGCCTGGATGCATTGCACGCACTGGAGAAGATCGGGCTGGGTGAGCGCGGGGTGGTGCGCGACACTTTGCGTACTACGCTCATCAAGAATTCGGATGATATCGAGACGTTCGACAGGCTCTTCGACCTGTATTTCAGTCTGCGGCCGACCGCGGAGAAGCGGACGGCGAAGCTCGATGTGCACGACCATGACCACGACCACGGGCAGCCGAGTAGCATGGAGTTTGGCGAGGACGCCGCTGGCGAGGCGCCGGACTCGGAGGAGCACAGCCACGAGGACAGCGAGAACACCGAGTTCCGCCGCCACTTCGACGAGGACAAGATGCGTCCTTCGGATGATATTCACGGTGAGGCGGACAAGATGCGCCTCTCGATGTTTTCGCAGGAGTTGATCCTGAACCGCAAGCCTGGGGCCCTGGATCAGGCACTGCAGCGCATCACTCATCAACTCAAGCTGCGCCGGGCCCGCGGCATGTTCAGCCCCGGCGACCTCGTCACCCACGGCGACGGCGGCCAGGAGCTGCCGCTCGACGTCTCAGCCGCGGACTTTCAGGGGCTCGTGGATCATCTGCACGACCTGGAGGTGGACGAGTCGCTCATACGCCAGCTAGAGGAGCAGAGCGAAGAGATCCTGCGCGGACTGCCTCAGCTCATCGAGCAGATGGTCGAACGCCAGAAGCAGCTCGAAAAAAAGAAGGACGACTCCGCCCTGATGCGCCGATCTTTGCGTAAGATCTTCGACTACTCCCCCGCCGAACAGCGGGAGACGGAGGCGGCCATAAGGCGCATCGCGCGACAGATCCACGGCGCCAAGACCCGCCGTTTGAAGCAGGACCGGACAGGGCACATCAGCGTCCCCCACACACTTCGCCGCAACGTCCGCTACGATGGCATCCCCTTCAAACCTGTCCTGCGTCGCCACCACGAGAAACGCCCGCGCGTCGTAATGTTGTGCGACGTCAGCATGAGCACGCGGAACATGAGCCGGTTCTGGTTGCACTTGGTCTACCAGATGCAGAGCCTCTTCTCGAAGGTGCGTACCTTCGTGTTCGTAGCCGATGTGGCCGAGGTCACTCAGTTCTTCGAGGAGACAAGCATGGATAGGGCCGTGGACCAGGTATTCTCTGGGCGTGTGCTCGACGCCGACGTGAACAGCGATTTCGGCAAGGCTGCCGAACAGTTCAGGAACGAGTATTTGCCGTCGCTCAACCACCGGACGACGCTGGTGATACTTGGCGACGGGCGCAACAACGGCAAAGAGCCCAACGTGGCGGCGCTGGAGGAAATCACACAGCACGTCAGGCAGACGGTCTGGATCACGCCAGAACCGAAATGGGGCTGGGATTTAGGCTCCTGCGACATGCCCCTCTACGAACCGCTCTGCGACCGCGTCGAGGTCGTAAGAAGCGTCGACCAGCTCACCGGTGTCGCCGAAGAACTGGTGAGAGCCCGCGTGTGACCGACGAGGAACAGGCACCATTCTCCAACACAGAGCCGTTCCGCTTCTGCCCCGCGGACGGTACGCCCCTCGGAAACCCGCGCCCGAGCGGAGGCGTAACCTGCCCGGAGTGCGGCCGGTCCTGGTACCGTAACTCTGCCCCTACGGTCGGGGCAGCCATCGTGCGGGACGGCAGGGCGCTTGTTACGGTGAGGGCCATAGAGCCGGAGAAAGGAAAGTTCGACCTGCCAGGAGGCTTCCTGGAGATCGGGGAGCATCCCATCGACGGCCTCAGGCGGGAGGCGCGGGAGGAGCTCGGGGTCGAGGTCGAGGTCGAAGGGAACCCTATCCTGCTCGCCACGCACACCTACGGCTTCGATGGCCCCTGGGTCCTCGCGATAGGCTTTAGGACGCGTATAGTAGCTGGTGAACCCAATCCGGCGGATGATGTAGCAGAACTTCGTTGGATCACTGCGGAGGAAGTGGATGGACTCGACTTCGCCTGGGAGCACGACCGGAAGTTGATCAGGGAAGCGCTCGAGACCGGCTGAGCCGACTACTTGAGGCGCTCCCGACCTTGCGCCAATCAATGGTGGCATCGCCCAAATCGTTCCCGCGCACACGGGAATCCATCAAGGAGGGAGCCCCGCGATGTAGGCAGGGAGCTAACTGGCCAGATCGCATGTTCTCTTCTTGATCCGGTTCACAGCCGTTGGTAACCTAGGTTACCAGGCAAGCGTTGACGGAGGATAAGGATGTCCGAACACGCCCACGGCGAGCCCCACGAGCACGACCATCAACACGGGGATACCGTGCACTCACACGAGCACACCGAGCACGATCACGACCATACCGAGCACGACCACGAACACCAGCACGCCCACCAGGCCGGACTCGAAGAGGAACACGCCCACGAGCACGAGTAGAGGACACGCCGGGCCATTCAAACGTAGGCCGGAAGAGGCGGTATCTTACCCGGTACTTGGATCTCAAAGCCAGGGATGATGGTGGGGAGAGTGCCGATACTCGCTGCTGATGGAAGGGCGCTAGTCGTGGCGATGGACCACGCGAGCACCTACGGAGCCATCGAAGGTTTGGAGGACCCTGGGGCGGTGATCGAGGCCTCCGTAGAGGGTGGCGCTGATGCCATCATGACGACCTTCGGCGTGGCGAAGCGCTACAAAGAACAACTCACCGGCCGTATACCCACTGTCATGCGCCTCGACGGCGGCCCGAGCCTCTACAGGGAGGACTGGCTCGCCTACACGGAGTGGAGCCTTTTGCATTCGGTGGAAGATGCACTCCTGCTCGGGGCCGATGGCGTCGTGCTGATGGCGTTCGTCGGTATCCCGGTCGAGTTGGAGACCTACCGCATCGTAGCCAGGGTGGCCGGCGAGTGCCTGCGCGCCAACCTGCCGCTAGTAGTCGAGGCGCTACCTTGCCCGAGCGAGCGCATCCCCGACCCCAAGGCCACGGACGCCATGGCCTCGGCCGCGCGCATCGGCTTCGAGCACGGCGCTGACCTCGTCAAGTCGTACTACACGGAGGATTTCGACAGGGTTACTGACAACTGCCCGGTGCCGGTCCTGATCGCCGGTGGACCCAGGATGGAGACCGTCGGGGAGACGCTACAGGTCGTCCACGACGCTACAGTAGCCGGCGCCGCTGGTGTCGTCTTCGGCCGTAACATCTGGCAAAGCGGTGACACGAGGGGCATGATCCAGGCCTTGAAAGGTATCATCCACGAAGGCCGCCCCGTCACAGAAACGCTCGCCGAATCCGGCACCGCACGAAACACGTAGGGGCGGTTCGCGAACCGCCCCCGACAAAGGACCACCCGCCAACGTTCAACAGGACGCTCCATAGAAAAACCGAGGCCTACGATCAGTCCTCGGCGGCCGGGCAGGTTTCTGCGGCACAAGTCTTCAGCGCTTGCAAACGTGAGGCAAGGCCAGATGGTGGGTTGCGTGGGTTATACGTATCGGATCGTTCGTAGGGGTCGGAACTTAACCCGTAGAATTCCCTTGCGCCGCCCCTGTACTCGACGTACTTGCGTTTGGGGATGCCGTTGGTGCTGATCGTGCGGATGCCCCTGTAGGCGGGCGAGTAGTTGGCTGGGGATTCGAGTAGGACCGCGCTCCTCCAGGTGCTTACCCCGCCATGGAGTACAGGTTCCAGCGAGCGTCCGTCGGCGTATGGTGGGATTTTGGCACCAGCCAGGTCCGTGAAGGTGGGCAGATAGTCGGTGTTGACGGCCAGCTTACGGGTGGTCTTGCCAGTCGCCACCCCGGGCCCGCGCACCAGGAGGGGCACGCTGACGTCCTCCTCGTAGGGACGCCACTTCTGTTCCGGCACGCGGTGCTCGCCGTGATGGAAGCCATTGTCGGAGGTGAAGAAGATGTAGGTGTTATCCATCGCGTTGACGCTATCGAGCGTATCGACTACCCCCTCCACCAGGTCGTCGACGGATTGCAAGGACTCGACCCGGTTTTCGTGGCGGCTATCAATGGTAGCGATCTGGGTTGACGTGAAGTTGGGCAGCTTCCTGATCCAGGAAGGTTTGTCCGAGACGTTGTCCTCGTCGAAGGAGGGCAAGCGCGGGCCGCTCACGCCGTCGTAGGCGTGCACGTAGCGCGGGGCTGGTGTGGACGGAGCGTGTGGGGCTATCGGCGCCACGTAGGCGAAAAAGGGCGTACCCAGCGACGTACTGCTGCTGATGAACGCATTGGTTTGCACGCTCAGCACGTCGGTGACGTAATCGCGGTCGTTCGTGCCGAAGTGCCTCGTGGTGCCGTCGTCGCTGATGTCGTAGTCGAAGTACTCGGGGTCGCCTAGAGTGGAAGCGGCGAACCACCTGTCCCATCCCGGGGGAACGTAGGTGGTGTCTGCGTAGCGGTTCATGTACTTACCGAAGAGCCCGGTCCTGTAACCCGCGTCATCCAGGCGCGTGGCCACGTTATCTTCCTCGCCATCGTTCTGCTGATACGCTTGCCAGCCACCGATAGTGGTGGTGGGGCTGTCGGTCGAGGAGTTAGACCAGACGCCGTTGTTGTGGGAGTACTGACCCCTCATGATGGTGGCCCGAGAAGGGGCGCACAAAGCATTGGAGACGAAGGCGTTCTCGAAGCGCATGCCCTCGTCCCTCAGGATGCTCTTGGTCTTTGGCATGTACCTCAGGTCGTCCTTACGCATATCGTCGGTGAGGATGAAGACGAAGTTGGGTCGCGCGGGAACCGTCTGGGCTTTCGCCTTGCGCAAGTCGGCGGGGGTGCCGGCTTGGGAGCCAAAGAAGAGTAGCCCCACAGCTAAGGCTACTGAGGCCAAAATTACGGCTATCTTCCTCATTACCTACCACCCATCCCCGGCAGGACGGGGCCAGAAAATCTAGACCTCGACCCCTCCTTGCTTAGCATGTGAATCATACAACGAAACGGGGCGGCACGTAACTGCCGGGTCGCTGCCCCAGGCGTCGGTGGACAGTATGATTAGGAACCGCCCAAGATGGTGGAGACGACGATAGACTCGGTCTCGGAAGGCTGCAGTACCCGATGGACGCTGAACCGCCCCTGATAGGCGCAGACATCGGCACGACAAACACCAAAGTCGTCGCCTTTGACAGGAGCGGCCGTGGAAGATGCCACCTCGCCCACCCCTACCCGATACCCGAAGCCAGGTAGGGCAGAGCACGATCCCGAGGAACTGTGGCGCTCTTTCGCAGCGCCCCGATCGTACGCGAGAGGATGGCCCGAACCGACACACGGTAGGGCAACTCACTTCACCAACGTGACTGTTCACCCGAATTCCTGATACCTGCGGCCTGAAACCTGTAGCCTATCTCGTAAACCACCGCTGCCACTTATACCAGGGCACGAAGACCTCGACCCTCTCGGCTGGCCAGGCCATGCTCACGGCGCGGCGGCCTTCCCGCTTCGATGCTCTGTATTCCTCCTCGATCGCCACCCGGATAATTATTCCGCCGTTCTCCGTGGAGATCGGCCCGGTGACGGCACGGAACCCCTCGAGGCGCGAGCCGTCCTCGGACAACAGCAGCACCTGCTGTCCGGGGTCTGGCACGAGCGGGGGTCTGCTCTTGCCGAACGTCATCTATCTAAACCAACCGCATCCCTCATCTCCAACTGCAAGATATCGTACCGGCGCGTTGTCTGCCACAACTCAGAGTTGCGCGAGTGCCTCCCGGATCGGGGTCTCCCCGGCCAGTATCTCGAACGTCTTGTGGTAGGTGCTATCGTCTTCGAGGGCGGCGGCGAAGGTCAGGGCGACGTCTTCGCGGGGGATCTCACCCCGCCTCCCAAGTTTCCCGGCCGCATCTATGGCGCCGGTACCCTCGTCTTCGGTCAGGGTACCTGGACGGATGATAGTGAAATCGAGGGTGCTCTCCTGCAGGCGCTCGTCGGCCCTGGCCTTGGCCCGAAGATAAGGACGCATCGCCTCCGAGCCCCCGTCGGGATCGTCGGCGCCCATGGAGCTGAGCATGAGGTAGCGGCGTACCCCCCGCCCCTCCGCGGCCTCTACGAGCTTGGCCGCACCACCGTAATCCATCGTCTCCTTGCGCTTGGTCCCGCTCCCGGGTCCGGCCCCTGCGGCGAAGACGACGGCGTCGCATCCCTCGATGGCCCTTCCGACTCCACGTTCGACCTCTTCGGTTTCGAGGTCGACGAGCACGGGCTCGGCGCCGTCAGCCTCGACGTCGCCGGTCTGCTCCTCTCTGCGAACAAGTCCCCTGACCTCGTGGCCGTCCTCGACCAGCATCCTTACCAGGCGCCTCGCCGTCTTGCCGTGCGCCCCAGCGACCAAAACCCTCACGCGAAACCTCCTGTGAACTCGTGTCTTCCCGGAGTTTATACACCTCTCGGATGGATCTCTCAGCAAAATCCCGGCAAGACGCAAATGTTCCGGCCTTTGTGCGAGTCCGGCGCCCGTGGGCTGTGATGAAAGGGGAATCGAGAGGGGCCGGGCGCCGGTTACCCGAGACCTTACCCCCACCGCTGTTGGCGCGGGTAACGGAACGGCAACACCCCTGAGGTTGGAATGAACGCGGCAAGGGTACTTACGCTCCATGAAGAGAGAGGCCGACTACTATACAGCCAACGAGGCTGCGCGGGTGCTTGGGATCTCACCGGCACACGTGCGCCAGATGCTCCGCGCGGGGGAGCTGAGGGGCGAGCGGGGGCCAAGGCGCGTCGAGGGGGCACCGGGACCATGGCTCGTCCCCGTGGGCGCGGTGCACGCCTACCAGGAAAGCCGGCAGTCCGTCGGCGCCGCCGATACCGTCGCGCTGCGGCGCGAAGAAATCTCTCCTCCTGAAAAGTCCCCGTCTGGCAGCGGGAAAGCAGACACCCCATCGGAGACCGCGGAGCGTCTCTCGGAGGGGATGGGCGCGTTGCGAGACAAGGCAGAGGAAATTCTAGCTGAATTGGATCGCCTGGAAGGTCGCCTCGAGGCCGCCGAAGTCGAGCAGCTCACCCTGCGCGAGACCGCGATCCGGGAGAAAGTGCGGGCCGACAGGCTGCAGGCCGAGCTCGACGCTACGAGATCCCGTAGTAAGGTAGGGCAACACGGCCCCTGGCGAAGGTTCTTCGGAGGGTAAAGAACCGCTCAGGGAGAAGGGGACGCCGATGCCGTCGCTGATGCTGTCGGCGAGACGGTCGCCGACGCACTCGGCGAGACGGTGGGTGAGGCGCTCGGGGATGCCGAAGGGCCGGTCGTCTCGAGGGTCGTGGGTTCGGGGGCGGGCGACATCTTGGGCTGCGGTCTTACGGAGTCGATCGGTGGTTCGTAGAGCGGAGACAGCAAAGCCGACAACAGCACAGAGATGGCCACCACGACCAGCGTACACACTGGGGCGAGAACGATGGCCAGGGGTACGAGCAGCCTATCCGAAACCCGTCCGCGCAGCACATAGTACATGAGCAAGGCCAGCACGACGAGCACGGACAGCAACACCCACAGCGGGTATCCGAGGTTGAGTACGCCCAAGTTCTTAGTCCTTCCAGCGCATCGCCGCGAATACCGACAACACGCCGGCGACGATGCCGAGGACGAGTATAAGGAAGTTTCCTGTAAACGCCCAGGCCACAACACAAATCAGCTCCGCGCAGAGCAACGCCAGCGTCAGGTATCCCGTCGGCGGGATCCTCATTGGACCCTCACATCCTTCCTCTTATGCCTTAGAAGGCGCAGTCTGGAAGACGAACGGATCGTCCTACAAACGATCCGGTAACGACCTTGGATATTGTAGTACGTAAGCCGTTGTCGTGGGTCGGGAGGAGAGAGCATCCGGCCGAGCACGCCCTGCCAGAAGGCCGTTGCCACGAAGGTGCTCTGGCCCATTCCGCTTACGCGCTTCCTTGTATCCCGTCAAGTCTGTGCGCCTCCGGAAGACCATCTACCGTTTCGACGAAGAAAGGCCGGCGGTGGTTACGTCCGGAGGGTTGACCCAAAGAAGTAGGATCGGGCTGGTAAGGAGGGGGGAAGGTACCGAAGGCCCGATCCTACGGGTAATATTGCCGGGCCTCGGGTTCCTGGGAGGGGCTTCAACGCCCGGTCTTTACCTACTCTACGACGCCGGAAACGGGTCGCGCATCCCCCAAATGAGTGATTTTTCGAGATTTTTGGAGTGTTTGGACGTTCGCAGCCCGGAAACTACTTCTGATCCAGGTACCTCCTGAGCGCCCTGGCGTACGCTGGCACCAGGCCCCGCGACCTGGCCCAATCCTCGGGGCTCACGCCAAGCCTGGCGCTGCGGCGGAGTTGATGGAGGTCGTCGTCGAGGCTGCCGCCGCGCTCGCCGACCACGAACTCCTGGCGCATGGCCTCGAGGTCCTCCCTGCTCAGCTTCCTTCGACGGTCTCCCATGCGTCCTCCTCTCGTCGAAAGAGCAGGGACCACCTTGAGCCTAATCCCATCATACCCGCAACGGTCCCTGCGGTCCTTTCGGAGAATCTCACGATACAGTCCTCGGTGGGTGGTAAGTGGCGGCCCACTCGTGCAAAATACCTCTGTCCGTCGTCGGCGGCGTTGTAGGGGAGAACGGGCCGGAAGACCTTAATCCGGCCGATCAAAGCAGAGGAGAGCTACGGGTGCGACCAAGAATAGATGTCGTAAGAAACGCCGCGGTCCTGATCCCGCTCCTGATCTTGCTGATACTGGTATCCGGGTCCTCGCTCGACCGGGCCGTTGCCCAGGAGACGACACAGCAGGCACCTCCTGGGGCCCCCAAGCTCGACGCCGGGTCGTGGGCGCTCGTCGACGCCGACACGGGCCTTTACCTGGCAGGCAAAGACCCGGACAAGCGGGTCGCCGTAGCATCTACGACGAAGATCATGGTCGCCCTCGTCGCGCTCGATGAGGGCGCGAACCTGGACGATCAGGTAACCGTCTCTGAAGACGCGGCCGCCTACGCCGGGTCCGTCTACAGCAACGTGGGCCTCTACCCTTACGACAGCGTCAGCGCCAGGGACCTCCTTACAGCGGCCCTGGTCCCCTCTGGCACGGACGCTGTCTACGCTCTGGCCGAGCATCTGGGTGACGGAAGCGTGGACGAGTTCGTCGGCAAGATGAACGACAAGGCGAAGGAGCTTGGCCTGAAGAATACACGCTTCGAGAACCCGGCCGGCATCGATAACAGCGGCAACTACTCGAGCGCCACGGACCTAGCGAAGATAGCCAGGGCAGCGATGGAGTACCCTGAGTTTCGCGAGATCGTCGCTTTGCCCGAGGCAACGATCTCGACGCAGAACAGGGAGATAGACATCTTCAACACCAACCTGCTCGTGGTTCCCAACTCGGGCTACGACTACGGGCCCGCGACAGGCATCAAGACGGGCACCTCTGCGCAGGCCGGAAATTGCCTCGTGGCCTCCGCCGAGAGCGGCGACGAATCTTACATCGCTGTGGTGCTCGACGCCGCCGGGGACACGCAGCGTTTCGACGCGGGAAGGTCGGCGCTCGAGTACGGCTTCGGTGAGTTCGAACACAAGCCGCTCGTAAAGCGCGGAGAAGCGTTCGCCGACCTCGAGCTCCCCTACCGCAGGGACGAGACGACAGAACTCATCGCCGCCAAGAACGTGTCCGCGCTCGCCGGTCCGGGTCTCGAGGTAGACCGGCAGGCAGCTCACGATGAGGCTCCGCCTTCGGCCAAGACGGGTCTCGAGCTTGGCACCGTCGAGGTCTCAGTCGACGGCCGTGACGCTGGTAGCAGCGCCCTGGTCGTCGAGGAAGGCTACGAGGAGGCTTCCCTGTGGCAGAGGGTAACGTACTGGGCGGGGGGGCTGAAGCGCTGGATCTTGCAACGCTGATTTCAGCGCCCGCTTCGTGGGCTTGTCAGAGGTTGGGAAGTCGTCCCTTAGCCTCGCCACGTGCGTGAACCCGAGTCCCTCAGGCAGCGGTTCCTCGTGCTCGGCAGGGCGAGGCCAGAAACAAAAGGCCGAGTTGCCGAAGGCCCAATGCGTGCTGACAAGCCGCGAAGCGGCGTACTGACGAGCGGATCCCGAAGGGCGTGGCGGGATGAAATACTGAAATGACCTTTCAGTATCTCCCTTAGCGGGTAGAATGGATTTCGTGCGCGGGAAAATCATCGACGGTCGCTACTTACTGGGCAAATCCCTGGGCAGCGGAGGTATGGGCGAAGTCTACCTCGCCCACGACGAGGTGCTCGACCGGGATATCGCGCTCAAACTGCTGAGAATCGAGTACGTCGGCGACGAGGAGTTCGCCGAGCGCTTCCGGCGCGAGGCCCGCAACGCTGCCGGCCTCTCCCACCCGAACATCGTCCAGGTCTACGACGGGGGCGAGTCCGAGGACGGCACCTGCTACATCGCGATGGAGTACGTCTCGGGCGGCACCCTAAAGCAACGAATCGAGGGGACGTTCGAGACCCGCAAGGCCGCTGCGGTGGCGGCCCAGATCGCGGGGGCGCTCGAAGCGGCCCACGAGCGAGGGGTGATCCACCGCGACATAAAACCCCAGAATGTTCTCGTGACCCTTTCTGGCGACCTGAAGGTCACTGACTTCGGCATAGCGAGGGCGACCTCGGCCGTCACGGGCTCTTTGACGAGCGGCTTTTTCGGCACGGCCGCTTACATCTCGCCCGAACAGGCCATGGGTGAACCAGTGGGCCCCGCGAGCGACCTCTACTCCCTCGGTGTAGTTCTCTACGAGATGCTGACCGGCGAGTTGCCTTTCGACGCCGACAACGCCATAGCCATGTGCATGAAGCACGTCACCGAGCCGCTGCGGCCGCCGAGGCTGTTGAACCCGTCCATCTCCGCGGAGATGGACGCCCTGGTCGTGAAACTCCTCGCCAAAGACCCGGCCGACCGCTACACGAACGCGGCTGGCCTGATGACCGACCTCGAACGTGTGCGGGACGGCCTCAGTCCGATTCTCGTCGTGCCCGAGGCCACAACGCAACCCCTTGAGCAAGTCGCACCGCAGAGGGCGTCTCGGACCCTGGCAGTAGCCGCCGTGGCAATGCTGGCGTTGCTCGGTACACTCCTCCTTGGCCTCATGCAAGAAGACGCGGGGCAGGGATCACTGCCCCGGGCTCAGGGCGTGACGCGGAACCTTATAGATCCACCCGCCAAGGCAGACACGACTACCGCAAAGACGGACGCTGGGGCGATCACGAGAACCTCGAACGTAGAGGCAAAGCCAGAGGTAAACAAGCCTGACGCAGTGACAGGTGTCCCACCGACAGGTGTCCCACCGACGGCATCCGCGTCCCCTACTGTGGACCCCGAAGCGGCCTCCACGGTGGCCCCTACCGTGTCTTCCGGGGGAGTACCTGAAGTACCTGACACGCCTCCGCCCGAAGACCAGACCCCGGCCGAAGCGCAATACAGTGGGGGCAACTAGGGAACCTCGCGTCACTCCGTCGCCGACGATGCTATATTCGCACCCTGGAGGGTCCACTAGGGGAGGAGCGTCTGTTGGCAGGGTTGGATGTCGGACAGAAGGTTGCGTACTTCGAGCTGCCGGATCAGCTGGATTATCCATGGAGCCTCTCTGGCCAGTTGGAGCTCGGACCGGTGATGCTGGTCTTTTACCGTGGCGACTGGGATCCTTTCTGCAACGGGCAGTTGGCCGACTACGCCAGGGGAATCGAAGAGTTCGAGAAGCGGGGGATCCAGGTAGCCGGCATCAGCGTCGACTCCCCGCCAGACAACGCGAGAATGGTCGGGAAACTTCAGCTTCCTTTTCCCCTTCTGAGTGACCCAGAAGGGGAACTCGCCAGGCTACTCGGCCTGTGGGATGCCGATTGGGGCGTGGCCGTGCCTTCGGTCCTCGTTATCGACCAGTCGGGGGAGGTGTGCTACCTCTACTCGGGTCGCGATTCGGCAGACAGGCCCCCGGACGATGAGGTCTTCGCCGCCCTCGAAAGACTCGAGAGCAGGATAGAACGCCTCACGGGCGGACCGGAGCTCGAGGTCGGCGGTGCCCAGGCGAGAGAGAGCAGCGTACGCCCCGACAGGCATGCCCTGGAACTCGAAGAACTCACCTCCTACTATCGTGGCGCTTTGTTTACCACCGAAGTCCTCAAGGAGAGGTTCGGAGGTTTGGGCCGCTCCGGGAAGAAGGCGCTCGGTGAAATCGACGCCTACCAACAGACGGTGCGAAGCTATATGAAGGCCCTCGATGAGACCGTAGAGCTCGGACGCCAGGAAGGATGACCAGAGGCCAGGGCTCTCGCACGCATTGGCCGAAGCGCCGTGCTGATATGCTGACTGGCTGAAACGCTCTCACAAAGAAATTCACCCTCTCTGCGAATCCCAGACGGAGGCTACTTGGACCTGTTTCTCGACAGGAACACGGGACGGCTAAGGGCGCTGTGGCGGTTGGTGGTCCAGTACTGCGCCTTCAGGGTGCTCGTCCCGCTCCTCTTCAACTTGCTCGTGGTCACGCTGGTGCTCGCCGCATCCGGCGGCCGGCCCGACGGGTCTGTCATCCCCGACTCACCCGCGATCCCGCTGCTTAGCAGCGTGGCTGGCCTCGTTGGCGCCGTCCTGAGCGTCTGGCTGGCCGGACGCTTTCTCGACAGGAGGTCCTTCTCGGCGTTCGGGTTCCGTCTCGGCTCAGGGTGGTGGTTCGATCTGCTCTTCGGGATGGTCCTGGGAGGAGTGCTGATTACGACGGTGTTTCTCGTCGAGATGCGCTTGGGCTGGGTCGAGGTTACCAGCATTTTCGAGACCAACGGTGGCATCGCTCCGTTCGCGATCTCCATTCTTATCCCCGCCGCCACGTTCGTGTGCGTTGGTGTTTCCGAAGAGACAGTCTTCCGGGGCTATCAGCTAAAGAACGCCGCCGAGGGCCTCAATTATCCGGGTCTCGGTCCCGGCGGCGCGGTCTTGCTCGCCTGGACCCTCTCCTCGGTCTTCTTCGCCTTGCTGCACGCAGACAACCCAAACGCCACGATCATCAGCACGCTCAACATAATTCTGGCCGGTTTTATGCTCGGCTTCGGCTACGTGCTCACTGGAGAGCTGGCCATCCCGATAGGATTACACATCACCTGGAACTTCTTTCAGGGCGCCGTCTACGGTTTCCCCGTAAGCGGCTTCGGACCTTTCGGCGCGACCTTCCTCGCCACCAGATCTGCGGGCCCGGACCTCTGGACCGGGGGTTCGTTCGGTCCCGAAGGGGGTCTGCTCGCCCCGGCAGCCATGCTAGCAGGAATCTTCCTGATAATGCTCTGGACGCGCCTGCGCACGGGCAAGATCTCGATCGAAACTCCCATCGCCGAAGGCCTGGATCAAGAACGGCCACAGGTACGAGAGCCATGATCGGATCGGTCTGACAGTTGCTGCTATGCCCCCGGAAGGGGCTGCGTCCGAACATTACCTGAAATCCATTTCAGGCTCTTTTCATGAGGGCTTTGTAAGCTTGATGAAGGTAATCGGAGACGGTGGCCGCAGCGAACACGGCGGCCACGAGGCGGCTGACGCGCGGCAGGAGAACGAACCCGTAAGCGAAGAAGGAGGCCACCCACACGCTGAGGCAAAACTGGCATGTGAGAAGCTCGCCCACCGACCTCTGTAGGCCACGGCCCCTCGGCTTCTCATCGACTTTCTTGGGGCTCTCCTTCTCTTGAAGCTCAGTAAAGGGCGCACGCAGCGGGCTCATAATCGCATCCTGCGAGCCCACAAGGCTCAATTTGTGGGTCGCCATCCCCAGCAGCGCGATGTCCTTGGCATCGATGCGTTCGGGTATGGGCCTACCCGTGACCTTGGCCACCAAGAGGAAGAGCGCGAAGATGAGGTTGAACGTCCCGGCCAGCACACCGTACGAAAATAGCGGTACGTCCTCGCCGTTCTTGTACCCCTCGAAGATCTCCTCGTGCGGTTTGCCGTCGCCCATGAATGCTCCTCGCATGTATACGCTTTCTCGTCGGTATTCGCCTGAGATATCCCCCGCGCGTCGCTGCACCTAAACATCCGCGGTGCGTCTTGCCCAAGTGTTTGAGGCTGAAGGAGAAAGGGAAAAGGGTGGCGAAATCTCTCTGACAGGAGGCCACTCGGATGACGGAAGATCAGCACACACAGCAGGACCCGACGCGACAGTATCCGCAGCCGGATTATCCGGAGCAGACCCAGATGGACCAGCACCCCGGCCTGGAGCAGGAGATGGCCCCCGAGCCCGACTACGGCCTCGATACCTACCGCGGGAGCGGCAAACTCGAAGGCAAGAAGGCGGTCATCACTGGCGGTGACTCAGGCATCGGGCGGGCCGTCGCGCTCGCCTTCGCCCGCGAGGGCGCAGACGTCGTGATCTCTTACCTCGAAGAGGAAGAACCCGACGCCAGAGAAACGGCCCAGGTCGTCGAGGACTCGGGACGCAAGGCCGTCAGGGTGCCGGGAGACATTTCCGAAGAGAGCGAGTGCCAGGGTCTCATCCAGAAAGCCGTGGACGAGTTCGGCCGGATCGACGTACTCGTCAACAACGCTGCCCACCAGATGACGGTCGAAGGGATAGCCGACGTCTCGACCGAGCTGCTCGATAGGACCTTCAAGACCAACATCTACGCGATGTTCTGGTTGGTCAAGGCGGCGCTGTCGCACATGCCCGAGGGTGCTTCGATCATCAACACCTGCTCAATCCAGGCCTACCAACCCTCGCCGCCCCTGCTCCCCTACGCGAGTACCAAGGGCGCCATTATCACCTTCACCAAAGGCCTAGCCCAGGAGGTCGTGCAGTATGGGCTCAGGGCCAACTCCGTGGCACCGGGTCCGGTTTGGACCCCTATAATCCCCGCCTCCATGCCCGGCGACACCGTCGCAAGCTTCGGCGGCACCTCCCCGATGGGCCGCCCCGCCCAGCCCGCCGAACTCGCCCCGGCCTTCGTCTTCCTCGCCTCCCAGGAGGCAAGTTACGTCAACGGCGAAACCCTCGGCGTCACAGGCGGCCAGCCGCTGCCGTAAGCGCGAAGGGTCTGCGGCAAGTTACAGCCGTTAGATCTTGGACGCCGCTCCCCGCCGCGGAGAACTCGTGCGTTCCTTACCCGTAGCCTGATGCCCGTGACCTGAAACCTCATACCTGACAGCCACGGGGGGATACGCTAGGCTACGAGGCGAAGTGTCGTCGGAAGGTATCGTCTTTGGGGATCATCGTCCAGAAGTATGGTGGGAGCTCTGTGGCAACGACGGAGCACATAAACGCTGTCGCCGAGCGGATAAAGAAGGCCAACGATTCGGGCCACGGCCTCGTCGTGACCGTCTCTGCGATGGGCAAACAGACTGACAGGTTGCTCAGGCTTGCTGGTGAGGTCAGCCACGACCCTTCGCCGCGCGAGATCGACCAGCTCCTCTCCACTGGGGAGCTCCAGTCCGTGGCCTTGCTTGCGATGGCCCTGCACGACAGGGGCGTTGCAGCCACCTCGCTCACAGGGCCGCAGGCGGGCATGAAGACCACAGGGCGTTACGGGTCCGGGGTCATCTCGGGGATACAGCCCGACCGCCTGCGGGGTTTGCTCGACGAGGGCCAGGTCGCCATCGTCGCCGGCTTCCAGGGGATGAACACCCTGGGGGACGTGATGACGCTTGGGCGAGGGGGATCTGATACGACGGCCGTCGCGCTCGCGGCGGTTTTGGGGGCCGAGCGGTGTGAGATCTTCACGGACGTCGACGGCGTTTACACTGCCGACCCGCGCATAGTACCCGGAGCGCGCCGCATACCCCTGATCCTCTCCTCCGAGATGGCCGAGATGTCGTGGAGGGGCGCCAGGGTGATGCACCCGCGGGCCGTCGAGCTCGGAGCCTTGTACGGGGTCGAAATCCACGTAAAGAGCTCGTTCACAGAGGGTCCTGGTACGATCATCACGGGAGGAGACAGCTTGGAATACCTGGAAACCCGCGAGACGGTCGCCGGCATCGTCCACGATCTGGACGTCTCGCGCATCACCCTGACCGACATACGGACGGGACCTGGCACCATGAGCAGGGTCTTCTCGCCCCTGGCAGATGCGGGTATCTCCGTCGACGTGATCGTGGAGAGTGCCCCCAAAGAGGGCGCCTCGGACGTGGCCTTTACCGTCCGCCGCGCCGACTTCCGTACTGCCCTGCGGCTCGTTGGGGAGATCGCAGAATCACTGGACGGCCGGGTCGAGGGTGAAGAAGAACTTGGCAAGGTCTCCGTCGTCGGTACGGGGATGCTGAATCGTCCTGGCTATGCCGCCAGGATGTTCGCGACGCTCGGGGAGGCCGGCATCCCGATAAGGCTCGTCTCCACCTCAGAGATTCAGGTTACTTGCGTGCTGCCCGCGGGAAAGGTAGAGGAAGCGGTGAGAGTTTTGCACAGGGACTTCGAGCTGGAGGAGAGAGATGTTTAGCGGCGCGTTCACGGCCCTCGTTACACCGTTCAAGAACGGGGAGGTGGACGTGGAGGCCTTGGAGGGGATGGTCGAGTTCCAGATACAGGGCGGCGTCCACGGCCTCGTCCCCTGCGGCACCACGGGCGAGACCCCGGCCATGAGCGAGGAGGAGGATCGCCTCGTCATAGGCACCGTCGTCAGGGTCGCTGGCGGCCGGGTGTCCGTCGTCGCAGGCACGGGCTCCAACAGCACGGACATGGCGATCAAATACACCAAGATGGCAGAAGAGGAGGGCGCCAACGGCTCCCTGCAGGTCGCCCCCTACTACAACAAGCCGACCCAGGAGGGACTCTACAGGCACTTCGCGGCAGTAGCAGAGAACACAGACCTTCCCATAGTCCTCTACAACATCCCGGGCCGGACGGCCGTGACCATCTCGGCAGAGACCATAGCCCGCCTCGCCGAGATCCCGAACATCGTCGGGGTCAAAGAATCTACGCTCTCGATGAACATGGTCAGCGACATCGTGAGCCTGTGCGGCGAGGAGTTCGACGTGCTCTCGGGGGATGACCCGATGACGCTACCCATGATGGCGCTCGGGGGACGGGGTGTGATCTCCGTTGCCTCGAACGTCGCGCCCACGGCGGTCTCGGACATGGTCAACGCCCTCTCTACCGGCGACTGGGAGCGGGGACGCGAGATCCACTACGAGCTCCTGCCGCTCTTCAGGGCCCTCTTCGTCGAGACCAACCCCATCCCGGTCAAGACGGCGGCCTCTATACTCGGCCTTTGCTCGGACGAGATGCGGCTGCCGATGATCCCACTCCAAAACGAGAACCTGGACACTTTGCGTCGCGTGATGGAGGAGTCGAACCATCTCCTCCCTACCCCCGAGGAAGTGTGACCCGGGTAGCCGTAATCGGGGCTGCGGGCCGCATGGGCCGCGAACTCTGCCGCGCGGCCCTGGAGGCGAAGGGGATCGAACTCGCCGGCGGCACCGTAGAGCCGGGCGCCCCCGAGCTTGGCTCCGACCTCGGCGAGTTGTGCGGCTTCGGCAAGACCGGAGCAACCGCCACGCAAGACCCGCCCGAAGAGGCCGAAGTCGTCGTCGAGTTCACGACGCCGGAGGCGACCGTGGGGCACCTATCCTACGACAAGCCTCATGTCATAGGAACGACTGGGCTCTCGCAGGATCAACTGCAAAAGGTCGAAGGGGCGGCACAAAATGTTCCCATCGTGCTCGCCCCGAACATGAGCGTCGGGGTCAACCTACTGAGCGAGATCGTGCGGGAGCTCTCAGCGAAGCTGGGCGGGGACTACGACATCGAGGTCGTCGAGGCGCACCACAGGAACAAGAAGGACGCGCCATCAGGAACCGCCCTGTTCCTCGCTCGGGCGGCGGCCGAGGGTAGGGATAGGGATCTGGACGAGGTCGCCGTCTACGGGCGGGAGGGCATCTCACCCAGGCAGGATGGTGAGATCGGCATCCACGCCTTGCGCGGCGGCGCGGTCGTAGGCGAGCACCGGCTCGTCTTCTACTCCGGAGGCGAAGAGGTCGAGATCACACACCGCGCCCTCTCCCGCCGCACCTTCGCGGACGGGGCGCTGCGCGCCGCGAGGTTTGCCGCAGGCGCGCAGCCTGGTCTGTACTCCATGGCCGATGTGCTCGTGGGATAAAGGCGCCGCTCAGAAGGGCGGTCTCGACCCACCGAGAGCCTCACGCGTGGCCTCGCGGGCCTCTTCCTCGTAGCTCTTCTCGCCCCCGTGCGTTGAAGAGAGGATGAGATCCAAAACTTCTTCAGGAGCGTCGGTGAGGGCCATCAGGCCGAGGTCGGCCTCTGTGGCTTTCCCGTCAGCGACCATCGTCTTGCGCACCCATTCGACCAGTCCCCGCCAGTACTCTGACCCGAACAGAACGACGGGGAAGTTCCGGATCTTGCCCGTCTGAATGAGGGTGAGCGCCTCGAAGAGCTCGTCCATTGTCCCGAAGCCACCAGGGAAGATGACGAAGGCCCGCGAGTACTTGACGAGCATGACCTTCCGGACGAAGAAGTAATTGAAGTCCAATTCGGAGTCCACGTACTGGTTGACGTGCCGCTCGAAAGGCAGCTCTATGTTCAGCCCGACCGAAGGCGCTCCGGCCTCCCGCGCGCCCCTGTTTCCGGCCTCCATCGCCCCCGGACCGCCGCCGGTGATGATGGTGAATCCCGCCTCGCCGAGTAGTCGTCCCACCTCCGTGGCTGCCGCGTACGTCGGGTCTTCGGGGCTAATGCGGGCTGACCCGAAGATCGTCACCGCGGTGCCAAGATCCGCCAGCTCCTCGAAACCCTCCACGAACTCGCCCATGATCCTCAAGACCCGCCAGGCGTCCTTGCCCTTGAACGCCGCCTGCTCCGGTCCATAAAGAAGCCGCTCGTCTTCCGTGCGGCGCCTGCGTCCGGCCTCCATACGCTCTCCGTCCATAGTGCCCATAATCTACCGTACACGTCCCATTGTGCATCGTTCCGCCGGGCACGCGATAAACTTCGTGGCGCCTACTGGATAGAGAGGAACACATGACGGACACGACTATGATACCCCTGATCCCGCGCGAAGTCCTCTTCGGAAACCCGGAGCGGATGAGCCCGCGCCTCTCCCCCGACGGGAGTCGCCTCGCCTACCTGGCCCCAACAGACGGCGTCCTGAACGTCTGGGTCGGACCCGTCGGGAGCAGTCCCAGCGAGGACTTCGAGCCCGTTACCGACGATACGAGGCGCGGCGTCAGGGTGTACTTCTGGGCGGAGGACAACCGCCACATCGTCTACCTCCAGGACGAGGGTGGCGACGAGAACTGGCGGGTACACGCCGTGGATGCGTCGACGAAAGAGGACCGCGACCTCACCCCCTTCGACGAGGTGCAGGCCCAGATCCTGGACAAGAGCCGCCACTTCCCAGACACGCTGCTCGTCGCCCTGAACAGGGAGAATCCCGAGCTACACGACGTCTACCGCCTCACCCTCTCGACCGGCGAGCTTAGGCTTGCGGCCAAAAACCCAGGCAGCGTGATCGGCTGGGTCGTTGACACCGAATTCCGGGTGCGCGGAGCGATGGCGGCAACCCCGGAAGGTGGCTTCGATCTTCTCTTGCGGGACGAAGAGGACGCGGAGTGGCGCAAGGTCCTCACCTGGGATAAGGAGGATGCGCTCTCCAGCGCCCCAGTCGGCTTTACGCAAGACGGAAGCAAGATGTACCTCCTAGACTCGCGCGGGGCCAACGCCTCGCGCCTTGTCCTGCTCGACCTCGAAAGCGGCGACGAGGAGACGCTGGTCGAGGACACGCGCTACGACGTCGGACGGGTCGTAACACACCCGGACAGCCATGAGGTACAGGCCGCCGCCGTCGAGAGGGCGCGGACAGACTGGGTCGTGCTCGACGACGACATCAGGGAAGACTTCGAGGCCATAGAAACCTTGGATCGCGGGGACTTCGCCGTTTCTAGCCGCGACCGGGCGGACGAGAACTGGCTCGTCGCCTTCACCGCCGACGAAGGCGGTGCCTCCTTCTACTCCTACGACCGCAAGAACAAGAGGGGCGTGCACCTCTTCGACGCCCGACCCGACCTCGCCGGGTACGACCTCGCCAGGATGGAGCCCGTCTCCTTCACCTCCCGCGACGGCCTGACCATAGAGGGTTACCTGACGCTGCCACCCGGAACGTCGGTCGGACCCGTGCCGACTGTACTCAACGTGCACGGGGGACCGTGGGTGCGGGACGGGTGGGGCTACGACCCTGAGGGGCAGTGGTTCGCCAACCGGGGATACGCCTGTCTGCAGGTGAATTACCGGGGCTCGACAGGGTACGGCAAAGCGTTCCTGAATGCCGGCAACAAGGAGTGGGGCGGCAGGATGCACGAAGACCTCGTCGACGCGGTCGGGTGGGCCGTCGAGAGAGGCGTGGCCGACCCGGACCGGGTTGCTATCTACGGTGGGTCTTACGGCGGGTATGCAGCGCTTGTTGGGGCCACGTTCACGCCCGAGCTCTTCCGGTGCGCCGTCGACATCGTCGGTCCGTCTAGCCTCATAACCCTCATAAACAGCATCCCGCCTTACTGGAAGCCGCTCCTCTCCACCTTTCACGAACGCGTCGGCAATCCAGATACCGAAGAAGATTTCCTCAAATCGCGCTCGCCGCTGTTCTCCGTGGACCGCGTCAGGATACCGATGCTCATAGCCCAGGGCGCCAACGACCCACGGGTAAAGCAAGCCGAATCGGAACAGTTCGTCGCCGCCTTGAAAGACAAAAGCATAGACCACGAGTACCTGCTCTTCGATGACGAAGGCCACGGCTTCGCCCGTCCCGAAAATCGCCTGAAGTTCTACGCGGCCGCCGAACAATTCCTGGCGAAACACCTCGGAGGTCGCGCGGAATAGAAAAGGCTTCAGGTTTCAGGTCTTGCGGCGTAACTGGTAGGCCGAAAACTCAACGCTTTGTGTGCCGGGTTCAGCATTTCCATTCTGGATCGGGCTCTTCATCGTCGGGTGAAACAAGGGTCTCGATCCAGCTACCGTCGACGCCCAGCCTCTTCGCGACTTCGTCGTCGGAGAGGCCGAGCCGCCTGAGGCGTTCGACCTCCTCGGCCAGGCAGACTTCGCCGCGCTCATCCAAACCGTCTCCCCCTATTCTCTGCCTAACCCTTGTCCGGACGCCGTACCCGCATGGCCAAGTGCAAAGATAGTGCTAGCAGCGAGGCCACCAGGGCCCCTCCCTTCGTCATCACGCTGATCCTAGACGGCGGCTCGCTCCCTCCCGAGTCCACCGCAGGGCTGTACTTGCCGTAATGGTCTCCATAGCCGAGCAGCCTCCCCAACGGCGCGAGCACCGCCAGGACCGCCTTCTGCACCGGTACGGGTGGCGAAGCGAGGTAGATCTCACCCCTGTTGATGCCGTTCAACGTTACCGCTTGCTGCAGGAGATTGGGCACGCCGTTTCGGTCCGTCCTGCCGTCCCGGGCGAGCCCGTAGTTGGTCTCGAAGAAGACCTCGGTGTTCAGGGCGGGCCGGAGCTCGACGGCGACCCTGGCCTCTTCGTCGTCCGATTCGTTCCACCACCTGTGGGACGTGCCAGGCGGGACGAACGCCTCTTCTCCCTCCTTGAGCCAGCGCTGCTCGTCGCCCACCTGGACGCCGAGAGTGCCGGAGACAGACCTGAAGTGCTCCTCCTGAAGGGGGTGGACGTGGAGTGGGTTTCCGCCGCCGGGCGAGACCAGAAGATCGGCGCTCAGCAGCTCGCCGCCGGTGTCCCGGGCCGTCTTGCGCCAGATGACCCAGTCGTTCTGGACCGGGTTGTAGATCTCTTCTCCCGCCCTCGCCATACCAACGACCTCCCCACGCTCGCGCACGATAGTCGGCCCCCATCGCGTCTCGACGCTTATTGTGCCATGCGTGCGGTCCCTGGCGCATCCACCAGGACGAGCCGGTTCGTCCACTCTCTCAGGAGAGGATGAGCACGATGAACGCGACGTAGGCGATGATATTTACCAGCCAGCTGTTCGCGTTCATCCAGTCGCGCACCTTCGGCGTGAGGCGCTCGGCGCGCCTGTGGAACAGCAGGTATGCCAGCATTGGGAGGGCAGCAACGAGGGTGGTCGCCGCGACGAACGGCAGGGCGGAGATCGGAGAGACACCATTGTGCGCGAGGTTCACGCCCACCGTCAGCATAATGACGAGGTCGGAGGGCATGAGCCAGATCAGCAGCATCCCCGTCTTGAACGCCCGGCCGGGGTCAGCGGTCTGTAGAGCGCCCATCCACCTGGGGGCTCGGCCGTATCGCGCCCTACGTAGCTCCTCACCGCGGCCGCGATCAGCAACCCGACGAGCAGGTACTGGATAACGTTGCCTATAGACCCCCCGTCGGAAGGTTTGCCGAGCGAGATGCTGTTACCTAGAAGGGAGACCAGGACGAACGCGACGGTGACGCCCACGGTGGTCGCAACCGCTACGCCGACGACGACGAAGCCCGCCGAGACCCTCACGGGCTTGGGGGCGGTGATCAAGACTATGTCCGCCATGATCCCAGGTCCGACTAACATCGTGATGGCGAGAGGGAGAACATTCAAACTCATCGGTTCATGATGCCACGCGAAGAACCTCCCCGCACGCCGGATCTGGTTGACGAATACAAAAGACACCTACGGCAACATCCGCGATGCAGCGCGTGGTTCAGATGTTCGAGGGCAACTCCAGGCTCATGCCGGGGTAGATCTCATACCCAGAGAGGTCGTTCGCCTCGCGGATGGCCTCGACCTTCGGCCTGGGGTCTTCCCAGACAGCTGTGTGCTCGATGGCTATCCCCCAGAGCGTATCTCCAGGCGCGACGGTGTAATCGACGGGCCGCGTCTCAGCCCCGACCCCGGCGCCGGTGTGAAGCGCGAGGCCGAGTGCGCCGACCACGAACAGGGCACCAAGCCTGCGACGACGATATTTTGCGCGGTTCACTCTCACAAGACGAATATACGGGATGACCCCTCGGATCCCAACGGTGTTTTCGTCGGGTAGAATCCTCGCTATGCGTTTCACGAAGATGCAGGGCTGTGGCAACGATTTTCTCGTCTTCGACCCTAGCGAAGTAGAAGGCATGGACCTCCCTAGCCTCGCCAGAAGGTCTTGCGACAGGCACTTCGGTGTGGGTGCCGATGGGATCCTCGTTCCCGCTCCCTCCATGAGCGCCGACATAGAGATGATCTATCTGAACTCCGACGGCTCGCCCTCCGAGATGTGCGGCAACGGCCTGCGCTGCCTAGCGCGCTACGCGAGAGACCGCGGCATCGTCGAGGGTGAAGCCCTGAGCGTCGCCACACGTGCTGGGGTCAAGAAGATCGTACTCTTCGAGGACGGCTCCTCGCGGGTGGACATGGGAGCGACCCGCCTGGACACGGGGGTCGAGGTCGGCGGTTTCCGATTCCTGCGCGTCTCGATGGGCAACCCGCACGCGGTAGCCATCCTGGAGAGCGAGGCTGAGGTGGAGGCGTTGGATCTCGCCGCCGTTGGACCGCCGATCGAAGAAGATCCCACCTTCCCCCATAAGACGAACGTGGAGTTCGGGTTCGCCGGGGACGAGGACGAGGTACGGATGAGGATTTGGGAGCGCGGCGCGGGTGAGACGCTCGCGTCGGGATCGGGCTCGTGCGCCGTCGCGGTCGCGGCGATGCAGCAAGGTCTCGCCGGTAGCCCGGTCCACGTACGTATGGACGGCGGCATCGTACAGATAGAATGGTCCGGCGGAGACGAACCCGTGCACATGACCGGGCCGGCCGAGTACGTCTGCCGAGGAGAGCTGCTATTGCGTGATCAAGAAACTGACGGCTCGTACGTGACCGCCAAGGGCTAACCCGAGCAGAGGGATAGCGCCCAACCGAATTACGGGCGCTATCCCTTGCCGTCAAACGCCTACTCTCTTGACGAAAACGTTACGGTGCGACCTCGCGCAACGGGCCTCGGTCGTCGGGGAACTTGCGGGTGGAGAGGGCTTTGATCCCGGCCCTGTGCTTTCCGTTGAACGGCGTCACGTCATTGGGGCAACCACCCCGTTGGGCAGCTCTGGGCGAGTCGAAGAACAGCCCCAGGTGGTAGGTGTGGATGGGACCGAACTTTGGATTGGTCGAGTCGTCCGGGTAAGGACCTTCCTCGTGAACTACCGGCGCCGGGCCGCTCTTGGGGGCTATCGCGAACGTCTCCCTGTTGAAGCGACCGATAAAGACCCCTTTACCGTAGCCTTGCGCGTTCGTCTCGATGTCACCTTCATACCAGGCGATACCGAAGGGCTCCTTGGGAAGTTGGAGTATAAACAGGTTGAACTCGGTGTTCGGAGGCAGGTTGGTCACGCTCACCGTCATGACCTCCGCCAGTCCGAAGGAGGTGATCGCAACGTCGCCGCGCGCGCCTTCGAGGCATCCGTTGGGTGCCGCCACGGGACGCACGATCCTGAAGGAGCCACCCTGGGATTGTGCCGCCGCGGTCCCCGCGAGGATGCCCCCCACGAGGATGGCGACCCCAAGGAGGAGCAACATGCGTCTGGATCTCGACTTCATCTGGCTTCCTTTCTCTGGTTGGCGTTCCGGTCCGTCGGAACGCAAGATGCATAGACTTCTCCGGACCTACCGACTTCTCCATTGCCCGGCGGTTGGGCGATCCTCCTTTCCTCACCTTGTAACGAGGTTCCACCGCAGAAAGAGCACCACCTCCTCGACGACCGTCCCGGGGTCGTCTGCGAGAGAACCGTGTCCTAGGTCGTCCAGCACCACGACCCGCGCTTCGGGGAAGACTTCCCACTGTGCTTCGGCGTAACGAACCGGCAAAGTGGGATCTCACATCCCCCACAATACGAGCGCCGGCCTCCTCGGCAACCTCGGGGTTTACTTACGTCCACCTCCCGTTTTCGCACCGTTCGCTACATGATACAGCGCCTGGACGGGTTGTCGCCTTTCGCGGTCGAGCAGCACACCGGTAATTGTGGGTACGACGCTCGCGAAAGCATGGGGATTCTGCATCGCCCACCCGAGTCCCCAGGGGCCGCCTGAGCCGTGCAGGATCACGTGTGCCCTGAGTACCTCGAACTCTTCGAGAAAGCCGCCAGGATGCCGGACATTGCCTTCGTCCGTGCGGTCGAAGCCTTCGGACTCTGCGGCTGTTCCGAAGCCCGGCATGTCAGGTGCCACAGCCCGTCCAGACTGGCCGACGGGGCCATCAGGTCAACCCAGTCGCACGAGGAGCCGGGGTCGTCATGCACGAACACGGCGGCCTCAGGCGCCTTAGGGCCCGGCTTCGAGGAAAGGTGAACGCACTCCCCCAATCATCACCTCGCCTGTCCGCAATTTCTTGGCCTGCCCCACGGCTGTTGCCTTCTCCTTCGTGCCTCGTCCCGGCAAGCGCCATGTCCACGATGAAGGGCAAGATGAACACCACAAACGGTAAGGTCGAGACGAAAGTCGTCCAGGCCTCGGCGGCGCCCGTACCGACCAGGCTGACACCCGCCGTCGCAGCGAATGTCAGCACGAGGTCGAGCGCGAGGTGGACATTCGTTTCGCACCTACCCAACGAGGATCATCGAGAAGGGGCAAAAGGGAGATGTATCCTGCTAATCCGCTGCGACATCTCCGTATTCGCGTCGCATCGTGGTACCGGCGGGCACCCGACTCCGCGGCCGGCTTGGATCCCGGCGGTCTCGCGATCGTCTCCGGGGGAGACCGCGGGGATGAGCCCGGACCACGGGTTCACTGCTGTAGTCCTTCGGGCTATCGTTACCCATTGGTTGTTCCGTCTGTGGGGCAGGTGCCGCCCCCTGTCCCGTGCCCGCATCTCCAGAGTCCGACCAGAGTCCTCCGGTCGCGAGCGCCAACAGTAGCCCGGCCGAGACCGTCGCCGCGGCAACCCTCGTCGTCTTGCTCCTTTTAGGAGTTTTCTCGATGTTTGTCGTCATGATCCGTTGGTCCTCCTGTCTGTGCCGATTGCGTCTCCGTTGTTTCTCTGTCGCTGATCGATGCTAGTGCTTGTCGTGCGAACACTCTTCGCATTCGCCCGCGCTGCGGTCTTCTACGTACCGACCTCCTCTCTCATAACTGCTCAGCCTTCCGTTCGGTCGCAGACGTAATCGCGGGAGGGATCGTAGTCCCGACCGTCTACCTCACCGATCCGGGGTCCGTATAGGTGTACCGACACTGCTGCCTCGTCTCCCGGATTTCCTACCCTGTGTATGCCTCCGTCTCCAGGCGACACGGTCGAGGATCCGTCTTCCGGGCTCCACGAAAGTTGCCAGGCCTTCTCGAGGCGGGCATGTTCGATGCGCGAGCCGTCGTCGAGACGCTCGAAGCGCTCTTCGAGCACGGCGCCCCAGGCACAGACGTAGGCTCCCCAGGAGGAGTGGTCGTGGACCATCGTCCTGGTACCAGGAGGCCAGACGAAGACTTTCAAGGAGAAGGAACTGTCCTCATCCTCATAGCGGCGGGCTACGTACCACTCTTCTCTGCCCCTCGCCTCTTCGAGTAAGGGAAGGATCTCGGCCTCCACGAAGTCGGGGTCGTTTACCAGGCGGGTCAGAAAGGAAGCGGCCTGGGGCAAGGCCATCCCGGTGGGAAGCTTTGAGATCCTCCGCAGCAGGTCTGTATCCGGCGTGAATAGTGTTTTCATTTGATCCTCCTCGTTCAACCGAACAGCGTCATGCCGCCCGTGATCCCCGCGTCCATCGAAGCTCTCAGCGTGGAACGACGCGCCGTCGCGACCGGGGCCACAGGCGTCCGGGGGCGAGACTCCGCCATTTCGGCCGTCTCTGCGTCCCGATCAAGAGCGGCCGACGCGCGGTGGTTACCGTTCGGGAAGGAGCCGATTCTCTGCCGGAAGTTGATGTGCCAGTTCACCGGTCAGGCCCCCTTTTCAGACGCAATCCGGAGCAAGTTCCGGACTCGACCGTGAGCTCGACCGGGGGTCGTGTTCCGGTTTCGGTTAGCCGTCTCTGTCCGCAGCACCCGGAAAATGCGTCCTTCCTCACGTTCCCGCATCAAGTCGTCGTGGCGCTGACGCCACAGTTCGAAATCGTTCGCGTAGTGCATCAAGAGGTCCTCCTATAGTCCTTGCTCGCCATCGTATGCTCTCGCTTCACGAATGCCGCAAAGCGACATCAGGCGGTGTGTCCAAGATCCGGCAGATGAACGTGCTCCATACCCCTTCTGTGTTTCGCCTCTCCCCACAGTAGGAACCCGGCCTCATCCGGTAGCCAATCGAGGTAGTCCAGATGACCGCAGGCTTCGTTGGGGCAACGAAGCGCCCACCGGCTGTCGCTGTCCAAGATGGGCTCTCTGTCCTCGACCTCTCCAACCCTGTCGCAGTAACAAACGTCTTGCATGCCGCTCATCTCCTCTGGCCTCTCTAGCCGCCGTATGCTTGCTGTCAGATGGCAGTTTGGGGCCGCGAGCGCTTCTCTACATCGTGAGAATTACTCAACAGGAGAAGGACGAGGGGAATGAGTAAAGTTACGTAGTACGGACGGGCTAGATAATGTCGCGCTCTATCCACGCGGCAACGGCTGTAGTATTCGAAGAAGTGACGCCGGACTTGCGACAAATGCTCTTTGTGTGCAGGTGAGGGTGACGCAGGCGGATGCCCGCGTCACCCTCGGTGATCATCTCCCTATCCTACGGTGGTGTTTACAGGTCGGAGCCAGCAACTAGAGCTGATGCTTCGTCTCGCAGTTGGAGGCGACGAAGTCTACGTCTTCGTCGAAGAAGATCTCGTCGACGCCTGTGCCGCAGTCTATGTTGTCTCCGTTGTTGTCTTCGGCGTGGATGGTGTCGCCCGCCACCCCACCGAAGACGTTGTCCACGCCCGAGTTAGTCGAGCGCTCTCTGGCATCTATGTTGTCGAAGCCGAACCCCCTTCCTCTCTTCCAGGCCTAAATGTCGACGTCCTGATGGAAAGGAGTGAGCACAATCACCGGGATGCGCCGCTCCCCGGCGCGGTGCTCGTAGCCGCTCCAACCTGGATAGACTTCGAGGCCGCGCCGCCACAGGCGCTCCCTTTCTTCGCCCTCTGCCTCATAGGCCACCATGCGAAGGACCTCGCCGGCGACGGAGAGCGTGGCTTCGGGATGAACGCGCAGGTTGTGGTACCAGGCAGGATGGCGGCGCTGGCCGTAGTTCGAGGCGACCACGACCATCCTCTCGCCATCAGGAAAACCGAGCAACGGCAGCGTGCTCTTCTTGCTGCTCTTCGCGCCGGTGGTAGTGAGCATTACGACCGGCAGCCCGCTGACGAGGCTGGCGAAGGTGTGCTTTCCATTGGTGAGCCCGAAGACGGGGCGGTCGATGTGATGGAGCGTGCGGGCGAAGAGCCACGACACCGGACGGGTCGCCGCAAAGCTACGCATGAACCTGTGAAACTGGTTGGCTTCCTCGTAGATCATCCCTCTCCTTTCGAGACGTGTACGCTCGATCATCACCATCTCAGGCCACCTCCGCGAACGCCGCGCAGGACAAGATTCCCTTCGGCATACTTTTCGCTTCCTTCGTAGTGAAGCGTTCTGCGTCCACGGGTACGATGAGCCTAACCTTACGTTCGGGCCTACCCTGGCCGGCCATCGAGAGGGCGCGCTCGATGCTCCCGGCGGTTATCCTCACGCGCCGGACGACGGCTTGCTCCCTGATCTCGACCGTCACGCAGACCGTTTCTTTACCGACCTCAGTTCTCTCCACCCCGAAAAATCTCACGAATCCACCTCTCCCAGGGCATAGAGAATCTCGTACTGGGCGCTGTTCACGGATAGCACCAACTCCTGCTCGAAGTGCTCTTGCATCTGCCGCGCCTCCTCGTCTCTGACCGCTTCCACCGCGCGCCTGTTTCCCTGCCAACGGTTCATGTACTCTGCGTTCACCTCTGCTCCTCCTGTAGGCTCCTGGCACGACCTCTGCTGTCGACTCACAGCATGGACCCGCGGAGGCTCCTGAACATCGTGAGAATTGCGCAATAGGACGGAGATAAGGATGATGAGTAAAGTTACCTAAGCCTGCATGTTCCCGCTCGGGGATGATGGATAGTATTGTGGGCGAGAAGGGATCTCTCTTTCAATAGGCCGGGGTCCTTCTGCCCCGGCCTATTGGTCACCCCGCTATGGATGGTCGTGGACCTCCGTAGAATCATGTCTACACCAGAGACCGGACCTAGCAGTTGTTGTCGACAATATCTATGCCAAGGTCAGCGTTGACCGTGTCGTTTCCGGGGCCGCAGTCAATGTTGTCCACCTCCCCGTCGACCGCCTCGATGGTGTCGGCGTTGGCGCCGCCGAAGATGTTCTCCACCTCTCCTGGGAGGCTGTCGTTGGCGTCTATCTCGTCGTCGCCGCCGTTGCCGTACACCGTGTTGTTGCCGGGGCCGCCTTCGAGATCGCCGTCGTTGGTCGGTCCGAAGCCGTCGTCGCCAGATCCGCCGCTGACTTTGTCGTTGCCGGACTCCCCGTCGATTCGCTCGTCGTCGCCGTCGCCGCCGAACACGTAGTCGTTGCCGTCGCCGCCGTTCAAGCCACCGTTACCGGCGAGGTCACCATCCCAGCCGTTGCCGCCGTAGATCTTGTCGTTACCGCCGTTCCCTTCGGCGCCGTCGCCCCCCCCTAGGCCTTTGATGACGTCCCTGCGGCCAGCGACGCCGTCGCTCACGTCCTCTCCTTCGAGGGAGTCGGCGCTGTTCGCGCCTACGCAGAGCGCCACGGGGTTGATGGTACAGTCCACGTTGATCGCCCAGGCTACCCCGGCGCCTACGGTCATCAGCAGTACGCTCGCCACCACTGCGGTCAGCACCGCAAAGGTCTTGCGCTGGATAATTGCTTGCATCGGTCGCATCTCCTTGGGTTCTTCGGGTTAGTTCTCTGCCTGCGCCTCAGTGCTTCATCGGTCTCACCGCCTTTCTCCTCACATTTCCCATGACGGGATCTCCTCTGCACACCGCGCGAATGCCGCCGCGCACCCTTAAAGTCTTCCGGCAAGAGCATTATCTTCGGCTACCAAACTCGCCAAACAACAGCGAGGCTCCTCTGGTGATGCCTGCCTCCATCGCGGACCGCGCCGCATCGGAAGCGTGGTCCAGCCCTCTCCCTTGCTGAGAGATAGCGCCGTCGGCGTCGTCTCCGGCCACGGCTTTGCGCGGCCGCAGCAGGCCCCAGATGAATGGGATGCCCGAGCCGATGCCGGGAGGCACTTTGTGCGAAGCCGCTTCCGCAGAGTGGTTATCGGCGGTTTCGTTTGCTCGTGCTGTCTTCCTCATGCGCGTACTCCTCGCCTCGCTGACTCCTGTAATGCGCGGAGCATGTCACTCCGCTAGTCACTATCTTCGTTCGCCGCGATCCACTACCGCCTCAGCGGCGGAAAGTCCGCACAGAGGACGTATACCATTTGTATGGACCTGGGGCCGTTGTCCTGAAAGCCGAAGAACCAGCCGCTGACTCCGGACTCCTCGATCGGTTGGTTGGAGATCACGTCGTCTTCGGGGCTGCCGGTGACAAATCCACCGCCCAACAGCACATCTGCCCGATCGCAGTTGGCGACCCTGTTGCCTTGGTTCCCATCTCCCTCACCCAGCGTAGACCTCTGTACCTCATAGGTTTGGGCAGGCACGAAAGCCGTGGAGTCCTTGCCGTCCACCTTGTCAGCGTTCAAGTCGTTGACTTTGGTAGCGGAGTTGACGTTGATGGGCACCTCGCCCTCCTGGACCCGCAAATCGAGAGCGGGACCGCTGCCTTCGTTGTTGATCCTGAGCAGGGCGCCATCTGCGCTACCAACCAAAGTGCTCAGCTGGTCTATGCGGTTGATCCTGCCCAGCTTGAAGGGATCTCCGGGCACCGCCGCCAGAGCGGTGGTCGCGACCCCTAGTATCAGGGCGAGCGTCACGAGCGAGGCCTGCGGTGAACACCGTTGCCCTACCTATCCACATCACTTTCCTGGCGATGGTCGTCATGGTTAGTCTTGTTCCTTCCTGCTCGGGGAGTGGGACCAATGCGTCCCGCTCCACTTGTCGCCGCGAAACGTCGCTATGGCCCGCTACCTCAACGGTGGGAAGTCGGCGCAGATGGCGTTCGCCACGACAGTGCTGCCATCACCATTGTCCTGTGCGGTCACCCTCCAACCCTCGGAGCTCGGTTCGCTAATCCGCAGGACATCAGGCCTGAAGGGCGCGCTGCCGCCGCCACCCAGGATGATGTCACCTGGATCGCATTCCGCACGTACCGTTTCATCCAGGCCTCCTCCGAGGCCGGTTTCCAGTTCATTGACCGTGTAGGTCTTGTCCTCCGAGACGAAATCATTCGCGCTCTCGCCGTCGAGCTTATCGGCGTTCAAATCATTGACCTTGGTGGTCGAGTCGACCGTCATTGGCGCCTTACCCGGCTCGACGCGCAGGTCGAGTGCGGTCCCTGTGCCGTCGTTGTCGATCCTGAGCATTGTGTCGGGCGTGCTCCCGATCAGCCTGCTGATCTCATCTATCGTGTTGAGCCTGCCGAGCTTGAAGGGATCTCCGGGCACCGCGGCTAGAGCGGTGGTCGCAACGCCCAGCATCACGGCGAGCATCACGGCTACGCCCATCGTCGTGGCCGTTCCTCTACCCAGCCAAAAGATGCCGGAAAGTACTCTCTTCGTCGTCTTCATCATCCGTTCGTGTCCTTTCTTGTTGACAGACTTGCCTCCACCTTCTCGCGAAGGATGGTGACCTCGATGAGAAGGGATCTTCTCTCCAGGCCGGGGCGCGATGGCCCCGGCCTGTTGGTAACCCCGCGATGGGTGGGTCGTGGATCTCTCTCGGATCCCACCTACAACGGGAACTGGTTCTCGCAGTTGTTATCGACCGTGTCTATGCCATCGTCGAAGGTGACCGTATCGTTGTCGGAGCCGCAATCGATGTTGTCCACCTCGCCGTCGACCGCCTCGATCGTGTCGTCGTCGTCGTCGCCGAAGATGTCCTCCACATCCCCGGGGTCGCTGCCGTCAGCGTCTATGAGATCGTCACCGTCGTTGCCATGCACCGTGTTGTCGCCTCTGCCGCCTTCGAGTTCGTAGTCCGCGGAACCCACGTCGCCGTCGTTGCCCGGCCCACCGCTGACGGTGTCGTCGCCGTCTTCGCCTTCCACATTCTCGTCGTCGCCCGGCCCGCCTCTGACGGTATCATTGCCGTCACCGCCTTCCACTTCGTCGTCATCACCGCGCCCACCGTCGACGGTGTCGTTGCCGTTATCGCCCATCACGTCTTCGTCGCTGCCTCGCCCGCCGGTGACGGTATCCCTACCCTGCCCACCTCTTATCAAGACGTCAGCGTTGTCACCGCCGTCCACTTCGTCGTTGCCTGTGCCGCCGTCCAGTTCGTTGTTGACGTTTACGTCACCGTCACTGCCTTCGCCGCCCAGGATCCTGTCATTGCCGCCGTTTCCTTCAGCGCCGTCGCTGCCTCCGAGGCCTTCGATAATGTCCTTGCGGCCCTGAACGCCGTCGTCCACGTCCTCGCCGGTGAACTCGTCATCGTTGTTTCCGCCCTGGCAGAGGGCCGCGGGGTCCACGGCACAATCGAAGTTCGTCGCCAGTGCGACTCCCGCGCTCAACGCCACGGCAAGAGCCATGACCGTCATCGCCAGCATGATCTTCTTCACTTTCTTCTCCTGTCTCTTCGGTTAGTCTTTGTCGCCGTCCACCTGCCTGGCGGCCGGCTTGACTTCCGTACTGATAGTGCCTGCGTCCGCCCGCGCTGCTTTTGTCTACATGCCGACCTCCACTCTTTTCGCACCTCTGGCGTTGCGCTTCTCAAGCGGGATATAGATCGTGGTGATCATGCGGCAAGCTGCGCGCGGCGTACCGACGCCCCGGTAGGCTGCTCCTCTACCGACTCGGCGGCGTTCTCCGGCGCGAAGAAGTAATGTGCCTCTATGGGCAAGACGATGCGGGCGTTCTCACCGCAAAGCTCAAGCGTCCGCTCGATGCTTTCGGCGGTGATCCTCACGCGGCGGACGACCGTATGCGTCCGGACTTCGACGGATGCGCGGATCATCTCGCATCACCCGCCGGGGCCACCACGGGAGGTTTTCTCGTTGCCTGGCGTTCGAATGCCTTGGGCCGAGTGAGCGAGTGCCGGAGCACCCGTAGCGCAATCTTCGGATGGAAGAGCGCGCTTGGCGGCATGAGCAGCCCGGTTACCATCGTGAAAGCGCGGCACACCTCTTCGTCGCGCGTGATCGCCCGCCGAACGTGGCCCACGTACCAGTTGACGATGCCGGTTGTCGGTGCCTTGTTTCCCTCGACACCTGGATGGGCGAAGTCCGCCCCGGCGGCAAGTTTCCACGGGGTATCAACGACCTTCGAGACGCGCCTGTAGAAGCGGCGCGGGAGCTCTTCGTAGCCTTCCTTCAGACATCCTTCGAGCGTTTCGGCTTCAAGCGCGGCGACCGACATGCCCTGACCGTAGATGGGATTGAAGATACACAAGGCGTCGCCGGTAACAAGGTAGCCCTCGGGGATCTTGCGCAGCCGCTCGTAGCGCCTTCTCAGGTTGGCGGGGAAGTTGTACTTGACGGCCTCGCCAAGCGGCTCGGCATCCTTGATTACCTCGTGGATGTCGGGTGCTGGCAGGTTTCTCGCAAACTCGACGAAGCCCGCCTCGTCCGTGGGGGCGCGTTCTCCGAGCCAGCCACCGAGCGTGACGATCCACCGCTCGTCCTCCATGCGGAACATCGCGCCGATGCTTCGCTCGCGACCAGGGGTGGGCTCTACGATCACGAACTTCACACCGGAGAGGTCATCGGGACGGCTGCGGTAGACGCGCGTTGTGTAGCCGACGCCGATCTCGATCCGCTCCTCCGGCGGCCGCTCGAAGCCCATCTCCTCCAACCACGCCGCGGCGCGAGAACCACGCCCGCTCGCGTCTACCACCAACTCAGCATCGAGCCTCCGCCCGGGCGCACCCTCGGCGCGGGGCTTTACGATGACGCCGCCCACGCGCTCGGCGGCGCCGTCGGAGAGGAGACCGGCGACGGCGTGTCCCTCCAGCAAGGTGACGTTGGGGAGCTCGCGTACCCTGCGACGGATGTGTCCTTCGAGGAAGGGCCGGCTCATCAGCAGGCTCTTCCTGCCGATTGAGAAGCGCACCCGGTAGCCGCCGAACTGGTACCGCAGGCTCTCTGCGGGAACGTCGGAGGCGATGGCGCCACCCGAGCCCAACTCCTCGGCTATACCTGGAAACAGACGGGCCATGATCATGAACCCTCGTGGCAGCAGGGCGTGGGCGTGGCGGGCCTGCGGGACGCCCTTGCGGTTCTCGACGCCTTCAGGGAAGCGGTCCCGCTCGACTATGGTGACGCGCTCGAAGTGATCCGAGAGCACGCGCGCGGCCAGAAGCCCCGCCATGCTGCCCCCGATCACCACCGCATGATTACCATTGTCGTGTGGATCTTGCATCTGCCCAGGCATCTTCGGCTCTCCTATTCGTCTTTAGAGGAGGGAGGACGATGGCCCTGTCCTCCCCGAAACCTTCCATGCGGCGTTTTCACTACCCGCTTCAGGCCGCGGTCGAGGATCCATGCGTCGCAGCACTTCTTTTTTCCGCCTCCTCGAACATCCGGCTACGGGTTTGTTCGGGGAGCCAGATCAAATGGTCCAGATGACCACACTCGGGACATCTCAAGGCCTGTCTTCCCTCATCGCCAAGGACGGGTTCACGGCCCTCGATCTCGCCCGTCCGGCCGCAGTAGCAACTTTCGAGCATCACTCTCACCTCCTCGCTTCACCTGTCGAGTTCGTTGTGGTTCACACGTTAAGCTCGTAGGAGAACGTGGACATCGTGAGAATTACGCAATCGGAGGGAGTCGGGAAGTATAGGTAAAGTTACGCAGTAAGAAGGAACCAGCGAAAAACGGGTTAGATCAGGCCACGCTCGATGGCCGCGCGTGCGGCCGCGGTGCGGGATTTGACACCGAGCTTGCGATAGACGCTTCTGAGGTGTTGCCCGACGGTACGGGGGCTCAAGTAGAGCCTCTGCGCCACCTCCTGATCGGTGAGTCCCTCGGCCGCGAGAGAGAGCACCTCGACCTCACGCGCGCTCAACACGTCCGTTGTGCCTGCCGGGGTCGCGGGAGTTTCCGGCTCGCGTGCCTGAGACAAGGCTTCCTCGAGCGTTATCGTCTGGCCTTCGGCCCGCGTTTTCGCGAACGCCTCATCGCCCATTCGGGCACGGGCGGAGGCAACTGCACTGTCGTATTCGGTGCGCTCACAGGGGGGGACGGGGGCGCCTATGGTCTCCCTAATGGCGTCCGCCGCCCCGAACAGCCGCGCCGATCGCCCGAAACTCTTGCGCGCGCCAGCCGTCTCTGCCAGCGCCTCCAATACGCTGGCCATCCTCCATTTGTCGCCGAGGTCCTTGTGAACCGCGAGGCTCCCACTAAGCAACCGTTCCGCACGCTCGTATTCTCCCCTGCGGTAAGCCGCTACCCCAAGCTGGTTGAGCGCCCAGCCTGTACCTTCCTTATAGCCGCCTCTCTCCGAGAGGGTGAGGCTCTCTTCGAGCATGGCCTCTGCCCTACCGTAATCTCCGCTATAGAGCGCGGCGGAACCCAGGTTGATCAGGGACGATAGAATCCTGCTGGTGTCGCCCTCGGCGCGGTGCATGCTCAACGCTTCCCCGCACAGCTCCGCCGCCCGGCCGTACTCTCCCCTCAGCCAAGCGACGAGACCCAGGTAATCGAGGGAACTTGCGATCCCCTGCTCGTCTCCTAGCTCACGCGACAGGGCGAGGCTCTCCTGATGCAGCGCGACGGCTCGCTCGTAGTCACCCTGCTCGCGCGCCAGGCCGCCCAGAATCTCCGTCACTTCCGCGCAGCCACGCTTGTCTTTCAGCTCCCTGCGCAGCGCCAGGCTCTCTTCGAGGTGTTCTGCTGCTTCGGCATACTCGCATTGCAGGAGAGCCAGGACCCCAGCTCCGGTGAACGCCCTGGCCCGCAACGAAGGCGGACCGCCGTCACGCGAGATCGCCCCTCGAAGCCATGCACGCCCTTCCTCGTAGTGGCCGCGCGAGTGGCAGAATTCCCACAGCGCGCTCGCCAACCGCAAACCCGCCTCCGGCTCACCCGTTTCTAGCAGCCACGCCATCGCCGCCCGCAGGTTGCTCATCTCCGCGTCGAGCCTGTCCAGCCATGCTTCCTGGCCGGAACCCGAGAGCGCGGGCTCGGCCCTCTCCGCCAGCCGCAGGAAGAAGCTCGCGTGCCAGTCTCTTGCTGTGCCTTCTTCTCCCGATCCTCTGAGCTTCCCTGACGAATACTGCGACACCGTCTCGAGCATCCGGTAGCGTGCGTCGTCGCCGCGTCTCTCAACCAACACTAGCGACTTATCCACCAGACAGGAGAGCAACTCCAGGATCTCGTCTCCCTCGACACCGTCTCCGGCGCAAACCGCTTCGGCGGCCTCCAGGATGAAACCTCCCGCAAAGACCGAGAGTCGCCTAAACAGCGTCTGCTCCTTCTGGGACAACAGCTCGTGGCCCCAGTCCATCGTCGCCCTGAGGGTTCTCTGGCGGGGCAGGGCGACCCGGCTTCCGCCCGTGAGAAGTAGAAAACAATCGTCGAGGCGCGAGGAGATCTGGGCTGGCGCGAGCACTCTGCACCTCGCCGCCGCCAACTCGATGGCGAGAGGTATGCCGTCGAGCCTCTCGCAGATGCGCGCTATGGCGAGAGCGTTCTCATCGGTCAGCGAGAAGCCCGGCACGGCGGCTGCCGCCCGCTCCACAAAGAGACGCACAGCCTCATGGCGCATCAACTCTTCGAAGGCCATCGTGCTCCGGGCGTCTGGCAGGGAGAGCGAAGGGACGATCCAGGATCTCTCACCAGGGATGCGCAGAGCTTCCCGGCTGGTTGCGAGCACCTTTAGCCCGGGACAGGTACGCAGCAGGGCGTCTGCCATTCCGGCGCTTCCTTCGATGAGGTGCTCGCAGTTGTCCAGCAACAGGAGCATCTCTTTCGACGCCAGATGGTCCAGCAGAGCCTCAGCCGGCGAAATCCCGGCATCCCACCGCGCGCCAACGGCCCGGGCCACGCTCTCGGCTATGACCTCGGGCTTAGAGAGTGACGCAAGCTCGACGAAGGCGACGCCGTCCTCGAAGTCTTCCGCAAGGTGGTCGGCCGCCTGCAGCGCGAGCCGCGTCTTGCCGCAACCACCGGGTCCGGTGAGCGTCAGCAACCGGCTCTCGGTCAACATCCCCTTTAGCTCGTCCAGCTCCCGCTCACGCCCGACGAAGCTACTGGCCTGTATCGGCAGGTTGACCTGCAGGCGAGAACGGGACCACCCGTGTTCTTGCTCCACGACCGCTCTTTGAGAGTTGCTACCCATATTTTTTCGATGGCGGCGGGCTCCGTACCCACTGCTCATGCACCCAACATACTAGGCGCTGAAACAGCACCGCACATCACTCATTTGCGTGATTTCTTGACTGAGGACGGAGTAGGATACTCTCCCAACAACCCTGGGAGCATGCGCTCGGCCACCTAACGAATCTCGATGAGGCCGTGTCGGGCGGCAAAAAGTAGGGCCTGAATCCGCGAGTGCACGCCGAGCTTGTTCAAGATGTTCATCATGTGAGTACGTTCCGTGTCCACGCTCATGTGCAGTTTGGCCGCGATCTCCTTGTTCGAGAGGCCCTCAGCGAGCGACCGCAGAACATCTTGCTCGCGGGGTGTGATCTGCTCGATGCTCGCACGCGCTTCAAGCTCCTCCTCGCGGTTTTGGCCGGCCAGGCGGAGCAGGGCGACCAGCTCGTTCTGAGAGAGTAAAGTCTCGCCCTCACCAAGGCGTCGCGTGGCGTCGAGGATATCGTCGACGTCGGCCGACTTGTGCAGTACGCCGGCCGCGCCGGCCTCAACCGCCCTGGCGTGCTCGGCCCGGTCGAGGCTCGCGGTCAGGACCAGCGCAGCGAAGTGCGGGTTGGCCTCGCGAAGCTCGGAGATCAGGCCGGTACCCACTCCATCCGGCAAAGCCAGGTCTATGACCCCGAGGTCGGCTTCGGAGCCGTCCATCCCCTTCCTCGCTTCGGCAAGCGTCCCCGCCTGGGCGACCACCTGGAAGTCGGGCTGCTGGTCGAAGACGTACGCGAGCGTCTGCCGGAACGAAGCGTGGTCCTCTACGAGCAAGATTCGCTGCATTTTTGTCCTTTCGCGGACCAGTCTTGCGACTCCCACGCACGAAAGCAATATACCAGCTTCGACAAGATCAATGCCCGTGGTTCAGGTGTTCGAGGTCCCTTCGGCCTCTGCGCCGGTCAGGGCTGCCATCCTTACCCTAAAGAACACTCTGGTCCCCACGCCCGACCTGCCCTCGACCTCGAGATTCCCACCGAGCGCGAGTACGCGCTCGCGCATGCCCGTGAGCCCCATCCCGTAAGGGGTCTCGGGCCCGAAGCCCCTGCCGTCGTCCTCTACCTCGACGATGACCTCGCCCTCCGCCGCGCCGAGGGTGACCACCGCGTGCGCTGCGCCCGAGTGGCGTCTGACGTTGGCAAGCGCTTCCTGTACCACGCGCACCACCTCGACACCTGCGGACTCGGAGATCTCCTCGGCCGGAAACCCTTCGTCCACGATCAGCTCGAACTCGCACCCTTCGCCGATCTGGCGATTCTGCCCAACTATAGACTCGACGGCGCGGACCAGGGAACGCTCCCCGGCGCCCTCGAGCCGCAGGTCGTAGATGGCCTCGCGCAGGCCTCCGACGGCCCTCTTTAACGCCTCTATCTGTCGACCTGTCTCCGCGAGTCGGTCGACGCCTTCTGGCATCCTCTTTAGGACCTGCATGGACTGGAGGGCGTAAGTGAGGTCTTGCAAGACCACGTCGTGCAGCTCGCGGGCTATGCGACGGCGCTCGGCCTCCCGGATCTCGCGCAGCGCCTCCTCGGCCTGCTTGCGCTCGGTAATGTCCTCTACGGTCCCTTCTAGACCCGAGATGTCGCCCGCAGCATCGTAGGTGGCGCGGGCGTTGGCCGAGACCCACACGGGGGTTCTGTCCTTACGGAACAACTGCACCTCGAAACCGCTCACGAGGCCGTCCCGCAGCGCGAGCCTGAAGAACTCCCTCCTGCGTTCCGGCTCCACGTAGAGTTGGTGCCCGATGTTGGAGATTGCTTCGAGTAACTCCTCCGGAGACTCATAGCCGAGCATGCGCGCCATCGCAGGGTTCGCCGTCAGGAACCGCCCTTCGACCGTGGTCTGGAATATCCCCTCGAGGGCATTCTCGAAGATCGAACGGTACTTCTCTTCGGCCCTCCCACGCTCCTCCTCCGCCGCCCTCTGGTCGGTAATGTCCTCGTGGACGAGCACGACCTCCTGGATCTCCCCGTCTGAGTCCTTTACGGGGTAGATGAACGCCTGTACCCAGCGATGGACGACCTCGCTCACGCTCGGGATGGTCGCGGCGGGCTCGTACCTGATCGGCGGGATAGCCGTGGCTATCCCGCCGAAGGCCCTTTCTATGTAAAGCATAATGCCTTTTTCGACGAGCTGGGGGTCCTGCAGTATGTTGTACCCTGGAATCTGGTCGAGCGTGACGCCCCAGAGCTCTTCCCAAGCCCGGTTGACCCGCAGCGTCGCGCCGCCCGGTGAGAAAATCTGGGTGCTCAACGGGGACTGCTCGACCATCAGCCTGAAACGGGTCTCGGAGGCCCGCAGCGCAGCCTCGGCCACGCGCCGCTCGCGGCGCACGTCAGCATCCCTGAGCTCCCGCTCGATGGCGCTGTTGAGCCTGGCCAGGTTGTCCTTCATGAGGTAGTCGTGGGCACCGGCCTTCATGGCCGCAACCGCCGCATCCTCGCCGATCTGGCCGCTCACGATGATGAAAGGCAGGTCGATAAAGCCCTTGTTCCTGAGCAACCCGAGCGCCGCAGACGAGCTGAAGGCCGGCATGGAATGGTCGGAGATGACCAAATCCCAACTGCGTTCGTCGAGCGCGGCCTCCATGTCCGCCGCGGTGTCTACCCGCTCCCAGACGAGGTCGTATCCGCCCCTGCGCAACCTCCTCACCAGGAGCAGGGCATCATCCTCCGAGTCTTCGACGAACAGGGCCTTGAGCGCCATACCCATTCAGGCACCAACTCCCCAGAAGCCGCGCAGGCCGCGGCCCGTGCCAACGCACGCGTGCCCCTGGCGGAACTTTGGCCGACTCCACGCCTTCACAGCTTGTGTAACCCCCATCACATCAAGCGTCTATTCTATTGTCAGCGGAGCACTGTGGCAACTCATCGCCCGAGGTCGAAACACACGAAAATCATTCATTTGGGGGATACGTGGGCACCTATGGCGGGGCTATTATGGCCTCACCAGTACTCTTGTATACAAGCACGGGCCCGGAAGGAGAGAAAATGCAGCAAGAACCCAACCCCGGTGGCGAACGGGAACAGGCTCCCGGCGAGCCGGTCGGGACTTCGACCGTGACTATGAGCGCGCAGGAGGAGCAAACCTGGTCAATAGTCGCCCACCTGAGCGTACTTCTGGCGTTCGTGAGCCTAATGCCTTTCGGGGCCTTGTTGGTGTGGTTGATCTACAAAGACCGTTCCCCGAGGGTGCGCTTCCATTCACTACAGGCGCTCTGGTACCAGACAGCCTGGGTCGTGATCCTCATTGCTTACGCCTTCATCAGCCTCATACTCAGCCTCTTGATCATCGGCATCTTCATGTTCTTCTTGCTGCCCCTGCTTGCGTTGGTGCCCGTGATCCACGGCTGCTACGCGGCATACCAGGTCAGCCAGGGGGTGGAGTACCGTTATCCATTCATCGCGGACAAGATAGAAGGACCGCGCAGCGTAGTCTGAGGGCAAGCTACATGACGTACCGAACCACTGCGGACGCCAGAGGGTTCGAGGCACGATGAGAGACGGGGTCATTCTCCTGGTAGAAGACAACCCCGACGATGAGCTGCTCGCCATGCGGGCGCTAAGGAAGAACAAAGTCCCGAACGAGGTCGTCGTCGCCCACGATGGGGTCGAGGCGCTCGATTACCTGTTCGCCAGCGGCCCGCATGCGGGAAGGGATACGTCCGCCATGCCGCAGTTGATACTGCTTGATCTCAAGCTGCCCAAAGTGGATGGGCTCGAGGTCCTCAAGCGCCTGCGCGCCGACGAGCGCACGCGGCTCTTGCCCGTGGTCATCCTGACCTCATCTAATGAGCGGAAGGACATGCTCCGCGGCTACGGCCTCGGCGCTAACAGCTACGTTCGGAAGCCAGTCAACTTCGAGCAGTTCGTCAGGGCCGTAGAACAGCTCAAACTGTACTGGCTCGGGCTCAACGAAGCCCCGCCGAGCCTCGCATAGCGAGGCGGCGTGCTGCCTCGCTAGTCGGCGTTTTCTGCCAGCTCCGCCTCGAGTTCGTCCACGAACTGCCTGGCGGTGCGTCCCGAGCGACCAGCGTGCCAGCGGTCCCACAGGAGTGCACGCTCCCGCAGGTCTTCCGCTGATATTTCGAGGCCCCGCTTCCTGGCGAGGCCGTCTACTATCTCGAGGTAGCGCGCCTGGTCCGGGGATGGGAAGGTCAGGCGCAGCCCGAAGCGGGCCGCCAGGGAGAGCTTCTCCTGCATGGTGTCGCGGGCGTGCACGTCATCGCCGGTGGAGCCGTCGCCGCGCTCGGAGAAGGTCTCCCTGATCAGGTTTCTTCGGTTCGAGGTGGCGTAGAGCCTGACGTTCTCGGGGGGTTCCTCGACGCTGCCTTCGAGGAGAGCCTTGAGGGCCTTGTACCCGACCTCGTGCTCCTCGAAGGAGAGGTCGTCGACGAAGAGGACGAAACGCACTCCGCGCCCGCGCAAGGCCTCCAGCACGTTCGGCAGTCCCGCGAGGTCATCTTTTTTGACCTCGACGAGCCGAAGCCCCTCGCCTGCGTACTCGTTGAGGACGGCTTTGACGGTGGATGACTTGCCCGTTCCCGGCAGGCCGTAGAGGAGAGCGTGGTGGGCCGGGAGCCCGGCGAGGAAGCGCTTGGTGTTCCGGATCAAGGGTTCTCGCTCGCGCTCGTAGGCGACCAGATCCGCGAGCCCTATCGTGTCAGGACGAGCGATGGCCCTGAGCCGACCGCCCTTCCAGAGGAAAGCCGCGTTGCGACCGAAGGGTCCAGCGCCGTGTCTGGCAAAGTGGCCCGCGAGAAGCTGCGTACAAGCTCCCCAGTCTTCGGCCGCCGAGAGCTTGCGCGCGATGGTGTGTCGTGGGGATTCCACGTTGTTCCCAGGGTTAGTCCACGGAACCCAGATGCCGTCCAGGGTGGGCACGGCGGACTCGACCTTGTGAAGCAACGTTTCCGCCCCAAGCTCGAACAACCCCTGCAACGTACGGAGGTCCAGCCCTGCCTGCTCAAGTACTGGGGGGCTCACCTCCCCCCTCTCGGCCGCGAGGCTGAACGGGTTTTCGTCGTCCAGTATTCTGCCCACGAGATGCGACTGCCAGGCATCAGGCAGCAGACGCTCCTCTTCGAGTGCGAGCCCCTCCCACAACCGGCCAAAGACCCTGGCGACGGGATCGGGCCGTCCTGCCTCGAGTAGTTCCAGGAGATCCAGGAAGTCCCGCGCGACGGACGAATCCAGGACCCCGCGCAACGCGCCGATCCCACGCGCCCGGGCCGGGAGAATCGACGTGTCTTTGAGTTCCATGAAACAGAATGTTAGCAGGTCAGCACGCTCTGGCTTCGCCTCCCAGCGGTTGGCAAGTCGTCTTGTAGCCTTACCACGAGGGTAGAATCTTCCTGCCACCGGGTTGACGGCTACGTATATATATCCCTGCGCTGGAAGGCGAGCGCGGCGAGGAGAACGAGCGCGAGCGCTGTGAGGGTAATGCCGCCAAAGTGCATCCAATCGATGCCTTTCTCGATGGCCGAGCCGTAGTAGTAGAAGACGGAGGCGGGCCGCCAGTCTTCGAGGTCTTCCGAGGCCCGGCCCACGGTGTCGATGAGGTACATGCCGAAGAGCAGAAAAGCCGGGATGGAGATGGCGAGGGCCCTGCGATGGAACAGTGCCGAGCACAGCAGCGCGAGGGCGCCAAACACGGTGCATATCGGCCAGAGGTTGAGTACCCCGTCTGTGATGTGCCGCAGGGACAGTTCGACGTCGACGAGCACGGCGGTGCCCCAGATAAGCAGGCCGACGACGACGCAGATCCCGAGCAGCGAGAAAGAGGTGGCGAGGAAGTTGCCGACGACGAGTTGCCAGCGCGGCAAGGGGTTGCCCAGCAAAACGTCTATGGTGCCGCGCTCTTCGGCCCCCGCCAAGGCGCCCGCGAGCGCGAGTATGGTGAAGAACGACAGCGCAAGCGGCGCGAGCCCGAAGAACTGCGAATGCAGGTAGTTGGCGGGGTCGCCGAGGTCGGTCACACCGAAAGCCTCGAGCATACCCTTCGGGTAGGCCTCCATGAGTTGGTTCAGTTGATCCGCGCTCCCCTCGATGGCCGTGAACGAGGCGACCATCGCCGCGCTGTAGAGCCCGAGCGCGGCCCCCCAGATGATGACGCTCCTGGCCTGCATCCTGTTCGTGTGCGAGACGAGCGCGAAGAGCGTACCCCGCGGCGTCCTTCTCTCCCGTCCGCCTTGATCCACAGTCGTGCTCATTACCCTTCTCCGTTCTCCCGCTCGTAGTAGGTGAGGAATACCTCTTCGAGGCTGGGCCGCTCGTACTCCATGTTGACGAGCCTGTGGCGCGCGGCCAGCTTGACCATCTCGTCCAGGTCGTCATAGAGGGTGAAAGAGATCCTGTTCCCATCCCCCTTGAGATCCCTGATCCCGGAGAGATCCTGGAAGGGTTTGGGGTCGACGTCTCCCTCGAAGGTGAGCACCACGTGCCTGAAGGATTTGTCTATGAGCGTCTCCGTGGTCTCGACCGCGACGAGCCTGCCGCCGCGGATGATCCCAACCCGGTCGCAAACACGCTCGACCTCGGCCAAATTGTGCGAGGAGAAGAAGACGGTGCGTCCCTCAGCCTTTACCTCCTCGATGATGTCGAGGAATTCTTCCTGCACGAGCGGGTCGAGCCCGCCTGTCGGCTCGTCGAGCATCAAGAGCGGTGGCCTGTGGAACATGGCCTGGACCAGCCCGATCTTCTGCTTGTTCCCCCGCGAGAGCCTCCGCATCGGACGGTGTAGCTCGGCCCCAAGCCTCTCGGACAACTCGCGTGCGTACCCGAGGTCCTTGACGCCGCGCAGCCCAGCGAAGTACTTGAGGAGTCCCTCCCCCGTCATCTTGTCCTCAAGTGCGAACTCTCCCGGCAAATTGCCGACCCTGGCCCTGATCTCCACGCTCTCTTTCCCGATGTCGAGGCCGAAGACTTCGCCCCGCCCGCCCGTGGGCCGCAGGAACCCGAGCAAGGTCCTTACCGTCGTGGTCTTCCCCGCCCCGTTGGGACCGAGAAAGCCGAAGACTTCGCCCTCCTCGACCGCCAGGTCGACGCCCTCTATGCCTCGCGCTTTGCGGCCGTAGGCCTTGGTAAGCTTCAGAGTCTCTATCGCCAGGCTCATCGCTCTCTTCTCTCCCATCTCTCCAACACAGCGGGCATCTCCCTCTCCCAGTAGGAGTAGAAGTCCCGCATCTCCTCCAGGCCACGCCTGGCGTCGGAATTATCCGAGTCCAGTAACTCGAGGCCACGCTCGGCCGTCTCGCGGAAACTACCGAGCGCCTCCGTTTCGCGACGCATGATCTCATGCCACGCCCCAGGCTTTACCCTGAAATAATCCCGCCTCTCCCCAGGCTTCGACCACCGCTGCACGAGGCCCATCTGGATGAGCGAACGCGTAGTCTGGCTGATAGACCCCCGACTTGCCCCCAACGCCTCAGCGAGCTCACCAGCCGACCGCTCGGGCGGGTCGGAGATCATGAGCACCCCCAACACCCGCCCCAACATCCGCGAGAGACCGAACTGCCCAAAGAGAAGCCCGAACTCCTCGACGTACCTTCTCATCTCCTCGTCCAATACACCCCGCAATGCCTTGCCGCCAATGCCAGCATACTCCTACTTTCAAAAGATTCTATATCTTATGAAAGTTTTGAGCTTAGGATTCAGGCTACATGCTATTTCTGGACGTACCGTGGGCTCGTTGAATTGGACACGGCATAGGGCGAATCGTTTCTGGCGGTCGTTACCGCGGCGTTATTCGCTGGAACGAGCCTCTGTACGAGGTCGGTTGCGTTTTCCTCGGGTTGCATCGTGGACCCTGTTGATGCCTGTGGACCACGGGGCGGTTCGCGAATCGCCCCTACTCTTCTAATGGGTAGTTAGGTAGTTTTCGATGCCTGCTTCGAGGGCTTCGGCTATCTGTTGCTGGCGCGTTCCCGTGCCGTCGGAGAGGAGTTGTCCTTCCCTATCGTTCGTTATGAAGACAGTCTCTGCGATGGTCGCTGGCATGTTGCTCTTGAGGAGGACGCCCGAGGCGAAAGAGTACGGCGTCCTCGTGGCTATGGTTCCCGCACCGTTTGCCGCGGGCAGGGTGGAGAGCGAGCCGAAGACCGTGTTGGCCAGCGCCTTGTCCTTGCGCCACTTGCCGAAGAGTGTGGTCGTGTAGTCGGCGGATGTGTTCGTTGAACCGTTCATGTGGACCGAGACGAGGACGTCGGCACCCGTGGTGTTAGCGTAGGTGTAGCGGTCGTTGTTGGAGAGCGCCTTGTCGGTTGTGCGCGTCATGCACACCGAGTAACCATCGTTCTCGAGCAAATCTCTTAGCCTCTTTGCGACGCCCAGGGTCTGTTCTTTCTCCTTGAGGTTGTATTTGTTGTTCACTGCCCCCGGGTCGGTTCCACCGTGGCCTGGATCCAAGACCACCTGCCCGGTGCAACCGACCGCCTGTGCTTCTGCGCCAGTAGCGAGGGCCATTGTAGAGAGAAGGGTCGCGGCGAAGATAGCTATCAGCAGCGTCGCCCACGTTTTGGCCAGACCAGCGTATGTCATTCCCCATCCTTTCCGAGCGGGCTCCGCCCCGCGTCGTTCAACGGCAGGCATCGTACTCCTGAGCGAGGACCTGCGCATCCCTCAAAAGGCTAACTTCTATCAGCCGCCGAAGAGACGAGCCCAGAAGCCGCGCTTCTTCAGGGCGTTCAGTTCGGCTTCGAGGCGAACGCGGTCTTCAGAGAGGGCAGATTTCTCCTGTGTCAGGGCCATCTGTTCCTTCAGGAGGCGTTCGCGCTCGGACGCGAGCCTCGTCTTGTCCTCTTCGAGCGTGGAGATAGTCTTTTCCTGCAGTTCGCGCTGGAACTCGACCAGGTTCAGGCGTTCGATCTCTGACCACAGGCGGTCGATCTCCATCCTGGCCGCGTCGCGTTCCTGGCGGACCTCATCTATTTGGCGGGTTCTCTCTTCGAGGCGGGTCTTGTAGTCCTGGCCCTGCTGTAGGAGGCGCTCGTAGCGCTCGAAAGGAACCGCGGGTAGCCTAGAATTGCCGGTCGACTCATCACCAATCACCTCGCCCTCGAAGATCTCATCCTCAGCCGACTCGGCGCCGAGCTCGCGCGCGAGCCCGAGCACGTCTCGCAACCGGAAGATGTAGGCGTCGTCTTCGCCACTTTCGGGGCTGAGCCTGCCCTCTTCGGCGAAGCGCCTGACCGTTTCGGGCGGGACCTCGAGGACGGCCGCCGCCCCGTTCAGACCGATGATCTCCTCGCCCCTGTCCATGAGCGCATTCTACTTGAGATTTAGGCATCAGGCATCAGGCCCCGGACTTCAGATAGACCTCAATACCCGAAGCCCGATACCTGTAGCCTGATGCCTACTTTAGGCCTTGACGACGTCGCCGCCCTCTACCTTCACGGGGATCTCGGGCAGCGGGCTCGTGGCTGGGCCCACGATCACATCGGCGCCGTTGGCCGGATCGAAGAGCGAGCCGTGACACGGGCAGGCTAGCTGACCGTTGTTGTAGGCAACCGTGCAGCCCTGGTGCGTACAGACCGCCGAGTACGCCACGAAGTCCCCGTTGTCCAGGTGGACGAGTACCGCCGGGCTTCCCGCGTCTTTGAACGTGATGGCGCTCCCGGGCGCGACCTCGGACTCGGACGCAATAGCAGGTCCACCCGACGAAGCCGCTTGCTTTGGGCTGTCCTTTTTGCCACCACCGCCGGCTTTGCCGCCACCGGAATCGTCCCCACCGGATTTGTCCTTGCCAGATTTGCCGCTGCCTGAGGTACCTTTGCCGGAGTTGCCACCGTCGGACTTGTCTTTGCTGGGGTTACCGCCGCCAGAATCGCCCTCACTGGAGTTGCCGCCACTGGAATTGCCGCTGCCGGAGCTGGCGCCTCCTCCACAGGCGGCCAGGGAGGCGCACGCGGCGCTCACTCCCAGGGCGGTGCCGAGCTGGATGAACCTCTCGCGCGAAAACTTCTCCAAGACTTACTCCTCGTTGTCGCCAGGGGTCGTCATGATATACGCAACGTCTCCCGTATTGGTTCAGTTCAGGCTACAGCGAACCTAAACCTTGTCCGGTGCGTAGTATAGAAGGGAGTGGCAGTTTGCGAGAGGAGGCAGGCGAGTGAACGGCATGGTGTGGGTGCGCGTCCTGGTCGGGGCCGTCTGGCTCAACGGCGGCCTGGAGAAGCTGCTGAACCCTGATTTTCCTCGGCAGTTCGCCGTGAGCCTCCAGGCCGGCGGTTTCGTCACACAGGCTCCGCCTTTCTTCCAGGATTTTATGAAGGGTTATGTCGTTCCGAACGCTGAGCTCTTCGCCCAGATCACGCGCGCTGGAGAATTGACGTTGGGGATAGCGCTCATCCTTGGTTTGCTCACGAACCTTGCCGCGATCGGCAGCGTCGGGCTGAGCGCGATGATCCTGCTCTCCCAGGGAGGCGTGGCGTTGGGAACGGGACTCGGTGCCCCCGAGTTCCTCACCGTAAACGTGTTCGTGGCCTTGATCTCCGTGGTGATCCTGCTTAGCCCGGGCGCGAAGGCTGTCTCCGTGGACTCCCGCCTCGCCGAGCGCAGCCCCGCGCTCTCACCCCTGCTAACCAATCGTCGCCAGAACTAAAGGGCTATGCAGATGGCGTGCCATCTGCATAGCCCGGCTTCAGGCTACATGCATCAGGAAGAGTCAGAAGGACCGCTCTAATTGCTCAAGACCTGATGGCGTAGTTTTGTAGCCGCTCGTATATCGGCAGGCATTCCTTTAGCAGCGGCTTCAGATGCGCCGGGAATGGATCCTCACGGGGGCCCACCGGTGTGAAGCCGGTCGAGGCGTGAACGTTGTGATACCAGTACTTGGCCCATACACCGTCCTCAGGCTTCGGGCCGGCGGGCCACGAGAGCATCGTTTCCTCGAAGGGTATGCCGAGCCTGGCGCAGGTTCGTCGCAGAACGCCCGGCGGGTCGAGGAGTAGCTCGCGGGCGTCGAGGACGATGGGCTCCTCCTTGCGCGCGAGGATCGAGTCGAGGATGACAGCCTGCTCCCGCAGGCCCGTGTCCCGCATGGTGGGCGAGGGAAGCTGTTTGGCCAACGAGGGAAGCATCTCGGTGGGGGTCCGGATCAGGAGCACGTTCGTAACGCGATAGAGAAAATCCTGGTCGAGGCCGGGGAGATGGTGCGCCATGTTCTTGAAAAAGTGGACGCGACGCCCGCACGGGCCGAGAATGACCTCCCGCACCACCCGCTCGCCATCCCCTTCCATCACCTCCATGACCTCCTGCGCACCGGGATGGGCCGCCCCAGTGGTCTTCAAGTAATGTCCGTAGAGAGGCTCGTCCACGACCACGGTATCCTCGCGTTGCCTGAAGGAGTACATGAGCGCTGTCGAGACGTTGCGCGGCCCCGACCACACCGACAACCTGAGGCACCCTGACACCACTACCCTCCTGTGGCGTCGGCGACCGCCACCGCGTACAGGTCTGTAAGGCGGGCGGTCAGTTCGCCGGTCTCACCGGTGCCTATACTGCGTCCGTCCACCTCTACGACCGGCGTTATGCCGCCGAAGGTGCCTGTGACGAACGCCTCGTCCGCGCCGTACACGTCGGTCAGGGAGAAGGGCCGCTCCGAGACGGGGATGTCCGAGACCCGGCAGAGTTCTATGATCATACGCCGGGTGATGCCGTTCAAGGAGTAGTGGCCGGTCGAGGTCCACACCTCCCCGCGCCGCACGACGAAGAAATTGGTGGCGTTGCAGGTCGCCACCGCGCCGGTAGGGTCGAGCATCAGCGCCTCATCGGCGCCAGCCTTGAGGGCCTGTACGAGGGCCACCACCTCGTGCAGCTTGCTGTGGCAGTTGAGCCTCTGATCCAACGTATCAGGCGGCGGGCGGCGCACCGTCGAGGTGAAGAGCCTGATGCCCCTTTGTTTGACACCGGGATCGGCGACCTTGTGCTCGACGATAATGACGACGTTGGGACCACCGACCACTAGCCGCGGGTCCTGCGATGGGGTCTTCTTGTTCCCGCGGGTGACCATCAGGCGCACGTGTACGCCGGCGGCGCCTTCCATACCGTTTACCCGGATGGTCTCGCGGAGGGCTTGGGTGATCTCCTCGCGCGTCATACAGACGTCGAGGTCTATTGCCTTCGCACCCTCGAAGAGACGGTCGAGGTGCAGGTCCAGGAACGCGAACTCGCCACCGTGTAAGCGAACACCCTCCCACACCCCGTCCCCGATTAGGAAACCCGAGTCGAAGACGGAGATCTTCGCTTCCTCCCGCCTGTAGAACTCCCCGTTGACGTAGACGAGTACACCCTCGTTGCGCTCGTCCGGCAACGCCTCATGTGTCCCCCTGGCCAACGATCCTCCCTTCGCGCCAGTCCTCGCGCAGAACGCCGATGATGACGTTATCCACGTAGCTTCCGGCGAGCCAGATGTGTCCACGCATCCTGCTGCCCTCCTCGACGAAGCCGCAAGCCGTGTAGGCCGGGATCGCACGCTCGTTCGCCGCGTGGGTCTCCAACCACACGCGCCTCAAGCTACGTACCCGGAACGCACGGTCAAGCAGCAACCTCACGCCCGTAACCGCGTCCCCCGTGATGCCGAGCTCGCGGTGGTGGGCCGCCAGTTCAAAGTGGTAGAGACCGCAATGCCCAATGCACGCGCCGTCGGCCTCGACAATGAAGTCGGTCTTGCTGGGAGTGCCTTCGCGGGCCTCGCTATCGAACCCCGCCCGCAGCATTACCTTCTCTCCCCTGAGCATCAGTTCACCGCCTCGACGGAGTGTCGCATCCAGATGTTCGGCTCCGTGTAGACGCCGAGGTCCCGGTCGAGGTCCATCACAACCGGTTGCAGGGCACCAGGCACGACGTAGGCGCCGCTCTCGGGGAAATGCATGCCCATCCACTCCTCCCACTCCGGTATCGTTCCCGTGATGACCATCGACTCGGGCGCGATGCTCAGGAACTCCGCGCCGAGCCTGCGATGCACCCTGAGCCAGGGGTCGAAGGGTAGGCCGTCAGGGCGCTCCCAACGGGCATAGCGGTCCATCGGGGTGAGCGGGTACCGCTCCTTTAGTGTGGGTCGAACGGGGGCGATCATGGCCCTGAGTCCGTGATCTGCCGCCACCGCCTTCATCGCGCCGAGGACCACGCCGCTGAGACCGCGTCCCCTGTGAGCGCGCGTCACGTTCGCCAGGAGTGCCGAGACCACGGTCGGGGCACGCCCACGGTCGAGATCCCCCACCCCCCGCTCCAGCACCCCATCGAGACCCGCCGGCAACCCCCCGACGGTCCCGTCCCAGAAAACCGGAATACAATGTCCCACCGCGAGGATTTCGTCCCCACCATCACATACAACGACCTGATGCTCGGCGAAGTCGGTGAACAACGAACCCCAGTAGCGGCCCACCACAGCATCGTGGTACATAAACTCGGCAAACGCACTGGGCAGAGACCTCGCTCCTGCTTCGAGGTCGGGCCTCTCGGCCAGAGTGAAGACCTCAAATTCTCGAGACACCGTCACGCCCACGCAAACCTGAAGCCTGTGGCCTGATGCCTGAAGCCTACAAAAACGCCGGAACCAGCTCGCCCTTTACGAGATCCGCGTTGTGTTCGCGTTCCCGCACGATGGCCCAGCTATCTCCCTTGACCATGACCTCGGCTGGCCTGGGACGGGAGTTGTAGTTGGAGGCCATCGAGAAACCGTAGGCGCCGGTGTCCTTGACGGCCAGCACCTCGCCCTCTGAGGCGTCTGGTAGTTCGCGGTCGCGGGCGAGGTAGTCGCCGGACTCGCACACGGGCCCGACGAGGTCGGCGTTCGCGACGGAGCCGTCTTCGTTTACGGAGAGGACTTCGTGGTGGGCGTCGTAGAGGCTAGGACGCAGGAGGTCGTTCATACCGGCGTCGGCGACGATAAAGCTCTTCTCGCCGCTCTTCTTGCGGTAGACGACGCGGGTCAGGAGGACGCCTGCGGCGCCGGCGATGTAGCGGCCCATCTCGCACAGGATCTTTGTCCCCGTCGCCTCCAGGGTGGGACGGATGGCGTCCACGAGCTCTTTCGGGGTCGGAGTCTCCTCATCTTTGTAAGGGATGCCGAGACCGCCGCCGATGTTGAAGTAGCGGATGTCGAAGCCGCGGGTCTTTAGCTCATCAACGAGGCTTGCGGAGCGTTCGATGGACTCGGTGTAGGGAGCGAGCTTGGTGATCTGGGACCCTATATGCTGGTGGACACCGATGAGGTCGACGCACCTGTAACTCGCTATTCTCTCTGCGAGCGCGAGCGCGTCGTCCACGGGGATGCCAAACTTGTCGCGGTCCCTCCCGGTCGTAATGTGCTCGTGGGTCTCCGCGTCGACGTTAGGGTTGACGCGCAAAGCCACACGGGCCTGCTTGCCGAAGCGGGCGCAGACGCGGTCGAGGAGATCGAGCTCCGAAGCGGACTCGACGTTGAAGAGCAAAATACGCTCCCCGAGGCCAGACATTAGCTCTTTTTCAGTCTTCCCAACCCCGGCGAAGACGACCTTCTTCGGGTCGAAGCCAGCCCGCATGACCCTGTATAGCTCGCCGCCCGAGACGATATCGGCCCCGGCCCCGAGCGACGCGAGCGCCCGCAAAACGGCGAGGTTGCCGTTGGCCTTGACCGCGTAGCAGACGAGATGGTCGAGGCCCGAGAACGCCTCGTCGAGCTCCGTGTACGCCCTCTGCAGGGCAGCGTGGCTGTAGACGTAGACGGGTGTCCCTGCCCCCGCCGCTATCTCGGAGAGCGGCACTTCCTCGCAGCGGAGTCCGCCCCCCTCGTAATGAAAGTCGTCCAAAACGTACCTCCTCGTGTAGCCGGGGCGTGCTATATTCTCGGCTCTGCAAAAGGAGCCGTAGGGAGAATATACTCCGTGCCCAACCCCCGCGCGACACCCCAAGCCAACGAGACCGGGAAGCCCGCCCCGACACCTCCCCTGCTCCTCAACCCGATACTCGCGCAGCAGGGCGCCTACCCGCTCCTGCGTCTCGACGAACGCCGAAAGGAGTTGGAGGATAGGGGCGTCGAGCTCTTCGATTTCGGCACGGGCGACCCCAGGGAGCCGACGGCCGAGCGTATCCGTAAGGCACTCGTCGAGGGCGTCCCCGAGACGAGTCGTTACCCGAGTACGGACGGCAAGCGCGAACTGCGTGAAGCCTTCTGCGGTTGGATGCAGCGCCGTCACGGGGTCACGCTCGATCCCGAGTGCGAGGTCCTGCCTGCTACGGGCTCGAAGGAGGCCATCTTCCACGCGCCCCTGGCCTTCCTCCACAGCTCGCACGAACGGCGCGGCGTCGCCTACGGGACGCCTGGCTATCCCGTCTACGAGCGGGGGACACTGTTTGCCGGCGGCGAGGCCTTGCCCGTAAGGTTGACCAGGGAGAACGAGTTCCTGCTGGACATCGAGACCGTGGACCCCGGGCGTACGCGGATAATGTGGATCAACTACCCCCACAACCCGACCGGCGCCACAGCCTCCTACGAATACCTCGAAGAGGTGGCCACGTTCTGCCAAGAACACGACATACTCCTGTTCTCAGACGAGTGCTACAACGACGTCTACTCTAGGGAGCCGCCTCCTTCCATCCTTGAGGTGACGAAAGAGCGGACGCTCGCCTTCTGCTCACTATCCAAGCGCAGCGGTATGACCGGCTACCGCTCCGCGATAATGGCGGGGGACCGGGACCTGATCTCCGCCCTGGGGAAGCTCCGTCCCTCAATCGGCGTCGCCACCCAGTCCTTCGTCCAGGACGCCGCGACTGCGGCCTGGTCCGACGACGAGCACGTCGAAAAGCGCAGGCGCATCTTCGGTGAGAAGCGCAAGCTCTTCACCGGGTTCTTCGAGCGTGCTGGTCTGAAGTACTTGGCCACCGACGCGAGCTTCTACCTGTGGGTCGTGGTGCCCGACGGGGACGACGAAGCCTACGCCCTGCGCCTCATGGAGGAGGGCATCGTCGTCGCGCCTGGCAGTTCGTTCGGGGCCGGCGGGGAGGGCTACGTTCGGGTCGCCCTCGTGCCAAACATCGAACAGTGCCGCAGCGCGATAGATCTATGGGAAAGTCTTATCCACGGGTAGCGCCCGGGGGCGGGGGCAGGGAGATCTGTTTCCGGCCCTCGATAGCAGACTCGATAAGGGATCAGGCGGCGCGAGACGTCTCGCGCCGCCTTCTGTCTCACTGCTGCTTGATGTCCTCTCCCACCGAAGTGCCCGTCCCTGCCGGCTCCCCCGACGAGGTGCAGTTGGATCTCGAGTAGGACGAGCGGCGCATCACGCGGTTCATGACGTCCGCCGAAGCGCTACACGTCACTGAGCCCTCCGACCGGGTCGCCTCGCTCATGCGGTCGTGGGTACCGACCTCGAAAAGACCATGTCCGGCGAGCCCCACAACAAGGTGCTCGACGGCAGCTCTTGCCGGACCAGAGGGCTCGAGGCTTGCCACCAGACGAGCCGGAAGAGTGGGATCCTACGCGACCAACGCGCTGTTGAGCGGGATGGATGAACGCGGCGACGGCCGGACGGGCCGGAGACCGCGCACGTCTAGTATGGATCTCCTAGCAGATCCCTCCCACGCGCTCAGACGACTACGGACGTGCAGCGTCCTTCGGTTGCCACATTCACCTGCACAAAGGTCGTCCAAAAATCGCTTCGGGTAGTGTAGGGTGCTCACAATGGGGAAAGGGTTTACGAGACGCCGCTTTCTAGGGGCGCTGGGCGCCGGCACGCTTTTTGCGCTGGCGAGCGCGGGGGGCTGCGGGCCGCTCGGGGGCGCGCGCAAGCTGGGATCTTTGCGTATCCCCGAGACCAGCCCCTTACGTACCCCGAAGGTCTGGCCCCTGCCGGAAGACCCGCGGGTGCTCCCGAAGGGCGTGTGGGCCTTCCGTTCTCGCCCCGACCTCGGTCCGGCCGCCGCCGAGGTGACGACGCGGGCGCGCGACGATGTGGACTCCGGCTACGTCTTCGTGGCTTTAAAGGAGGGCGCAGGGGAGCATGGACCGATGATCCTCGACCACCGAGGGCGGCTCGTGTGGTTCTCCAAGTACACGACCGCGAGGGACTTCAAGGCGCAGTACTACAAGGGCCGGCCCGTGCTCACCTGGTGGGAGGGCAGGGTCGTCGCGGGGCACGGCGTCGGCGAGTACGTGATCTTCGACGACTCTTACACAGAGATAGCAAGGGTCCGCGCGGGCAATGGCTTCGAAGGCGACCTGCACGAGTTTGTGGTCACACCCCAGGACACCGCGCTCTTGACGGCCTACGAGGCGACGTCCACGGACCTCTCCGCGGTCGGTGGCGCGGAGCGTGGCGTGGCGTGGGACGGCATAGCCCAGGAAGTGGACATCGAGACCGGGGAGGTCCTCTTCGAGTGGCACAGCCTGGAGCATGTCGGCGTCGAAGAATCCTACATCTCGCTTCCCGACAGATCCCGACCTTCTCTACGATTACTTCCACATCAATTCCATAGACGTCGACCACGACGGCGACATGCTCATCTCGGCCCGCAACACCTGGGCGGTCTACAAGGTGGACCGGGAGACCGGCGAGGTCTTGTGGCGTCTCGGCGGCAAGCAGAGCGACTTCGTCATGGGTCCAGGCACAAAGACGGCCTTCCAGCACGACGCCCGCCGCCAGAGGGACGGCACCATCACCATCTTCGACAACGGAGCCCACCCCAGGGTGCACGACGAATCGCGTGCGTTCTCGCTGGGGCTCGACGAGGAGAAGATGAGCGCCATCCTGCTTCGCGAGTACACCTCCCCCGAGAAGATCGTCGCCACATCCCAGGGCAACGCGCAGGTCCTGCCCAACGGCAACGTGTTCGTCGGCTGGGGCAGCGAGCCATACTTCTCCGAGTTCTCGCACGATGGTGAGCTGCTCTCGACCGCCCGCTTCCCGCCCGGCGTCGAATCTTACCGGGCCTTCCGCTTCCCCTGGAGCGCCCAACCCCCTGACGACCCGGCCGTAGCAGTGGAGCGAAGGGCCGAAGGTGAGGTAGCGCTCTACGCCAGCTGGAACGGCGCCACGGAGGTGGTGAACTGGGAAGTGCTAACCGGTTCCAGCCCAGAAGAGTTGGAGACGCTGGGATCTGTCCCCCGGGACGGCTTCGAGACGGGCGTGCTGGCGCAGACCGACGATCCATACGTCGCCGTGCGGGCCAGAGACAGCTCCGGCAGAGTCCTCGGTACCAGCGCCAAAGTCGGGATTTGAGAGGAGGACTATACCGTGCACGCTGAGCAGGATAACCTCTACCCGTTCGTACGGTTCTCCAGCGGTGAGTGGGCCAGGTTGCAGGACGACGCCTCATTCTCTTTATCCGACGATGATATGCGGTCCATAGGGGGCCTCCTCTCTCCAGAGGAAGCGAGGCAGATTTATCTTCCGCTCTCGCGGCTCCTTTATCTGCATGTGAGCGCTACGCAGGGTCTGTACAGGGCGGCGCGCGCGTTTCTGGTTGGTGAGGAAAAGGAGGTGCCCTACGTCGTCGGCATCGCTGGCAGCGTCGCCGCGGGCAAAAGCACTGTGGCCGAGGTACTGCGGGCCCTGATCTCCCGCTGGCCCGAACGCCCCGAGGTGGGGTTGGTGAGCACCGACGGCTTTCTCTATCCCAACCGCGTGCTCGAATCACGGGGCTTGATGGACCGTAAGGGCTTCCCGGAGAGCTACGACCTGCCGCTGCTCTTGCGCTTTCTCGCCGACGTCAAATCTGGGCGCGACGGGGTGAGCGCCCCCATTCATTCGCATCTAACCTACGACATCCTCCCCGACGAGACCCAGCATGTAGGGCGGCCTGATGTCCTCGTTGTGGAGGGCCTCAACATGCTAGAGGCCGGGCTGGAGGAGCCTTCAGGGGGGCACATGATCTTCGTCTCGGATTACTGCGACTTTTCGATTTACGTGGACGCAAAGGAGAGCTACATCAAGAAATGGTATCTGGATCGGTTCTTGCGCCTGCGGGAGGAGGCGCTCGGGGATAGCACGGCCTACTTCCACCGCTTCGCAGACCTCTCGGTAGAGGAGGCCACGGACATGGCCATGCACGTGTGGGACGAGATCGACCACCCCAACCTCAAGGAGAACATCGAGCCGACCAGAGACAGGGCGCGCCTTATCCTCGAGAAGGGGGAGGATCACTCGGTCAGGAGCGTGCGACTGCGGAAGATTTGAGTGCGGCACTCAAGCTGGGTCAGCAATAGCGTACCGCATGGCTACAGCGAGGCCTGGCCGCGCGATCGCGCGCATCGGGGCCAACAGGGTCCTCGTTTACCTGTACCTGACCACCCGGACACATGTCATCTCGAGCGTCGTACTGCCCCACGAAGATTTCGGCCCGAGAAGGGTGATCGGCGCAGTCGTCCTCCTCGCCGGCGTGTACCTGTCGCGCCGAGGGTGAGAGATGGTTGCCCGGGCACTACACATAAATCCCCCCCAAACGGACAATGCCAAAGAAATGTTTAGCCCTCCGACTTCGAGATTGAGGCTAACCCCTTGACGATCCTGCCTCGAGAAAAGATCATCTGACCATGTACGTGATACTCTGGCGGTTTCGGCCCCTCGTAGGTCGGGAGAGTGAATTCGAGGGCGCCTACGGCCCCTCCGGAAAGTGGGCATCGCTCTTCCGCAAAGGCGACGGCTACCTCGGCACGGAACTGCTCCGCCACTCCGACGACCCGAGGGAGTACCTCACCCTGGACCACTGGGCCTCTCGTGACGCCTACGAAAAGTTCCGAGACCGTTTCAGCAGCGAATACCGGCGGCTCGACGACCGCCTGGAAAGACTTACCGAGGAAGAGGCCCCGATGGGGACCTTCGAAACACTACCAACCTGAAGCCTGTCAACCAAGCGCCAACGCCACGATCCCAACAACCATCGCTGCGGCGGCGATGAGGCGTCGCGTGGAGTCGCCCTCGGATAGCAATCGTGCCCCCATGGCGGCCCCGATCAGGATAGAGATCTCACGCGCCGGGGCCACGTAGCTTACAGGCGTGAACACGAGCGCAGTGAGGACGAGGATGTACGAGAGCGGGCTCAGGATAGCAACCCCGATCACCTCGGGCCTGTAGTCGCGCCACAGGACGAGGGCCTCTTTCCTCCGACCCATCGCGAGCGGGGTCAGGATAAGCGTGGTGACGACGGTCGTGGCCCAGCTCTGTAAGAGGGGTGGGATCAGTAGCGCGCTGACGGCCTGTTTGTCCCATATTGTGTACGCCGCGATGAAAACCCCGGTCAAGAGGCCGTAGACTACTCCAGCCCCGAAGCCTGTCCAGGGGCTCCCCGACTCACTGGTCAGCACGAAGACGCCGGCCGTGATGAGGGCTATGCCAAAGAGCGCGACCAACGACGGCCTCTCGCCGAACAATACGATGGCCGCAGCCGTCGCGAGCAAAGGCCCCGTGCCTCGCGCCAGCGGATAGACGAGTGAGAGGTCTCCCACCGCATACCCCCTCTGCAAAAACACGAAGTATCCGAGATGCAAGACACCGCTTCCGAACATGAACAGAAACTGTACGGGGCCCAGATGGGGTGAGACCACCAGCACCACCACAACGGCGAGCGGCGCGTAGATAACCAGCGAGCAGAGGCCAAAGAGCCAGACGAAGACCGCCCCCCCGTCCCCAACTCGCTTGGCGAGTAGGTTCCAGGTCGCATGGAAAACGGCCGCCGCCAGGACGAGCCCCAGCGCGAAAAGGGTCACGAGGTCCGGTTCTTCCCCTTGCTTCCACGTGCCGGGGTCTCGGAGACGAAGATCATACGGTCCCCACGATGTAGATCCCTCGCAAACTCGACCGCTCGTTCCTCCACATCCCACGAGGTACGCGTTACCCTGAGCGCCGGCACGTCGGGACGCACCCCGAGCATCGCGGCCGCCCGCGAGTCGAGCGGGGTTGGCTCGAGCTCCTGGCGACTACGCGCCACGGAGATGCCGTAGACCTCGCGCATGACCGTATACAGGCTCCCGCCGAGATCCTCCCCGAGCAGACCCGGCAACAGACGCTCAGGCAGATAATTCTCCTCCAACACCAACGGCTCACCGTCTCCCATGCGTACCCGGAAGATCACGTGCACCGCATCACCCTCCGGGAGACCCAGGCGCGAGACAACCTCAGCGTCCTCTAGCTCACCGGCCCCGACGGTGCGGGCCCTGATCACCTCGGCCCCGGGGACGACGCCGCGCCTCCCGAGCTGGTCCGAGAGGCCCGCGACGGTGTCGAGGGATTGTTCGATTTTAGGCCGCGCCACGAACACCCCGGACCTCTCCCTCCGCTCGACAAGCCCCCGCCTCGCTAATAGGTCCACCGCCGCCCTGGCCGTCATGCGCGAGATGCCCTGCTCGGCCGCAAGCTCGCGCTCCGACGAGACCCTGGCCCCAGGCGCCAGCTCACCAGACTTTATGCGGGCCGCAAGCACATCACCAACCCGCCTGTAGGCTGGCTCACCCTCAACCATCCTGCCTGTCAAGTTACCTCCGAACCCGTGCCCAACAGCACGAGAACTACCCAGACCAACAACGAAATCCCAACGAATACCTCGGTCATGTCGACCCCATTCTGTTCTACCGTAGCTGGTATATACCAGAGACTATCAGGCGGAGAGTGGTGAGTCAAAGACGAGGTTTGGCTTTCGGGTGCCGTCGCCGTTTCAGGAGGCGGAGACGGCAGCGTCGCCGTCTCCTCGAGTCTTTGTGCGGTAGTGGAGGTAGACCATGCCATTACCGAAACGGCGTTCGTCCAGCAGTTCGAGCCTCAGGCGGACGTTGTCTGGGAGGGACCGTTTGCCGCCTCCCACCACGATGGGCACGAAGAACAGGTGACACTCGTCGACCAATCCGGCCTCGAACGCCTGGGCGGCGAGGTCGGGACCGCCCACGATCATGTCCCTTTCCACCGACGCCTTCATCTTCCTGACCGCTTCGGGGTCGAAGTCTCGTTCGATCCGCGTCCTGGCGGTGGATGGAGCCTCCAGCGTCCGGGAGTACACGATCTTGTCGGCCGCCTGCCAGAGTTGCGCGAAGTCCCGCGTTAGGGGCGACTGCTCGGCGAGCTCGGGGTCGGTCTCCCAGCCGACCATTATCTCGTACATCCGCCGTCCGTAGAGGTGGGTGCCTAAAGGCCGGGTGAGGTCGTTTATGAAGGTATGCACTTCCTCGTCCGGCATGGCCCAGTCGAAGTTGTCGTCCTCGTCCGCTATGTAGCCGTCGAGCGACGCTATCGCCGAGTAAACCAACCTGGCCATGGAAGACCTCCTTAGGCACGCACTCATTGCGTTTCGCAACCGACCCACAAAGAATAGAGTACGATCCCTATAATCCAACCGGTCGTCCGGAGGGTTTGATGAGTCATCGCTGGTGCGGTTTGCTGAGGGTGGGTTTGACGTCGAGGACGGGGGTACCGTCGATCGCTTCAAGTTCATGAACCGTGATGGCGTCTTCCTCGACGATCTCTATCGTTACGGCGTGCAACCCTATGGGGTTCGGACGATCGGGAGACCTCGTCGAGAACACGCCCGTAAGGGGCCGGTTCGCATCACCGCGCGGGTGTACGGAGAGCACGTCGCGGCGTCCCTGGTGTAGCCATGTCAAGACAATTATCTCGTCGCCACTCTGAAGATCGCTGGTAGCTTCGCGGACCTCGGGCCGGAAGACGATCCGTGCCGGGGGCGCGCCCTCATCGCCCTGTTTGGGTGCGGCGGTGCGATCGGTCAGCGGTGATTGTACCCAGCCGACCGGTTGCAGCGAATACATTGTATCGTCCGAGATAAGCATGTCAGCAATCTAGCATTTCAGCCTGGTTTTTTCGCCTGGGGTAGATCTCTACAGCGGTCTTCGGAAAGCTCAATCTTTCCGCAAGCCGCGCTGTCAGCCATTAGCATTCAGCGATCAGCCAAAAGAGCTGAAGGCTGACCGCTGAAGGCGCCGTTCGCGAAAGGGTCGATCCTCTTTGCGAACCGCTCTACTCAGGCCGGCTGAATGAGGCCGATTACGTCGCCGAACCCACGCGCCTGCGACGGCTCGACCTGGTGCTTCTCGGTGACTGATACCAGATCCGGGTGAATGGCAACGCCACCGCGCGAGGGCTTACGTCTTCGGCTACTCGGTAGAAACCTCGCCAGGAAACCGGCGACCATGGAGGAAGTTAGCCTGACGGGAACGCCACTCGCTCCCGCCTAACGTGCCCCGCGAACTTCGCGTGGAAACTGTCTGAAAAGTCCCGGATGGGACCGAAACGCGGCTTCTGAAGCCGCTGAAACGCCTCTTTCGGCCCGATTTGGCCCCAGAACAGCGGCCAAATCCACGCTCGAAGATCCGCTCGAACCCCTTTTCAGACAGTTTCTTGACGGCGTTCTCGGCTCCTCTTTGTCAAGCGGCGCTGCGCGACGGCGCTTGCGAATCCGCCTGGAGACTCCTGTAGACGGCGTCGCAGACACGCCTCTTGAGGCACCGCAGCGCCTCCTTGCGGGATTTGCCTTCACCTAGCTTCTTGCGGTAGTAGGTCCCACCAGGAGCGTCCGACCTGGCCTGGGAGGTGGCGACCATGTGCAGGGCGTAATTGAGGTGTCGGTTGCCGCCCAGCGAGAGCCTGTGGCGCACCACCTTCCCGCTTGAGGCCTCCACCGGCGCCGTGCCTGAGTAGGAGGCGAAGTGGGCCTTGGTCGGAAAGCGTGCCACGTCGCCGACCGTGCCCAAGATCGTCGCGGCCAGGATGGGACCCACGCCGAAGATCTCGGTGAGGGTGGTGCCTGAGGCCTCCACCTCGGCTTCGATGCGCACCTTGAGATCGTCGATCTTCCGGTCCAGCGTCCGGACGTCGCGCAAGATCTCGGAAGCCAGGCGCCGGCGCAGGCGGACCGAGGCATTGCCCCGGGGCCGTATGGAGCGCAGGATGCGTGCTGCCCGATCGGCCGAGAGCTTTCCGGCCACCCCGCCGGGGACGAGATCTCGCAGGAACCCGTGCAGGCGCTTTAGCGCCCGGGTGCGCTCCGCTACCAGGTCCTCTCCCTCTCGGAGAGCAGGCGCAGCACTTCCGAGTCGGCTTCGGGATCGACCGCCGCCAGCCTTTCATTGCGCGAGGCGGCCAGCGCGGTAGCCAGGGCATCGAGCCCGTCGTTCTTTCTGGCATTTCCGGTAGAGAGCACCCTCACCTTCGCCGAGAGCTTGGGTGGCACGTCCACCACACACTCACCGGCCGCTACCAATCTCCCCGCCAGGTGCCTACCCAGACCACGGGCGTTCTCCATCGCTTAGGGCGGCGCTTGGGGAACCGCTTCGCCCAGCGTTCGAGGGCCCTCAAGCCTTCTCTAGGTCCTGCGGGAAGGAAGCATGCTCGAGCAGCTCGCCTTTGGCCTCGTCTACCGCGGCGACGGCTAACGACGCCTTGTGGGGATCGACTCCGATCAGTACCTTCATGGGCGCGCATACCTCCGTTTCGCTCGGACCTCTCCTCCTCCTCCTCCTCCTCCTCCTGCGGTGTTTGCGAAGGACATTCCGACTTCGGGCTTGTGCTCCCATACCTCTTTTGAGTCACTCCGCCTACCGCGGGCACCGGCGGGACGCAAGCCGAGAACAAGCCAACCCAACCGGTGGGCGACAGGAAGTTCGCGAGCGATCCCTGTATGACCGGTACCCTAGAAGCTTAGCGGCTCTAGAGACCACCCGAGCTCCTGGCCAGAGTTAAACAAGTCGGAAGTCCGGACACGACGGAGGGCGGGGTCGTAAGCGACCCCGCCCTCCCTGGACACGCCTGCTAGCGTGCGCACCGATGCTACCTACGGGTTCTGGCGCGTTACCGTCTCGCAGTCGCCCGCCACTTCGTCGTTCCTCGTGGCCACGACGACGTCTTTGCCGATCCCGCAGCGGATCTCGTCGGTGGTGGCGCTCGTCTCCCCACTTATTCCGTTGAGGTGGTCGTCGCCCGGGCCGCCCAGGAGCAGGTCGCTGCCGCCGCCGCCCTCGACGAAGTCGTCACCGTCCTGGCCCTCGACGCGGTCGCCGCCAGTCCCGCCGTAGAGGCCCTTGGCCGCAGGGCCTATCTCGGAGCCGGGGTGGTCGCCCCCGGTGCCGCCAAGGATCAGGTCGGCACCGGAGCCGCCCCCGACCCGGTCCTTGGCGCCCTTGCCGTAGAGCGAGTCGCCCCCACCCTTGCCCTCGATCCAGTCCTTGTTGGGAGTGCCCACGATCGTATCTGGGTCGTTAGTACCCACGAGGGTGGCTGCGAGGGCCGCCCCCGCACAGAGCGCCACCAACAGCGTCACCGTCGCCAACATAGTCGTGATCCGCCTCATCTATCCTCCTTCTGGCCCAACGCTCGCCGCAGCGCTGCCGGGGAGCGTATGACTAGTCCTTACTGACGAGCAGCTATCCTTTGCTAACGCAAGAGTATCGCAGATGCGTGACGGGATCGTGATGATGTTCACCCAAGTGCGTGGAGAGACTGTCTGGAAACTGCGCGGGGAACGTGATGTTTGCCTACGCTCTGCTCTATGGAGTGCAAGAGATACCCCACGGATTTGTCCGATGAGGAATGGCGTTGCATCCGCCCTCATCTTCCCGAACCCGCCAGAGAAGGGCGCCCCAGGCTTCATGGCTTGCGGCCGATCCTAGACGCCGTCTTCTACGTGCTAAAGAGCGGCTGTCCTTGGCGGTTGTTGCCCAGGGACTTCCCGCCCTGGAAGACCGTTTACGACTGGTTCAGGAGGTGGCGCATCAACGGTACCTGGGAGCGCCTGAACGCCTTGAGCTGCGCGGACTCTTGCGCGTGCGGCTTGGAAGGGACCCCAAGCCCAGCGCGGCCATAGTGGACTCCCAGACGGTCAAGACCACCGGCGTGGGAGGCAAAGAGCGCGGCTTCGATCCCGCAAAGAAGGTGGAAGGCAGGAAACGGCACCTGCTGGTGGACACCGAGGGACTGGTTCTAGAAGCACGGATACACAGCGCCAGGGTGCCCGACCAGGATGGCATAAGGCTGCTGTTAGAGCCGGTGCGCACTCGCTTCGCGCGCCTTTCTCATTTGTGGGTCGATGCCGGCTACCAGGGGAGGGGCAAAGGGTGGGCCGAGGAGGCGATGGGCTTGAGCGTAGAGGTGGTGCGCAAGCCCCGAAAGCCGATCCCCGAGAAGGTGGCCGAGCCTGGCTGGCTGGGCTGCGGAGTGGGCCAAGGAAGGTAGGGACGTGGACTGGCAGAGGCTCATGCCGCCTAAGGGTTTCCGAGTCCTTCCGAGGCGTTGGGTGGTGGAGCGCACCTTCGCGTGGATCTCTCATAACCGGAGGATGGCCAAGGACTACGAGCGGCTGTGCGCCACCGGGGAGGCCTTCGTCTACGCGGCGATGACGAGGCTCATGGTGAGGAGGTTGGCCCGTGCGTAGGAGTTTCCAGACAGTCTCTGGAAGGTAGATTCTGCGAACTTCGGGTGTACGGCTTTCTGCGAACTTCGCCTGTGGTGTCATCTTTCTCAGAAGCGATCCCCTTCGCGTGCGAGAATGCATCCTAGTGAACGGTTATCGGTGAGTGACCGCTCTGCTGAGCAGCGAAGAGGGGTGGGCGCGTATCTAGTATGACAGCCGAGCAAGCGCGACGCGGTATGCGGGTGAGGGTGATGGAACACCACAGGGTCGAGGAGCGCCGAGGCCTCATAGGCACTGTCGTGGCTCGGTACGGGGTAGGGGAGTACGTAGCCGTGGACGTGCGCTTGGCCCACGGCCAGTTCATGCTGTTCTGGCCGATGGACCTGGAGGAGATCCCCTCTCCCCCACAGGCATGGCAGCGCTTCCTGTTCGGTGGGAAGACTTGAGGTTAACTCAGACTTTTATTCACCCTGGTGCATGGAAGGCTATTCTCCGAACTTCGCCCTCACGGCGTACTATGAAGTAGGGCTTATCGCTGCCCCTCGATCGGTGCGTCCAACAACCTCTCGATCGCCTCCACCGTCTCGGGTATCGAAACCACCTTGGAAAGCGCCCCCCTCGCACCCGCCTCCATCGCGCGGCCTGCCACGGAGGTCTCCAGGCTCGCCGTCAACACGAGGGTCGGGATGTGGTCGCCCACGCCACCGTTGTTGATCTCTCCCACGAAGTCTAGCCCGTCGCCGTCGGGTAAGGTGACGTCGATGAGCGCGGCGTCCAGTCCGCCCTCCCTGAGCCGCGTGCGTGCTTCGGCTAGGGTGCCTGCCTCAACGAACGCGACGTCGCGTTGCTCGGGGGCAAGCGCCTCCCTCATCAGGCGAGTGAAGACTTTCCTGAAGTTGGCGTCATCTTCGACGAACAGGATACGCCTTTCCATAACGCTCCTCCAGGTAGAAGAAAGTGGAGACTACTATTGTACCCCCCCGCATCGTGCGGGGGTGGTGGCTGGTAGGCGAGCCGTCAGAGCGAGGAATGCTCGGAAGAGCAGCTTGCTTCTCTTATTCACCGGAGTGCGTGGAAGGTGATTTCTGCGAACTTCGGGTGAACGGGTTCTGCGAACTTCCGCTTTGATGTGGTCTGCAAACTTCGTTAATTCGCTTGTTCGGCTTGTCTTTGGCTTCAACCTTCCTCCTCTGGTCCGGCGTCCTCCGATGCTCCCGGTTCCTCCACCTCGGCCGGCAGCGACTCCCGTCCTTCGATGACACCCAACACTACGTAGCCGAGCGCAACCAGGTACCCTAGCACCAGCGGGTTGACAAAACGCCCCACGCCCACGGCCACCAGGACCATCAACACGAGCATAGTGAGCGGTGTTCCCATAGAGATGAGGTGGGTGCGCCGGATGACCTGCGGGCTGAGATCCGGATCGACGAGCCGGTGTCCCGAGCTCATGTACCACCACAGCGCCCACATCACCAGCCCCGTCACAAGGATCGTGCCGAAGTAGAACTGCTGGGCTACGGGGTCGGAGACATGCTCGCCTATGACCGAGGTTGGAAAGGGCAGGAAGGCTATGCACAAGAGTTGCAGGAGCGCCAGCCACATCAGGCCGCCGTCGAAGCGCTTCACTTGGTGGAACTGCATGTTGTGCCCTACCCAGAAGTTGGCGATGAACAAGAAGCTGGTGAGGAAGGCCAGCGCCCTTGGCCAGCTCTCGCGCAGGCTATCTAACAGTTCGCGCCCGTGGAGGTCCGCGGCCGCTTCAGGGAGGACCAGCTCTACGGCGAGCAAGGTGGCGGCGATGGCGTAGATACCATCGGCCAGGAATAGAAGCCGATGCAGGCGCAAGTCTAGTTCAGCTTCGGGCATCTGCTTTTGGTTCCCCTTTGGTCGGTCTTTCGTGCCCCAACAGTACCAATAACCCCCTCCCTGCGCACGCCACAAGAGGTCTACCCGAGTGACGCTAGCAGGTGAGGCGAACTGCCGAGTTGGTCACAGCAGTCTATTCACCGGAGTGCGTGGAAGGTTAATTCCCCGACGTTGGACGGTCACTCATCGGCCTGGGTGTTCCTCAGGAAGAAGCGCCGCTCCACGAAGGCGTCGATGCGCCGCTTGAGGGGCTCGAACATCGCCGCGAGCATCAGGGCGGAGGCGAAGTAGGCTAACTGCGAGTCCTCCACGTGCGTGAGGACAAGCGCCAGGTGCTGGAGCGCGACGACGTTGAGCTCGAAAATGCCGGCCAGCACCGCCGTGAGCAGGCCGTAGACAAGCGTCAGGTTGATAACGAGGTCTATGTCGTACAAGCGGTAGCGCAAGATGGCTATGCCAAGGGCCACAGGCATTCCCACCACGCCGATCATCATCGCCACGAAGCCGACCTCCCAGTGCAGCCACCACGAGTCGAGCGCGCCCGAGACCACGTAGTAGACGATTGCCCCGACGGCCGCCACCGCGGCGGCGCAGGAGAACCACCAGATCTGCTGATGCTCCACGCCCCTGGCGCTGTGCAGCCGCACCAACAAGGAGACCGAAGCCGCGAGGGCGAGGACGAACACGAGCACCTCGACCGCACCGAAGAGGTTCGGGATAGCCTCTATGCCGAGGGGGTTGCGGAGGGAGCCGAGCCCCCTGATGGGCCCGGGCGAGAAGGCCGACGCGACGGCCCCCACAGCGACCGCCGTCCCGACGAGCCACGCGAAGGGCCGCCAGCGGGGCGTCGGCAGTCGGCCGTCGGGGAACAGCAAAGCCAAGAACACGAAGAGTCCGATGTGCGCGACCCACAGCCAGGAGGCGATCCAGGCCACCACCTCCCCTCCCGGCAGCGACCCAGGACGCAACAGCAGCGCGTAGGCAGCGTACTCCCCGCAGAACAGGAGCACTGCGCCGACGAGGCCTATAACGCAGAAGAGCCAGCCTATGGGGTTCCCGGTAGGGAAGCGGGGGGCCACCAAGGCGCCGAGCGTCGAGAAGCTCACCGCCACCACGGCGTCCTCGGCCCACTGACCGAAGACGGGGGCGCCGTGGTGCTCGCGGCCCAGGATCAACAGGAGCAGCCCCAGCGCCGCGAAGGCCAAGGAGAGTAAGCACATGTACCGGGCGAGCCATACGGCCTCTTTCGAGCCTATTACGGCGGCTGCGCGTCGCTCGGGCGGCCGCTTGGCTTCGGATGAGAGGTTCCCCGCCGTTGTCCATGTTCCTTCGGTCATACGTGCCTCCTCTTCGCCTGCCCGAAGTAAACCGAAGCGCGGGAACGGGGCCATCGGGCGAAGGACCCTTTTTGCTTCGGGACCTTAGACCAAGACGGCCTCACCCATTCCGCGTATACCTCGTGCCGAGCTGCCCCGCCGAGCTCCTATTCATCGGAGTGCGGGGAAGGGTTCAGCCTGTTGAAAAACTCCCTCTACGCCCGCTTTGACCCCAGATCTGGGCCCCAAACACAACGTATTTGGGGCTTTTTGGAGCTTCTGGAGCCCGATTCGTGGTCACTTTCAGCTCAGCGCCGACTTTTTCAACAGGCTGGGTTATTCTGCGAACTTCTCGTGGAAACTGTCTGAAAAGGGGTTCGAGCGGATCTTCGAGCGTGGATTTGGCCGCTGTTCTGGGGCCAAATCGGGCCGAAAGAGGCGTTTCAGCGGCTTCAGAAGCCGCATTTCGGTCCCATCCGGGACTTTTCAGACAGTTTCTTGGCAACGTTCTAGGAAGTCCGCGCAGTTTTGGGGGCACCGTTGCCTAGTTGTAGCCGTAGTGCTCGCGGGTGGAGCGCTGTAGTTCTTCCTCTGGCCCGGCGTGTGGGTCGGCGTAGGGCAGCGCACTCTCTACGGCCTGATGATCTACCTCCAGGGTGATCGAGCCCGCATCTTCTTCGGTTATGGCTTCGACCGGGACGAGGTAATGCTTGGTTCTTAGGCCCATGAACCCGCTCGTGATCACGTCCACGAACCGCAACTCCCTGTCTTCATCGACGTAGAGGTTTGCCACCTGACCGATGCTCCGATAGCCGGAGTCCATGACCCACTTCTGGCGCAGTTCGTGGTGCGGAGGCTTGGGATGCTGGTGGCGCGGCAGCCGGATCAGATTCATTGGGATCTCCCTTCCCTTCGGCGGTGAGAAGAAAAGAGACCCCTCACCGCGCTACTTTACACACAGCGTGGTGTCAGGAGCCATCAGACCCGAAGTACGGGCCGGTTCTCCGCTTCCTCGGGGAGATCCCAAGGGCGGAAGGCGGGGTCCATCGCCCAAGCAGGCATCCCGAAGGTGCCTGTGCCTATTGTATCAAAACGCGCCGATGAGGCAAGGACTGAGGGTCTAATTCACCGGGGTTCGTGGAAGGAGCGATTCTGCGAACTTCGGATGTACGGCGTTCTCCGAAGTTCGCCAGGATGAGCAACGAGGGGGATGAAGCACAAGAAAAGGGCCGAGGTTGCTATACCCCGGCCCTTTCTCTTGCCCTATCTCACCAAAGTCGGGTACGCAACGCTACTCCCTACGAGCCTTTCTATGTACCTTCCCCGCACCTGGGGCTGGCAAAGGTGACGCGATCCGGGGCGTTCCTCAAGCAGAGGTCTAGCAACTCGTTGTTAAAGACGGGCTGGTTTGCCGCGAAGTAATCAGCGTGCATGAAGCTGTAGCCTTCCCAAGCGTTCACCCCGGCAGAGACCTGCAAGGGGTTGGGCACCACGCCATCGTAGTGCATAACGAGGTAGGAAATCTTGGGGATGCGGTAGGGGTGCGTGCTCGGGCACACGCCGGTGCGACTGTTCACCGCGTTCGTAGCCTCGTTCGCCAGACGGCTCGTGTTGATGCAGTCGGGGAAGGTGATCGAGGTACTCCATTTGGCCTTGCAGCTGTAGGGCGGGGTGTCCTGGAACGGTCCGTCGTTGCAAGTGTATTTCTTGTCGTGGGCGAGCAGTTGCAAGCCCTCGGGGATGGCCCTGATCTTCGCCTGGTCGCCGGGGGCACGGTAGTAGACGTTGACGCCCTTTACGGACTCGTTTCGCTCAACAGGGAACCACCCCGCGCTCGTGAGCCAGCCCTCGTTGCAGGATGTGCCGCGGTTGTTGAAGAGGCTCTGGCCGGTGGAGTTGTTGGTGGTTGAGGTGTTGCCAATTTGGTGGTGCAGGTGCGAGCTCAAAGCTATGGGGTCCACGTAGTTTGTCGCGTAGACCTCGCAATTGACCTTTATCTGGGGCGTTGCATCCGCCCGCCCCGCGAGGGGACCCAGCAGCACCGCGGCGAGCAGCACCGCGAGCAGCGAAGCGCAGCCTACTACGCGCCCGAACAAAGGGGCACGGCGCCCGCCCGTCGCTTCTGTCCGGGAGGCGGGCACCACGCTCCCCACCAAGACGGTCGATAGCAGGGCACAGCGGAACCCCACGATAACGAAGTAGCGCATGAATTTCCCCCCTCTAGGGATACCTTGCACAACAAGTGGGGAGAGTAGCAAAGATGCGGAGCCCTTTGTGCGCCAGGTCCTGCACATTTCGGGCCATTTTTCGCCCTTGGAACCCGATAGGGCCGAATCGGTACTCTCTCGGGGGCTGGGTCCCCAAGAACCCAGCCCCTTCTCCCTTCCTTATTCGCAGTCTTCCGTTCCCGGCGCCCCGGGCTAGGCTCGCGGGACCGGCGGACGCTGGTGAGCGCGTAGGGCCGGTACTAGAGGGCTCTATTCACCGAAATGCGTAGAAGGTAAATTCTCCGAAGTCGGCTACTTACGTTAGGCGCGGGGGGCCGTCTCGCCTGGGCTGCGGCGGGGCGGGGGATCGTCGGGCGGTACTTTAAGGCCGATGGCGTCGGCTTGGGCGAATGAGAGTGGGAAAGATTGGCCTAGAGCAAGCACCCCCTCTGTGTGTTCAGCGTCCGGGTTATTGCAATAGAGCGCTACCATCATGTTGCTGAAGGATAGTAGGGCATTGGTGTCGCTTTCCAGGTAGTCGGCGGAGCCGCACTCGATGCACGTGCGGCCCTGGCCCTTCGCCAACCGCTCGACGGCCCGTTGCTGGGTGTGAGTGAGGGCTTGCTTGCGTCTCATGCTTTTTCTATTCCCGTCCCCCGAACATCCTACGCCACCACGTGCGGCACACTGTGCGGTTAGCTGAGAACCTGCGGCATAGGACCGGGGCTACAGCCCTGCTCATGAACCCTGCGACGCATGGCTGTCGCTACGATGAGAAGGATCGTCCTGTCGATTGCCTCCGGGCGCGATCATCCGGGCGCACCGCATCGAATCGCCGTTGTGGACATCGATACTTTGCGTATCCTCTCCTTGGAGAACGTAAGATCGCTCACGATCTAAGGAAACCGTCGTTCGAGTCGGGAGCCATAGCGCGATGGAGACGAAGACCTACAACGAGCAACTCATCCGAGAGTTCCGCGCCAACAAAGGCCAGGTCGGGCACCTGGGGGGCTTCTTCAAAGACTTCCCCATCCTGCTCCTCACGACCACGGGCGCCAAGAGCGGCAGGCCGCACACGACCCCGCTTATGTACGTGAGAGATGGGGGTCGCCCGGTCGTCTTCGCCTCCGCGGCCGGCTCGCCGAACAACCCCGCCTGGTACCACAACCTCCACACCCACCCGGAGGTGGGCGTGGAGATAGGCGAGGAGTCCTTCGGGGCCGTGGCCGTGGTGGCCGAAGGCGCGGAGCGCGAGAGGCTGTGGGAGCTTGCGGTGGCCTCGAACCCTCCTCTCGGCAGTTACCGAGAGAAGTTGGACCGTAGGATCCCACTGATCACGCTGGAACGGCAGGGAGTCTGAGGGGCTCACCTCCGACTTCCATAGAATAATCGGAGGTCGCGCCGCGGCGAGGCCCGGCGAAGCCGGGAAGGGAAGCATGCACGGGCGGGGGTTATTGCGGCCAGTCCGAGACGGTTCCGGGAGGCTTCCGTGGGATCGTCAACGCCTTGGAATTCCTCTCATCGTGGAGACAGCCATGCGTCGCAGGGTTCATGAGCAGGGCTACCGAGGCTATACCGAACTTCGGGTGTACGGCTTTCTCAGAAGTTCGCCAAGAAAGTTCTAAAAACTAGTTCATTTGGGGGATGCACCCGCCCCTCTACCCCCTAGATACTTAAAGTGCTATGGCGGCACAGGGCGGGGGATGCTCCTCCTCCGCCCCACTACACAAGGAGCAATAAACATGGTCAGGAGCGCACTAAGCAAGGTTGCGTGGGTAGGCAGGACCGCATCAATGGTGTTCGGGCTGGCACTGGTGATGGCGCTGGTGTTGGGGGTAGCTTCGATGGCCTTCGGGGCCAACGGAGGCACCTTCATCCTCGGCCAACTCAACAACGCCGCAACCAAGGTGACGGGTCTGGTGGGCAACGTAGACGGGGCGGCGGCCCTGCGGGTGACCAACCCCAACTCTGGCACCAACGATACTGCCCTGGACCTTAGGGTGCAGGCTGGCGAGGCTCCCATGAGGGTTAACTCAGCTGCAAGGGTGGCAAACCTGAATGCCGCCACCGCTGGGCGGGCTGACAGCGCCGCGCTGGCCGATACCGCCACCAGCGCCCAGAATGCTGCTAACGCCCAGAACGCCGACACCCTGGACAACAAGGACTCTAGCGAGTTCGCCGGCGCCTCGCACAACCACGACGACCGCTACTACACGGAGACCGAGACCGAGAACCGTTACCTCGCCAAGGATGGCAAGGCCTCCGATGCTGACAAGCTAGACAACCTGGAGTCAAGCGCGTTCGGCATCAGGACGGAACACAATAGGGAGCAGTCAAGCGCGTGCGACACCCCTGGTGTGAACAACAATTGCGCTCCGGTAACAGTTGTAGTTCCGCCTGGCAAGACGTATCACGTGTCGGTTTGGTCCTCCATGTCTTGGACGGGCACATCTGCTGCACAGGACATGGAATACTGCGTGTTCAGAATAGCCGTAGGAGGAGGCGCACAAGGTTCTCACTGCATAACACCGTTTTCTATTCTTAATCGGATCACGCTCCCGGCCAACCAACGCGCCGCGGCGTCGGTATCGGGGGAGACTACCCTCGGGCCGGGCACCTGGCAATTGGCCACGACGGTCACTCCGTTAACGAGCCAAGTCGCAGATTCGGACCGCAATTGGATCATTACTAAGGTGATGATCAGGGACGCTTCGGCTCCCGCACCCACAATCCAGTAGTAGTTAGAAGCCTCCTTTTGGCCGGGGACACAGCGCTCCGGCCTTTCCTCTTGCCTTTATTCACAGGAGTGCGTGGAAGGATAATTCTGCGAACTTCGCGTGTACGGAGTTCTCGGAAGTTCTTTGGGGGAGGCGGCGAGCGTCCCCCCTCTGAACCGGGTAGTAGAATACCGTCGGGCCCGGCGGCCCGTACCTCCCCCTCCTGGGCCGCCGGGCTTTTTCGTGCGCCCCTTCGCTCCCGCGCGGGTCGAAATGGCCCGAAAGTTGCATGGACGGGGCCCGGACCTCCTGAGACAATGCGCGACCGAGGCGGGCGGGCGGACCTAGGAGGGGGCGTCGGCCCGTCTTCGTGCTCCCGTACGAGGAGATGAGCCGATATGGTGCGAGTGCTGATCACTTTGGAGCCCAGGATGTACCGCGAGGCCATAGCCCTCGCCCTCCGACGCAGCCGCCCAGACTCCGAGGTGCTGCTCGCGGCGGAGGTGTCCCTCAACGGACAGGTGCACGACTTCGCCCCCCACGTAATCGTGCGCAGCGACTCCGGCCCCGAGGTCCCAGAGGGACAGCTGGGTAGCGTGGTGTGCCGCGTGGAGGTGCTCTACACGGACCACATGGGCGTGCGGGTCAGCGTCGCGGGCGGAAGGTCCTACACCATAGAGGACGCGAGCATGGAGGACCTGATCTCGCTGGTGGACGAGGCCGAGGGCTTGATCTCGGGCTAGCGCCTCGCGCGGCCGGGGCTGGCCGGGAGTCGCGCTCTGAGCCGCCTTCTCCCGGGGCGTCCTATTCGGTGATCTCCTCTATGGTGATCCACTCCCTCATGAGCGCCTCCCTTGCTGCCTCGCCCCTGGATGCGACGCCCATCTTCGGGTAGATGTTGGCAAGGTGACGCTTTACGGTCGCCTCGGAGAGGTGCAGCGAGGAGGCTATCTGGGGTTGGAGAGGCCGCGGGCGGCCAAGAGAAGGATCTCTAGCTCCCTCGCAGTGAGGACGCTCTCGACCCCCTCCTCGGTGCCCTCAAGCATCTTCCCAGGCATCCCCACAACGGCGTTCTCGCTCAAAGGGTCTAGCACCGCCGCACTTATGGCCGCCACCAGGTGCTCCGAGGAGGAGGTCTTCAGCAGGTAGGCGCTTACCCCCACCCCAGAGAGCCCCCGAACGTATCGCGGGCTCTCGAACCTGGTGACGATCACTACCTTGGGTGGGTCGGGGAAGGCGCGCATCGCCTCCAACGTCTGCTTGGCCCTCTGGAAGGGCATCTGCACCTGCATGATGACCACGTCGGGAGAGAGCTCGCCCACGAGCCTTAGGGCCTCCGCGTCGTTTGGGACCTCGGCCACGACCGCCAAGCCGCCGTAGGAGGCGAGTATGCTTGCGAGGCCCTCCCTGAACATGGTGTGGTCGTCGGCGAGCAAGACCCTGATCGGTCCGCTCTTTTCGTGGATCTTACCCATAGTCGGTTAGCTCCTTGGTGCTTTAGCCCTGTAGTCTAGCGGCCTCGCCAAGGTATCGCACATCCGTATGCACCAGAGTGCGTGGAAGGTAAATTCTAGGAAGTTGGACTTCCGCTTTACGGTCGCACCAACTTCGCCTTTTAGGTAGGTAATCGGTGTCGGGAAGAAAATCGAGTATCCGCAATTTGTGCATGCGGCGTAAGCGAATTGCGCTTCGCCCTCGATGAAGGGCTCGCCTGTGGGCTCTCCGATCGGGGCACCTTTGGGCAGGATCGTATTGGTTTGGTTGCAGATGGGGCAAACGAGGGGGCCGGACTTCTTCGCTTCTAAGTGGGATGAGAACAAACCTAGGTCGTCTTGTCGTTGGGGAGTACATGGGTTTCCTTTCCTGAAGGGGGCGGGGACATCCTAACCGATCTGTTGTTGGAGAGGAATCGTTCTCAGAAGTTGGACTTCCGCTTTACGGAGTTCTTAGAAGTTCGTGCGCACCAGTTCGCTTTAAGAGCCTTCGACTGGACCCGAGAGTTTCGCAACCCTCGAATAAGCCACCGAGGTCGTGAGGGCGGCCAGCGGTATGGCCAGTGCCGCGACGATCGAGCCACCGATCCACTCGCCCCAGGTATGCGATCCTGTGATCGAGCCCGTCGCCAGCGCACCCACGTGGATTACCGCCTCCTCCGAGACGAAGGCGAGGGTGGCCGTCCCGAGCACGAACCAGAAGCGTCCCCGCACCAGCACGCTGCTGCGCTTCAGGGACGCAACAGGTCCCATATCCTCATTGCAGATCACGGGGATAGACAGCGACCAGCGTGTGTAAAGCCACGCCCCTGGGACCACAAGCAGCACAGTTGCCGCGCTCGCGAGGGAGACGGTGACCAGTGCGGCCACGAGGACGCGCGGGACGAAGGAAGCCGCTTCGAGCAACCTTGCAAGCCTGCCGCGCGATACGACGAGATCCCTCCCACGCTCGTAGTCGGTCGTGAGCCCCTCAGCGTATGCGAGGTAGAGATAGTAAGCTAAAGCGGCGGTCAGGTATGTCAGGAGTTGGGCCAGTAGACGATCCGCGATGAGGTAGGCAGGAGCTTCCGCAAGAGCGCCGAGCACAGCCCCAGGCACTATCACCGCCGACGGGTAGCGGCGGATGATCGCGAGGGCTTCGCGCCACACACTTGAGATGGAACCCTGCTCGTTCATGCACCTTCATCTTTTGGGTCTTCTGCACCTCCTCAACAGCCTACCAGTCCCTATGTAGCCTAGTGGCCCTATTCACCGGAGTGCGTGGAAGGAGGATTCTCCGAAGTCAGGTAGGCCGGGGCCGGCTACTCGGATCTGCCTTGACGCTCTCATACCTTTGGTATACGGTAGGGGGGTATGGCATAATAAGGGAGGAGTCGAGACGGTGGGCAAGCAGGGCGAGGCGGTGATCACGTTCTCTGTTACCGGGATGACGTGCGCTGCTTGCGCGAGGAGGGTCGAGAAGACCATCTCGAAGAGGGATGGGGTGGCCGAGGCGAGCGTGAACCTTGCGAGCGAGAAGGCGCGCGTGACGTACGATCCGGTCGCGACCGGCCCCGACGAGATCGTAGGAACCATAAAGGGCACGGGCTACGGTGCGGACGTACGCGAGACATCCATCGGGATAACGGGCATGACGTGCGCGTCTTGCGTCGGGCGTGTGGAGAGGGCACTCGGGAAGGTGCCCGGCGTGCTAAACGCGAGCGTGAACCTCGCGAGCGAGAAGGCACGGGTGGAGTACCTCGCGGGCGAGGTCGAGCGTCGGGACCTGGAGAGGGCCGTGGAGGGAGCGGGCTACGGCTTGGTCCGCCGGGAGCAGGAGGAGCACGGGGCGGAGGACGGCCACGAACGGGAGTACAAGAGGCTGCGGGGCGACTTCCTCTTCGCGGCTGCGCTCACGGTCTTGATCCTGGTCGGGAGCCTGCCGCACATGCTCGGCTTCATGACCCCCTTGCCAACGGGATGGCTCAACCTGGGGCTCCTGGCGCTCGCCGCGCCCGTGCAGTTCTGGGCCGGGCGGCGCTTCTACGGGGCCGCCTGGGGGGCCCTCAAGCACGGCGAGGCCAACATGAACACCCTGGTCGTCATGGGCACTATGGCGGCCTTCGCGTACAGCGCCGTGGCGACCCTCGCCCCGGGGATCTTCGCCGGGGGGCGGGCCGACGTGTACTTCGACACTTCGGCCGTGATCGTCACGCTGATCCTCCTTGGGAGGATGCTTGAGATGCGCGCCCGTGGCCGCACCAACGAGGCTATAAAGAAGCTCGCGGACCTTCAGGCCAAGACCGCTCGTGTGGTCCGCGGCGACGAGGAGGAGGATGTACCCGTCGAGGACGTGCGGGTGGGAGACACCGTAGTGGTGCGACCGGGAGAGAAGATCGCGGTGGACGGCCGCGTCGTCTCCGGCGAGTCGGCCGTCGACGAGGCCGTAATCACCGGCGAGTCGGTCCCCGCGACCAAGCGGCCTGGCGACGAGGTTATCGGGGCGACCATCAACGCATCCGGCTCGTTCCGCTTCGAGGCGACGAAGGTCGGCAAGGACACCGCGCTCCATCAGATCATGAGGATGGTCGAGGAGGCCCAAGGCTCCAAGGCCCCCATCCAGCGCCTCGCGGACAGGATCAGCGGCGTGTTCGTCCCCGTGGTGATGACCCTCGCCGCGATCACCTTCTTCGTGTGGCTCCTTTTGGGACCGGAGCCGGTGTTCACGCTCGCCCTCTTGAACCTCGTGGCCGTCCTCATCATCGCCTGCCCATGCGCTATGGGGCTCGCCACCCCGACCTCGATCATGGTCGGCACCGGCAAGGGTGCCGAGCACGGCATCTTCGTCAAGGGCGGCGAGGCCCTCGAAGGGGCCCACAAGGTGACCACGGTCGTGCTCGACAAGACCGGAACCCTCACGCGCGGCAAGCAGGAGCTTACGGACTTGGCGGCGACGAACGGCATCCCGGAGGAGGAGCTCTTGCGTCTGGTCGCCTCCGCCGAGCGCGGGAGCGAGCACCCTTTGGGCGAGGCCATCGTCCGGGGCGCGAAGGCGCGCGGGCTGGACCTCTCCGAGGCCGACGGCTTCGAGGCCGTGTCGGGCGGCGGTATCAGGGCGCGCGTCGAGGGCCGCGAGGTCCTCGTCGGCAACCGCCGCTACCTCTCCGAGTCCGGCGTCTCCGAGAACAGCCTTCTTCCCCACAGCGAGGAGCTGGCGCGGGAAGGCAAGACCCCGGTGTTGGTGGCCGTAGACGGGAGCCCCGCGGGCCTCGTCGCCGTCGCCGACACGGTCAAGGGCGAAAGCCCGGAGGCGGTTGCGCGCCTGCGCGAGATGGGGCTTGAGGTCGTCATGATGACCGGCGACAACCACCGCACTGCCGAGGCCATCGCCAAGCAGCTCGGCATCGAAAGGGTCCTCGCCGAGGTCAGGCCCGAGGACAAGGCGAACGAGGTGGAGAGGCTGCAGGAGGAAGAGGGCAAAAGGGTCGGGATGGTCGGCGACGGCATTAACGACGCGCCGGCTCTCGCCCAGGCCGACGTCGGGATCGCCATCGGCACCGGGACGGATGTTGCGATGGAGGCGGCCGACCTCACGCTCATCTCTGGCGACGTGCGGGGGGTGGCTAGGGCCATCGCGCTCTCGAAGGCGACTGTGAGGAACATAAAGCAGAACCTGTTCTGGGCCTTCGCCTACAACGTGGTTCTGATCCCCGTCGCCGCCGGGATCCTCTACCCGTTCTTTTCGGGTGGTACGGTGCCTGAGGTCTTGCGCCCGGTGCTGGGCGAGTACGGGTTCCTTAACCCGATCCTCGCGGCGGCAGCAATGGCGCTCTCGTCAGTCACGGTCGTCATCAACGCCTTGAGGCTCCGTAGGGTCGAGGTCGGGTAGGAGTGAAGGAGGAAAGGATGGAACGGGACGTGGAGGGTATCCCCCGAGGCGGCGGACCGCAACGCGGCTACATAAAGGCCAGCGACAAGGAAAAGATCCAGAACAGGCTCAGGCGCATAGAGGGGCAGGTGCGGGGAGTGCAACGGATGGTCGAAGAGGAGGCCTACTGCGTCGACGTCCTAACCCAGATCGGGAGCATCGTCGCGGCCAGCGAGAGGGTGGCGCTCCTGCTCTTGAAGGACCACACCGAGCACTGCGTGCGCGACGCCATAGAGAAGGGCGAAAACGCTGACGAAAAGATAGAGGAGCTGACCGCCGCCGTCGAGCGGTTCGTGAGAGTCTAGGCCCCCAGGATAGGAGGTACGCAAATGACGGACAAGACGCTGAGCGTTACGGGCATGAGCTGCGGCCACTGCAAGGCCGCCGTAGAGGGCGAGCTCGGCAAACTCGGTGGCGTCGAGCGCTCGAACGCGGACCCGGAGAAGGGGATCGTCAGGGTTTCCTACGACGAGGGCCGAGTGACGACCGGGGACCTGGTCGGCGCCATCGAGGAGGGCGGCTACGAGGTCGAGTCTTAGGAGTCCGCGGATGGTAGATTTCGATAGCTCAACGGGCCGGCGCTCAGCGCCATCGACGATATAGAAGGGCTAGTGGAAGGCTACGAACAGATCGGGATGCCGCGGGCGAAGTCCATCGGGTCCGCTCTCGGCGGATGGTCTAGGAGGAGGCTCCTGGCGCTCTTGCTCTTGGCCGCGGTGCTCGTCTGCCACGGCTTTTTCGGCGCCTCGCACCAGATCCACCAGACCTCAAACGCCGACACGCTGCCCGTAGCGGGACACGCTTCCCACGCGGGCATGCAAGAGGCGGACGAAGGGCGATTCACGGGCGTAAGCCATAGCGACCTGGGGCTCGATGCCATGGCCTACGCTGCGGTGCTGTTGGCGCTCTCGCTGGGGGCGCTCCTGTGGCTGCTAGGGAGTGCCCGCGCGCGGATCGCGATCCTCGTGAGGCCGCCAGCCGGCGGGCGTTTCCCGCGGCTCGTCCCCCATCCGGCGCGGGGTCCCACGCCGGCGGTCTTGCAGGTGTTCCGGCTCTGATTTTCTCCTAGGGACGCACAGACGGGTTCGACTCTAGGAAAGGAACGGACATGCGAGCCACAAGCAAGTACGCAAGGTTCTCGCTGCTCGCGCTGCTGGTGCTGAGCGCACTACTACTGCTCACCTCTTGCGGGGGTAGCTCCGCGAACGAGGGCGGCATGCAGGATATGGATCACAGCGGCGAAAACGACGTAGAGAGACCCAAGGGCGAAGCCAAGAGCGAAGAAGGCATGCGGGGCATGGATCACGGTTCTGGGGGCATGGCCTCCGGGATGGTGATGGAGAAAGGTGAGTACTCCGATGAGCGCTTCATCGACGCGATGGTCCCACACCACCAGGGCGCCATAGACATGGCAGAGGTGGCTTTAGGTAACGCCGAGCACCGGGAGGTGAAGGAGCTCGCCGGGGACATCGTCTCCGCCGAATAGGCCGAGATCGAACGGCTCAAAGGCACAAAGCAGGAGGAGTACGGCACCTCGGAGGTCCCTATGAAGATGAGCGCCGAGGAGATGAAGGCCATGGGCATGACGATGGACCCCGAGGTGCTGGCGGAGCAGGAACCCTTCGACAAGGGGTTCATCGACAACATGATCCCTCACCACGAGTCGGCCATAGCAATGGCCAACGTGGCGCTCGAGGCAGCGAGAACCCCGAGATACGGAGATCGCCCGCGCCATCGTGGACGCCCAAGAGCGGGAGATCGAGCGGATGCGGGGTTGGCGAAACGAGTGGTACCCGGGGCTTAGGGCCTCTCTGGAGAAAGGAGCACATCGATGCACGGCAAGGACGCGTCGCTGAACGGGTTGGCCTTCAGCGCGACGGCGCACTGCCTACGGGCTGCGCCATAGGGAGTGTTGGGCATGGTCACGGGACGGCCCTCGGCTGGGGCAACTTCGCGACCATAGCACTGGCGGTCGTCCTGGCGTTCTCTTCGGCTACTGCTCGCCATGGACCCGCTCTTGAGGTCGGGACTCGCCTTGGCAACGGTACTCCCGCTGGCTTTCGCCTCGGACACGCTCTCGATCACGGTCATGGAGATCGTGGACAACCTCGTCATGCTCTTGGTGCCCGGTGCGATGGAGGCAGGTCCGACGAGTTTGCTGTTCTGGGGGAGCCTCGTCTTCGCGCTGCTCATCGCCGGGGCGGCGGCCTTCCCGGTAAACCGCTACCTCATATCCAGGGGCAAGGGCCACGCGGTCGTCCATCAGTACCATGGTGGCCACCACGAGCACACCGAGAACTGACGCCGCGAAACCGTAGAGGAAGGGCCGGGCATGAGTTCGCGGCCCTTCCTCTACGCCCTATTCACCCGAGTGCCTAGAAGAGATCTTCTGCGAACTTCAGCTGTATGGGGTTAGGG
>CAWHLD010000012.1:0-46316 GCA_963830075.1 uncultured Rubrobacteraceae bacterium | reverse complement strand
CTAAAGAAGGCGCACGATACCCCTAAGTGGGTAGGAAACGGTAGCTGCAGGCGATGTCGCCGCCGGTCCAGGTGACCACTCAGGTGAACGTCCTCAAAGCGACGTAAGCCAACATCAAATTCGCCGCGGCGGTTCCACATTGCGGCTACGGAAGTAGTCTATGTCCTTGAGGAACATGAGGTATTTCTCCTCTACGTGTTCTTCATAGTACGGTTCGTGGTAGGCGTTCTCGGACGTGGTGCCGTACGGGTTCTCATTGGGAAGGAGAACGTACACGGGGTTAGCCGGGTTGCTCTCGTCGACAACGTGCACCCGATACCGATCGTTGCTGGTGCACGCGGTGCAGCGGTAGAGCGTGTAGCAGATATTCTTGTCGATCCTGGGATCCTCGTAGGAAGCGACCTTTTCGCCCTCGAATTCAGCCCAGAAGCCCGGGAACTTATTACCCTTCTTCCCGGCCACCAAGACCTTGACATATCGTCTTACCCGGGAAGCCAACGTGAGACAATACCGACCCCTCGCGCAAGAATACCGACCCCTCGCGCAAGTTACGCGCCGATACGGCTGCCAAAAGGACCCGAGGAGGGTTCGCTGAGTGCCGATCGACGGTCCACGGGCTGCTTCTCAGGCGCCCAAAGGCCGGAGAATGGAGAATACCGACCTCTCGCACCAGGTCTACGGAATCTGTAAGCACGGACACCGGAATACCGACCTCTCGCGCAGGTTTGAAGCGCGTAGAGAAGGATCAGTTCAGGGTGGAAGGTGCCGTGATGGGCGCGCGGGGCGGCAGGGGCCACCCGCACAGGCGCCAAAAGCAATCTCACCGGAGCAGAAACGTGGGCGAGCAGCCGAGAAATACCGACCTCTCGCGCAAGAACGCGCAGAAGGTAGATCCGAAATACCGACCTCTCGCGCAAGGAATACTGACCCCCGGCGCAAAAAATAGCGACCCGAGAAGCAAAGGAATACCGACCTCTTACACAGGAGAATACCGACCCCCCACGCAAGAATGCGGCAAAATACCGACCCCTCGCGCAAGAAATACCGACCTCTCACGCAAGGTTGCGATGAAAAACGCCTGCAAACCGATGGATTCCTCTCGCGGACTTCGCTTTCCTTGTTGTTTGTTTGTGTGTAATGTCTTGTTGTAGGAAAAACTGGGAGGATTAGGGATGGCAAGGTACGGTTCGGAGCCGGTACGTGTTCAGGCAGCACCACGTCCCGAGCTGGTACCCACCGAGAGGAACATCGAGGAATCTTACCTCTTCGCGGGCGGCGCCAACAGCGAGAACGAGATCCGCGAGTACGTGGTGGACGTCGTACTCGAAGACGGTAGAAAGGCGAAGCGGAAGTTCCGCTACACACCATCCAAGGAGTATGGCGACACGACGGACTTCGACCGCGACGTTTACCGTGCGATCATTTTGCACGCCTTTCAGGGTGGAGGGATACCGCAGGACGGGGTCGTCTACTTCAGCCTCTACCAGCTGCGAAAGATACTCGACCTGCCAGACAAGGGCAGCAGCTACCGCAAGATACGCGACTCGATAGTCAAGCTGCAGACGATGGCCGTTAATGCGGACACGTACTGGCAAGAGCTGAAGGGCTTCAAGAGCGAGTACTATTCGACGTTCGCTCGCGTGAACTTCGAGGCCAACGAGGACAGGTTCGGCCGGGCCTCCGAGCACCATTGGGTAAGGTTCGACGAGGTCATCGTGCGCAGCTATCACGAGGGCTACGTGCGCGACCTGGACCATAACTTCTACTTTTCGTTGAACAAGAAGCATTCGCGCGCGCTCTATAGCGAGATCGACCTCGGGCGGGGCAAGGGGTTGGTCTGGGAGATCCCGCTTTCGGATGTAGGCGCACGCCTGGGGATGGCGACCAGTTACCGGTCCCCCTCGGCCAAGAAGAGAGCACTCGCCTCTGCACACGAGGAGATGAAGCGCAAGGGTTTTCTGGCGAAAGTCTCGTTCCCGGACAAGCACACGGCACGCTACGAGGTCGCGGAGGACTTCGTGATGGCAAGGACCTTCCTCGAGCGGAGGTGGACCCCGGAGGAGGAGGCGACGATCCGCGCCCTCATCCGGAACGACGTGCGCGCCGGCGCGGCGCGCGAGCTCGTCGCCACAAAGGGCACCGTTTTGTGCAACTACTACCTGCGGGCGTTGCCCTACCAGAAGTGGGTCCGCGATCCGGGCGGGTTCCTCTACAAATACATCAGCAAGGAGAAGCCCCTGGACGTCGAACCGCCCCAGAGGTTCCTGGAGGAGGCGGACGTCGTACCAGACTACGGCGACCTGGCTTTGGCCGCAGGAACGCCGACCAAGCCAAGCCCTGTTGCGCCCGCGCCCGATGCGGAGGTTCAAGACTTCGAGGAGCGGCCAACCATGTGGAAGCAGGACGCCCAGACCGGCGCGGCGGCGGAAGATCTGTGGACGCGGATGCTTCAGGACCTGGACGGGGAGATAGATGCCACCTCCCTAAGGGTCTGGTTCGACAGTTGCCGGGCTATAAGCCTCGCTGACAGAAGGTTGACCGTCGTAGTTCCCAACGACTTCGCCAAGGAGTACGTCGAGACCCGCTTTCGCAGCGTGCTCGAAGAGGCACTCACGGCTCGCCGTGGCAACAGTGCAAGACTAGAGGTGGTTGTGGGCGAGCACGCGTGAGCGTGGCCTCGACAACCTCTCCCCTGCTCCACCCCATAGAGAGCCGAGAAGGTGATCTGCATAATACATCCGGATACTGCCCGACCGAACACGAATGCTTGGCCCTCTCCCCCACTTCCCTCCCGCGTTCGCGGCCCTGTATCTACCACTCATTGCTTGGCTGGAGTTGCTTTTTTCTTTCTGGATTTCTTGGTTTGTTGCGGTGCTCTGTGCTGATTGCCCTGCCCTGTTTGTATTATAGGTAGAAATCACCTGCTCGGCGGATTCCTCTCCCCCAACGCCACGCTCAGGCTGATGCGGGCTTTCGCCCAACCTTCCCGCTTCGGCCCCACAGATATGTCACATACCGTGCTGAGGGCTGCCGAGGTTCCTGGTGGGGACCCTACCCCCATCCAAACTCTCAGAATCGAATCTCGCGGCCGTGGTGGCGGCCTTCGATCACCCTGCCGGCGCCGCTACCTCTAAAGACACCAACGTCCTGACCCTGACCCCCAAGGAGACCGCGCGGCGTCCCCCGCTCCCCGCGTTCCCGTTCTGAGGCGAACGGCCAGGGCGGCCAACGCGCCGCGAGCGACTGGGCACAGCCGCGATCAGCTTTCCCCTTCGAGCTCCTCCTCCAAGCCCTCCAACCAGCGCTTGAGCAACAGCTCCACCAGGTCGCTGTAGGCCGCCTTCTTCGGGGCATGCCTCACCCCGAACCGCCCGAACTGCCTTATCAGGAGCGCCCTGACCTCCGGCCTGACGAGCTCGCCCATCACCTCGTCGTGGACCGACTCCAGCACGTAGGCCGACCCCAGCTTGTACGCCGGGTCTTTGCTCTTGCCGACCCTCTCCCTTGCACGCCTTCGCGTCCTCGTCGCGGGGACCGCCGCGGGAGGCACCTCTCCCCCACCGGCCGGCCGCGGCGCGCTCCTCCTGGTCAACGCGCCCGCCATGGCCCCTTGGCCCCTAGAAGTGCCGCCCCGCTCGCTCACCGCGCCTCTCCTCCCACGACCTCGACGAGCTCCCGCCCCACCGCCTTGTAGTCCTCCCAGCCGCTCTGCGCCCCCCTGCGCCTGACCCCGTAGACTGGCACCCCCTCGTTGGCCGCGTGCCTAAACACCTTACGCTCCTGGACCTGACGCCCGAACAGGGGAACGCCCGCACCCTCGAGCTCGACGCGCCCCGGGCAGTGCAGCCTCTCGTACCACGGCACCATCGTGAGCAAGACCCTGTAGGACGCCCCTCCCGCCTCATCGAGGTCCTCCAGAAACCTACCCAGGGCATTGATCGACAAGAAATCCGGCGTCGTGGGGACCACCAGCAGATCGCTCAGGCGCGCCGCGGCCGCGAGGTCGTCGCCGTGCAGGCGCCCTTGCGAGTCGAAGACGGCGTGCTCCTCGGGCGCCTCCTCGTCCGGTCCTACGACCCGGAACGGCAGTCCCTCGTCCCCCCCACGTGCCGCCCACTCTATCGCGCTCCCGTTCGGGTCGGTGTCCACCAGTACCACCGACCCCTCCCCAAACTCCCTCGCCATGTACGCGGCCACGTGCACGGCCGTCGTGCTTTTCCCGCACCCACCCTTGTGATTCGTCACGGTCACGTTCATGGCCGGAAGGGTAACCCATTATAGCTAGATAATCAGATTATTGATTATCTAGCTATCCAGTTATCTGGTTAAGTCCTGCATTTCTGCTTCGTGACGGGCCGTGTCCGGGCCGTCGCGGCGCCTTCCTGTCGGATCGGTTGAGAGAGCGTGAACGAGCCCCCGCCGAAAGATGCCACCAGTACCCCGCAAACCCCGGCGAGGCTAGAGGAGGACCAAAAGTGGGGTCACGCGCCTCCTGAAGGTCCTCAGCGCCGTTTCGTGGCAAGTTCGAGCCGCTTCCTGCATCAGGCTCTGCGCACAGATGCATTCCTTGCTTGTTCCACCTCCAGCACTCGGGCCCGTAGTCTAGCCTGGTCGTCCCCCAGACACTGTGACCCGAGTGGACCTGCCCCGACAAGGCATCGACGTGCAAACCAATTATCTAGTTATCTGATTATCTGATTCCGATTCATTTGGCTTTTGTAGAGTAGGCTCTCGGGACCATCGGCGAGGTGGGGGAGGGGCACTTCCAGACCTTTGATAGAGCGCTTGCCAGCTCTTTCTAGACAGTGGGGGCCTTGCCTGCCGCAGAATGTTCACCGGTACCGCCCTGCTGCGCCGCGGTCGCGCTCCCTGGAGACACTCCAGATGCCGGAGCATAGCGACGCCCAGCTGGCGGGCGCCCCGTCCGGCGTTGCAACGCCGGCGGGACGGGGCGCCCGCGGCGCTCCTAGCCCCGGTAGGCCCGCAGCTCTTGTATCTGGCGGTCCATCTCGTCTAAGGCCCCACCGGCCTGGTCCTAAGCTGTGCCCTCCGATAGTAGGAGAGGTTTCGAAAGATTCCCTTGCTTTTCAAGCAGCATGCGTACGTTCTGCAGTTCGGATAGCTGCGATTCCGCCATCTGCCGGCCTGCGCCTCGTTCTCATCCGATGCTCATCGCAGCATTCTACTTCTTGTACAGCCCCTTCTCCTTATCACCATGTTCTCGAGAGTTTGAATAGGGTCTTGGCGGTAAAGTAATATACGTTCCATTAAATGAAGCGAGAAGGGGGTAACTTCGTGCAAGCGCTGGTTTTCCACGGCCCGGGGGAGAAGAAGTGGGAATCGAAGTCGGACCCCAGGATCGAAAATCCTACTGACGCGATAGTCAAGATCGATACCACGACCATTTGCGGCACGGACCTGCACATCCTCAAGGGGGACGTCCCCGCGGTGACCGATGGACGCACCTTGGGACACGAAGCCGTTGGGACCGTCGTCGAGACCGGGGCGGCTGTCATAAGCGTGGGGGAGGGGGACAAGGTCCTAGTCTCCTGCATCTCGGCTTGCGGGCGCTGCGAGTATTGCAAGCGGGGGATGTACAGCCAGTGCCTCAACGGGGGCGGTTGGATCTTGGGCCATTTGGTTGATGGGGTGCAGGCCGAGTACGCGAGGGTACCGTTCGCCGACAACAGCCTCTACAAGGTTCCTGAGGGGATCTCCGATGAGCAGGTGCTGTACCTCGCCGACATTCTGCCGACGGGTTTCGAGATCGGGGTGTTGAACGGTACGGTCAAGCCTGGCGACACTGTCGCCGTGGTCGGTGCCGGACCCGTGGGTCTTGCTGCGATCATGACCGCCCGGCTCTACGGGCCGGGTAGGATCGTCGCGATAGACATGGACGGCTCGCGGCTGGAGCGTGCCCGTCAGCTCGGGGCCGACGCCACCATCAACAACTCCTCCGAGAACCCGGCCGAGAAGATCAAGGAGATGACCGATGGGCTCGGGGCCGACGTGGTGATGGAAGCGGTCGGGGTGCCGGAGACCTTCGAGCTGTGCACCGAGCTCGTGCGTCCCGGCGGGCATGTTGCGAACATCGGGGTACATGGTCGTCCCGCAACGCTTCACTTGGAGACGCTGTGGATCAAGAGCATCACAATCACCACCGGTTTGGTCGACACGTCCTCCACCCCGACCCTTCTGAAGCTGGTTGCGGAGGGGCGTCTGGATCCTACGGTCCTTGGCACCCACCACTTCGAGCTGGACGAGATCATGGAGGCCTACGATGTGTTCGCTGACGCCGCAAACACGAACGCGATGAAGGTGGTTCTCTCCTCCTGAAAACCGACTTGAAGTGGCCGGAGCGAGTGCGCCTGAAAGGCTAAAGCACCAGGCAGGGGTCCTAGTTTCGCTGGGACTCCGGCTCTCCTTCTTGCCCATATTCACCCGAGTGCGTGGAGCTCGACTTTAGCCATTTGAGAATGGAAAGGGTAGTGTGCTCGTCGCCTACCCGTCCGACGGGAGACGAGTTCGAGGCACCTGCGCCCTGCTCCGATCTTCGCGAGGAAGCTCGCAGAGAGCTCCGAAATTGGCCACTCTCTAAGGCTCCTTGCCCTACCTTGTAGGGAGCACCGTTTCGTGGCCGCGTCCGTTCCCCCTGCTCGTGCGGCGAGGAGGTAATTGCGGTCTTCGAAGGTCGGAGACTTTTTGCGGGTTGGTGTGCGCGAGCAACCCGCAAAAGGTCTCAGGGGCATGCATGGACACCTTGGCCGATGCGCTTTGCCGTGCATCGAAATAGCTAAAGTCGAGCGCCTGAGAAACTGTCTGATAAATGCGGAAGGAGGGGTAAGATGACCTATGCTTCGGTCCATGATGACCTATCCTACCAACCTTTCCGACGAAGAATTCAAACACATCGAGGAGCACCTACCCGCCGCTAACCAGAGAGGGCGCCCCAAGATCCACGCCTCTCGCGAGATCCTGAACGCCGTCTTCTACGTACTGAAAAGTGGCTGTCCCTGGCGATTGCTACCCCGCGAGTTCCTGCCGTGGAGGACCGTCTACCACTGGTTCCCTGATCTTGGCGCATCGACGGTACCTTCGAGCGCCTGAACGCCGCCAGCTGCGAGAGGCATTGCGGGCAAGGTTGGGCAGGAACCCCCAGAGCGCTGTAGTTCCTCTTCTGGAGCGGCATGGGGGTCTGCGTAGGTCGGGGCGCTCTTTACGGCCTGTTCGTCTACCTCTAGAGTGATAGCGCCCGCACCTTCGTCGGCTATGGCCTCGACCGGGACAAGGCGATGCTTCGTTCGTAAGCCCATGAACCCACTTGTCGATCACGTCCACGAACTGCAGTTCCCTGTCCTCATCGACGTAGAGGTTCGCCACCTGACCGATGCTTCGAGAGTCGATGTCCAGGACCCTCTTCTGGCGGAGTTCCTGGTGAGGCGGCTTGGGGTGCTGGTGGCGCGGCAGCCGGATCAGCTCCATGGGTATCTCCCTTCCCTTCGGCGGTGAGAAGAAAAGAGACCCCTCACCGCGCTTGTACTACAGTGTGGTCAGGAGCCATCAGACCGTAAGGACGGCCGGTTCTCCGCTACCCTAAGAGCGGAAGGCGGGACCCATCGCCCGTGTGCCGATTGTATCAATCCTGGGTTGGCACTTCAACATGGCGGCTACTCATCGCCCCAGGGTGTCCTATTCACTCGGATTGCGTGGAAGGAGCGTTCCGCGAACTTCGCGTGTGCGGGGTAGAGGGAGCGGAAGCGTGGGTAAGTACGAACGGATGACGCTGACTTTCGCCCTGGTGCTTGTCGTGGCCCGATGGCGGGGGGCGCTGATCGGATGCGTCGGCATAGGCGGCGTCCTGCTGCCGCCAGCCCTCGTGTACCTGGGGGGCTTCGGATTCCACGCGGCCGCGGCGACGAGCACGTGGGCGTTCCTCTTTTGTGGGATGGCGGGCACCCTTAGCTACTCCGGGCGGCGCAGCATCGACTGGCGGATGGTGGCCTGGCTGGGGGTTGGTGTCCCGACGGCGTTCGTGGGGGCGTTGGCCAACACCGCCCTGCCGGAGGGTCTGCTGATGGCCATCCTTGCCTCGCTGATGGTGCTCACAGGTGCCGATACCCTGCTGAGGCGCCCTGACGAGGCGGGCCGAGCGCGCCGCCTCGGTGCTCCCGCCTTGCTGGCCGTCGGCGCCTTCGTCGGCTTCGGCTCCGCGCTCACGGGCACCGGCGGGGCAGTCCTGCTCGTCCCTATCCTGCTGCTGTTGCGCACGCCGGTGCTGGCGTCCGTGGAGCCGCCCAAGCCTTGCGTTGCCGATCGTGGGCTTCTCCACCGTGGGCTACCTCCTCTACGGATCGGTGGACTTCGCCCTAGGTACGGCGGCAGGGCTGGTCGGGGCCGTCGGCGTGGTGGTCGGCGCTCGCATCGCCCACGCGGCGCCGGCCGCGGCGCTTCGGCGTGGGGTCGCTGCGGCCCTCTGTGCGTGGGGCTGCTGATAGCGGCGCGGACGGCGTGGGTGGCGACGTTCGACGAGAGCACCGACCCATCCGGCCGCGGCCAACGCCTTATGCACCCAACGTCGGGGAAGGTGCCTTCCCGAACTTCGGACTTACGGAGTTCTAAGAAGTTCGCATGGCCGCGGCCGGTCACCTATGCTCGGAGGGCATGGCCTCGCCTTCACAGTGGCCATTCGTTGAGAGGCCCACCAGAGGCTGCGATACTGGGTCTACTGTGGGGGAGGAGGTTCGACGTATGGCTGAGGTTTCCCGAGAGGTTACGGGTAAGGATGGCACGGCTGGCGAGCCGGAACCTTCGCTCAAGGGCGGTGGCTTGCCGCTCCCCGCCCTCAAGTACTGGCGCAAGCGCAGGGGGATAACCCAGGCGGAGCTCGCCCGGAGGGCCGGCCTGAGGAGCGAGTACGTCTTCAGGGTCGAGAACGGTCGGCGTGGGTGCAACCCCGAGACGGCCCATCTCTTGGCCGACCTGCTGGGGGTCGAGCTGCAAGCCCTAAGAAGGAAGCCCGACGACGCCTTGGATGCGGAGCCTCTCCCCGAGCCCGCGCACCCCGTGGTTGCCTACCTGTACGTGCACCAAGACTACCTGAGGATCATCCTGGAGGGGGCGGTGGGCTCGGCCTACGCGGCGATGGGTGAGCGGGAGGTGGAGAAGCACTGCGAGGAGAGCGCGTGGGAAGGGGTCCTTGAGGTCGTCCGGGCGAGGAAGCGGGAGATAGGGTACCTCCGGGACGCGCTCGGGGCCGTAGGGGTGCTGGAAGACCCCGATCTGCACGATGATGTGCGCTCTTTCTTGGGGTCGGTGCTTAGGAGCTTCCCCGACCTGGACATCCGCCTGCTCGCGGCGGCCCGCGGGCGCGAGACCTCCGAGGAGGGCCGCGAGGCCCTTGCGGAGGCCATGCGGGACCTGCTGGCGTAGTCGTTGTCGTGGAGTGGGGCGGCCGCGATCTGTTCGCGAGGCCCTTTGCCTCAGATCGCCGCGGCGTCTTCGGCGCCCTCTTCCGCGAGGGCGGCCTCGATCCGTTCCACGAGGGTCTCCGTCTCGCACGGCCACGCCACCCTGAGCACCCCCTCCTTCTCTGGTAGGTCCTCCTCTATGACCGTGGTGAGCGCGATCACCGACACGTCCGCCCTTTGCGGTGCGCCCCCCTTGCCCATGGCGCCCAGGAAGGTCCTGAGAGCGTCCTCGTCCAGCCTGGGGGCGAGGAGCAACAGGTCCGCACCCTCAAGCAGTTCGTCGGCGATACCCGTGGGGTAAATGTCGATCGGGGTAGTCCGGTAGCCGGAGCCCTCAAGGAGCGCGCAGAGGGCGCTACCGACCACCGTGTCTGCGCCCAGGATGGCTACCGTGGTTGTGGGTTCGGGGTGGTATCGCACTTCGTTTTGCTCCTCGGGTTAGAGGTCTTCTGGGCTTTGCCCCTACGGCCAAGGGGGCCGGGGCTTTGTGCCCCGACCCCCTCGTGGTTGTGGTGTGCTTTACCTCCTTAGGCTTACCTCGTCTTGAAGAAGGCGCTTATCGTGGTGCCGTCCTGGGCGGTCATCGTCGCCTTGTAGCAGCCCGCGCCCGTGGGGGTCTTCCAGTTGTAGATGTACTGGCCACTGGTGCTGTCGTAACGGAGGCTCGTGCCGCCCGTCGCCACCGTTTCGATCTCATCGACCGGCGCGGTGCCGTCGCAGTTGACCTTCGAATACGTCAGCGACTTGACTTGGGCCGGATCGGTCAGCTCGGTGGTGCCCGCGAAGAGCTCGAACTTCAGCGGCACCGTAGAGCCGCCCTTGACGCTGTTGAAGACGCTGCCCATGTCGACCGGGGCGAAGAAGCCCCTGGTGGTCCACGCGAGGACGTTGTAGGTGCTCGACGCGCTGTTTGTGTTGTCCGCCTTGTCCTTGGCAGAAGCCGTCACCGTGTGGGTGCCCACCGTGGTGCCGTAGCCACTGACCGAGCAGGGCGCTGCCAGCCCCGAGAGGGCATCGGAAGCGCTGCAGGTCGGCGCGTTCGGAAGGAAGCCGAAGTAGTGCGAGCTGCCATCAGCGGGTCCGCCGACCAACGCGACGTTCGGTATGGTCTTGTCGATGTTGATGCCGCTTACCGAGTCGCTAGCGGTGTTGCCGGCGTTGTCGGTAGCGGTGCCCGTGCTGCCCTGGTTGGCGCCTTCGCTCGAGAGGGTCTCGTCGGGTCCGCAAGAAGCCACTCCTGACGTCGCATCGGAGCATGTGTAGTCCACCAGGACGTCGGTGTTGTTCCAGCCGAAGCTATTGGCTACCGGAGACAGAGAATGGTTGATCGACGGAGCGGTCGCATCACGCTTGATGGTGACGCTCTGCTCAGTAGCGCTGCCGCCGGCGCTCGTTGCGGAGCACTTGTACTCTGTCGCGGCCTGATCGGCGGTGATGTTCTGGTCAACGCAGCCGGTCAGCTGGAGGGAGTTCGGAGACTCGTTCTCCGTAACGGTCCAGTCCACGCTCACGTTGCCCGTGTACCAGCCGTTGAGGCCTTGCGTACCCGAAACGGTCTTGGTTATGACCGGCGCGGAGGGATCGACAATGTTGTAGGTCTCCGAGGCCTGAACATTGAGGCCTCCACCGTCGGTGTAGTCGCAAGAAGCGGTCTGCTGGCCGATGCCGTCACTGGCGTACGTTCCGGTGATCGGGCTGAGAGACGCGGCGAACGAGGAGTTGCCGTCCTCGGCGTCCGTCACCTGGCAGGTAGCGGCCGGCACGGAGCCCTTGTTGTAATTCGCGCCGCCGGTCACTCCGGCAACCGTAACGGTGGGAGCCGTGTTCACGGGTGTCGGGTCCGTAACGGTGACGTCGAACTTAGCGGGAGCCAGGTTGAAGGAAGCGCCGGTGGTGTTGGAGGTCTGCGTGACGTTTATGGTGGCCGTTCCCGCGCCCTGGGGTGTCACCGTAAGAAGGGGGGTCTGACCGCAGCTGGAGAACGTGACAGAAGATGGGCTCACTGTCGCCACAGACGGGTTGCTGGAACTAACCGCCAGCTGCAGCGTACCTGTGGTTCCACCGAAGTTACAACCGTTCTTGCTGTCACCGTTCTGGGGTATCACATAGAGGTTAGTAGTGCCGTTCGCGCCACCAACGGTGAGAGGCATGTTCTCGGCGGCGGCATCCACAGAAGCATCGAGGTTGTTAGAGATATCATCCGCGAGCGCTATCGCCGGTACAGCAAGCAGCACCGCACACGTCATAAAGAGGAGCGTTGCCTTGCCCCTCAGGAAAGTTCGCATATCTAGTTGTCTCCCTTCTCGTTAGTCCTACAGATCTCGTTCCTTGTGTCCATTCCTATCTCTCTCCCCTTCGCTCGTGGTTCGTTGTTTGCGTGGTCTGGTTGGATAACTTTCCTGTTCACACGCGCTAGGTTAGCTGGCGGGGGGCGCCGCGACGCCTGCCATATGGCGTATTTCGTATATGCCATATGGCTATATTTTGGAGAATTACAAGCATCGAAGGGCGTTGAGTGGCATATTTGTAGCGTACATAGCAATCTGACGGCAGGTAGGCGGCGGTGAAGGCGGTCCCACTAGGTCTCGTGCAGGGGGGCATGGTTCGCAGAGGCAGATCGGTTACCGCTCAATAGTGGCGGCGCCTTTCCTTATTCACCGAAGTGCGTGGAAGGTAAATTCTCGGAATTACGCATCCAGGATCCTGCATAGATCGACGCCCGTGTTGCCCGCGGGGCTTGCTTTCCGCCCCCGCGGGTCCATGCGCCGAACACGAGATGTTGTGGTGCCGGATAAAGATGCTAGAGCGTGCATGAAATCCCCTGCGCCAGAGAGAGCCTGAGCACGGGTAGATTTCTGCCGAGCTAACTGCCCTCTACGGGTCGCGCGGTTTAAGGCGAGGTTTGACTCGGTATGATTCGTGATCCGGTAGTTCTGTCGTGGTCTGTCGTGCGGCACGTCCTGTTGCGCAGTGGATTCCCGCGTTCACGGGAATGACGGAAGAGGCGGCGGGAACGACGCAAGGGTGAAGTGGGACGGGCGAGCGAGGTGGAGTAGCTGAAGTGCTGGCCTTCTAATGGGCGAAGGCGTTAGGCTGAGCGCGCTGACACGCTCCTGCTAAACTGGCCCGAGTGTTGGGATCTCGCGTAATCAGAGGAGGGTTGGGATCAGGGATCAGATAGAGGCCGCGTTCGAAGAGAGGGCTTTGCTGGGGGCGGATGAGTACCGCGAGGCGGTCTTCTACACCGTCGCCGCCCTGGATCGGGGAGAGCTGCGCGTCGCGGAGAAGCGCGATGGAGAATGGACGTCGAACGCCTGGGTGATGAAGGCCATCAACCTGTACTTCGCGGCTGCCCAGATGCAGACCGTCGAGGCCGGGCCGTTCGAGTACCACGATAAGATCCCCACGAAGAAAAACCTGGCTGCCGCGGGCGTGCGCGTTGTGCCGCCCGGGACCATTCGGTACGGGGCATTCGTCGAGCCTGGCGTCGTCGTGATGCCTGGGTACGTCAACATCGGCGCTTACGTCGGGAGCGGAACCATGGTCGACACTTGGGCGACGGTCGGGTCGGGGGCCCAGATCGGCCGCGGCGTACATCTCGCCGGGGGCGTTGGCATCGGGGGCGTGCTGGAGCCGCCGGGGGCGATGCCCGTGGTGGTCGAAGACGGCGCCTTCGTCGGCTCGCGGTGCGTGGTCGTCGAGGGGGTTCGCGTCGAGGAGGAGGCCGTCCTCGGGGCGAACGTTGTGCTTACGGGATCCACCCAGATAATCGACGTTACCGGCCCCGAAGAGGTCGTGTACAAGGGCCGGGTCCCGGCCCGCTCCGTGGTCGTCGCGGGAACCCGCACCAGACAGTTCCCGGCGGGCGACTACCAGCTGCAGAGCGCCCTCATAATCGGGCGACGCAGGGAATCCACGGACCAGAAGACGTCCCTCAACGACGCGCTGCGCGAGTTCGGGGTCAGCGTGTGAGCAGCCGGCTACTCGAAGATCTTCTGTTCTTTTTGGAGCGTCCCAGCGTGACGGGGGCGGAGAAAGAGTTATGCGACGATCTGGAGGCCAGGATCTCGGCCTCCCCCGGCTGGGAGATAGAGCGTATCTCGAACAACCTGGCCGTCCGAAGGAGGGAGCCTGACCCTGCGCGTCCCAGGGTCGTGCTCGCCGGGCACCTGGACACTGTACCCGAGCCGGAGGGCGGCATCGAGGTCAGGGTCGAGGGGGACAGGGTCTACGGCAGGGGCGCCTCGGACATGAAGGCCGGGGACGCCGTGATGCTCGCGCTTCTCGAAGCGGTGGATTGGGGGGAGAGCCGTTTCGAGCCGGCTTTCGTTTTCTACGAGCGGGAAGAGGGACCCTACGCGGAGAACGGCCTGGAGGCGGTCTTCGCCGGGTGCCCCTGGGTGCTCGAGGCAGGGCTCGCGCTCGTGCCCGAGCCAACGGAGGCGGCGCTGGAGGTTGGTTGCGTCGGTACGTCGCAGGTCGAGGTCACCTTTCAGGGAAAGCCGGCCCACGCCGCCCGGCCCTGGCAGGGAGAGAACGCGCTGACCAAGGCCGGAGAGTTTCTGGCCACGCTACACGAGAGACCGGCGGTCGAGGTCGTCGTGGAGGGGCTCGCCTTTCTACGAGGTTCTAACGCCCACTGTAGCGCGGGGCGGCCGGGCCAACAACATCGTTCCCGACTCGTTTGTGATCAACGTGAACTACCGCTTCGCGCCGGGCAAGGACCTCGATGATATAAAGCAACTCTTCGAAGAGTTGCTCGGGGAGAGGGCCACATACGAGGTCATGGACTTCGCCCCGAGCGGGCCGGTGAGTTTGGAGAACCCGCTCTTGCAAGAGCTAATAGAAACGGGCCTGGAGGTACGTCCCAAGCAGGCTTGGACCGACGTGGCCCGCTTCTCGGAGCGCGGGGTCGCTGCCGCGAATTTCGGTCCCGGGCTCCCTTCGCAGGCGCACCAGCAGGCCGAGTACGCCGAGCTCCCTTTGCTCCTAGAGTGTTACGCGCACCTGGCAAGATTCTTTCAGGCATAATTAGGGGGCCGGCTGTGCCGGCGGGGGAAAGTTAGGCCAGGGTAAGGGGAAAACATGGAGCAGAAGACGTTGGGCCGGGACCTCAGCCGCAGGGACTTCCTGAAGATGGGCGGCGCCGGGCTCGCGGGGGCGGCGCTCTTGGGGAGCACGGCTTGCGGCGGCGGAGGCAGCGGCTCGGGCGACCTCATTCTCTCCTGGGGACCCGACGAGACTGGAAGCCTGCCGAAGTTGGTAAAGCAGTTCAACCAGCAGAGCAAGGACTTCAAGGTCACCTACCAGGAGATGCCGGTCGACACGGGGCAGTACTTCGACAAGCTCAGGACCCAGTTCCAGGCCGGCGGCGGCGAGATAGACCTCATACTCGGGGACGTCATCTGGCCGGCCCAGTTCGCCGTCAACGGATGGGTCTTAGACCTCTCCGACCGCTTCAAGGATCCGGACGCCTTCCTGCCCGGCCCCATAGAGGCCGCGACCTACGACGGCAAGCTCTGGTCCGTCCCCTGGTACACGGACGCGGGGCTCCTCTACTACAGGCAGGACCTGCTGGAGAAGTCGGGGTACTCGGAACCCCCCACGACCTGGGACGAGCTGCAGGAGATGGCGGCGAAGGTGATGAAAGACCAGGGCATCGACAACGGCTTCGTCTTCCAGGGTGACGAGTACGAGGGCGGCGTCTGCAATGGCCTGGAGTACATCTGGTCCCACGGCGGCGAAGTCCTCGACCCCGAAGATCCGACGAAGGTCATCATAGACAGCCCCGAGGCCGCGGCAGGGCTCGCGACGGAGCGGAGCATGGTCTCGACAGGCACCTCGCCGCAGGCCGTGCTCCAGTACCAGGAGAGCGAGACGGAAGGCGCGTTCCTCACCGGCACGGCCGTCTTCATGAGGATCTGGCCCTCCACCTACGCGCTCGCGGGCACGACGGATTTCCCCGACGTGGAGAAGAGCCAGCTCGGCATCACGGAGATCCCGAAGGACAAACCGGGAAACCCGAGCTACAGCACCCTTGGCGGATGGACCTTCATGATCAACGCCCAATCGGACATGCAGGACGAGGCGTGGGAGTTCACCAAATGGATGACGGCCGAGGAGCAGCTCATCACGAACGCGAAGGTGGGCTCCAAGCTCCCCGTGCGCGAGAGCCTCTACGACGACCCCGAGGTCCTGAACAACGCACCCGTAGCAAGGCTTGGCAAGGAGGCGATAATCGGCAACTCCACGCCCCGCCCGGTCTCCCCCTACTACTCGGACGTCTCCCTGGAGCTCGCCGAGCAGTTCAACGCCTCCCTCTCGGGCGACACCTCCCCCGAAGAAGCCGTGGCAACCCTGCAGAAAGACCTGCAACAGATCATCGACCAGGGCGAACAAGCCGCAGGCTAGCCTGCGGCCTCCGCTTGCAAGTCTCCAGTCAGCACGCTCCGGCTTCGCCTCCGCTTTCAGCTTTTTTGGGTTCTGGCCCCGCTCTGCGGCGTGAGACGAACCGCTGCCGGTGGCGATAGGTTTCGATGCTCATGGCGTCGCCCCCAGACGACTTCCTGACAAGGCGCCAAAGGCGAAGCCAAAGGCGGCGTGCTGACAAGCGACCGTAGGGAGCGTGCCGACAAGTGGAAGCCGGAGGCTGGAACGTGCTGACAAGCGAAGCCCGAAGGGCGTAGCTTGCTGACCCGCGTCAGCGGGTCACGCGGGTCTCGATCAACCCTGCTTCTATGGCGCGGACGGCGGCCTGGGTGCGGTCTGATACGCCGAGCTTGGTGATGATGTGCTGGACGTGGATCTTGACTGTCCCGCGGCTGACGGTGAGGTTCTTGGCGATCTGGGGGTTGGTCTGGCCCTGGCTTAGCAGCTTTAAGACCTCCTTCTCCCTCGGCGTCAGGCTCTCCATCTTCACCGCCTCGCCCCTGCCCCCGGAATCGGCTTCCCCTTCCCCCTTCGCCCCCGACGCGTCGCGGGCCGCCCCGTAGGGCTTCGTCCCGCCCGCTTCTTCGGCCCCTGCCTCCTCCGAAGTGCCTCGGCCGGACGTGCCCTCCCCCCTCTCCTTTGCAAGCCTCACGAGCAACCTCATCGCAAGCTCCTGGTTCAAAGGTGACTCCCCCTCAAGAGTCCTCCTCACTGCCCCCAACAGCCTCTCCCCCGAGGCGTCTTTCAAGACGTAGCCAGCGGCACCCGCCTTCACCGCCTCGAGGAGGTAGTCAGGGCTCTCGTGCATGGTGACCATGACCACGCTGGTCTTGGGCATCTCTTGCTTGATCCTCCTTGTTGCCTCCAGGCCGTCCATGACGGGCATCCTGACGTCCATCAGGACGAGGTCAGGTTTGAGCTCTCTGCAGAGGGTTAAGGCTTGTTGACCGTCGTTGGCCTCAGCGATGACCTCGATACCGTCTTCGCCGGTGAGCATGGTCCTTAAGCCTTCTCTTACGAGAGCGTGGTCGTCTACGATTAGAAGGCGTGCCACTTGTGAAGGCGTTTCTCCCCTCAAAGTCTCCTCCACTCCTCCTCTACCCTCAAAGCGCACCATGTTCCCCCTCCGCATCACCCAAGTCAATGGGACTGGCAAGAAAACCGGAAAACTCCTGCTAGTAATCTCCCTTTGGCGACCCGGCTACCTTCTCTTTCGGAAGGCCCTTGGGCTTTGCGCCCCTACCTCACGGTAGGTTTGCCTTTGTCCAGGACGCTCGCAAGTATACAAGAAGAAGGGAGCTTGTAGCAATCGGCCTGATAGCCGCCAACCACGATGCTCAATGGCTTGCAAGCGCACGCGTGGAACAACACTACGCCACCCGAAGCAGGTCCTGATCCCGCTGCGCGCCAATCGAAGCCGCTAAGAACCTGGGCGCCGGCTCCTTTGGCCAATCGGTGCCAGCCCTAGTCAACAAGACCCCAAGTCCGGTTCACAGTAGCTGAGAAGCGACGCACTGGTCGTGCACCGGCATGGCAGCTCTCTCCGCTCTCCGAGATTATCCCTACACCTCTGGCATCATGTGCACTCCCTGTCGGTTCCATCGCCACGACCTACGCCACAGGACCGGAGGGCGGGGACAAAGTCTGCGTATTGGCTTTGTTTCGTGATTTGATCAATTTGGTCCAAACGGCCCGTAGCCGTGATGAGCTCCTGTCTCGCCGCCTTGTCTCTTCGGGCATCCCCGAGACGCCGCAGTCCACGACCTCGGGCGGCTTGCCTCGGGCGGCTTGCCGGCGCTCCAGCTCGTGCAACGCCCGGTAGATCTGCCGCTTTATGGCGCTCTCGTGTATGACACCCTTCGAGGGTACGCTCTGCTCACCTTGGAGGGCCTCTACTTGAGGTGAGAAACATCCCGAAGCCCGGAGCCGCAGCGCCTCTAAACTGCCTCGCAAGGCCATCAACGTCCCTACCGTCATGGATGCGCGACATGATCCTTGCAGTAGTAGCCTTCCCCGCGGCGCACGATCGCGGGGCGGGAACAAAGCCGGTCACCACTTGATCCCATGCAGTAGCGTGGCGTGTGGCCTTTGAGACAGAGACGGTGGGCTTCCTCAAATACGCCGTTTACGGTCTCCGAGCGATAGAGCACCCAGCCCGTGCCGTCGCACTCCCGGCAGAGATGATCGCCTCGAAAGCTCCGGTTACTGCCCACGAGAGCCATCAGCGCAGCGGTGGCAAGCGTATGAGGCTTCCCTCTCCTCGCCGTGTTCGTCGACGTAGCCGACGAACACCCAGCCGTCTATGCAGGCGTGGGGGCGCAGGCGCTCGAGACCGGAGTAGTGCGCCTCGACGGTCTCGTCACAATCATCGGTCGATGGGTGCGCGCAGGGTGCGCTAGACTCTTCATGGATCACGGCTTACCTCCGTGGTCAAGGCCCTTCGGGTGCAAGCTTGCCGGCTCACCCGCGGGGCCGTCTCTTATTCCAGCACTCATCATTGTACAGTATTTGCACAATTTATGTAAATATTTTGCACTTGCTTTGTACAGAATATTGACCTGGAGGCGCACAATGAGTACACAGGCTTTGGTGAAAGTTGACGGACAGAGGCTACAGAAACTCCGCAGCCGGCGGCTGTGGTTGGTAGGCGACCTCGCCGAAGAGAGCGGCGTGGATCGGAATACGATCTCGAACCTGGAGAATGACAGAGGTGGCGCCTACCCTGAGACGATCCGCAAGCTGGCTAAAGCCTTAGACATCGACCCTTCGAACTGCTGCCAAGGAGTAGCTCATACCTTCACCAATGTCCACGGTCCCAAGCCGGACCATCATCCACACTCGCATCTCGACCGACGAGCAGGCCCGCTCTGGATACTACTTAGCCCAACAGATCGAAGCCGACCTATATCGAGCAACTCCCGGCGCCTGGCACCATCCGCGGGACAGAAGGGCAGCACCGAAACGACGGTAGCCGCTACGAAGTGCAGGCGTTAATCAGAACCGGATCGAAGAACGCCGCGATGCTCAGTCAATTGCTGCAGGAAGTTTGTTCCCCTTGTCCAAGAACGGTGTGCTCGTGGGGATGGCGTGCGAATAGGCAGCGCCGGGATATTCGAGATCACTAAATCCCTCAACCAAGAACAGGAACCTCTAAGGCTCATCCCCAGAAACGCCGGAGACGTCCACATCTATGGCCGCAGGCGGTGGAGCGCTGCCACCACCACGGCGTGCGGCTTGGAGGCGCTGGAGTTCGTGCAGTGCCCTGTAGAGGCTGCGCTCGATCGTTGCCTCGTAGCGCGAGAGCTTGGAAAAGGCGTTCGCGCTGTTCGCGTCGCGGATGAAGGTTCGGCCTAGCGTGGCGGTTTCCGCTTCTCGCTTGGCATCCATCTCCTGAGCTTTGGAGAGGGCTGCTTGATACTTCTCTTGATCTGTTATTGTTGTGGTGGGGCGGAAATAGTCAAGTTCATCGTCTAAGACACTTTCTTGCTTCGTATAGCTGCTAGCCTCTTGGTGAGCTCGCCTTGCCAACTCCCCATAGTGTTCCCAGGCGAATATGCCAGTCTCCACCCGTCCCAGGCGCCGAAGCCTCCAGTAGGAGGAAATGATCCGGTCGACTAGGAGGTTCTCGAGCTCTCCGATGGGTTGTAGCTCATCTCTCAGGCGTTCGCCTAGCTCCCTTAAGGCTTCCTCGTCTTCTCCCGGCAGGAGAATCTCCCGGGAGAGTAGGCCGTGCTTGAGGGCGTTAAGGCGGACGGCGGCCTTCCCCTCTGACGTCTTGGGCCCTGTGCTCTTCAGGGAGTTTCGTCTGTTGGCTTGGGTTTTCTTGTCGCTGGTCATGTCAGCGGCCCCTTCGTGATGTGCGTTTCAACAGTACCATCAAGATGTATGGTAGTGGGATTCACAAGAACACCCAATACCGGATCTCCGGCCGCGTCTGGCCAAAGGTTCATTACGGCACACTTAGATGTTGCCGCCAGGTACCAATGGAAGAACGGATGTCCTCTTTCCTCCCTGCTGTACAAGCATCTATCAACTAATGATCTCTACAGAGAAGGTGACGCAAATACGTTGCGACACGGCCTCGCTAGGATGAGGTCTCGAAACTATCAACTACACCACTGTAATATGCGCCGTGGATCTTATGACCAGTTGATTACCAAAATGTGATCTTCCGGCACGTAGCAGCCTGAGTGTTGGGCTTTGCGAGCAGTAGCTGCGAAGATACTTGACGGAGAGATTTCGCAGCCGATCAAGGACCTCTCAACTTCTCGTCCTTGACGGCCCCGAAGCGTCCGACGATCAGCGAACGGTGCGTGGTGAAGAGCTTGCCAACCTTGATAACGCTCTTTCTGGGCAACGTCTCATCGGATCGCTAATGCAAGTGGCCCATCTAGCCGGTCACAATGGCCACTTCGCGTCTCCCGATAGTCGTCTGACTACCGGCCGGAATCGAAGTTCGTCCGCGTTGTTTCTGGCTGAGGTACTGGTGGACCATCTGGATGGCGATGGAACCCTCGCCTGCGGCGGAGGCGACCCGCTGAACGGAGCCGTGGCGCATGTCCCCGACGGCGAAGACGCCGGGCATGCTCGTCTCGAGGGGAAGGGGCAGGCGCTCCACGTACCATCCGCGGCTGTCTGCACCGTAGCGTGGGACGTCGTCGCCGGTGAGGACGTAGCCGCCTTGGTCGCGTGAGATCTCATCGGGCAACCAGGTAGTGTGCGGTTTCGCCCCGATGAGGACGAACAGCGCTGCTGCGCTGACTTCTTCCGCGAGGCCGGAGGCGCAGTCCTCGAGAGTGAGGCCCTCCAGCCTTCCCCTGCCGCTGCCATCCACCACGCGTGTCCCGAGGCGGACGTCGACGTTTTTCGCGGCTTCTATCTCCCTGATCAAGTACCGCGACATGCTCTTTGCCAGCGAAGCCCCGCGCGCGACCAGCGTCACGCGGGAGGCGTACTTCGAGAGGTGCAGGGCGGCCTGACCGGCGGAGTTGCCGGCGCCGACGACGTACACTTCCCGTCCTTGCGCGGCGCGCGCTTCGGAGACCGCCGCCCCGTAATACACGCCCGAACCGTTAAGGGCTTCCAGGCTGGGGACGCCGAGTCGGTTGTATGAGGCGCCGGTCGCGACGATGACTGCTTTCGCCGTGACCTCTTGCCCGCAAGAGAGGCTGACCACGGTCTCATCCCCGACGCGGCGCAGGTCGGTGACGTGGCGCATAAAGAGAAAAGTCGCGCCTAGGAGCCAGGCCTGCTCCGCAGCCCGCCGGGCGAGCTCGGCCCCACCAATACCAGAAGGGAAACCGAGGTAGTTCCGGATCAAGGAGGTAGTTCCCGCCTGCCCCCCGATGGCTTCACCCTCTACGATCAGGGTGTCCAGGCCTTCGGACGCGGCGTAGACCGCCGCGGCCAATCCCGCCGGTCCCGCCCCGATGATGACGACGTCGAAGCTGGTCTTGTCGAAGTTCGGGTTCACCCCGCAGGCGTCCGCGATATCCGCGTTGGAAGGGTCGACGAGCACCTGCCCGTCGAACAGGACCACGACGGGAAGTCGTGCCCGGTCGTGGCCGACCCGGGCGAGCAACTCCCTGCCCTCTCTGGAGTCCGCGGGATGGAAGGTATGCAGGACGCCGTTGCGCCCGAGCAGATCGCGCAGCTCGTGCGAGCGCGGCGACCATTGCTCACCGACCACCCGGATCTCCTCGAACTTCGGAATCCTGGTCCTTCGCCCAATCGTAGAGGAGCTCGGAGATCACCCGGTGAAACCGCTCGTCGTGATCCCCATAGGGCTTGTTGACGTAATAGTCGATGCGCCCGAGCGACATCGCCTGCGAGTATGGCCCCGGGAGCCGCCCTGTCACCCCAGGCGACGAGGAGCACCCGTTTGGCGGTAGAGTAGATCTCACCGGCCCTGCGTCAGGAAGTCCGTCCCGCTCATACCCGCCATCCACTGGTCGGCGAGCACGAGGGCGACCTCCTCGCCCTCCGCCTCGAAACGCCGCAGCCGCAGCAGGGCAGATTCAGGGGACCTCTCGCACACCACGCGATAGTCGGCCCCGTAGCGTTTGTGCAACTCGCGGGAGATCCTTCGCGCAAAGCCTCTTCGTCCTCGTCCACGGCGAGCAACACCGGCCTGGGCACTGGTGCCCCAGGGCCTGTCAGCGTTTGCGCGCCGAACCTTTCTCCAGAGCGTTCTGGCGTACGGGTCCAATCCACCGAAAAATGCACCTCTCGACTCCTCCGATACTCCTTCGGGACCCGACCTACCGGCCGATGATCCAGAGTCCGGCGAGCAGTAGGATCCCGCGGGCCCTCCGCCGACCTCTGAGTACCCTCTTGCTCTCCGCCTCGCGCAACATCTCCACGCGGCGCTCGCGCTGCAGTTCGAGATCCAAAACTCCCATCGCCTTCTCCTCTCATTCTCGACTGCCGTAATTGTCGGCCGTAGAGGTGAACCGGGCATCGGGCGAAGGAACGAACATCACGATGGACTTTAGGAAGTGAAGAGACCCTGGACTAAAGTCCAACACCAGCGCGGCCTCGCCTGCGAGCCGCTTGTCGAGGACGGACGGCCATAGAATTAGAGGGTAGACGCACTCTCCCCTGGGAAGTACCCGTTAAGGGACATCGCTTTCGAGAACGTAAACGATGACCCCAAGCGGTCGGACACCCGCCGCCCTTAGGCGCCCCGGAGGCAGCATCCGCTCGTCGCCGCCGAGCGTTTCACCCCTCTGCGAGCTTCAGCATCACCACGCCGCCGAGGACAGTGACTATCCCCACCAGCCGCAGCACGTTCGCGGGCTCGCCGAGCAGGAGAATCCCCAGAAGGACCGCACCAGCAGCCCCCACAGCCGTCCAGATCGCGTACGCCGTGCCCACGGGGATGCTCTGCATCGCCACCGAGAGCAGGTAGAAGCTTATGCCGCCCGAGACCAACATCCCGAGGCTCGGTAACAACCTGGTGAAGCCCTCGGAGAAGTTCAAACCCATCACCAGCCCTATCTCGAACAGGCCCGCCAAAAACAGAACCACCCACGCCATCGTCACCACTCCTTCCGATAGGCCACTTCTCGTGGCGTTTTACACAACACATGTTATACATAACAAACGTTATACTGTCAAGGATGCCTAGAGTAGTGGATCACGAGAAGCGTCGCGAGGAGATTGCGGAGGCCACCTGGCGTGTCATGGAGCGGGCTGGTCCGCACGGGGCGAACATGCGCGAGATCGCCCGTGAGGCTGGCCACACGACCGGTGTGGTCACGCACTATTTCCGGGACAAGCGCGACCTGATGGCGTTCGCATTCGGGTTGATGGTGGACCGTTCGACGACGCGCGTAGCCGAGGCGGCGGCAGGGTCGGGGCTGGCAGAGGCCCTGGCCCAACTCCTGCCGCTGGACGAGGAGCGGCGTCGGGAGACGACGGTGTGGCTGGCGCTCATGGGTGCTTCCCTGTCGGACCCCGAGTTGGGGCGGGAGCTCAGGCAGCGCTACCGGCAGGCGAGGGAGGCGACCGCGCCGGCGTTTCGGAATGCTTTAAAAGATGCCGCCCCTGGGGAGGACCCTGACGACATCGCGGACGAGATCCTTGCGGTGGTGGACGGGATCACCGTCGATGCCCTCACGGACCCCGAAAGGTATCCGCCGGGCAGGCAGCTCGTCCTGCTGCATCGCGCGCTGGAGCGGCTCGGGCTTCAGACGGTCGGATCCCGGTAGCCACTTCCAAGCACCTGTCGAGGCCTCTGGTTTCCTAAAGTTATGAAACTGCTTCATGGGCTCAGAGGCAGCTGGAGCGCGGGATTTGCTGGATTCTTACAAGCCGCTCTTTGCCTCGACCACTTCTCGCAGGCGATCCACGAACCCTGACAGGTCGGTCATGCCCTGGTTCTCGTTGGTGCGCAGGCGCACGCTCACGCCGTGGGCTTCTTCTTCCCTGTTGCCGACGACGAGCATGTAAGGGACCTTCTGCATTTGGGCGTCCCGGATCTTGGCGTTCATCCGCTCCTGGCGCCGGTCGACCTCGGCCCTGAATCCGGCCGCGGCCAGCTCGCCGGCGACCTCATCAGCGTAGTCCAGGTTACGATCGGAAACCGGGATGATGACTGCCTGAACCGGCGCCAACCATACGGGCAATGCTCCTGCGTGGTGTTCGATCAGGAGCGCGAAGAAGCGTTCGATGGAACCGTAGAGTGCGCGATGCACCATGTATGGCCGGTGCAATTTGTTGTCCTCGCCTACGTAGGTCAGGTCGAACCTCTCGGGCAGGTTGAAATCGAACTGAATGGTCGACGCCTGCCAGCGCCGGCCCAGGGCGTCGAGAATGCCGATGTCTATCTTCGGGCCGTAGAAGACCGCCTCGCCCTCGACGCGCTCGTACGGGAGATCTTGTCCTTCGAGGGAGGCCGCCAGCGTCCATTCCGCCATCTCCCAGTCGGCTTCACTTCCCGCGTACTTCTCCGGCGTCTCGGGGTCGCGAACGCTGAGCTCGATCTCGGGCTCGGTAAAGCCGAAGGCGGCCAGGAAAGAGAGGCAGAACTCGAGGACGCGGTCGATCTCGGCGCGCATCTGATCCGGCCGGCAGAAGATGTGGGCGTCGTCCTGGGTGAAGCCGCGCACGCGCAACAGGCCCCGCAGCGTACCAGAGGGCTCGTAACGATAGACTGTCCCCAGTTCAGCGAAGCGCAGGGGCAGGTCGCGGTAGCTGCGCGGACGGCCGTTGAAGATCAGCATTTGAAAAGGGCAGTTCATCGGCTTTAGGTAGTACTGGTCGTCCTCGACGGCGACGCCTGGGTACATGCCCTCCCTGTACCACTTGAGATGACCGCTGGTCTCCCAGAGAATGGATCTGCCGACGTGGGGCGTGGCGACGAAGTCGTAGCCGCCGGCACGGTGCCTCTCGCGCCAGTAGTCTTCCATCAGCACCCTGACCAGGGCGCCTTTGGGATGGAAGAGCGCGAGACCGGGCCCGACTTCCGGTCTGATGCTGAAGAGATCCAGCTCAGCGCCCGAGGCGGCGGTGGTCCCGCTTCTCTTCTTCCTCGCGGCGCCACAGGTAAAGGTCCAACTCTTCCTCTTTCGGCCAGACCGTGCCGTGGACGCGCTGGAGCATCGGGTTCTCTTCCCTCCCGCGCCAGTATGCCCCCGAGACGTCCAGCAGCTTGAAGCCGTCGGCGGGGATCTCGCCGGTCCGGCCGAGGTGCGGTCCGAGGCAGAGATCCTCGAAGCTGTCCTGCGTGTAGGTGGAGATGGCGGTGTCCCCCGGTCTGTCCTCACCATACTCGTCCCTGCCCCCCATCAGGTTGTCGATCGTCTCCAGCTTGTAAGGCTGGTCCGCGAATAGCTCCCGCGCCTCCTCCACGCCGACGACGCGGAAGCGGAACGGGTGATCCTCCCTGATTATGCGTCGCATACGGTCTTCGATCTCCGGAAAGTCCTCAGGCGTCAGGGCGCGGGGCAGGTCGAAGTCATAATAGAAGCCGTTCTCGAAGCGGTCGTGCGGCGGACCCCACGCGAGCTTCGCCCCAGGAAAAATCTCCTCTACCGCCTGAGCCAGCACGTGGGCCGTAGAATGACGTAATGCGTAGGAAGGGTACTCACGGTTTACGGGGCTCAAGAGACCACTCCTTCCCAAGTTCTCGTCGCGCCCTCCATCCTACCCAAAACCGCCCAACGACGTACATTCCACGATCCCTCTTGGAGAATACCTGAAACCTGATGCCTTCAAGCAAGGAACTGTCCTTGCTGCGTACCTTCGACGGGATGGGGTCTTGGACCAAGGTCCAAGAGGACGCCGACGACCCGAACTACGTCAAAGGCGCGCTAACGGCGTACGCGCCGTCCTCCATCGCGTACCCGACCCCCTCGAACACGGAGCGAACCAGGCCGAACATCCGCCGGTTCTCCCCGAGCACGGCGGCGGTGAAGGTCTGTACGCCCTCGCGCCCGGCCCTCTCGGCGAGCTCGGAGAGGAGTAGCTTCCCGATCCCCCTGTCCTGGTACCTGTCCTCTACAACGATGGCCAACTCCGCGCTGTCGCCCCCGCCCAGCCGCACGTACATGGCGTGCCCGACGACCTCGCCGTCTGCGACGGCGACGAAGGATTCCCCGTAACTGCGGTCCGAGTTCGCGAACATCGCGGCCGCCCACTCGGGCGCCTGGGGTAACGGCGCGTGGAAACGCAGGTAGATGGACTTCTGCGACAGGCGCGAGAGCATCCTGCGCAGCCTTTCCTCGTCCCCCGGCGACACCGAACGGACGAAGACCGTGCTCGTTTGCGGGTTCGTGTGGATGGTGTGATCCGGCGTGTAGGTCATACTTTGCATCTCGGTCTCCTTTGGAACGCCTGTCACCAGAAGTAAACGCCAGGTGATCGAGGCCGCCATCGGGCGAAGGTCGACTCTTCACGGGGTACCTTTGGCGTCACCACCAGTAGGACCAAAGTCCGAAGTCACGCGCCCTGGCCGTCGCCTGTATTCGTGGGTGAACCCATCGAGAGCAACTTTGACCCGGCGCGGGCGTCCATTTACTATCTGGGCGATCACCACCTGTTCACGGCACTAGGAGCACGGTATGCGCCTGGATCAAAACCTCGTAGACGCGGCCCGCGGGCTGCTAGAGAGCCGCTTTCCCGGCGAGGAAGGGATCGCGGCGGCGATGTACACGGAGGATGGGACCGTGCTCACGAGCGTCTTCTTCGAGCCCGAGTGGGGCAGCGGTATGCTGTGCGCGGAGGCCGGGGCCATGTGCGAGGCGGAGAAATTGAACAAGCGGGTCACGGCCTCGGTGTGCGTCTCTCGCCTCTCCGGCGAGGACCCGATCCTGATCCTGACGCCGTGCGGTATCTGCCAGGAACGCCTGTTCCACTGGGGAGGAGACCTGGAAGTCGCCGTCCCAGACCCCAGCGATCCGACCCGCTGGACGGCGAAGACCCTGAACGAAGTCCAACCTTACTACTGGGTAAACGCTTTCGGTCAACAAGCGCAGAACGAGGCCGGGTAAACAGTAACCCGACCCCGTCCGGAGATGCCTGTTGCGCAGCTAACCCTTCCTGACTATGTAGTAGCTGTTAGCGAAGTCGTGGGGGAGTTGTTTGACCTCCACGCTGCCGAAGCCGGCTTCGGCGAGCATCTCGCGCGCCAGCTCCTCGCCCCACATCGTCCCGAGCCCTGCCCCGTCTTGGGCGAGGGAGACCGTGGTGCAGTGCATGGTCGAGATGGTGTACAGGAAGGGCCCGATCGGGTGTTCCAGGTTGTTGTGGACGTGGCTGGAGCCCGCTATGTCCTGCATCAGGTAGACGCCGTCGTCTTTGAGGGCCCTGGCTATGCCCCGAAGAACCGCCGCGGGCTTCGCCTGATCGTGGACCGCGTCGAAGGTGGTGATGAGATCGTAGCGTTCGACCTCGTCGAGCGTCGCCGCGTCCTTGACCTCGAAGCGGACGTTGGTCGTGCCGTGCTCCTTGGCCTCGGTTATGGCCCTGAGTATTCCTTCCTCGGAGAAGTCGTAGCCGGTAAAGCGGCTGTTGGGGAAGGCGCGGGCCATGAGGTTCATCGCCCGCCCGCTGCCGCTACCAACATCGAGAACATCGATGCCCTCCTGCAGGCGTTCGGTCAGCCCGGGCACGAGCGGCAGAATGTGGTCGAAGAGCGCCGCCACCACGGTCTGGCCGCTGTCCTCGGCCATCACCTCGTGGAAGCGTGGGAATTCCGAGTACGGTACGCCCCCGCCGTGACGGAAGACCTCGATGATCTTGTCTTCCACGGATCCGAGTAGCGGGATGAACTGCGCCGTTACGGCTATGTTGTCCGGGGAGGCGGCGCGTGTGAGGAAGGCCGCGTGCTCCGGCGGAAGCCTGTAGGTGCCTTCTTCGGGGTCGTACTCGACGATCCCGCCTACGACCATCGCACCGAGCCACTCGCGCACGTAGCGTTCCTCGAGACCCGCCGCGGAGGAGATCTCCTCGCTGGTCGAGTACGGGAGCCCGGACATCGCATCGAACAGGCCCGTCCTGTGGCCGATGCTGGTCATGACCACGATGGCCCCCTCGTTGAGCGCGCCGATCATGCGCCCCGCGAAGGCCTCGGCTCGTTGTTGGTCGATCTCCCGCGCTTCCATGCCGTTCCTCTCTTTCGGATCCGTGGTTCAAGCCGTTGGTTCGATGTTCTGGTTGAGGCGGAAGAGGTTGGCCGGGTCGTACTCGTTCTTGAGGGCGACCAGGCGCTCGTAGTTCTCGCCGTAGGCGTCCCGCATCAGGCCCTGCCCCTCTTCGAGAAAGCCGGGGAAGTTGAGGTAAACGCCGCCGCCGGAGAAACGCCTCATGTCAGCGTAACAACCCCTGGCCCAGGCTATGTTGGCCTCATCCTCCCGGGGCTCCGGTTCCCAGTTCGCCTCGATGCCGAGCAGGATGGGCGCGCTCCGGTCGCCGAAAGCGCTCTCGCCAGCCCCGACGCGGCCCATCGCCCCGCCCTGGAACCACAGGTCTATGGTGGAGTGGTCCGAAGGAGCAGCCTCCGCGTGCTGCATGAGGGCTTCGATCACCCCGTCGCCCAACCCGTCCACGTTCACCGACTTCCAGTAGTAGCGCCACCCGTCCGGGTAGTCCTCATCAAGGAGCTTCTGCACCTCGACGTAGGGCATCGGTCCGCTGAAGTCCACGATGGGGTCCCCGAGCTCGCGCAGCGGCCTGAGCGCTTCCTCTCCCTCCTCGACCGGCCCAGCATACACCGCCAGGATCGCGACGTACTGCTCGCCGTGCCACTCCTCCGGGAAGTCCTCGACGCGGGGGACCCGACCGAGAACCGCCAGGGGACTCACCTCGTCAGTGGCATCGGCCATGTACACCTCGGCAAATCGCAGCACCTCTTTTGCGCGGTCTCCGGGATAGAGCACGAATGCGCACATCACCTCGGGTCCCACGGGGTAGAGCCGGTACTCGAAGGACGTGACCACGCCGAAGTTGCCACCGCCGCCGCGGACGGCCCAGAACAGGTCATCGTTTTCCTCCTCGCTGGCCTTCAGGAAGCGGCCGTCGGCGGTGACCACGTCCACGGAGACGAGGTTGTCGGACGAGAGGCCGTGCTTGCGCCTCAGGTGGCCGAGGCCGCCGTTCAGGGTGAGGCCGGCGATGCCGGTCTCGGAGACCACGCCCATCGGCGTCGCCAGCCCGTGCTTCTGCGTCTCCTCATCGAGCTCGCCTATGGTGGCGCCGGCGCCGGCGCGCACCGTGCGCCGCCCCGGGTCCACCTCGATATCCTTCATGGCCGAGAGGTCCACGACCAGGCCGCCGTCGGCGCTCGCCGTGCCGGCGACGTTGTGACCGCCGCCGCGAACCGCCAGGAGCAGGTCGTTCTCGCGGGCGAAGTTTACGGAGGCAACTACGTCTTCGGCGCCGGCGCAGCGGGCGATGAGCGCGGGGCTCTTGTCGATCACGCCGTTCCAGAGCTGTCGAGCCTCTTCGTATTCGGCGTCGCCGGGACGGAGCAACTCGCCCCGCAGCCTGGACGCAAACTGCTCTACTACCGCCTCGTCGAGCGCGGAATCCGCCCCCGCGAGCGTGACCACTCGCAACTCTGCCATGTTCTCTCCTTTCTCGCTATCCCCAACGGTTTATCTTGCCACGTACAAGGCTACAGAGCCATAAGTGCTGCATTCTCCCAAAGCTTGCGCCTGCCGCAAGCAATCCGTCCTTCGCGATAGTCTGTGCCGCGAGAAATGCTACGCGGCCGTCAGGAAACGCAGGACTTCGGTGGTAAAGAGGTCGGTCCCCGTATCCATTGCCGAGTGACCCTGCCCTTCCATGACGACGAGGCGGGAGTCCGGCAGTACCTCGTCCACGGCTTCCGCCGCTTTCCTCAAGGCAACCGGGCTGTCGCCCCCGGCCAGCATCAGCGCCGGCGTTGCCAGGTCCCCGAACCGCTCCGGATCGAAGCGATAGGCTTTGACCGCCCGCAGTTCCCGCGGGATCGTGTGCGCCGCATCCACTCGTGCCTGCCACACGGGCAGCGTCCGCATGTACTTCACCGTCTCGGGCGGCAGCCCGGCAACCTCGCGCATCGTGGTTTCGACCACCCCGTCCCGGTCTCCGTGGTGCAGGAGCGCGTCCAGCCGTTCGACTACCTCGTGGGGGTAGATCTCCTCACCGCCAACCTCGATGCCCGGGTCGTACAGCACGAGCTTCCGAACGTTCCGGGTGAGCAGCGCGGCCTCGAGCGCCACCAAGCCCCCGTAGGAGTGGCCCAGCAGGTTCACCGGCTCCCCGAATGAGTCCACAACCGCTGCCACGTCATCGAACTCCCGTTCTACTGTGTAGTCGTCCGAGTCACCGCTGCCTCCGCGGCCACGTCGGTCGACGGCGTAGACGGTGAAGCGCTCCTCAAGAGCCGGCAGTACCGGTCCCCAACGGCTGTGGTCGGCGGCCGTCCCGTGAACCATCACGAGGGGAGGTCCTTCGCCGCTGCGCCAGTAGGCCAAGGGCGTGCCGCCTTCGGTCGTGACGGTACCTGTCGACGTATCCTCCATGTCTTTCCTCTCTTTCCATATCGCAATCCTAACTATCTATCTGCTCTCGACCAGAACGTAGGGACAAAAGGTCCCCTTCTCAAACCATTCCAAGGTGGGTCGATCTTGTTTGCTCCTACCTCAGTATCCCGCCGTCTGTCCCTCTCGCGGGGACCAGGCGAAGACTCGGCCTAGCAGCGCGTTTCCGGTTCCAGAAGCCATCCTGGAGCGGGCCGCCCGAAGTTGCCGGGCCAGACGGTTGTTCTCTACCTGCCGCGCCACTTCTTCGCGGTGCTGCCCTGGACAGCTCGATATGGTTCATGTTGTACATCCCGGGCTCCTTTCCGGCTTCGTTGCTTTCGACGGGTATAAGTAAAACGCCAGACGCAGGCGCGGACATCGGGCGTAAGAACCATCATCGTGATGGACTTCCGACGGTGCGACGGCGTAGGACTAAAGTCCAATAGCACGAAAGGCATTGCCGCTCGATTCCAAGGTGTGGCCGTCAAAATGGGCAGCGGGGTTGGGTCTCCCCGCTGCCGATGACCCGGCCTGATCCTCGTGGGCAATAGCCGGGGATCGGGCCGATATTCGACCGTCAAGAAGGTGCGCGGTGCGCCAGCCGCCTATCGCAGCGGCGGCAGGTCGGCGCAGACGGCCATCAGGGTCATGTCGTCGAGCAGTGGCGCGTCGCTGTTGATCAGGAAGATCATGGCCCCCGGGTTGGCTATGCTGGGCGCCGCCGTAACTATCTCCGTGCCGGCGTCCTTTTGCGCCCAGGCGCTGCTGATGGCAAGATCCCCTGTGTCGCAAAGTACGGCCGTCGAGAACACGACATCTACGGTTATCGGCTTGTCCACCCGGTAGGTCCTGGCGGGCATAAACGCGCTCGCGTCCTGACCGTCGAGCTTGTCGGCGTTGAGGTTGGCGACCCGACCGTCCGAGTTGACCTTCATAGGCGCCTTGCCCGGCTCCACCTGCAGATCCAGGGCCGTCGCCGAGGCGTCTGCGGAGTTGTTGTCCACCCGGAGGCTCGGGCCGGCCACGCTTCCGGCCAGCTTGCTTACCTGGTTGACGGCGTTCGTCTTGCCGAGGTTGAAGGTGGCCCCGATGCCCGTGCCCGCAAGCGCCGTCGTCGCCACCCCGAGCATCAGCGCCAGCATGATCGCCAGCCCCACGACCGTGGTGGTCGTCCTCGCCATCCACGCTACCTTCTTCGCCGCGCTACCCAACATCTTTTTCTCCTTTCAAAGCGGGTTTGTCTTCCACGAATGCGACGCCCCCTGGAGCCGCCACGATGCGTAGCCGGGCACCCGCCCTGCCCGTCCCGTTGCGGCGGGCGGAGTGGTTTGGACCACCCCCTCTGTTTCTGGACCCGTCGTGGTGTCGTTCGGCACCGGCGCTGCCGGCTTGCCTAATTGTGTAGGTCTGGCGCATCCGCTCTCCTCTTCGTGCTCTTGCCTAAACGCGCGGGGCGGTAACTGGACCGCCCCGTCGTCGGGTGGACGTAACGTCATACGTGGGCGACGACCTCGGCCAGGCCCCGCGTCACGCGCGTCGGGTTTTCGAGGACGGCGAAGTCGTAGGTCCTCACGTTCTCGAAGTACGGGTTCGCCGACATCCCCTTATAGATGTCGGTCTGTTTGTAGGCCTCCATCGCCTCGCGGTCGCGCCAGACGTAGACGCCGCCGTAGGTGTTGGTCTCGCTGTTGGCCAGCCAGGTCTTCGAGACCAGGCCTGGCAGCCCGGCGAAGGCGGGGGCTATGGGCTCGACGTGCCCGAGGTAGTCCTCCTCGCTAATGCCCTTGAGGCCGAAGTTGACGATCAAGATGTGCATTCTCTTTCCTCCTGTAGCTGTGTCCGGCGGCTCGGCGCCGGCTCTTTTCACCCGAACCCTGTAACCCCGTTCGCTCACTCCATCGCCGCTCCCTTGCTCGCGTCCACGCATCTCGTCTCCCGTCCTTCTCACGCCGCCATCGCACCAGGCGACCAACGTCCGGCTATCCGCGCGCCGGGACCGCTCATGGACCTCACCAGAACATCGGCCGAGGAGTAGCGTCCCCGCACGAGGCTGATGGCCCGCTCCAGGCTCTCGGCCTGAACGGCCACGTCGAATCGGGCGGCGCCTTTGTGCACCCTGATCGAAACCTTGACCATCTGGATCACCTCTCCCATCGTCTCGTGTGCCGTTGCGGTCTTCATGCCGCCAGTATCGGGGCGCACCCGGTGCCCTGGCATCGGGCGAAAGAAGCGTTGTTACCGGGGACTTCCGGCGGGGAGATGATCCGGGACCAAAGTCCCATGGCGACAAGAGGATGGCCTACGCCCTCCACGAACCGCGGCTTCGGGCACCGGGATCCCGGAAGAATTCCTGAGATCCCGATGCCCCGAGAAGACTTCCCGCGACGAAGCGAGAGAGCCTCTTCGCTACCGCGCCAGCACGCTCCGGGCGGAGGAGAACTCCGAAGTGTCGCCGCTAACGCTGTTGGTGGCTGTGGCCGTCACCGTCTGTCCTACCGGAACAGCCTGAGAAGGAACGAAGGTGAAGGTGGCTTCGCCGTTCGAATCGGTGAAGAAGACGGTCTTTGAACCCAGGAACTTCTTGCCCTCGTTGCCGGAGGGGTTGGAGAAGAGTTGGATCAGGAAGCGGTCGCTCGGGGTACTGTTGAGCTTGCCCTCGATGGTGGTCTTGCCTCCCACGGTCTTGGCAGAGGTTATGGCCGGCCTGTTCTGCAGGTCGTTGGCACCGATATCCGAGTCACCAGGATCGTTATGGGTAGCGCCTGCAGCGTTCTCGGTCCCGCCCACCAGGTCTATACCGAGACCGCCGTTGGAGAAGATCGAGTTGCCCGAGATGCGGTTACCCGTTGCATCGAGCACGGCAAAAGATGACACGACGTTTACCCCATCGCCGCCGTTGAAGGCTATGGTGTTGGCGGCGCCGGGGGCCGTGCCTCCGACGAAGCTGCCGGACGCATTGATGATGTTCACACCCGCGCCGGCGTTGCCCAGGGCAGTGACACCATCCTTGCTGGTTCCGATGAGGTTGCCTTCGACCCTGGTGTTCTGCGTATCCGAAAACACCAACACGCCGTCTCGACCGTTGCCTGAGATGAGGTTGCGCTCACCGGCCGAGGTGCCCCCGACGGCATTGGAGTCGCCCTCGACGAACACGCCGCTTGTGCCGTTGCCCAGGTCCAGGGTGCCCGAGGCGTCAGTGCCTATGAAGTTGCCCTCGATCCTGGTGCCCGTCCGGTTCGCGATATCTATCCCGTCGTTGTCGAAGTTGTTGATCGCCAACCCCCGTACCACGACGTTGTCGGCATCTACGTCGAGCCCGTCCACGAAATTACCCTCCGCGTTCGACCCGTCGAGCTGTACCTTGAGCACCGCGTTGGTGCCCTTGGCCAGCGTGTTGGGGGAAGCGCCGGTCTGGGTGTAGCCATCTATAGTCACCGCCTCGGTGATCGCCGGCAGCTCCGAGGTTGGGAAGATGGTCCTGACGAAATCTCCCGGGATGCCAAACTCTATGGTGTCTGCGCCCGGGGTGTCGTTGGCCTCCTGGATGGCCGCCCTCAGGGTGCATTGGATTCCCGCCAAAGAGCTCGTGTCGCACAGGCCATCGCTGAGGTTGGTGTCCGCGCTGTCGCCCGTGCTGTTTACGGTGAAGGTGGCATCGGCGTGGGCCGGCTTTACGGCAAGCGTCAGGCTCACAAGCGCCGCCAGCAACAAGCCCAGGATCAGGGCCTTCGTGCTTCCCGCTAGATTTCGTGTGTTGGTCTGCGTCATTTCTATAGTTCCTCTCTTTTTCGCGGGGCGAGACCCTCCGGCCCCGCCCCGTTCGTCGACTATGCGCCCTTCACTACTGGGCCACCACCTTGCGCGGCGCGGAGAACTCTGAGGTGTCGCCGCTGACGCTGTTGGTGGCCGTGGCCGTCACCGTCTGTCCCGTCGGAACGGCCTGGGAAGGGGTGAAAGTGAAGGTGACGCTGCCGCTGGCGTTGGTGCTGACGGCCCTGGTGCCTATGATTTTCTTGCCTTCGTTGCCGCCGGAGGGGTTGGAGTAGAACTCGACCACGAAGGGATCGGTAGCCGTGCTGTCCAACCTGCCGCTGATGGTCGTGCCGCCCGAGGTCACCGCGGAGGTAAGGACCGGCTTGTTCTGCAGGTTGTTGGGGCCGGTATCCGTGTCGCCGGGGTCGTTCCTGGTGGCGCCCTGGGCGTTCTCCGTGCCGCCTTCGAGGTCTATTCCGAGGCCATCGTTGGAGAAGATGGAGTTGGCGGAGACGCGGTTGCCGGTGACGTCGAAGCTGACCTCTACTCCGTTACCGGAGTTAAAGGCGATGGTGTTGGCCTCTCCGGGGCGCGTGCCCCCGATAAGGTTGCGCTCCCCGCCTATCACGACCACGCCCGAAAAGTCGTTGCCCAGGGGGCTCGTCCCGTCCTTCTGGGTGCCTATAAGGTTGCCCTGTACCTTGTTGCCCTCCGCGCCGGGGTTGAGATTGACACCGTCGCCGTTGCCGGAGATGAGGTTGCGCCTACCGTGTGAGGCGCCGCCTATGGTGTTGGAGTTGCTCTTAACGAGCACGCCGCCGAAGTCGCCGATGCCCCGATCCAGGGTCCCAGAGGGGTCGGTGCCGATAAAGTTGCCCTCCACTTTGGTACCGCTTCCGCGTATCTCGACGCCGGCGAAGTCGAAGCGGTTGATCACCAACCCCCTCACCACGACGTTCGAGGCGGCTTCGCCGACATTGAGCCCGCTGGCGTCCGCCCCGGCCAGGCTGCCGTCGAGCTCTACCCTAAGCACCGCGTTAGTGCCCTTGTCCAGCGTGTTGACCGAGGAACCCAGCTGAGAGTAGCCGTCGATGGTTACGGTCTCCGTGATCTCCGGCAGGGGTGAGGTCGGCAAGATGGTCCTGGCCTCACCGGTATTGGAGAGCCTGAAGTTGATGGTGTCCCTGCCAGGGGTGTTGTTGGCGGCGGTGATCGCCTCTCGCAAAGTACACACGGCGTCGCACGCGCCGTTGCTCGAATCGGAGGTGCTGGTTACCGTGAAGGTGGTGTCAGCTGGAACGGGCTTGGCGGCGCTGACGGCGAAGAGAAGCGCCAGGCCTATCGTGAAGAGCAGCAGGACCGCCCTGAGCTGCATCCTGCCCGAATGAGCCTTCCCGCTATTTCGACGAACCTGCTTGAGCTGCCGGGCGAGGCGCGCGTTCTCGGCCTCGGCGATAAGCACCTGGCGGTGTTCGCGCATCGTCTCGATATCATGTATGTGGTGCATCACTCGAGCCTCCTTTGCCCTGGTCGTTGCTTCGTGGTCCTCAGTAAAGCGCCGGACCGAAACGCCTACATCGGGACAAGGACCTGGTTTCGTTTGGGACCTTGGACCAAGAGTTTTCTCAGCCGTTTTCGGTATCCTTACGACGTTCCAACCGTGTCCCACCCCGTTCGCCAAGCCGGACGTCGAACCCGCTCGGGTGGGCACGTATCGGGGCCTCCTTAGGTCCGTGGGACGGAGAACAAGAGCCCCGCCCCACCGGTTCACGCTGCTTCTACAGCGATTCTCATATCGAGTTAGCCCCGGGGAGTCGGAGTGTCCGCTCGCAAAGCACCGGCGCTTCTGGGGACATTCCCTGAAACCTGAAGCCTGTTGCCTGAAACCTCGCTAGGCGAGACGGATCACGTAGAACATGCCCCCGCTGTCCTTGTCGGAGAGGAACCCGTTCGGGCTCGTCGTGACGTCATCCAGCGGCTCGTCGCTCTTGCGGACGGCGGGCTCGGCCAGGAACGGGGCGAAGTGCACGCGTGCGCCGCCGAGCGCCTCGAAGGCAGCCCCGGTCCACTGGTTGGTCGCCTCGGTGACCAGGTACTCGTAGCCGAGCATCCGGCATCTTTCCGCGCTCGCCGCCACGAGCTCGAAGGCGTCCTCTTTCGGGAGGTCGTCGGAGCGGGCCACCAGGAGGTGGTGGCTGACCCTACCTTCCTCGTACGCCTTCCGGAACGCCGGGTACCGTTCGGAGAGGGCTGCGAGCGACTCCGCGTCCTGGGCGCCGAGCGCGGCGTATACCGGCTCCCAAACCCCGAAGACCGTCTCGAGGAACGGGTCGTCCTCCCTCAAGGGTGGCTCCGCGTCGAAGGGCGGCATCGTCTCGTTGAACGCGCTTCCGATGACCCGTCCCTCTCGGTCCAGGATGGCGACCGATTGCTCCAGCACCTCCCCGTTGACCTCGATGGCGTCCTTCGGGCTGGTGGGGTCGGTCAACGCGGCGAGGCGTGTGATCCAGTACATCTGCGTCGCCGTGTCCCACGCGCCGAACGGAGCGGTCCCGAACGGGTCGGAATGGAGCTCTTCCATGAGCCCTGCGGGTGGAGCCTTCGGCGGCCGGAGGTGGCGGGCCTGCGGTTCGCGGCGGGCGAACCCGGTGGCTATCACCCACGCCATCTGCAGGAGCTGCTCCGTCGCAAGCTCCAGGGCGCCGACCGCGGGGTAGCGGCCGCGGTAGGGTCGGGCCTGCGCGAAATCGACGAGCGGCAGCGACGCTGGCAGGGGCTGCAGCCCGTGCTGGTCGATGTCTGCGGCTTTCGGATACGCGGCGTAGGGCAGGTGGTGTGCTCCAGCGGACGACCTCCCTGCGTCGAGTGCGGTAGCGAGCTTCTGTCGGGTCATGCTGTTGCTCCTTATCCTCGTGTTCGGTAGCTGGTGGGTCCGGCGACTGGCTGGCGCTTTCATGCTGATCCAGGTGTTGTCCTCGCTTTCGTCACGTTGGCGGTTATGGTGGCGGCTACGGTTTGGGGAGCCGTCGGATCTTGCATCGCCTCCTCTCCCCGGAACGAGGCGCGCAGGACCGGCACCCCGCCACTGGCGCCCATCCGGCGAACAGGAACGTCGCCCGCCGGCCGGACCTTCCGGTCGCTGACGAGGAGCGCCGCGGTGAGCGCGCTCGCGAGCGCGAGACCGGCCGAGACCAGCATCACGGCGCGAAATCCTGTGACGTAGGACTCATCTATGGCGCGTTCGATCCGCACCGCCGTCCCAGCGTCCACGCCTTCTGGCGCCTCGGCCGCCCCGAGGTCCGCCTTCGCCGCCTCCATCTCGCTGCGGACCCCGCCGGCAAGGTTCATCCCCTCCACGCGGGCATCCAGGTTCGCGGAGAACACCCCGGAGATGAATATTCCCAGAACGGCGACCGCCAGGAGCCCCGCCACCCTGGCGACGGCGTTGTTTACCCCCGAGGCCAGCCCGGAGTGCTCGCTCTTCACCGAGCCGAGCGCCGCTGTAGTCAGCGGGGTTATAGCCAGCGCCATCCCGAAGCCCTGGACGACCATCGCCGGGAAGAACGAGGTCCAGTAAGTGCCGTGCTCCACACCAGGCAGGGCGAACAGAAGAAGGCCCGCCGCGATGGCGAATGAAGCCACCACCAGCGGCAGCTTCGCCCCGAAGCGGGCGCAGATGCGGCCGGAGAGGCGACCGATAGGGAAGGTCATCGCCACAAAGGGCAGGAACGCGCTGCCAGCGACGAAGGCCGAGTAATCGTGGACCTGCATCATGAGGAAAGGCACGAAGTACAGAGAGCCCGTGAGGGCCATGTAGAACAGCAGCGTCACCAGGTTCGCGCCGTTGAATCTCCTGGAGCGGAACAGCGAGGGTGGCACCATCGGGTCCTTGCCGCGCCGCTCGACGAAGACGAAGGCCGAGAGGGCGCCCACGCCCAGGATCAGGGCGGCAACCACCACCGGGTCGCCGAACCCCGAAGCCGAGGATTCGATCAGGCCGTAGACCAATCCCGCGAGCCCGGTAGTAGCCAGGAACGCGCCGGCCAAGTCCAATTTGTGTGCCTTCGGGTCCCGGCTCTCGGGCACGTGCCACAGCGCGATGGGTATGGCCACGACGGCCAGCGCCGGGCGATCAGGAACGCGGCCCGCCAGGAGACCTCCTCGACGAGCCAGCCGCCCAGGACCGGCCCTACCGCCATCGCCGTGGCGCTGAGGGCCGACCAGGCCCCGATGGCCTTCGTCCTGGACTTTCCCTCGAACGATGCCCCGAGGATCGCCAGCGAAGCCGGCACCAGCAGCGCCCCGCCCACTCCCTGCGCGGCCCGGGCGGCGACGAGTTGCCCGACGTCTGGAGCGAAGGCGCCCCATGCCGAGGCTGAGCCGAAGATCGTCGCACCCAGGACGAAGACGCGTCGCCTACCGAAGCGGTCGCCCAGGGTGCCTCCGACGAGCAGGAGCGCGGCCAGCATCAGGGCGTAGGCCCCGTATACCCACTGCGCCTGGGCCGTCGTCGCCCCGAGGTCAGCCTGCAGCGCCGGCAGCGCCACGTTGAGCACCGTGCTATCCAGGAAGGCCATGCCCGAGCCCAGGGACGTGGCCGCTATCACCCAGGGCCGCGAGGACGGTCGGCACGGAACCTGGGCCCGCGTACCCCGGATGACGCCCTCGTCGCACGGCTGGAGGACTGCGGTCACCACCGGCCCTCCTCCGCTGTGCGAGGGCACTGCCGCGTTTCGATGCTTACTCATGGCAATTCTCCTTTGGTTACGGCCAGAAGTATTGCCGTAGGCGCGGCCGTGGTCGTCGGGCGAAAGAAGCGTTGTTGCCAAAGACTTCCGGAGGGGAGATAATCTGGGACCAAAGTCCAACGACGTAGCCAGGGGTCCTAAGAAGACGATGAGCATACGGGTCTTGATCGCCGACGATCACGGCGTGGTGCGCCAGGGGCTCACCATGTACCTGAAGTTGGACGAGGAACTAGAGGTAGTCGGCGAAGCTTCGAACGGCGAGGAAGCCTTATACATGGCGCGTGACCTCAGGCCCGACGTCGTCCTGATGGACGTGCTCATGCCGGTCATGGACGGCATCGAGGCCACCGAGAAGATCAAAGCCGAGCTACCCGAGACGGAGGTCGTGGCGCTGACGAGCGTGCTCGACGACGGTGCGGTTACGGGCGCGGTTCGGGCCGGGGCTATGGGCTACCTGCTGAAGAACACCAAGCCGCGCGAGCTGTGCCGCGCGATCAAGGGCGCGGCGGCGGGACAGGTCCAGCTCGACCCCGAGGCGGCGGCGCGCCTGATGCGCGAGATGCGCGCCCCGGAGAGGCCAGAGGCCCTCACCGCCCGCGAGACCGAGGTGCTCGGGCTCCTGGCGCGGGGCAAGGCGAACAAGCAGATCGCGCGCGATCTCTTCGTCGAGGAGAAGACGGTAAAGGCGCACGTCTCGGGCATCCTGCGCAAGCTCGGCGTGAGCAGCCGCACCCAGGCCGCCCTCTACGCTGTCCGGACGGGCCTGGTGAGCCTGGACGATCTGAACGAGGAATCTTGGTAGCGACACCAGAGCGCCGGACGCTTCGCGCGCCGCTGCGCGTGCTGCTGGTCGAGGACTCCGAGAACGATGCATCGCTGCTCTTGCGCGAGCTCAGGCGCGGTGGCTACGACGCCGAGCACGAGCGCGTCTACACCCCCGAGGCGATGCGCGAGGCGCTCGCCGGCGCCTCCTGGGACGTTGTCATCTCAGACTACCGGATGCCGCGCTTCGACGCGTCTGAGGCCTTGAGAATCTTTCAGGAATCCGGCCTGGAGGCGCCCTTTATCGTGGTCTCCGGCATGGTCGGCGAGGAGACGGCGGTCGAGACTATAAGGGCAGGGGCGCACGACTACGTGATGAAGGACAACCTCGCCAGGCTGTGTACGACGGTGGAGCGGGGGCTCGACGAGGCCACGGAGAGGCAGGAGCGCAGGCGGGTAGAAGAAGAGCTCAGACGGCGCGACGCCATCCTGGAGGCGGTGAGGTTCGCCTCAGACGTTCTGCTCGGGGAGGCGGCAGGTTGGGAGGAGAGCATAAGAGACGTCTTGCGGCGGCTCGGCGAGGCTACGCAGACCAGCCGCGCCTACATCTTCGAGAGCTACACGGGCGAAGACGGAGAGTTGTCGGGCACCATGCAATACGAATGGGTTGCGGAAGGTGTCCCCTCCCAGATGAAGAATCCCACCGTAAGATCCATCGCCTACAAGGCGGCCGGTTATGGCCGTTGGATACAGACCCTGTGCCGGGGAGAACTGGTGTACGGCCACACGCGGGGGTTCCCCGAGGGCGAGCGGTGGGCGCTCAGGGAGCAGGGCATCCTCTCTATAGTCGTCGTGCCGATCTTCGTCGAAGGGCGGCTGTGGGGCCATATCGGGTTCGACGAGTGCGTGGCCGAGCGCGAGTGGTCGGCGGCGGAGGTCGGAGCCCTGGGCGCCGCGGCGGGCACCCTGGGCGCTGCCATCAGGCGGCGCAGGACCGAGGAGCAACTGCGCGGTAGCGAGGAACGCTACCGCGCAGTTATAGAGCAGGCCACCGACGGCATCTACCTCCTCGACACCGAAACCCGCCGCTTCGTCGAGACGAACCCCTCGTTCCAGGCGATGTTTGGCTACGGACCGGAAGAAATCCGGGAGATGGATATCTACAACCTCGTCGCCCACCCGCGCGAGGACGTGGACTCCACCATAGAGCGGACCCTCGAGAGCAGACGCCGCATCGTAGGGGAGAGGAAGTACCGGCGCAAAGACGGCGTCTTGCTCGACGTGGAAGTCGGGGTCAGCGTGATCTCGCTCGACGGGCGGGAGGTGATCTGCACCATCGTCCGCGACGTTACGGAGCGGAAGAAGAACGAGGAAGCCCTGCGCGCCTCCGAGGCCGAGTTGCGCGCGGTGTTCGAGGCGATGACGGATCTCATCTTCGTCATAGATGGGGAAGGCCGCCATCTCAAGGTCGCCCTGACGAACCCCTCGCTCCTGTACCGTCCGTCCACCGAGATAACCGGCAGGACGCTCCACGAAATCTTCCCTCCCGAGCAGGCCGACATGTTTCTCGGCCACGTCAGGCAGGCACTACAGACACGCCGGAGCGTGCATTTCGAGTACGTGCTGACGATAAATCAGGGGGAGATGTGGTTCGAGGCGACCGTCTCGCCGATGCTGGAGGACTCGGTCGTCTGGGTAGCCAGGGATATCACAGAACGCAAAAGGTCCGAGCAGGCCCTGGCCCAGAGCGAGGGACGCCTGCGCCAGATCATCGAGACGGAGCCAGAGTGCGTCAAGGTGCTCGGCGCGAACGGCGCCCTGCTGGAGATGAACCCCGCGGGTCTCTCCATGATCGAGGCGGACTCGCTGGAGCAGGTGCGCGGAAGGTCCGTCTACCGCTACATCGCGCCGGCTCACCGTAAAGCCTTCGTGGACCTCACGGAGAAGGTGCTGCGCGGCGGGTCGGGGACGCTGGAGTTCGAGCTCGTCGGTCTCCGGGGCACGCGACGCTGGCTGGAGACCCACGCCGTCCCACTCCGCGATGCTGGGGGCGGCGCCTCTGGGTTGCTCGCGATCACACGCGACGTCACGAAGCGCAAGGAGGCCGAGAAGGGGCTGCGAGACGCCGAGTTCAAGTACAGAACGCTCGTGGAGCGGATCCCGGCCACTATCTACATCCAGATGCCACAGTTCAGCGGCGCGGGCGCCTACGCTGTGGCTTACATGAGCCCTCAGGTTGAGAAGCTACTCGGCCATCCGGCGCAGAGGTTCGTGGAGGATCCAAATTTCTGGAACAGCGTGACCCACCCCGAGGATCTCGAACGCTTGATGGCCGAGACCGAGCGCACCGACCAGACTGGTGAGCCTTTCGCCATGGAGTACCGGATGCTCCACAAGGATGGTGGGTACAGGTGGATCCGGGACGAGGCGGTGCTCGTGACGGACGAGCAGGATACCCCCTTGTACTGGCAGGGGGTGTTCTCCGACGTCACGGAGCGCAAACAAGCCGAGGCCGCCATGGTGGAGAGCGAGCGCCTCTACCGAACCGTCATCGAGCAGGCCACCGAGAACATCTTCCTAATCGACGTGGAGACGAGGTACATCGTTGAGTCCAACCGCGCCTTCAGGGAGGCGTTGGGCTACTCCGAAGACGAGCTTCTCCGCATGACGCTCTACGACGTCGTCGCCGCCGACCGCGAGAGCGTAGACCGCAACCTGCGCCGGACCCTGGAGAGAGGCCGCGCCTCCGTCGGCGAGAGACGATACCGGCGCAAGGACGGTACGCTTCTGGACGTCGAGGCCGGCGGTAGCGTCATAGTCCGCGACGGCAGGCAGACGCTAGTCGCCGTCGCCCACGACATTACCGAGCGGGCGCGGGCCCAGCACTTGCTCGAGGAGCGCGTGGCGACGCTCTCAGGTATCGCCGCCGAGCAGACGCTAGACCGCCCTACGGAGGCCGTGCTTGGCGAGCTTGCGGAGAGGGTGGTCAACGCCAGCACGGCCGTCGCCTGCGGGATAGTCTTGATCGGCGAGCAAGGAGACGCGGTAGACCTGTTCGGTTCTTATGGTCTCCCCGAGGGCTATACCGCCGAACTTCGCAAGGCCTACCGGGCGGGGGTGAAGTCTCCCAGCCTCGAAGCATTCCGCGACCGTCGTCCCGTCCTCGTGCGCGGCATCAAGGACTACCTGCTCTCAGATCCGCTGTACTCTCCCATCCATCACTTTGTGAACGAAGTGCCTTGGGACGTGGTGTACAGCTTGCCGCTCGTCGCCAGGGGGCAGTCCCTCGGTGCGATCTTCTTCTGCTTCCTCCCCGACCAGGAACCGGCAGAGGACGAGAAGGTCTTCCTGCGGGCCGTCGCCGACCAGGCGGCCGTGGCGGTCGAGAACGCGCGGCTTTTCTCTGAAACCCGCGGCAAAGCCGCCCTCGAAGAACGCCAGAAGCTCGCCCGCGAGCTGCATGACTCGGTCTCCCAGGCCCTCTACGGCATCTCCCTCGGGGTCGAGACGGCCCGAGAGCTCTTGCCCGACGAGCCCGAACGCGCCGCCGAACCACTCGACTACGCTACCACCCTGGCCGAAGCGGGGATGACCGAGATGCGCGCGCTTATCTTCGAGTTGCGCCCTGAGTCGCTGGAGAAGGAGGGTCTCGTCGCCGCCCTCGAAAAACAGGCCGCCGCCGTCCAGGCACGTCACGACATAAGGGTCGAGGCGACGCTCGGCGAGGAGCCGGCGGTGCCACTGGAAACCAAAGAGTCCCTCTACCGCATCGCCCAGGAAGCCCTGCACAACACCGTCAAGCACGCCCGCGCGGCCAACGTAAAGCTGAAGCTCGAAGAGAACGGTGAGGGACTCAAACTCGAGATCCAGGATGATGGCACCGGCTTCAACGCGCAAAACGACTTCCCCGGCCACCTCGGCCTCGACTCGATGCGCGAACGGGCGACGCGGGAGGGCGGTACGCTGGAGGTCGCGACTAGGCCGGGACAGGGCGTGCACATCATCGCCCGGATTCCCGCCCACTATCGGTCGTAGGTGCCTTTCGCGAAAGGCACCTACCCGAAAACAGCGTTAACCCCACATCAAATTCATGTACAGGCCCCACAATTCCGGGCCCACGAAGAGGGTGATGATCCCGCCAACGGCCATGAACAGCCCGAATGGCAGGAGGCTGCGACGCCGCGCTTTGCCCACGGCCATGAGCAGCCCGCCGGAGACGGCTCCGACCAGGGCTCCCAGGAACACTGCGAGCGCGGCGTAGGGTCCGAGGAAAGCCCCGAGCATGCCGCCCATCTTGACATCGCCCATGCCCATCCCGCCGGGCACGGCGAACAATAGCAGGGCCCCGGCCACGGCCAGGCCCGAGAGAGGGTACACCCACCAGCCCGGGGGGTTGGCCAGGATGGAGAGCGCGAGCCCGGTAAGCGCGGCAGGACCGACGATCACGTTCGGAAGCAGCCGGTGTTCGAGGTCGATGGCGGCGAGGGCTATGAGGGCTGGTATCAGGACCAGCGCGGGAAGCAACTCGAGGCTAGCCCCGAACTCGTAGGCCGCCGAGCCGAAAAGTACCCCGGTCAACGCCTCCACCGCAGGGTAACGGACAGAGATTTGCTCCTTACAATACCTGCACCGTCCGCGGAGCAACAAATATGAGATAAGGGGCACGTTGTCCAGGAGCCGGATGGGCTCGGCGCAGCGCGGGCAACGGGAGGCGGGCCACACCACCGACTCACGCCGGGGCACGCGGTGGATCACAACGTTAAGAAAGCTGCCAACGACCAGCCCAAAGAGAACCGCAACGAAGACCAGCATCCCTCACTTCCCTGGCCCACGAGTCACGACACGAACCTTCCTGATGCCTACTCGATCAGGTCGTAGATCCTGAACATCGGCAAATACATCGAGATCACGATGGCGCCGACGATGGCGCCTACGACCACGATCATCAACGGCTCTATGATCGAGGTAAGGGCCTTGACCGCGGCGTCGACCTCGGACTCGTAGAACTCGGCGATCTTGGTCAGCATCCCGTCCAGGTCACCGGTCTCCTCTCCAACGGCGATCATGCGCGTAACCATCGGCGGGAAGACGGGCTCATCTTCGAGCGGTTTGTAGATGGGGATGCCCTCGCGGATGGCGTCCCTGCACTTTATCAGGGCGTTCTCCACCATCCAGTTGCCGGAGGACGTGGCTGTTATCTCTATGGCCTGCAGGATCGGGACGCCCGCCGCGTTCAGGGTACCGAGGGTGCGAGCGAAACGGGCGAGGACGACCTTATGCACGACGTCCCCGATCCTGGCCGGGATCTTTAGAACTATGCGTCCCCACGACTTCCTTCCGTTCTCGGTTTTCTTCCAGCGGAAGAACAGGTACACGCCCACGGCTATCGTCACGTACACGAATATTCCCCAGACGCTGGTCAGGATGTTGGAGAGGAGCATACAGATCCTGGTCGGCAGCGGTAGCGTTCCTCCGAGGTCCTGGAACATTCCGGCGAAGACGGGGACGATAAAAACGAGCATGAACGAGGCGGCCAGGATCGCCAGTACAAGCACCACGACCGGGTAGGTCATCGCGCTCCTGACCTTGCGCCTGAGATCCTGGTCCTTCTCTAACTGGTCGGCGATACGCAGCAAGATGCCGTCGAGGAGACCCCCAATCTCTCCCGCCTTCACCATCTCCACGTAGAGGCGGGAGAAGGCCCCGGGGTGCTTCTCCAGTGCTTCGGAGAGGGAGGAGCCGGCCTCGACGTCCTTGCGTACAGCGACGACCACTTCCTTGAGCCTGGGGTTCTCGGTCTGCTCGGAGAGCACGTAGAGCGCACGTACGATCGGGAGACCGGCGTTGATCATGGTCGCGAGTTGGCGGGAGAAGACCACGAGGTCGTGCAGCTTGATCCTCTTGAAGGACTCGAGGATATCCTTCTGGGCGACGCTTTGCTCTCTTACTTCTATGACCATGAGACCCTGTTTGCGCAGCTCTGAGGCCACGGCCTTCGTGCCCGACCCTTCGGTCTTGTCCTGGATGATCTCGCCCTGCTGGTCGAGGACTTTGTAGGTGTAGAGCGCCACCGGCTATCTCCTCCCCTAAACCGTGCGGCCACCGGCGAGGCGGAGGAGCTCATCGGGGTTGCTGGAACGCTTCTCGGCCTCAGGCCTGGAGATGAGCCCGCGTCGCACGAGGTCTACGAGCGCAGCATCCATCGTCTGCATCCCGAACCTGGCGCCGGTCTGCATGGCAGAGTAGATCTGGTGGTTCTTCCCCTCCCTGATGAGGTTTCTCACGCCTGGCGTCGGGACCAGAACCTCGCACGCCACCACTCGGCTCTTTCCGTCGTAGGTAGGGATGAGCATCTGGGTGATGATGCCCTGCAGGGCGTTGGCGAGCTGCGTGCGGATCTGGTGCTGCTGGTGCGGCGGGAAGACGTCTATGACCCGATCAACGGTCTGCGGGGCATCCTGGGTGTGCAGCGTCCCGAAAACGAGGTGCCCGGTCTCGGCCGCCGTAACGGCTAGCGCGACGGTCTCCAGGTCGCGCATCTCGCCGACGAGGATCACGTCGGGATCCTGTCTGAGGACGTGCTTCAGGGCCTGGGCGAAGCTCTTGGTATCCTGGTTGACCTCGCGCTGGTTGACGATGCACTTTTT
>CAWHLD010000011.1:0-65557 GCA_963830075.1 uncultured Rubrobacteraceae bacterium | reverse complement strand
GTGGGAGTGGAGAAACTCTATGGGGTCCTCCACGCTCATGATGTGCTCGCTTCTAGTCTTGTTGATCAGGTCTATCATCGCGGCCAGCGTCGTCGACTTGCCGCTGCCCGTCGGTCCCGTTAGCAGGACGAGCCCCCGTGGTTTCTCGGTAAGGTCCTGCACGACCTCGGGCAACCCGAGCTCTTTTATGGACCTGATCTCCCCAGGCACGGTACGGAAGGCAGCCCCCAACGATCCCCTCTGGAAGTAGGCGTTGACCCTGAAGCGGGCGCTGTGCGGCAGCGAGTAGCCGAAGTCCAGCTCCCATTCGCTCTCCAAACGCTGGCGCTGCTCGTTCGAGAGGACATCGTAGATGAGGTCGCGCGTCGCGTTGGATGTCAGCGGCGGGTAATCTAGCGGTCCGATTTTGCCGCTGATGCGCACCATGGGCGGCAACCCCGCAGTAACGTGCAGGTCGCTCGCTCCCATCTCTACAGCGTCGAGCAGGTAGTCTCCCAGGCCGGTCTCGTTCATGGTCCCATTCTCCGGTGGCCATCCGAGGGTGCCCCAGCACCGTACATAGGATCCCATTCTCTGAGGGTACAACCCACGCAATGGCACACGATTTACGTGCATTCAGCGCTCCTTGGATAGTCGGTACACTGCTCTTCTCCCTTTAGGAGGTCCTGATCCCCGAAGCTCGGCATGCGGGCCGTTATGACCTCCTAACCCGTTGCATTGCAATCCGCCTGTTTGGTCGGTCCGCGACGGACTGTAGCTCTTCGTGAACGTTGCCGACTATGGAGTATGGATGTGGTCAGGATGCCACGCCGATTTCGGGCCAAAGTGGAAGTACGTCCTCAAGAGAGGTGGGTCGAAGCGATGAAGGTCAGCGGCGACTTGAAAGGTCTCATCGGCCTGTTAGCCCGAGAGAAAGGCAGCGACCTGCACCTCAAGGTTGGCTCCCCACCCATCTTCAGGGTCAACGGCCTGTTGGCACCGGTCGAGGGGTACGGTGTGCTTGGGTTCGCCGACACCGAGGCGATGCTCGAAGAGATCATCCCGGGCAATTCGACGGAGGAGTTCGAGCGAATTGGGGAGGCCGATTTCTCCCGCGATACAGAGGATGGCCGGTTCAGGATCAACGCCTTCAGGCAGAGGGGCGCGATCTCCATAGTGATCCGTTTCGTCCCGTTCGAGATCCCCAGGTTCGAGGAACTTGGTCTGCCTGAGGCCATCCGCAACCTCGCCTTCCAGGAGCGCGGCATCGTCCTGATCACGGGCACCACCGGTAGCGGCAAGTCGACGACGCTGGCCGCGATGATAGGCTTGATCAACCACTCCATGCCCAGGCACGTGGTCACGATCGAGGACCCAATCGAATTCCTACACAGAGACGACAAGAGCATTATCAATCAGCGCGAGGTCGGTACGGACACAGCCTCTTTCGCGCGGGCCTTGAGGAGGGTCTTGAGGCAAGACCCTGACGTGATCCTGGTCGGTGAGATCAGGGACGCCGAGAGCGCCCAGATGGCCCTCTCGGCCGCGGAGACCGGACACCTCGTGCTCTCTACACTGCACACTGTGGACGCCACTGGGACCGTGAACCGCATGGTAGACCTCTTCCCGCCGCACGAGCGGGGCCAGGTCCGCACCATGCTGGCGGGCACGCTGAAGGGGATCGTCGGGCAGCGCCTGGTCCGCACGAAAGACGAAAGCAGGACGCCCGTCTGCGAGGTGATGATCGCCACCGGGCGCATCCGGGACTTCATCATGGACCCGGCCCAGACCGGCCAGATAGAGCAGGCCATCTCCGAGGGCGAATACTACGGTATGCAGACCTACGATCAAGCCCTACTCAAGCTGGTCGAGGAGGACAAAGTGGATTACGACGAGGCCGTCAGATTCGCCAGCCGCCCACAGGATTTCAAACTGATGGTGTACGCGCTCGGCAGGAGCGCCGACGAATGAGGCCTTCAGCACGCGCCCTGGACGCGTTGCTCCAGTGTGTCGGGTGCGATACCCAACTCGCCGATGACAGTCCAGCGGAGGTTCTGGGTCGGGCCAGGCCCGTGCTCGAACGCCAGAATATATGCCAGGTGGCAGACGCGTCTGTCATCCAGGTCCCTTATGCTGTGGTCGTTGCTTACTTCGGACCGGGCTCGGCTACAGGCTGCCTTCCTCCCGTAGCAGGCCCGGTCGTTACTGGCACACTCCGAGCCCGAAGGATGCTGAGATGCTCGAAATTAGCCTGGTGACGTATGTTGGTGAGTAGTGCGCGGACCGGGAAAGTATGCCAACGGCCTGGGCGCATGAACCCGCGGGGTAGCATTCGAAGGCAATCAGAGGCAAAATTAGCAGACGCAGGCAAGAACCGGGCGCGATTGTGATCTCGTGTCTGAGGATGTCTGTTGGAGGACGCAGGCGGACGAGGCGCCGGCTGCGGGTCGGGGAACCTGGGAGGTAATGTTATGTTCCGGCTGAAGGCGGCAATGTCGGCGGTGTTTGTGGCCGCTGGCCTGGTGCTTGCGGTCTCAGTCTTCGTGGTGTCGGTGGTCGCGCCGTCCGCTCACAGCGAGGAGACTCCTGGCGAGGCGCAGTATGACGGCGAGTCGGGCGACAAGACCGGTTCTGGTAACGGCTACTACGACTTCTACGATCGTTGGATGGACGTCGCTTCCGAAGACAGTGCGGAGGGACCAAGTTCCCAGGGTTCAGATCCCGCGTCGCGGGCGCCGGCTGGAGCGGTTTCGATCATGAAGCCGCCCACCCCATACACGCAGGTCGTCGACAACGCTACGTCGCGGCGCTTCTTCTCGGCCCCTGATTGGAAGACGAGCCCGGGCAAGGCAACCCGCTACGGCAAAGACCTCAGGCACACCAGGCCGGGAAAGGCTGAGGCCCCCGCGTGGTTCAGGGTGAAGATTCCGACCGATGGTTACTATTCTGTCTACGCCCGCTGGCCCGCCGCGGAGGGCAACAATCCGAAGACCACGTTCCGCGTCAGCACCGCCTCGGGGTTGAGAAACGTCGAGGTCAACCAGAAGAGAGACGGCGGCACGTGGGTGAGGCTCGGCGCGTTCAAGATGGAAGAGTCCTACCGCTATTCCGTGCAGACCTCGCAACGCTCCGAGGCCGAAGGAAGGATAGTCGCCGACGCCATCATGGTAGTCGCCGGCACGCAGGCCGCCCCGAATGACCCCAACGACGACGCGTTCGCGGGCGGCGGGACGACGCCGATGGTCGGCGGCAGCGTCGTGGCCTCAGAGGTGATCGAAAGGGCCAGGACGCACCTCAGGACCCCCTACAAGCACTCGCCCCCGCAGCCCTGCCAGGCCTACCGCTCTGAGGACTGCTCCTGCTTTACGAGCCTGGTCTTCGGCAAGTGGGTCTCGATGCCGGACAATCCCGTCAGCCAATGGAACTTTGGAAGCAACGTCGAGCAGTCCGACCTCCGCCCCGGCGACCTGGTTTTCTTCAAGGAAGCCGGACCTGACCATCCCATTACCCACGTGGCCATCTACTCCGGCGGCGGCAACATCCTCCACGCCTCGACCTACTGGGGCCGCGTCGTCGAGAGCCCGATGAAGTACGTGCAGGGGTACTACGGGGCGAAGAGGCTGGCGGCGGCCAGCACCGCGCCCGGCAAGGGAGGCCCTGCCAGGACGATGGTAGCTTCCTACTACGGGCGCTCGCTCGAAGGGCAGAAGATGGCGAACGGACGGCCTTTCGACCCGGATGCTTACACGGCAGCCCACAAGAGCCTACCCTTCGGAACGCAGCTGGAGGTGAGCTACGGCGGCAAGTCCGTGCGGGTCACCATTACGGACAGGGGACCCTACGTGGCAGGCCGCGACCTCGACCTCTCGCTGGCCGCCGCGCGAAAGCTCGGCCTGATCGGCAAGGGAACAGCGCCCGTGCGGGTACGAGTCGTGTAAAGCGGTTCCCTATACCGTCATTCCCGCGAATGCGGGAATCCACAGCACCAAACGTTTCGGCGCTCCAACCACAAGCGATCTACCGGCTCGAGTAGGAGAAGGAAGTCCTGATTTCTTCAGAAATGTAATTACCCAGCGCAATACCTGTAGCCTGATACCTCACTTCAAATCCGTTGTGCGCGCACGATGAGACGCTTTTGGAAGGTAGGTATCGGCGTGCACGTCTGAAGCGTCACCAGCTCGCGTCCCCTCACCCTTCCCGTTACCCATCTCTCCTGTGGCCACACCACAAAGCTCTGCATAACCCTGTACTCATAGCTCTCTCCCCCCCGACCGCGCAGCGTGATCCTCTCCCCCCATCGAGCTCGTCGAGGCGGTAGAAGACGAGGTGGCTCCCCGTCCCTGGCCATCCCAGACGATGCCCAGCCAAATACACGTTCGTGTGTGGGGTATTGGACCATGGAAGGGAGGTGTCAGGGAGGTGGACCACGCCCCTGTCGAGGGCGCCTGTTGTCTCTGAGTTTAGGATGGGGACATCCTCAAGTCCTATAGCGGGGATGGAGAGGGACATGATGGCGCCGGGGGGCAGGCGGTATTGGCGGGGCTGGTTGGCAGCCTGGATCTGCTCCTGTGTCGGGAGCGGGTACCCGTCCTCGTTCACGGGAAGGACCTGGCGGTCATGGGTCGCCCCGGACCTGGACTCGGGCTTTGGAGACGTGGGTTTCGGGACTTCAGGCTGCGTTGGCTCGGGCCGGGTTGGCTCGGGCCGCGGAGGGGTGGTCGTCTGGGCTATCTGTGGCTGGGTGAGGTCCTTCTCCACCCAGGGATCGACGCCGGGGTCGGAACGGACGAGCGGCTCGCTCGTCGACTCCTTGGATGACTTAGCAGCGACCGCCCGCTGCGGCCCTTCGAGGAACGCGAAGAAGGCCACGACCCCAGCAAAGGCGAGCGCGAGCACCATCGCGACGATGCCGACTTTCAATAAAGGGTCCCCCGCCACCCTACTTCTGATCCCACGCAGCGTCACGCTACACGGCCAGGCGCGCTACCCGCCGCACCGGTAGAGTCGAACGATTCAACAGCCACGATCCTTTATCCTGTCGCCAATCCGGAACTGGGCATTCTACCCGCTCCAGAAACTACACTGCCACAATCCCACTCCCTATGATACAGAGTCCGTATAGAAGGGGCCGCGTCCGAGCTGCTGTCGCCCCTCCCGCACGTTAGTCCGCCCCCAATCCTCTCCTGTCAGCCCTGCCGCGACTCCCGGTTCTCGTCAGTAAAGTTGACGCGGGTCTTCTGCCGAGAACCGTGACGTACTCTAAACTCGCCCGAAACCTACTCTTTTTTCAACTCTTTCTCTAACTGTTGCTGCTGGCGCTCGAGCTGCTTTTTGGCCTGCTTCGCGTCGTCGATGTTCTCCATTCCCGACCTGACCCCGCACCCCGAGAGTAAGACGCAGGCTGCCATCGAGAGTGCGGCGAACCTCTGTTTCATGCCGGTTTCGCACCTCCCAGGACGGGACCGCCTTGGCCCTTGAACTCTGCGTAGGCTATGTTGATCTGCTACGAATGCTCTCTGACCTCCGGGTCCAGGTTAGCCACCTTGTCGGGGTGGTGGGTGAGCGCCAGCTCCCTGTATGTGGCACTGATCTCCCCGCCACCCCCTTCTAGACGCCGAGCGGCTTGCGCACCATGGCGAGCCTCGCGTCCCTCTGGAGGCTACAGATCTAGCAAGAAGAGTCGACTACTAGCAAGTTCCTTCCTTTACACCGCCGCCGCTTTCTTCCATGTAGAAAGTGTTGCCGCTTGCCGACTCGGATTCCACGCAATAGGTGGCGTCGTCCCCGGTTGCGGTCGTCGTTACACCGGCCGACTGTCTGAAGCCCTGATCTGTGAGATCAGGGTCCACGGTGGAGGTGAACGTGTCGTTTTCCGCGTAGTACAAAGTCTCTGCCGTGGCGGCGTTCCTTGTATCGGACTGGGCTGCGGCGTCCTGAGCCTTCTGTCGCTGCGAGAGGAACGTAGGTATGGCTATGGCCGCAAGGATGCCTACGATAATGACGACTATCAGAAGCTCAATGAGCGTGAAGCCTCGTTCATCCCTGTTTACCTCTTGAAGCTCAGCGAGCCTCTCACCGAAGAAACGAACCATACTCTGTCTCCTCCTCTTTAGGTTGACTGCGGAGTGCTTCTACCTATCGTTAAGCCCGGATCTCCTGGATCTAGACACCCTTCGTCACGTTTTTTCGAGAAGCCTGCGGATCTCTTGAAGGACCATTGACCGTCTTCCATCTTCCTACCCCCGCTGGTGCTAACCACCTTGTCGCCGCGAATAAGGCAGCAGTGAATTCCCGCTTCCGCAGGGATGACGAGGGAATAGCGACGAGCACGAGCGGGCCCTGAAGGCCAGGGAGCTCGTGGTCTCCGAGGCCGAACTGGTGCGGCGGATGCATGATGGTTTGCTGCCCGACGGGGAGGGTAGGGGTGAGCTTGCCGGGGCCCGAGCTACGCAGGCTTTGGAGGGTTTTCTGGAGGAGGCCGACCGGTTGGCGGAGTCTCACCGCTTTCCCGGAGGGTATCTATTCTCCCAGGACGAGCTCTGCGAGGATCGCGTGTGAGGGTGCCATTGGGGATGGCCGTCCGTTACGTGGTGGACACTAACCTGGCTCGTTTACGCCCTGGACAGCAGGGAGCCTGAGAAGCGCGGGTGTGCCAGGGACCTGCCCGAGAGCATGGGAGAGCTTTCGCGGGCATGGTCTCAGGGGTGACAAGCGATAGTGTCTGATCGGACCTGGTTTTAGGCACAAGGAAAGGGCCGGGACATCAGCCCCGGCCCTCAGTGTTTCCTCTTAGAGAATTCTCTCTAGGAGTTGGCCCTTATCTTGCGGTCGATCTGCTCGATTAGGGTCTCGCGGTTCTTGTTCTGCTTCTCGAACTCGCGGATCTTCTCAAGCTCCTTGGTGGAGAGGCCTTCGATCCTCTTCGAGATATCATCGACCGTCAACTCGTCGTAGTTGGTGGTCTTGAGGGCGCCGAATACCGTGGTCCTGAGCTCCGCCTTCTTGGTCGCCTTCTCAGTCTGCCTGAGGACTTCCTCGGTCTGCTCAGCGGCCTCTTCGGCTACCCTTAGCCCCTGCCGGGTTACCTGCTCGGTGGCCTTTAGCCCCTGCTGGGCGGCCTGTTGGGTCGTCCTCATGCCCTCACGGAAGTACGCGAAGGGGGAGAAGTAATCCCTGTAGGTTCCTGCCCAGGCCCGGGTGAGCGACCCGAGGCTCTCCTGTTGCTTGCTTATGCCCCGCGCGAATGCCTCGGCGGTCTTTGCGTTGTGCTCGGTCTGCTCGCGCAGCGCCTCCACGGCGTCGCCCGTCCAGCCCTGCACAAACTCAGCGTTGCGCTGCTGAAGCTGGAGCAGCCTCATGCTGTTGGCGAGCCACTCCTGGGTCACCCTGGCATTCTCCTCCTGCAACCGCATGAACTTGAACCCGCCTTCGGCGAGCCCGATGCTGCGGCGCTGGGCCGCCGCGACGTTCTCAGCGAGAGCCTCGTAGGAGTCGCGCTGGACTTCCGCCATCTCGCGGGCTGTGCGCGTCGTCTTGTCTATGTTTCTCGTGGTCTGCACTGCATACCTCCGTGGTAGTAAACTTCTGTCTCTATATTCTTATCACACATATACCCCAATTGCACCCTCCTAAACATCCTTGTGTTGAATCCGTGGTTAGCACGCCGCCACTGGCATCCAACCCGGCCGCCCCGGGCGGCGATACGTCGTGCGCGGGTGGACGAGGCGGGCGAGTCGCCGGGCGAGACGTTTTGGAGGTAGAGCGGCGCCCCTCTCCCGAGCCGGATTTGAGCAAGCGCATCCGCTGTCCGAGGGACGATGAGATCATGATGCGACACTTCCACTGCGTGAAGCAGGCGCACTGGTCGACGAGTGACCGAGGTGCGCCTGCTACTCAGCGATCAGCAGGCTGACTAGCTGAAACCTATTTTCAAAGCCTGCTGAGCTTGCTGTTCTCGAACCTATCTATTATTGACTCGAAGGCGTCGGGTCCGACCCGAACGTCGCCCCTGAAAGGGTACTCCAGGGCACCGATGGTGAAGAGCACGAGCCCGATGATCAAGGCTAGCGCCGCGACCATTAGTACATGAACCGTCGTGCTCCGCAACCCGAAGAGGTAAGTGAAACCGACCTCTACAACACCACCGATGAGCAGCACCACCCACAGGATGGCGGGCAATCCCTCATCGGCCTGGAGCAGACGCTCCCTTCTTGCGTCCCCGAGTTCGTGCAGGCGCTCGATCTCGTTATCGTAGAGGACCAGGTGGGCGTCGGTGGTGGGCTCGAGCGACTCGACGCTAGCCCTGAGCTCGTCGAGGAGCTCCCACGCCCTTGGGCTAGACTTCCCGCTCTCCATCAGCGGCCACTCCTCGCGCACCACCACCGTCGCGTAGGCGATTGTAAGTTCCTGGACGCGCTGGGCATGCGGCTTGGGAAGACCGTGGGCGATCCAGAAGATCGCGGACAGCTCGTTTGCTTCCTCGGTCGCCGCGTTCTGGGCCTCCTGGTAATCCTCCCAGACCGCGACAACCATGAGGCCGAGCAGCACCGCGTAGGCCACCCCGAGGACCGCATAGATGAAACCGGCAACGTCGTTGTGCTCCTGTCGCTTCTCGATCGGCACCAGACGCTGCACCAGAAACAGGCCGCCAACTGAAACCCCAACGAACAACGCCACCAGGAAAAGGTGGAAGGCTATGCTGATCCTTGTACCTCCTTGAGACGAACTACTGAAGTTCAACTTCAGCGATTCGAGCATCCCGGCACTACGTATCGACCCATCGCGCAACGCCTTAATTCTAAAGCCCGGCGACGTTCCCGGAAAGTAGGGCGCAAAGAAGTTCAAGGGGCCGGGCTAGCGCCTGTTTGTGAGAGAGCCTGGGATCAGGTCGGCGTTCGCGAGCACGACGGCGACGATAGAATGGAGCGACTTACTGGATTGTGTGTTGCGACCCCTGATCGAACAGCAAATGCCGCTGGTGCAAAGCGGCTTCGATCTTATCCACGAGGGCTTCTAACACGCTTGGCCACGGTACGCTCAGAACTCTCTCCACTGGTTGATCCTCCAATGAATTAGTGCAGAGCGAGATCACCGGCAGATCTACGTGCTGCGGTGAGCTCTTGCCCATGGCGCCGAGGAAGGCTTCGCGTACGCTCCGATCCAACCTGGGAGCCAGGAGTAGCAGGTCAGCACCCTCAAGCATCTCATCCACGACCCCCGTGGGATAGGTATCGAGTGGCCTGGTCTCGTAACCGGAGCCTTCGAGGAGCGCAGAGAGGGCGCGCCCGACCACAGTATCGGCGCCCAGGATGGCTATGGTTGTGGGTTGGCGGTTCTGGCGCACTTCGATTGGCTCCTTGGCTGAGAGAACGCCTGTGGCTGTGTCCGGGACACAGAGAGGGCAGGGGCTGTTTTGCCCCGACCCTCTCGTGCGTGTTGTGTACCTTACCTCCTTACACTACTTGAGCTTGAAGAAGGCCGTCTGCGACGAACCATCGTTGGCGGTTATCGTTACCTTGTAGCAGGTGTTGGCGCCCGTAGGCGTCTTCCAGTTGTAGATGTACTGGCCACCCGTGGTGTCGTAACGGAGGCTCGTGCCACCCGTCGCCGTCAACTCGATGTCGTCCGTCCCTACGCCGGTCGTGCAGCTTATCTTCGTAGCCTGCAGCGGCTGGTTGATGTAGGCCGTATCGGTAAGTTCGGTGGTGCCCTTGAAGAGCTCGAACTTGATCGGCACGGTGGAGCCACCCTTGACGATGTTGTAGACGCCGCCCATATCGACCGGCTGATAGAAGCCCTTGAACGTCCACGCCTTGACCGTGTAGGTGATCTGCCTGGTAGCCGTGTTACCAGCCTTGTCGGTGGCCGTCGCCGTCAGCGTGTGCGTGCCAACGGCGGTGCTGTAGACGCTGACCACGCAAGACTGCAGACCAGAGCCAGAATCAGTGGCCGTGCAGGTCGGGGAGGCCGGGACATTGCCAAAGTAGAAGGAGTCGCCGTCGTTAATGTTGCTGCCGAACTGGATGTTGGTCGGCACGAGGGTGTCCTGCACCTTGACGGTGAAGCTGCCGTTGGTAGCGTTGCCCGCAGCATCAGTTGCGGAGCAGTCGACCGTGGTGGTCGTAATGGCGAACGTGCTACCGGAAGCCGGCGTGCAGTTCACGGTAACGTTGTTGTCGACCACATCATTAGCCGTGGCGGTGAAGCTCACAACGTTACCGTTGGGCCCCGTGGCCTCCTGGGTGATGTTGGCCGGGAGGTTGAGCGTCGGCGCCGTGGTGTCGACCACCTTGACGGTGAAGCTGTCTCTCGCCGTGTTGCCCGCGGCATCGGTTGCGGAGCAGTCGACCGTGGTCGTGCCCAGAGCGAAGGTGTCACCGGAGTCCACAGCCGTGTCCCCGACGAAGCAGTTGACCGTCACAGGACCGTCGACGGTGTCGTCGGCGGTGCGGGCGAAAGTAACCGCGGCGCCGTCGGGCCCGGTGGCCTCAACAGCCTTGTTCTCAGGCAGGTTCAACTGCGGAGCGGTGGTGTCAACGACGGTTACCTTGAAATTGGAGGTAGCCTCGTTGCCCGCGTTGTCGGTGGCCGTACAGGTGACTGTGGTTTCGCCCAGCGGGAACAGTGCCCCAGAGGCCGGCGTGCAGCTCACATTAACGTTGGTGTCCACCAGGTCGGTGGCCGTCGGACCGTTGTAGGTGACACGGGCGCCGCCGGGACCGGTGGCCTCCACGCCGGTGATGTCATCATGCTCGGCGATCGCCGGAGCGGTGGTGTCAACGACGGTTACCTTGAAATTGGAGGTAGCCTCGTTGCCCGCGTTGTCGGTGGCCGTACAGGTGACTGTGGTTTCGCCCAGTGAGAACTGGCTGCCGGAGCCAGGCGTACAGCTCACGTCAACGCTGCTATCGACCAGGTCGGTAGCGGTGGCTGTGAAGTTCACCGTGGCCCCGTTAGAACCAGTGGCCTCGGCGGTCTTGTCGTCCGGGAGATTGAGCGACGGAGCGGTGGTATCCTCGACCGTCACGTTGAACTTGGCACTAGAGGTGTTGCCTGCCTCGTCAGAAGCTGAGCAGGTAACCTCTGTGGTGCCTAAGGAGAAGGTAGAACCCGACTCCGGAGTGCAGGTCACAGCCCGGTTGCCATCTACTGCGTCGTTGGCGCTGGCCGTGAAGTCAACCTCGGCGCCTGCCGCGCTGGTGGCTTCCACACTCTTGTCTTCAGGAAGGCTCAAGACTGGGCCGGTAGAATCCGCGACGGTCACCTTGAAGGTCGAGCTGGCCGTGTTGCCCGTAGCGTCTGTAGCCGTGCAGGTGACCGTGGTGTCGCCCAGCGCGAAGGTGCTACCGGAAGTCGGCGTGCAGCTAACCTCCGGGTTAGGGTCGGCCGCGTCGGTGGCCGTCGGGTTGGTGTAGGTAACTGTGGCACCGTTCACGTTCGCGGCTTCCGCAGTAACGTCAGCGTGCGTCGCGATATTCGGCGCATGAGTGTCGACGATCCGATAGGTCTTGGAGGTGCTGGCCGTGAGGTTGCCATTATCGGTGTACGAGCAAGATGCCGTTTGCTGGCCGAGCCCGTACTGGTTCAGCTGACTGTTGTCTATCGTCGCGGGGAACGAGGAGTTCCCGTCCTGGGTGTCCGCAACCTGGCAAGTAGCGGCCGGCACGGAGCCTTTCTCGTAAGATGCGCCTTCCGTCACACCGTTCACCGACACCTGGGGTGGCGTGTTCGCGGGTGGCGGAGCCGTAACATTGACCTTGAAGGTGGCTGGGGCCAGGTCGAAAGTGGCACCAGTATTGTTAGCGGTCTGCCTCAGGGAGATGTCGGTCGTGCCCTGAGCCTTGGCCGTAACAGTAAGCATCTTGACATCACCGCAGCTCGTAAACGTAACGGTGCTGGGACTTACCGTGGCCACCGCGGTGTCACTGGAGTTGACGGAGAACGAAGCCGAAGAGTTGCTGGTCAGATTACAGCCGTTCTTGCCGTCACCATTCAACGGAATCACGCTGAGCTGCGTGGTGTTGCCAGTCGTGGAGCCTACTTGGAGAGCCATGATCTCAGCTGTGGAATCCACCGTAGCGTCGACGTTGTTGGCGATTTGATCCGCGAGCGCTATCGCTGGTACGGCAAGCAGCAGCCCCAACGTCAGAAAGAGGAGCGCAAATTTGCTCCTCAGCTTGGTTCGCATATCGAGAGATCTCCCTTCTCGTTATTCGTACACATCTCGTTCCTTGAGTCCATGGTTGCGACTCTCGTCCCTCGGACTGTATCCACTCTTGTCGTTCCTTCCCTGATGCGTAAAACGCGAAAGCTCATTGTTGACACCTGGTATGCTAGTGCACCGCCACCACCCTGACCTCTGCCAGGTGGCCTTTTTTCGAGCACATCTTATGGCCACCTGGCATATGCCACCGTGGCCCCGACCGGCCTGTAATCCCGCCACAAGAGACGCATAACGTATAATCCGGCCCACGAAACGGCATTGAAGGGGAATCGCAGAGAAAGCGGCCATGGCGTGTTCCGAAGACCCACCCTCGTGGCAAAGACAGGATGACAGGCTCGCGTGAAGCGTTCTCTTGACTTGACCGTTCGCTACGGTGTGGCGGTAGTGGTCGTCGTGGCTGCCTTGCTTATCAAGTGGCAGCTCGACCCCCTGACCGCTCAGGAGACGCCTTTCTTGTTCATCCTTGGCGCGATCATGATCAGCGCCTGGTACGGTGGCCTTGGACCCGGTATCCTGGCCACAGGCCTAAGCGCCCTGGCGACCGACTACTTCTTCCTCCACCCGAAGGGGGCTTTCACGGGCTTCGGCCCAGAGCTCGTCGACGTGGGCGCGCTCGTGCTCGAAGGAGTACTGGTCAGCGTGCTGACGTCATCGCTGCGCTCCGCCAGGCACAGGGCCGAGCGGAGCACCCTAGAGGCCAGGAGCCACAGGGAGAACTTGCGCGAGAGCGAGGAGCGCCTCAGGCTGATGGTCGAGGGGGTGAAGGATTATGCAATCTTTATGCTCGATCCCGGAGGGCATGTAAAGACCTGGAACGACGGCGCTGAACGCATAGAAGGCTACGAGGCAGGAGAGATCATAGGCCGCCACTTCCGGGTTTTCTACACCGACGAAGACGTGAAGCGCGGCCATCCTGAGGAGGCACTGCGCGCGGCGTTGTCCGAGGGACGCTACATAGAAGAGAGACAGCGGGTCCGCGAGGACGACTCGAGGTACTGGGCGAGGGTCGTCATCACACTCCTCAATGACAGGAGGGCAAACCTCGAGGGCTTCTCGGTGGTTGTGCACGATGAGACCGAGCGAAAGCACGCGGACGACGTGCTCCGCTTCCTCGCCGAGAGCGGTGCGACGCTCGCCTCCTCGCTCGACTACAGGACAACGCTCGCCAACGTGGCCAGCCTGGCGGTGCCCGCCCTCGCCGACTGGTGCGCCGTCGACGTGCTGGAGGAGGACGGCTCGGTCGAGAGGCTCGCCGTGGAGCACCCCGACCCCGAGAAGGCCGCGCTTGCCTACGAGCTGCAAGAACGCTACCCGCCCGAGGCCGACTCGACACGGGGGGCTCGCAAGGTGTTCAGGACCAACCAACCCGACATGTTGGCCGAGATATCCGAAGAGGTGCTAGACGAGGCCGCCGTGGACGCAGATCACAGGGAAATGATCAGGCGGCTCGGCGCGAGATCCTACATGGTCGTTCCGATGATAGCGCGGGGCAGGAGGCACGGTGCGATCACCCTTGTCTCCGCGGAATCTGGGCGGCGCTACGGAGAGACGGACCTGAGGCTCGCCGAGGAGCTCGCGAGACGGGCCGCCCTGGCTGTAGACAACGCCAAGCTCTACGAAGCGGCCCAGCGTGAGATCTCCGAGCGCAAAGAGGCCGAGGACCGGCTGACTGAGGCCGAGGCCCGCTTCCGGACACTCGTGGAGCGGATACCGGCCATGACCTACATGGAAGAAGCCAAGCGAGACGGGCAGAGTTCGCGCTTCCTGTATATTAGCCCGCAGATCAAAGCCGTGCTCGGCTACTCGCCCGAGGAGTGGATAGCCGATCCCCATCTTTTTGGGCGAACCCTCCATCCCGGCGACAGGGAGAGGGTCCTCGCCGAGGACGCCAGAACCACCAAGACCGGTGAGCCTTTCAGCATGGAGTACAGGCACAGGGCCAGGGACGGTAGGATCGTATGGGTGCGCGACGAAGCAGTCCTGGTTCGTAACCCCGAGGGAGAGCACCCGTACTGGCTGGGCGTACAGTTCGATATCACGGACCGTAGGGAGGCCGAAGAGGCCCTGCGCCAGAGCGAGGAGCGTTACCGGACGGTGGTCAAGCAGGCCGCCGAGGGGATCTTCGTCGTCGACATCGATACCAAACTCATACTAGAGGCCAACGCCGCGTACAGAGACCTGCTCGGCTACTCGGCCCAGGACATGCTAGGGCTCGGGCTGACCCTCTACGACGTCGTCGCGCACGACCGCGATAGCATCGACCGTTACGTCCGGCAGATCCTTCAGAACAGGGTCGAGTTTATCGGGGAGCGGCGCCACCGCAGGAAGGACGGGTCGCTCGTCGACGTCGAGGTCGGTTCTAGCGTGATCTCCTACGGGGGCGGCGAGGCGCTCTGCGTCATCGTCCATGATATTACCGAGCGCCGCCGGGCCGCGGAGCGCCTGCAGCGAAGCCTAGACGCGTTGCTCGCGCTCTACGAAGCCGGCCAGATCCTCAGCTCCAGCCTGCAGAGGGAGGAGATCGGCTCGCGTCTGCTCGAGATAGCGCGCCGCGTCTCGAACCTGACCGCCGCGGTCATCTCCGTCCCCGACGAGCACGGAGAGCTGCGAATCTGGCAGTCCTCGGGGCTCGAAGGGTTGTGGCGCCGTGCCCGCTTCGCCCCGGAAGCCCTCTCGGCCCGCGAGAGTGTTCTAGAGACCAGGAAGCGCAGCCTGCTCAGGCTACACCATCCCGAAGACCCCGAGGAACGCTACCTCGTGGGCCTGTATCTGCCGCTGCTTGTGCAGGACAGGCTCATCGGGATCATCGAGGCCTACGGATCCGACGCTCTCATGGAGCGTCAGAACGTGGAGACCCTGCTCAGCCTCGCAAACCAGGGGGCCAGCGCGCTCGAGAACGCACGCCTGTACGCGGACCTCGCCGAGCGCGAGAACCGGCTGCAGGACCTGATCCGAAAACTCATAACCGCCCAGGAGGAAGAGCGCCGAAAGGTCTCCTACGAGGTGCACGATGGTCTCGCCCAGACGGCCGCGGGCGCCCACCAGCTCCTTCAGGCTTTTGCCCGGCGCCACCCGCCCACCTCCGAAGAGGGCCGCAAAGACCTCGCCAGGGTCCTGCAGCTGGTACAACAGACCGTCGGCGAGGCACGCTACGTCATAGCGGACCTGAGGCCAACCGCACTCGACGACCTCGGGCTCGGCGCCGCCGTCCGCCTGCAGGTCGAGAAGATCAGTGACGAAGGCTGCCAGATCGACTACAAGGAGACGCTGGGAGACGGGCGTCTGCCGGCAGGGGTAGAGACGGCTATGTTCAGGGTCACGCAGGAGGCCCTGACCAACATCCGGAAACACGCCCCCTCGGCCCGGGTGAAGATAACGCTCAAATACCTTGACAGCAGCGTCCACCTGAACGTCCGGGACTGGGGTCCCGGCTTTGACCTGGAGAAGGCCACCGATGGGGGCGGACCAGGCGAACGATTGGGACTCTCCAGCATGCGAGAGAGGGTTGCCCTGCTAGGCGGCCGCCTGGAAATACACAGCCGACCCGGAGAAGGGACCGAAGTGGTGGCGGAGATACCATCCGTACGGGCGAACGGTAAGGATGGGTAAGGGAATTGGGAAGGCGAAGTAAGAGTGAGGAATGGTGAAGATGCGACACCGCCGCAGGTGGCACGCCTCCTGATAGCGGACGATCACGCACTCGTCAGGGAAGGGATCACAACCTTGCTCCAGGGCGCAGATGGCCTCTCGGTCATAGCCGAAGCAAACGACGGCCAACAAGCCCTCTCCCTCTGCCGCCAGCTTAGACCAGACCTCGTCCTTATGGACGTGAGGATGCCCGTGATGGATGGTTTGGAGGCGACCAGGAAGATCAAGGCCGAGATGCCCAAAACGAGCGTTGTGATGGTGACGATGCACGAGAACCCAGACTACCTGTTTGAGGCGGTGAAGGCTGGGGCGGCGGGCTACGTGCTCAAGGACGCATCGGGGGAGAGGCTTGTGAGTGCGGTGAGGAGGACATTGGCGGGAGAGTCGCCGTTGAACCAGGAGCTTGCGATGAGGCTGCTGGTGAGGCTCGCCAGGGAGCGCGGTTACTCGCGCCAGAGAATGGAGACGAGCGTACGCCCGGAAGGGACGGGCATGCGCCATCCGAAGCTCGTGACTAACAGCCGAGAAGCCCAACCAGGCGGGCAGATAGAGAGCCTGACGCCCAGGGAGGTCGAGGTCTTGAGGCTCCTCAGCCAGGGTCAGACCAACCCCCAGATCTCAGAGAACCTGCACTTCAGCGTAAGCACCGTAAAGGCGCACGTGCAGAGCATACTCGCCAAGCTCGGCGTCTCCGACCGCACCCAGGCCGCCGTCCGCGCCATCGAGTTTGGGTTGAGCACTTCAGATGTCGACTAGGGCGGCGTGCAGATGGACTGCGTCGAGAAGAGAAACCCGATGCTACGCGAGCGACGCGCGACTCCTCAAGGCCCACTCGATGTGAGAGTCGCTCTGGCCCAGCCCCTTTCCCCGAAAAACCTTGTAGCCCTCGACTTACTCCCGACGTAGGCGGACCCTGAAGAAGTCGAAGAGAACGCGGAAGACGGCCAGGGCGGGAACGGCGAAGACTATTCCGGCAAGGCCCGCGAGTTCGCCGCCGGCGATAACGGCGAGGAGGACGATGATCGGATGCACGTGGAGCGCCTGGCCCTGGATGCGTGGGGTCAGGAAGTTACCTTCGAGCTGTTGGATCAGGACGTAGGCAACTACCGTCAGAATTGCCGTGGTCGTGTTGGACTCGAAGACGGAAGACCCGAAAACGAGGGCCACGAGGACCGCTGGTATACCACCGAGGAACGCGCCGAGGTAGGGGATGATCGCCGTAACTGACACCCACACGCCGAGCAAGATAGCGTAACGCACGCCGAGCAGATACAGCGCCGCGGCGGCGAGGACGCCCTGGATCATTACGACGAACACGAGGCCGCCGAGGTAGCGTGAGAGCGACTCGCCGAAGGCCTCCCACAGGTCGCGGGCGTCGTGGCGATAGTGGGCCGAAACGGACTTCAAGAAGGCCGCCTTTACCTTCCGCACGTCGACGAGCAAGTAGATGGCAATGAAGAGGATGCCGAAGAGCGTCACCCCGAGGTTGAAGATCCTCGGGATGAACCCGAGTATGCTCCTGAGCAGGTTCTCGGTGAGGTTCTGCGCCCGGTCGAAGAGGTCGGTGACGAGTTGCCTGCCAAACGCCTCGGGGTCGGAGCCGGGCACGAGCTGGCGTTCGTTCAGCGCGGCTATCACGTCGAGCAAGAACTGGTTGGCCCTGTTGGCGATAAGTGGCGTGTTCCTGACCAGCGTCGTGAGCTGTTCTATGAGCAGGGGCACCAGGAAGAAGAACCCGAGGGAGATCAAACCGAGCAAACCCAGCACGGTTAGCAGGATCGCCAGCCCCCTTGGCATGAAGTGGGAGAGCGCCCGCACCGGAAACGAGAGCACGATGGCGAGTGCCACCCCGCCGACCGCCACCGCGGGCACGGTTGGCGCCGTGTACAACAGGAGCGCGAGCAGTCCAACCCCCACTACCAGTAGGCCGACCCAGACCCGAGGAGAGACGAAGATCGGGGTCAGATACCCGCCGGACGCGGGTTTTGCTCCCCGGCCCCTTCCCCGGGGCCTCCGGACCCTCCTGTTCATCCCTATCGTCCCCGGTTCTGTGTGGGTACGCGCCTACAAATCTTATTCTACGCATAAACCCGCCCGAGACGCCGACCCGATGACCCGTCCCTCCTACCTCCTGGCACGGTCCTCGCCCAGCAAGCAGGCCCCCACGAGCGCCAGGAACGCCAGCGTCGAGAAGACCGTACGCACCCTGTTCCAGAAATCCCACGGACCCTCATAGGCGTCGCGGGCGCTGGACAGGACCCGCGCTGAGGCGTCAGGGTCTACAGCCGCGAGTTGGTCGTTCATCGGCACGTTGACGAAAGTCGTAAGCAGGAAGCCTCCCCCGATGTAGAGCGCGCAAGCCAGCGCGATCAACGAAAAGCGGCCGGATCTGGGCTTCGGGAAGTGGACTGCAAGGGCCACGATCGGGAATAAGGCTGCGCCAAAGAAACTCGTGAAAAACAGGGGGTTCTGTATCTTCTCGTTGATCGCCTGCATCGTGGCAACGTAACTCTCGTCAGGCTGCACCGCGAGACCGAGGTCGACCGAAACCGAGTAAGCGTAGAAGACCCCGGCGACGAGGCCGGTGGCGAGGGTGGCAACGGCCAGCGTGAGGGCACGGATGGCCGCGCGAAAGGCCTTCGGTCGGGGAAATTTGCGGCTTACGATCTGGGTGGATGTACTCGACATGAAGTGCCTCCTCGTGCCGTTGTCAGACATCAAACGTGGGAAGCTCAACCAGCTTGGAGCGCGATAGTGAGCACGGCAGAAGCGGCGAGAGCCCCGGCGAACCGCAGGTGGTTCCACGCGGTCCAGCCCGAGAGGTAGCGTGACCAGCGGCCCTCGGCGTCCACGCCGCGTGGATCTACCTTCGCCAGCGCCTCGTTTCGCGGCACGTGGTAGACGACGGTCGGCCCGATCACGCACCCCAGGTACGAGGCGCCGCCGATGAGTAGGTACGCGGCGTGAGACTCACCCCACACGAAGAGCGACGAGAGGATCAGCGAGCCGCAGGCCATGGCGGTCCCGAAAAGCAGCGCCATAAAGGCGGGCGTGGGCGCCGCGGTGTTGATCTCCTGCATAGTGGTGATTGCTTGCGGGGCCGGCAGATGGCTGAGGGCCTTCATAACGAAGGACGAGAACGCGAAGAAGACCCCGCTCGTCACCCCGCAACCGAGGGCCGCCAAGAGCGTCAGCATCGAGAGGAGATCGCCCATCAGCCGGTAAGACGCACTGGCCCCTGGCGGTCCCACACGCCGGTGGCGGCGGCTTCGCGTGCGTAATCGGCGAAGTCCCTAGGCTCTCTTCCGAGCGCACGCCGGACACCGTCGGTCAGGTGGGCGTTGCGGCCGTCCAGTACCTCGGTGAAGAGATAGGCCATCAGCTCCACGACTTCCGACGGTAGCCCGTCTTGCTCCAGCGCGGAGGTGAACTCTCCGGCGGAGACGGGCACGTAACGTACCTCGTGGCCGGCGGCGCGTGAGATCTCACCCACGGCCTCTCCGAAGGTTAGGAGCCGGGGTCCGGTCAGTTCGTAGAGCTTGCCCACGTGCCCGTCCCCGGTCAGAGCCGCTACCGCCACCTCCGCAACGTCCTCGGCGTCCACGAAAGGCTCGGCCACCTCCCCCGCCGGAAGCGCGAGCTCGCCGCCGAGCACAGGCTCCAGAAAGAAGCTCTCGCTGAAGTTCTGGCCGAAGAAGCTCGACCGCAAGACCGTCCACTCCACGCCTGACTCCCGCACGGCCTCCTCGCCACGCAAGGCCCCTTCCTCACCCCGCCCCGAGAGCAAGACCAATCGCCTGACCCCGCTCTCCACCGCGAGGTCGGCAAAAGCCCGGACCGCATCAGCGGCGCCAGGTACCGCAAGATCCGGCTGATAAGTAACGTACACCGACCTTGCTCCACGCAACACCGGCTCCCACGTGCCGGGATCCTCCCAGTCGAACGGCGGCTCTCCAGCACGCGACCCGATCCTTACCTGCAACCCCGCCTCCTCGAGCCGCCGAGCCACCCGGCTGCCGGTCTTGCCCGTGCCGCCGAGGACCAGGATAGTCCCTATCCCTCTTCCGTTCGCCGCCTCCATACCGCGCTCCTTTCTTCCCGCTTTACATTGTGTAAATTGACTCGGCGTAAAGTTACTCTATACTTGACGGTATGTCAAGTGGCGATCCGAAAACGCGGACTCGGATTCTGGAGGCGACGTGGCGGCTAATGGAGGAGTGCAACGGGCAGGGTGTTCGCATGCGCGACGTGGCTGGCGCTGCGGAGGTTTCGAGGCAGGCGGTGTATGACCACTTTGGTTCCAGGGCGGAGTTGATGGTTGCGACGGCCCGTTACGGGGACGAGGTGCGTGGGCTCGAAGAGCGTTTGGGCCGCTACAGGGCGGCGACGAGGGGGGTGGACCGCCTGGAGGCGTTCATTGAGTTCTGGGGGAACTACATACCGGAGATCCACGGCATAGCCAGGGCGCTACTCGCCGCCCGCGAGAGCGACGAGGCGGTTGCGGCGGCCTGGGACGACCGGATGGCCGTGGTGCGGGAAGCCTGCCGCGACATCGTAGAGCGGCTGCGGCGCGATGGAATGCTCGCCCCAGGATGGTCGGACGTGGAGGCGGGGGATCTACTCTGGGCCATGCTTTCCATCAGCAACTGGGAGAACCTCACGCTCGAGCGCGGCTGGCCCGTAGCCCGGTACGTCGATCGGATGCAGGAGGTGGCGAAGCGCGTGTTCGTAAGGGAACAGAGACGAGCATAGCCGCCCGGAACATCCCCCGGGGGCCCTTTAGTGCTCCTGCCAGCCCAGCCGCGCTAGAGCGCCACCCGAAGGCCCCGGGTTCTGCGGGCATGCTCCTCATGGCTAGGCCGCGAACCACCTACCCTTGGGGTCGGACCATGTACCACTCGACAAATTCAGTGCAGCGCCCGTCCTCGTCGAATCGCAGCGTCCACAAGTTCCAGAAAAAGTCGCCGTTGGCGTAGCTGATCGTCCCCTCGGCGACGGCCCGGTCTCCGTCCACCACGAGGGGGCCGAGGCGCGCCTCCCAGGTGCGGGGCTCGTCTGGCTCCTCCAACCAGTTGGCGACGATGGACTCGCGTCCCCTGACGATCTCGTCGCCCTCGTCGTAGGGGTGGTAGGCGTAGGTGGCGTCGTCTGCGAAGAGGTCACCTATGGTCTCAGGGTCGTAGTTGTGCCAGGCCTCGACGTAGGCGTCTAGCCAGGCCTGCACGTCGGCGTGGCTCACGTGCTGCCCTCCTCTCCACGGGTGGACTCCTCCACCAACTTTGTCTCCTCAGTATGTCACCGCGAGGCAAGCATGCCACACGCGCGGGTTCGCGGCCAGCGCGGTTGGGCTCCGGCAGAAGGTGGAGGGTACAGCGGCCTCCCGCCAACCTGGCTGCACCCGGTGTCACGGGGTTTATGATCCTAGTCTTCTACCCTCTCCTCTTCCTGACCTGGTATCACCCCGAAAACAGTCGAAAGCTCATCCGCGCGCGGCCATGAAGATCAACTCTTGGCTCGTCGCGTCTGCCGGATGGCCATCCCAGTCGCCGAAGACTTCTCCGACCGTAAAGCCGGCGTCTGACAACGATCCGCCCAGCTCATTCCGGCTGCGGAACCTCAGCTCGCTGGTCGACACCAGCTCTTCGCCGGAACTCGTGAAGAGGTAGTGGATATCGTAGCGCACCAGGTCCCCATCTATCTTCAGGTCCGCCCCGACTTCGTCCAGACACCGGGCGTCTCCCTCTACCCCCATCGCGCTTGCTCGCAACCATCGCGTCCCGCGTAACATCGAGCATCGCACCCGAGGGCTCGACGCGACGACCCGATGACCTCGCATGGCAAGCTCGCGGGTCAGCAACCCCGTGCCGCAACCGATGTCGACGATAGAAGACGCCGAAATCCTCGAAGCGGGATCCAGATAGAACCTTTCGTACTCGGCGATCGGGTTCAGCGTATCGTAGACCGCAACGAGTCGGAGATCGTAGAACTCGCTGAAGGTACTCACAGCTTCTCCTTTCACCCACGATTCTAGTACCACGAGAAGTTGCTCGATGCCTCTGTCACAGCTACCCCCTATCGAGCAGAAAACCGCGTTCGGCGACGTCAGGCAACGGACCAAACCTAGCCGTAAGGTGCGCGACCAATAGCGGGACCCAGGCTGTCGGCAACGGCGCGAACACGACCAAAAAGGCACCTCAAACGCCGCACAAACACCACATTGTTGCTACACTCTGCGTCCGTAGGGCTTGCAAGCGTTGGTGGGGGGGGTAGAAGGTAGTATGAAGATCGTCTTCGTGCATGGGGCCCTAGTCTTCGACGGGGCGTGGTGGTGGCACCGCATGGTGGAACCGCTCGCCGACCTCGGCCTGGGCGGCCGGGCCGTGGAGCTGCCGAGCTGTGTGGCCTCCCCCGGAGCCTCTCCGGAGGCTCCGGGGGACATGTACGCCGACGCAGACGCCGTCCGGGCTGCACTCGACGAGGAGGACGAACCCGTCGTGCTCGTGGGCCACTCCTACGGCGGTATGGTCATAACCGACGCTGCCGCGGGCCACGGGAACGTCGAGCGCCTCGTCTACATCACCTCCTTGATGCCAGAGTTGAACGAGACGTTGGCTGGCCTCGGCGGGTCGAGGGAGCCGGGGCCGTGGATGGACCCGCGCCCGGAGGACGGCGCGATGGGCATCAAGGCCGAGCTCATGCCCGACGCTTTCATGCAGGACTGTGACGAGGCGGCGGTCGCGGGGGCCTTGAAGCGCCTCACCCGCCAGCCCTTGTCTGTCTTCGGGCAGGCCCCGCGCGCCGTCGCGTGGCGCGAGAAGCCCTCGACCTACGTCGTGTGCGCCGAGGATCTCGCGACCCCGCCCGAGGCGCAGCGAGAGTACGCGAGAAGGGCGGGTAAGGTCGTGGAGATTCCGACCGACCACCACCCGATGCTCTCGCGGCCCGAGTTGTTGGCCCAGGTACTTGCGGAGGCGGCGGCCACGCCGGACGAGTGAGGCGCCGTGCCCCAGGGTTGTCTTGACGCTAGGGTGTCGCTGCTAGTGGGCTTCCGCTGGCGGAGCCGGGAAGAGCGCCTGCTGCAGGGCGCGCGGTCCTAGGGGCCGGCGGCGAGCGTACCCTTGCAGCCTGAGCGCCTTTAGCCAACCGAGCTCGCCGAGGGCGTCGAGCCCGAAGAGGCGCGGCTGCGCCATGATCGCCGACGTCTCGAACAGCCTCGGCCGCCCGGCCATGCTCGATCTCCTCCTTGCGGATGCGGAGGGCCGCGTAGACGGCCTTCGCCTGCCTGGCCCTGAAGATCCCGCCGCCGTCGGTCACCAGCGCCTCGGGAGAGCCGTAGCGCTCCACGGCCGCGTACAGCACGGGTAGGTAGGAGGCGAGGTCCTGGGTGCGCGTGACGACGCTGGCGAGGATCGCGTGGGAGTGATTCTCCAGGATAGAGACGACGTATGCCCTGCCGCCAAGCCTGTGGTCGTCCACGTAGCGGACGTCGGCGGTCCAGAACTGGTCCCTGCGGGAGGCGGCGAACGGCATCTCCTCCTTCTCCTTCACCGGACCTCTGGGCTTGTACAGGCTGTAGAGGGCGCGGTTGGTGGTTTGTAACGGACCTCTTCGAATCGAGCCTTCCCGGAACGCGGCCACCATTAGTGTTTTCGCGGCACCGGCCTCGTCAAGGCGGTGAGCACCGCCACTAGTGCGAACGCGAAGAAGGCAACGGGCAGGCTCGTCACCCCGGCGAGCGCCCCGGCCGTGGGGGAGCCTGCAACCTGGCCCACCGCGATCAAGAGAAACCCAGCCCCGAGACCGGCGGATGGTCTCTCGCGGAAGATGTTGACCGACCACACTAGAACGACGCCGGTGAGCATGATGTAGGTAGAACCGAAGAGCGCCGCGCTCGCGTAAGCCAGAGGGAGCACACCAGGGGCTGCCGCGAGAAGCGCGATCGAGACGGCCATCGAAAAGAGCGCGCCGCGCAGGACGACCGAGAGTCCGAAGCGCCTCACTAGGTCGCCCGCGGCGCCACCGGCGAGGCCGGCGACCCCGATGACCATCCAGAACAGTGTGGACCCCGTCTGGCCTATGTCCCCTGCCTGCACCACGAGGTCACGCGAGAAGCTCCAGTACACGGCGCTGGCGAAGCCTACGCCGAAGGCAGCCAGGAAGAGCGGCATCGAACGCGCCCGCACGCGTACGTCCACGAGGTAAGCGAGGGATCGGCTTCCGCCGCTCGGACCGGTGCCGTCGCGATCGTCGGCCCCACTGCCTTCGCGCGCACCCCGGCTGGCCACCGCCCCACGAGGCATCACGGCAGCGTTCCACGTTAGGACGGCTAGTCCAACCAACGCGAACACGGCCCACGCGATCCTCCACTGCCCGGTCAGAAGCAGCGCCGTCGGCCCGGAGAGCGCAACACCGACACTGGTGCCGCAGTTGATGAGGGCATTGGCCCTGTCCTGCAGACCCTTCCAGATCGAATGCTCGACGGCCTCGCCCATCGGCGGTGAGGCGAGCCCCGTGCTGCTGCCCGCCAACAGTATTCCAAGGGCCAACACCCATGCCGCCGGCGCGCTGGCCACGACGGCCATGCCCACAACCGCCACCGCGCCCGCGGCGACCGCCATCAGGCGCGGCCCCGTCCTCGTCGTGTAGAGGAGCGCCAAGACGACCGCGACACAGTAACCGAGGTAAGACCCCGCCCCGATCACTCCCAGAAGGGAAGGCGACAGATCGAAAGCCTCACGCATGTCCGGTAGAAAAAGGCCGTAGGCGAACCGGGCGAGACCGTAGGTGACGGCGATCAAAGAGAGCCCGGGAGCCACCAACCAGGCGATCCCCTCTTTCTTGCTGGGACCTCCCACAACCAGACGCTCGGTACCACCCATCATGCGCCCCCCGGATCCAAAGCCGCTCCTCATAGATTTTTGGAAACTACACAGACCTGTGTACTGACAGGCGGAGTATAAGTGCACAGGCCTGTATAATCAAGAAGATGCGTCACCGGAGGTGTGAGGATAGGGTGATGGAACAGAGGGCCGAAGGGGAAAAGCGTGGGGTACGCAGGAGGCCGGGGGCGGAGCGGCTGCTAAAGGTGGCTTCGGAGCTCTTTTATCGGGAGGGCATCAGGGCCGTCGGCGTGGACACCATCTCGGAGAGGGCTGGGGTCTCCAAGAGGACGCTCTACAACCGGTTCGGGGGCAAAGACGAGCTCGTCGCCGCGTACCTGCGTAGCCGCGACGAGAGATGGAGGGCGTACCTGCAAGAGGTGACCGACGGGGTAGTCGAGCCCAGGGAGAAGCTCCTGGCGGTCTTCGGGGCCTACGCGGAGTGGTTGGTGGGGGATAACTATCGGGGCTGCGCTTTCGCCAACGCTGCGGCGGAGTTCCCCGACCCTGACCACCCGGCTCGCGTCGTCGCGCGGCGACACAAAGACGGGGTCAGGGACCATTTAGCGGCACTCGCAAGGGACGCGAGGTTTGATGAGCCCGAAACCCTGGCAGAGCGGCTGCTGTTGTTGCTCGAAGGCGCCACCGCGACGGCGGCTATGCGTCGCAGCGGCGGGCCCTTCGGTGTTGCGAGATCCACGGCTCTGGATCTAATGGACTCCGGGGCGCGATAGAGTCCCACTTCCGGCCTCTAGTTTTTGGCCCAGGGCTTCACACCTCGACCAGGAACTGTCCGCCCTCCTTGCTTGCGAGCGTCATCGTATCCCCGTCGACGGGGGTGCGGACGGCGCCGTAGATGTGTTCCGCCTCCACGGCGAAGGCCTCGATGACGTTTTCTGTGCCGGCCTCGTATCCGGCGCGGCGCAGGCTACCAACGCCTTGTGGCCTGAAGGGGAGGCGCATGGCGCCGTAGATTCGCGCGAGAACAAGTGCCAGTTCTTGCTCTCCCTCGACGAGCACGATACCACCGACGCTGGTGGCGTGGCGGGTGATGCGCTGCGCGATCCCCACGACTTTCATGCCGTCTTCTCTATCCCCTACCCTTATGCTGTGGTCTCCGGGGCAGAACTCGTCGCGAACCTCCCCCACCTCGGCTTCTACCCCGAGCCGCGAAAAGGCACCGAGAACAAATGCTGCGGCCTCGTCGTAGCGGTCACTTATGCCGCGCCCAAGTTCCGCTTCATCCGAGGGGCGGAGGATGGAGAACCCGAACGTGCCGAAGGCGGCGGCGGTCGCGCCGCCGCCCGAAGAGCGGACGAGCACAGGGTAATCCATCGCGCCGGCGGCCCTGACGGCGTCGATGAAGCCGGGACGAATCGTGTCCCGGCGCGTCACCCCGACGTGGCGGGTTGACGGTGTGATCGAGACTGTCGCGGGCCGCACGCCCGACGCGACCTGGTCGAAGACGGTCCTCACGTAACCGTAGGCGGTTGCCGGGTCTTCAAACCGGTTGGCCAGGAGCAGTTGCATAGGAGCCAGTCTAACCTCCGTACTTTGCAGGCTTCTTGCGTCGCCGCGAGAGTCTGTAGACGACGCGAACCCGACGAACAGCAGGCCGAGAACCGCGAGCGTTGCGGGGATGGACAACCTTTCGGAGGCGGCGCTCGTCCACCTCTCTACGGAGAAGGCGAGGTCCGTCGCGCCGCTGGAGGCGTAGAGGCCCTCGAGGCCCGAGGTGCCTTCGAAGGCGATAAACAGGACGCCTGTCGCGACGAATAGCAGGCCGGAGATGAGGTTGGTCGTGTGGAAGCGGGACCCGCCGAGGGAGATCTCGCGTCCGCGGAGCCAGCGGCGGTGCCCGAGGTCGAGGCGGTCCCACAGGAGGGCCATCAGGAAAAGGGGGGCAGCCATGCCCGCGGCGTAGGTCGCGAGCAGACCGGCGCCACGCAGGACGGAGCCTGATGAGGCGGCGACGGTCAGGACCGCGCCGAGGATCGGACCCGAGCAAAAGCCGGCGAAACCGTAGACCGCGCCGAGTGAGAAGGTCATAACGATGGAGTCGCCTTTGATCCTCCCGCGCAGGCGCTCTACGGGCCCGAACGCGAACCCGCCTCCCGCTATCTGGACGACGCCGAAGGCGATGATGACGAGGCCGGAGACGGTGATGAGCGTGCTCCTGTGTCCGTAGACGAGCGCGCTCACCGCGGAGATGCCCATCCCGAGCGGGACGAGCGTGGCGCAGAGCCCGAGGTAGAACACGGCAGTCCTTCCCACGAGCTCGCCGCGCGACTGGAATGCGTAGGCGAAGAACGCCGGCATTAGCAGCGCGCTGCATGGGCTGAGCAATGAGAGCAAACCCCCAAGGAAAGAGGCCAAAAAAGAGACCTCAACCACCCTCAGCCCCCCGTTTTGCATCCTCTATGGCGCTCTCGAAAACCCCGAGCGGCTGCAGGCCAACCAGTACCTGGTCGTTGATAAAGAACGTCGGCGTTCCGTTCACGCCGAGGCTCTGGCCCTGCAGGAAATCTCTTTGTACCGCCCCTTCGTATCGGGCGGTCTCATAATCGGTCTCGAAGCGCTGCACGTCGAGGCCGGCCTCTTCAGCGATAGCAAAAAGGTTCTCGTCGCTAAAGCCCGAGTACTGGTTTTCGTAGAGCAGGTCATGGTACTCCCAGAACCTACCCTGGGCTTGGGCGGCCCTCGCGGCGACGGCGGCGTTGACCGACTCCTGACCCCTGTAGGGGAAGTCCCGCCATTCGATCCTCAGCGTCCCGTCCTCGACGTACTGTTCGTAAAGTTTCGGTTCCACCTCACGGGCGAACTGGCCGCAGAACGATCACTGATAGTCCGAGTACTCGGTCAAGACTACCGGCGCGTCCGCCGACCCGAGATACGGATGCTCGAGTTTATCCGCCTGAGTATCCCCTTGAGCCCTTTTGGCAGCTTCAGTGTTCTCGGGCTTTTGCTCTGCAGAATTCGCCGTCCCCGAGGCCCGTCGCTCCGCCGACGGCATTTCCTGCTGCTTTTCCGATGTTTGCGGGGAACCGCCGCTCCCGCCACAACCGGCGAAGATCGTCATCGCCAGCGCGGCCAGAACGAGGAACATTACCGTCCCCTGCGCCTTCCTGTGTATGTTTCGTCCGGCGCCGATCAGCGTTCCACCTCCCAGGTTTGTACCATCCGACAGTTATAAACCATACGCAGTCGGGGCGTGGACGGACAATTGGAGAATCGTCTTTCCGGGAAGATGGGTGCTAAAATGCGCCGTTTGCGCGGGCCTCCGTGCATGAGAGAGTTCATAACACAAGGAGATCCGGATGGACCAGAAGAGAGTTCTTATCACCGGCGGGGCGGGGTTTCTGGGGATCAACCTCGCAAGGCACCTTCTCTCCCGGGGCTACACCGTTGCCTCCCTCGACGTGGAGGACTTCGACTATCCCGAGCAAGACCGCGTTGAGATCTTCAGGGGCGACATCAGGAACAAGGCCAAGGTGGACCGCGTGATGGAGGGCGTCGACTTCGTCGTCCACACTGCGGCGGCGCTACCGCTCTACTCGCCCGAGGACATCTACACGACCGACGTCGAGGGCACCCGTAACGTCCTCGAGGCTTCATTGCGGCACAGGGTAAAGCGTTTCGTTCATGTCTCGTCGACGGCGGTGTACGGTATACCGGACCATCATCCGTTGTACGAAACGGACAAGCTGGAGGGCGTAGGTCCCTACGGGCAAGCCAAGATCCAGGCCGAAATGCTCTGCCTGGAGTACCGCGCGAAGGGCTTGACCACCCCGATCGTCCGCCCCAAGTCGTTCGTTGGGCCTGAACGGCTTGGCGTGTTCGCGCTTCTCTACGACTGGGCCTACACCGGGCACAACTTTCCCATGATCGGCTCGGGCAACAACCGCTACCAGCTCCTCGACGTCGAGGACCTTTGCGACGCGATCGCCCTGACCCTCACGCTGCCGGAGGAACGGGTCAACGATACCTTCAACGTCGGCGCCCGCGAGTTCACGACGATGAAGGAGGACTACCAGGCCGTCCTCGACTACGCAGGCTACGGCAAGAAGGTCGTCGGGTTCCCCGCGGCTCCCGCCATCTGGGGCCTGCGCATCCTGGACCGGCTCAAGCTCTCACCCCTTTACAAGTGGGTGTACGAGACCGCCTCCAAGGACTCGTTCGTCTCCATAGAAAAAGCCGAGGAGCAGCTAGACTACGCACCCAAGTTCTCGAACAAGGAGGCCTTGATCCGGAATTTCCGCTGGTACCTAGATAACCTGAGTCAGTTCGAGAATGCCTCGGGCGTCTCCCACAGGGTCCCGTGGAAGCAGGGCGCGGTCGGCCTGCTCAAGAGGTTCTTCTAGGACGGGTCGGATGACGGGGCGGTTCGCGAATCGCCCCTACGGCGTCGTGGTACCGGCGGCGGCACGTCCGAGCCACCCACGGGCCGCATCAAAGACTGCCTCTGGCCGCTCCAAGTGCGCGAGGTGGCCGCTACTTTCCAGAATCACCAACTCCGAGTTGGGGATGCACTCGTACATGACCTTCGCCTGAGAGGGCGGGCAGACGAAGTCGTCTCGACCAACGAGTATGAGCGTAGGCGCGGAGATCTCGCCCAGTCGGGCGGTGAGATCCCACCCCTCCAAGATAGCTTCACCCGCCGTGGCCGCTTCGACGCTGATCTTCGTCTTACCAAGCGCGCGCTCGGCGAGGTCCGCATCGAAGTCGTTGAAGTACAACGGCTCTATCAGCTTCCACAAGCGCCAGAACTCGCCTTCTGAGGAGAAGGAAGCGTCGAGCGCCTCCATTTGCTCCAGGGTGGCACCCGCGCGCCGCGCGTTGGACGCGATCTGCTCTCCGTAGTTGGAGGCGGGGGCGGTGTCGAGCAGGATGAGGTGGCTGAGGCGCTCGGGGTAGCGCAAAGCGTACTCCAGTGCGATAAACCCTCCGAAAGAGAAGCCCAGAACGGCGACCTTCTCGAAGCCCAGGTGCTCGCGCAGGGCATCAGCGTCCGAGCAGAACCGCTCGAAGGTAAGCGTCTTTAGGGGTGGTCGTCCCGAGCGGCCATTCCCGCGGTGGTCGTAGTAGACGAGGTGCATTTCTTCGCCTAAAGGATCGAGCCAGGGATGCAAACAGGTGTGATCGAACCCCAGTCCACCGTGCATTACCAGGCAGGGCAACCCCTCACCAACCTCGGTGTAGAACAGGTCCGTACCGTTGAGATGCGCAAAAGCTATTGGGTCACCTCCCGTCGGGACGGTTCGTGAATAGGGGTGGTTCGCGAATCGCCCCTACGAGAGCTCGGACGCCGCAGCCTGGTCGAGCATCCACTCGGGCCCACCCGCGGGTTTGATGAGGCTTGCCGGGTACTCGCGGGGGTCGGCGTTGCCCCCAAGGATCTCCCGCAGGGCTTCGGCCTTGCCTTCGCCGGCAACGAGAAGGAAGACCGCCCGCGCCGCGTTTATGACGGGAACGGTTAGCGTGATTCGGGTTGTCTCCAGCTTCAGGACCGGGTTCGCGACGACCCAGCGGTCGTGGACTTCGAGCGCCGAGGTCTCGGGGAAGAGGCTCGCGGTATGGCCGTCGCCGCCTATGCCGAGCAGGATCAGGTCGAACCGTGGGGGCTCCTCAGTTTGGAAGAACGCACGCAACTCCTCTTCATAGGCTATCGCCGCCTCGTCCGGCGGTAGTTCGGCCTGCATCCTGTGGACGCCCCCGACAGGGACCTGGTCCAGAAGTGCCTCGCGGGCCATCCTGTAGTTAGAGTCCTCGTGCTCAGGCGGGACGGTACGCTCGTCGCCGAAGAAGACATGGACCCTGCTCCAGTCTACTCTGTCGGCGTAGTCACGGGCCAGGATCTCGTACGTCGCCTTCGGTGTGGACCCACCGGCGAGCACGACGGCGAAACGCCCGCGCTCCTCGATGGCATCGGCGGCCCTGGCCGCGAACCCGCGCGCGGCGGCCGCGGCGAGCTCTCCAGGATTCTCGTAGACGTGCACGCTGCTCACAGGTCGAGCACCCTCACCGCCATACGCAGGGCGTTCTCGTATGCCTCGTCGCGTCCGCGGTAGCCCAGCTCCTCCCCGACCAGAACCCCAAGATCGAAGGAGCCGAGGTGGACCGTCCGCTCGGCGAGGAGGTCCTCCCCGCGCATCACGGTCGTCCTGACGTCAGAGAGCTCGCGGTGCCGCGAGACCTGGAAGCTGTAATCCTCCGAATACAGCCGGATGCGCCTGAGCCTCGCGTCTGGGGAATCCGGGGAGAGCGCGACGGAGATGTCACCGGAGGGGCCGGAGAACATTATGTCCTGACCGTCGCCGTTTTGGGTCGCGCTCTCGGGCCTCCATCCCAGGGTGGAGGCGAGCCAGCCGATGAGGAGAAGGGCCCTGTTCTCCCCGCCGGGCGCGTAGAGAACCTCTGCGCGTTCGATTTTCTCGAGCTCCCCAGCCCGCTCCGTGGCGTCGAAGGTGTCGGCGAGCAGCGAGCGCCAGGGCGAGAGCCCGACCCACTGCAGGTCCCCGATAGCCGTCGTCGCGGGGTCTTCGGTCAGGGCGGCTATCTCGCGTAGGCAGGCCTCGTAGCCCTCCGAGACCGCGGAATCGACGATGACGCGGTCGGCCAGCTCCGCCATCGCGGCGAATTCGGACGAGCGGGGCGAGAACGCGCCAGGGTACCAGAGGAAGACGGGGAGGTCGGGGATCAGGAGCGGCCCGGCGAGGCTCTCGAGGTGCGTCGCCGGGGGGCCTTCAGCGTGTATGGTGATCTGCTCCGCACACACCTGCGCCCCGCCTCCACCCCTGACGTTGCAGAAGGCCGAGAGCCCCACGTCCACGTTCGACTCGCCCTCGGGGTCGGCGACCAAAACCACGGCCCGAGCGGGATAACGTCCCGCCAGCTTGGAGACGGAGGCTGTGATCTCGGACTCCGACGCTTCGTCGGTCACCACGATCATGTTGAGCACGCTGGAGCGGAGGGCGAGGGTCCCGTCTTCGTTGGTGCGCAGCTTGCCGAGCTCGTGCTCGATCTGCCCGACGCTCATGCGCCCGCCGCCGGAGGCCTGACGGGACTCCCCGATCACGGTCTCCTCCATTCCCTGCCGTCCTGCGAAAGGAGATCGTCCGCCGCTCCTGGTCCCCAGGTCCCTGAAGGATAGAACGACACATCCCGATTCTGGGACCAGTGGTTCATCACAGGGTCGAGTATCTTCCAGGCGCCCTCGGCCTCATCAGCCCGGATAAACAGCGTTGGGTCTCCCAGCATAAGGTCGAGGAGGAGCCGCTGGTAGGCGTCGGGGGCCTCTTCGAGGAAGGCCGTCCCGTAGAGCAGGTCCATGTTCACCGAGCTGACCTCGAAACCCGATCCGGGAACTTTGGCCCCAATTTTCAGGGACAGCCCCTCTTCGGGCTGAACGCGGATGACGAGGACGTTCGGCTCGAGGCCCTCGGTGTCGTCGCGGGCGAACGGCGTATGGGGCGAGGAGTGAAACTGTATGGCGACCTCCGTCGCCTTCTTCGGCATCCTCTTGCCGGCCCGTATGTAGAAAGGCACCCTCGCCCACCGCCAGTTGTCCACGAACAACTTGAGCGCGACGAAAGTCTCCGTGACGGTATCGGGGTCTACGTGATCTTCCTCCCTGTAGCCGGGGACCTCTTCGCCCCACACCCAGCCCCTCTCGTACTGGCCGCGCACGGCGTAGTTCTCGACCTCGTCCTCCGGGATGGGACGGACCGCCTTCAGGACCTTCACCTTCTCCTCGCGCACCGACTCAGCGTCGAAGGCGACGGGCGGCTCCATCGCTGTGAGGCAGAGGACCTGCATCACGTGGTTCTGAACGATGTCGCGCAGGGCGCCTGCTTCCTCGTAGAAGGCCCCACGGGTACCTACGCCTATATCTTCCGCGACCGTGATCTGGACGTGGTCAACGTAGTGCTGGTTCCAGATCGGCTCGAAGATCCCGTTCGCGAACCTCAGGGCCAGGATGTTTTGAACGGTCTCTTTACCCAGATAGTGGTCGATGCGGTAGATCTGGGTCTCTGAGAAGTACCGCTGGAGCTCGGTGTTTAGCTCTTCGGCACTCTCTAGATCCCGCCCAAAGGGCTTCTCCACGACCAACCGCGACCACGCGCCGTCTTCTTCCTTGTTCATACCCGCTTCGCCAAGGTGCTCCACGATCGTCGGGAACAACGATGGCGAGGATGAGAGATAAAACGCCCTGTTCCCCTGCGTCCCACGCTCGCTATCCAACTTCTTCAAAAATTCTTTGAGTTCGTCGTAGGTCTCGGTCTTCTTCGAGTCGCCCGGCATGTAGAAGATGCCGTTCGAGAAAGACTCCCAGACGTCGTCGGAGACCTCCCCCGAGCGCTGCTCCTCGAGGCCTTCGCGGAGCTTCGACCGGAATTCCTCGTGGCTCATCTCGGTCCGCGAGATACCGACTACTGCGAACTCCAGCGGCAGCCTTCGCTGGGCCGCCAGGTCGTAGAGGGCGGGGACCAGTTTGCGAGAGGTAAGGTCCCCAGAAGCGCCAAAGATCACCATCACCCCGGGCTCGGGCACGCGCGGGAGCCTTTGCTCGTCCCTGAGTATGTTTTGTGGGGCCTGCGTATCGGCCATCGTTTGGCTACTTCTCTTGTTCCGTCGCGGCTTCCTTGATGGCGTGCCCGCCAAACTCGCCGCGCAGGGCGGCTATGACCTTCATGGCGAAGGAGTCGTCCTGGCGGGAGGCGAAACGGGCGAAGAGGGAACCGGCGATGGCGTTTGCGGGCACGGACTCATCGATGGCTTCGAGGACCGTCCAACGTCCCTCGCCCGAGTCGTCGACGTAGCCCCTGACACTGTCCAGGTTGGCATCCCTCTCGAAGGCGCTCTCGGCGAGCTCGAGTAGCCAGCTACGCACGACGCTGCCCTGGTTCCACAGGCTGGAGAGGGCCCTCAGGTCGTAGTCGTAGCGGGACTTCTGCAGGATCTCGAACCCCTCGGCGTAGGCTTGGAGCATCCCGTACTCGACTCCGTTGTGGACCATCTTGGCGAAGTGGCCCGCGCCCGCGTCACCGAGGTAAGCGTATCCCTTCTGGGGAGCGAGGGTGTCGAAGGCCGGTGCGACGTGCTCGAAGGCGTCGGCGTCGCCCCCGATCATGGTGCAGTAGCCGACGTCGTAACCCCAGACTCCTCCAGACACGCCGGCATCGAGCCACCTGAGACCGGCGTTTCTGACCTCACTGGCCCTGGCCACGGAGTCCCTGAAGTAGGAGTTGGCCCCGTCAACGATGATGTCGCCCTCGTCGCCGAGCTCCATGAACTTATGGATCATATCGTCTGTCACGTCCCCTGCGGGCAACATGGTCCAGAGCACCCTAGGAGACTCCTGCATCCCCACGAACTCCTCCACGCTGTAAGCGCCCTCGGCCCCGTGCTCGACGGCCTCATCCACCTTACCAGGCGAACGATTACCGGCGATAACGCGGTGGTCTCCCTTATCCACGAGCCTACGGACCATGTTGAAGCCCATCCGGCCCATGCCCCAGATGCCGATTTCCATATCGCTCCTCCCTTTTGTAGGCTACAGGTATCAGGTTACAGGCTTCAGGAAAAACAACCTGAAGCCTGTAACCTGAAGCCTAACTTACTAGCTGGCGGCTCTTGTTCTGTATCTCTTCGAGCATCTCGTTGAAGGGGTCGGCGAATTTCTGGATACCTTCCTTCTCGAGGATATCTGTGACGTCCTCGTAGTCGAGGCCGGCTTCCCTGAGCCGATCCAGCAGTTGCTTGGTCTCCTCGACGCCCTCTTCGAGGGTGGGTTTAATGTCGCCGTAGTCCATAACTGCCTGGATGGTCTTCTTTGGCATGGTGTTGACGGTATCGGGGCCAACGAGGTTGTCCACGTAGATGGTGTCGGGGTAGTCGGGGTTTTTGGTCGAGGTCGAAGCCCAGAGCAGGCGCTGGGTGTTGGCACCGTTTTCGGCTAGCTTCTTCCATCTGGCGCCGCCGAAGACTTGTTTGTAGATCTGGTACGCCAACTTGGCGTTGGCTATGGCGAGCTCGCCCTTGAACTCGTCGGCGCCTAGCTCTTCTAGCTGGGTGTCGGCCTCGGAGTCTATGCGGGAAACGAAGAAGCTCGCGACGGAGTAGACGCCCGAGGGGTCTCCGCCGTTCTCGACCAGCCTCTGCAGGCCGCGGGTGTAGGCGCGTGCTACCTCACGGTAGCGCTCCAGGGAGAAGATCAGGGTTACGTTGATAGATTTGCCGCGTGAGATCATCTCTTCTATCGCGACGAGCCCTGGCAGGGTCGCCGGTATTTTGACGAAGAGGTTGGGCCTGTCGACCATCTCGTGCAGCCGGGTGGCCTCCTCGACAGTAGCCTCCGTGTCGTAGGCTATGTCAGGCTGGACCTCCAGGGAGACGAATCCGTCCCTCTTCCCAGTCTCCTCGTGTACAGGCATGAAGAGGTCGCAGGCGTCCTGGATGTCTTGCCTGGCGACCGCCCAGAACATCTGCTTCGGGTCGTTTTCTTCCTTTGCCAGCTCGTGCAACTGCTCGTCGTAGAGATCAGAGCCGGCTATAGCTTTCTGGAATATGGCGGGGTTCGAGGTAACGCCGACGATGCCATCGTCTATCATCTGCTGCAGGCCGCCGTTCTTTATGTCCTCGCGTGAGAGCTCGTCGACCCAGGGGGCCTGCCCCAGCTCCCGCATCTTCTCCAAACGCTCGTTCACCAGTCTCCTCCTGACGGTAGGGCGTGCTGTTCTTTCAGTCTACACTGCGTGCCCGGCATAAGGGCTCCTTACCATCAAGGGTCGTAGGCCAAACAACGGAAACACTCCAGAACGGCGCGCCTCCACCACACAGCAGCAAGTCAACGACCGGCCGTCGGTACGGGACCTTACGCTACCGCCCGAAGTACGACGCCTGTTGGAATCGCAGTCCGGCCAGGATCTGCTCCACCCGCGTCTCGGACAGCGACCCGATCCTTTCCCCCAGGCGAGTTTTCTCGACCGAAGAGACTTGCGAGACTACCACGACGCTACGTCTGGGCAGGTTCCCCTCGCCCGCCTCGAGCAGTACGTTCCCCGGCCAGTTCGCCCGGCGCAGGTTAGACGTCAGCGCGCATACGACCACGGTCGCGACGCGCGAGTGGTTGAAGACGTCGTCCTGGACGACCACGTGGGGATGTGGATAGCCAGGGACGATCCCCCGCGCGCCGTCCGGACCTATCCAGAACACGTCACCACGGTTGATCCTCGCCGAAGCCCTCCCAGCTCGATCGTCCTCTGCCGTCAGGCCACCGACCGTAGCCGATGGCACCTCTAATTGCCATGCTAGCAGCACGCATGTGCCGGGGCATTAATAGCGAGGTGTGCTGAGGCCACACCTGAGACGTGCCGACTAGCTCTCAGCCAGACGACGCCCGATCTCCCCGGCGACCTCCATCACGAACGCCACGCCTTCTGGCGTCGTCCTGAAGTTCACGAAGCAAACGCGCAGGCACGCGCGGCCATCTACGGTGGCCGGCGCGAGGAAAACACGCCCGTCGCGCTGCATCTCGCGGGCGAGCCTTATGTTGTGCTCGTCGACGTCTTCGACGCCGGGTGGTACGTGCTGGAAGCAGACGGTGGAGAGCATTGGGTCGTGGAGTAGCTCGAACTCTGAGGACTCACGCAGCGAGTCGGCGAGCATGCGGGCGTTGGCGAGGGTGGCTTCGATCCAGGCACGATACCTGGATGCGCCGTAGACGCGGAAAGCCATCCAGAGCCGCAACGAACGGAAAGGGCGCGAGTACTCGAGCGTACGGTCCACCGGGTTGGCTACGTCGCCCTCGTGCAGCATGTAGCGCTCCTCGTGGCCGAACGCCGCCCGTAAGCGGCCCGTCTCGCTCAACAACACAACGCTGCAACTTTTCTGAACGCCGAGCCACTTGTGGGCGTCGATGGTCGCGGAGTCGGCGCGTTCGAGGCCGGCGAAGAGCAGTGCCGCCGAGGGCGCCGCAGCCCCGGGGAGCCCGTACGCGCCGTCCACATGCAACCAGACGTTGTGGCGCCCGCAGGCTTCGGCGATCTCATCTAGCGGGTCGACCGCCCCGGTGAGCGTCGTCCCGGAAGTCGCGACTACAGCGACGGGCACGACACCAGCGGCGACGTCTTTGGAGAGCGCTTCATCCAGCGCTTCGGGTTGCATACGGTGCCTGCCGTCTACGGGGATAGATCTCACGGCGTTGCTCCCGAGCCCGCAGACCTCGACGGCGCGCACGACCGAATGGTGCGACTCGGCGGAGCAGTATACTGCGGCCCGCCGGTCCCCGAGTCCGTCGACGCGACACCCGGGTAATGCCTGCTCCCGCGCGGCCAGGAGCGCCGTCAGGTTCGACGTCATGCCGCCGCTCGTGAACGTGCCTTCCGCGAACGGGAAACCGACGAAGTCCGAGATCCAACGTAGCGTCTGCTCCTCGACCATGTCCGCGCCGCCGGCAGCTACGGCGAGGTTCGCGTCGTAGGTCGCCATGAGTGCTGAGGCGAGGACTCCTATCTCAAGGCCCGTCGAGCCTATGTAGCCGAGGTAGAGCGGCCTCGAGGGTGAGATGCTGGCGTCGAGAACCCTTGCTGCTTCCGCGAGGGCCGTTTCAACCTCGCAGGCCTCTTCGGGCAGCGGCTCGTCGAGGCGTCCGATCAGGGTCTCGTCCAACTGCGGCTCGGCAGCCCGCGGCGCGTCAAACGATTCCCACGCCTCGCAGATTACACGCTCGAGATCGTCCAGAACCCCTTCGCGATCGGCGAGCGCGGGGAGGCTCGCCTGCTGCGGCGCGGCGTACCTCTCCACGTCACCCTTCGGGCTCACGTCCCTTACTCCTCGGCGCCCGCGCCGCCGCCGATACGCTCGTAAACGTCGGGTCGGCTGCGCTTCAGGATGGCACCCACGATCAGGCCGACGATACCACCACCGAAGAGGATAACAGGAAGCACAATGGTCATCGTGTCGATGGGGGCGTCGGTGAGGCCCGTGATCAGGACGTTGAAGTTGGCGACGCCGAGCACGAGGAGGACCAATAGCAAAACGCCGGCGATCGCGGGTGCCCACAGAGAAGCCCAGCGACCGACCGCCTCCTGCGGGTGCCTCCTGAAGTACCCGACGACCGCGAAGGAAGTCGACGCCATTAGCAAAAGCACGCCCAGGGCACCCAGGTTCGTCAACCACGTAAACAGCGTAAGCACAGGGTTGGCCGCGGCAAGGGCGAATACGAGGACGACGGTGAGCGCCAGGACGGACTGCGTCATCGAGGCGACCCACGGTGCGCCGGTGCGGCTGTTGACGCGGCCGAAGGGAGAAGGTAGCACGCCCTCGCGGCCGAGGGCAAACGCGTAGCGGGAGACCGCGTTGTGGAACGAGAGTAGCGCCGCGAACAGGCTCGTGGCGAAGAGGAGCGCCGCGGCTGTGCCCCAGACTTCACCCAGGCGTTCGGCCCCGGTGATGAACAGTACGGTCGTGGGGTCCGGCGCTCCGTCCGTCTCGAACCCGGCCTTGACCATCGCCTCGGGATTGACCATGGTGTTTGGTCCGGCGGCGACGCCGAGCAGCCAGGAAGAAAGGGCGTAGAAAACGGCGATCAGGCCGACTGCCAGGTAGGTCGCGCGTGCAACCGTACGCCTGGGGTCCCTACACTCCTCGCTGTAGATCGCCGCCGACTCGAAACCTACAAACGAGGCGACGCAGAAGGTTAGCGTGGCGCCTACTGCGGTGCTGAACGCTATCGTCGGGCTGAAGCCGATCAGCGTGAGCCCCTGCGGGCCCGGGTTGCCGACGATCGCGATGTCGAAGAGCACGACTATCAGCACCTCGAGGCTGAGTACCACGGCAAGCACGCGGGCGTTGAGATCTATCTGCAGCACCCCGAGCAGCGCTATGACTACCCCGGCCACGAGGCACCAGAACCACCAAGGGAGATCCAGGCCCAGATAGCCCGACATGAACCCGCCCATCGCGACCCCGAAGAGGCCGTAGATCCCGATCTGCATGCTGTTGTAAGCGATGAGCGCGATGAAGGCCGCCCCGATCCCAGAGACCCGGCCAAGGCCTTTGGAGACGTAGGCGTAAAACGCTCCCGCGTTCTCGATGTAGCGGCTCATCGCCGCGTACCCGACGGTGAAAAGTGCGAGCACGATACCCAGAGGAATGAACATGAAAGCGACGGCCCTGTTGCCCGTGACCAGGTAAGTTGCAGCCTGGCCGCCGGCCACTGCCGTCAAGGGCGCGGAGGCCGCGACGATAAAGAACACCAGGTCTGGCACCCCGAGGGCGCGCCGATGAAGCTTGGCGCTCTCAGTTGCGCCCACTGACGGGGAAATGGTCGAGTCGGCCTTGGACATCAGCTCTCCTCCTTCCGGCCCGGGGCGAGCCCGCACCAATCCCTTATGAAGAGCCCGAGCACCTGCGCGGACTCGACGACCGAGCGCAGCGAGACGCGCTCGTCGATACCGTGAATGCCCTCTCCCCGCGGACCGAAGCAAACAGCGGGTATCCCCATGCGTACGAAGTGCCGCGCGTCCGTAGTAGCCGTCGTCGCGAGCGCTGGAGGGCGCACCCCGTGCAATCTGGCGTACGCCCCCGACAGAGTTTGGACGAGCAGCTCGTCCGCATCGACGGTCGAGCCCTCGCACGAGAACCCGTCGTAGCGCACGCGTGGCGGGTTCTGGGCCAGACGTGGGGATGCAGCGACGGCTTCGGCCACGGCGGCCTCGACCCCGGTGCGCGCCTCCTCCGGGCTTTGCCCCGGATAAAGCCCGATGCGGCAAGACAGCGTACAGGTCGCCGCGACGGTAGAGGGCCAGTCGCCCCCGGAGATCACACCAGGGTTCAGATTTATGGGATGCTCAAACGCGTCATACGGTGGAGGCGGGTCATCGTTGAGCCGCGCCTCGTGGCGCCTGAGTGCGGCCAGCACCTCGACCGCGGCGTCGATGGCGTTGAAGCCGAGATGGCTCGCCCGCGCCGCGTGCGCCGGGATGCCGGAGAGCTCCACATGGAACCACAGGACGCCGACCTGGGCGACGGTGATGTGGTCGGGATGCGGCTCGGTAATTACGCACGCATCAGCCCGAGCCCCATCGAGCAAACACTGAAGCGCGCCGTGTCCTGTGCACTCCTCCTCCACGACGGACTGTAGTTGCACCTCAGCCGCAGGGGCATATCCTGCACTTTCTAGTGCCCGAACCGCTACGGTCATGGCAGCCAGCCCTGCCTTCATGTCTCCCGCGCCGCGGCCGTAGAGCCAGTCTCCATCACGCACCGCCCGGAACGGTGGGTTGGTCCACAACGCCTCGGCGGCAGGCGGCACGACATCGACGTGGCCGTTCAGGATGAGCGAGCGTCCCCCGCTGCCGCTTGCCGGCCAATCCGCGACGACGTTGCGTTTGCCCTCCACGTCCCACGAAAAGGGCGAGGCGCCTTCAGCGCCGCGCAATGCTTCCGCGTCCAGCGCTACGCTGCGTGGTTCGAGGCCACAATCTGTGAAAGCCTCTTCCATGATCCTCTGTCCGGCCTCCTCGTTGCCGAGGGTGGTCGGCGCTTCGACGAGGCGAACGAGGAGGTCCTCCATCCAGCCGGCCTCGGCGGCGACGGCGTCGAGGATGACCTCGTCGGAGACGATCTCGGCCCCGGCTCTCATCCCACGCTGCCGTCGAGGATCTGGAGCGTCTTCAGGTCTGAGTAAAAATCGAGGGCGTAGTCCCCGCCCTCGCGTCCTATGCCCGAGATGCCGATGCCACCAAACGGTGCCGTGAGGTCGCGAACGAGGAAGGTGTTGACCCAAACTACGCCGGCGCGTATCCGGCGCCCGATCCGGTCGGCGCGGCCCATCGAGCCCGTATACACGATGCCGGAGAGGCCGTAGGACGTGGAGTTGGCGAGGGCGACCGCCTCGTCCTCGTCGGCGAAGGTCTGGAAGGTGAGGACGGGGCCGAAGACCTCGTCCTGGACGACCTCGGCGTCGTTGGAGGTCGGTTCTATGAGGGTTGGCTCGTAGAAGAGGGGTCCTGCGTCCGAGCGTTTTCCGCCGCGCACTATGTTCTGGCCGCTCTCGTGGGCGCGTTCGACGAAACCCTCGACGCGCGCCAGGTGGTCAGGGTGAATGAGTGGCGAGACAGTCGTCTCGTCCTCGCGCGGGTCTCCCAAGACGTGCTCGTCGATAGCCGCGTGGAAGCGGTCCAGAAAAGGATCACGCACGGACTCCTGGACCAGAATTCTAGTCCCGGCCAAACACACCTGTCCGCCGTCATCGTACTGGCCCGCGGCCTTCGAGGCGGCGGCGTCGAGGTCGGCGTCGTCGAAGACGATGAGGGGTCCTTTGCCGCCGAGTTCTGCGGTGAAGGGCACGAGATTCTTAGCTGCAGAGACACCGATCAGACGCCCGGTAGCGGGAGATCCCGTAAAGGAGACGCGCCGCAGCAGAGGATGCGCGACGAGCGCGGCGCCAGCCTCCTCCCCCATCCCCTGGACGACGTTGAAGACGCCGGGGGGAAATTCAGTTTCCTCGAAGAGGTCTGCCAGGAGCGAGCAAGAGAGGGGCGACCACTCTGCGGGTTTCAGGACCACGGTGCAGCCGGCAGCGAGGGCTGGAGCGGTCTTCCAGGTCGAGAGCATAAAAGGGGCGTTCCACGGTGTGATCACGGCCGCAGGGCCGGCCGGCATGCGCTGCACGCGGTTCCAGGTCCCCTGCGAACGCCAGTCGCGCTCCTCGTAGGCGACCGCCAGGTCGGCGTAAGACCGGTAGTTGCGGGCCCCGCGCGAGATCACGCGGGCGCGCAGCGAACGCAATAACATCGCCATGTCCATGTTCTCGACGGCAGCGAGCCTGTCTACGTTCTCGTCGATGAGGTCGGCGAGGCGGCGCAGGTAGGGGGCGCGACCCGCTGGACCTAATGCGGCCCAGGCTGGGAAGGCGTCGTGCGCGGCGTGGACTGCCCTATCGACCTCGTCCTCGGAGGCGCGTGAGATCTCGCCGATGACCTCGGCGTCTATGGGTGAGATATCTTCGAAGCGGCGCCCGCTGGCGACGCGCCCGCCGCCGATGAAGTGATCCGGCGAGACCTCGACGCCTGCGACCTCGATCCGGGCCGTGACGGTGGTCATACGAGCTCCTTTACGGTCTCGAGGTCGTCTACTGTGTAGCCGAAGGTGAAGCGGTAGCCGCAGTCGATCTCGACCGGCGCCAGCGTATCGTGTTCCTCGCCCGGGGCCGAATGCAGCGTGAGCGTGGCCGGTCCCGCGACGACCTTCGAGCCGATACGGTCCCTACTAACGGCGCGGACGAGCTCGTGTACCTGCGGGTCGTCGTGCCGTCCTGCGGCGAGCCGCGGGAAGTGGCGGACGTTGATGATCGGGGGCGCGTTGTGGCGCGGCCCTTCTTCGCTCTCGCCCTCGATGGTGACGGTCATGTCGGCTATCGCGCGGCCGCGGGCCGAGCAAGTCGCGCCGTGGCGGCCGCCTGGACGAAGGCCGGGATCGGCCGGTCCACCGACGCCGAAGGTGCGGGTCATCCAGATCGAGCCGAACTTCTTGGGGAAACCCTGGATCCAACCCCGCGCCAGCGCGAAGTCCTGATCCACCCAGATAAAGGGACAGGTCGTGACCTCTTCACCGTCGAGAAGGGCGTTCACGACTATAAAGAACTCTCTGTAGTGGGATCGTATAGGATCGACGAGCTCGTCCCCGCCCTCGGAGCACGACTGCCAGTCGGCGCAAACGGCGGCGCAACGGCCAGGGTCTGGATGAGGCTCGAGCCCCTCGGGCAGCACGGCCTTGACTGCAGCGGGATCGGCCCAGTAGTCCACGACCAGGAAGTCCCCGACGTAATGCCAGGGCGGCGGCGGCACGAGGCTCGCCCTTCCTGTGCTCGTTCTGGGGGTGGTGTAGCCCCGCAGGCTCATGCGTTGACCTCCTTTGGTAGCGGCTTCCCTAGCATCTCCAGGCTCTCTCGCTCGGAGGCGACGGCCGCGGCGTCGAAGCGGAAGTAGGAACGGGGTGGTAAAGGTCCCCACGTATTGGAGGAGTAACGGTCATCAGGCCAGCGGCGCGGCTCGTGCTCGGCCTCCAGCTGCTCCATGTCGCAGTACAACTCCACGAAGCACGCTTCTTCGACGATGCGCACGTAGGAGGCGATGTTCCCGCCTATCCCGTGGCGCACCGGTCCCCAGCCGAGCCAGCGCCCGTGACGCCCGAGGTGGTCGAGCGCGACCCGCATCTGCCCGATGTCTACGACGTCGAGGGCGAGATGGTGCAGGTGGCTGTAGCCCTTGTCCACGAGCGCCATCACGTGGTGATCGCCGTTTATATGGAACCATACGCCGCCGTCGCCGAGCCAGTCTGTCACCCGCATGCCGAGCACGCGCGTGTAGAACTCGACGCCGCATGAGATCTCACCGGTAAGGAAGTTGACATGCCCGAGCTTGCGCGGATGCCCTACCGTCTGCTCCTTCGCCGGCCTGGCGTGCGCCGTCCAGCGCAACTCCGGTTCCATGTAAGGTAAAACAAGAACCTTGTTTCCTTCGGGATCTACCACCCCGAGCCCACCGTCGAGTTCCTCGTGGTCGACGCCGAGGTCCTCGAAGTGCTGCCTTGTGTCATCGATTGAACACGAGCGCCGTAGCTCGTAAGCCACATGCCCGATGCCAGGGGCTTCGGCGGCGACCAGTTCCAGAGAGTAAGGCTCGTCGTCGCAGGCCAGGCGCGCACGGCGGTCGTCGCGCTCGCGTTCAACGAGGCCGAACTGGGTGCACCAGCGGCGGGAAGCGTCTACTACGTCGGTTACGCGCAGGCTCACGTGGTCGATGCGGCGGAGCGAAATCACTGCGTCACCCGCACGGGCAAGCGCTTTATGCCGTTGAAGAAGTTGGAGCGCAGGCGCTCGGGCGGTCCGTTGAGCTCGAAGCCTTCGACACGCTTGAACATTTCCTCGAAGGCGATACGGACCTCAAGGCGCGCGAGGTGCGCGCCGAGGCAGTGGTGGATACCGCCTGGTCCGAAGGCCATGTGCTTGTTCGGCTCGCGGCCGATGTCGAAGGTGTCGGGGTTCTCGAAGACCTCCTCGTCGCGGTTGCCCGATACCAGCCAGGTCGTCACTTTGGCGCCGGCTGGGATCTCCGTGCCCGCCAGCTCGGTGTCCACGGTCGTGGTGCGCCGGAAGTAGTGGACGGCCGTGGCCCAGCGCAGCATCTCGTCGGCGGCAGGCTTGTACAGCGACGGGTCGCGCCGTAGACGTTCCATCTGGTCCGGGTAATCCAGAAGCGCCAGTAGTCCGTGGGTGATCGTATGCCGTGTCGTCTCGTTGCCGGCGGTGGCCAGCAGCACGAAGTACACGTCGAACTCGCGCTGGGTGAGGTCCGCATTGACGAGCAGCGTGATAATGTCGTCCCTCGGGTTCTTGCGCCGCGCCTCTGCCACTTTGCGCCCGAATTCGAACATCTCCTGCGCGACGGGGCTGGAAAAAGGCAGGAGGCGGTGTGCGTCGTCGACGGGTTGGGCGTACTCTGGGTCCTGGTTGCCGAGGATGCGGTCGCCCATCTCCACGATGTGGCGGCGTTCTTCCTGCGGAACGCCGAGAATCTCGGCGAAGACCTGCATGGGGATCTCCGAGGAGATCTCCTCTACGAAGTCGAACTCGCCCTTGGGCAGCGCCTCGGTCAGGACCCGGTCGCAGACCGTGCGGACGGCCTCTTCCCACACCATCACGGCGCGGGAGGTGAAGCGGCGTGCGATCAGCTTCCGAAGTTCCGAGTGGCGCGGCGGGTCCGTATCGATCATGGACTTGCGGGCTTCGATCTGGTCAGGGTCAAGGTCTTCGAGCGAGCTACCCCCCACCTCTGAGGAATACGTAATGAAGTCGCGGTGCACGGCGCGGATGTCCCCGTAACGCGTCACGGCGTAGAAGCCGGGGCCGTCTGGTTCGGGGTTGTAGTGGACCGGGGCCTCGCGGCGCAGGGTACGAAACCACTCGTGGGGCACCCGCTCGACGAAGGCGTCGTGGCTGGAGAGGTCTATCTCTTCGAGCGACACGGTCACTTCGGTCATCGTCGGCCTCCTAGAGGTGATGCAGGTACTCGTCGATCTCCCAGTCCGAGACCCACGTGCGGTGGCGCTCGACCTCGAACCGCTTCATGGTTAGGAACGTGTCGACTATCTGCGGTCCCATCGCCTCGCGCAGCACTTCGTCGGCCTCGAGCGCATCGAGGGCGTCGTTCAAGGAAGCGGGCAGTGTCCCGCCGGCGTGCTCTTCGTCCAGGGTGTAGGCGTCGCCGCCAACGGGCGGGCCGAGCGGCAGCTTCTCGCGCACGCCGTGCAGCCCGGCGAAAAGGGTCGCGGCTTCCGCGAGGTAAGGGTTCGCGCTGCCGTCGCCCACGCGGACCTCGACCCTCGTGGCCCCTCCCCGCTCTGGCGGGACGCGGACGAAGGCCGTCCGGTTGTCCCAGCCCCAGTTCGCGTGCGTCGGCGCCAGCGAGTCAGGCACCAAACGCCGGTAGGCGTTTATGGTCGGGTTCAGGAACGCCGTCAACGCCCTGGCGTGTGCCATAATGCCGGCCGTGAAATAGCGGAACTCGTCGGAGACGCCGTCGGGGTCTTGGCGGTCGGCGAAGGCGTTGTTGCCGTCGCGGTCGAGGGAGAAGTGGAAATGGAACCCCGAGCCGCCCTGGTCGTTGAACGGCTTGCCCATGAACGTGGCTACGAGGCCGTGGATCGCGGCCACATCCTTTACGGCACTCTTGAGACGGAAGGCGCGGTCGGACGCCGTCAGAGCCGGGGCGTGCTGCAAATTGATCTCGTACTGTGAGTTCATGAACTCGTGGTTGGCCGCGAATGTCCCCATCCCGAGGGCCGAGAGTGCCTCCGCGATCCCACGCACGACGCCGCGGGGATCGGCCTGCGGGCCTACCGTGTAGACCATGCTCAGGTTGTCCACGTAGCGCCTGACGCCGTTTGGCGACTCGGGGTCCCGCTCGCAGAGGAAGAACTCTAGCTCCGGTCCCACGATAGGGGCGTAGCCTAGCTCTTCGAAGCCTGCGACGGCCCGGCGCACGGCACCCCGCGGGTCGGCGGGTGGTGGATGCTCCCCGACAGGGTACAGGTCGGCGACACAGCAAGCCACGCCTGGCTCCCAGGGGATGAGGGTCATCGTCGAGAGGTCGGGGAAGGCGATCAGGTCAGGGTACCCCTCCTCGCCGCCAACGACGGGGGTGTGGCGAAGGTCGGTCCCCATGACCGCCGAGCAGAACGCGAGCCCGTGCTCGATGGCGCGCTCGAACTCGCCGATGGGTACGTCCTTTCCGCGCGCCACGCCGTGTAGGTCGGGATAGAGCACCCTCACGCACGTCACGGACTCGTCGGATAGCTCGGGCGGACGAGCCACCAGATCCTCTTTCTGGGCCACGGTTACTCCTTCCCGCCGGCTCCGCCGGCTGACCTTTTCCCACCTTCTGTCTCTATTCTGGCCAGGAACGCGTCGAAAAGCCGAAAGGCTGATTCTCTGGCCGCGTCCTCGATCTCCGGCCCCACGGCGAGAAGGGCTCTTCCGTCCTCTATCCCGAGCTCGACGAGGTTTTCCGCGTCCATGGCCACCCAGTGGCTGACGATCTCGACTGTGCTCTCGGGATGGAACTGGACGCCGAGGTGCGGCCCGATCCTGAACGCCTGGACGGCCTCGGCGGTGCGCGCCACCTCCTCCGCGCCCGGCGGCGTCGTGAAGCGCTCGTAGTGCCACTCCAGCCAGGGACCGGAGGGGATCGCGGCCGGATCGTCGGTCTGGATCTCGCGCCACCCGAGCTCGGGCACCGGCGCCCGCTCCACACGCCCCCCAAGGACCACGGACAACACTTCTCCACCGAAGCACAGCCCGAGCACGGGAATGTCTTTCTCTACAGCGGCCCCGATCAACTTCAGCTCCTCCACGACCCCAGGCTCATGCGTGTCGCCCGGGCCGTACGGCGAACCGAGCGAGGCCACGAATGAATAGTCCGAAGGATCGGGGGTCGATTCGCCCTTATAGGAATGGTGCACCTCATAGGGAATGCCGCGGTTCTCCAGCCACTCGACCAGCAGGCCTGGCGGCGTCTTCTCCTCGTGCTGGCGAACGAGTACGGGCTTCACGCCGCCACCCCGCGTCTGAATGGACGACCTCCGGCCCTCACCTGCTTTCCTCCGCGGCCATCCTCTCGGCTTCGTCCTCTGGGATGGCGAGGGCAACGTGCAGGGTGTTGGCCGAGGTCTCGGGCTGCTCGCCGAGGCCAGAGAGGTCAACGTCCCACTCCTCGACGGTGTTGCTCAGGCGCCCGATGCCGTCTATCTCCACCTCGACCACGTCTCCCGGCTCCATCGGACGGGAGTTGGCAGGTGTTCCGGTAAGGACCACATCGCCGGGCTCGAGCGTGATCAGACGACACAAATCCGCGAGCTGGTAGGCGACGGAGAAGATCAAATCTCCCGAGCCACCTTCCTGCACCACCTCCCCGTTGAGGTATGTCCTGAGCGTGAAATCCTCCGGATCGAACTCCGAAGCGGGTACGATCTCGGGCCCGAGGGGCAAGAAGCCGTCCTGACCCTTGACCCGCAGCATAGAACCCCGGTCCGCATGCCTGAAGTCGTGCAACCCAATATCGTTGGCGCACGTGTAGCCGGCGACATAGGAGAGCGTCTCCTCCACCGGCACCCCCTTCATGCGCCGCCCGACCACGGCGGCCAACTCGCCCTCGTAGTTGAGAAAACGCGTCCCGCGCGGTCGCTGCACACTGCCACGATGCCCGGTCAGCGTCGTCGGTGGTTTCAAGAAATACGAAGGCTGCGGTGGCGTGCTCGCAGCGTACTCCTCGACGCGGCTCAGGTAGGTCAGGTGGACGGCGATGATCTTCGTGGGCTCGACCGGCGCAAGGTAGTGAGCATCAGCCTCAGAGATTCGCTCCCCAGTTTCCAGGACGATATCCTCGCCCTCGCACTCGCCCCACTCAGGCGCGCCATCCCGCAGCACACGCAGCTTCCGTCCACCACCGACAGCACCGCTAGAGCCCATGTCAGATACCCCAACTATCTCGACAATCCCGTTGATGGATACATTATCCATAAGTTGCCGATTTGTCAAGAATGCGCGCCGCTTGTATTGCATAATGTATCCACGGATTTTATGATCGGTCCATGAGGAGTATTTCGGAATCGTTCGAGGGCGCTGACCCTATTCTGTCCCGCTCTGTTGCGGACCTGGCTTACGAGCGCATCCGCGGCCTTGTTCTAAGCGGTGAGTTGGCGCCGGGCACGAGGCTTGGGCAGGTCGAGATCGCTGAGCGTTTAGGGATCTCGCGCACGCCCGTGCGGGAGGCGCTCAGGCGGCTCGGGGGTGAGGGCCTCGTCGAAGGCCACTCCAACCGCGGCTTCCGGGTCGCTGACCTGGGGTTGGATGCGGTACTACGCAGGTTGGAGGTGCGGGCCATATTGGAGCCGGGCATCGCAGGGTTGGCTGCAGGGCGCAGGACGGGGCGGGATCTCGACCTCATGGGGGAGTCGATCGCCGACGAGGAGGCCGCACGCGACGGGTTGGAGGCACACGATGCTAGCCGAAGCTTCCACATCGCGCTCGCCCGGGCCTCGGGCAACGAAGAGCTCGTGCGGGTGATCGAATCCCTCTGGCTCGTCGAGGTCGGCCGCCGCCTCCTCTTCAGGCGAAGCGCCGAACCCGACTGGCAGCGCAAGGACGTCTCCGAGCACCGCGAGGTTCTGGCCGCCGTCCGCGAAGGCCGCGCCGCCGACGCCGAGCGCTTGATGGCAGGGCACGTCCGTCGCGCGGTCCACCACTGGGAACCGGAACGTCGCGGTACCCAGGGTGGATAGCATCAGCGGGCGAACGCGCCGAGCCTGGCTCGCCCGAACTGTTCATCGCGCCGCCGTCGCGATGGTACGGGCGGCTACAGGTTCTTGAAATACCTGGCCACCGGCAGGAGGACGAAGTCAGCCTTCTCATAGGTGCGGCGTGCCGCGGCGTGCCCGGGATCTCCCCCCGTCTCGACCATCGCCACCTTCATCCCGGCCTCCTCGAGCCTGTCGAGCGCGAACTCGGTCAGGGCGGTCCCGATGCCACCTCCCTGATGGTCGGGGTCGACGGCCAGCATGGAGATCTCACCCATGTCACGCTCGGGGTGATGAAGCTCGATCGCCACGAAGCCCACAGCTGCGCCCACCTCGGCGACCCAGACTCGTTTCTCTCGTGAGGCGCATACCTCCTCCACCGCACGCCGCTGATCTTCCCGCCAGTCCGGATGCTGGCGCCTGAAAACGTCGGAACCCAACACCCGCTCAAGGGACGCGAAGGCCGGCGCCCACGCCCTGAGCGAAAGGTCGACCACCGCCTCGGCGTCCCGATCCTCAAACGGCCGGATCCATGTCCCCATAAACTAAGCACCTCCCGACACCGACGAAAACCGAACGTGCACGTCCTGTAGGAGCCAAAATTCTACGCGCGGAGGGTACCATGCGCAGGAGATCCCGTGAAGGAGTACGGCCATCGCGCGACACCAGCCTGCCGTACGGGCTTCCTGTGGTGGGTCCGTGACTCCCGGTTCGGCAGACAACATGCATCCCACCAAGCGCCGCGTACTCTGGGGCTAGATCTTCGCGTTCAGCCTATAGTCCGTGGTGCCCACGAACTTTCTTCTGTTGCACGACCCACACAAGTGCTGTATGTTGCCAATGTCGTCCGTGCCGCCCCTGGTCAAAGGCACGATGTGGTCAGCCTCTAATGCGGCTTCGGTGTCACCGCAAGCCAGACACCTGTTGCCGTACAGCTCGCAAAGCTCTCTGAACTCCTCGGCGGTAAAGCTTCCACGACTGGCGTGCCTCGCGGCTCTTCTCTTGCGGCGATTGTTGGCCTTGGCTGACCTGACCTTGTCGGGATTACTCTCGGCCCACTTCTTACTGCGGGCTATTACTTCCTCACGCTTGCTTTCGTAGTAAGAAAGCTTGGACGCAGCTACTTTCTCATCGTTGTCCGCTGCCCATCTCTTTTTGTACTCAGATATCTCTTCTTTGTGTTCTTCTTGGTACTTCCGTCGCGCCTCGACCCCGTGGGGCAGGTTTGCTCTGGCTTTTTCAAGTTCAGCGTACTGCTCCGGGTGTTCGCGCCGGTACTTCAGCGTGCGCGCCCTGACGCAGACTTTGCACTTGTTCAGGTGGCCGTCCGCCATTCCAGGATGTTTGTAGAAGTCTGCAAGGTCTATCTCTATCCCGCAATCCCTGCAGATCTTCGAGCTCACCTCACAAGATGTCTCGTGCGATCACATTCTTGATACTAAAGTAGCGGAAAGGAATATCTTCAAAGTCTTCTTCATTGATCTCCACCTCTTCACGCTTGCCGCCGCGCTCGCCTCCGCGGCGCGCCTGTCCACCTCCGCCGCCTGAGGAGGCGCCGTCGTCGGAGTCGCCCCTGCCGCCGAGAAACTGGACGTTATCCGCCACGACGTCGACCTTGGAGCGCTTGGAGCCGTCCTGAGCCTCCCAGGTACGGTACTGCAGGCGTCCCTCGACGAGGATGGGGTCGCCCTTCTTCTTGTAGTTGGCGATGGTCTCGCCTAGCTCGCGCCAGGCCGAGATGTCGAAGAAGTCGACCTCTTCGTTGCGCGACCTAACCCGGTTTACCGCGAGCCCGAAAGAGCAGACGGGGATGCCGTCGTTGGTAAAACGCAGTTCCGGGTCCCTGGTCAAGTTGCCTGCTAGTACGACACGATTGAAGCTGACCACGTCTCTCTCCTCCTTGTGTGTGCCCTACGAGGGTAGCCCTGCAGGGGTAACAATACAGGAACATTCTCGGTTCTCAAGCGCCGCAGCTTTAGTTTCGTTCCCTTCAACGTTTCGTTACGGCCACCTGCAATTCCTGGTCCTTTATGGTGGCGATCACATCCCCGTCCTCGTCATTGCGGAAGATTTTCGCTCCGGCCCTGTGGAGCCTGTCGAGGGTCTCGGGGGTGGGATGCCCGTAAGGATTATCCACGCCGCACTGGATGACGGCCACCCTGGGGGGAAAGCGGCTGAGGAAGACCGGGGTCGATGAGGTGTTCGAGCCGTGGTGGGTCACCTTCAGGATCGTCAGCGGGCCCGTGTAGGGGCCGTTTGCCATGTACTCCTCCTCGTTCGCCTCGGCGTCGCCGGCGAGTAAGATACGCGCCGTGCCGTAGGTCAGGAGGATGGCAACGGAGTTGTCGTTGATCTCGGTGAAGAGACCGCCCTCCAGATCGGTAGGCGGGCCGATGACGTCCGTGATGGTTCCAAAGCACCCAGTCCTACCCCTCTGGGCGACGCCGCGCCGAAGCCTCCGCCGCCCGGCCTCACGCCGTCGGGCCCTTCACCTGGGTCCTCTCCCCCACCGGCCAGGATGGCGCCGCTCACCTCGAGGGACTTGTCCGCGTAGGCAAGCACCTCTAGCCGGAGCATCTTGTAGACCTGGTGGCGCTGCTCGGGACCGAGGTCGTCGAGGGACCCGGGTACCGCGCCCGCGTAGTACTCCATGACCGCGTCTCGCTCTCGCTCCATCTGCTCCAGCCGCTGCCTGCGGCCCTCGATGGCCGCTATCTCCCGCTCGGCGGTCTCGCGGTCTTCCTTGAGCTCCGCGAGCTTGGTCCGCAGCTCGTCCCGACCCATGATCCCATCGGCGGTGAGGTCTAAGTATCCGCCCCGCTTCCGATCCAGGGCCGAGAGCCTCTCCAGCCAGGCCCTCACATCGCGTTCGGGGTCACCACGCAGCGCGCCCCGCTCTTCCACTATCATGGCATCAAGGCCTGTCCGCAGCCGCTGGGGGTCGGAGAGCAACCCAGAGACAAGGCCCCACACGGCGGTGTGCGCCTTGTCGGAGCGAAGGCATCTGCTGTTAGAGCAGGTCTCCCTCCTGCGGTTGCCCTCCCGGCAGCGGTAGTAGCAGAAGACGTACTTTCCGCCAGATTTCCTGCGTGCGGTCTTGACCATCGCCTCCATGGCCCTCCCGCACTCGCCGCAGCGCATGAGTGCTCCCGAAAGCTCCCAGAAGCGGCCGTCGACCCTGGACGGTGAGCGGTACCCGGCGACTGCGGTCCTCGCGGCGTCCACCCGCTCGCGCGGCACCCCCGAGCCTGGCACGGGCACGGCTATCCATTCTGCTCGGTCCTTAAAGGCGACGTGGCTCTTCCTCTTGTACTCCCTCCCCCCAGGCCCCGCCACGGCGACCTGGGTGGCTGTCGTGCGCCTGCGGTTAAACCACCAGACGCCGTAGAGTTGGTGGGGATCGAGGCTAGCGGCGACCTCGGGAACCACGAGGGCGGCCACCTCCTGAAAGGTGTGCGGCTTGTACACATCGTCGAGGATGAACCTCTTGACGACGCGCTTGTACCAGTAGCGGCCCCCGCCGGGGTTAGGAACGCCCTCGCGCTCGAGCGTCCTGGCGACCCCGTGCGTGCTGACGCCCTCCGCACCGACCATGCGGAAGATGCGGCGCACCACCGCCATCTTCTCCTCGTCCACCTCGTAGCCGTCGCGCACGGCGTTGTAACGGAAGCCGTAGTTGGGGGTGTGCCCCGCGACCACCTTCCCCTCGCGCGCCTTCCTTAGCTTGCCCCGGCGGCTCCTCTCCACGATCTTGGCCCGCTCGTACTTGGCGAGCTGGTCGAGGATGCCGTCGGTGAGCTCGCCCTCCGGGCTCTCGTCCCCGCTGTCGCTGAGAGCGGCGAGCCTGGTCCCGTGCTCTGCGAACTCTCGCTTGAGCAGGTAGTGGTAGGCCGGCTCCCTGGCGAAGCGGTCGCGGTCCTGCGCCAGCACCACGGAGACGCCGCCAGCGGCCACGAGGTCGCGCACCCGGTCCATGCCCGGCCTCTCGAGGCTCGCTCCGCTCTGGCCGGCGTCGGTGACCTCCTCGAGGATCTCGCACCCTTCTCGGGCGGCGTAGTCTCTTAGGGCTTCTATCTGTTGGGCGAGGGAGTAGCCTGATCGGGCTTGCTCGTCCGTTGACACCCGAGAGTAGAGGATAGCCCGCTTGGATTCGTGGCCGCTACTGCTAATCATCCGTGGCCTCGGTTAAAACCAATTCCGCCACGTCCACGCTCAGAGCCTGCGCCAGTCGCCTGAGTGTGCGACCGTGGGCGCCGGTCTCGCCCCGCTCTATACGACTGATCGTGTTGCGGCCTACGCCGGCCGCATCCGCCAGCTCTTGCTGGCTGAAAGCGCGCAGCCTGCGAAACTTCCTGAGCCGTTCCACGTTCACCTCCATGGCAAGACAGCGTACCGCTCACACCTATTATAGCGCGATTATGGTGCAAATATAATTCATATAAAGTTCATATATGAACTGATAATGTAGCATAAGTGGTGTCTTATGATTCGGCCCGATGGTGGGAAGGATCGGAACGCCGCATGGTCGCCCCTATCCTTCCTGTTCCGGGCGCGGCTTGGCCTCAGGCGCCGGGGGTTTGACTATTTCCGCCTTTCCCGCGATCGCCGCGATGTCGTTGAGGATGGCCCTTCGCGTCTTGGGATCTCCGACGTGCTTCAAAACCGCCTCGCCCAGGCCCTTGTAGTAGGCGGCGGCCTCCTCGTGGGTGAAGGTGCGCTCCTCGGCCAGCCGGCGCTTGAGCTCGGAGTCGGCGTGCTTCCTGCGCTCCCCCAGAAGCCTCACTATCCTGTCCATGCGCTGTGTCTGCTCTGCCCCCCGCCCGATCAGACCCCCCACCACGTCCAGGGCCTCCCATAGGCCGGCGGCGTCGCGCCGGGTCCTAGCCTTCTCTACCTTGCGCCAGGCGGTTTTGAGCTTGCGCCAGAGCTGTGGGGTGCCCCCCACCTCGTAGTCGTCCCAGGCTTCCTCGACCATCGCGTCGATCTGGGCTATGGACGAGCGGTGGTGGGCGATCTTGGGGTCGTTGACGAAGTTGTTGAAGTGCTCGAAGAGTCCTGCGGGCATGTAGCTGGAGCGTCGGCCGTGCTTGAAGCCCGGGTGTGCGCCTCCCTTGGGGGCGCGCCCGCCGTGGAAGATGCAGTAATCGGAGCCGGGCGAGCGACGCCTCTTGCAGCGCTCCTTGCTCTGGCGGCTTATGCCCTTGCAGCGCTCCTCCTCGGGGACCTGTCCGCGTTTATTTGTGGCCATGTTGCCTACTCCTCCTTATGTTTTTGGACCTTCCATGGGGACGGGGGACCATCCATAGTGCAACTCGCTTCCGCGAACGGCGTGATGCCGGCGCCCACAGGCAAGGATCCAACGGAATTCCGGTATCGGGCGCTCCTGTTCGTAACGCGGGCACCGGCGGATGGTGTGGGGGTACGTTATTGATGAATTATTCGTCCGGCGCGGTTCAACACGACCGTGGCTGCCGTAATCGGTCCATCGCAGGGTAAAGAGGAGTTTGTAAACATAAGGGTGCCCACAGCATTCGTGGGTGGATGATCCCACCGAACCACTTGTCCTCCTGGCGACCTCCGGTAGTTTGATTAGCAAACCTGTTAAGTTGAGGCCAACTCTCCGAGAACCCTTATACGTCGTGAGCAACAGATTCGGTGGCGGGTTCACCAAGGTTTCCTTCGGCGTCTTCTGCGGTGCGTGGACAGGAGGTCTTCTGCCGTTCCTGGTTGGTTCGCAAGACGAACGCATAGACGGTGACGAGAACCTCACGCTCGCTCTCGGGCGTGGCATCCGGACGAGCCTCGTAGGTGATGCGGATCCCGCTCACGTCGTAGCCTTTGTCACTATCTCGCAACCCATCAGCCGACTCGAGTGCAGAGCAGCACCACCGGCGTGCATAAGCGTCATGTTGGGTTCATAGCTGGCGTGAAGTAGCTGAAAACCTCGTCGTGCCGGAGGGTTGGGGCCCTCTAGTTCGAGCTTCTGCGGGTGCTCGGGCGCGAGGTTCGGGCGCATGGCGGTTTCACCGATATGTAGTGCGTCGCCCATCCAAGACGAGCGTAGTTCCGGGCTTAAGGGAAGGCTAAGGACCTATTTCGGAAATAAGTATCCCAGCGGACCGAAGTAGCCCTCCCGCAGTTCGTGGTCCACGCGAAGAACGGGCTGCGAGATCCGTTCTACGAGGTCCCAGACGTACTCGGCGCTGTCCCATCCTTTACCGTGGAAGATGTTCTTGCCGCCCGGACGAAGGAGGCCCTCGTCGAGGTTGTCGCGCAGTATCCCTGCCACCCTGGGTTTCAGGTCGTGCCGCTCGATTAACCTGCCGCGATCCCCTACGTACCACGCCACTACTGCAGGTATCAGGTAGCCCGGATCGAACGGCCTCCCCCTGTCCCTGCCCCCTAGGAGATGCGCGAAGCCGCCGCTCGTACCCCTTGCGCGCACGGAGCCGATGAGCGCCTCGCACACGCCCGCCACGATACGCGGGTGCGGCAGCGGCAGGTCGTTTCTCTCCGCGCCCACCTCGCTCCTACCCTCGAGCACAGGGTTCAGCGTCGCCGGGGCCAGGCGGTGGAAGACCATCTGCAGGCACCCAACGGAAGCGTGCCAGCCGAAGCCGCCCTCGCGTCCCTCGTAGGACACGCCGTGTTTGGAAAGCAAGGTGTCGTACCACTTCGCTATCTCCTCGCCCTTGGCGGAGCGCCGGTACACCTCGATCACGACCTTCTCGACGATCTCGGTCTCGGGGTAAGCGTGGGCGCGCAACTTGAAAGGCCTGGAGTAGATGATCGGCACCCCGTCGTGCACCCCTATGATCTCGAACGTGTCGAAGGCTCGACGGAAGGTGCTCTTCAGATCCATCCACTTCTCGTCTCCCACCTCGACTCTAGCGAGCTGCTCCCTAATCACACCTAGGTTTTGCAGCTCGAATGAGCGTGCGGCGAAGGCGAGCGTAGGAATAATCTGATTTTCGTCCGTGATGCCGACTCGCGAGATGGTTTCGGCGGCCCGAAAGAGCTCGCCGTACCGCTCCTCCGGCAGCACGGGGTCAGCGTCCCAAGGCTCGCAAACGCGTGGCACGACGCCGGATAGAAAGAGATCGTGACACTCCCTACACCACGACAACGGCCCTCGGAACCCCCGCACAGGCCTGCCGCATACCGTTAGCCAATCATTACCGCCGGTACGTGGAGTTCCGGGTGTCCCTTCCATCAGCCAATGGCTCGATCCTGCACCTTCCCGTAGCGGGGCGAGCCGTGCCTCCTTTGTTGGCGTTCGCATGCACAGTTTACCCGCTTGGCGATAACCACCGCGACGTAGCTTGGTCGTTTTGCCGTGCCACAGGGTCGCTGATCCGCCCAGCCGCTCGCCGGAGCCCTCCCGTGCGGGACATATCCAGGAGTCGAGCATGCGCACGCCGTTTCCCTAAAGCCGAGCAATAACCTGGTCGCCCAAATGACCGACTCCGTTGACGAAGGAGGCTAGCGTTGCGAAGGCAGTCTCCGCTAGGACAGGCCAGTCATAATAGCAATACGCGACCGCATTATCGCGGAAGGTTCGAGAAGTGCGCGCATGTCGCGAGTTGCAACTCGAGGCCGTACGACGAACTTCGCCTTTCACCCATTCTCGGAAGTTCGTACCCAGAATCCTGCATGTAAGAGTCTGCATCGCTAATAGCGGTCTCATCCGGTAAGCTCATCGCTCTAAGCCCGACCGCACAATGTTGTGCGTCTGCTTAAAGCTCGTCTGATCCGAGTGAATACGAGGGGCGCGGGATCGGCACTGCTTCTCTAAGACGACCACTTGCAGAGCAATTAAGCACCGACGCAATGATAGGGGTGGATATGGACTACGAATCTATCCAGGTAGGGCACGGTGGCGGCGAGCTGGTGGCCAGCGCCTCAGGGATCGCCGAAAGGCAATAGCGGGCACCGATCGCCACGCTGGACGCTCTGCCCCGCTCTCAGATGCGGAAGTAGTCGGGCATGAACTCGGCCGGTTGCAGGTAGGCCCTTCCCCGTTCCGACTTGCCTTTCGAGTGCCAAGGAACCAGCGATGTGTATTCCATCCACGAACCTCCGACACCACCGGGAACGAAAGGTCTTAAGGCGCGCATTGCGCACGACAGGGGCCGGAACCAAGTCATAGATGTCGGCCGACCCCCGATGTGGTGCATGCCAGACCAGCCGATCACCGGAAGGGGGGAAGGTAGGAGATCGTCACGGCCCGGTCTTGGATCCACCGTACGCTCCCCGAAGGGCTGCCGCTGTGCCCCGTGGCACTTTGTGCCACGGGGCACATACATCCCCTTTACGCGGGAGTACGCTGCGATCTTCGGGTACAGGTCGCGAGCCTCGGAAAGGAGGCTCACGAAAGGAGCGCGCGTACCTGAGGCACCCCCACCGCAAGTCCCCCAACCACGGAGGAGGGGTCGGCCGAACCCCGCCCCACCAAGAAACGGAGGACGTCATGAGCAGCACCGTCGAGACCGCTAGCGAGACTAGGGAGATTCGCCCCTTCCACGTCGAGATCCCGGAGGAGGAACTCGTCGAGCTGCGCCGCCGCCTTGCCGCAGCGCGCTGGCCCACCAAGGAGCTCGTCGAAGATCGGTCGCAGGGCGTGCAGCTGGCGACGATGCAGGAGCTCGCGCGCTACTGGGGGACGGACTACGACTGGCGCAAGGCCGAGGAGAAGCTGAACGCCCTACCGCAGTTCACGACCGAGATCGACGGGGTCGACATCCACTTCATCCACGTTCGCTCGCCCCACGAGGACGCGTTGCCGCTGATCATGACGCACGGCTGGCCAGGCTCGGTCATCGAGCTGCTAGAGACCGTCGGCCCGCTCACCGACCCGACCGCTCACGGTGGGCAAGCGGAGGACGCGTTCCACCTCGTGCTGCCGTCCCTGCCCGGGTATGGGTTCTCCAGCGAGCCCGCCGAGCTCGGCTGGGACGCCGCCCGCACCGGACGCGCGTGGGCAGAGCTGATGCACCGCCTCGGCTACACCCGCTACGTCGGCCAGGGCGGCGACGTGGGCGCGCTCGTCACGGACCTGATGGGTCGCCAGGCGGTCGAGGGCTTGGCCGGCTATCACCTGAACCTACTTACGGCGGTGCTCGCGATCGGCGATCACCTGCCCAAGGAATCCGAGCAGGAACAGGCAGCGGCCGCGGCGGTCGCGACGTTCAAGGAAGACGGCTTCGCCTACTTCCTCGAGATGGCAACGCGGCCGCAGACGATCGGCTACGCCTTGCACGATTCACCGGTCGCCCTGGCGGCCTGGCTGCTCGATCACGACACGGACAGCTACTACAAGATCTCCCGCGCGTTCGTCGACGGCGAGCCCGTGGGCAATCTCACCCGGGAGAACATCCTGGACAACATCACGCTGTACTGGCTGACCGCCACCGCAACGTCGGCAGCCCGGTCGTACTGGGAGGACGCACGAGCGCTCGCCGCATCGCTTGCGAGCGGCCAGGCCCCTCCGCCGGTCACCGTGCCGGTCGGCTTCACCACGTTCCCCGGCGAGATCTGGGCGTCGCCCCGGAGCTGGGTCGAGGCGGTCTACCCGGGCCTCGCCTACTTCAACGAGGCCGACAAGGGCGGCCACTTCGCCGCCTGGGAGGAGCCGCAACATCTTCTCAGAAGAGGTTCGCGCGGCGTTCAGGTCACTGCGTTAGTCGGCGGACGTGGGCGGCGCGTAGGATCTGTGCGCCGCCTCCGTCCTGTGCCGGGCAAATACGAGATCACGGAGGCTGACATGAGCAGCACCGAGCAGAGGGCCTCGGGAATCGAGCGCACCGATCTCCAGCAGCACGATCTCGGCATTCCCGGACGCGAAGTCGTCCAGAACCGCGTGGACATTCAGCCCGGAAGCGCCGACCTTCAAGCATAAGCATCCGGGCGAAGAGATCATCTATGTCTTCTAAGGGTCGCTGGAGTATCGGGACGAGGGCAAGCCACCGACGACGCTTGAGGCGGGCGAGATCTTTTTCGTGCCGGCTGGAACGATCCACGCGGTGAAGAACGTGGACACCGCAAGCGCAGCGGAGCTCGCCACGTATGTGGTCGAAAAAGGGAAGCCTCTCGCCGTGCTGGTCGAGTGAGCATCAGGTGAACACGAAAGGAGACCACCATGACCCAAGCCAACACCTCCATGGCCCGTGCTGCAGTCCGCCCCTTCCAGATCGATGTTCCGCAAGAGGACCTGGACGGCCTTCGGCGGCGCATCGCGGACACGCAGTGGCCCGAAAAGGAGACCGTCACCGATCAGTCCCAGGGTGTGCAACTCGCGACGATGCAGGAACTCGCGCGCTATTGGGCGACAGATTACGATTGGCGCAAGGTGGAGGCTGAGCTCAACTCCCTACCGCAGTTCATGACCGAGATCGATGGGCTGGACATCCATTTCATCCACGTCCGTTCGAAACACGAAGACGCGTTGCCGCTAATCGTGAACCACGGCTGGCCAGGCTCAATCATCGAGCAGCTGAAGATCATCGATCCGCTCGTCAATCCCGCCGCACACGGCGGGAGCGCGGAGGACGCGTTCGACGTCGTCATCCCGTCCATGCCGGGTTACGGGTTTTCGGGCAAGCCGACGAGCACCGGCTGGGGCCCCGAGCGTATGGGACGAGCCTGGGCAGAACTGATGGAGCGCCTCGGCTACACCCGCTACGTCGCCCAGGGCGGCGACTGGGGCGCCTTTGTCGTCGACCAGATGGGCTTGCAGTCGCCCGGGGGATTGCTCGCCATCCACTCTAACATGCCCGCCACCGTTCCGGCCGACGTCGACGAGGCTCTCCAGGCCGGCGACCCGCCGCCATCCGGTCTCTCGGCCGAGGAACGACGCGCCTACGAGCAGCTGGAGAGAACTTTCAAGCAAGTCGAGTACGCCAAGTACATGGCGGCGCGCCCGCAAACCTTATACGGCATTGCAGATTCACCCGTCGGCCTAGCCGCCTGGCTTCTCGATCACAATGATGCTGACGGCCAGCCGGCCGCGGCGGTCACCAAGGCTCTGAACCGGACCACGAGCGCCACAGGCGAACTGACGCGCGACGAGATCCTCGACAACATCACGCTTTATTGGCTAACGAACACGGGGGTCTCTGCGTCTCGCCTGTATTGGGAATATCGTGGTGGCTTTTTCAACACCAAGGGCGTCTCCATCCCGGTGGCCGTGAGCGTCTTTCCCGGCGAGCAATACGAGGCCCCGCGGAGCTGGGCCGAGAAGGCCTACCCCAACCTCATCTACTTCAACGAGGTCGACAAGGGTGGTCACTTCGCGGCCTGGGAAGAGCCCCAGCTGTTCGCCGACGAGATCCGCGCCGCATTCAAGTCGCTTCGCTAGCTGAACGCGCTGTGAAAGGAGATCGTCATGAGCTCAACTTCAACCCGGCTACCTACACCGGAAGGGCCCGGCGCCGGCCACTGGGTCGCCGAGCAAGCCCCCGAGCAGATGCTTACGGCGCTGAGCGCGTTCCTGGCCCCGTACCGCGAGGACGGAGGTGGCTTGCTATGAGCATCTTCCAGAGCATCTTCGGCGCGCATCGGGAGCCCGGAACGGATATCTTGCCGAGCGAGGGCCGCCTGCCGCCTTTCGAGGGCGCGACCGGATGGCTGGGCTCCGAGCCGCTGACACCAGAGGGGCTCCGCGGACGCGTTGTCGCGGTGCAGTTCTGGACCTACACGTGCGTCAACTGGCTTAGAACGCTGCCTTACGTGCGTGAGTGGGCCGCGAAATACCAGGATCAGGGCCTGACCGTGATCGGGGTTCATACGCCCGAGTTCGGCTTCGAGCGGAACGTCGACAACGTGATCGCGGCCGCCCGGGAGATGAGGGTGGATTACCCGATCGCGCTCGATAGCGACTACGCCGTCTGGCGCGCCTTCGCCAACCACTTCTGGCCGGCGCTCTACATCGCGGATGGGCAGGGACGGATCCGCTACCACCACTTCGGCGAGGGTGAATACGCCATGTCGGAGATGGTCGTTCAGCAGTTGCTCCGCGAAGCGGGCAAGGAAGGCTTTGATCCAGCGTTCGTGTCCGTCGACCCTGAAGGCACCGAGGTGTCGGCGGATTGGAGCAATCTGAGAACGCCTGAGACGTACCTGAGCTATGGGCGCGCTTCCGGCTTCGCGTCCCCAGACGGTGAGAGATTCGACGAGCCTCACGACTATCCCGAGCCATCGAGGCTGAGCTTGAACGAGTGGGCCCCGTCGGGCGTCTGGACGCTTGCCGAGCACGCGGCGGTGCTCGACGAGGCGCCCGGACGGATCGCGATCCGGTTCCATGCGCGCGACGTGAACCTCGTGATGGGACCGGCCGAGCGAGGACCGTCGGTACCGTTTCGCGTGCTCATCGATGGAGAGCCGCCGGGCGCCGCTCACGGAACTGAAGTTGACGAGCAGGGCAACGGCACGCTCAGCGAACAGCGGCTGTACCAGCTGATCCGGCAACAGAAGCCCATTTCTGATCGACTCTTCGAGATCGAGTTTCTCGATACGGGCGTGGAGGCTTATTGCTTCACGTTCGGCTGATCGACGGCAGAGGCTATTTAATCCCTAGAGACGAACTGGAGATTCCTTATGGGCGGTTCATTCAAGATAGCGACGATTCTCGGGCATAGACGTGAAGGTGCACTGGACCTTCTTGCTGCTCCTGGCCTTCTTCGCCTTCCTCGGCTACCAGACCTCGGGTACTCTGGCCGGGGCGCTCACGCCGATAGCCGTGATAGTGGCGCTGTTCATCTGCGTGCTCTTGCACGAGTTCGGCCACTCCCTGGTGGCCCAGCGCCTCGGCATCGGGATTCGCAGCATAACGCTCCTGCCCATAGGCGGGGTCTCCAACCTGGAGTCCCTCCCCGAGAAGCCCTCTGATGAGATCAAGATAACCCTCGCCGGTCCCCTGGTAAACGTGGTGCTCGCCCCGATCTTCTTCGGCGTGGGCCTTCTGCTCGGAGCCCAACCTCGCATGCCGACCGACCTGTTCACGGGCATCGGGTCGGTGGGCCAGTTCTTCTTCTATCTGGGCTACCTGAATGTTGTCCTCGCGCTCTTCAACCTCATCCCCGCCTTTCCCTTGGACGGCGGGCGCGTGTTGCGGGGAGCGCTCGCCACCCGCCTGGGAGCACTCCGCGCGACGGAGATCGCTTCGAGGGTGGGGCAGCTCTTCGCCTTGGCCTTCTTCCTCATAGGATTGCTCGGTGGCAACTTCATTCTCGCCCTCATCGGCGTCTTCATCTTCTTCGGCGCAAACGGAGAGGCCCAGATGGTCAGACAAAGGGAGCAGACGCGCGGGCTGAGAGTCTCTGACGTCATGGGTACCAAACCCCGCACCGAAACCGTTACGCCCTACCACACCTTCGGACAGGTCCTGGACTCGGTCATCCACGGCTACCAGGAGGACTTCCCCGTGGTGGACGAGAGCGGGAAGCTCGTTGGCATGATCACGCGCGAGGAGATCATGACCGCGGCCCACTCCCCCGAGAGGTACGCGAGCGTCCGCGACCTGATGAAGACGAATGTTCCCACGATCTCTTCCCAGGCCGACCTTTTCGAGGACGCTCTTCCCATCCTGCGGCAGAGCGGCCTCAGGGCGCTGCCGGTCACGGAGAACGGAGAGCTCGTCGGCATGCTCACCATCGAGGACGTCGGCCAGGCCAGCCTGCTCGGGCCGCCACCGAGGGAGATGGGCAGGATAGATGACAGAGCGACCAGCCAGGACACTGCGAGCCGGTAGCGGAATCGGAATAGAGCTCGTCGTGGCAGGTGGTGGCGCGGCCTTCGGCGTCATGCGGACAGGGAGATCGAAATGAAGCGGAATGAAACTGATCGATGCCAGCGTCCTGAATGTTCGGTGAAAGCCAACGGCCCGGGGGCGGGGCACCCGCGACCGGTACGATCCGATGAAACGGCCGTCGACTGGCACATTGTCGTTGTAGTATCAAGACATGAAAGGTGAGTAGTAATGATACGCCTCGTTATCTTGATTGTGGTGGTTTTGCTCATCGTGGCTGCGTCTCTCGATTGTCTTGGGTTTGGTCCCCCCATCTTCGGCGTTTGCTAGTTCGGGCCTTCACAACGGCCAGATTGCCAGCGAAAGAGCGAGGAGGCACGGAACATGAGCGAAGGGTATATATCGAAGGGCTTCGGGGACCGGCGCTTGTGGCCGGGACGGGGATAGTCGCCGTGAGCACCGATCTCACTCGCCAGAAGTTCCCGAGACCAACCTCTTAGACGAGTGATGTGCAATGAATCTAGACCAACAGGTCCGCCAGGTGACGTAGGGGCCGACCGAGGGAGTGGTTCATGCGTTGAGCGCAGGTGTAGGCCGCGATCTTGGCGGCCAGACGTGCCAGCAGACCGCCCAACGTCTTCGCTCGGTGGCGCTCCAGGCCGAAAAAGTCCTTCAGCTGGCAGATCACCCCCTCGATGATCTGGCGCTTTCCAGACGCCCACCGGCGATCGGTCTTCGGCCATGCCCGGCGAGAGTCCTCGTACGGGGTGGCGGCCACCAGCGCCCCGTAGACCTCCAGCCAGCGACGCTCCCACTCCACCCCCGTAAACCCTTTGTCCGCCAGGTAGGCCACGTGACGATCCTGAGCCACGAGGGCTTCCCCTATGGGCCTCTCGTCGGAGGAGGCTTGGGCCAGCCCGAAGACGGTAACCACCCCATCGGGATCTACCACGAGTGCCACCTTGAAGCCGTAGATCCACTCGGTCTTGGAGGCGCTCCTGCCGAAGGTGGCCTGCCCGCAGAACAACTTCTTGCGAGATGCCCTCACCCTCACGATGGCCGGGATGAGGGTCGTGTCCATCACGCGGTAGACGGCCGAAGGGTCGCAAAGATCCCCGGCCAACGCCTTCTGCAACGCGCGCAGCTCGGGCTCCAAGGCCCGTACCCTGCGGTTGAACTGGCTCTGGGTGCACAGTTTCGGGAAGTAGGAGCGCAGGTGTGCCGAGGCGAAGCGCCAGAAGTCGCGCTCGCTGCGGAAGCGGGGCCACTGGGCGAGGATCGCCAGGGTGATGACCTCCGGGTCCGTGAGCAGTGCCGGGCGACCCGGGCGGCGCGGGGCCGAAGCGTGGACGGCCTGCCACCAATCGTCCACCGATACGTACAATGAGAGGAGGAAGGAGTCGAAGTCCATTCAGCACCACCTTTGGGAGAAGGTTCGGTGCCAGCATAGATTTCGGCTCCTTCCGCGTTCGCCGCAATTACTCATCAGTCGTCTTAGAACGCAGCCACTTCGTGGACGACCCGCGTACACCGCCCGCAATGGTTCGCCACCTTATCAGCACCGATGGTCGGTTCGTGAGCGGCTGAGTATTTCTGCGCAAGTGGACCAAGGCGAGAGCACGCCGAAGGAGGTACCTGATGAGCACGCCACAAGACAACACCAATACGACCGGGAGGAACTCCCCTCCTACCGAGAGCCCCCCGGACGAACCGCGGCGCGAGCCCGGAGCGGGGGGACAGAGCGCCATGCCACCAAGGAGGACATGGCTGTGGTTCGCGCTCATACTGCTCGCGAACTTTCTCCTTTTCAGGTTCCTCTTCCCTGGCCCCGAAGCGCCCGTCGAGGTGCCCTACACCTTCTTCAAGGAGCAGGTCGGGGCGAGCAACGTCGAGATGATCTACGGCCAGGGGGACACTGTCGAGGGCCGCTTCGAGCAGCGGTCACCTACCCGCCGAAAGGAGAGGGCGGCTCGGATCCCGGCTCGGAGCCTTCGCGCACCTCCAAGAACTTCACCACCGTGCTCCCGTCCTTCGTCGATCCAGGGCTTGAGGAGCTCTTGATAGACAACGGGGTAGAGATCAGTGCCGAGCCGATACAGGAAGGTGGAGGCTTGTGGCAGACGCTGCTCTTCGCCTTCGGGCCGGCGCTGCTCCTGATCGGGGGCTACATCTGGCTCTACAGGCGCTCGCAGCGGCAGGGCGGCGGCGTGGGCGGCGCCCTCACGGGCGTCGGCCAGAGCCGCGCCAGGCGCTACGATCAGGAGCAGGGCACCAGGGTCACCTTCGACGACGTCGCGGGCATCGAGGAGGCCGAAAACGAGCTGGTCGAGATCGTGGACTTCCTCAAGGATCCCGAGAAGTACACGCGCCTCGGTGGGGCGGCACCGAAAGGCGTGCTGCTGGTGGGAGCGCCGGGAACGGGCAAGACGCTCCTGGCGCAGGCCGTCGCGGGGGAGGCGGGGGTGCCGTTCTTTTCCTTGAGCGCCTCCGAGTTCGTCGAGTTGTTCGTGGGGGTGGGCGCGAGCCGCGTCAGGGACCTCTTCAAGCAGGCCCGCGAGAACGCCCCGGCGATCATCTTCATCGACGAGCTCGACTCCATAGGCCGCGCCCGCGGCCAGACGGCCATCGGGGGATCTAGCGAGCAGGAGCAGACCCTAAACCAGATCCTCACCGAGATGGACGGCTTCTCCAGTAAGGAGGGCGTGATCGTGCTGGCCGCCACCAACCAGCCCGACGTGCTCGACAAGGCCCTGCTCAGGCCCGGGCGCTTCGACCGGCGCGTGGTAGTGAACCTTCCGGATAAGGTTGGCCGCAAGGCGATCCTCGGGGTACACACCAGAAGCGTGCCGCTCGCCACAGTGTGGACCTTGGGGAGCTCGCCGCTTCGACGCCGGGCTCTCTGGCGCAGACCTGGCTAACCTGGTCAACGAGGCTGCGCTTCTGGCGGCACGCCGCGAGCAGGAGGAGGTGCGCCAGAAGGACTTTCTAGACGCTTTAGAGAAGATAGTGCTAGGCCCCGAGCGTCCGCTGCTGGTGGGCCCGGAGGAGCGCGAGCGCATCGCCTACCACGAGGGCGGCCACGCCATCCTGGGTCTCGTCGTGCCGGGGGCCGATCCCGTAAACCGGGTCACGATCGTACCGCGGGGGCAGGCTCTCGGCGTCACCTACCAGCGCCCCGAGGACGACCGCCACAACTACCCCGAAGCGTACCTCAGGGCGAGGATC